>JAJCXN010000010.1 GCA_029263415.1 Acidobacteriota bacterium
TGCTCACATCAGAGGCCGGAGATACGACTGCTGTCCTATACCTACCGTCGTCACTCGATTCGAATGCTGCTTTCAAAAACCAGGAGCACCAGAATGACTTAGAAACGATTTGCCTTGGAATCTATGGAGGAGTCCAGATACTGGTTGTTAGATTGCGCTTCTCAGAGATGCTCATGAAGATCCTCACGGTTCAGCTCGGTGTCGCGAAGAATTCTGGCTAGTAGCCCCGGCCCAATCGTCTCACCTGCGTGAACCGGCACAACCGTGGAACGCCCGTCTTGATGCCGCACGAAGTGGTGGCTGCCCTTCGTTCGTTTGACCTCGAATCCAAGCCGCCCCAGGGCCTTCAGCAGCTCTTCCCTGTCACCGCCGGATAGCGACTCACGCGGGCACGGAAACGCGCTGGAGGCCCACAAACTCCAACGCCATGCCCTCACTCGGTGCCTCTTCGAGACAGACCTCGATCGCCTCCCGAACGCGAACCATAAGTTCATCGAGGGACCTTGCTTGAGTATGGCAACCGTGAAGGCTCGGTACGGAAGCCACATAGTTGCCTGCGGAGTCTCTCTCGACGACTACATCGAATTCTTGGTTCATGGCTCTCATCCTACCGCGACGGTGCGGGCGCTATCTAACGGACTTAGCTCAGCTGCGCCGACGGACGGCACGCTGAAGATGAAAGTAGATGGTCCATATTCACGAGGATAGGGGAACGCGCGGGCACGGGCGGCGTCTGCTGAAGCTGGTGGTTACACCGCGGGCGGGGAACGGCTGAAGTTCAGCAACAGAGTTCGCGCAAGTTGTCACGTGAGACCCAACGGTGCCTCACATCTCGCATGATCATTGCGCTATCGAACTCGACGCTTCCGCTGGGAAACAATGAGCCTTCACTGAAGTAAGAGGAAAACTCCTCATTCACTTCCATCGGCTCCATGCGCCACTCAACGGCTTCTAGCTCTATAGCGTCGAAGGTGCCGGGATCACCGCCAGCCGACCACCCCACATTCCCCAATTGGAAGAAATCCGACACTTCGTCCACATCCTTGAAAACCGAGCCAGGGACCAGCTCCTCCGCCACTTCCGCATCGATATGCATGAGCGGCGCCCCGTTGCCTTCTTCGACATTTACAACATAGTGATCGGCAAGGACATCGACCGTGAAAGCCGCCTTGTTGTAAACACCAGGAAATAGCCTGCCTCCGGAGAAGGCGTTGAGCCACGAATCGGTATCGCGACGGGAAACGAAAACACCACTTCCCCCGGATGAGCGAACAGCGATTCGATGTGCGGCATTGTGGCTGTGAAAACCAAGCGCCGGCAGCCCCGACGGCCTCATGCCAGACAGGCTGACTTGGCAGATCCCCCCAATCGCGAAGCCGCTCACGAGCAATGGGCGAAACTCTGGCGGAAGATGAGGCCGCAACGCCACCGGGTCGATCCGGTAGTTCAGAAGGATGCGGTGGTCGATGGTTCCAGTGATTGCTGGCATGAATGGCTGCGTCTCTTAGACGATCCAGAGGCGTGGATGGTCCAATGCGGTGTAACGGACTTAAGTCAGCTGCGCCGCTGAGCGGCACGCTGAGGTTGCAACCGACATGTTCATTCTTAGGAGGATAGCGGACGGCCAGAGCGCTAGCGGTGACTGGCACTGGGTTGTTATGCACCCGATCTCGGGCGGCGTTTCCCGCTACGCTTGTAGCGCCTCTGGTAGTCGCGGCGTTGTTTCGTAACCTCATATAGAACGATGCCGGAGCTCGTTCCGAGGTTCAAACTCTCGACAATTCCGAACATTGGAATACTCAGGCACATTTCGGCATGTGCGACCGCGAGATCACTGATGCCGCTCTTCTCATTTCCGAACCAAACCGCGAGTTTCGTGAACACGGTGTAGTCGGCTTCATGGAGCACAACATTCTTGGCGCCCTTCTTGTGCGGCGAGGTGACCACCGAGACAAACCGATTCCGCTCCAAGTGGTCTATGCAGGCTTGCGTACTGTCGAATCGCTTTACGAAGCTCCACTTCACCGCCGACACCGACGTCTTTGACAGGGACTTCCTTTCCCTCATGTCGTCCCAGTCCTCTGGCAACGCTTTCCGGGGATCGACCACGTACGCTTTCTCGACGCCAAGAGCATTGACGTTTCGAATCACTGTTCCCAGGTTCCGGATGTCGCTCGGACACTCAAGAACCGCAACGAGATTCTTGCACCGGTACTCCTTGATCTCGTCGGCTCTTCGGCGGACCCCACCCCCTGGCGTCAGGCTTTCCGCAACCTCATCCGGCGAGAACGTTTGGTGCATAACGGACTTAGCTCAGCTGCGCCGATGAACGGCACGCTCAAGTTGAAAGTGGATGGCGCATATTCACCAGGATAGCGGAAAGCGTGAGCACGAGCGGCGTCTGCTGAAGTGGGTGGTTAGGCAGGGCGAATTCAAGAAGTAAGTGCAACACGATTGAAAAGTGAGGCGACCCGGTATGTGCCACGATTCCTCAAACGACAAAGAAAGGGGAACCGCTAGTGGCATATATCCAGATCACCTCGAAGGAACGCTACACGATCGCAGCCCTCAAACGCGAGGGCTTCAACCAGTCGGAAATCGCCCGGCACCTGGGGCGCCACAGGAGTTCGGTCTCTAGAGAGATCACTCGCAACTCCTGCCGCCCTGATGGGGCCTACAGACCGACCAAGGCCGACTAGCGGACCAGAGGAAGGCAATCTCGTTGCAGGAGAAATCGGCGCTTCTGTGAAGAGCACTGGTTAGCAATCGAAACGAAGCTGCACGAGGGTTGGAGCCCAGAGCAGATTGCTGGGCGATTCCGAAGGGACGGCATTTTCAGCATCAGCCACGAGACGATCTACGCCCATGTCTGGCGAGACAAGAAGGCCGGAGGAAAGCTCTATAGATATCTTCGCCAGGGAACCAAGCGGCGAAGGAAGCGTCGCAACAGCAGCGATTCTCGAGGCCAGCTGCCCGGAAAGCGGCACATCTCCGAACGGCCGGCCGCTGCAGAGGAGCGCCAGACCGTCGGCCACTGGGAGATCGACACGGTGGTCGGTCCTGCTGGGACAAAAGACTGCGTGGCCACGCTGGTCGAAAGAAAGACAGGCTTCGCTCTCATCGGAAAACTGAAAGATCGAGGCATGAAGACCATGACTCAGCGGGTGAAGTTTTTGGTCCGCCGCGAGGGCCGCTCTTCGAGACCATCACCGCTGACAACGGAACCGAGTTTCACGACTACCGCGCTGTCGAAAAGGCGACTGCGATCAAGTACTACTTCGCCACCCCGTACCACTCCTGGGAACGTGGCACGAATGAGAACTTCAACGGGTTACTCAGGCAGTTCCTGCCCAAACGGACCGACCTCGCACCACTGACACAAAGAGAATGTGACGGGCTTGCCAGTGTCCTCAACCACCGACCGCGAAAGAGCTTCGGATTTCGAACACCACGGGAGTGCCTTTATGGCTAGCTACCGATGTTGCGCTTCAAACTTGAAGTCAGACTGCATCCAGTGTGCGTCCAAAGACCAACGGGATGCCGCTTCGAACTTCTCCGGCATTCATTCCGAGGAATCGTTCGCATTACCTTCAACATCCATCCGCCCGAGCCCGAAGCGGGAGCGCTCTAGTTTTCGCTTGATGCGCCGGGCGCGCCAAGAGTTTGGGTCAAGCGAAAGAAACTTCTTCTTCAACCCAACCCATTCCTTCAGTTCCTCATTCATCTTCCGCATCGGTCTTAGCATCTTGAAGATGCGAAACTTGTCTGAGAGAAGCACTAGTGCGATCACGATCGCAACTACCAGCACAATGAACGCGATCAGTACCGGTACCGCCGGAAGCCTCCCTGCCTCCTGCACGCTAGCGGCTATTGCTGCCAGTCCGATGATGCCGGGAACGAATACGTCCACAACCGTGCGGACCTTCACAGCCTTGTGAACGTCCTGCACTGCTCTGAAGTGCTCCATCACGGACATCGTGCCCGTGAGCTCGGACGATCGAAAGCTCGCTTCATCGACGGGCTGCTTGCGCAATTGCTCGGCCTGCTCCTTGAGTGCGCGAACCGGGAGGCCGGGCATGATCTGGCTCTTCTTTACCCTCACTTTGTACGCCATGAGGTCGGAGTAGCAGTACGCGAAGAACGCCAGCAGGAAATAGCCCGTTACCAGTGCGAGCACGTACAGCAAGTTCGCCCGCTCGACCTCCTCAACCGAGATTCCGAATGCCTCGATCCTCTCCGGAACAAGACCGGCCCAAGAGAGCGTGAAGGCGACCAGGCTAGAGCCGAGAAGGGCCTTCCTGCAGCGACGAGTAGTGTCCGTTAGGGGCTCTACGATAAGGGGGTCGGACCCCGACTCTAGAACCTCAATGCTCGCCGCGGCGAGTTCCGAGCGCGAGAGTCCCTGCTTGTCTTGCTTTCCCCTTTTCCTCATCAATCAGATTGCGCCAATGCAGCAGAACGGACTTAGCTCATCTGCGCCGCTGGACGGCACGCTGACGTTGAAAGTGGACGACGCATCTTCAAGAGGATAGCGGAACGCGCGAGAGCGGGCGGCGTCTGCTGAAGTGGGTGGTTGGGCTGCGCATTCAAACGGCTCAGCGGAGGTCAGGTGCGACCAACGGGCTCAAGATCGCTCGTCAACCAAGACGATGCGAGGCGATAGGCCTCGTCGAGGGAATCGTGAAGCCCACAAGCGATAGCGCCTGCACCCACTTCTTCCAAGAGCGTCTGGCGACGCCAGAAGCGACGCCCATTCCGGTCTTCGCTCGCGCAGACCCAGAGGTTGAAATGGGGCGCTTTCTCGTCAGACACATAGATCTGGATCAGGCGTGAGATAGGAGCACCCCATCTAAAGGAACGCTCTGGAGCCTTGTGGTTTTTGGTAAGGGAGAGCTCCCGTCTGGCGGCAAACTCCTCCAAGATCGAATCCACACCAAGAAGTGGCGCTTCCAACGTCTCCCAAGCTTCTCGCGTCCCATAGAAACCATTCGCCACGATCGCTAGCAGCCCAACGGACTTAACTCAGCTGCGCCGTTGGACGGCACGCTGCGATTGAAAGTGTGTGTCCCATGCTCAGCAGGATAGCTGAACGCGCGAGCGCGAGCGGCGACTGCTGAAGTGCGTGGTTGGGCTGAGGGCCGATCACGACCGCCATCGCCGCCAGACGTGAAACGGGAAGAGCACAACACCGGCCAAGGAAAACTCTCCGCGGGCGGCGCGTGTAGGCGGGAACTCTTCGAACGCCTCGAGGGACACGTCTTCCCAGGCACCATGGCTCAAGCAAATCTGGACCTCGGCTTCTTCTAGGCCGGAGCCTTCAAAGGAAGTACGGCAGAGGTGTGCCGCGGCGGAAGGCAACAACGGATCTCCCACTGGCAGCTTCACCACGGCGGCGCGAGGCCTCTTCAGCTTCTTCGTCAGCTCCATTTCGAAGGACACGCCGGCCGCCTCCAAAGCAGCGACGGCCTTAGGAAAGAAGGGCCGTGCGACATCAGAGTTCCTCATGCGAAAGCGCAGCTCGCTCGGGCGCGACTTGTAACGCTTCATCCGGAACTGAATGAACTGTGGAACTTCGGACGTGCCAACGAAGATGTCGCCACGCTCCCTAAGGAGAGGCGGCCAGATTAAGAGCGGGCGTTGCAGGCCAACGAAGCTGCCGACTGAATACGGCAGGGGTCGGTTTTGGCGAGCCAACGAAAACAGGAAGGCCAGCCCAAACGCAAAGACCAGTGCCACGCCGAGGAGTGACCAAAGGACCGCGCTGCTCACGAACTCAACGTTCCCCCGCAGCCCAACGGACTTAGCTCAGCTGCGCCGTTGGCGGCCACGCTGCGGTTGAAATTGAGATCTTCATCTCCAACACAATAACTGATTACGCAGGCCCGAGCGGCGACTGCTGCAGTGCGTAGTTATGTCGCCGGGTCCGTTGGAGAAATCTCGACTACTTTGGTGGCATCAAAGCCCGTGCTTGCTTCGCCTGGGTAGCCCGCGGCATTCGAGACGATTCGAGTCGGGCCGACGGAAAAATCAACACTCCGGTGAGTGTGCCCGTGGATCCAAAGAGCTGGCGCGGTGCTCTGAATCAACTCGTCAAGGTCCGAGGCGAACGCCGCCGACAGATGGTCGGAACGGGAAGAGGGGTCGAGACACAGAGGCGTGGGTGCGTGATGCGTGACCACCACCGATGGCGATTTCTCTCGAATCTCCCGCCGCAACCAAGCCACCGCCTGGCTATGAAGCCGCACCAGATCGTTCGGATGCAACCGAGAGTAGCGCGGAGCCAAGCGGATCTTCTGAAAATCTGCCAGGGCCTCGAGCGCAATGACAGAGGCCCGCATGCGGTCGCCCGAAAGCAGAAAATCTGTCCAGAGCGTGGTCCCCAGGAATGTCACGCCATCAAGGCAGAGGCTTTGGTTTTCAAGCACATGGACATGAGTGCCGCTCGCTGCGGACCTGATCTTCTGCAGCTGATTCGGGATCTTCGATCCGTAGTACTCATGGTTTCCGAGCACATAGACGACCGGCGTCTCGGGGGGCAACGAGAGCGCCCACTCTACGCCTCGAAGCTTCGTACCGGCATCGCCCGCAACAACAATCACGTCGCAGTCAACGCAAGGAAGATCCCGGGGTCCGAATTCGAGGTGAAGATCGCTAAGTACTCGGACCCTCATCTCATCGCGATGTCAGGCGACATAACGGACTTAGCTCAGCTGCGCCGCTGACAGGCGCGCTGGGGCTACATTTGAAATCTTCATTCCCAACAGAATAGCGGAATGCGCGAGCGCGGGCGGCGACTGCTGAAGTGAGTTGTTCTGCAGCGCTGTCGAGCGAAGCTTTCGCTGGGTACAACATCAGCTGACTGACCGGGCGCACAGCTCGATCTTCGATGTCAGTCCTCATGCGTCTTGACGCGGACTAGCTCCTCTTTCGCCGCCTCAAGGTGCCCTTCGAGTTTTCTCAGACGGACAAACTCTTCCTCCAGTCCGCTTTCGCGTCTCTGGCGGTCAAGCGCAGGAATCTTATGTCTCAATGAGTCTATGTAGCGGCGCAGCTCTCGACCTGACTCGCGATACGCATCCTCTCGCCTTGGTTTCACGGCGCCCTTCTCCTCATTCACACAGAAGCCTCACGATCCTCGGGTGCGCTGCAGAACGGACTTCTATTCAGCTGCCGGCGCCTTGGCGCCGGTCTGCTGCAATTGGTTGTTGGACTGCCAGCCCGGGCCGTCTACTCCCGGTGCCCTCCAAGACTGCAGCTCCTCCAACCATGGAGGAAGCTTGGCGCCGTCTTCGATCAAGATGTTGCGGTCACAGCTGGTTGTCTGAAACACCGGTCCCGCTTCTCCTAAGACGTCTCCAGATCTCAATTCGCGCGCGAAGATCAAGTATCGCTTCCCTGCCTCCAAGCTTGCGCTACAACTGGTCCACCCGCCAACTTCGTAGACGATCGGGACTTCAGGACCCTTCCACACCTCGACTGGATGAAGCACGGTTACGCGGACCCCACGAGAAACGAATGGTTCTCTTTCCTCGGGCTCGGTACCTAGAAACTGCGACGCCCAGACATCAGCGATAAAGACCGCGTCGTAGTGCGCAACGAGGCCTGGGCCATCATCAAGACGTGGGATCTTGGGGCCGCCAAAAGCGCCGCCCCCACACGGACAAGCAAAGGCTGGAGCAGCAGAGGTCGCCCAGGCGCACAAGAGCACCAACGTCAAGATTGCGAATCTATGTTTCATGGCAGCCCAACGAAAAGGGTTCTATCTTGAGCCCGACTGTCGCAGCGACACAACTTCAAGAGACCGCCTCATGTCGGGTTCGAGATAGAACCGTGTTGAGCGAAGCTGCGGGTGTCACCAGCGATGTTGGCTATGGGTTTTGAAGGCC
>JAJCXN010000011.1 GCA_029263415.1 Acidobacteriota bacterium
CTGACAGTAGACAATCCAGTCAGTCTCATAGAGCGGCGCGAGGAGCCGCTCGAAGGCCGATCGACACGCGAGCGATCTCAAAGGACCACCGAAGGTCAGAGACTGCCATCTTCGCTTGAGTCCAGACAGCATCTTGCCTCGAAACAGCCGGCCCATGACTTTCACTGGCGCGAAGTAACTGCGACGGCAAGGCAGCCAGCCATCGCCCCAACGGTCAGGCCGCCACCAGGAGCGCCCAGACCATGCACGACGTCAGCGTCGTCCAATGGACTCCTGACGACGGGTCGCTCCGGGCCAGGCGACCTGGATGCGAAACGATTGCCTTCGCCCGCGCGATGTGCCGACCATGGCCAGAGCAAACAATGCTCAAGTTGAGGCCGGAGACACGACAGCTGTCACATCCCCGAGCTCTGCGACACCGCTGCCGCTCTCGAGCCAGAGGAGAACCAACGTGAACCAAATGCTTCGGCCTTGAACTAATCAGGAGGAGTCCAGACACTGGTTGTTTTGGGCGCGACCAGGCGCTACGGCCAACGCGCCACCTTGGAGCGGAGACGCGCAAGGGAAATGCCGGTTCGCCCGGCGGCCCTACTCTTTCCTCTAAGGACGCCCATCGCGCTACCAGCGTACACCTGCAACGAATACTCGCCGCAAACAGAGACCACGTACTCGGAGCGCTCAGCTTGCATCTCGGTCTCTTCTGAGGCGGTGGCCAGGCCCTTACCCAACTCGGGAGTCACCGCCGACAGCGCAAACACCCAAGTGGTTCCTATCGGATACTCAGACACGTAGGGCCGGCATTGCTCCCCATTGTCTCCCCACAGACGAACGGTCTCGCGAATCTCCGTTCCTCGCCACGACTCGATGACCCTCAACTCAAGCGAGTTCTTCGTGTGAGAAAGCACTTCGCCAAGAAGCACCGCGTCGCTGTGCGGAGCAGTTCGCAAGAAGCCTCCAAACCATGGGCACATACACGCTGACGCCGAAGCAGGGAGGAGGAGAAACAGAACGATCAGGGCTTTCCCTAGGCGGTGAACCATCCGAGTCCCTTGCAACGTAACGAAAAGAGTTCTATTCACCTGCCGGCGGCTTGGCGCCGGCCTGCTGCAGCAATTGGTTGTTAGCTTGCCGCGCCATCATCTTCACTTGAGTCGGTTGCGAGCAGCACCGCATCCCAAGCACGCCGCGCCACCAGAAGACCGGCCACCAGCGAAACGGCCCAGAACAAATAGTCTGGCCAACTTGATTCGAGATGCACCTCACTGAGCTTGCGCCTTTCCGCTCCAAGCCACCAGACCAACTCTGCGGCGTTCGATACCACATGTGGCAAGGCCCGAAGCGCCACCACCGCGCCAGCGATGGCGAGGCCGACCGGCACGAGAGTTCGTGCGGCCCCAAGCTCAAGGACACTCTCTCCCTCGTGGCCCAAGACCCAGTCAGCAACCTTCCTTGTGCGTAGAAGCAGCCCGAGCGCTACTGCACCGGATGCGATGACATACAGACCATTCCAGAACACGTAGCCGCCGATGTCTGCGGATGGACCCCAGCCTCCAAGCCGGACCGAGACCAACTGAAGGCCCGAGCGCACGGTTGCCAACGCCGTTAGCAATCCAAGGATCTTTAGAGCGGCCACGACGACTCCGGTAGCGCTCGCTCGTATCTCACCCATGTGGAAGCTCCTTTGGCAAGCTAGCGGGTTCGGCTCAGCTGCGCCACCGAACGGGACGCGGCGGTTGAAGATGAGTGCTCCATGCCCACTACGATAGCTGATGGCGCTAGCGCGAGTGGCGACTGCTGCAGTGGGTTGTTCCGCTCATCCAGACCTTTGCCACCTTGATCTAATCTGGGCTGCTCTAAACGAGAGCTGCCGATCTGTAGCAGCGGCTTCGCCCCTCGATCTGGGGTACTTGAAACGCGGGCCGGAGGCAGGAGGCTCCATGGAGTTCGATGTCGCCGCTAGGATCCTCCGAGACAGCGGTAAAGCTCCAAGTCAAGAACCCTTTCCGTTGGACGATTCGAGTTGGATGGAGGACGACAGCACCAAACAACCTCTTGAACTCCTCGTCCCTGGCGACCTCCGACTCGAAGTCGTCTACCTCGAACGGCATATACCAGAAGTACTCGTCTGGATCCGCACCAATCCGAGTAGCAGAGATCTGCGGCTCGCCATCCGAGAAGAGGTGGCAACTGATTGAGTATTCGGCCTTTCTATGGGCTGGCAGGGAGTAGTGGCGGCAAGACGACTCAACAGACACCACCACCGCTTCGGCCAGACCCAGATCAGAGAAAGCCACCTCCAGTTCTTCAGGAGTCACCTAGCGGCCCAACTACTGATTGACTTGCTGAATCATGAACAACCATTTGGGATCTTTGCGCCCTGTGACACCACGCCTTCCGCGTTTGCTCAACAGTTTGCCACATCGCATCACCCTGCGTGGGTCGTGGCCTAATGTGACACTAAAGGCCACGCATCTTTTCGTTTTCACCAATTCGTCGAGCCGACCTCGGATGCCACGCCGCGACCCGTTCAGAGGCCAGCCAGGACTCTCGAACCTCAGGCAAAGCACAGTGTCGCCTCGCCTTGACGTGCACCGTTCTCCGACAGAAGCCCCTAACCCGCGCGCCCACCTATTGCCGGTTTAGACCCTTGTTGTAAGCACTGTGTGACACGGCGAAGGCCTCAGGGATCTGCGCTGCAGAATCGCGGTAGCGGTTGATGTACTCGAGCACAGAACCGCTACGACCTTCGCGCTTCTCGTAGTCGGTGAAGTCCTTCTTGAACCAATCGAAGATCTTTGAAAGCGCCACGGTGCTGTCGACTTCATTGACCGCGACGTGCTGTTCGGAGTTGACGAACTCTCGGATGGCGCTATCCAGTTGCTGATCGAGCTGCGCTGGATCGAATGCGGTTTGTGGCAGGCGCGGGCAGCTGATGGATGCGCAGTTCAAGGCTGCGTGAATGCGCGGGTCGCCGTAGCGTTCGCGAATGATCTTGTCCTCGAACGCTTTCAGGCTGATCTTAGTACCGCCCAAAGTGATCTTGCGTTTCAAGAAGAAGTTGCGGCCCGAGATCAGCCCTGACCAAACACTGTCGATGTCTGTGCCCCAATCCAGCACGCCCAAGAAGACTTGTGCGTTGTAGGCATTGATCCAGTAGGCGAGCTCGTGATCTTTAGTTGCGAACAACTCTGGGTTGGAGTCGGGAGTGGTTGCTTGGACGGAGGCGATGTAGCGGTCGAACTTGGTGCGGTTCTGAGACAACGCCTGGTAGTCGACAAAGCCGCGCTCGTCGACGAACGTCGAGACGACGGAGTTCCAGTCTGAGTGGTCGAACTCTGGGTCCGAGGCTCGTGCTGGCGCGCTGAGTGCAAGGCTCGTGATCAGCAGCAGCGATGCACTTGCGATCGCTGCGATGCGGCCTTGAGCTCGAGCGGATGGTTGAGTGGTTGACGTTGTCATTGGGATGAAGCAGCCGAAGGGAAGATTTGTTGAGGTGGCTGACTTGCGCCAGACGCACCTTAGTACGTGCGCAGGTCGCGAACGGATTACTGCGTGTCGCTAGCCACGACGCCCAACAGTCCCGTAAGAGGTCATCCACTTGCGGCTAGGGTTCCGTACAACGGGTGCCGACGCGTGCAGTTTCAACGCTCGGGATTCAATTCGTAAGGACGCCACGTGCACACCGACAACCGACCGACACCGGATTCGTCGATCCAACCGCAACAGTCGGTCTGGAGCCGGGCGCTGCGACGCTTCTTGCGACCGGTCTCCAACCACAAGCGAAGGTTGCTGGACGCTCGCTGGGAAGAGTTGCCGGTTGATCTGCGCACCGACAGGCAGGCGGTGGGCAGGCAGATGACCCATTGCGGTTACACCATGGGCGCCGCCTTTTGTTCTTTTGGCTGCACCCACTGCTACTTGCCCAAGAACGCCAATAGCGCGCCGTTGCCTACGCTTCTTGAGATGCAAGAGCAGATCGACGCCAACTACGCGGTACTCGGCGAGTTCGGCGCTTTGCAGATCACCGGCGGTGATGTGGTGGATGCCTACTGGAAAGCGGGCCAGTCAGACGAGCTGATCAAGATCATCCGCTACGCCACCGGCAAAGGGTTGGTGCCGATGCTGATGACGCATGGCCAAGTGTTGCTTGAGAACCCAGACTACTTTGATGCCTTGGTGAGCAAGGCTGGGTTGCGCAAGCTGGCGATCCACATCGATATGACGCAGGCGGGCCGTGCGGGCTACCCGATCAAGTCACTCAAGCGCGAGGCGGATCTGCATCCGTTGCGTGATGCATTCGTGGAGTTGATCGAAGGTGTCGCTGAGCGCACCGGGCGTCCGATTTCTGCGTCGCACACGGTGACCGTGACTGAGGCCAACATCAGCAGCTTGGGTGACATCGTTGAGTGGTTTGGTAGATCGCCGAGGAACGCGGTGGCATTCCGCATGCTGAGCGTGCAGCCTGAGGCGAACGTCGGTCGGACCCGTTACTCCATCAACCCGGTGACACCAGAGCGCGCCTGGAGTTCGCTCTCACGAGCGCTTGACCTCGACTTGGTTCGCGACAGCGTGCTCTTCGGACACCCCGAGTGCAGCAGTGTGGCCGCCGTGTTGCTGCGCCCAGCTGGCGCGAACGGCAAAGCTGGCGCGTTGGATCTGATGCCTGATTCGAAGGAGGCGCGCCATCTCGTTTCGGAGATTCTGCGGGTCTTTGGTGGGGTCGGTTCGCGCGGTTCCTCTGACCTGGTGGCTAACGCCCAACGTGCCGGTTTGCTGTTGCGACGCCCATTGTTCTTAGTGGCGGTGGCAAGCTACCTCTGGTCCTTGCGCAAAAAGCGCACCGGCGCGTCCCTGGTGCGCACGGCGCTTGATCTTGTGCGTGGTCGCTCACGACCGATCAGCCTGGTGATGCACAACTTTATGAACGCCGCAGAACTAGCTGCGCCTCGATCGCAAGTGGTTGATGATCGCCTGGCGGCGTGTTCGTTCAAGGGTGCAGTCAAGCAGAACGGCAAGTGGCAGGCGGTGCCGATGTGTTCAATGAACGGGGTGGAGCGCGAACAGCTCTACGAGCAGCAGATTGCCGCATCAAGGCAAACGGAGCTGGTGTCCCTGCAGCGGGCGAGCTAGTGGGCCCTCGATGTTGCTGTCATGGACTGAGGCGAAGGCACAAACGGTTGATTGGCGCGCCAGGCGCTTTGTTCCGCCGAGCAGAGTTTCACCACGGGCAGGGCGATCTTCCGTAAGATCGACGGAAGATCGATCCGCCTCCAACGCGTTCACGCGCGACGCCATCACCACTTGATTGCCCATCCACCTTGCGGGCCCAACTAGGATTCTCTTAAGAAGATGTCGGTCTCCTCTGCCAAAGAACCGCTCGCGCTCAAGCAATGGTTCAACCAAGCAAGCGATCAAGACGCCAAACAACGACACACGTTGATTGTCGGCGAGGTAGGTCAAGCGCATGACGGCAGTCTCGGTACCGCGCACAGCTACATCGACGCGATTGCCGATGCTGGTGCAGATGCGGTCAAGTTCCAGACCCACATCGCCGCTGCCGAGAGCACTGCGGATGAGCCCTGGCGAGTGCGGTTTTCACCGCAGGACGACCGCAGGATCGACTACTGGCGTCGCATGGAATTCAGCCAAGAACAGTGGGCTGCGCTCAAGGAGCACGCCGAGGCACGCTCGCTCCTGTTCTTGAGTTCGCCGTTTTCCTTGGAGGCTGTCGACCTACTCGAAGGGATTGGTGTTGAGGGTTGGAAGATCGCTTCAGGCGAGTTGACCAACGCTCAGATGCTGAGCGCTATCGCAGCAACTGCGAAGCCGGTTCTGCTGTCGACCGGCATGAGCGACTGGGCCGAGATCGACAACGCAATCGAACAGTTGCGTACGGAGGGCGCTGGCCCGGTTGCGATCTTTCAGTGCACGTCGGCTTATCCTTGTCCGCCCGAGTCGGTTGGGCTCAATCTCATCGCGGAGATCGCGCAGCGGTACCAGTGCCCGGCCGGTTTGTCCGATCACTCGGGCACTATCTTTCCTACTCTGGCCGGGGTTGCGCAGGGCATGCAGCTTGCCGAGATCCACGTCACGTTGAGCAAGCGCGCGTTTGGCCCGGACGTGCCGGCTTCGTTGACCGTGGAAGAGTTGAGCCAGTTGGTGGTGGGCACCCGCGCGATCGAATCCATGTTGGCGCATCCGGTCGACAAGGAGGAACAAGCTCGCGTGATGGAACCGATGCGCGCACTGTTTCAGCGGAGCTTGGTAGCTGCGATGGACCTCGACAGGGGGCACACTCTTCGAGACACCGACCTGGTGGCCAAGAAACCTGCGTCAGGACTTAGTCCGGAGGCCTTGCCGCAACTGATCGGTAGGCGGTTGACCAGGTCGCTCGAGCGCGACCAGCGCATCGCGATGGAGGATGTGGAGTGAGCGCTGTGAACGAAGCCAAGCGCAAGGTGTGCGTGGTGATCACTGCGCGGCCCAGCTATAGCCGGATCAAAACCGCCCTCGACGCGATCGTCGCTCACGACGACTTGGAACTGCAGCTAGTCATCGCGGGTTCCGCCCTGCTCGATCGCTATGGCACCGCATCGCAGTTCGTCGAAGCGGACGGCTTCGAGATCGCTGCGCGTGTGTTCATGGTGCTCGAAGGCGAGACACCGCAATCGATGGCCAAGAGCACGGGCTTGGGCGTCATGGAGCTCGCCACCACCTTCGGCAATCTCCAGCCAGACTTGGTGGTCACCATTGCCGACCGTTACGAAACTATGGCGACCGCGATAGCTGCGTCGTACATGAGCCTGCCGTTGGTGCACATTCAAGGCGGCGAGGTCACTGGCAACATTGACGAGAAGGTGCGTCACGCAATCACCAAGCTCGCAGATCTGCATTTGGTTTCAACCGCGAAGGCCCAAGAGCGCGTGATCAAGATGGGCGAAGAGCCGAGCACAGTCCACATCACCGGCTGTCCCTCAATCGACTTAGCGGCAGCGGTCGCAGCAGCACCAGCTTTCGATTTTGATCCGTTCGAACGCTACGGAGGAGTGGGTGAGGTATTCGAGATCGCACCACCGGGAAGCAGCGACGGATACCTGGTGGTGATGCAGCATCCTGTGACTACGGAGTTCGGAGAGAGCCGCGAGCAGACGCTCGAAACGCTGGAGGCGATCGAGGCCTCCGGACGACCAGCGTTTTGGTTTTGGCCCAATCCAGACGCAGGCTCGGGTGGTGTCTCGAATGCCATTCGCACATTTCGCGAGCAGGGTCGGTCAGGCCGCATGCACTTTTTTAAGAACATGGCGCCGCAGGACTTTCTGCGCTTGCTTGTCAACTCAGCCTGCCTGGTTGGAAACTCGAGTGTCGGTATTCGCGAATGCAGTTTCTTGAGTGTGCCGGTGGTCAACATCGGCACTCGCCAGTCTGGTCGTGAGCGGGGAACCAATGTGCTGGACGTTGGCTACGGCAGAGCAGAGATCGTTGCAGGGATTGCTCAGCAGACCGAGCGCATTCGCCCTCAGAGCGACACCTTGTATGGCGATGGCGTTGGCGGTGTAAAGATCGCCGAGCGAATCGCCGAGGCCCAGTTGCGGTCCGACAAGAGGCTTGCCTACTAGTGAGCGATGCGCCGTTGCGGTCCGCTGCTTTGAGGACGCTGGCAATTGTGCCGGCTCGGGGTGGATCGAAGGGAATCCCGCGAAAAAACATTCGGCCACTGGCAGGCCATCCATTGTTGGCGTACACGCTTGCGGCTGCAAAGACGGCGGGGCTGGCTCGGGTGGTATTGAGCACAGAGGACGAAGAGATCGCTGAGGTGGCCCGCAGCCTAGGCTTTGATGTGCCGTTCTTGAGGCCCGAGGAGCTAGCGACCGATGTGACCCCTACCGTGCCGGTGCTGCTCCATGCGTTGGATCAGTTGCGCGCGTCGGGCGGGCTCGATGGCATCGACTTCGTGTGTGTACTGCAACCCACCTCGCCGTTCCGCGAAGCGACGATCATCCCTCGCTGTTTGCGGCGTATAGAGCCAGAAGGCGACGCTGGGGATTCAGGGGGCTCAGGCGGCTCAGGCGGCTCGGGGCCAGACTCGGTGGTGACCGTTCTACCTGTGCCTACCGAGTACAACCCGCATTGGGTCTACTCACTGAACGACGCAGGTGAGATGGGGCTGTTCATGGGCGACGCCGAACCGATCGCGCGGCGCCAAGACCTTCCTCCTGTGTTCCATCGCGACGGCTCGGTGTATCTGGTTAAGCGCCGAGTGCTGGAACAAGAGCAGTCGCTATATGGCGCGCGCACGGCGGGGGTGGAGGTTGAGGGTGCTTACTCGGTGAACCTCGACACTTTCGAGGACTGGCGCAAAGCGGAACTGTTGCTGGCCGCCAACCCGGGACTCGCAGAGGGTGTTGGTCGAGCGCGACTCTGATGTGCGGATTGTGTGGAATCTGTGGGCCAGCCGCGAACGCGGAGACGCACCGGCGTGCGGTGCACACCATGTCGGCAGCGCTCGAACATCGCGGCCCAGATGATTCGGGCGACGTGACCCTTCAGGACTTCTGCGGTTCGTTTCGCCGTTTGAGCATTGTTGATCTGAGCCAGAGCGGTCACCAACCGATGCAGCGCGGACCCTTGACCCTGATGTTCAACGGCGAGATCTATAACCACCTTGAGTTGCGCCGTGAACTGGTCGCTGCGGGAGCCAGCTTTAGGGGCTCGAGCGACACGGAGGTTCTGTTGGTTGCGTATGAGCGCTGGGGCGGCGCTTGTCTTGATCGCTTGATTGGGATGTTCGCGATTGCCATCTGGGACCAGCGAGATCGTTCCTTGTTCCTCGCTCGCGACCGGTTTGGCGTCAAGCCGTTGTACCTAGCGACGGTGCGAAGCCCCGAACAGCCGGAGTCGATCGCCTTTGCCAGTGAGATCGGCGCATTGCAGGCCGCTGGTTTGGGGCTAGAGCCGGATCAGGAAACTTGGGCGCACTATCTGGCCGATGGCGCCGCTGAACGAGGGCGGCGCACCTTCTGGCGGGGTGTCGAGCGACTCGGTGCCGGCGAGATGGCGACCTACAAGGACGGCGCGCTCCAGCGATCGGTTTGGTACGACCTAGAGCAACGGCTCGGCGCAACCGAGGGGCTCGATACGCGATCCGATCCTGAGGTAGCCGAGGAGCTTGGCGAGTTGTTCGAAGAAACCGTTCGATTGCGATTCCGCGCTGATGTTCCGGTCGGCATCAATCTGAGCGGCGGCCTCGATTCGTCGTTACTGCTCGCGCTCGTCGGGCGAACCCAGGGTGCTTCTCTCGAGCACATCAACGCCTTCACGTTCGTCACCGGCGATGAGCGCTACGACGAGCTGCCGTGGGTTCAAGGCATGCTCGAGCACACGCCTCATCCGCATCACACAGTGCGGTTGAAGGCTGAGGAGGTGCCGGAACTGGCAGCTTCCGTCGCCGCTGTGCAGCGCGAGCCGGCAGGCGGCCTACCGACCTTGGCCTACGCCAAGCTCTTCGAGTCTGCGCACGAGCGCGGCGTCAAAGTGTTGCTCGACGGACAGGGTGTCGATGAGACCTGGGCAGGGTATGACTACTACCGGCGCCTGGTGAACGAGCAACCTGTTACGCCTTCTGCACCGATGCTGCAAGGGAGCGCTAGTGCGCCGACCCGACCTCAGGCGATGGCTGAAGAGTTGCGCTCGCTGATCACGGAAGCACCGAGCGGCGCCGCATCGACTGGCGCCGCAGCGAGCGGCCCCGGACCCTGCGACGCCGGACCATCCGACGCCGGACCATGTGACGCTGCGTCAGCTCCGGGCGGCAGCGCGGTGCTCGTGCGCCAGCTATTCGACATCCAGCACGGCAAGCTGCCGCGCGCATTGCGCTACAACGATCGGGTGTCGATGCGTTCGTCGGTCGAGTTGCGCGAACCGTTCTTGGATCACCGTTTGGTCGAATTGGGACTGCGCCAACCGCTTGAACGCAAGATCAAAGATGGCGTGGGCAAGGCGCTGCCTCGAGAGCTGGCCCAGCGCCTAGTGCCTGCTCAAGTCCGCCTCGCGCCTAAGCGTCCGCTGCAGACGCCACAACGAGAATGGCTGCGTGGTCAGTTGTCCGAATGGGCTCGAGGGCAGATCGAGCCCGCGGTCCAACTCGGTTGGCTTGACCGTGAGGTGGTGGAAGCCGAGTGGCAAAGGTTTAGCCAAGGCGAAGGGGATAACGCGTTCTTCATTTGGCAGTGGATCGATCTTGGCATGTTGGTGGGTCGAAACGTCGCCTAAGGTTCTTGGTGGCGCAGGGCCGAGTAGCGCGGCTGGTCGATGGCCAGTTGCTGCGCTGCGGTCTGACGGAGGTGCGACTGAAGCTGAGCGTCGTTGAGCGCGATCGCGCCGCTCTTCAGGGCCTCGATCAGGGCGCTGCGTTGACGGTGCAGAGCGCTTAGGGGAGAGCTTTCCTTCTCGGCGTTGAAGCCAAGCGCCTCGAGCCGATCGGACTCAGCGCGAGCGTCGGCGCCGTCGAGGGCTGCCTCGCGGATCACGATGTCGATCGCATTGGCAGAGACGCGACTCAAGAAGCTCAGGCGCCCTTGAGTGGCGGGCAGCACCTCAGTCTTCAAGAAGTGACTGACGGCACCCAGCAGTTCGGTGTGGTGGGCGAGATCGGTGGGCTCGGGGTCGCGCTGTTCGAGCTTGTAGGCCCCAGGGAAGAGCAGGTTGACGCAGTCCATCTGGCACTCGGAGGTGCGCCGTCCGACCGCGACGCGCTCAACGCTAGGGTCCGGGCCGCCGCGGTTGTGTTGGGCCATGCCGAGCGTGCTCACCGCCCACCAGAACGAACCGAACACTTCCCACCACTTGACGCGTTGTGCATCGACCGGCACGTTGGTGATCGACTCATAGCCCGCGAACAAGTCCTCGCGCGTGCCGAAGCCACCAACCGGCAGGGCGCCACCGAAGCGCCACGAATTGCAGCACACCCAGCCCAGATCACGCATGGGATCGCCTAGGTGTGCAAGTTCCCAATCGAGGACC
The DNA here is from genome assembly GCA_029263415.1 of Acidobacteriota bacterium. Lineage (GTDB taxonomy): Bacteria > Acidobacteriota > Thermoanaerobaculia > Multivoradales > Multivoraceae > JAJCXN01. The sequence continues at coordinate 11,020 of JAJCXN010000011.1, forward strand.
GCAACGATGCCGTGCTCTTTCGAGATCATCAGGTTGCCGTTGCGAAAGTCGTTGTGCACCAGTTTCGGATCCGTGTCGTGGGGCAAGTGCGCGAGCAACCACAGGGCCGTGTAGTCGATCATCGGTTGCACGGTGTCGAGCTTCTGGTAGCGCGTCCACATGTCGATAACGAACTGCTTTGGTGTCAGATGGATCAAGCGCTGCTCGAGGTCGCTCTCGAGTACCAGGTTGTGGATGCGAGCCAGCACTTCGCCGCACTGTCGGGCGAGCTTGGGGCGCACTTGGGCGAAGTCATCTGAGCGCACGATGCGGGGTCCAAGGGTCTCGCCGTCGAGCCATTCGAGTAGGAAACCGGGCCCCAGTTCATCGCCGGGCTCAAGCACCGCGAAGATCTCTGGTTCGGGAATGCCCGCGGTTCGAGCTAGGCGAAACAGTTCTGCTTCCACCTCGAGACCCGGGTGCGGACTTTCCGGGTCGTGCGCGCGACCGCCGGCGGCTCGCCGCAGCGCGAACGATCGAGGCTCATCGCCCGTGGTCTTCGCCACCACACGATACGTTTCCTGGCTCGCGCCGCCCGAGAGCCGATCAAAGCTGACCACTTCGCAGCCTGGTCCGAAAACTCGGTTCAGGACACGACCGACCAACGGTTCCAACTGTTCCACCACGGACCGCTAGTCCTCACTCACGCCCTTAGGCGCTCGCTGCTTCATGAAACCAAACATGTAGCCTGCGACCCGCCGCATCTGGATCTCCTCGGCGCCTTCGGTGATCCGGTATCTGCGGTGATGGCGATAGATGTGCTCGAAGGGTTTGTGACGCGAGTAGCCGAGGCCGCCGTGTACCTGCATCGCTCGGTCGGCTGCCTCGCAGCACAGCCGGTTCGACCAGTAGTTGCACATCGAGACCTTGTCGGACACGGTGAAGTTGCCGTAGGTGTCCATCATCCACGCGGTCTTGTGAATCAGCGCACGGAGCATCTCGCACTGGGTCTGCAATTCAACCAACGGAAACTGGATTGCTTGATTGGTCGCCAGCGGCTTGCCGAACGGCTTGCGCTCTAGGGCATACGCTACGGATTCGTTGATGCAGAACTGGGCGGCACCTAAGCTTGATGCAGCTTGCCGAATGCGGTTCTCATTGAAGAAGTGCTGCACCACACCCAGGCCGCGACCCTCGCCGCCAAAGACTGCTGTGTCTGGGACCCGGACGTTGGTGAGCGAGACGTGGCCGTGATCGGTCGGCATGTTGAAGGTCCACAGCATCTCTTCGACCTTGAAACCTTCAGTGTCGGTTGGCACCAGAAAGCAGGTGATGCCATGACCATCTCCAGCCTTACCTGCGGTGCGCGCGAAGATCAGGTCGTAGGGCGCCTTGTGGATGCCGGTGTTCCAGGTCTTCTCGCCGTTGATCACCCAGCCATCGCCGTCGCGCACGGCGGTTGTTTCCATGTGGGTGGCGTCGGAGCCGTGGTCGGGCTCGGTGATGCCGAACGCAAATCCGGTGGTGCCTTCGAGCAGGCCTTGAACAAAGCGCTCCTTTTGTTCATCGGTGCCGTACTGGATCATCAACAAGACGCCGACGTTGTTAGCGACGATCGAGTGCTCGTTCTGCAGGTCGTTGTGGAGCCCCAGCCCTTTGCTGGCGAAGTGCTCGCGGATGATTGCCATGCCGAGATTGGTGCCGTTCTTGCCGCCGTACGCTTCGGGTAACGGGTAGCGATAATGACCAGCGGCGTCGGCGCGTTTGCGTGCTTCGCGCAGCAGTTGCTCCCACTCCTCGTTGGGCAATCCACCGCGCTCCCAGTCGGTCCGGGCGTCCTCACGACGATGATCGAAGAAGCGCATGTTGTCGTCGCTGTTTTCGAGCGGCTTGATCTCGCGTTCGATGAACTCGTCGAGTTCGGCGAGGTAGTCGCGCAGGTCTTCTGGCAAATCGAAGTTCATGGGCTTTGAGTTCCTTGGGCGCCGAAGTTGCTTCTGGAAGATGGCCCCTCCAAGGGGCACTCTTGCTAGAGGGAGAACAGGATCATAGCTGTCCGATATCGGCATCGATTCCACCTTCGCGATCAACTCGAGTCTGGCGTTGGTCGTTGTATGGCAAGGCGAGGAGCTGGAACGTCACGGAAACCGTGGTCCTGAGAAGTCTCGATGGCTCGTCTTTTCGCTCAACTGTGGGAGAATCCACACTCCACTGCATCTCGGTCTGTTCCACCGTCAGCGCAGGACCCGCGCTGCGCCGGTGAGCTGGTCGATACCTGAATGGGGGCCCGCTTTGATGAAGCAAGCATTTTGTTCTTCCAGCACGCCGCGAGCGATCAGGGGGGCCTGCGCTCGATGCAGCGCCGCGCGAGTTGTTGTGCTGGCCTTCGCACTAGCCATCGCCTCGGTTGCTTCAACCTCGGCACAGGCTGCCGAAGGCTGGTCGTTTGGATGGGAGGTCAAGGGCCACGCGCGCGACAGCGAGGCGTCGTCGTTTCCCAGTCCCTTCCCGTTCTCCTTCCCGGTGTTCCTTGAGACAGTGGAGCCTGGAGAGCACACAGAGCTTTCGCTCATCAGTCTCAATGCGGGCTATCGCTCCGAGTGGATTGGGTTTCGCATTAAGGTCGATGCCATTGATCTGCACGACCGCAATCCGACATCTGAAGATCGCGAGATCGACATCGACGAGTTGTGGGTTGAGGTTGGGCGCGGAACCCCAAGCGGCGAGATGCCTCAGACCGGTTGGGGTGCTTACGCCAAGCTCGGCAAATACGGACGATTCGAACGCCAGAACGATCGCCATCTGGAAAGTTACGGACTGGTTTCGACCGCGTTCAATCGTTTCGAGGATGCTGGTTTGGAACTCGGCATCGATCTCGGTCGCAACCTCTACGTTCGCGGCAGCTTCACTCAGGGCAACCCGGTTTTCATTCGCGACCCCAACGCGCTCGCCGGGGACAATGGTATTGCTGCTGGTGCCGGAGTTACCTCGACTCCTGAGCGCGGCAGCGGACTGGTGATCCTCTATGACTCCGAAGTCGAATACGACCTGGACTTCAACGAGCCTGAAGTGAGCTTCGGGCTTGGCACCCGCTTTGGCGACGCCTCCGGGTTCTGGGTGCTAGACCTGCTGGGTTTCTACAATGAAAGGGATCTGCAAGACAGGGTCGATCTTGAGGGCACGGTCTACGGCGGCGATCTCGACACATTGTTGGGGCCGTCGCATGCAATGGCTCCGCTCGGTGTGGTGGGCACGAAGAAGACCGAGGTGGGCGCCAACCTTTGGTTCTACCGTGGTGGCCTGTCTCTGTTTGGTCAGTACGTGGACCAGGATCTCGCAGGGCTCAAGCGCACCGGCACCGAGTTCGAAGCGTCGTGGCGCTTTGAATTGCCAGGCAATCTCGCAGCCTTTGGCCACCGGCTGTTCGGCGCGATTGCACCAGCAGTGCGATATTCCAAACTCGACGTCGACAGTCTCGGTGGTAGCTCGGAGTTTCCTGCGGTGAGCGTTCGCTGGCCCTGGGAGAAGTGGGACTATGGCGTGCGCGTCGATGTCTGGAACGGCATCGATCTTACCCTCGAGCGAGCTGACAACACCTTCACGCTTCGCGGTCGGGATTTCACCGCGGAAGAGACGCTGGTCACGTTGCGCTGGCGCCGGTAGTGCCGCGGTTGCGTTGGGTGTTTCTGCTGGCGGTGATCGCTCTGTGCGCAACGGCAGGAACGTTGGCTGGCGGCCTGAGGGGAGGCTTGCTGATCGGGGTGGTAGGCGGGGGCTTGGCCTTCTGGTGGATGATCGCGGTCTATCGACCGCCGCCCAACACCATTCGCGCTGATCGCGGCAACCCGATTTCGCCGCACTCGCGCAAGTTTCGCGGAGACGGCTGAAGGGATTCGTGAGAACTGTCGCTGCTCCCTCGGCCGCAACCCCATCCGGCAACCCCATCCGGCAAACCCGGAACGGCTAACCCCGAAACGGCTAACGGCGAGAAACTGGGCATGTGGCTGCAACCAATTGCTCTAGAACCTGTACATAACAGGTATAGACAGTTGGCCTGCATGCACTTTATGCAGGGGCTGTACCTCTCACACTCTCTAGGACTCTGCGTCCATGCTGCTCAACCTCACCGACCTGTCCGCCGAACCACTGCACAGCCAGGTCTATCGGCAGATCCGCTCGCGCATCCTTAGCGGGAGCCTGCCCGAGGCAGCCGAACTGCCGGCCGCGAGTGTGCTGGCACGCGAGCACCGTGTCTCGTCGAGCAGTGTGCAGCGGGCCTACGATGAGCTCAACGGTGAGGGCCTGGTGCGAGAAGGTGAAAACGAGAGTTGGCGAGTTGCCGAGCTCTCCGACGAGAATCGACAAGAGCTGGCTCGCCAACGGATGTTCGAATCACTGCGTGAGCAGGAGCTGTCGGTCAAAGAACTCGAGCTCGCCCGCGACATCCAATGTCGATTGCTGCCGCCCGGCCGAGTTGAAGGCGGCGGCTACGCGGTGGGCTCGCGCAACGACCCGGCCCGCTTCGTTGCTGGGGACTTCTATGACGTCATTCGTCATGCCGACGGCACGCTTGGGTTGGTGGTGGCCGACGTGGCGGGCAAGGGCCTGGGCCCAAGCTTGATCATGGCCTCGGTCAAGGCAGTGATGCCGTTTGTCTCGGCAGGGCGGTTGGTCAACGAGACTTTGGTTGAACTCAACAAGAAGCTGCGCAGAGAACTGCGTAAGCGTGAATTCGTGGCTCTGCAGCTTGGCCACTTCGATCCTGCAACGGGTGCACTGTCACTGTGCAACGCCGGCATGCCAGACGGTTACTTGCTGGGTGCCGCGGGAAAACCGAAAGCGATCAACGTGCCTGGCGAGCGGTTGCCACTGGGATTGCGCGACGATCCTGACTACCAATCGGCCACCATCCACTTGGAGATAGGCGATCGGTTCTTGATGTGCTCGGACGGTCTGCCTGAAGCCAACCTGCCTGATGGCGAGCCACTGGGTTACGAACGCTTCGAGCGACTGTTGAAGCGAGCGAGTGGCGCAGAGCCCGATGTCTGGATCGATGACCTGATGGAGCGGTTGCGGCGCAAGCTGCCAGCCAATCATCGTCGCGACGACGATTGGACTGCGTTGATGATCGAGCGGCGCACGGGCCACGCCGCGGTGGCTCGATGATCCTGCACCTCACCGACGTTTCGTCTGAGCCCCTTCACCTGCAGATTCGCCGTCAAGTGCGTGCGTTGATCTTGGCGGGTGAACTCGGTGAAGGCGAAGGCCTGCCGTCGATTCGTGGCCTGGCGAAGCAGGAGCGCGTCAGCGTGATCACGGTTCAACGGGCCTACGACGACCTAGAGCGTGCATCTTTGATCCAGGCCCGGCGTGGAAAAGGCTTCTTTGTCAACACCATCTCAGCGGAAGGGAAAATCAGCATGGCGCAGCAACGACTCGAAGATTCACTCAAGCAGGTGCTTGATGCTGCTCGTGCCGAAGGGCTGAGCGCGGATCAGATCGCTGAAGTGTTCGCCGCTCTGATAGATCCCTCGCAAGACGAGGAGGCACGATGAGTTCGCCGCATTCCTTCCGGCTGTCGGGACTGGAAAAGCGCTATCCGGACTTCACACTGGGCCCGATTGATCTGGAGGTCGAGCCGGGCTCAGTGTTGGCCTTCGTTGGTCCCAACGGGTCGGGCAAGACCACAACTCTTCATTGCATGATGGACCTGGTGCGACCGACCTCGGGAACCATCGAGATCGCAGGGCGACCGAACAACGGTCCTGATCCGCGTTGGAAGGAAGATGTCGGCTTCGTTGGCGAGGTGTCGGGTTGGTACAAAGGATGGACGGTAGGGCGCAACCTAGCCTTTGTGTCGCAGTTCTACCCGAACTGGTCAGAGACTCACGCCAATGCGTTGGCTCGACGCTTTGGGCTACAGCTCAACAAGAAGGTCGGTGCACTTTCCAAAGGCAACCGTCGCAAGTTGTCGTTGGTCGCTGCGCTTGCTCACCGGCCACGGGTACTGCTGTTTGATGAGCCGACATCGGGTTTGGATCCAGTGGTGCGAGCTGACGTGCTCGACGTCTTGTGGGAACTGCTGGAGGATGGCGAAGCGTCCATCTTTTACTCGACGCATGTGCTCTCGGATATCTCGCGCCTGGCAGACGAGCTGGTGTTCTTACGTGAAGGCAGGATCCTGGGCCGACACAACAAGGAAGATCTGCTCGAGAACTGGCGACGAGTGACGTTCCGTTTGACGGGCCAAGCTGGCTCTGGACTGAGCGATTCAGAGTCTTGGTACTCCCATCGCGTGTCAGGCGCAGACCACCAGTTGGTCACTTCGGACTTCGAGCAAACGGCTCAGGTGCTGGGATCGCTCGGTGCCGAGAACGTGCATGCCAATCGGCTGACGGTTGAAGAGATCTCGATCGAGATGCTCAAGCACCAACATGTGACGGGCCTTGAGGCCACCGAAGGCAGCCATGTGGCGACTAGTTAGAGCGCGGCTCAAGCATCGGTGGCAGCGGCCGTTTGGGTTCGCGCTGCAAGCAGGCCTATATGCGGCGGCGGTCGAGTGGTTCTATGAAGGGCGGTCACCTGAAGAGTGGTGGACCGCGGTGCCAGTGGCCCTGCTCGTGGCTGCGCTGACGTGCAGTTGGTGGATCGATTTTGAAGCTCGAGAGCACCGGCCCGCATTACTGAAGCAGCTCCCCGAGTCAACAACAGCCATTGCACTGTCAAACGCGCTGGTGCCGCCCTTGATATTTCTTACGGTGGTGTTGACCACAGTGATGATTGGTACCGCGATCGGTTCGCTTGATAGCGCAGACGAGTTCAGAGCCATCGGAGTGTGGATGCTCGTACTTTTGGATCTCCTGCTCCTCGTCCAGTTATGGGCCGAACTCAAACCGCGCTTGATCAAGACCACCTCAGGCAGGCTAGTTCACTACCTTCTTCCGTTTATCTGTGGCGGACTCGGCGGTGGCTTTCTCGCCGCGAATCGATGGGCTGAGAACGAGACCTTGGCTCAAGCGGCGCTGCGCTGGATGAGCCCAACTCTCGGAGTCGTTGCGTTTGTAGCGGCTCTTCTGATGTCGATCACCACGGTCGTACTTTTTGCTCGCCGCGATGACTACGTCTCCTAACGCCGCTGCCAACTAACGCCGCTGCCAACTAGCGCCGCTGCCAACCTGAAGATCTTGAAAGGACTCCATGGCGACCTCCTCTAGGCCCTTGTCCATCGGTCGCGCGATTGGACTCTTGACCCGCGCCCAGCTCAGCTACCGTTTGAGCACGATTGTGTTTGTGTTGTTGCTCGAGTTCGGCCTCTTGAGCGCGCTCCTTGTGTTCGCACGCCCGGATCTCGACGAGGTGACAAAGATCGCTGCCGGGCTGACTCTAATGTTCGGGTGCCTCCTCGGCGTGTTCGGTTGGGGCGTCGACACCTTCGAGCGTCGCGTTCGAATGCTGATCACGCTGCCTGTGCCGCGCACTGCAGTCGCCGTTTCTCGGCTCCTCGGTGTTTTCGTCATGCAAGCCGTTGTGTCTGGCCTAGCGTGGTTTCTGACTCAGCTCTCGGCGCTGTGGCGGGGTGAGGTCGCTGGTGACGCCTACTTGTTTGTGCTGGTCGCCGCTTGGACCCTCTCGTTTGTCTACGCAACACTCGTGTTCGAGGAGATCAATGTGGCGGCCAACTTCAGCAGGACGCTGGTCTACGGGATCAACGTCTTGTTCTTGGCGCTGGTGTTCTTCGCAGCACTCCATTTCGAGGGCTTTCTTACACCTACAGGGCTGCTCATAGCGGTTCCTCTAGCGCTCGGCTTGGCAGTCGCCGAAGTGGCGCTGTTCCGGGCGCGGGCAACGTTCGATGTGGGAGTCAGCCCATGGCATGGGTTGCCGACCGATTGGAGTGGAGAGTAGGGCGCGGCTGAGCCATAAGTCATAGGCAAGTTGCCATATTCGCGATCGAGTGCTTAGCGCCCTAGTCTGCAAAGGCTGTCTTTGCGGCCATCAGACTGGCAAGGGAAATAGAGACACTGCTATATTTCGCCAGCTGCACTGTGTCGCTCGGCGTGGGTGCGCTTCTGTTTGGTTCACTGCTGAGGATCTCAAAATGATGTCTAAGTCGTCGCTACTGTTGCTTGTTTGCCTCGTGATCGGTGCGGGGAGTGCTGTTGCGCAGATCCCTGTGGACCTGACTGCTGAGTCAATTCTGGGAACCGCCTCCATCAGTTCCCCGCTCTCAGCACGCCACGCGGGCGACGGCTCAGGGCGGCTGTTCATCGCTGAGCGCGAAGGCGAAATTTTGATCTATAAGCCCGGAAGTGGGATGAGAGGGTCGACCGACATTCTGCCCACACCGTTCTTGACCGTTGCTGGAGTCGATGATTTCTTTGAAGGAGGCTTGCTTGGTCTTGCGTTCCATCCCTTGTATGAGACCAACGGCTACTTTTACGTCTCGTACACACGCGACGGGAGCCCCTTGGAGACGGTGATCGAACGGTTCGAAGTCTCAGCTGGTGATCCTGATCTTGCAGATGGCACCTCGGGCGAGGAGATATTCACACTTGCTCAGCCAGCCGGAAATCACAACGGCGGTGACCTTCACTTTGGGCCGGATGGCTACTTGTATCTTTCGCTGGGTGATGGGGGCGCATCGTCTTCCCACGGCCAGAACATCAACACGCTACTCGGCTCGATCATTCGCATCGACCCTTGCGATACAGCGGTCTGCGCCGCGGGCTACACCGTGCCTGAAGACAACCCGTTCGTGGGGGTCGCTGGTCTCGACGAGATCTGGAGCTACGGTTTGCGCAACCCCTACCGCTTTAGCTTCGACTCATTGACCGGTGACATGTACATCGGTGACGTCGGTAGTTTTGGGACCGAATCGACAGAAGAGGTCAACTTCGACCCGGTGTCGAGCCCCGGCGGTAGGAACTTTGGATGGAACTGCGAAGAGGGTCCTTTTGGGGACTGCGGCAAGGGCACGCCGACCGATCGCTCGATCATGAGCTACTCGAGTGACGCTGGCCCCGACAACGCGATCAGTGGTGGTTATACCTACCGGGGTTGTATTCAAGGTTTGCAAGGCATACACATCTTCGGGGATTCCGGCTCCGGTAGGGTGCGCTTCGGTACCGAAGGCCCGCCCGGAACGTGGGTCGTTTCACAGCCTGCGGAATGGGATCTGACGGGCAACATCGTGGGATTCGGAGAAGACGAAGATGGCGAACTCTACATTCTGATCTTCGGTGACGTGCTCAAGTTCGAGAGCGTTGCGGAATGCGTTCCAGGCGGCATCTTCAGTGATGGGTTCGAATCCGGAGACACAACTCTGTGGTCTTCGACCACGCCGTAGTGTCTCCGGTTCTGGATCAGCTCCCCGTCCACTGGCGTGTCCGGGGCAGGGTGCGAATCCTGTAGTAGGGCGCGGTGGTAGCGAGTGGGCTGGATCAGCTCCTCGTCCACTGGCGTGTCGGGGGCAGGGTGCGAATCCTGTAGTAGGACGCGCGATGGTAGCGAGTGGGCTGGATCAGCTCCCCGTCCACTGGTGTGTCCTGGGCCGGTGCGAGTTCTGCAGTAGGAAGCCGTGGTGAGTACAGTGGTCGACCTCGTGCACTAGCGTGTCCGGGTTTCGGGGCGCGAACCCCACAGTAGAACTCCCTGGTCTTCGAACTCGCCCTCGGGATGCCCGGTTCTACTTGTCGGTGTAGAACTCACGCAGGACGTCGAAAGCGAGTTTCCGTTGACCGTCAGGGGCGATGAGGCCCTTGCGGTTGGTGTAGTCCTGGATTCCACGCAGGGGCCGCAGCATGGCGTGGAAGTCCTTGAGGATCCAAGGAGACATGCCGGCCACTTGAGGGCTTGCTTCGAGCATGGCGATCTGGGCGTGGTACACCGCCGCTTGGTAGTCCTCCGACCAGATGTCGAGTTCCTTGGACCGGGTTCCCGCTGTGGCCCCGGCGCCGAACTCGGAGACGAATAGAGGCTTGTTGGCAGCGGCTGTGAGTCGCATGTCGGGCATCATTGAGAGCATCGTCCGGCGCACCGAGCCTTCGCTTACACCCAAGCTCTTGGCGATCAACACCGAGTAGTACCAACCGTAGTACTCGTTGGTCGCGAGCACATCGACTAGCTCTTCGAGAGGATCCGAGACCACCAGAGTGATGATGGCGTCAGCGCTTGCCGCGTCGCCAGCTGCTTGTGCGACCGCTTCGTAAACCGCTCGATCTTCTGGCTCGAGGTCATCGCGCAATAGCGCACGTGCAGCGAGTTTGGGCACCAGGGTTTCCATGTCCTTGCGGATGTCGCCCAGCAGTGCGGCGCTCAGGAGACGGGTTTGGTCGCGTTCGCGCACGGTGTCTGCGAGCTCTTCTAAGAACCGCATGCGCGCTGGTGACACCGGTGTCTCGTTGGCGAACGACCAGATGATCACCGATGGCCGATTCCAATCGCGTTCCACCAGCCGAGCCATCTGATCGCGCGCGATTGCGAGCGTGGCGGGGTTGTGCCAATCGATGTTCCAGTAGACCGGGATCTCTTCCCACAAGAGTAGGCCCATTTCGTCTGCGAGTTGCGCCATGTGCCGCGAGTGGGGGTAGTGGGCGAGTCGAACGAAGTTGGCGCCGAGAGCCTTGGCCTCTTCGAGCACGCGTCGCGCTTGGCGTCGTTCGAACATGACGCCATGGTCACGATCGGTTTCGGCGATCGGTTCTTCGTGCGTCGAGATGCCGCGCAGTGTGACCTCTTTGCCGTTGAGCAGGATTGCGTGGCCACGAGTCTCGATGGTGCGAAATCCAACGCGGTCGGTGAGCTGGTCACCGCCGGGAGTGGAGAGTTTAATGTCGTAGAGCCTTGGTTGGTCTGGCGACCAAAGGTCGAGGTCGGCGGTGAAGGTCGTTGTCGCTCGATCCGCCGTGCCGACGGTTGCGGTTGCTGCGATCCCGAGTTCGTCAACTGCAATCGACACCGCTGTTCCCTGTGCGATCCCACTGGTGGTGACCGCCACGCTCACCGAAGCGCCCTCGCCTTCATCACCAGCGTCTAGAAGTTCGAACTTCGCGTTGCGCAGGTGCGCGTTCGGTAGGCGTACCAAGCTCACGTCGCGGGTGAGACCGCCATATGGCCACCAGTCGGTGCGACCCGTGGGCACGGTGGCGTCGCCCAGCTCGTTGTCCACGCGCACGATGACGAAGTGCTTGCCGTCTTCTGGTACGCCCTCCGCTAGGACCTCGGTGATGTCGAACGAAAACGGCACGTAGCCACCCTCGTGGCGACCAACCAAAGTGCGATTGACGAAAACGTCGGCGAGGAAGTTCGCGCCGCCGAAGTGCAGCAGAATGCGTTCGGTGTCAGGGTCGTTGAGGTCGATCTCGAAGGTGCGGTAATACCAAGCCGGGCCACGGTAGAAGAACAAACGCTCTTGCTGGGTGTTCCAGTCGCCGGGCACGCGCACGGTCTCCGCGCTCTCGAAGTCGTACTCGACCAGATTCATGCCGCCACCCGGGCGGTTCTCGCTGAAGCTGCCAAACGGCGCGCCCAGACATCCGCCGCACATCGGATCGACGATGAAGTTCCAGTCTCCGTTCAGCGAAATCTGTTCTCGCGCATCGATCATGCCGAGAGGAGCGAGCGGCTCCGGGTAGTCGATCTCTGGTGCTTCGAACAGACCGGCTTCCTCGTCGGCGACTACCGCTTGCTCCGCACTACTAGCGCCTTGTGAACCACTTTCCGGCTGCGGGCTACAGGCGGGCAGCAGGACCACCGCCAGCGCCACCAGCCAGAAAGCGCGCAGACCTGCAAGGGAGGGCGTGCAGCCTTCCCCAGAGCGGCCGCGCGCTTTGCGATGGATCACTACTGGTCCTCGACGGTGACTGCCTCAAGCTCCGGTAAGAGGAGGATCTCTGCGTCTCGCACTGCGGTGCGGAGCGCTGCGACCGGTCCGGTTTCAATCGCCTTGAGTTCAGACAACAGTGCGTGCACCAGCTCGTCTGCTTGGCGCAGGTAGGTTTGTTGCGTTGGGTTCGGTGCCTCCCAGCTCGACTGCAGTGTGCCCATCGCACTGCCCACCTTGTTCAGTGCTCGATCCCTAGAGACAATGCCCTTGGTGTTGGGCGGCGTCCAGATCTTCTTCTCTACTTCATCAAGCTGCTTCATTGCTTCCTTGGCGTTGTCCGCCACTGCGTCTGCTTCCGGTTCGTCCGTTTCGGACTCCGACTCAGGAGCGGCACTGGTTTCAGTGTTGGCTTCGGAGGCGTCCTTCTTAGCGGCTGCATGTTTCTTCTGGATCGTCTCAATGTCGGTGCGCACTTCGCTGATTCGGGCCACCGCTGCGGCCAGTGCCTCTTGCAGAGCGCCAGCCTTTTGTAGCGCGTCCCAGTTCGCTTGGCGATCGGCCAGTGAGATGTTCAGTCGTGGATCAGCGAGAACTTCAAGCGCGCCTGTCGCCTCGGCTTTGGCGTCACCTTTGCCGTAGCTCACGCGCAGTGTGTAGTTGCCGGGCCTGACCTCAGGGCCGCCACCACCCCGACGGCCACCGAAGCCACCGCCTGCGCCGGGGCGTTTGAAGGAGTCAGTGCGCAGGTTCCAAACGGCGCGATTGACACCCGCTGTGACGTCGACGTCGAAGCTGCGCAGCACGTCCTTCATTTCAGAATCGGCGGCAGCGAAGATCTCGACCTTGGCCTGCTTGGCGTCGGGATTGCCGCCCGGTCCACCGCGACCACCCCGGCCTCCGGTTCCTCCGGCGCCGCCACGACCGCCACGACCACCGCGGCTTGTACTGTCGCTCTCTTCACCCTTGTCACTCTTGGCGGCCGCGTCGTCCCCACGTTCCGCTCGCTCAAGCCGCTTGCGCTCTTTGCGCGCGCGCTCGACGTTGCGATCAGGGTGCGGGAGATCTTCGGAGTTCAAGGAGAAGGTGATCAGTGCGCCATAGGGGCGATTCTCTCCACGGAACTCCGTGCTGCCGGGCATCAGCTCACCCGCAGACGCCATCGGTTGGTACTGCTGGGCGGGCTCGGTCGCAAACAGGTGAATGGGCTTGGCCAGAGTTTGCTTCGAGAGTTCGCGCAGCGGCGCAATGTCATCGAGAACGAACAAGGCGCGACCGTGGGTGCCCAGTACGAGATCGTGATCGCGCGTGTGAAGCGCCATATCCATGACCGAAACCGTGGGCACGCCGTGCGTCCACTTGAACCAGTTATCCCCCGCATCAACGCTGACATAGAGCCCAAACTCGGCGCCGATGAACAATAGGTTCTCTGCCACCGGATCTTGCTCGACCTTGAGCACATAGCCAGAGATGTCACCTTCTTCGATCAGCGACGTCCAGGTCTTTCCGTAGTTGGAAACGCGGAAGGCATACGGGGTCCAATCACTATTGCGATGATTGTCGAACACCACAAACGCTTCGTCCGCGCGATGCTTAGACGGCGTGATGTGGGGCACCCAAGTGTTCGCCGGAACACCCTTAGCGCGCTCCTCGAGACTCTCCCAGTTAGTGCCGCCATCGCGCGTGATGTGCACGCGGCCATCGTCGGTGCCGACCCAGATCACACCGCGTTCGAGCGTGGAGGGTTCAATGGTGAGGATCGTGGTGTAGTTCTCGGCTGCAGTGACATCAAAGGTGAGGCCGCCGCTCTCTTTCTGCAGCTGCCACTCTTCGTTGTCACTGGTGAGATCAGGGCTGATGCGGGACCAGCTTTCGCCACGGTCGGTCGACTTGTGCACGAATTGGCTACCGTAGAACACGGTGGTGGCGTCGAACGGGTCTTGAGCAAAACCCGCGTTCCAGTTGAAACGCAGTTCCTCGTCGTCTGGGCCATCCGGCTTAATGGCCTTGCCGCCTCCGGTGCCCAGGTTCCAACGCGAGAGATTGCCGCCTTGGCTCATGGCATAGCCGCGCGTGGAATCTTCTGGGTCGGGGATGGTGTCGAAGCCGTCGCCGAAGGCGACCATGGTCCAGTGAAAGTTGCGGATGCCTCCGCCAAAGCCGGCCTCCCACACTGCCGACGGGCCTCGCCAGGAGCCGTTGTCTTGAAGGCCTCCGTAGATGTTGTAAGGCACATCGTTATCCACCCGCACGTGGTAGTACTGCGCCAATGGCAGGTTGCGCACGAAGTCCCATGACTCGCCGCGGTCGCGCGAGATGGCTACGCCACCGTCGTTGCCGTTGATCAAGTGCTCAGGGTTGTCCGGGTGGATCCACAGTTCGTGGTGGTCCGGGTGAATATCACCGAAGCCTGCGAGCGTTTGAAAAGATCGACCACCATCGGTGGAGACGTCGAGCGAACTCTGGAGCCGGTAGACGCGGTTTGAGATCTTTGGGTCAACGCGAATGTCGGCGTAGTAAAACGGGCGCGGCGAAATGTTGGTGTCTGAGTTCACCGTGCGCCAGGTGCGACCACCGTTTTCAGAACGCAAGAGAGCGCTCTTCTTCGCCTCCACTAAGGCGTAAGCGATGCGCGGTTCGGATGGCGCGAAGGCGAGGCCGATCCGGCCTAGGTCGCCCTTGGGCATGCCGTCGAGCTCTGCGGCCCGTTGCCACGAGTCGCCACCGTCGGTGGTGCGGTATAGACCTGAACCAGGGCCGCCCGAATCAAAGAAGTGGGGGAAGCGCCTGAACTGCCACATCGCTGCGAGCAGCGTTTCCGGGTTGCTCGGGTCTTGAACCAGATCGGCACAACCGGTCTTTTCATCGACGCTCAAGATGTGATCCCAGGTCTTGCCGCCATCGGATGTTCTGAAGACACCGCGCTCGGGGTTCTCTCCCCACGCTCGACCCATCGCGCACACCCACACCGTGTTGGCATCATTGGGGTGAAGGATCACGCGATGAATGCGTTCGGTCTCCTCGAGCCCGAGGCGCAGCCAAGTTGCTCCGCCGTCACGCGTGCGAAAAAGCCCGGCACCCACCGAAACCGAGTTGCGCGGGTTACCCTCGCCAGTGCCCACCCACACGGTGTCGGGACTGCTCTGGTCAATTGCGATCGCCCCAATCGCGGCCACCGGCTGGTCATCGAAGATCGGCCTGAAGGTAGCGCCTGCGTCATCTGAACGCCATAGACCACCGGTGGCAGCACCGACGTAGATCGTCTTCGGATCGTCGATCACCACATCGATCGCGGCGACGCGTCCGCTCATGCCGGCAGGGCCAATGCTGCGAGCCTTCATCCCCGAGAGCAGTTCGGGATCGAAGTCAATCTGGGCTACTGCCACTCCCGGCAGGATCAGAAGGGCGGTTGCAAGAAGAAGCAGGGCGCTGCGCGCGCGCGAAAAATCCTTAGCGTTCACGAGAGTCTCCGTCGGTCGGTGTTTTGGGTCGTAAGGGTCTTGAGTCCAGTTTGACCGACTCAGACCAATTTCGCCACGCACCTTGGTCCAACGTACCTTCGCCATGCACCTCGCCATGCACCTCGCCATGCACCTTCGTCCACGCACCGGGGACCGGGGGTTACTCCGCTTTGAGAACGGTTGCCGGATCGAGTCTCGCTGCGCGCCAAGCGGGTACGCCGCTCGCCAAGCAGGCAACGATGATCATCACTACCGCTAGTCCGGCAAAGGTGAGTGGGTCGGTGGGCTCGATCTCGAAGAGCTGTGAGCGCAAACTCCTGGCGGCAAGAGCTCCTAGCCCCAGTCCGAGAACCACGCCGACGAGAGAGATGCGGAGGCTACGGCTAATCACCCACCTACCAATGGTCGATGCCGGTGCACCGAGAGCGAGCCGTAGGCCGATCTCGACCGTGCGTTGGCTGACCCGATAGCTGATGACTCCATAGAGACCGACTGCCGCGAGGGTCAGGGCGACGCCTGCAAACAGAGAAAGCAGCCAAGCTACGAACCGGTCGAGGCTGCGGGCTCCCTCCACCAACGAATTCGCAGCCTGGATCACCGGTACAGCGTCAGGATCGAACGCGCGTAGGCGCTGCTGAACCGACCTCAGGAGTTGATCCTCATCGCCGCCGGTGCGCAGGGCAAGGAACGCTCGGCGCGTCTGGACTTGCGCAAACGGTAGATACATGGCGGGTCGCGCTTGCTCACGCAGATCGAAATTCTTGATGTCGCCGACCACACCGATGATCTCTCGCCACTTTGGCTCTGACGGATCGTTGATGTTGAGTCGCTGACCAACCGGATCTTGGTTGCCGAACTGTCGTTGCGCCAACGTCTCGTTGATCAATACGACAGGTACGGCATCAGCGCTGTCGGTGGTGGCGATCGCCCGACCGCTGACCAGCTCAATGCCGAGAGTGGCGAAGTAGCCGGGCGTTGCCCGCCTGAACCAAGCGATGTCTTCCTCTCCGGGGTCAGGCACGTCTCGCCCTTCGATGTTGTAGGTGAGGTCACCGTTGGCCCCCGAGAGTGGCAGCGTGTCTCCGCGAGCGATCTTCTCGACGCCGGCGATTGAAGAGAGCTCCGCTTCGACATTGTCCAGGTACTCCGAGGCCTGCTCCATTTCTGGGAAGCGTGCAGACGGAGCCGTGACGGAAACGCTGATCAGCCCTTCGGCTCGGTAGCCGAGGTCGGTGCGGGCGAGCTTGGTGAAGCTCTGGAGCAGCAGGCCAGCTCCAATGAGTAGTACCAGCGCTGCCGCCACTTGGCCGGCGACTAGGAACTCGGAAGCACGTTCGCCGCCTTCGCGGTTGCGACCGATGCGGCTTGCGATTCGAGAGCGCGCCGCTTGCAGCGCGGGCAACAGCCCGAACAGCAGTCCGCACAGGAGCGAGACCGCGGTGCAGAACAACAAGACTCGATTGTCGACGCCGACCTCTTCGATCCGCGGCGTTCCAGCGGGCGCCAGTGACACCAGAAGCCGAGTTCCAGCGATCGCGAGAGCGACGCCCAGCGCTCCGCCGAGGCCGGCGAGCAACAAGCTCTCGGTCAGGAGCTGGCGGGCAAGGCGCCCCGAGCTTGCGCCAAGGGCCGCACGCAACGAGAATTCGCGCAGTCGAGCGTTGCCGCGCGCCAGCAAGAGATTGGCAAGGTTGATGCACACGATCAACAGCGTGGCGACCACCGCTGCGAGTAGCAGTAAGAGGCCGCTGCGGGAGCCCGCAACGATGTCGTCTTTGAGTGGGAAGGCGGTGGCACCGACGTTGGTGAGGTCCTCGGGATAGGCCTGCTCTAGTGCCGCTGCCACCTGCTGGAGCCGTGCCCGCGCTTGGTCGAGCGAGGCCTCGGGTGCCAGTCGGCCAACAACACGCATCATCGCGCTGCCGCGCCCGCCGGGGTAGTCGGTGATGTCAATCCTGGGAACGGTCCAGATCTCGGCTTGGGGGATGAAGGGCTGGCGAAACTCACCGGGTAGGACGCCCAACACCGTGAAGGTCTCACCACTCAAGGTCAGCGATCGGCCGAGGATGTTCGGATCGCCACCGAAGCTGCGCTGCCATAGACGTTCGCTGATTAGGGCGACTTGAGATGCACCTGGAACATCGTCTTCGGGTCGAAAGAGAGAGCCCTTGATCGGTGCGACCCGGAGCACGTTGCTGAGCATTCCCTGGCTGACCCTGGCACCTTGTAGTTGTTCGGCGCCTCCAGAGTTGCCGGTCAGCGTTGGGCCCCAACCGGTCCAGAGTGCCATGTCTTCGAATACGCGGCCGTCGGTCACTGGGTCGGTCACTGCGTCGGCGACTGCGCCCGGTTCGAGCGCCGAGAGCGCGGTTTCCTTGCGCACGTCATGAAAGTTCGGATAGCCCCACCATTCGCGTTCAGGTCCGTTGCGCTTGGTGTAGTCGGCCCAAACGGTGACCAGTTCACCAGCCTCGGCGTAGGGCAGGGCGCGCAGCAAGATGCCGTCGACCACACTGAAGATTGCGGTGCTCGCACCAATGCCGAGCGCGAGGGTCAGAATGGAGACGACGGTGAAGACGGGACTACGTTTCAGTACGCGCAAACCGAAACGGAGGTCCGCCATCAGCCGCTCGAATGGGCCGATGCCATCGACGTCGCGCACTTCGTCGCGCCACTTACCTTGGCCTCCGAAACGCAGACGCGCCTGGCGTCGCGCGTCGGCTTCACTTAGTCCTTGTTCGCGCAGCTTCCTTTCTTCCATTTCCAGATGGAACAGCATCTCGTCGTCGATCTCACGCTCTTTGGTGCGCAAGCGACGGAGCGGGGAGATATCAGCTAATGAGCGCTTCGGTTTCTGCGGGTCGTTGGCCACTAGGAGACTCCCGCAGTCGCCGGCGCATTGCTCAGAGCGCCGGCCGGCGCATTGGCCGCACCGCGCAAGACAAGTTTGACCGCGCGCGCTAGGCGCTCCCATCGTTCGGTCTCTGAGACCAGTTCCTTCTCACCGCTTCGAGTGATTCGGTAGTACTTGGCTCGTCGGTTGTTCTCCGACCGACCCCAGACGGCGGTGACCAGTCTGCGTTTCTCTAGTCGGTGCAAGGCAGGATAGAGCGCCCCTTGCCCGACCTGGAGGATCTCTTCGGAGAGTTCGCTGATCTGCTCGGAGATCGCCCAGCCGTGAAGGTCCCGATGCTCTAACAGTTGGAGAATCAGGAGATCGAGAGTGCCTCGCAGGACGTCTTCTTTGGGAGCCATGTAGCTATTTCCTATCGTAGTGAGCCGTTGAAGGCTTCTACGGAGAGCCTTCCCCTCAGGTTTCGACAGGAGCTGCGTTTCTCTGGGCCTGCGGCGGATCACCGCAGGCCTGCGGGTGCTACTCGGTGATGACTTTGCCGCCCTTCATCACGAACGACACTCGCTCCATCAAGCTGATGTCTTCGATCGGGTTGCCCGGAACCGCCACGATGTCCGCGAACTTGCCGGCCTCGAGGGTGCCCACTTGGCCTTCGAGTCCTAAGACCTCGGAGGCCGTTTTGGTCGCCGATTGGATTGCTGCCATTGGCGGCATGCCGCCTTCGACCATGTAGCGAAACTCCGACCCATTCGATCCGTGCGGGCAAACGCCGCAGTCGGTACCGAACGCGATCTTGACGCCGGCGCGATAAGCGTCGGCAAAGGTCTCGTCGATCACTGGGCCGATCGCCGCTGCTTTGGGCCGGATGATCGGCGGAAAGTAACCGTCGATCTTTGCCTTCTCTGCAACGAAGCGACCGGCGGAAATGGTCGGCACGTAGTAGGTGCCGCGTTCTTTCATGAGTTCCATGACCTCTTCGGTCATGTAGGTGCCGTGCTCGATGGTGGTGACACCTCCCAACACTGCGCGCTTCATGCCCTCGGTACCGTGCGCATGTGCCGCGACGATGAAGTTGTAGTCTTTTGCAGTGCGCACGATCTCTTCGATTTCGGCCACCGTGAACTGGGGATTCTCGCCACTCTTCGCCATGCTCAAGACGCCGCCAGTAGCGGTGATCTTGATGGTATCGGCACCCTCTTTGTAGCGCTGTCGGACGGCTTTGCGAGCATCTTCCACGCTGTTGACGATGCCGTCCTCGGGACCCGGGTCAGTGCGCAAGCGGACGGGTAGCCCGTTGGTTGGATCGCCGTGGCCGCCGGTGCTCGCTAGCGATGCGGTTGCGGCGTAAATCTTTGGTCCTTCAATGAGTCCTTGATCGATCGCATTGCGCAGCGCGATGACCACCTGAGTCTCGCCTCCCAGATCGCGCACGGTGGTGAAGCCTGCGCGCAAAGTCTTCGCGGCGTAAAGAGTCGCGCGAATGGTTGTGTCCGCTGGGTTGGACGTCATGCGTTCGATCATCGCGTTCGGTGAGGTTTCACCCGACAGATGAACGTGCAGATCGAACAAACCCGGCATTACCGTGCTGTACTTAAGATCGATCACAGTGTCACCTGATGCGCCACGCGCGTAGCCGTCCACGATGCTCTGAATTCGCCCGTCTTCAATGATCACGGTCTTGCGATCAAAGACGGTGGTAGAGGCTCCGTCAATCATGCGCCCAGCGTGAATGAGTGTGCGCTGGGAACTGGCCGCACCAGCCGCGAGCAACAGCAGGGTCGAGAGCGCCAGCAACCGGACGGCGCGTGAGAAGCGGAAAGTCTTTGCGATCATGTTGGGGGGGTTCCTTAACGAGCGTAAGAGGGATGTGCAGACACAACGGCGATGACCAGGAGCATAAATGACGATGACCTATGGAACTATGTCTTAGATCCGAAGTACACCGACGCTCACCGAGTGGAGATTCAATGATGGCAATTGCCAACCGTTCGCCAGCACCCGTTCTTGCCTGCCTGCTGGTCTTGTTGAGCGGTGGGTGGTCATGCGCAGAACCTGCGACGCCAGATCCGGACGCTACTCAAGGCGAGGTAACGGCCCTCGAGATTCATCAAGCAGCGTTGGTGGTTGACGCGCACGCCGATATTGAAATTCCAGGTAGGCCGTCGCGATATGCAGGTGCAGATGGTCTTTCGAGAGTGGCTCCCGACAAAATGCGAGCGGGAGGCGTTGATGCGGTGGTGATGGCGGTGGCGGTGAGTCCGGGGCCAAGAACCGCGGAAGGATATGCCGCCGCACGAGCTCTGGCTGATGAGAAACTTGCAGCAGTGACCGCGTTGGTTGCTGATTCGAGCAACAACTTGATCCTCGCACGCACGGCAGACGAACTCGAGAAGGCGCATGACGAGGACAAAGGAGCATTGATCCTCGGGTTTCAGAATGCCCTCATCGCGGGAACCGATCCGACGGTGTTCGACGAGTTCTATGACGCCGGGGTGCGCGTGTTTGCCTTGACCCATATGGGCCACAACGCCTTCGCAGATTCTTCTCGCCCGCTGTTCAACGGCGCAACCGGTGAATACGAGCCAGACGCCGAGCATGGTGGCTTGTCTCAGTTAGGCAAAACGGCGATCCAGCGCCTCAACGCTCTCGGCGCCGTGATCGACGTGTCCCAGCTTTCGAAAGAGGCGACGCTGCAAGTCCTTTCGATGTCGACCGCGCCGGTTATAGCGAGCCATTCGAACGTGCAGCAGCTGTCTAATGTTCGGCGCAACCTTTCTGACGAGGAAATCGATCGCATGGGCGCTACCGGTGGGGTGATTCACATCTCGGCGTTTAAGGGCTACCTGTTCGATTCTTCAGATCAGGAGTTGGACCGGAGCATTCGCAACGCGCGCGAGGTGGCCGGTATCGCCCTCGACTACGACTACCCGTTCGAGCTCTACTGGGAGATCGAAGATCCTGCGGTGCAATCGACGTTCCTCACCGCGGTCAGCGGTGTGCTCGGGCCTGGCAGCGTCGAAGACATGCTCAACCACATCGACTATGTGGTGCAGCGTGTTGGGGTCGACCACGTTGGCATCGGCAACGACTTCAATCACGGCAGTGGAATCGAAGGGTATGTCGACGCTAGTGAGGCGCTCAACATAACTGTCGGGCTCTTAGAGCGCGGATACAGCGCTGAAGATATCGAGAAGGTCTGGGGCGGCAACTTTCTGAGGGTGTTTCGCGAGGCCGCCTCGAAGGCAGAAATCTAGCCGCTCGGCTGGTACCGTGCCTCGGCCTACCCGCCCCCAATCACCGACTGGAGCAACGCCCACCTTGCGGCGTAGTTGAACCCCATTCCAATACCACGATTGCACCTGTTCGAGATCGAGGACCAGCCCTGGTGTCCGCATTGGTTGCGTAGCATCATGACGGGCTACTTGTCCTGCGTGAATGCCCTGATGAGGCCCTATCGCGGCGCCGCCGAACCCTTAGCAGAGATGCTGCGCGCCTCAGGCAGCTCCGAGATCCTCGACTTGTGTTCCGGTTCCGGTGGGCCCTGGCCAGAGCTAGGCGACGAACTCACGCGACTAGGGCTCGACGCGACGGTGGTGTGCTCGGATCTCTATCCTGATCGGGCCGCCGCCAAACGGCTTGAGGGCCAAGTTGGATTTCGGATGCATCCGGCACCGGTCTCAGCGCTCGCGGTCCCCGCAGAACTCGCGGGAACTCGAACTCTGTTCACCGCGCTGCACCACTTCGAACCACAACAGGTGAAGGACATGCTGCTCGACGCACAACGCGCTGGCCGCTACTTCGCCGCCTTCGAGATCACCCATCGCTCCTTCAAGGGGCTGGCAACGACCTTCGCGGTACCGATCTTGGCCCTGTTCCTGTTGCCCAGGGTCCGGCCCCGTCGGTGGTTGCCGCTACTGTTCTCTTACCTTCCGCCGATCGTTCCGCTTGCCATCGGTTGGGATGGCATGGTCTCTACTTTCAGGAGTTACCGAAAGGAAGAACTCGAGGCGATGGTGGCAGAGCTCGGAGCGAGCGACTATGAATGGCGCGTTGCAGAGTTTCCCAGTGGTACACCGCTGCCGATGACCTGCATTCTGGGCCGTCCGCTTCCGCCTTGATTTGTTGCTTGCTGACTCCGTGAACACCGCGTTGTTCCCGGTGCACCAACAGGCGTGCGAAACCTCTTAGACTTAGGAGCCGAACCACCGAAGCTTCGGCGTCCGCTCCCTAATCTCTTGATGGACTCATAGACCCGTTGTGCTGATTGCCTTCATCGCATCCATCTTGGCCCTTGGCCTAGCGCTCGTGGCGGGAGCCGTCGTTCTCTTGCATCGGCGCAATCGCGACGCGCATCAGTCGCTCGCGGTAGCGGGGCACGATCGCGCCCATGCGTTGGACCAGCGCGCGGACGTCCTCCAAGAGCAATCGGACCGAGCGCGCTCTGAGCTGCTTCGACTCGAACAACGGATTGAGCAATTGCAGCTCGAGCGCAAGATTGATCAGGCCCGGTTGCTGGTGCTTGAGGCTGAACGAAAGAGCGCAATTCCCACCGACGCGTCCACGCGCCTGTCCGACCAGTTGGTTGACATGGCCTCCGAAGCGCAGCGGCGCTAGCGGATCTCAGGGAGCACTCCAGTATGCGGATCGGTTTTGATGTGTCCAAGGTGGCAACACCGCGTGACGGAATCGGTACTTACTGCGCTCAGCTGCTGGGTGCGATGGCAGAGAGTTCCGAAGAACACACCTTTCGAGCGCACGTGTTGGTCGAGCCGGCCGACCCAGCGAGCCTGGAGGTTGCGTTGGCTAACTTTCCCGGCTGTGTCGAGCTTGCTCGAGTGCCACCGAGCGAGGATGGCCTAGACGTCTTTCACGCCACAACGCTGGCGTGGCCGAGGGACTTTGATGGACCCGTAGTCATGACGTGCTACGACCTCACGTTCCTCACACACCCGCAACACCACACACTCTTGAACCGTCTGCATTGCATCGAAGGCATGGTGCGCGGTGCGGTGGGAGAGGCTCATGTATTGGCGATCTCGCAAGCCACGGCGGATGCGGTGAGCGAGCACATCGGTGTGCCTCAGGATCGACTGCACGTTGTGCACTGTGCTCCTGGAGAAACTGCTCCGGGCGAATGTGTTCTCGATGACCGCTCTGTAGGTGCCCGTGGTACAGGGCGCGGCACGCAGGCTGATGGCGATAGCGGACCTGCCCAACTCGGGCCGGACGTGTTCGGGCAGCATGACCTCGTGCCGGACGATCTCGTGCCCCAAGGTCCCTACGTACTAGCAGTGGGCACTCTCGAACCGCGCAAGAACTTGCGCAGGCTGATCGAGGCGCACGCGCAACTGCCTCTGGAACTGCGGCAGGCGTTCCCACTCGTGGTAGTGGGCTCGGGCGGGTGGAAGAACGAGCGGCTTCTTGACTGTCTGCAAACGGCAGAGCATGTTCATCTCGCAGGCTCTGCCGATACCCAACAGTTGACCAAGTTGTACCGCGGAGCTTCAGTGTTCGTGTACCCGTCCTTGGCTGAGGGGTTCGGGTTGCCAATCCTTGAGGCGATGGCATGCGGCACTCCCGTGATTACCTCCAACGTCACTTCGATGCCCGAAGTGGCAGGCGACGCGGCTTTGTTAATCGATCCCGAAGACAGCGCAGCGATTGCTGGTGCCCTCGAGCGTGTGCTCACCGACGAAGCCCTAGCTGCCGAACTCTCTGAACGCGGCAAGCGGCGGGTTGCTGAGTTCTCTTGGCACAAGGCCGCAGCCGAAACGCTAGATGTCTATAGAGCAGCAATTGACTCAGCCTCGAAGCCGTGAGAGCCCTCTGATGCCACTTGACGCTTGCACCATCGTTTCGAAGAACTACCTGCCGTTTGCGCGGGTACTGGCTCGTTCGTTCCACGAGCAGAACCCAGAAGGCCGCTTCTTCGTGTTGCTCTACGATCGCAACGATGAGCACATTGATGTCTCTCGAGAACCTTTCGAGCTGCTCGAAGTCGAACAACTCGACATTCCCGAACTGCGAGGCTTCCTGTTCAAGTACACCGTGCTCGAAGGCAACACAGCTGCGAAGCCCTATTTTCTCGAGTATCTCTTCGAGCAGCATAACTGCGAGCGGCTGCTCTATCTCGACCCAGACATCTGGGTGATGAATTCGCTGGCGGACCTTGACCAGTTGCTCCAGGAGCACTTGGTGGTGCTCACGCCGCACTTGGATCAGCCGATCGACGATGCCGCACACCCGGGCGAGCAGAGCATCTTGCAGAGCGGCACCTACAACCTCGGTTTCGTTGGTCTGCGCCGCGACCCGGAGACCCTCCGGCTCTTGCATTGGTGGCAGGCGAGGTTGTGGGACCAATGTGTGGTTGCGATCGACGAGGGTCTTTTCGTTGATCAAAAGTGGATGGATCTCAGCCCCGGCTTGTTTGACGGTGTTCATGTACTGCGTGACCCCGGCTACAACGTGGCCTACTGGAATCTCCATGGTCGAACCGTGACCATCGAGGATGGCGCTGTTTTGGCCAACCAACGGCCGCTGGTCTTCTTTCACTTCAGTGGCATCGAGCCGCACGCGCTGAAGCGGGTGTCGAAGCACCAGGATCGGTTCACCCTGGATCGCATCGGCCAGGCCGCCGACCTCTATCGCTCCTACAGCGAGCGGCTCATGGACGAGGGTTTTGACGACTGCAGGGCCTGGCCGTTTGCCTTCGCCACCTTCGACAACGGAGTCCGAGTGCCGGCGGCGGCGCGCAGGCTCTACCTGTCGTTGAACGCCGCTGATCGGGCCAAGTTCGGCGACCCGTTTGCCGCCGGAGACCCGGCCAGCTTCTTTCACTGGCTCAACCAAGCGCACGATGGCCGCGGGCAAAGCCCGCCAACGTTGAGCCGCCTACTCGCGCACCTATGGGCCGAACGTTCCGATCTGCACGCCGACTTTCCGGACCCGGCCGGCGCTTCGTGGCCGAACTTCTCGTCTTGGCTGCGAGATTGTGGGCGTTCAGAGCTTGGTCTGGATGAACCTCTGCTCGCTAACCTGCATCGCGAGTCACCGGTGAGTTGGTTCACTCCGTCTGGGTTTCGTCGCCGGTCGCGCAACAGCCTGCGCAAGGCCTGGCGCTCAGATGC
This sequence comes from Acidobacteriota bacterium, assembly GCA_029263415.1. Classification (GTDB taxonomy): domain Bacteria; phylum Acidobacteriota; class Thermoanaerobaculia; order Multivoradales; family Multivoraceae; genus JAJCXN01. The sequence goes on from JAJCXN010000011.1 coordinate 36,262, forward strand.
CGCGATCGACAGTCGCCGTTGGCTCAAAGGTCGGATGGGAGCAGAGCGCTTCAACGCGCTGAAGGGGCGCTTGAGACCCAAGCGTCTGACCGCGCACGCTGCAGCCCACCAACCTAACGCTGCGGTTGGATCCACCAAGGTCCATCGCCCGGGCATCAACTTGATTGGCTATCTTTCCGCCGAAACGGGCATGGGCGAGGCAGCGCGCGGCCTCGCGCGAGCGCTCGCGACCACCGACATCCCGCACTCACTACACAATCTGGAGTTGGGCGTCGTCGCGCGCAAGGGCGATCCGTTTGCTGGAGCCTCAACCCTTGCCAAGGGGGAAGACGACTTTCAGTACGACATCAACCTGCTGGTTGCGAATGCCGACCAGGTTCCGCACATTGTCGACTACCTTGGCCCGCTGGCGTTCACCAGCAAGGTGAATGTGGGCTACTGGCTGTGGGAGCTGGAGAACTTCCCTCGGGAGTTTTCAACATCGTTTGATCAACTTCAAGAAGTGTGGACTTCGAGCACCTACTGCGTCGACGCGATCTCAACTGCCGCTCCGGTGCCGGTGAGGCGGGTGGCATTACCGATCGAGCGGCCGAGTGGGTTTGATGGGAGCAGCGGTGCTCATCGCGAACACTTCAAGATCGACCCGGACACCTTCGTAGTGCTCTACATGTTCAACTTCCTAAGCCACTTTGAGCGCAAGAACCCGTTGGCGCTGGTGCGCGCTTTCGAGAAAGCCTTCGATGCTGACGACGATGTCTTGCTGGTGTTGAAGACATCGCAGGCGAGCTTCGCTGAAGCTGAGTATGAGTCGTTGCTGAAGGCGGCGGAGGGCTCGCGGATCCGAGTGGTCAACGACTACCTGGACCGCGCCGAGGTGTGGCGGTTACTGGCAGCCGCTGATGCATACGCCTCGCCTCACTGCGCCGAGGGCTACGGTCTCACGTTGGTCGAATCGATGGCTCTCGGTAAGCCGGTGATTGCAGCGCCCTATTCAGGCGTGGCCGACTTCTTCAATCTAAACACCGGGCTCGAAGTGCGCTATCGACGGGTAGCTCTCTCGGACGATCATGGGCCCTATGCGAGTGGCTCAAGGTGGGCGCAGATCGACGAGCAGCATCTTGCTGAGCGGTTGAAGGAAGCATTCGAGAATCAACAGCGTGTTGCTGAGTTGGGCGAAGCCGCACAACGCGTTGTCGAAGAGGAGCTATCGTACGCTGCGATTGGGCGAAGGCTTCAACAGCGCTATGACGCTATCGTTGAGCGCTTTTCTCCATAGTCGGCGAACACCTTCTGCCGACAATCTTTCGCTACCTACTCCCTCTTTCGCGACCAAACTTCTCCGCTCGGACCACCAATGCTGCGCGTTACCCAACTGATCCTGCCGCTTGATCACGACCACACTGCCCTCGCGCAGGCCGTTGCACGACGCTTGGGAATCAAAGCAGAGAAGATTGAGGGTCTCGCCGTACACAAACGAACGCCAGACGCGCGGCAACGCAACAGCATCAAACTTGTCTACGCGGTGAACGTTGTGGTGGCGGATGAGGCCGGCGTGCTCGAACGGTGTTCGACCGATCCCAAGTCACAGTTGGCGCAGACTGTCAGAGCGGCTCCTGATACGTCGTATGAGTTTGTTGTACCTCGCGCGGCTGCTGATTCTGCGGTTGGAACGCAGGCACGACCGGTGGTTGTTGGGCTTGGACCGTGCGGCCTCTTTGCAGGATTGTTGTTGGCTCAGATGGGGCTGCGACCGCTGATCCTTGAGCGCGGCAAACGGGTGCGCGAACGCACTGTCGACACTTTTGGCTTCTGGCGCAAACGCGCACTCGATCCAGAGTCCAATGTGCAGTTCGGCGAGGGCGGGGCGGGCACATTTTCTGACGGCAAGCTCTATAGCCAAGTGCGCGACCCGGGCCATCGCGGCCGCAAGGTGATGGAGGAGTTTGTCGCAGCCGGCGCGCCTAAAGAAATCCTGTGGCAAGGCCGCCCCCATATCGGCACCTTCAAGCTGGTCAAGGTGGTGGAGACCATGCGCGCAAAGATCGAGTCGCTTGGGGGCGAGATTCGGTTCACGTCGCGTGTCGACGAAGTCTTGCTTTCGCGAGATGAACACGGCAATCGTTCGGTGTGCGGGGTCAAGCTTGAGGGCGGCGAAGAACTGGAGACCAACCATCTCGTGTGCGCTCTTGGCCACAGCGCCCGTGACAGTTTCGCAATGCTCCACCAGCTCGGAGTTGCCATCGAGCCGAAGCCGTTTTCCATTGGCTTTCGCGTTGAGCATCCGCAGACCGCGATCGATGCGTGCCGCTACGGGCGCGCTGCCGGCCATGAGCGGCTTGGTGCGGCCGACTACCGGCTCGCTCACCACTGCAAGGGTCCCGGCCTTGAAGGCCGTACCGTCTACAGCTTCTGCATGTGCCCGGGGGGTACCGTGGTTGCGGCAGCCTCGGAAGAGGGCGGTGTAGTGACCAACGGCATGAGCCAGTACGACCGGAGCGAGCGCAACGCGAACTCAGGATTGGTGGTTGATCTGCAGCCGGAAGACTATGGCGCTGACCCCACGGATCCTGAAACAGCGCTTGCTGGCATCGCCTTCCAGCGCAAGCTTGAACGCCAGGCGTTCGTCGCTGGCGGCTCGGACTACAACGCTCCGGGCCAACTGATCGGTGACTTCATTGCCGATCGACCATCGACCGAGTTCGGTTCGGTTGCGCCCTCATACCAGCCGGGAGTCACGTTGACCTCGCTCGCCGAATGCATGCCTTCTTGGGTGATCGACGCTATGCGCGAGGCGCTGCCCGCGTTCGATCGCAAGCTGCCCGGCTTTGCGCAAGCCGACGCGATTCTGACCGGAGTTGAAACGCGCACCTCGTCCCCGATTCGCATGCCACGCACCGCGAGCTTTGAAAGCACTAATACGAGCGGCCTCTACCCAGCCGGGGAAGGCGCAGGCTACGCTGGTGGCATTCTCTCAGCAGCGATCGACGGCATTCGTGTGGCCGAAGCGGTGGCGCTTTCGATCGGCTGAGAACCCGCGGTTGGTACCGCGGAACCTCAGCCTCGTGTTGATTCTTGCTCCAAGGGCCGTTGGCCCGTCGCAAGGAGAAGGAGAAGGGGAAGGGGAAGGGGAAGGGGAAGGGCAAGGGGAAGGGGAAGGGGAGGGCAAGGAGAAGGGAAGGAGAAGGGGAAGGGGAAGGGGAAGGGCTGGACGCTGGTGGGTACTGTGAAACCTTCGCCCGTGCTGATCCTGGCTGTTTGCATCCCTTGGGACCAAGGGCCGTTGGCCCGTCGCCAGGAGACGGGAGAGGGTTGAGCGATGGGGCGCCCGATGTCGGTGCTGCGCAACCTCAGCTCGGTGTTGATGTTTGCTTGCGATCCCGTTGGGACTCAGCGGGCCGTGGGCTCGTCGCGAGGAGAAGGGGGGCGGGGAGGTGTGTTGGTGCAAACGGGTTGTAGCAAGACGAAGAAAGGCCGGGGCTTAACCCCGGCCTTCTCCCATCGCTGTCGATAGCTCACGGCACGTTAGGTGCCGTGAGGTTGCGGTTTACTTCCAGCCCAAACGAACGCCAAGGCGGTAGATCCGCGGGCTGACGTTGTCGTTGAGGAAGTATGCGCGGGACGAGCTGAGGTTGCGGATGCGAGACAGCTCGGTGCCTTCGTTGGTGACGTTGAACACGTCGATACCGAAGGTGAAGTTCACCGCGCTCGAAAGCGCGAATTCCTTCTCTGCGCGCAGATCAAAGGTTGCCAGGTCATCGAGTCGGAAGCCGTCGAAGTCTTGGCCAACGTTGATCGTGCGGGAGACGCCGTCACTGGTAACGACCGAATCGTAGTAGGGCGTGGGGTAACCCTCACGCGCCTGCGCCGATGCCGAGACGTTGAATCCCCACGGGCGGTCCGGTGCGACCTGGTACATGCCATTGAGGTTCGCGGTCCAGGTCGATTGCAAGAAGCGCTCGCCTTTGCCGGAACCCGTTGAGCGGGTTACATACAAACCACCGTCGATATCACTACCAGCGGAGTCGCCGATGTCGGCGCCCACACCGCTCTCACGGTTGGGGTTACTGTTGAACAGGTAGTTGTCGTCAATGTCCCACTCTGCATCACCGTAGTTGAGGTAACCACGCATCATCCAGCGGTTTGCGAGGCGCTTGGTGAAGTTCACCGCTGCGCCTCGGTAGTTGCGTTCGCGTGATCCGTTGGTGAGGAAGTCGCCGCCGGTGGTCGTCACACTCGATGAGCGCGCGAACACCGGTACGTTGTAGCCCAGTGAGCTGCCGCCAGCATTCGGGTTACTGATGGTCCCGCTAACGAAACCGTCTGCTACGTAGTCATTCCGAGTGATGGTGCGAACGTTGCCGCTGGCATCTCTGACGAGCGTGCGCTCTTCGAGGATGTCGGTGACATTGCGCGCGGTCAAGGTCAAGCCGACCACGAACTCAGGTAGGAGTGCATGCTCGACCGAGAGGATGAGTTCCGAGGTCAAGGGTGCATCCAACGAGCTATCGTTGACGTCCGGATCGGACAGCGAAGTCGGGTTGCTTGGATCGAAGCCGTTCGCTAGGCCTGGCTCCGGTGTCAGCACTTCATTGGTCCAAGAGTTGACGCCGTCACCATCAAAGCTGAAGTAGGCGTACGCCTCGCCGGCCGGGTTGGTCCGGGTGACGTTACCGACCGCCAGCTGATCAGCGAACTGCGCGAACGAGGCTCGCAACAACGTGTCGCGATTCTTGCCCAATGCGTAGGTCGCACCAATGCGTGGCGTGATGCTGGTCCAATCGAAGTCGTTGCCGCCGCCAGGGTAGTTAATCGCGGGTAGGACGTCCGGAAAGATCGGATTCGCAGCCACCGTGAACGCCTCGTTGACACCTGATTGGTCATCGTAGCGGAGGCCGATGTTCAACGTGAAGTTGCCGAACGAAACGGTGTCCTGCGCCCACAACGAGAAGTACTCCATAGTGGTCGGCGTGGCAACGCCACGCTTCGCTCCGACGTAGCTCTCGATGCCGCCGCCTGAGGTTTGGTCATGGTCGGTGAACACGTTGCCACCGGGCCAAGCGAAAGCAGAGTAGGACTCGTAGGTGCGCACCCTGCCGCCAACCTTGAGCTCATGACTCACGTCAGCGGTGTTGAAGAAGTACGAACCATCGACCTTGAACTCATCGTTGGGGCCGTCAGCAGCGCCCGACAGGTAGTTGTCCTGCCAGATACCGTCCGCACGTTGCACTGAACGCGGTGCGTTGGGTCCGGTGCCGCCCTTAGCGGCCAGCGCGAAACCAAAGTCGCCGAGTGAATAGGTGCCGGTGACGAACAAGTTCGACGAGAACACGTGGGTGTCCTCGAAGCGGTAGACCGCAGAAGGACCACGCTGGTTCCAGGTGGTGATGTCCGGGCGTGTGGTTGAAGCACCACGGCCGAACTTCTGTTTGTCACCGTTGTTCCACGATGCAACCGCCGAGTTCTCGGTGGTGACCTGGCCGTTCAGCTTGAGTGACTGGTTCTCGAGAATGGTGTCATCAGCGGTACCCGAAGCGGCGTTCTGCTGAACGTCGTTCTGGCCCCAAGAGCCCCACATCCAAAGGCGATCCCGCACTGCAGCACCGCCAGCTTCGAAGCCCATGTCTTCGATCTCACGGATCTGAGCACCAGCATAGGTCTCGGTGCAGCCAGGGTTGGTGTCACCGCTCAAGCACTGCAAGGTCGAGGAACCGGACCCTAGGTCGCTGGCTGACACTCCGGGCTGAGACTGTGAAGCCTTGCCGCCGAAGTAGCCGCCAGCCTTGGTGTTGTAGAACCGGGCTGAGCCACGGAACTCGTTTGAGCCGCGCTTGGTCACCAGGTTGACCGAGACCCCAGCCGTGTTCTTGGTGACATCGGTGCCACCGGTCGTGAACTGCATTTCGGCGAACTGGTCGAAGTCGTAGTAGGTCGGAGAGGCGCCAGTGGCGCGCATGTCGGTGATCGAAACACCGTCAACCAAGAAGTCGTTCTGACCGCCGCCCACGCCTTGGGCGCGGAAAGCTGCCTGCTGGCCGGACTCGTTGCCACCAACGTTGACGCGGTCAACCAACACACCGGGTGTTTGGTTGAGGATCGCCCATGGGTCGCGAGCGGTTGGAATCTTCTCAAGCTCGGTCTGGGTGATCTGAGCACCTTGAGAAAGCTTGCGCTCGTCGAGCAACGGGCTTTCAGAGGTGACAGTCAAGACCTCATCAACTGACGGGCTGAGCCGCAGGTTGATGGTGGTGTTACGGCCGATGTTGACGTTGACTTCGGGATACTCGACCGAACCCGAGCCTTCGAGGCTCGCGGACATGGAGTAGGTGCCGGGGTCAATGCCCAGGAATCGAAACTGACCTTGCTGATTGGTCTGTTGGTTCTTTGCGGGACTGGAGTTCAGGGTCACCAAGACCCCAGGCAAGAGTTCGCCATTGGCGGACTCCACGGTGCCAAACACATTTCCGGTAACGGCTTGGCCGAAACTCGGTAGTGCGATGAATGAGACTGCGACGAAGGCGACTAAGCCCAATAGTGCAGTGTGTCTGCGTAGGGTTGTCATTAGAACAACGCTCCTCTTAGTGACGGAGTGGCAAAGCAGCGGGTGAGCCCTTGGGCTGCGAACTGCTCTGCCAGTACCGTCGAGTTGGTTTGCCGCACGCAACACCCGGGATTCAGTTCCCTGATGCCATGACGGCGCTCTTGGAGGCGGTTGTTGCTAGTGCAACGGCAACGCCAACATGGACGTTGAGGGCACCCCCGTGCCTGGATCTGTGGCGAGGAACAGGGTGTTGGGGACGAACGACAGTGCCAGTGGTCTGGTGTCGGCAGGCACTCGGCAGAGCTGACGAGCGAAGATCGCGCTCGATTCAACCGTGCGGAGAGAAGGGGGCGTCGTTTCCAAAAAGTTGAACCGCTGCCGTGGCGAGCACGGCGTCGAGGGGGGTGGCGCGGGCCACGGGTCCTCGGGCCGCGGATCAGGGCGTGATCACCAACAAGGCGGCGGCTCTATGCCGAGATCGGGAGCGGGAGTGTTTTCAACACACGCTTGAGTCAGTTGAGATCGTCGAGCGCATTGCGAATGCGGGCGCGGACCGCAGCGCGTTCGGTTTGATACGCCTCCGAAAGAACTGCGATTGCCTCGCTGCGAAAACTAGGGTCACAGCGCGCGATCTCAGCAAACCCGTTGAACACCCAAGCGCGGGTCAGGCCGTGCTTTTCTTCAACGACTAGTGCGGGCAAGAAGTCGCGGAGGAACCGGAGCGACGCCGATCCCAAGGCGCACAAGGGGAGCGTCTGCAGGAGGTGGAGCCGAGACGCGCTATCGCTCACGCTTGCGATCCGCGCCACCAGGGTGGCGGCGATGTCGCGGGGAATGGGATCCTTGCGTCTTTCGGCAAGGTTCTTGACCACCCAGGTTGCCCCAATCTCGACTAAACGCTCCTCGTGCTTTGCCACTCGTAAGAAGGTGCGAAGACTGGCGTCGCTGGGTTCAAACCCTGCGCTAAGAGCGCGCAACGGTTGCGCGCTCTTGCCGTCGTAGAGCAACAGGGCTGCTCGTGCTTCCTTGACCGTTTGCATTTCGGGGCAATGGTAACGGTAGTAGCTTTCAACCTACGGCCCCCCGAACAACCTCGAGGCGATTACGCGTGACTCGGAGAGACGCCCGGGGGGGCTGGCACTGGCTGGCCTACTGGTCGGCGCAGTACGCCTCGTGTCCCACTGAGAACCTGCCAAAGGCACTGTGTCGTGAGGACACCACACCCCAACGTCCGTCACCGAAGTCGAGTTCGGCGACGCCAAAGCTTTTGTTGGTGTGTGCCGCGAGATCGATGGTGAAGGCGTCGTGATCTGAGAAGACCTCGAAGACCGTGATGAAGGTACCGTCTTGCTCGTACAAGTAGACGGTGAGGGTCACCGGCGCAAAGGTGCTGCCAAGCGCCTCAGTCAGAACGTCGATCGACGTGGGTCCGCTACCGAAGTTGAGGAAGCGAGCGCTCCAGTTGCGACATGACTCTGACAGCTTATGGACCGTGCCACCATTCGCAAAGTCGCTGCTGGCGTCGACGGTGAAGCTGTCGATGGAGATGCGGCCATCCTCGGCAGCAAGATTGGCCGTTCTTCGCGCTCTGAACCAAATTGAACCGTCCACGAAGCCGGTGGGCCCAGGAAAGCCGTCGAGATCGCGCATGCTGCGGGTCATGGTTTGGCGTTCTGCTAAGAGGAAGTTGTCGGTGCCGATCTCATCGCCGATGGTGTTCCGGTACGTGATGTCGACCCTCACCGGGCCGTTGTCTTCGTTGCGCACGGCCCATAACGTGGTCACATCAACGAAGGCCGTCTGCTCGACGACGAACCGAGGCAGCACCCAGACATTGATTGGTTGAAGGAGGATGCCTCGAGCGACCGTGGGCGGAGATGCGCTCAGGACAGTGCTTGCGCCAAGAACGCTGAGCAGAGAGAAGATCGCAAAGGCGAGTGTCGCTGCCAGGCGGGAAGGACGAGTCGGATGGGTCATGTTGTTGCTCCGGAAGGGAATGGATCTGTTCGCTCAAGGGGGATCGCGTTCGGCAATCCGTCTGATGCGATGCCCCTTCTTACGCTGCACCAGCAAGATCCCGCCAGCGGCGCGCAACAAACTCGCACTGAGCCTCGTGGTCTTTGGAGAAGACAGTCGAGCCGTGAACAGTTGTTGATCCCGTGCGGCATACTCGTGACGCCAGACCCGTAAGGTCGGTAGAAGCTTCCTTTTGCCATGAGAAGCGAAACCACACGTCATCGGAGCTAGCTCGGCATTGCCATGAGTGAACCAAAGTCCGCAACGGAACAGTCGGAATTCGCCGACAGCGACGTCTTCGCGTTAGACAACATCCGCCTGGAGCTACTGTACGCAGGTGCTGGCAGTCGGGTGATGGCTGGGGTCATCGACTACAGCCTGTTTTACGGTGTGAGCCTGGCCCTAGGAGTGGCGACTGTGGCGGTGCTTGCGCTCACCGGCGGCTCAGAAGCGTTTGGGGGATTGGGCGGCTGGGTGGTTGCGTTCGCGCTTCTCGCGTTCTTTATGTTTGAGTCGTTTTGGTTTGCTGCGCAAGAGATCATGATGAGCGGGCAGACGTTGGGCAAACGTGCGCTTGGGCTGCGCACAATTGCAGCGCAAGGGCACTCTGCTTCGACCGTGTCTTTGCTGTTGCGCAATCTGGTCAAGATGCTCGACATCATCGTCGGAGGTTGGTTCTTAGTGCTTGACCGGCGCTCGCGCAGACTCGGTGATCGGCTGGGCGGCACAGTGGTGGTGCACGAGATGTCGAACGCCGGTGCTGGTGCACTGAGACGAGTGCCTCAGGGTTGGGGCCCGCACAAGGTGAGGGTCGCCGAGGAACTCCTTGATCGTCTGTTCACTCTGAACGACGACTCCGCTCGCCGCCTGAGTGAACAGATGCTTGGGCTGGTCGCTCGCGACGATCCGCAGTTCCTGGCTGACGTGCCCAGTGATCTTGCACCCACCACGCGTCTTGCGGCCGCTTTCGGTACGGCTCGCGTTCAGGCAAGCGGCCGCTCTTGAACTACGAGACCTTCTTGATGCGGCGCACGCGCTGGGACGTGCTGTCGAGCAAGCTCGACGTGCTCGACCAGTCGCTGACCGCCAACGGCAAACTGCGCTCCGCAAGGAGCAACGTAGGTCATGAAGCCATTGAAGAAATAGTGCTCGACTACCGCAAGGCGTTGAGTGACTTTGCCATCGCGCGGGCGCGTTTCCCAGGTACCTGGGCCGCGCGCCATCTGGCTCAGTTAGTCGCGCGCGCCAATCACCGGTTGCGCACCGACGGCGAGCAGCGCAAGGGCCTTGGTTTGGCACAGTTCTATCGCGTGACTTTTCCGCGCCTCTTTCAAAGGATGCGCACAGAGATTCTGTTGTGCGTCGCTTTGTTCTTGGTGGGGATCCTCCTCGGTGTCGCGTTGACCACCCTTACGCCCACTGCGGGTGCTGCATTCTTGGGGCATGACGCGATCGCCGGGCTCGAGCGCGGAGAGATCTGGACCGATGCCATCCAGGGAGGATCCTCGATGTTCTCGGCCGCGATCGCTCGCAACAACATGAAGGTGGCGATGACCGCGTGGGCTGGCGGGCTGTTGGCCGGCATCGGCAGTCTCTACATCGTGTTCTTCAACGGCCTCATGCTAGGGGTGATCGTGGCGACCACGGTGCACTACGCCATGCAAGGAGCGCTGTTCGAGTTCATCTCCGCGCATGGGCCTCTCGAATTGACCTTGATCCTGGTTGCAGGAGCAGCTGGTCTTCACATGGGCAGAGCGATGATCAGCGACGGAGACCGTCCGCGGGGCCAACGCCTAGCAGAAGCGGCGAAGACGTCGTTGTTGGTCCTACTTGGCTGCTTGCCTTTCTTCTTGACTCTAGGGTTCATCGAAGGCTTCTTGTCGCCAGCCGCGAGTTTGCCGCTCTCGCTCAAACTCTCGGTTGGAATCGCGCTCGAGTTGGCGTTCATCGCGGTTGCACTAAGGCCGGTGCCAGCCAATCACGCCTTGGATGTTTCTGTGGGGAGTCTTTGATGAGCGAATCGAACGAAGGCATCGGCTTGAACCGAGTGCAGTCTCTGCCGCGGTTGGCGGATCGCGCTGTGAGGAGCACCTTGGCGCCGCCGCGCAGCACCATGATCTTGTGCGGTTTGGTTATGGCGCTGATCAACGGCGGTCTCACCGCGATCATGGCGTTGGTGAGTGGCAGCCTAAACACCACGGCGGGCAGCTTGATTGCCTTGGGCTCGATGATGGTCTGGTTGCCGGTGACGATCGCTCTCACCATTTTGGTGACCTTGATCCTTGCGGTCTATGCGACCCACCGAACCCTGCTCAAGGTCGAACTCTCGTTGTTCGAGGCGATGCAATACATCTTCAGGCCGCGAGTGCTGGCAACTTTGATCTTGATGGTTGGAGCGATTGCGGTGGCCACGCTATTCCTAGTGATCCCAGGTGTGATCGTAGCGGCCTTCTTGTCGTTGGTCGTGCCGGTGATGGTCAGCGAGCGCGTCTACTTGGTTGCGGCGCTCGTGCGATCCTCCGAGTTGGTTTGGTCGAACCCCGAACGCAGGATTCTCACCCTACCCTTGGTGCGCGTATTGGCCATTACCGCGGTGGTGGTGGCGTTGAGCACCTTGATGACCCTGGTGATGCAGGTCCCGCTGCAGCTGATGACGCAGGGCATGATGTTTCGCGAAGCGCTGTCAGGCGCTGAGCCGTCGACGTCGACCTTCGCCGCGGTCAACTGGATCTCTTTGCCGTTCACCTTGGTGTTGGCAGTGGTGAACGTTGGCGTCTATTCGTACTTCTTTCACAGCTTGGCGATGTTCTATAGCGATCTGGTGGAGCGTCGCGAGGCTCGCAGTCTCGGCGCTGCGATTTCTGAGCTTGCACTGATCGACAACGAGGTTCCCTAGGTGAGAGCTGGGGGAGGGCTGACGGTTGTCAACTTAGGTGCCGTCAGCTTAAGTGCCGAAGGCACGGACGCTGCGCGCAAGGTGCTTGAAGCCTCGACCATCGATGGATCGGTGCCGCGTCCGCGCTTGGGTGATTGGTGGCAAGAACTCATGGGACGCACCCTTGCCTACATTGCGCAACTGCTTAATCTCGATTCAGCCTTGGTCAAGAGCGTGATCATGAGCGCTGCGTGGTTGGTGATTGGGGTGACAGCTTTGGCGCTGATTTGGTTCGTTTGGAGTTGGGTCAAGGCTCGAGATACGGTTTCGGAGGGCGCGGCCTACACCCGGGTAAGGACGCAGACGACACGCCATCAAGGGGACGAGCAGCAATGGTCACAGCGCCTGGATGCAGCACTCGCCCAGCGCAATGTGGCGGCTGCGCTCGAAGCGCTGTGGTTTGTGGTCGCCGCGCGGTTGGCGGGGCGTTCGACTGATCCAAAGAACACCGCCCAGCTGCACACTCTGGTAGCCGGGCGTGAGTGGACCGGTCGTCGGTTGCTTGCAGCTGCGGGCGCCTTGCGTTCGAGTTTGACCCCGCGCGTGCGAGCCCTCGAGCGCTATACGTATGGCAAGGGAGAAACCACCCTCGAAGATGTGCTGGAGCTGCGAAGTGGTTTCGATCAGGTGCTGTCGCGTTCGGTGACTGCCGATTCCGGAGGCAGTCGGTGAGCGAGGCAGGAAAGCGCCGATCAGCACGGCGCGCTGTTGGCATCGCTGTGGCGTTAGCGTTGCTGGTCTTGTCCTTGCCCATGGTGTTGCCGCAAGGCGCCTCGGGTCCGAGCGTTCGATCACGAGCAAGCGACGGGCTGCTCGGCGCTCGCTTGGTATTGGAGGACTGGAACACAACGATCGACGTGGTTGAGGTTGGCGCCACTGCTCTTTCAGCTGAGACGGAGGGCGCAGACGTTGTTGTAGAGACAAGGTGGAGCCTTGATGCCGTGCCGGTAGAGAAGTCGGTGGTGGTCGCATTTCCGGCCAGCCGCGCGGTGTTGCCGATCGCTAGCGATCTTGATCGACGCGTGCGCGCGGGATCGAAAGCGCTCTTGGCTTACTCGGGAACCCTGCTTGCATTTGAGGAGATCGGCTTCTTTGCCGATCTTGGCGTGGCACTTGAGCCGAGTCCAAGTCGAGGTTCGATGGCGCCGTGGCAATGGTGGATGCGTCAGCGACGCGGCGAACGGTTCGAGCTGAGCCGCGTCAATGACGATGTTGCGAGCCAAGCCGACCGAGCCGACGGAGCCCTTGGCAGTGCGCTGCAATCACAGCCGTTTGTTGCCGACCGCCTGGGCGCGATGCCAGTGCCTGAGGAAGGCTGCGAACGCGTCACCGGCACGGCGACAGGACCGCGGGCTGGCAGTGGTGGGAAAGTCGCCGCGGCGATGCGCTGCACTCTTGGCGAAGGGGTTCTCTGGCTTGTGCCAACGTCGAGTTTGGCCAATGCGCGAATTGAGAATGCAGGCAATCTCGAGGTCTTGTGGCGTATTCGCCAAGACCTCGGCGATGCATGGTCGGTCTTAGAAGCGAGTCAAACAGCTGTGGCGGGGGCAGCGACAGGCAATGTGCGCAGCGCCCGCGCAACGCTGAACAGCATGGCCGCGCAGTTGGCGCTTCTCTATCTTGGAGCGGTGCTCGCCTTGGCTTGGAGCTTTGGCCCGCGGTGGAGCGAAGCGCGTCATCCGCCGGACGGACACCGTGGTTTCCTGCTCGGGCTTGGTGCGCTGCACCAAAAACTAGGGCAGTTTGCGAGTGCCGCAGAAATGCTGCGCAAGCGCTGGCTAGAGTACGACCCGATGGCACGCCGCCGTGGCCTGACTGAGCTCGCGAACGTGAGTTCAGGAGAGCCTGGTGAGATCTCTGAAGAACAATTGGTCGAGTGGGCGCAGGGTGCGTCGCGTCGACGTTCCGATTCCGTAATGCCTCAGCAACAACTCAGCAATAACTCAGCAATAACTCAGCAACAACACAATGCAAGGTGACCGTAGTGACTGAACCCACAGTAAACGACCCCTCAACGTCGACCCAGGAAAGCGGCGCGAGCCATCCGGATCTCGCGGCGTTCGACGCGCTGCGAGCGGCGGTCGCCACCAAAGTTTTAGGTCAAGACGATGCGATCGAACAACTGTTGGTGGCCTACCTTGCGGGCGGCCACTGCCTGCTTGAGGGTGTGCCAGGAATTGGCAAAACCCGATTGGCTCGTTCCTTCTCCGAAGCGCTGGGTTTGGGTCTAAGACGAGTGCAGTTCACCCCAGACTTAATGCCTGCCGATATCACCGGGTCGAGCGTTCTGGATCCGGCGAGCAACGACTTTGTGCTGATGAAAGGGCCGCTGTTCACCGATCTCTTGTTGGCTGATGAGATCAATCGCACACCCCCTAAGACCCAGGCAGCTCTCTTGGAGGCAATGCAAGAGCGGCAGGTAAGCATCGACGGCGAGACGCACGCGCTCGACCCAGCGTTCTTTGTCGTCGCCACTCAGAATCCGATCGACTTCGAGGGCACCTATCCGTTGCCTGAAGCGCAGGCGGACCGATTCTTGTTGCGGGTGGAGATGAGCCTGCCCGACGCCAGCGAGGAGCTGCGGCTCTACCATCTAGCGTTGAAAAGCGATCTTCTGGGTATGGCGGATCAGCCGCTGAGCGCAGTGTTAGCGCCCGAGCAGGCGCGCGCTCTACGGTCGGCAGCTCGCGAGACCTACGTGTCGACTCCCGTGCTCGAATATCTTCAAGGGCTTGCGGTAGCGGTGCGCACGTCGCCAGAAGTGGAGCTGGGGCCAAGTCCTCGTGCGGCTCTGGCGTTGTTGCGTGCGGCGCAGGCTCAAGCGATTGTTGCTGGTCGCACGTTTGTTTTGCCAGACGATCTGCAGACCCTGCTCGGTCCATGTTGGGGCCATCGCATTCGGCTGAGAGCCGAAGCAGAGCTTGAGGGTGTAACTCACGACGGCCTGCTCGACTCGGTGCGCTCGGCGGTGGAGGTGCCGCGGAGGGTTGGGCCAGATCCGGGTGTAGGTCACGGTCTAGATCGAGGCGCAGATCAAGGCGCCGCCCAAGCACCAGCCCCATCGCCCGACTCCACAGCTGCCGAGAGTTCGCAGGACTGATCGATGATCCCGTCTCGAAGGCTCGTCGTCCTCTTGGGCATGCTCGCGCCGCTCATTGTGCTGGGCGCGCTGTTTCCGCAGATCCTTTGGGTGATTCTGTTGGCAGACATTTGGCTGGTCTTAATGGCGTTGTTCGATTGGAAGATGGCGAAGTCCGTTCTTTTCGAAGCGTCTAGAGCCTGGCCCAGGTTGTTGGTGCAAGACGAACAAGCAATACTCGACCTGGTGATCCACTGCTCGGCGCGCACCCGCGTTGCGGTGCGCGAGACACTGCACCCCTCACTCGCGGAGTTGCCTTTTCGCGCCGGCTTCGATTTAAGAGCAGAGGACTTGAGCGGCGGTGATGCGGTCAAGGTCGAGGTGCCGATTCACCCGAGTCGTCGCGGTCAGCATCAAGCAGGCCCGTTGGTTGGTCGCGTGCTAGGACCGTGGGGTTTGATGTGGCATCAGCGCCAGCTGGTGGCGGGTGAAGCGGTCAAGGTCTATCCGCGAGTCAGTTGGGGCGGGCGAGTGGGCCAGCTCTTAGCACTCGCACGCAGGCGCGAGTTGGGCGCCGTGCCGCTGAAGCACCAAGGCATCGGCGGCGAGATGTATGCGTTGAGGCGCTATCAAGACGGTGACGCGCGCAACCGAATTCACTGGCGTGCGAGTGCAAAACGAGGTGAACTGATCGTTCGCGAAGACGCTCTCGAGCGCGGTGCACCCCTGGTCCTGCTGTTTGATTGCGGTCGCTCAATGACCGCGTCGGCCGGGCGCATGGGCAAGCTCGACTACGCCTTGGCCGCGGGTCTTGCCATGTTGCGGGTGGCGTCGAGTCGCGGCGACAAGGTGCGGGTGGCGGCGTTCTCCGATCGCATCGAAAAGCAGATTCAAGTGCGCTCGGGCGAGGCCGGCATCCGCTCGGCCTATGAACAGCTCTATGGCCTAGAAGCGCGACCGGCAGAGCCCGTCTATGACTTAGTGGGAGAGTGGGTCAGAACATCAGCGCCCGGTCGAGCGACGGTGGTGCTGTTCACTTCAGTCGTTGACCTTGCAGCCGCCGAACTCTTGCGCAACGCCTTGCAACAGATCTCGCGCCGTCACCGCACCATGCTGATCAACCTCGAAGACCCTGTGATTCGAGACCTCGCTGAAGCGGCTCCTAAGAACGCACAAGAGGTGTTCGCCAAGCTCTACAGTTTGGACATCCTGCTGCACAATCGCAAACTTGCAGCGCAACTGCGGCGGCGCGGCATCCTCACGGTCTCTGCGTCCGCTGATCGGCTGGCGCTTGCGACCCTCGAGAGCTACTTCGCGTTGTTGAGTGAAGGGCGCGCGGCGTAGCGAGCGTTGCCCAGGATGGCGCAGCGAGCATTGGCAACGTTGGCGAGGATAAGGAGCGTGCAGGCGGCTCAAAGCTGAAGGACGGCTGCGTCAGATCGCGCTCGCCCGTGCTCTGATCATGCTCGAGTTGGAGCAAGTTGCCATGATGCGCGTTGGCATAGCCCGTTGAGTCTCGAGCCTCGCTTGAGGCTACACAAATACTTGTGGTGGTCGATTCATGGCTAGCCGTTGCAAATGACCGGCGTGCTCGGCGAGTATGCGGCATGAATAAGACCCCACCATCCGATCCGAACGATCCCATCTCAGGCCTCCTGATCGACGCTGCAACCCGCGCGGAGCAATACCTCGAGTCGTTGTCCAGTCGCCGGGTTGGGCCCGACGGTGCAGCTTTAGAACAACTCGATCGCTTTGATGAAGCGTTCCCTGAGCATGGCGAGAGCGCGGCATCGACACTTGCTCTCCTGGATGAAGCTGGTTCACCGAACACCATGGCTTCCCCGGGCGGGCGCTACTTCGGTTTTGTCAACGGCGGAACACTGCCCGCGTCACTTGCGGCACACACCCTAGCCTCGGCGTGGGATCAGAACTCAGCGCTGTCTGTGATGTCGCCGGTGGCGAGCAAACTGCAGCAGGTGGCCAGCACTTGGATCTTGGAGGCACTCTCGTTTCCGAGCGAAGGCGGCGCCTTCTTCGTGGGCAGCGCAACGGTTGCCAATCTGTGCGGCGTGGTGGCGGCTCGTGATCATCTTCTTGCCGAGGCCGGCTACGACGTGGCCGCGCGGGGATTGATCGGCGCTCCAAAGATCAACGTGCTGGCTGGCTCGTCGGTGCATTCAACCTCGGCGAAGGCGCTTTCCATCGCAGGCCTCGGTCGAGCCTGTGTGCATTCAGTTCCGGTCGACGAAGAGGGTCGCATGCGCGCGGACCTGCTGAGCGAAGTGGCTCAGGCCACCGGCAAGCCCGAGGCACCAACCATGGTCCTGGCTCAAGCAGGGGAGGTCAATTCGGGCGCGTTTGATCCGTTTGATGAGATTGCAAACTGGGCTGAACAGCGTAACGCGTGGGTGCACGTTGATGGCGCGTTTGGTCTTTGGGCGGCTGCGAGTGAGAGCAAGCGGCACCTTGTTGCAGGTCTTGATCGCGCCAACTCGTGGGCCACCGATGGGCACAAGTGGCTCAATGTGCCGTATGACTCAGGCGTCATCTTGGTGCGCGATCCCTCGACACTGAGGCGCTCGATGGCGGTCAGCGCTGCATATTTGGTGGATGAGGGTGCCATCCTAGAACCGATGCACCACACCCCTCAATCATCACAACGAGCACGCGGGATCGACGCTTGGGCTGCCCTCAGAAGCCTCGGCCGCACCGGACTCCAAGAGCTGGTCGATCGCACCTGCGCGCACGCACGGCGCTTCGCTGAAGCGCTCACTTCAGCCGGTTTTGAAGTGTTGAACGACGTGGTGCTGAATCAAGTGTTGGTTCGCTTCGGCACCGACGAGCAAACCGCGCGAGTCATCGCAACTCTGCAAGAAGACGGCACCTGCTGGTGCGGCCCCACCGTCTGGCGCGGCCAAGGAGCTATGCGAATCAGCGTTTCGAGTTGGGCGACGACCAACGAAGATGTGGAGCGCAGTGTGGCGGCGATGATCTCTGCTGCGGGTGTGGCGGGTGCAGCGGGCGGAGAGGCCTCGGGCGCCCACGAAACGAGCGCCCGCAGCACCAACGCCGACGATGCGGACGTCTAGTCACGCTCCGTGATGCGGTGAAGCAGCACAGCGATCCGCTGTGCTTGAGTGACCAACGTGTCGAGGTCGGCCACTTCGTTGACAGTGTGCCCGCCGGTGCCCATCAGGCCTAGGCCGTCGAGCGCGCTGGGAACGAGCGTCGCCACGAACGAGATGTCGGCCGCTCCAGCGTTGCGCGGATTGACCGCTTCTATAGCGCCCAGGCCGAGGTCTCTGCTTGCTCGATCGAGCATGGAGAGTAGTTCGCGGTTGCCGTCAGTGGGGGCCATCGGCGGATAGCCATCGGTGAAGCGGATGGTGGCCTCGGTTTGTGGCAGTCCTCGTTCAACGATCGCCCGCATTCGTTTTTTGGCGTCCTCATACTGCTCTGGGGACAACGCGCGCAGGTCGCCCTGAACAAGAGCGCGCTCGGCAATGACATTGCTCTTGCCGAAGGCGGTGCCGCTGGCGGTAGCGGAGTCGTAGTCAACGTCAGTGCCGCCAACGATGGTGCCGGGATTGAACGTTAGGTTCTCGATGGTCGAGAGTTCGCGGTAGAAGTCGTGCAGGATGCGAGAGGCCTCGTAGATCGCACCGGCGCCGTACTCAGGCTTAAAGATCTGCGATGAGTGCGCGGGCCTGCCGGTGACCTCGAGCGACCAGCCAGAAGCACCACGCCTAGAGACCACGGCGGTGGCAGGGTTGCCGTCGCCGTCTTCGAAACCGAGCGCGAAGTGAGCGCCTTGCGCTGCTTGTCGGAGATCGCGACGAGCGATCGAGAGCGGCTTGCCTGACCGTTCTTCGTCACCGATCAAGACCGCGATCACGTGCAGCTTGTCTAGTGCATCAACAGTCTCCAATGCTCGCAACACCTCTAGCATGATGACGTTGCCGCCCTTCATGTCGGTGATGCCGGGGCCCTTGGCATACCGCTGACGCGAGCCCAGGTTCGAGCGTTCGGTACCGGTGAACTCGGCCTTTTGGAAGGGGCTGCTGGGTTCGAACACGGTATCTAGATGACCGATCAACAGCACCTTCACCGGGTCAGCAGTGCTTGCTTTGCGTTCGGCGATCAGATGCCCGGCACGCTCGACCTCGCTCATGTCCGACCAGCGCACGGTGAATCCGAGCGACTCGAACTCGGAGCGAAAGAGCTTCCCAGTGGCGGCGACACCGTCTAGGTTGAGCGATCCGCTGTTGATGTCGACCGCGCGGAACAGAAGCTCGATCGCTGCATCCTGGCGCTCGCCGATTGTGGCTGCGAGCCGCTGCTCGACCTTAGAGAGGTTGGCCTGTGCGGTCGCAGCAGCGGCTGTACCGAGGCCGGCCACTAGAATAGTGGCGAAGACAGCAGAGGTTGGCAACCACGCCATAGGAGCGGGCTGACCGAGTCGCGGGTGTTGCTGAGAGAGTGCGGGTTTGCTCATGCCGTGAATGCTATCCGTGAAGCGCCTCGTTCCGATTGAACTAAAGAACCTCGTTGCTTCTTGTGAAGCGACTCCGCCAGCTCTTCCCGGCTCGGCTCCTGGCGATTCGCACTCGGGCGTTCTTCAATCTAAGGCTGATCCAACCAGCCAGCTGTTTGGTCCGGCTCATTGTCCCAAGCTGCCAAAGTTCTCGCCGAGAGCTGCACACCCGACTTGACACGCCGAGCGTGCAGCGAGTTCTCCAACTCCGAAAGACACCAAGCCCTCTGCGACAACAGAGTCGCTACGGCGTGCCGCTACTCGCTGAGGGCCAGGCGCTAGGTGCGTAACGCCGGCAGCGCTTCGCCCTCCGGCACGAACGCAAGCGCAACGCCGTTGTTGCAATAACGCTTGCCGGTTGGTCGCGGTCCATCATTGAAGACGTGGCCTTGATGGCCACCGCAGCGCGCGCAGTGATATTCGGTCCGTGGCACCAACAGCTTGAAGTCACGGCTGGTCACCACGCGCCCTTCAATGGGCTGAAAGAAGCTAGGCCAGCCAGTGCCGCTGTCGAACTTGGTGGAGGCATCGAAGAGCGGCAAATAGCAGGCCGCACAGATGAACTTGCCGTCGCGCTTCTCATCGTTGAAGGCGCTCGACCACGGGCGTTCGGTGCCTGCTCTGAAGAGCACGTCATAAGCGTCGGGACTGAGCAGTTCGCGCCACTCGGCTTTCGATCGCTCGAGCTTGGTGAAGGTCAAAGCGCCGTCGCTCGCAGGTTCAGTTTCCATGCGATTGCCTCGAGAGGAATTGGGCGAAAGGCCAAACTTAGCGGCGACGGAGCCTGCGGTGAGAGCCAATGGAAGCGCAGCGAGCGCAAAGAACTTGCGGCGCTCGAACGACGGGCGCGCGGGGTTCAACGAGGAGGTATTGCGTCGGTTCTTCATAGCCCTATATGCGTTGCTCAAAGCTGATTGGATTGCTCCCGGTGCCAAGCGCGCCGCCGCTGGGTTCTAGTCGTCGTCGGTAGATGCAGCGTTCGCCTTGCGCCGCTCGTTCTCGAGCAGCCGGGCGCCTTTGAGGATGTTGTCCATGGCGTAGTTGCCTTCGTGGCAGGCGTACTCGTAAGCCTTCTTGTCACTGGCTGCCCAAACGTACTCACCGCTCCAAGGTGCCGTCCAGATGGTTGGGTCGGTGACTGTGAAGTTGTAGCGCATGTTGCCGCCATCAACCAGGCTGAAGCGTTCGGTCAGGTGCAAGTTCTCATCGGCACCGTAGGTGCCTGAAACGTCGCGGAAGTTCTTGGTCTCGACCACCAGCGTGTCGCCGTCGAAGTGTCCCACCGCGTCGCCCAACCACTTGCGCACATCTTCTGGATCGTGCTCCGCGTCGAGGCGGATCACTCTGACGTCGTGCACCATCTCCGCCATGATCATCACGTGTGTGTCGGTCTGCACAATGCGCGTGTAGTTGTTGTAAAGCCCTGGCAAGAGCGGTGGTCCCGCAC
This sequence comes from Acidobacteriota bacterium, assembly GCA_029263415.1. Taxonomy (GTDB): domain Bacteria; phylum Acidobacteriota; class Thermoanaerobaculia; order Multivoradales; family Multivoraceae; genus JAJCXN01. The sequence goes on from JAJCXN010000011.1 coordinate 56,811, forward strand.
TGAAACCCAACAGGCAACGTTCGGCCAACGCCAAATCCTCAGGCCCGTCAAACGGCCCCGGAGCATTCCCATCGAGCCACCATGCGGTGCCGTCGTTGGGTGTGGTGAACGAGCTGAAATTGTCGGCGATTTTGCGGAAACCCTTGGGCGTCATCCGCGGTTGCTGCCCATTTTCTGGGTCGTGGATGATTGAAGTGCGGAACTTGCCATCCACCACGTTGGCTTCGCTGCCGCGATCGATCCAGAAAGCGTTGTATCCACCAACGTTGCCCGCACCTAAACTCTCTCGCTCAGAATCAGGTGCACCGGCCGGCGCAGCTCCGCCGGCAGCTGGTGCTTCACGATCCGCAGCTGACTGCGCGTTAGAAATGGCCAGCAGCGCCGCTTCCTCGTCAGCAAGAGCCTTAGCCTCTTCCTCGCTCATGTACAACTTGTCGCCATACGCTCGTGGCCTAGTCAACGGTGTCAAGGTCGCGCGGTCGTACGTCCCAGAAAGATCAGGTCGGCCGTCGTGGCGACGGGGCACATCGTCAGACTGTGCAACGAGGGCGCTGGCGCACAGTGCGAACAGCGCGAGCATGGTGGTCGCGGTCCGAATGGGTGGGAAGGGTCTCTTGTACATTGATCGGCGCCTCCTGGGAGCTGGGTGATCGACAGTGATCGACAAGTGTAGCAACGCCGTCGGTTGGCTACGCAGGGAGGTCAGGGGCGTACAGGGTTTGATCAGCGACGACGAATAATGAAAACGAAAAGACTGCGTGATCTTCCTCCTCGCACTACGCTGCGAGCCACGCAGTGTAGTGCGATATGGCAAGATACCGGAGAACGCGATAAACCCACACTGCGAAAGGGCGGACGCGTGGTTTGTGGTCGGGGTCGAGAAAGTAATCGCTGCGGAAAGAGCGCAGTGATCGAGAACGGGAGTGTTCGTTATCCTGCAAGTGAGTAAGTAGTTGAACGAAACCGCTGACGCGGTAGCTCCTGCTTCTCCTCCTTCTTCCTGACAGTTCCTCGAGCGCTGGCCATAGCGGTGGCGGCTACG
>JAJCXN010000012.1 GCA_029263415.1 Acidobacteriota bacterium
AAGGACCACCAGGTAGCTATTCGTAGAGTGAAGATCAATTCCGCAGTACAGTGACATCGGCTCCTCCTTGTTTGTTGGTTTCGTATCCAACCAGGCTACCGCCTTGGTGCAAGGGGGAGCCGCAAGAGGAGTTTCGGGCAATCCTGCCGAAAGGGATCGACGACCCGTTCTGGAAAGGCTTCTATTGGTGGACTCGCACCTTGGCGCTCCAGAGCTGGTACACATCTCGTCGTGTGTCCGCCCAGAGCAAGTGGAAGACGCCGTCTGCTCCTGCGGCGAGACCGCTGTAGTCCCCTCCGAACTGCCAGCGCTGCGCGATGCCCCTGGAGGCTGCATGGTTCTGCGGGCAGGATGTAGCAGGAGTGATCCGCAGATTCTCTCCGAAACTCGAGCCTCCGTCGGTGGAGGCCGCGAAGTAGATGTCGAAGCAAAGGCCGGTGTCCCGCGATGAGTGGCGGGTGTCGTACCAGGCGACACCGATCACGCCTCGCTGATCGATTGCTACCGCAGGGGTCTGTGCGTCGCTTGTCGCAGGGCCGTCAGAAATGGGGTTGGGGCCCTGCCATCGAAGTCCGTGGTCGTTCGACAGCAGCAGCGACAGAGGAGCGAGTTGGGGGGCGCTTGAGCTGGTCTCTTGCGGACCGCTGCCGTTGCGCTGCCAGTGGGCATCCAGCAGCGCGTGGAGCTGAGGTTGAGCAGCGCTGGTGGCTCGGGCCGAGAAGGCCCACGTTAGTTCTTGTGCGCGCGACTCCCACAGCAGCGCGGGTAGCGAGAAACTCCTGGCCCCGTCTGATGAAGTCGCTGTCCATGATCTGCGCCTATGGAGCAAGCGGCCGACGTTGTCAGCGTAGTCCATGAACGACACCACCACCGCGCCATCTGAGACTACGCCCAATCCGAATGGCTGTTGATGCAGTCGATCGTGGTGCACTAAGACCGGCTCGCTGAAGGTTGCTCCGCGATCGTTTGATCGGGCAACTACGGTTCCATAGGTCTGGCCTCCAGCTGGCAGTTTCACCCACTGGCCAACGGCGATGTAAACCCAACCCCGTCTTGGACCGTTACTGAGATCGACAGCCATCTTGGGCTGGTCGACTGAGCCGCCGCTAGCGAGTGGCACTGCGCTTGGCAAGAGCCAAGTGGTGCCCCCGTCTAGCGACCGATGCACCGAGACACCAGTGAGCCTCTGGTTGTCTTGAGTCCTCGAATCATGGCAGGACACGTACAGTGCTCCGGCTGGTCCGATCGCGGTCCACGGATCTGTGCCACAACCGTTAAGTTGTTGACGCCGCCAGGATCGGCCAGCGTCTGTTGAGATGAACGCGTCGCTTCGAAAGTCGCCGTTCGGCGTTGGCGCAACCGTGATGGCGGTGCCCAGCAGCACCTCGGGATCGGTCGGGTGGGCGCTTAGGTGAGGTTCCACGTGGGGAGCCGTGGCTAGGTCTCCCGAAACCAATCGGACCTCCGTTGGCAGCAGGTGGATCGCTGGGCGGGAGGCGTCCTCTGACGAAGGGGTCTGCATTGCCAACGCGCTCGAAGAGCAGATGGTTGCTGCACAGGCCGTCAGGAGGAGCAATGGTCGAGCTGTTGTCATGATGCTGGTACGGAAACGGAACAGACAATGCCTAACGGAGCCTACGCAGCGGCCGAAGGGGACGAAAGTGCTCGGCCGCAACGTGAAGCGGCCAAAGGGGCTTTTCCCGCCACTTGCTCAAGAGAAGAGTGGCGAAATCACTCTGAGGATTCTGACGCGAGATGGGGACAGCGGCGGCGCGCGGCGCTCAGTGAGCTATGGGAGGGCCTTGACCCACACCTCAGGGTGTGTCCGAATATGTAGATTCCTATGCTTGAATCCCTAAGCACTCTCTTTAGCGCGTCCTCTTGGCACTGGTCACCGTACGCCATCCCAGCTCTCGGCTCGACCATGATCTGTGCCCTTACGGCCGTATACGTCTTTCCCCATCGGCGATCTCCGGGCGCGCGCCGGTTCCTATGGGTTGTCGCAGCCGCCTTCATGTGGGTAGCGCTTCAGGCTGTGGGCGCGTTCCTGGTGGGCGAAGAGCACAAGATACTGGCGTCCAAGTTCCAGTACCTCTTCATTGCTAGTTGCCCGCCTTTGCTACTTCTGTTCGCGCTGGACTTCAATGGTCACTTGCGAAGTCGACGCCGCTGGGTGCCATGGGTGCTATTGATTGAGCCCATTGTTGTGGTGGCTTTCGCTTGGACCAACGAGAGCCACGGGCTGATTTGGAAGGAATTCGGTAGTTCGGTGGATCTGCCGCTGCCGGTGATCAGTTTCGGCCCGGTCTTCACCTTCATGCACGTACCCTACGCATATGCAATGGTGTTGGCGTCCTGTGGAATTGGGGTCCTAGCTTTCCTGCGGACACCAGGCTGGTGGCGCCAGGGTGCTTTGGTCGCCGCAGCTCCACTTGTGGTCCTAGCGTTCAACGCTCTGTACCTGTCTGATGCAAATCCGATCGGCGGCCTCGACCCGACACCCATCGGAATCGCAATCGCCGCGGCCATCATCGCGGTTGCGGTGTTTCGCTACAAGGCCTTCGACTTGGTGCCGATCGCGCAAAGCAACATCATCGACGCGATCGACTCAGCAGTCATCAGTCTGGATAGCCAGCAGCGCATCGTCGACACCAACAGAGTGGCGCGGGAGATATTCTCCGAGGAGTTGACTAGTGCTCACGGTGGCTTGCTGAGCGCTGCTTTGCCCGCTGATGTGGTGCTCGCTTACGAGCAACTTCGCGACCAGCACGGAACTCTTGAGTCGACTGTAGTTGAAGTTGGTGATCGGTCCTTCGAAGGACGTTTGCAGAAACTGGGAAGCCCAACCGCCCATGTCACCGGCAATAACTTCATCCTACGCGACGTCACTGAACGTCTTCGCACTGAGCAGGCTCTGCAAGAGGCGCAGCAGAAGCTCGCGGCTGCCAATCTTGAGTTGAAGCAGCTGGCAAGTACTGACTCGCTCACTGGACTGGAGAATCGCCGCTCAGTGCGTGAGCAACTGCGTCGCGAACTCGGTCGTGCCGACCGCAGCGACACCGAACTCGGCTTGCTGATGATCGACATTGATCATTTCAAGAAGGTCAATGATGCTCATGGTCATAACGCAGGCGATCGTGTGCTGCAGGCCGTCGCTCACACGATTTCCGCATCGGTGCGTACCGGTGACGTCTGTGCGCGCTGGGGAGGCGAAGAGTTTGTGGTGCTGGCGCCCGCAGTTTCCCACGCGGGTCTGATGGAACTGGCGGGGCGTCTCAAGGATGCCGTTGAGGGGCTGCAGCTGCAGGTGGGAGAGATCACCGTCAAGCCCACGATCAGCATTGGCGCTGCGGTATCGAGTGAGGCAGCTGAAGCCAAGTTGGTTCGCGGTCCCGGCTCCGCGAGCCTCGAAGTGGATGTGTTAGTAGGGATCGCTGACCAACGCCTCTACCGAGCCAAAGATGAAGGCCGAAACCGCGCCGTGGGTGACTAGTAGCTAGTCTCTAGTTTCTGTGGATTTCGCTGCATAGGCGGAGAGAACCAGATTCGTCATCGCGAGGTCCTGAGCCGCGAGACCGGTGAGGTCGGCGATGGTGATCTGGCTCGCGTTTGATCGGCCGAGATGTGGAGCAATCAGGATCGCGCCCAGATCTTGCACGCTTTCGGCCTGGAGTTTGCCCTTGCGGTAGGGAATCGCGAACTCACCGTGGTCGAGGCATTGTGCTGCTAGATCTGCGGCTAGGAGGTCCGCTTGGGCAACGAGTTCGGTGGCCAGTTCCTGCTTGCCTGGAGCGTCAGCGCCAACGGCCGTGAAGTGAGTGCCTGGACTTATCCAAGTTCGTTGGATGATTGGGGAGATAGCCGCGGTCGTTGTGACGATGATGTCGGCAGCGCGACAAGCAGCCTCAAGGTCTTCGACCATCGTAGTCGAGGCCTGCTCGCCTAGTTCGTTCGCGACCAACGCGGCTTTCGATGAGTTGCGACCCCACACAGTGAACTCGAGGTGAGAGCCGATCAATGCGATGTGTGCTTCCACTTGACGCCGCGCCTGGATGCCCGTGCCGACGATGAGTACCTTCTTGCTGTCGGCACGAGCCAATTCTCTGGAGGCGATCGCTCCTCCAAGCGCCGTGCGAATGTCGGTCATCACCATCTCGTCATGTAACAGCGCCACTGCTTCGCCGGTCTCGGCGGACAGTACCAACGTCATCCCGTTGCCGCTTGGCAAGCCGCGGTCAGCGTTGCCTGCGAAGCCCGTGGCGACCTTGATGGCGAAAATCGCATCGCCTTGAATATGGCCGTACTTGATGTGACAGTCGCCCTGATGCTCTGGAAAGGCGATGTGGCCCACCGGAGGGAGATTGACCCGGCCTTTGCTGACGGCGCGATACGCGGCTTCGATTGCTTTGGCCGCGAGAGGGTAGTCGATCAGTGCTTCGATTTCAGAGCGGGATAGGGTGATCATGAAGCGTCTCCTCGGGGCACAAGCCGAACCGTCTACGTGGTGAAGGATCAATGAAGACTCTGCCTGATTTCAAACTCGAAACGCACTTCTCAAAGTGGGAATTTGAAGCGAAGTATCACCTAACGGCATCCGATGCCGAGAGCGTCTCTCTGCGCGAGTTGTTGACCATGGCGTCGAGCGAGGAGCGAGAAGAGTTTGAAGGCATGTGGCTTGGCTACACACAGACCTTTGGAGCGCCCGACCTGAGGGAGGCGATAGCGACGACGTATGAGTCGAGATCTGCGTCAGAGGTTCTGTGTTTTGCCGGTGCAAGTGAGGGCATCTTTGCTGCCAACTCGGTGATCCTCGATCGAAACAGCCACGCGATCGTGGTGACTCCGAACTATCAATCGCATGAGACGTTGCCGCTTGCGATCTGCGAGGCAACAGGCGTGCCCCTCGATCCGACCGACGGCTGGTCACTCGATATCGATCGTGTGGCGGCTGCAATCAGGCCCAACACACGCCTGATCACGATCAATTTTCCGCACAACCCAACCGGTGCCATCCTGTCGATCGATCGCTACCAGGCGCTCATCGAACTGTGCCGTTTGCGTGGGATCTACATCCTGCACGATGAAATCTTCAATGGACTAGGGCCAACGGGAACGAAGCACTTGCCGTTGGTGGCGGACCTCTACGAGCGCGGGCTTTCGCTGGGTGTGATGTCGAAGTCCTATGGATTGCCTGGCCTTCGGATTGGTTGGATCGCGTGCCAAGAGGCAGAATTGCTGTCCAAGATGGAACGCCTTAAACACTATTTGTCGATTTGCAACTCTGGTCCGAGCGAGCGATTGGCCAAGATCGCTCTGCTGCATTCCGACCAGTTGTTGGCCCGCAACTGCGCGATTGTCGACGAGAACCTGCCCAAGTGGCATGCTTTCTTTGAGCGACACTCAGACCTGTTTGACTGGCGCAGGCCAGAGGGAGCATGCACTGCATTTCCTCGCTACATGGGACCGGGCGGCGTTGATGCCTTTGCTGAGCGGCTGGTGCGTGAGAGCGGGGTGCTGGTGTTGCCAGGCAATATCTACTCGTCTGAGTTGGGGCGGACCCCCGAGGATCACTTCCGCATTGGGCTTGGTCGCCGAGGGTTGGACGAGGGGTTGGCAGCCTTTGACGAGCATCTAGCGCGGGCGACGCCGCGCTAGCGCGACCCAGTCCACCAGCGGTGATCCTTTGGCCAACGCGACGCGATTGTGATTCTCGAAGAAAGTTGAGGCACGTCGCTTGACCCTGACCCGACGTCAGGCCCTAGTCTTCCGTTCATGAGCGAGAAGAACTACCAAGTAGCGGAGCTGGCTCGGTTGTCTAACGTGACAGTCCGAGCCCTTCATCACTACGACACCATCGGCTTGCTCGCGCCATCCGGGCGCACCCAAGCGGGATATCGCCTCTACGACGAAGCCGATCTTTTGCGGTTGCAACAGATCTTGATTCATCGAGAGCTGGGTATGCCCTTGGAACAGATCAAGCGCTCACTGGATGATCCAGGCTTTGACCAGAGAACTGCTCTGGTACAACAAAGAGAACATCTGCGGGAGCGCGCCCGAACGACGGCGTCGATGATCCGATCAGTGGATGCGGCGCTGGCGGCCTTGAAAGGAGACAACACTATGGATTTGGCGACGATCTTCGACGGCTTCGATCCGAAAGAGCACGAGGAAGAAACGCGGGCTCGGTGGGGTGAAAGTGACGCCTACAAAGTCAGTGCGCGGCGCACCAAGAGCTACACTGCTGAAGACTGGCAACGCATCAAGGATGCTGATCAAGAGATTCTAGATGCACTTGCCGAGAAGCTACGTGGGGGAGCAGCAGCCGACGACGCGGACGTGCTGGCCCTTGCCGATCGGCATCGACTGCACATCGACAGGTGGTTCTACCCGTGCAGTCATGCAATGCATGCGGGCCTGGCCGAGATGTACGTCTCGGACCAACGCTTTGAGGCTTCGTTTGAGAAACGCCAAGAAGGCTTGGCCCGCTTCTTAGCTGAGGCTGTTCGTACCAACGCCAAGAACAACTAACGCGCGCGGATCACAGCGCGCTGGGAACGGCCCTGCACCGTTGATCGATATCGCCGGTGCTCGGCCCTTCCTTGCGCGCTACTGAGCGGCGCTATTCTTGAGGTGCGAGCTCCAACATCGTTTGCTTGATGTCTCCGCTGTCTCCTGGGTGCATCAGTTGTAGCGCCGGGGTGTGCACGCCACTTGCGACGTACTCCATCACCTGATCGCGACACTCCGCCGGTGATCCGGTGCACATGAGCTGGTCAACTAGCTCATCGGGGATCGCCTCTAGGGCAGCCTTACGATCGCCCGCTTCCCAATGCTTCCACATGGGCGTCAACATTTCGCCACGACCCAGCCACTCGTGAAACTTGGCGTAGACCGGGACGTTGAGGTAGGCCGCGATCGCGCGCTTGCCGATGGACAGTGCGGCGGCTCGATCGGTGGTTGGGATGACAAAGAGCCGCGCTGCGATTTCGCGCCCCTCTCCGCCTTCGTGCACATAAGGAGTGACGGTCTTCACGTCCTCGGCTGAGAGCCAGTTGAGGATGGCACCGTCTGATTCGCGGCCCGCCAGTCGGAGCATGCCCTTTTGTAGCGCTGCGATCAGAATCGGGGGTTGCTCCTTGAGTTCGCGACCGAGTCGGAAGCCCTTGACGCTGAAGGTGTCGAAGTCTTCAGTGATCTTTTCCCCGGTGAGGGCTCGGCGCAGGAATCGGACGGTGTCGCGCACGCGATACCAGGGACGATCGAACTCAACATCGTTCCAGTTCTGAACGATGATGTTGGACGACGACCCAATGCCCATGACGAACCGACCCGGTGCTGCCTCCGCGAGACTCGCGGTGTGCATGGCCAGGAGCGCTGGCCCGCGGGTGTATGCAGGAATGATGGCGATACCGAGCCTAGCCGTGGTCCATGCGGCAGCGAGCGCCAGCGGAGTGAAGCCGTCGGTGCCGTTCGATTCTGAGGACCAAAAATCAGTGTAGCCGGCGCCTTCGAGCTGCTTCAGGATTTCCTCGTGTTCGTGGAGAGGGAAGGCGAAGGGAACTGACATGCCGTAGCGATTCATGAAGGCTCCTAACTGATCAGAGGCAATGTGAGGGATCTGGTGTTTGTCGACTGGCTGTCAAATCTGGAGGTCAAAGCGGTGGATCGGTACCTCTGGAACATCGAGCAGGGCTTCCTTGTCAGGACGCAAGTGCTGAGCTCCTCGAATGTAGATGTGCTGAATTTCACTCGGTGCCAAGGATGTGTTCCAGTGCAGCAGAACCCGAATGCAAAAGGGGACACCGCTGGCGACCTCCATCTCATGGCCGCAAAGAAGTGCGACGTCATGCCAACCTAGCTTGCGCGCGGCCAGAGCTGGGTACTCAGAGACGATGTCTCTGGTGGTTGTGAGGTAGGCGCTAGCCAGATCATCGACTTTGATTTGGTTCTTCTCAACCATGTACCAAAGGAGTTCGCCGGTGGCGATCAAGACATCGTCGCGCTGGTCCGAGTCGACAGTGGTGGCTCCGCGCACGCCGCGACACAAGACAGGGCGGTCACTGGTGGGGGATGGGGTCGCTTCAGTATCCGTCACGATGGACTCTTTGCTCGGTTACCGTGTGTGGGCTCTTGTTCGCAGGCGGGGAGCGGACGTTATCAACATGAACAGGCACACCCTGTTCTCGGTAGTTGTCGTCAGGTCCTTGCGAGTGGAAGGATGCCCCTGCAAGTGGAAAGATCATGGTCTCTCTCAATAGTGATGCATGCCAATCGTTGTGCGGCTCGCTTTTACGGACCGGCTTAGGAAGGTGAACTCATGCGGTTGACTGCTCGAACCTTGGTGCTATCGACCATTTTCGTCTCGTTCTTGATGTCTGGCTCCCCTGGTCTGGGCCAGAGCAGCGCTCACTCAACAGCTCACGCGCCAGCAGATCACGTGGTCCTCATTTCGATCGACGGCTTGCGACCGGAGTTCTATCTCGATCGCACATGGCCGGCGCCGAAGATTCAGCAAATGGCGCGGGATGGGGTCAGTGCGGAGGGGGTCCTTGGGGTCTTCCCATCGGTGACCTATCCGTCGCACACCAGTATGGTCACTGGTGCGCTTCCGGCGCGGCATGGGATCTACAACAACCGTCCGTTCGAACCTTCAGGCCAGACCGGCCGCTGGTACTGGCATGAGTCCGCGATCAAGGTCGAGACGTTGTGGGATCTTGTGAGAGCCTCGGGGCGGCAAACCGCCGCCTTCTCTTGGCCGGTCACCGACGGGGCACCGATCGACTACTTCGTGCCGGAAGTCTGGGCGCTCTCAGGCGACGCTTTGGGTCCAATGCGCGACGGCACGCGACCCGCCGGCCTGTGGCAAGAGCTGGGTCGAGAAGCGACCGGCAACTTGGATGCGGCGCGCTTCTCGCCCGACTACATGAGTCGTGATGACATCGGCGGCGCCGCTGGCGCGTACCTACTCGAGACCTACAAGCCGGCTCTACTGGCGGTACATCTGCTAGCGGCTGATCACTTCGAACACGCAGACGGCCGAGATAGCGACCGAGTGCGCTTGGCTGTGTCAGCGGTGGATCGAGCGGTCGCGGCGATTGTCGATGCAGCTGATCGTGCGGGCATTCTCGAACGTACCGCCTTCTTGGTGACGGGTGACCACGGCTTTGTCGAGCTGCACACGAGTGTTGCTCCGAACGTATGGTTGGCTCACGACGGACTCACCGGGACGGAGCCAGACAGAGGAGAGTGGCGGGCGAGTTTTCACACCAGTGGTGGATCAGCTTTGCTTTACTTAAAGGATCCCTCGGATCGCGCGGCGGCTGTTCGAGTTAGGGCTTTGCTTACCGAGCAGCCTCAGCCCCTGCGTCGTCTTTTTCGCGTGATCGAGCGCAAGGAACTAGACGAGATGGGTGCTGATCCAACCATCGCCCTAGCACTGACCGGCGCGCTCGGAGTGAGTTTCTCTGCCCGTGCGTCGGGTGATGCCCTCGGTAGGGCAACGGGCGGAACACACGGCTACGATCCCGAAGCCTTCCCGGAGATAAGGACGGGCTTCATCGGTTGGGGCGCTGGCTTGGTCGAAGGCGGTCGCATCATCCATCGCATGCGGTTAGTCGATATTGCGCCAACCGTCGCGCGATTGCTGGGCCTGGAGTTCGAGGTTCCGGACGGCATCATCGTACGGGGCGCGTTGTCCGAATAGTCGGGCGCTTAGTCTGAGAGTGGCGCCTCGGACAACAGGGTGGCGGTTGGCTGTACACTCGCTCGAAGCGACACGAACAACCTATGGAGCGTTCCCTCTTGATGAGCTTTGAGCAGACCCCCCGACGTCGGCTGACCCGTTTGGTTTCCACTTTTTGTCTGGCGGCTGTCGCCACGGCCGGTTTCTCCCAAATCGACTCCGTACAGGGCTTCGCCGGGGACCGTTCGGCTGCTCAGTTGGCCTTAGAAAAGCGCATGGACGCCACCATGAATCCGGGTGAAACACTGGAGTGGAGCCAGCGCATGACGGTGCGTCCGCATCACATCGGCGCGCCGCAGACCAAAGACAACGCTGAGTGGCTAGTGGAGCTGTTTCGCTCGTGGGGCTACGAAGCTGAGATCGAGCGCTACGACGTCTTAATGCCCTACCCCAAGGTGCGCGAGCTCGAACTGGTTTCACCGACCCGCTTCACGGCCCGCCTGCAAGAAGATGTGATCCCCGGCGACGCGACCTCCAAGATCGCGGTCGAGACCGGACTGCCGCCGTTCAATGCATATTCTGCAGACGGCGATGTGACCGCAGAGTTGGTCTATGTGAACCAGGGTGTGCCCGCCGACTACGAGGACCTCGAGCGTCTGGGGATCAGCGTCGAAGGCAAGATCGTGATTGCGCGCTACGGCGGATCATGGCGTGGCATCAAGCCTAAGCTGGCCGCTGAGCACGGCGCAATTGGTTGTCTGATCTACAACGATCCCAAGGACGACGGATACTCGCAAGGCGAGACGTATCCCGACGGGGCCTACAAGCACGAGCGCGGCGTTCAACGCGGTTCGGTACTGGATCTGCCAGTACGACCTGGCGACCCGCTGACCCCCGACTACGGCGCCAAAGAGGGCGCTCCTCGCATTGATCGCGCTGATGCCGAGAACATCATGACCATTCCGGTCCTTCCGCTTGCTTGGAAGGACGCCCAACCGTTGCTCGAGGCACTGGACGGTCCGATTGCTCCGGCGCGCTGGCGTGGCGGATTACCGATCACCTACCGGGTGGGGCCCGGCGCGGCCAAGGTCCACCTCAAACTCGAGTTTGATTGGGGGTTGCGTCCCACCTACAACGTGATCGCACGTGTGGTGGGCAAGCGCTTTCCCGATCAGTGGGTAATGCGCGGCAACCACCATGATGCGTGGGTGATTGGTGCGCGGGATCCCATCAGTGGATTGATCGGTTTGATGGCTGAGGCGAAGGCGATCGGTACGCAGCTGAAGACCGGATGGCGCCCTGATCGTACGATTGTCTTCGCCGCATGGGACGGCGAAGAACCGGGTCTTTTGGGATCAACCGAGTGGGTAGAGGATCATCAAGCAGAGCTGCGCGACAAGTTGGCGGCCTACATCAACACCGATGGCAATGGTCGCGGGTTCGTTGGGATCGGTGGATCGCACGCGCTCGAGCCGATGGTAAACCAGGTTCTCTCTGCGGTTACCGATCCCCAAACGGGGGTTTCGGTGGCTGATCGCAGACGCGCACGCAGTGCGGTATCTAACCCGAGCGAGCGCTCACGCAGCCTGGACGGCGCCCCGCTGCGAATCAACGCTCTGGGTTCCGGGAGTGACTACTCACCGTTCTTTCAGCACTTGGGAGTGCCATCCTTGAATGTTGGATTTGGTGGCGAGAGCGGAGGCGGTGAGTACCACACTGCGTTTGATTCCCACGACTTCTACAAGCGCTTTGTTGATCCCACCGGCGAGTACGCGGTGGCGCTAGCGCAAGTCACTTCCAGGTTGACCACACGGTTGGCCAATGCGGATCTGATTCCGTTTCGGTACCAAAGCACGGCTACTACCATTCGCCGCTATTTGGAGGAAGTACAAGCCCTGGCCGAAACCGAACGCAAGAGCATCGCTGAAACCAACTCGATGATCGCGGCCGGTGTCTATGGCCTGGCCGCTGATCCCACCAAAACGAGTGTGCCGCCCAAGGAAGAAGTTGAGGCTCCGTTCCTTGAGTGGGCCCCTCTGCAGAACGCGCTTGCTGGGCTCGAGAAAGCGACGGCTGCGGTGGAGAAGGCCTCAAAGGAATGGCCCGCGCTCGACGAGGAACACTTGGCTCAGATCAACAAGGCCCTGTTCACCGCCGAGCAGCTGTTGACTAGCGAGGAGGGGTTACCGCTGCGGCCCTGGTTCAGACATCAGATCTATGCACCTGGTTACTACACTGGCTATGGAGTGAAGACGCTGCCCGGAATCCGCGAAGCGATCGAGCAACACGACTGGCAGCAAGCGGCTGCGCAGATCAAGATTGTTGCCCATCATCTCGGTGCCCTGACTGAGCGGATGGAAGGGCTTCTGGGGCACTAGGCCCCGGGACTTGTTTCACAAGTTTTAGGGCTCGTGCCGGCCGGCCGCTGCTACTCGGCGGCTGGTTCGGGAAACTGCTCGCGCAGCACGCGCTTGAGGATCTTGCCCGAAGGATTGCGTGGGATCACGTCGACGAAGTGAACGCGTACCGGCTGTTTGAACCGGGCCAGCTTGCCTGAACAGAACGCGAGCACAGCGTCCTCGTCGAGGCTGTCGTCAGTGCGCACAACAATGGCCGCGCCAACCTCACCCCACTTGGCACTTGAAATACCGATCACTGCGGCTTCGCTGATGTGTTCGTGGCCCGCCAGGATGTTCTCTATCTCAGCTGGGTACACGTTCTCGCCGCCGGCGATGTACATGTCCTTGATCCGATCCTGGATGTAAACAAAACCCTCGGCGTCGATGGTGGCGCCATCGCCCGAATAGAACCAGCCATCGCGGATGGCTTCAGCGGTCGCTTCGGGTCGGTTCCAGTACTCCCGCATGATGTGCTTTCCGCGGATTGCGACTTCGCCGAAGGCTCCCGGAGCGACCGGTTTGCCGTCGTCACCCACCACCTCGACGTCGGTGTGGAAGAACGCTTTACCAGTCGATCCGGCGCAGCGGATCGCATCTTCTGAGGAGATAAGGCATGCAGGACCGCAGGTCTCGGTGAGCCCGTAGACCTGTTGGATCTCGATGTCGAGTTCGGCGTAGCGCTCGATCAGGCTGACCGGCACCGGTGCCGCGCCAGACATGATCCATCTGAGCGAGCTGATGTCGCATTGGTCTGGATCGTAGGTCTGCAGCATGAAGTTGAGCATCGCAGGAACCTTGAGTGCGGTAGTGATCTTCTCGTCCTTGATGAGCTGCCAAGTCTTGACCGGATCGAACTGGCGCATGACGACTAGAGTGACGCCGCGATGAACCGCACCAGTACACGGAGTGAGCGCACCCACATGAAACAGTGGTAGCGATAGCAGGTAGCGATCGGCGTAGTACTGGTCTGAGGTTGCGTTGATGCTGAGTACGCCCCAGGTGGCGGTGGTGTGGGTGTGGACAGCACCCTTGGGTAAGCCAGTTGTGCCCGAGGTGTACATGATGTAGAGCATGTCGTCATCACAAGCAGTGACTTCGGGTTCGGCAGTATCAGCTGCTTGGTGGAGACTGTTGTAGTCGAGGGCGAAGTCCGGTCGCCCTTCCGCACTCGTGACCTCGAGCCAGTTAGTGATCGAGGTGCCTTCGTCGCCCGCCGAGTTGATCGCACCGCGCGCCTCCAGATCGACCACCGATTCGCGGAACTCGGAACCGAAGATCATTGTTTGAGCACCAGCGTCGCGAACGATGAAGCTGAGTTCTTCGGGAGTTAGGCGCCAGTTGAGCGGAACGCAGACCGCCCCCAACTTCGCGATGGCGAAGAAGGTCTCAGCAAATTCAATCGAGTTCATCAACAGCAAGGCGACCCGGTCTCCCTTCTTGAGCCCTAGGTCCTTGAGTAACGCTGTGGTCTGATTCGATCGCTCGTTCCACTGTTGGTAGGTGAAACGACGGTTGGTATCGACGTCGATGAAGCCGTCGAGATCTGGAGAGAGGTGCGCACGCTTGGTCAGGAATAGGCCGATGTTGTTCTTCATGGCCGTGGATTGTCACACGGGAGGGGCTGTACTGAGAAGGTGCGCTCCAAACTCGGCCAAGAGGTTTGCACCAGTAGTGCTCCATCTGGCCTATGATTGAGGCTCTTCTATCGGCCCTAAGCTCTGCCGAGCACCCTCCCTCCCCCCGCGCAAGCGCCTGCGCTCTGAGAGCGAAGAACCACCTATGTTTCCAAAGCCCTATTCATAGCCTGCGGCCCAGACGAAGTGTGGTGCCACGCGCTAAGAGAACTATGTCCCAATTGATTGGCCAATCAGTCGGTCACTACCACGTGCTGGAGCGCATTGGCGCTGGTGGGATGGGTGAGGTGTACCTGGCTCGGGACTCGACGTTGGACCGCTTTGCGGCGCTCAAGTTCCTGCCGCCCGACCTAGCGAACGATCAGGTCGCTCGCACGCGGCTAGCGCGTGAGGCGCGGGCTGCCGCGGCCCTCGATCATCCCTACATCTGCAAGGTGTACGCGATTGGTGATCATCACGATCAGATGTATCTGGCTCTCGAGTACATCGACGGGCAAACCCTACAGCGGGTGCTTAAGGGCGGATTGCTGCCGCTGGAGCGCGTGGCAGCTATCGTCACCGAGATCTGTGAGGCCTTGGGCGAGGCCCACAAGAAGGGGATCGTGCATCGCGACCTCAAGCCGAGCAACTTGATGTTCACCGAGCAAGGTCACATCAAAGTGCTGGACTTTGGGTTGGCAAAGCGTCATGAGTTGAACTCAGATTCCGATGCGGCGCTGACCGAAACAGGTATGGCGATCGGCACCATTCCCTACATGTCGCCCGAGCAACTCAACGGTGATCAGCTCGCGCCCACTTCGGATCTGTTCTCGGTGGGCACCTTGCTCTATGAGATGCTCACTGGCGTGCACCCGTTTGGCCGCAGGGTCAACATGGAAACGGCGATGGCGATCCTGACCAAGGCCGCACCACCGATGCACCGCGTGGGAGAGAGGATCCCGGCGAACTTGGTCGAGCTGGTGCAGAAGCTCTTGAGCAAGTCGGCAGACAGTCGGCCTCAGACTGCCGCTGAGGTGGTCCAGGCGCTGAGCGCCGCGCCAGGTAGCGTTCAGTCGTTCAGCATGGCGCATGAGGCGGCCACGGCGATTGCGCCACGACTAACAAGTTCAGAGACCGGTCACATAGCGGTTGCAGACGCGCCACTTGACTCGCCCACATCGGGGGCCAATCAGTTAGTTCCGACTGCTATCGCCGTGCTGCCCTTTGCTCGACTATCAGCAGATCCCGACGACGAGTACTTCGGTGATGGGTTGGCAGACGAAATTACCACCGCGCTCGCCCACCTACGCCCGATCCGGGTAGTGGCTCGGACCTCGGCGTTTGCCTTTAAGGGCCGCAACCTAGACGTACGCGAGATTGGCAGAGAGTTGGGCGCTGACACCTTGCTTCAAGGCAGCATCCGCCGCGCCGGTTCACGGGTCCGGATCGGTGTGCAATTGGTCTCGGCCGCCGATGGCGGTCACCTATGGAGTGAGACCTTCGATCGCGAATTGACCGACGTCTTTGCCGTACAAGATGAGATCGCTCAAAGCGTGGTGGCGACCCTGCGACTCCAGCTGGGTTCAGGCTCAATGCGAGCGATTGCGGTGCCGCGAACGCACAGTCTCGAGGCGTACCAACTCTACCTACAAGCGCGGCACCAAGTGCGTAGCCACACTCAGCCCGGCTTGCAACAGGCACTGCGCTGCTACGAGGATGCGCTCAGCCTAGATCCAGAATTCGCGCCTGCCATGGTTGGCTGCGCCGAGGCCTACATCACGCTGGCGTTCTTCGCGGTGATTCCTGCCAAGGTCTCCTACCCGAAGGCCAAGGAACTGGTCACTCAAGCTTTGCAGCTCGATCCCAATGTCGATAACGCGCGCGGCGTGATGTCATCGATCCGGTCCAACTGGGAGTGGAACTTCAAAGCCGCTGAGGACGAACTGCGAACCGGGATCGCGAGCATTCCAAGCTACGCGGCCGGGCACTACACGCTGTCGGTCTTGCTCTCGGCCCTAGGTCGATCCGCTGAAGCTCTGGCTTCGGCCCAAGAGGCAAGTCGGTTGGACCCGCTGAATTCGACGGTCAGCGGGCAGGTGGGGCTGGCGTTGATGTTCGGAGGCCGATTCGACGAAGCAGAAACGAGCTTCCGGGCCTCAGTTGCGAAGCATCCTGCAGACGCAATGCCAGCAATGGGATTGTCTGTTGTGTTGCGGAACTCCGGGCGTTATCAAGAGGCGCTTGAGGTGATCGATGCGGCTCCCAAGATGCTGGGGGGCATCGCTGAGGCGTCGAGGGCGGCCTGCTTGCCAGAGCTGGGCCGGCCTGATGAGGCCCGTGCGATTCTTAGCGGGTTCGAGGCGGCGGCGACCGAGGAGTCACCGATTGCCTACGTGCGCGCGTCGATTCATGAGGCGTTGGGGGAGGTTGATCAGTGTCTCGACCTGCTGGAGATTGCGGCCGACCACAAAGAGGCGATGGTGCTGCAAATCGGAGTGGCGCCATGGTTCTGTTCGATGCACGGTTTGCCGCGCTTTGAGGCTCTCAAACAGCGGATCGGCTTACCTTAGACGGTCGCTTCCCGGCGGATGATGGCATAGCGGTTGAGATGGCCGCTCGCTCCATCTGCATCGAAGAAGTCGGTCCTGATCGACTCCAGGTTGGTGCCCTTACCCTGCTCGTGATCGGTGCCTAGGCCCGACACTAGAGCGCGGATGGCGTTGTGCGAATTGTGGCGGCAGTAGCGCACTAGGTTCTCTGTGTGCTGGCCCCAGCGCAACAACCAGTCGTCGCCGTCGAGCTCGTCGAGTTGATCCTCTCGCAGTAGCCCCTCATCGATAGCTGTCGTCCAAGGAACGCGGCGCCGTGCGAAACGCGGGTCGGCCCCGAACTGCCAGAACGAAACGCAGATCGTCCCAGCTGGAGCGGCCGCCTCAAGACAGCGGCGCAGAAGACTCTTTTGCAGTGGCGCAGGTATGTGATGCATGACGCCGAAGCAGGTCACCAAGTCGAAGGGGCCGCCGTCGGTCAGCCTGGGACACCCTTGGTAGTCGTTGCCCAAGAGGTTGGCGAGGCGCAGATTCGCCACACAGTCGATGGAGCGGAGCCGTCGCTCAGCTGCATGCAGAAGCTCTGAGCTTGCATCGCACCCGTTGTAGTGCAGTTGTTCGGCGCCCGCGCGCGGCGCAAGGAGACTGGCGTGCTGGGCGAGAAAACTGGCGAATCGTGCGTTGCCACAGCCGACATCGAGCACCCTCAGCACGCTCTTGGGAGCAAACTTGATCTTGGGCAGCATCTGCTCCCATCCAGCCCACGGCGCTGTGCGGGTCTGGTCGAAGTCCTGAGCGCTTTGGCTGTAGAACCGACGATTGATGCGGTCGAGAGCTTCCGCGGTTTCGGGAGTCAAGATGCAGGTGTCGGCTACGGCTAGGGCTACGGCTACGGCTTCGGGCCGAGGCTCAGGCCACCGTCAATAGGAACCACGGCGCCGGTGATCCAGTTGTTCTCTGGTGATAGCAAAGTGAGAGCCAGTCGCGCGATGTCGGCCGGTTCGCCGATTCTTCCGATCGGGACCATCGGTGCGAAGCCGTCGAGGAACTCGGTTGCCGGTTGCTCTCCCATCATGGTGGAGAAGATCGGCGTGCGCACCACGCCCGGGCACATGGCGTTGACGCGGATCTTGTGCTCAGCGAGTTCGAGAGCTAGGCACTGAGTCAGCATGTCGACTCCGGCTTTGGCTGCGGAGTACAACGCGAAGTTGGCGAGCGCCATTTGTGTGACTGAAGAGGAGATGTTGAGTACCGAGGCGCTGCCTCGAGCGCTCGCTGCCAAGCGTAAGTGAGGGAGCGCCGCTTGGGTCATGTGGATTGGTCCCTTAAGATCAATGTCGATCACTGCGTCGACGTCCTCGGCGGAGACTTCCTCGAAGGGGCCGCTGCGGGCGATGCCCGCGTTGTTGACCAGCATGTCCAGTCCGCCCAGGAGGTCGGCGGATTGTTCGATCAATCGTGCGCAGCCTTTCGCGTTGGCCACGTCTCCCGGGATGGAGAATGCGGTGCCGCCAGCCTCGGTGATCTCCGCGACGGTCGCCTCGAGCGGTTCTGTGCGGCGACCACAGACCACGACTTTGACACCGTGGTCGGCAAGTGCGCTGGCGATTGCTTTGCCCATTCCAGTGCCGCCGCCGGTAATCAGCGCGGCGCGGTCGGCGAATGCAACGTGAGTTGTGGACCCGGAGTTGGCGGGACTCATGGAAGACTCCTGATGATCAAACGGCGGTAGGTCTAATTGGCATGCTACTCCAGCAATCTTGGCAATCGAGGGACGATCGGTAGGCCTACAGCGTTTCGAGGATCGCTTCCATGATGTGCGTTCGGGCCGGCTTGGTGTTGAGCCGCGCCGGGCAGATAATGGGCTCGATACCGAGATCCGCGATCGCAGCCTGTTGGTTACGGTCGACCGGATCGATGAGGAAGTGGGTGATGAGGCTTCTTGCAGAATAGTGCTTGGCGACGTTGAGGGCGGTCGACTCCAGGCCGAGCTCGGTCATCATCTTTGCTGCGGGTCCCTTGAGCGCGCTGCCGCCGATGATGGGCGAGATCGCGACCACCGGAACTTCGCGCTGCCGCAAGGCACTCAGGTGATCTTCGAAGGTGGTCAGGCCCAGGATCGGGTCCATGCTGACGTACGGGTTGGAGGGGCAGAGGACCGCGAGTTCGAGCGCTTCGGACTCAAGAGCCTGAATGCAGGGGGGACTGATGGCAGCGGTCTCGATGCCTCTGAATTGAAACCCGGTGACGGCGGGTTGGCATCGCTCGCGCACGAAGTAGTGCTGAAAGTCGAGCGGCCCTGAATCGGTGTTGACCTGGGTACGCACTGAGTCATCGCTCATCGGCACTACTGAGCATCCGAGGCCTAACGAGCTGCAGAGTCGGGCGGTGACGGCGCTTAAGGTTGCGCCGGTACGTAGCAGCCTGGTCCGCTCAATGTGGGTGGCGAGGTCCTTGTCGCCGAGCTGGAACCAGGTCTCACCACCGAGGGGGCCCAGTGCCTCGAGGCAGTGCCAAGTCTCGTTGCGCCGGCCCCAGCCGCGCTCCTCGTCATGCAAGCTGCCGAGCCGGTACATCACCGAATCGAGATCGGGGGAGATATGCAGGCCGAGATGTTCGAAGTCGTCAGCGGTGTTGCAGATGACCGTCAGAGTCTCGGGGGCTTCGATGTTCTCGACTATGGCCTGCGCCATCTTCGCGCCACCGACGCCGCCCGATAGAGCGATCACCGTTGTTTCGCTCATCGAAAGAGGTCGTCTGCTGTGGCTCGCAGGAGCGCCTTTGCGGGTCGGTGTGGATGACTTTCTACGAGCTCACGGGTGCCGCGGACCAGGACCGCAGGTATTGCCTCGTGGGATTGTCCCATCACGATCGATGCGGCGGCAGCGAGCTGATCGGCGTGACCCACATCGGTCGTCCGCAGCTCTTCACCGAACAGGTCGTGTTGACCTTTGAGATCGAGAACGGAAGCGACGCCAGCACATCCGATCGCGGCGCCCGCAGTACCCACCCGCCAGGGCCGGCCTAGCGAATCGCAGATCACCACGCCAACGTCGACACCGCTGCGGCAGAGCAGTTGGGCGCGGATCTGTTCGGCACTCAGGTCCGGATCGACCGGCAGCAACAGGATCGTGTCGGTACCGTCTTCCGTTGCGGTGTCGGTGCCGCGTTGGTGCACGTTGGAGTGGTCGATGCCCGCATTGGCCAGAGTCAACCCGCGGTTGTCTTCGACGATCAGGACACCGGGCTTGTGGCGGACCACAGCCCTGCTCTCTTGCAAGATCACCTCGACCAGACGAGGATCCTTGGAAACCTTTTTCGCAAGGTCGCGTGCGCGCTCAGATGGCTCGATGCTCTCCAGGAGGACCGTGCGGCCCTCGGCCTTGGAGACGATCTTCTGAGCGAGCACGAGGACGTCGCCAGGCTCGAGACTCAAGTTCGCGCGGTCGCACGCTTCGGTGAGGAGCGTGGCGAGGTCGTCGCCATTCTCGACTAGCGGGATACCGGACAGCCCGGTCAAAGTCAGTGCGACGCTCATTGCTGGATAGACGCTATTTGGTTGGGTCGCCGGTGATCCGGACACCCGCGCCGTGCACTCCATAGCGCCTGTTGATCCCGATCAGCACAGAGGTCATTGCTTCGGCTGCTGCGGAGTTTGCCAAGGGGCCTGCATGCCAAGCCTTCATGCCAGCTGCTTCGACCAGCTCGACGGCCTGATCGCGGGCGGCAACCTTGTTGCCGAACACCATCACGTCGCAGTCGATCTGCTGGTCAGACCGGAGGTGTTCCGCTCCAACGTTGTGAAATGCAGACACCACATCGACGTTGTCGCCGAGGATCTCCTGGGCCAACTGGCCCGCGCTGCCACCTTCGGGCAGTTGCACGCGAGCGACCTTTGGCGGCACCAACGGCACTGTGCAGTCGAGCACGACCTTTCCGGCTGCTGCCTCGCGGATAGCGTCGAGGTTCACTTTTTGCACCGAGAACGGCACCGTGACCACGATCAGCTCGGCCGCCGCTGCGGCGTCGACGTTCGCTAGACCTTCAACGATTGCGTCCGGGTGGTCGGCAAGGATGCCCGCTGCTGCTGTCTCGGCCTTGTCTTGAGTCCGCGATCCAACGATCACGCGGTATCCAGCCTTGGCCCAACGCCAGGCTAGGCCGCCACCCAGATCACCTGTGCCGCCAATAACGGCCAGCGTCTTCTTCTCGCTCATGTCTTCGTTTCCTGTGCAGTTCGTGCCACCGCCTCAGTTCACCTTGCGCTAGGGCATCGACGGCGTGAGACCCTTCGGCTAGCTGTAAATCTTGCTGCCACCGTCGCGGAACTCAGCACTCTTCTCTTTCATGCCGAGCTGAACGATCTCCTCGAGTTGCTCCGGTTGCTCGGTCAGCTCACCGCTACCGTCCATGCCGTTTTCGGCGGCGTATTCTCGAATCTGTTGGGTGATCTCCATCGAGCAGAACTTCGGACCACACATGGAACAGAAGTGGGCCACCTTGGCGCCCTCTTGCGGCAACGTGGCGTCGTGGTACTTGCGCGCAGTGTCAGGGTCCAAAGAGAGGTTGAACTGGTCTTCCCAACGGAACTCGAAGCGCGCCTTAGACAGCGCGTTGTCGCGAGCTTGAGCTCCGGGGTGCCCCTTAGCGAGGTCTGCTGCATGAGCAGCGATCTTGTAGGTGATCACGCCGTCCTTGACATCGTCACGATCGGGCAGCCCGAGGTGTTCTTTCGGGGTCACATAGCAAAGCATGGCGGTTCCATACCAACCGATCATCGCCGCGCCAATTCCGGAAGTGATGTGGTCATAGCCGGGGGCGATATCAGTGGTGAGCGGGCCGAGGGTGTAGAACGGCGCCTCGTGACACCAGTCGAGCTGCTTGTCCATGTTCTCTTTGATGCCCTGCATGGGCACGTGACCTGGGCCCTCGTTCATGACCTGCACGTCGAATTCCCACGCGCGCTTGGTCAGCTCACCTTGGGTCTTCAGTTCGGCGAACTGTGCCTCGTCGTTGGCGTCTCGGATCGAGCCAGGACGCAGGCCGTCGCCGATGGAGAACGACACATCGTAGGCCGCCATGATCTCGCAGATGTCGTCCCAGTGCGTGTACAAGAAACTCTCTTTGTGATGCGCGAGGCACCACTTGGCCATGATTGAGCCGCCGCGAGAGACGATGCCGGTTAAACGCTTCGCGGTCATCGGGACGTAGCGCAGGAGCACGCCCGCGTGAATGGTGAAGTAGTCGACACCTTGCTCTGCTTGCTCGATCAGGGTGTCGCGGAAGATGTCCCAGGTGAGCTCCTCGGGGCTTCCGTCGACCTTCTCTAGAGCTTGATAGATCGGCACCGTGCCGATGGGCACAGGTGCGTTGCGCAGGATCCACTCACGGGTTTCGTGAATGTTGTTGCCGGTGGAAAGGTCCATCACCGTGTCCGCGCCCCAACGGGTCGACCAGACCATTTTCTCGACCTCTTCTTCGATCGAGGAGGTGACTGCCGAGTTGCCGAGGTTGGCGTTGATCTTGACCAGGAAGTTGCGCCCCAGAATGGTCGGCTCAAGTTCGGGATGATTGATGTTGGCGGGGATGATGGCGCGCCCGCGCGCAACCTCAGAACGCACAAACTCGGCAGTAATCTCGCTCGGGGTGGCTGCGCCGAAGTTCTCGCCGGGATGTTGATGAGCGAGGTCCGCTGTGAGTCCTCGTGTCTGGTTCTCGCGGATCGCGACGAACTCCATCTCGGGGGTGATGATGCCCCGCTTGGCGTAGTGCATTTGGGTGACGCGTTGGCCGGGTTTCGCGCGTCGCGGATTACCCAGGTGCGCAAAGCGCAGGCCGTCAAGCCGAGTGTCGGCTAATCGTTCGCGCCCGTACGCAGAAGAAATAGAGGCTAAGCGCTCGGTGTCATCCCGGCCTTCGATCCATGACTCGCGGATTGCGGGCAGCCCTGCGCGCACGTCGATGGCGATGTTGGGGTCGGTGTATGGGCCAGAGGTGTCGTACACCTGGAAGGGTGGATTGGAGCCTGCGCTTTGACCGGGACGCTGCTCGGTGTCCGAGAGTTTGATCTCGCGCATCGGTACCTGAATCGATGGATCGCTGCCTTCGACGTAGACCTTGCGCGAAGCCGCAAGTGGGTCGCGGGTGATGCGCGAAGAGGCCGAGGGGATCTTCTCTGAAACAGCCATTGCTCGTTCCTTGGCGTCCGTCGCAAAGGAAGAAGAGGTGAGGTTCGCAGCGCTTGGGGTTGTGGATCCCATTGGGCGTTGCTAGCTGCGCTCGCTTCCCTACGCCGGTGTTAGCCGGTGGTTTGCCGCCTGCAAGTTCCCATGGAGGGTGCTGACAGCAACAGGTTCTAGGGCTTCGGCGTCTGCCTCTGGAACTACGGTCCAGCGAAACGTCATCTCAGGCCGTGCTTGCGGCCACACCAGAGCTCATAAAAGAGTTGTGGCTCAAGCCACACATTGAGCTTAGCGGATTTCATCCAAGCGCGATCTGCAGGTGGACTGTTTCGAACCCAGGGCTCCTTTGGCCGCTACCCCGGCTAGGCGGGTGCGAGAGCCTTGAGTGCTTCGAGGTCGGGCTTGGGTGAGCCGTCTGGCCTGAATGCTTGGATCGCCACGTGGTCCGCACCTGCGTCCCAGTGACCTTGAATGCGCTGTTGAATTGCGTCCCGATCACCCCATGCGACGAGTGCATCGACCAGGCCGTCGCTGGCGTTCCAATCTTGCCAATCGTCGGCAGTGAAGCCGAGTTCAAGCAGGTTGTTCTGATAGTTCGGCGCGCGCAGGTAGACCTTCAGGTGACGGCGCGCAAGTTCTCTAGCAGTGGTGGCGTCGGTCTCATGGATTACCATCTGTTCGGGACACAGCCAAGGGCCCGTACCTAGGATTCCACGAGCGATCTTGGTGTGTTCGGGTGTTACCAAGTAGGGGTGGGCGCCGCGGCACTCCTCAGCGGCGAGCTTGAGCATGAGCGGGCGCAAGGCAGCAATGACGATCGGTGCATCAAACTCCGGCCTGGGCCCGTGGTAGAGCGCATCAGGCAGGCCCTGAAGCACGCTGCGCATCTTCGCAACTGGTTTTTCCCATTCGTGACCACGCAGCCGGGTGACCAAATGCGGGTGTGAGACACCCAGACCGAGAATGAAGCGCCCAGGTAAGAACTCAGAGATGGTCTGGTGAATTGACTTGATCAGGTGTAGATCGCGCGCATAGATGTTGGCTATACCGGTGGAGAAGATCAGGCGGTTGGTCTGGGCGCCAAGATAGCCAATGAGGGCGAGTGGATCTCGACCGACCGCCTCAGGCAGCCACCAAGCTGAGTAACCCAGGTCTTCAATGGTCTTTGCGAACCCCACGCACTCGGCTGCGGACATGCCATCGGGTGTGGCCCAGACGCCAAGTGTTCCGGGGTGTTCGAGGGGGCTGCTCATGGGAGACTCCAAAGGAAACGGACCAAGGACGGTCCGACGTTGACTGGCTAGCGGAGCGCTCGTTTGAGCGCGCCGACACTCTGGTCGATCGCTTCTTGGCCGGCGTCGACCAAGGCGCTCAGTTGGTAGAACATGTGCACCATGCCGTCGTAGCGCTTCACTTCAACTTCGGTGCCAGCGCTCTTCAATCTACCCGCGTAATCTTCGCCTTCGTCGCGAAGAGGGTCGTACTCAGCGGTGATGACGAGCGCTCGAGGAAGCTTGGATAGATCCTGCGCGTGTAGTGGTGAGGCCATCGGGTTGGTCCACTCCAGGGAGTCGGGCAGGTAGTGGCCACGAAACCACTGCATCCCGAGCTGAGTAAGGACCATGCCTTCGCCGTTTGTTTCAATGGACGCGTGCGCCTGAGTCATGTCCGTCGCCGGATAGATCAATAGCTGCAGTTGGATTTCTGGGCCTTCGCGATCGCGCGCGATCTGGCTGATCACAGCTGCAAGGTTGCCTCCGGCGCTGTCGCCACCGACTGCGATGCGCTGCGCGTCGGCGCCGATGGTCTGCGCGTTTGCCGAGATCCACTCGAGTGCTGCGTAGCAATCGTGCACTGCGGCGGGGAAGGGATGCTCGGGTGCAAGCCGGTAGTGGACCGCGACCACGATTACGCCTGCGTCGTGGGCCAAAGCCCGGCAGACCTCATCGTGGGTGTCGAGGTCGCCGATTACCCAACCTCCACCGTGGATGTAGAGCAGGACAGCTAGGTTGTTCTCATCGCTCGGACGATAGATGCGCAGCGGAATCGAGTTGCCGTCGGGCCCAGGAATGTTCTCATCCCTAACCGCGAATAGATCAGGTCCTGGGCCAACTGCCTCGGCGAGTGCGACATAGCCAGCGCGAGCCATCTCGATGGTCTGCTCTTGCAGCGGTGGCGTTCCCGCAGCCGCTTGCATGGCGAGGAAAGCTTCGATCTGCGGGTGTAGAGGCATTGCCTTGAGACTCCTCGGTCCGAGGGTTGGTGGGCTCGCGATGGTATCGCGCTTGGTGAATGCCGCTTCTACAGCGCGCCAATATCGACCAGCTGTTGTCGCGCGACCTGAGCCCACCCCCGGTTTGCGGCCGGGCTTGCTGGGCTCGGGTGCAGAATACGCGCGATTGGCAACTGATCACCGAAGATGCGTTGCGCCGCTTTCTCAGCGAAGGTACCCACGCCGATCACCCGATCAACCGAGATGGCGTTGACGATCGACTCAAGACCGTGATCACAGATACTGAACAGTGACGCTCGTTCATCGGGGCTCAGTTTGTCCGGAGTGAGGTTGCGACCGGTTTCGTGGAGGAAGAGAAGTGGGCAGTAGTTGGTAACGAAGAAGCGATCGAAGAAGCGGTCAGGCTCGGTGAATTCATCGCGGGCCCAACCCCACAGCCGCCGGCCGCTGACTTCTTCACGAGTTGAATCGAAACCAAGCACCGGCCGCTTGGGGTGGGTGGCGTGCGGAGTGCCGATCTCGATGGGGTTTTGGCCGTTGCGATCGAGGCCGAGCCAGTCGCGCACCGCAGTGACGGCGCCGAAGGGAACACCGGTCTGAGCCATGCCGAAGGGCCCAGGGTTCATTCCGACCAGGAGTGAGCGGGGTGCGTCACGGTCGATGCCGAAGCGCCGAAGGTACTGCTCGTGAGCCGGCCATGCATAGTCGAGCGGATTGTAGACATAGGCCACTGGGTCGGCGAAGGATAGGGCATCTACGGCGTTGGACAGACTTCGAGTAGCAGCGATCAGGGGGTGCATGGTGGCTGAGCTTACCTAGCTGACTGAGTTGTTGGGCATTTGATTCGCGTTTGAAGCGGCGCCAGTCGGGCATGTGTTGCGAGAGTGGTCGAACCGTCTTCGCGGGTTCGCTACAGTGCGCGCTCACACTGATCGAGGCCGAGTGGGTTCTCCAGCGCGCTCGCGGTTGCTCCTCACTTTGGAAAGGAAACCCATCTATGCAGTTCCTGCACACCATGATCCGCGTCGCC
Source organism: Acidobacteriota bacterium (assembly GCA_029263415.1). Classification (GTDB taxonomy): domain Bacteria; phylum Acidobacteriota; class Thermoanaerobaculia; order Multivoradales; family Multivoraceae; genus JAJCXN01. Next base: position 25,689 of record JAJCXN010000012.1, read on the forward strand.
GATGTCGACGCGTCGCTCGACTTCTACTGCAACCAGCTCGGACTGGTTGAGGTCAGACGCCACGAAAGCGAACAAGGGAGGTTCACGCTGATCTTTCTTTCAGCGCCGGGGGATTTGGAGCTGGCTCAAGAGCGGCAAGCGCCGCTGCTTGAACTCACTCACAACTGGGATCCTGAGGAGTACCAGGGTGGCCGGAACTTCGGCCATTTGGCCTATCGGGTCGACGATATCTATGCGACTTGTCAACAACTCATGGACAGCGGTGTGGTGATCAACCGGCCGCCCCGTGACGGGCGAATGGCGTTCATCCGCTCGCCTGATGGCATTTCGATTGAGTTGCTGCAAACCGGCGAGGCGCTCGAGTTGAAGGAACCGTGGCTATCGATGGAGAGCAGCGGTAGCTGGTAAAAATTCCAGTAAGCAGCTTGCATTAAGATAGTCGGATATGGCTATAATCGCGTGTCGCGACCGCACACTTTAGGTGCGATGGCTTCTCGTCGCCAATCGATACTTCGACCTCGAGGCACCAGTCGATGCGCTTTCTACCTTCGGATGTCACTCACCAAACCACGGCCCGCCGACTGCTAGGCGACGGCAAGCTCGGAGTCCTCCAAGCAGAGAAGGCTCGACGACGGTCGGCTTTCGGGAGTTCGTCGCGTCAACCCCTGCGCCGCAGGTCTGCCGAGCAGATCCCACCGAGCGTCGTCGCGGGCTATGCGGGCCAGGAGGTTCAGTCCAGAGCCGGTGAGCCCACCGTTCCGCCACTTGCGACCATCGTCGGTCAGCGTCTCTGCTACGGCCCCAAAGATGGCGACATCGCGGCGTTCAACGCGTTGGGCGCGAACGATGCTGCGCGAGTTTCAGCTTGGATAACGAGTCAACTGGCAGCTGATCCCACAGATCCTGGAGCGGCGCTCGAAGTGAGCTGGGGCTTTGACACCCTCACCAAAGTAGAGGGCGATCTGTGGGAAGAGCACTACCGCAATCCGGACTGGCAAGTCTTCATCCAGCCGCTCAATGAGCTCGAGCGGCGCACGATTGCACGGGCAACGCACAGTACCCGTCAGCTGCAGGAGATGATCTTCGGCTTCTGGCACAACCACTTCAGCATCTACGGAGAAGACGTTGGACCGATGATGGTCAGCTTCGACCGGGATGCTATCCGGGCTCATGGCATGGGCAATTTCCGCGAACTCTTGGGCGCGGTGGTCAAGTCGTGGTCGATGCTGGCCTACCTGGACAACAAGTACAACAGCTATGCACCGTGGGCCGAGAACGACGGAATCAACGAGAACTTTGCTCGTGAATTGTTGGAGCTGCACACACTCGGGGATGAGCACTACTATCCCGGACTGACACCGGATGAAGTGCCCAACGGCACTGATGGTCTCAAGATTGGCTATACCGATACTGACGTCACCCAGGCTGCACGCTGCCTCACCGGATGGACCACCGAAGATGCTTACATCTGGGAAGGCTTTTGGCCCCCAACCCAGTACGAGTTTTCGTTCTACCAGGACTGGCATGACGTCGTGAACGTCAAGACCGTTCTCGGTCAGTCGATCGACAACTTGTCAGATTCCGATGGTGGCACGCAGGCCGATGGCGAGCAGCTCCTAGATCTACTCTCAGGGCATCGGGGCACCGCGGTCTTCGTCTCTCGCAAGCTTTGCCGCCGTCTGCTGGCTGATGATCCGTCGGAAACGCTGGTCCAAAGCACCGCCGATGTGTTCCAGGCTCACGCTGCGTCTAGTGACCAGATCATCAGGGTGGTGCGGCATATTGCTGAGTCTTCCGAGTTCGCCTCAACCTTTGGCGAGAAGGTCAAGCGCCCATTTGAAGTGATCGTGTCGCAGATGCGAGGTCTCGATTACGACTTCGGGCTGACCATGGGTGAGGACCAGCAATCGGGGCGGGCGAACTGGTTCATGTGGCAGCTCTATCTGACCGGCAACATGCCCTTTGGCTGGGGGCCGCCGAATGGCTTCCCAGACGTCAAGGCGCCCTGGATCGGCTCGTCGCCGCGGGTCCTGACCTGGTGGTTCTCCAATTTCTTGTGTCATCTACAAGCGAGCGACGGCGGTCCTCACTACATCGATATCGAGGCGCTGACCGGCAATCTCGCGACCATGACTCCGACTGAGATCGTCGACTACTGGGTCGAACGGCTGTGCGGGCGTGATCCGTTGACCGTCAACAGCGCGGAGCGTTCGGCGCTCATCGATTTCATGGCGGACGGTGACGATGCCGATGCCAACTTGGATCCTTGGCGACTCGCCGAGGATTGGCGAGCGCCGGCTCAGATTCGGACGCTGGTCTCGTTGATTGCGATGTCGCCCTCTTTCCTCTACCGCTAGTAGCAGTTCTTGCTGACTGTGTTGTTTGGAACCTCGTACTGGAGTATGAATCGATGAAGGTCAACCGAAGGAAGTTCCTCTGTGGCTGCTCGGCAGCAATCGCTGCGACCTACGGCGCACGATTCGATTCAATGTCGTTCGGCATGCCAGGGACGGGCAACGACATTTTGGTTGTCGTGTCACTCCGAGGTGGCATGGACGGGCTAAATCTTGTGGTTCCACGAGCTGGCGCTGACCGGGGCTACTACGAGGCTCTGCGCAGCGAGCTGGTGATCCCAGCTGGCCAATTGCTCGACATCGGTAGCGCCTCGTTTGGACTGCATCCAGCGGCTATGGCTCTACAGGAAGTCTTCCAGGACGGTGGCCTGGGTATCGTCCAGGCAGCCGGTCTGGTGGATGTCAATCGCAGCCATTTTGAAGCGACCCGTGTGATGGAACTTGGCAACGGTACCGACAGTGGGACCAACGGTTGGTTGACCCGCCATCTGGCGACCGCCTCAGGCATTCCGGTGGATGCGTTGATGCCTGCCTTGGCGGTCAGTAGCCAGGTTCCCCTGTCACTGCTGGGCGAGTACCGAACCGTGAACTTCAATTCGCCCAGCGATTTCAACATTGACATGGTGCACTGGAACTGGGGGGACAAACAGCTCGAAGCGCTAGAAAATGTGTTTGCAACCGGTGATAGCTGGATGCACACGGCCGGAGCTCAGTCAAAGATCGCCATGGATATCGTCGATGCGAGTCTGGGAGCAGGCACCTCCTATACACCGGCAAATGGCGCGGTGTATCCGACCGCCAACGGGCAGTTGGGGGAGTACCTGGAGTACGTTGCACGGCTGGCAAAGTTGGACCTTGGGCTGCAAGTCGCGACGATCGAGTACGGCGGTTGGGACACTCACGAGTCGCAGGGTGCAGAGACCGGCTATTTCGCTGATCAGATTCTGCACCTGTCCGAAGCGCTCGGCGCCTTCTACAAAGATCTTGACGACAGTGCTAACGGTAACCCGCTAGCACGAACCACGGTAGTGGTGACCTCTGAGTTCGGCCGCGAAGTCAGGCAGAACGAAGATGGTGGCACCGAGCATGGATTTGGCAATCCGTTGATGGTGCTGGGAGGCCCAGTCAATGGTGGACTCTGGGGTACCTTCCCTGGGCTGCACGAAGATCAGCTCTTCGACGGCACCGATGTCGCGGTGACGACCGACTATCGTCGTGTGTTGACTGAGATCCTGACCAAGCGCCTGAACAATCAGCAGATCGATCAGGTCTTTCCCGGTTACACCGGCTACACCCCGATGGGGATCATGAATGGGCCGGAGATCTTTGCCGACGGATTTGAGGGTGGAGGCCTAGGGGCTTGGTCGAGCAGCACTGGCTAGCAGTCTGTGATGAAACTCCCGCGCGGCTGAGTTCGAGCGCCCGTCCCACGGGGCGCGGGGGTTTCCGGCGCCTGGCGGTACCGGTGCGTAAGCCTCCCGTGGAATATCGCCCGCGGCGGTAGCGGCCCACCAGACCCCGCAGATCCCCGCGCTCAGCCGCACGAGAGTTTCACCACAGGCTGCTGGAGTACTCGCTGAGTTTGCCAGCAGAGTTAGATACCCTGTCGGCTCCAACGAAGAGGAGTCGAAGATGGTTGAGCAGTCAGAACACGCTGATCGTGTGGTCAGGATTGGGGGTGCGAGTGCATTCATTACGGACTCGCCCGGTGCTGCTCGTCAGCTCCTAGACGGAGGCAACCTCGACTACCTGGTTTTCGACTTTCTGGCCGAGGTGACCATCGCAATCCTGGCCAAGGCGAAGGCCAAGAGGCCTGAAGCTGGGTACGCGGAGGAGTTTGTGTCGGTGGTGCTCTTCGACGTCCTGGAGGACGCGCTGGCTCAAGGTGTGCGTATCGTTGCTAACGCCGGAGGGGTCAATCTGCCCGCATGCCGGCGAGCCGTCGAGGAACTTGCGGCGCGCAAGGGGCTATCGCTAAGGGTGGCGATCGTCGAAGGAGATGACCTACTCGGTCGCGTAGTTTCCGGAGACTTGGACTGCTCGGCTGTACGAGACATGGACTCTCGCGCAGCGTTGCCTGAGCGCCTGGTGAGTGCAAACGCGTACCTGGGTGCGCCTGCGATCGCGGCAGCGTTGGATGCGGGCGCAGACATTGTGATCACCGGGCGTGTGGTCGACAGCGCGGTGACCTTGGGGCCGCTGATCCATGAGTTTGCTTGGTCCTTGGATGACTACGATCGCCTGGCCCAGGCTAGCCTAGATCCTGTCCAGAAACTCTCTAAGGGTTGGAACTGGGAGGTTTGAGCGTAGAAACGGGCTGATCATTTCGTTTCGTTAGCCGGTAGAATTGTAGTTATCAAGACAAACAATTCTAAGCATCGAAGCGAGGAGTCAGCCCGTGCGCAAATCATACCGGAGACAGCAGTCGATCGAAACGCCTTGGCTCGATCTGGAGCATGCGATGGAGCTCCGGACGATCTCGGATCTGCTCGACAGTTCGCCTGAGATCTATGAGCTGGCCTGGGAAGATCTTCGGCGGGTGAGCGATCCTGGGACGGCAACCGGGGCGAAAGGTTTGACAGCAGAGCAACTAGTCCGAGTTCTGATCATCAAACAGATGAACGGTTTCAGCTATCGGGAGTTGGCGTTTCATCTTGCTGACTCTCGTACGTACCGAGCGTTTTGCAAGCTGAGTAGCTGCGCGACGACCCCGAGGAAATCCAGCTTAGCCGCTGGGATCAAGGCTCTGCAGGGAGAGACTCTCGAGGCGATCAATCAGGTCATCATCGCGCGAGCTGTGCAGTTGGGAGTTGACAACGGAGAGAAGCTCCGAATTGACGCAACAGTGGTGGAATCAAACATCCACCACCCGACCGACTCGGAGTTGCTATGGGACTGTGTACGAGTCTTGACCCGCCTGGTGAAGAGATCGCAGAGTCTGGTCGGCGCCACGATGGTGCCGGCGCCTGACCACACGCGGCGGGCGAAGAAACGTCGGCGAGAGATCAACAGCGCGCGTCGCAAAGCCCACAGGATCAAGCCTTACCGCGACCTCCTTTGGGTGACCGAGAAGGTGTGTGGCTATGCAGAGGTGGCGGTCACCGCTCTTAGTGATTCTAGAGATCCTCGTGCACTCGGTTTGGCAGAGAAGCTTGGGTGCTTCCTCGAACGCAGCGTTCGGGTGGTCGATCAAACTCGACGCAGGGTCTTGCATGGTGAGACGGTTCCTTCCTCGGAGAAGCTGGTCTCGATCTTCGAAGAACACACCGACATCATCCGCAAGGATGCCCGTGACACCTACTACGGGCACAAGATCTGTCTCACCGCTGGCTCGTCCTCCCTGATCTTCGATTGCCAGATACTCGCTGGCAATCCCGCTGACTCCACGATCGCCGTTGAGACCATTCAACGCCACATCGAGAACCACGGAAAGGTGCCTCGCCAAGTCGCGTTGGATGGCGGATTCTCGTCGAAGGAGAATCTCCTCGACATCAAAGGCCAGGGTGTCGAGGACGTGGTGTTCGCCAAGGGCCGAGGCATCAAGGTTTCTGAGATGGCGAGGAGTATCTGGGTCTTTCGTAAGTTGCGCAACTTCCGTGCGGGCATTGAAGGAATCATCTCCTTTCTAAAGCGTGGCTTCGGACTAAGACGCTGTACCTGGAAATCTCTCAGCTCCTTCAACAGCTACGTCTGGAGCTCGATACTGACGGCCAATCTTCTGGTCACAGCTCGGCATCGCCTCACATCGACCTGACTCCTCTGCTGCTTTCCAGCGAGGTTCCACGCCACCATTGGTTGCGCACAGGGAAGACGCGTGAAGCCACTGCTATTCCAGCCATCCCTTGGAACAATTGACCTAGTGCGCGCCAAGAAACGCACGAAGTACCACCGAAGAGAGAATCGACCACCGTACGGAACTCCCAGAAGCGCCATTTCCGGACAGGATCTAGGCTAGTGGCTCCTTCGACGCCACCAACGCTCGGGCCGTCGTCCACGACTCGGTCTTGTGGCTTCTGTGGTGCGCAACCGGACATTGCCCAGGGCACGACGGAAGTGGCGGCGCTGGCTGCAAGGAACTTGCGGCGATCAATCGTCATTGTGCTTTTCCTTTTGTGCGGTACTGAGTGGTGCTGAGTAGTGCTGCGGCCTGAGGGCATTTGGAGGTCAAGACCTCAGGCCGTGTCTTCCACTCTAACGTTGCGCTGGTGCTTCCTGTCTTGGTAACCGTTCTAAGCGCAGCCCTGTTGCCGTGCGGTTCGCGAAGCCCTTCCAGTAGGTGTGGCTCGCAGTTGGTGTGCCCTCGTCATCCATTGACCACGGTCCGTCTGCGGACCGTGGGGTTAGCTCCAGATAGCTGACCATTGCTTCGTCACCCTTCAGTTCTTTGCCGAAGTACGCGGTGGCAAAGTGCTGCGCCACGTTGTTCATCCGAACGGTGTCCCATACCGCGTCGGCGTAGTGGCCGAAGGTTGCGGGATGCTCACCGTGGGCTACGCGTGACTCAGTTGGCGCTGGCATCGGAGCTGCGGCGTTGTGATTCGCGTTGTCGAAGGTGAGCAGATGGCGCTCGACGTTGATGGCCTGTTCAAAGAGCGCTCGCACGCCGCCTTCGTATCCGGAAACGTCGTCGGCACTGCCCGCAACGAACAGGATCGGAACCTTCACTCCAGCGAGGCCAGCTTGGTCCCAAAAACCCACCGTCATTCCCCACGGTGCGAAGGCGACAATCGCTTTGATCCGGTCATCAAAGCGCTGAGTGAATTCAGGCGCACCGTCGCGGTGCATGGCCAACGCGTTGCGTGGCGCACCGCGATCGACGGCCTCCTGAGTGATCCCAGCGCCGGCGGTGATCATCGCGCCGTAGCCGCCCATGGAGTAGCCGACTAAGCCTGCGGTGTCGGCGTCGGCCAGGTTGTTGAGGAATTCGCCTGGTGTTTGGGAGAGACGAGCGATCTCGTCGAGAACAAACCGTTGATCCAAAGGTCGGTTCACTAGCGTGCTGGAAAAGGCAGCTCTGGTTCGGTAGGTCGAGTCGGTGTGATCGATTGAGGCAACGACGTAACCCTTGGTGGCTAGGTTCTCGGCCAAGTGACTGAGCAAGAACCGATTGCCTGGGAATCCATGAGAGATCAAGATGACGGGATAAGGCGCTTCGCTCATCGCTGGTGCGGCATCTCGAACCGCTTGGCCGTGGATCTCAACCGCGGTGGCGCCGTCGCGCAGGAACACCTTATAGGGAGCTGGTTCGCCACCCGGCATCGCGGGATACCAGACTTCAACGATCAACGATCGGTCCGCTCGTGGGAGATCCTCGTCCTTGGCGGCTCTTGCTTGCGCCACGGCTTCATCTTGCTCGGCGTTGTTCTGTTCCGCTCCGTCTTGTTCCGCCCCGCTCTGAGCGGCAGCTTGGTTCTGAGCGGCAGTTTCGATCGCAAGCAAGTCGATCTGATCGGGATTCACCAACTCGAGGGTGCGCACGCCGATGTCGTGTTTGCCAAACGCTGCGAGTTCCGGTGCGTCAGGTCGAATCCGATCGACTCGGTTCGTAGGGGCTGCAACAGTAACCGTGGTCGCTGGCTCGCAACCCAATGCGGTCAACGAGGCAAGGGCCAGCGCGGCGACGGTGAGACCCCTGAGTGCTACGGAGCTTCGTTGTTCGCAGGTGGCTGAAGAGGGAAGTACACCCTTGGAGGTTGGAATCATTGCTCAGGACCCGCGTCGTCGTCTGACTTGGTTTCGAGAGACGCCTTCCCGGCTGATTCGAGCGCGGTGTTGATCCGGGCAAGCGGAGCTCCGAGCGCCTCTTCGAGTTGGCTGAGGTGACTTTCCAGTTCCTGCGAGAGTTCGTCGTACACCTGATACGCCGCGTCAGTGGGCTTAGCGTCACCCTGTTCGACGCTGCGTCTCAGTGATGACAGGCGATTGTTCAGTCGGATTGGAAAGTTGAGCGGGTCCTGGCCACTCTGATTCTTGACCTGGTAAAGAGCCTCTTCAATGGTCCCGATCGACTCTTCCAGAGACTGGATGTCGGTCGAGAGCTCGTCGTTAGCCGAGCTCAGATCAAGCTGCTCAAGCTGAGCTCGAATCGCACGGATCTCGATCACAGCTTCGTTGGCTCGACTGGTCTGATTGCGAATCTTCTGCGCCAAGTCGAACTGCTCGAGCAGGTCCTCTTGGGTGACGCCCTTGTAGTTCGGGTCGATCACGATGTCGAATGGAACTGTGATCGTTTGGTCGCCCGCTGTGATGCGCGCTAGGTACTGTCCAGGCGGCGCTTTGGGTCCACGTGCGCCGCTCGCGTTCCAAATGATGATGCCGTCGAATTGGGTTGGTCCGGGATAGCGCAGATTCCACTCGAACCGATTGAGCCCCGCATGGACCGTTGGTGGCGGCGGTGGTGGTCGCCGGAACGAGTTCTGGTTGGCGGCCGGCTGGTCCTCATCCTCTTTCTTGCCGGTGAAACTGACGACCAGTTCGTCTTCGGTGCCTTGGCCGGTGCTGCGCAGAATGTCGACGGTGACCTCGTCTTGCTCTTCTCCAAGAAAGTACTGCACGGCCGCATTGCCGAGTCCGCGGATTGCAGGTGAGGTCTTGAACACCGTCAGCGGGGCTTGGTAGACCTCGCGGCTGAGTGCTCGCAACGGCTCGATGTCATCGAGGATCCAGAATCCTCGACCGTGGGTTCCCAGTACCACGTCTGATCCTTGGAGAACGAGGTCGCGGATGGGCGTATCAGGCAGTTCGAGCTGGAGTGATTGCCATCGATCTCCAGCGTCGAAGGAAACATACACGCCGTGTTCGGTTCCCGCGAACAGCAGGCCCGCCCGTTGAGCGTCTTCGCGTACCGCCCTGGCGAAGTGGCCTTCGGCGATTCCTGAGATGATTTTGGTCCACGTCTTGCCGTAGTCGCGCGTGCGCCAGACGTAGGGTGAACGATCATCAACCTGATAGCGATTGCCGGCAACGAAGGCTGTTCCTGGTGAGTGTGGCGACTCTTCAATAGTGCTCACTCGGGTGTACTTCGGCATGTCGGGCGGGGTGATGTTCTGCCAGTTCTTGCCGCCGTCACGCGTGACGTGCACCAGCCCGTCGTCGGAGCCCGCCCAGATAGTGTCCTCGTTGTGCATCGACGGCTCGAGCGCAAACACCGTGGCGTAGATCTCGGGACCATTCATGTCCATGGTGATCACACCACCTGTCTTGCCCAGGGTTTCGGGGTCGGCCAATGTTAGGTCTTCGCTGATGCGTTTCCAGCTCTGGCCGTCATCTGTTGACTTCCACACATGCTGCGAGCTGGTGAACAGAGCGTTGGAGTTGAGCGGCGAGAAGATGATGGGGAAGGTCCACTGCCAGCGCTCGGGCAAGGCGCTGGCCGGCTCGCCGGAGAAGAAGCGTGGGTAGACTTGGATGTCACGCTGTTGACCGTTGCTGCGGTCGTAGCGTGTGAGCAAGGCGCCTTGCGACCCCGCGTAAAAGAGATCCTTGTTGGTTGGGTGTTGGGTGATGTAGCCGCTCTCTCCACCGCCGACCGCGTAGTACCAGCCGTGGCCCGGACCGCGCGCTTGGCGGTGTCCCCAGCCGTCGCTGGGCATGCACAGGGTGCTGTTGTCTTGCTGCGCTCCGCACACGTGGTACGGCACATCGCTGGTGGTGGTCACATGGTAAAACTGGGTGGTGACGAAGTCCTGTTCGGTCCAAGTGTCGCCGCCGTTAACCGAGACGTTGCCACCGCCGTCGTTCGAATTGCACATGCGTGAAGGATCGTTGGGATCGATCCAAAGGTCGTGTTGGTCGCCGTGCGGCGGCCGGATCCTGATGTCGAAGGTCTCGCCGCCATCGGTGGATTTGTACATGCCGGTGTTGAGACCGTAGACGGTGTCGCGATCGAGCGGGTCGGCGTAGATACGGGTGTAGTAGAAGTTGCGCTGGCGAAGTTTGCGTTCATCGTTGGTCTTCTCCCACGTTGCGCCGCCATTGTCGGACCGGAAGACGCCACCCTCCGCTGCTTCCACCATGGCGTAGACACGTAGTGGGTCGACCGGTGATACCGCCACGCCGATCTTGCCGAGCGGACCTTCTGGCATTCCTGGGTTGGCGGATAACTCGTACCAAGTGTCGCCGCCGTTGTCTGACTTGTAGAGCCCGGACTCGGGACCGCCGCCCCACATCTTCCAGGACTTGCGATAGACCTGCCAAAGCGAGGCGTACAGCACCTCAGGGTTGCGCCGATCGATGATGAGGTCAGCGGCGCCAGCCTTGGGACTCGTATAGAGCACCTTCTCCCAGTGGTTGCCGCCGTCTTTGGAACGAAAGATGCCGCGCTCTTCGTTGTCTCCATAGGGATGGCCGAGCGCGGCAACGTAGACGATGTCGGGGTTGTCAGGGTGGATGCGGATTCTCGAGATCGCTTGGGTTTCACCAAGGCCCAGATAGCGCCACGTTTCGCCGCCGTCGGTCGACTTGTAAACGCCATCGCCTTGGGTGATCGAACCGCGCAGCTGGGTCTCGCCCATGCCGATGTAGACCACGTCTGGGTTGGTCTCCGCGACCGCCACCGCGCCCACCGAGCTGGAGGTGACCTGCCCATCCGTCACCGGAAACCAGGTGGTGCCACTGTCTGTGGTTTTCCACAACCCGCCACCGGTGGCGCCAAAGTAGTACTCGTGTTTGCGCCCAGGGCTCCCCATGCAGCTCAGCGATCGGCCGCCGCGTTGAGGGCCGATGTTGCGCCACTCAAGCCCTTGAAAGAGATCGCGGTCGATCGTCAGTTCGCTGCCATCGCCCGGTTGCGCTAAGGCTGTTGGAAGCAAGGCTAGATTGCAGGCCACAAGGCTCGCAATGAGCATGAAAGTTCTGCTGAGCAGAACTCGAGTCGATGAGCGCGGAAGGTGTCTCATGTTGAGCCTCCAATTCTTGCGTGTGTGGGATGAGTCTACTTGGACCAAGTTGCGTTGTATCCTGAATGCTAGAGACCCACCGATCAGAACCAAGTAGGAGTTGAGATGAAGCATAGGATCGCCACTCGTTGGTGCCCAAGACTGAGGCATCTTCTGGTGTTCGGGGTTGTGTTCTGGTGCACAGCACCGCTTGCCGCTGGCGGCCTCAAGGCGGACCTCGAGAAGACGGCCTCCGGTCAACGGAAATTGATAATCAGCCTGGTTGAGGCGATGCCTGAAGCGTCGTTCGAGTCGCGCCCAACCGACCAGCAGCGCACCTTCCGAGAGGCTGCACTTCACGTCGCGGGAGCCAACAGCTTCCTGAGCGGATTCACCGGAGCGCAGACGCCGGGGCCTAAGGTTGCGGTGGCCAAGTTTCAGACAGATTTTGGCCTCGAGGCTGTGACCAAAACAGATGTGCTCGCCGCTCTGAACGCAGGCTTCGATCACATGGAAGCCGCCATTCAAGAGTTCGACGAGCAGGAGATGCTCGAAGAGGTGCAAGGCCCGCCTTGGGTCGGTAAGGTCCCGCGGGCATCAATGTTTTATTACCTGCTGAGTCACAATCACAATATCTACGGTCAGATGGTGGTCTATCTGCGGCTCGCAGGCGGCACACCGCCCGCTAGTGGCGGCTAGCCCACAGAGGGTGAGATGGGGACGCACGTGGATTGCCTTGATCGTTATTGGCTTTCTGTTGATGCTGGCCCCGGCCGTTGCGGAGGACCCTGCTTGCGACCAGATACAAGGACTCGATGAGCTGGTGAAACCGTCAACGGTCTTGCTGGTCGGCGAGCTGCACGGAACCAGTGAGATACCCGCTCTGGTCTCATCCATCGTTTGCCACGCGATTGCAAAGCAGCTACCCGTGACCCTTGGGTTGGAGTTGCCGCGTACTGATCAGCCTCAGCTGGATGCATTCCTCGCTTCAAGCGGTGGCCAAGAGAGTCGCGCCGCTTTTCTCAGTCTGGTGTTCTGGAGCCGCGACTATCAAGATGGGCGCGCGAGCGTCGCTATGTTCGATCTGATTGAGCAAAGTCGACAGCGCATGAAGGGTGGTTCGCTCCAGGTGGTGTTGATTGATCTGCCTTCGGCAAGAGCTGGCCGAGATCAAGCGATGGCGGATCACCTAGTGCAGACAGTCAAGGCGTCTCCCGATAGATTCTTTGTGGTTCTTACCGGCAACTTTCATAGCCGAGTTGCTCCCGGCGGCGGGAAGATGGGCGACTTGGCTGCCGCGAAGCTCCCAGAGGCGATAGTGATTTCTCTCAATACCTCGTATGAGTCAGGAACGGCCTGGATCTGCATGTCGGGGGCGCCCTGCGGAGTCCAGAAGCTGGGTGGCGCTGAGCAACTGGGTAGTGCACTGCGGCTCTCGACGGCTGTGTCGATCGTGCTCGACTCATCGAATGGGAACTACGACGGCAGGCTGATTCTCGGGCCCATTTCGGCCTCTCTTCCGGCGAAGGATCAGCGCGCGCGACCTTGAGTGAAGCGCCATCGTCCCAGCGTTGATTTGCCCTTCAAGAGCAGCGCCCGAGCAATGGCACTGCCGACCGGTTCAAGTGGAATGCGGGGACCTGCGACCGCACGTTCAACGGTGTACTGTGTGCCTTCAATCGCAGACGATCCCGCAGTCCGTTCCACACAGGCATTGCGGCAAACGAACTGAGAGCAGAGGCAAGACATGGCGCCGATCCCAAGAGGCGGAACAGTCGCAGTCACCGGCAGTGCCGGTTTCATCGGGGGCTGGACGGTCAAACTCCTGCTCGATCAGGGCTACCGAGTCCGGGCTTGCGTGCGTGATGCAGATGACGCCGAGAAGACCGAGTTCCTCAAGCAGATGCCGGGCTACTTAACTGGTCGTATGACGCTGCATTCTGCAGACCTCGATCAGGACGGCTGCTTCGATGAGATCTTCGCCGGCTGTCACGGGGTCGCGCACATTTCCCACGTGACTGACTACGACGATCAGGAGTACGTTGCTCGGGTCTGCGCTCACATCATCGAGAGCATCAATCGAGCAGGCAGTGTCACGCGCGTGGTGGTCACCTCGAGCATTGCGGCGGTCATCTCAGAAGTCGATATCCAAGAGTTCGTGCGGCGCCCGGTGCTCTACGAGGATCGCTATCCGGACGAGTCGAACCCGAAGCGGACTCCGCAGCGTGGACAGGGATACTCCATGGGCAAGGTGATCGCTCAGCGTGCCTTCTCGGACGCGGCCACCGAGAGTGGAGCCTGGGATGCGATCACGTGCTGTCCTGGCGACAATGTGGGGCCGATTCTCTCGAGGCATCAAAAGGAGAAAGGGCCCTGGCAACACAACATCGAGAAGATGCTGCTGGGTGAGTGCGAACAAACACCGGCCTATCGACCCTGGATGACTGTCGATGTCCGAGACACCGCCGAGTGCCACATCCGGTTGCTGGAGAGCACCGAGGTTGTCAATGGCGAACGCTACATCGCCTGGTCGACTGATGCGGTTGCGGTTGAAGACATTAACTCAGGTATCGCGCGCTTGTTGCCAGAACTCGGCCACGACGCCGGTGCCGTGGTCGATCCCTTCCCTGAACGGATCCAAGCTCGTGAGGCAGAGTTTCGCTCGATTTGGTCAGGGTGCGAACTTCGCAATGAGCGCATACGTAAAGTCACAGGGCTCGCTTTCAGGCCGTTCGACGAGTCGTTGCGCGATTGTGTGGAGTCTTTGGTGGCTGTCGGTAAGGTGCACGTCAGAGCTGAGTCCGACTCAGGGGATCACAGCTAGCCTCTGGATCCGCGCCGACCCGTGTCAGGCCCCTTCGCAGACGTTGCGATTGGATCCTAGATGGAACCAATTGTTGAATGGTGTGGTCTCTTCGTTTGGCGACGTAGGCCTGGCGCCGCCGTTCCCTACCTGTGAGAACCCAATGCGACTGATCTGTACCGTCTTGTTTGTAGCCGCAGTATTCGCGTCGACGCACCTTGCTGCGGCTGAAGAGTGGACGCACCTGTGGGGTTCAGATCAGCGTGGAAGTGTCGCGCTGCCGACCATCGCTGAAGCGTCGACTTTGACCTTCGACGTGCTCTGGAAGCGTCCGTTGGGCTCTGGCTACTCATCAGTCACTGTCAGTGAGACCCGAGCGTTTACGATGGCTTCAGAGGGTGCATCTGACTGGCTCTTTGCGTTGGACCGAAGCAGCGGGGCGGAGGTTTTCCGCGTCGAGCTGGGTGAGGCTTGGCTCGGCCGCAGTGGCTCACGCGATGGCCCGATGAGCACACCCACGATCCATGCCGGGACGGTCTATGCACTTGGGCCCTTCGGAAACCTGCTCGCGGTGAATGCTGATTCTGGAGACGTCAGGTGGCAGAGCGATCTTGCTGCGAGGTTTGAGGCGCGAACGCCAGGTTACGGGTTTTCCACGTCCCCGTTGGTGGTCGACGATTTGTTGATCGTGCAAATTGGCAACCCTGCAAGGGATGAGTCTGTGGCGCTGGAGTCGCAGCCAGGCGCGCTCGTAGCTCTTAAGCTGAGCGATGGGGAGTTGGTCTGGCGTTCCGGCTATGGCGAGGTGGAAACACAGGTTCCTTTGATCGCGACGCTCGCAGGTCGGCGACAGATAGTGACTTCGACTGCCGAACGAGTCTTTGGACTCGATCCCGAGAGCGGAAATCTCCTTTGGCAGTTCACCGTGGAGCCGAGACGACGGTGGACCATGGTCAGCCTTGCCGGTCCGAACGAGTTGGTTGTCGCTGGAAGCCGAGGCACGGCGCTGCTCGAGATTTCGCAAGGGGCCGATCAACAGCTCGTTGCCATGCAGCGGTGGGATACCAACGTCCTGCGGGGCAACGGCCAGAACTCCCGGATGCCGATCTATCGCGACGGCTACCTCTACGCTCACACGGGGAAGTTTCTAAGTTGCGTGGATGCGCGCGACGGTTCTTTAGTGTGGCGATCTCGTCCGCCTGGCGGCGAAACTCTGATCGAAGTTGGTGGTCACCTGATGATGCTCGGAGCAGACGGCGCGCTAGTGGCGGCCCGCACTCTCGCTGATGGCTACCAAGAAACAGGACGCATCACCGTTTTTGGACCAGAAAGGGCGCACACACCGCCCACCGCTGCGGACGGCATCTTGTATGTGCGCAACCTGAGTGAAGTTGCAGCGGTTGCAGTCAGCGCTGCCACGGCGGTTGATCCGCCGCCTCTGCCAACGGCCGTAACTGGCTCGACTCGTTTTCAAGAGTTGATCAGCGAGGTCAGCGCGGCCACCGACAAGCGAGCCGCAGCTACGCGGTTGCTAGCGGCACTGTCAGAATCGCCGTGGCTTGACGACGGCTGGCTGCACTTCTTGTTTCAAGGTCCTGTTGAGGATCTCGTGATTCAAGGAGACATCACGGGCTTCTGGCCAACCAAGGCTATGTCCCGGATCCCGGGTACAGAATTGTTCTACGCCGCGTTTCAGCGCGATGGTCTAGACCGAGTTCAGTATCGCTTTCATACGTTCGATGAACAACTAGTTGATGCTCGCAACGACGCTTCGGTCGAACTACCTGAAGGCGAGTTCTCCGTCTGGACAGCTGCTGAGTGGTCGGAGTCTGAGGTCTTTGAGACCGCTCGACAATTGCCAGACCCCGCCACTGACGCGCACACCATCGAGATTGGTACGCGCAGCGTCGAGATTCACGTGGTAGTTCCGGCTGCCGTTGGGTCAACGCCAGGGTCGATACCCTTGGTACTTATTCCTCAGGGCGACGAGGCGCGATCGATCGGTCTTTGGAATCGTGCGCTCGCTCGGCTGTATGCGGATGGAGAACTGGCGTTGTCACCTGCGGTTTTCGCCTTCTTGAGCCTTCCCGACGGGGTCTGGTATTCGGGAGGTGTTCGCTGGCTCGGAGAGAATCTTAAAGGGCGCATTGTCCAGTTTCTCAACACGCACTACCCGGCTACTGAGGGTGCTCGTAGTGCGCTAGTTGCGCAAGGAGAAACGGCTCGTAACATCCTTCAAGTAGCGAGTGATCCGACGCTCGGGGTGGATCGATTGGTCTTACAGTCGCCCTATATGGACCCTGATCTCAGGGCCCAGCAATGGCCGGTGTTTCTAGACTCTGCGAATCGCTCGTTGGCAATCTGGATCGGTTGGGGAAGTCACGATGGCTACGATCTGTCTATGGACGTTGACATTGCCCGGGATGCTGAGGACTTCGCAGCAGTGCTGCGGGAGCGCGAGTTCGTCGTCGAGGCTGCAGAAAGTCCCGGTGGATTCGGTTGGCTGCGTTGGCGTGAGGAGCTGCCGGAGATTCTGAAGTTCGTACTCGCCCCCTAACCTTTCGGGCGCGGCGCCACCTGTCTCTCTTCGCGGCTGAGACGTCTCTGCCTGCTCGAGAGCGTTCTTCGAGTCGACCTAGATCTTGCGAAGTTCGCGAGCAGATTCCGTGCTGAGTCGGGTGTTGGATCAGGGCTTCAGTCTTGCAATCGAGCGACCCGAGCTGTGCGGATCTTCCAGCGTACCGCCGGCTTCACGACGATCGCCGTCATCGCCTCTCGCATGATTCCACTAGCCACTGTGCCGAAGGTCATGACGAGGTCCACGTGAGCGATTGTGGGTGACAAAAAGATCACTTGATCGATCTCAACCTCGATCTTGAGTTGATCCGTTGTTGTGCGGCCGTGAAGACCCACTTCCCACACTTCAGCAATGGAGGGCCGGCCCTTGTAGATTGTGCGCGACCCCACCATGCTCATCCATTCGCCGTCCTCGGTCCAGAGCGTCGCGAGGCCTATTGGATCGGAGGCTCGCCATGAGCCCGCGAACTCCTTTGTGAAGACATTCGCGATCTCGTTAGCAGGCTGGGCTTGGGTGAAACCCACGGCGACGAAGAGCAACTGCAAGAGGAGAGGGATCACCAAAGTGCGCATAGCAATTGCCTTTCTTTGGCTCTGGAAATCTGAGGGTCTGGTTTCAAGGTAACAGCGACTGGAGTTGGGGTTGAGACCCTCTGGGCAGGGTCCGGCTGCGATCCTGGCGTCGGATTCTTAGTGCTACAGACTCCCGACCGCTTGGAGGTGACTAGCAGGGGCTGCGTTGTCGAAAGCTCCACACTTCTGTTTGAGCAAGAGTAGGGCCGAAAGGTTCCCAAGAAACGAACATGCCTGCGGGCGGGGTGAGTATCGATGTTCCTTGGACGCGAGAAGGCACCATTCGTCCACAGCCGCCCGAAGACCGATGCAATAGTTTTGAAGAATCCGAAGTTATGAAGCACCCCGGGCCGACGGTGTGGTGACGCTCGCATTGAATCTTCCTTCGACGTACCGCGAGTAGCTGATGCCGAGGACTCGGGGCGTAGCTTGATCGAAGCTTTCCCATTTCTAGCAGAGGCGCTCGAGGCCGGGGAGCAGGGCGAGCGGTATCTGAAACTGATTCCGCCCAATGACCCGAGTGGCGTACAGCACGGGATGATTCAGTTCGACACCAGGGCGGTCGGGGACTTTGAGGAGGTGAGTTTCTACCTCGATGACCAGATGGTGCTCACGAAGAGGAAACCGCCGTTCGCGGTTTCGCTCAACCTGGGGTCTGTGCCTGGGTTGCACCGTGTACGGGTTAGCGGGTTCGTTGATGGACACCAGGTGGCTACCGACGAACTCTCGGTCAATCAAGGAGGCCAGCGCTTCAGAGTCCGATTGACGGAACCTCGGCCCGACGTGACCTACACCAACAGTGCAAGGGCGGTAGCGCATGTGCAGGTCCCAGATGCTTCGGCCCTTGATCGCGTTGAGCTGTACTTGAACGAACAGCGTATGGCGACGCTCTTTCAGGAGCCGTTCATTTCGTCATTTGAACTCGACTCGCTTGATTTCTCGATCGTTCGTGCGGTTGCCTATTTGACGGATGGAAGCCAGGCCGAGAATGTCGCTTTTGTTAACGGTCCAGAGTTCACCGAAGAGCTCAACGTGCAATATGTGCAGGTGTTCGCTGGAATTGTTGATGGCGAAAACCGCGCATTCAAGACCTGGCGGTAACGGACGTTGTGGTCGAAGAGGATGGTGTTGAGCAATCGCTGACCCGCTTCGAGTTCCTGCAGGATTTACCGGTGCACGTTGGCCTTCTCTTTGACACGTCCAGTTCTATGAGCGGGCAGATCGAGCGTGTGCGATCGGCGGCCGAACGTTTCGCGAACAAATTTTTGCGGCAGCAAGATCGCGTCACCGTGATGTCGTTCGACACTCGCGCTCAGAACAGAATTGGATTCAGCAACAAGAAGGCCAGAACTGATTCAGACCCTTGCTGGGTTGCAAGCTAGTGGTAGTTCGCCCCATACGATGCGGCCATCTATGCTCTGAGCTACTTCGACGGAGTGACTTCGCAACGGGCCTTGCTGCTGCTGTCAGATGGGGAGGACGAGACCCGTTTGTTCGATTTTGAGCGGACAGTGGAGGTTGCCCGACGAAGCGGAGTCACAGTTTTTGCGATCGGTCTTGGCAAAGCGGCACGAGAGCGAGAAGCGCGGAGGACGCTTCGGTTTTTAGCGGAGGAGACCGGCGGTCGGGCCTTCTTCATCCAGTCGGTGGACGAACTTGACGAGATCTACGCCGCGATTGATCAAGACCTGCGCTCGCGCTATCTGATGGTGTATCAGTCCACCAGTTCGAAGAGCGAGGAGGAGTTTCGGTCGGTGCGGGTCAGAGTACAGCGGCGCGGAGCAAGGGTTAGAGCTATGTCTGGGTACTACCCGTAGTGCGATCAATGCATACGCGCCAGATCTTATGGTGCGGTGGTACAAGACCAAACACTATGGATCTGTGCCTAGTCTGTGGATCGCAGAAGAGGCTTATGAACCGTTGGTACTACCCAAGGCCTCGCTGCGAAGCCGATCACGTCGAAGGAGTTCTTGGGCAAAGTTGGCGCTGAAGATCGTGTCGTCGACAGTCAGAACCACATCCTGGCCCCGGCCATAAGACACGATGGCATCCAAGACTTCGCCAAACCTCATTCCGTTGAACTTGTGGAGTTCAAAGAAGGCGTCTTCAGCTCGAAGCTCAGCATAGGAGCTGCTCGAAATCACCATGAGTGTCGGCTGGTCTGGCAAACCCAGGCGTTGCCTAGCTTGGGATGCAGCCTCTGCGCCGCTGAAGCCGAAGGCTGACCAGACAGAAGCTGGTGCTTCTTCAAGAATCCGCGCTGCGAGATGCTCTCCGCTCTTTTGGCAATGCAGCTTCCCGAAGACCGCGAGGGCGCGTAGGCCCGGCTCTAGGACCTCTTTGCGGATGAGTCGGCGTTGATAGCTCAGGCGATCAAGCCAGGGTTCGAGGTCTTGGGGAGTCTCGATGTCTTCCCATGGGATGGGCGCCGCTGCGCCGATCAATCGGACGCGACGTTCGCGAGGCAACGTGGCGTTCAGTTCGTGGAGCTCTCGGAGAAATTGCTCATAGATGGGGAGCTGCCACATGACCCCGCGGCCTGCGTCCTCCCAGATTGGTTGCAGTTGCGATCTGGAGAAGTCGGCTCCCTCCAGGACGAAGTCGTCGATCAACCCTTGGTGCAAACCGCTCGCGCCTTCGAACAAGATCACGTCGACGGCGTCGACGAATTCTGGGTGTGCGAGAAGCGCGGAGCGGAGCGCCGCATCGGCAAGGTGTCCGTGGGTTTCTCCAAGACAGATCACGCTTGCTTGCTCGGAAGCTTGCAAGACGGCGCCTGCGAGCCGTTTGAAAGATCCCTCGTTCGAGGTCTCATCAGCGGTGCTGGACGAGGGGCTTTGGAGCGGAGAAACGCTGGGTGCTGGAGCGGAAGGAGGACCTGCCTGCAAGAGGACCAGCGCGGCTAGAGCTCCAGCCAGCATGACGCCGATCCGAATCGGCGGCAGGGCCGCGATTCGGATCCTTGGCGCCTCATCGAGACGTTTGTTCAATCCAGAGGGCTGTCTGATTCGTCGGTTGTCGATCGATCACGATTGGCCTGGTAGACCAAGTATCCGCCGAAAGCGATGAGGGCTAGAGGCCACCAGTCCTCGAGCCAATCCAGCGAAAAGTCGAACGCGGTGTTGGACAGGAGTACCAACCCCACAAGAGCAACTGCTACCCCGCCGATGACGGATCCATTGACGCCGACACTGTTGAAGTCCGAGGGCAGCTCGACCTCGGAGCCTCCGGCGAGGGCCTGGTTGTACAACATCGCACGACGGCCGGCGTCAATAATGTTGTAAAGAAAGAAGAATGCCAGGAAGATTGCACCTAAAGGCTGGAGCGCTCCTAAGCCGTTCACCAGCAGGGTGATCAGAGATGCAACCACCAACGCGTTGATAAACCCACGCTGGTAGTAGCCCACGTAGACTTGTCCTAACCCGGGCATGGCCGATAGTACGCAGGCCACGAATGGCGATTTGGTCCGGGGGTCGGGTACTCGAGCGAAGTGGACTCCGGGTACTGCCGCGGTCTCGGGCGGGGCTTGGGCTTGGCTGTTGTCGATGGCATCGCTCATGATGTCTCCTTAGGATCTGTTTTTTTCAGCGTTGAGAATCTCTCGCCGCTTCTGTCGAGCAATGACGCAGCGCGGTCCCAGAGGGTTCCAAACTGAGTTTCGACATCGCCTATGAAGACTGTGGTGCGCTCTACGATTCCCACGCCTGCGGCCTGCCACCTGGCTATCGTGCGGCCACCGTCGGACTGCCTCAGCAGTTCGGTTGTCGCTTCTAGGCGCGTGCTGAGATCAATGGAGGGAAGTTCAGGCTTGGTCAGACCGTGGTCTTTGATGATTGCCAAGGTATTACCGGGTACCGCTTGTAGTGGAGAGGCGGGCGTAGCGAAGACCATGACCATCACTAACAGGCCGGCGTAGGCGGCCTCAGAGGCGAACCGTGGCCGTTTCACCATTTCCGGCCATTTGGCATGCCACCAGCGTCGCAGTCTCACGTGAAGCGGCAGTGTTCGCCGAAGGACATCCTCTGCAAAGTGGCGACCTGGCTGCAGCTGTGCCAGCCGAGGCAGGTCTTGCTTGAGGTCCGATAGCACGGTAGCCAAGCCTCGACACTCGCTGCATGAGGTCAGGTGGCTGTCGACTAGCTTTTTGTCAGTGGCCTGTATTGGAGTATCTGCTGCGCTGGCAAGTAGCCTAAGTGCCCTGCCGCAAGCATCGACGTTGGTCGCCCTTAGGACTGCTTGAACCAGACCAGTTAGATCCTGCGAAGCATCGCTGCTGAGCATCGCGAGCTCGGCTAGTTGTTGGCAGGACTGGCATGTATCGAGATGCTCTTCACAAGCTGATCGCTCTTCTTGCGACAGATCGTCTTGCGAGAGCGCTTCCAGTCGTTCCTCGAGATAGAGACAATCCATCGTTCTTACGCTCCGTAGGCGGGGTCGAGTTGTCGGACCACTTTGGCTAGTTCGATGCGGATGCGAAAGGTCCGCGACTTGATGGTGCCAGTGGGTATGGACAACAGTTCCGAGATCTCATCGACCTTCATTTCCTGGATGTCCTTGAGCATGATGAGTTCCCGATCGCTCTCATTGAGTTGGCCGAGTGCCCTGTAGAGCAGGTCCTGGCGGGCATCCATCATCGTCTCTTGTTCGGGCGAAGGATCGGTCGACGGGATCTCGGGAGCGTCTTCGACCGGAATCGCGAACTCAGGGCTTCGGACCTTTGAGCGCCTGAGGCGGTCGATGCAAGAATTGCGGGCCACCCGCAGCATCCAAGGTAAGAACGACTGTCCCTCATCGAGGCGGTCGAGGCCCTTGTACAGTCGGATGAATATCTCCTGCGCCGCGTCTCTTGCCTCCTCGCGATCGCGCATGAACTGCATCGCGACGCCGAAGACACGAGCCTGGTACAAGCGCACGAGCGCCTCCCAGGCGAGATCGTCACCCTGGCGACAGCGAGTCAGTAGTGTGTTGAGGTCCGGCAACGCCTCTCCCGTTGGAACGCCTGCGCTTGATTGCTCTCGGGCTCTCTACGGATGTTGACGCATATACGAGATGGAGGGTTCCATGCAATCGCTCAGATAGTTGTGCGACCTTCGCCAAGATCGAACTGCACTTGGGTTCATCTCGGTCCGCTCCTCCGTATTGCTGAAGTCTTCTTTGGCCGCGCGTGGGCAAGGTGTCGCCGCTGCGACCATGGCAGAGCAGTGTCAGGTGTCCCGCTGCCTATGGCGTCGACGCACTCCATGCGGTGGTGTTGCCTGACTCGAACCCGTCGGCAAATACTGCTGCTGAATCGAATGAGTAGGCCGTGCCGACCGCGTTGTTTGAGGGGGTGTCGCCATCATCTCCGGGCGCTCCGACAAGCAGTCGGCCCTGAAATAGGGAGACCGCAGCACCAAACTCGTCATTTGCGGCGGTGTCCGAGGCTTCGAATTGATCGAACGGTATCCAGCCTCCCGGGGTTCGCTGGTAAAGGTAGACCGAGCCTGCGTCCGTGCCAGCTGCGTCGTGTTTTTGTGCGCCGACGGCCACCAGCCCGCCGGTCATGTCGATTGCTACCGAAGCACCGAAGTTGTCGCCAACGATGGTGTTTGGTGGGATGATCACCTGTTCGATCGGCAGGCCTGACAGGAAGTCGTAGATGTATGCGGCTCCACCTCCACCGTTAGCGTTCAACGAAGCCCCCACCACAAACACGGTTGGTCCGCCAAAGGCGGCGTCGATTGCCACTGAAGAACCGAACCAGCGTCCTCTTTCGTTGCCCATACCGTAGTCGCCCGGCTGCTTTCGATCCTGTTGATTCCACACATTGGTAGAGCCTGAGCGCGCAAAGACGTAGACGGCGCCAGCGTCTGAACCGAGTTGCTCGTCTTGAGGGGCCCCTGCGACGATCACATCACCCTTCATTGCGACTGAACTTCCCGTCTGGCCACCTGACAGCGTGTCGTCGTCAAAGAACTCGCCGATCTCTTCCCACTGGGTCTTGTCTGGGCTCAGTTGGTAGAGCAAAACTGCGCCGTCGAAGCTGCGCATTGGGCCGGTTCTGCGTGGAACGCCGACGACCACGTTGAGCACTTCGTCGCCCGAAGTGCTGTCCTCCGGAACCGCGATCTCGATATCAACACTTGTCCCGAACTGCTCGTTGCTGCTGGCTCCTTCGAAGGCGTCGATTTCTTCCCATGTGGCACCGTTGAACTGGTAGAGGTAGACGACTCCAGACTCCACAGCGCTCGCGTTCGCTGCGAACCGAGCGCCAACCGCGATCAGGTCTCGACGTACCGCAACTGCGATGCCGAACTCATCCGATTGGGAACCGTCGGATGCCAAGAGTTTTTGCTCAAACAGCCACTGGTCATCGGAGCGCCGGAAAACGTAGGCGGCGCCAGCGTTGGAGCCGAGTTGGCTGTCGAACTGTGCTCCAACCACCATCAAGTCTCCGTCGAGATCTGTGCTCTCTCCGAACCGTGCGCCGGTCGTTTGGTCGGGCGCAATGACGCGCTGTTCGCAGAACACCAGGGATGGTTGCAAGCCGAGGAGGATGGTGACGGCGACGATGGTGATGATGCGCGTCAACGAGTGGCGCGGGCTGTAGGCAGGTTGTTGCTGGCTGGGCATTCGCCCTCCTCTTGTCGCAGAGACGGTGGACCGATTTCGCCGACCTGACTGCACGGCGCTGTTTCACCATGCGCGGTTTGCGCACAAAGACCGCCATGCGCTTCGATTTGTCTGCCAGACCTATGGTCGGATTCGGTTCCTGATCCGTCGATGAGGATTGCCGTTCGTTGACGTCGCATGAATCGCCGGGTCGTGGAGGCGGGCTCAGATATTCGATTGGCCTGTCCGAATGACCTGGTTGGTTCCGTCTACCTGAGTGACGGGCCGTCGACTGCAGATTGAGCGGTTGGTTGATTTCAGGAGAAACGCTATGCCAGTGCCAGACGCAGCCAAGCTCACCACGATTCTGGGCCTTCGAGAGCAGATCCGGAACCGTTCTGATCGGCCGGTCTTGCTGACCGAAGGCGACTCTTGGTTCTCGTTTCCCTTGCATCGCAATGTGGTTGATCACTTGCGAACGCTAGGCCGGTTTTCAGTTCTCCGATTGGAGAAGCCCGGCGATGAACTGCTCAACATGTTGCGTCCAGAGTGCCTGAAGAATCTGAAGAAGCACCTGTCGCGAACGTACCTAAGGCGCGGCGGCAAGGACTATCGAGCCGAGGCTCTGCTGATGAGCGGTGGCGGTAACGACTTGTTAGGTAACGATCTCGTGCTCTACCTCAAGTCCAACCCGGCGGGAACGCAGCCAACTGACTTCATCGAAGTGGTCAGGGCGCGCGAAAAGCTGCGGCAGATCGGTATCGCCTATCGAGAGCTTTGCTGGGCGCGCGATGACGTCAATCCTGACTGCGTGATCTACGCGCACGGCTATGACTACGCCATTCCTGGTGATCGGCCAGTTCGGATCTTGTGGGGTCTCAAGAAGTTTGGCCCGTGGATGC
Organism: Acidobacteriota bacterium; assembly: GCA_029263415.1. Classification (GTDB taxonomy): domain Bacteria; phylum Acidobacteriota; class Thermoanaerobaculia; order Multivoradales; family Multivoraceae; genus JAJCXN01. The sequence goes on from JAJCXN010000012.1 coordinate 50,365, forward strand.
ACAAGGCGATGAGCGGTGCAGTCGACCCGGCGGTGGTGGTTGAGGAGTCGCAACGAGCGGCGGTAGCACGTTGGTTTGTGGATGAGTTCAATCAGGTCGTGGCGGAGGTGGCTGCGGTGGAGAGTAATTTCGTCTGTGTCGATGTTCGAGGTTCGGTCGACGCGGACGAGTGGAACGATGAGATCCACCCACGTAGCGCGGGATTCCGCAAGGTCGCACAGCGCTTCGAGGCCGCGTTGCGACCGAACTTCCCTGGATTCTTCTAGATCCGAGCGGGGTCCAGTCGCGCAGCGCTAGACGCCGGCCTCGGTGGGGGAGTGTGAGCAGGGGTTGAGAGCGACAACCGCTTTGGTTGGAACTGAACCGGAGCCTCGCCGAGGCTGGTCCTGGAGCGGGCCGCTGTGCAAGCGACGGCAGTGTCTGTGCAACTTGGCCGAAACCTAGTTGTGGGTCCCGACGTTAGAGAGAGCGAACCCCCGAGCCAGGTGGTTACATTCGCCTACTCTCACTGTTCGCCTCATTGGAGATCTGATGTTTGCCACAGTCTTTGCGACCCTACTGCTGTCTTTGACTGGATTCGACGCACCGGATGAGCGGCTTCCGGGCTTCAGTGATGAGATATTCATCGTCGATGGTGGGCCGTTGGTCGAAAAAGTGTCCATGGGCGAGAAGGTTACGGTGGTGTTCGGGGCCGGAGAGCTCGAGGTGCTCGCGGGCGATGGCCTGGAAGTTCGCGCCGAGGTGGAAATTCGTTGTCCTCCTGAACGTCAGAAGCGGTGTGGAAAAATTCGCAAACGCTTGCGCGTCGAGCCGAAGCGCACAGCGAACGGCTTGGAGGTGCGCATGCGAGGCGTGCGGGCGAGTCTGCTCAAGCGCCTAAACATCAGTGGCACCGTGGTTGTGCCACGCACATCGCCCTTGGACGTCCGTGCCGGGTATGGCGAGGTTGACATCGAAGCTGGCAACCGCACGACCACGGTCGCGATGACAGCTGGGGATCTTCGGGTGACAGCAGCGAGCAGTGAATTTGCGAAGGCTGAGGTGCGGACCAAGGTCGGCGATGCTTCGGTTCGCCAAGAAGGCCGCCTGGTTTCGAGCCGCAGAAGGAAGCTGGTTGGTGCTAGCGCCGAGTGGCAAGCGGAGCAAGGCTCGACCTCGAGCGAAGCGATTAGCGTGCGCCTTCGCTTTGGAGATGCCCGCGTGGTGTTGGAAGACGCGGTGGCTTCCAGGGCTCACTAGACGCTGCCGACGAGGTTGCGGGGGTTTCGTCTCTTTGGCGTTGCACGCTCCTTCGAGTCGACAGCGCTTGCCCCTCGGTGTCGCCGCACTAGGGGAGGGGCTCGCAAACGCCCTGTCGCCCTGAGGTCGACAGGGCTGCGTTGGGTGTTGTTGATTTCAAACACTTTGCACCGACTAGGGCCGTCAGCCCATAGGCTCGTAGCGGAGAGCCAATGGAGATACACCAAGTCAAGACCCCCCTCGCCAATAGCTACGTGGTCAACCACGACGGCCAGCTGCTAGTGGTCGACGTTGGTGTAGGCTGTCACGAGTTTGTCGTGGGCTTCATTGAGCAAAAACTAGGGATCGATCGAAGCGGCGTGCAGCTCATCATATGCACGCACGACGATCTGGACCACATCGGAGGCTTGAGGCATATGGCCCTCGCGTGCGGCGCGCCGTTCGCTCTTCCGCTGGCGTCTCGTTCCCTCCGTCGCAAGCATCTCAATGATCCGACGGGGTGGCTTCTGCGATTCGGTACGTCAGTGGTGGAGGCTTCGAGGCCACGGGCCTGGAGGATGTATGGCAGTCCCGCCCGCAGGGATCGCCTCGCGAGGCGGCCACGCACCAAGATCCGCTTGCCGCCAAGACAGATCAGCAAGCTGCGTCCCATCCAGCGGCTCCAGCAGGGGGATCGGCTCCCGGGCTTCAATGACTGGGAGGTGATTCACAGCCCCGGTCATACGTGGGACAGCTGTTGCTACCTCCACCGCCCTAGCAAGAGCTTGCTCAGTGGAGACACCCTTCTCGGTAGCGCCAGTAAGCGGCGGGTGGTGCTGCCATCGATCCTGTCGAATCGCGCGCAGATGCGGGACACCGTTCGTCGACTGCATGATCTCAAGGTTGAGAGCATCTACCCGGGCCACGGTTCAGTGATTCACGGCCAACATCTGCTCGATCACCTGGTGCGCTGATTGGACCAGCGCGGCCCGCGTTGGCTTAGAGGTCTGCACCTTGTTCGCGTAGGAAGGCCTGAGTGTCGGTGACGGTTTCAAACAGTTCAGCGAACCCACTGCGATCGGTCTTGCGGGGAAAGCCCGATGTTCGGTTCCCGGGCGAAAGGCTCTCTCATTGGAGGGCCTCAATGATCGAGAACTCGATGATTCGGGACTACACGGTCATAGGTGACAAGGAGTGAAAGCTCCCTGCATGATGTGTTTCGACCCTACTTGGGGTCTGTATGGTGCTCCTGGTCGATTTCACACATAGCTAGTGACATCGGCTCTGCCGCCCACTGTTTCATCTGTGCGACCAGTGCCAGTGAGTAGGGCTGAGCGAGATGCTGATCGAGTGCCGCACGGTCCAGCCATCGCTCGAAGAAGAAGAATCTGGTCGGTTCGCTTGGATCGACGAAGACGTCGTGGCGAATACAGCCTGCTTCCTTGCGCGAGGTGGCGACGTGACTAATCGCTAGTTGAAGCGCTTGTTCTCGATGTTTCAGTTTAACGATGAGTGTAGACGTGATCTGGATTGCCTTCTCAGCCATGCAATTGCTCCTTAGAGTGCATCGTAGCCGAGAGTTCGCCTAGGCGCCGCTTGCTGTACGTCGTTCGCTGCTCTGCAGCTCTGCTGCTCTGCTCATCTGCGCGGCCCTGGGCCGCGTTTGTCACGGTCAGTGCTGGCCCCTGGGTAGAACGGTCTCCTCGACTGAAGAGGGCAATGGATCTGCAGCGTAAGACCGATGCCGCGCCCGGACCTTGTCAACTTGCGCCTGCAACGGGAGCGCCACCAGCCCGCCAAGTAATTGGAGTTGGTCCGAGCGTCCTCGGTCGTGCAGGGCACGTGATTCCCAGACAGAATCGCAACCTAGGTTGTCGAAAACCGTCTCTGTCGATCGACCTACCTATGCCGTGTCCTTGGGGGCAACGCGATACACAGCACAATAGAGAAGGGAGCTGAACCATGAAGCAATCAACGATCGTGACGGACTCCGTTTGGCTGGAAGCGCGTCTCGACCTTTTGAAGAGAGAGAAAGAGTTCTCACGCTTGCAGGACCAACTCACCGAAGAGCGTCGCAACATGCCTTGGCGCAGGATAGAGAGCGAATATGAACTCGAGAACAGCTCGGGACCCTGCTCACTGGCCGACTTGTTTGGCGACTGTGACCAGCTGCTGATCTATCACTTCATGTTCGGGCCAGAGTGGACCGAAGGCTGCAAGATCTGTTCGATGTTCACTGACAGTGTGTCTCGGATGATCCCGCACCTCGCGGAGAGAGACGTCAGCCTGGTGCTTGTCTCGCGCGGACCGCTGGAAAAGCTGCAGGCATTCCGCAAGAGGATGCAATGGGATGTGTCGTGGGTTTCGTCGCTCAATAGCGACTTCAACCGCGACTTCAACGTCTCGTTCACGGAGGCGGAATCCGAAAGTGGAGAAGCGAGCTACAACTTTCGTAAGGGCCCCGTATCCGCGGGTGAGTCACCCGGTATCAGCTGCTTCGCGAAGAATGAAGAGGGCGAGGTTTTCCATACGTACTCGGCATATGCGAGGGGCCTCGAGAATCTCATGGGCATCTATCGATTGCTGGACATCGTTCCCAAGGGGCGTGACGAGCAAGGGCTGCCTTGGAGTATGGCCTGGGTGAACCACCGCGATCAATACTAGCCGCCTCGAGGCTCGACCACGCTCACACTGCCCGCCATGTGACTCGTCTGCTTCCGCGCGGCGAGTGGACCGCCACTACGGTGCGCGGCGCCTACTTCGCATAGGCAATCCAACTGCGGATCTGTTGGGCGACGGGGCTTGCGCCTCGTCCAACGTTTGCTAACACGATCACCGTATAGCCCAGTTCGGGGAAGATCGAGAACTCCGCATTGATGCCCGGAGCGCCACCGTTGTGACCGACGTAGCGCTGGCCGTTCTCGGTGCGGTCACCGAAGAGGTAGCCGTAGCCTGGAGCTTTCGCTGTGGTCATTTGTTCGCGGTGCTCGGCATCGATCAGCGAGCCGTTGTAGAGCGCGTTGGCGAATCGGAGCAGGTCGTTGGCCGAAGCGTATCCGCCGCCTGCGGGACTGCCCATTCGTCCGAGATCTTCGTGGTTGGAGATTGCTGTGGACTGGCCTTGCGGTACGAAATAGCCTGTGGCCTTTCCGCTCTCCTGCTCGAACTTGTCGTAGTGATCCGAGTTGGTCATACCAGCCGGCCGGTAGACATGTTGCCTTATGTAGCTGAAGTAGTCCTGCTTGGTGATGGCTTCGATGATCAAGCCTAGAACCACTGGTCCTGCGTTGCTGTAGGAGTTGCCGGTGCCCGGTGCGAACTCCAATGAGTCGCCAGCAAATAGTTCTGCGAAGTCGCCAATGGTCTTGAGCTTGTTCTTGTTCTTCGAATACGCGCGGTTCCAATAGGAGCCGAGACCGGAAGTGTGGGTCAAGAGCTGGTGAACGGTCACGGTGTCGCGCACTTTAGTGTCGGGGTAGTGCGGCAGGTGCTGACCGACAGTGTCAGTGAATGCCAGTTTGTCCTGGGCAACAAGCTGGGTGATCGCGAGGCCAGTGAACATCTTGTTCATCGAACCGAGGTTGATGGGCGTGTCGAGCGTGTTCTTTCGTTCAGAAACTCGATCAGCCAGCCCATAGGCGTTTGAGAAGATCGGTTGTCCCTTCTTGGCCACGATCACGCTGCCAGCGAACCCGTCATTGGCGACTCGCTCATCCATGAAGTGTGCGATCCGCTCGACGATCTTCTCATCGTCGAGACCCAGATCAGTTTCCTTCGGCGGGGCATTGGTGAGACTCACCTCGAACCCATCGATCTTCTGATCGGCAGCGATGTTTAAGCCGACATTCATCCACTTGCCCTTGGCAGAGGACGCCAGGAACAGAATCTTCTCGGCTGAGCTTTCGCTGACGCTGTGAATGGCGATGTCACCGTTGTCGCCGTAGACCATGTCAAAGATCCGGGCAAGGCCGTCAGCGCCGCGACGTTCGATGAACTCAGAGGTGAAGACTTCGACGTTTCGCTCAGCGCGAGCGTCGCCTGCGTTCCAATAGGCGACGAAGGTCTTGGCTGCCACCTCATTCGATGGCTCGGCCGAAGCCTGTAGCGAGTCTGCTGAGAGCAAGCTAGTGAGCGTCGCCATGCCCATAAGCAATGCCGCAACGGGTATAGGCAATACGGTCGATCTATTCATGCGCGATTCTCCTGTCCAAGTCGTGTGAGCGGGCCAAGACACTCTTGCCACCAGCACCGAAGCTCTAGGTGGAGTTTTCCCGTTCAACGGAGAACCGGGGGAAATGTTCCACTGGGCTGTTGTGGCCGTGAGGTCGTCGGTTAACGAAACAGTCCGAGGCTTCAGGCACTCTCTTGATCAAGAGCCAGGTGTCCCATACTTGTGGTTTGCCGCTGCAAAGAGCGACGCTACTCTTAGCCACCAACCTGAACCATGGAGACCTCCCATGTCGAGTCCAAGCCGCCGCCCGTTGCGCCTCGCCTCAATCGTTGCGACAGTCGTCACTTTAGTAACCCTCCTTCTGACACTCCCGGCACTGGCACAAGACCCGCGAAACGGTGAGAAGTCGGCAAACGCTGAGGATGGGAGTAAGAAGGCGAAGAGGCTGGATCTGCCGGAACGCAGGCTCCCAGCCGACTCAGTGATCACCGCGAACGACGAGGTGACCATCCTCGGCAAGAAGGTCCCTTATCGGGTCACCACCGGAACTCAGCCTGTTTACGGCGAAGACGGCGTGGCGGTGGCGTCGCTCTACTACACGTACTACGAGCGCACGGATGTGAGTGACCTTGCGCGCAGGCCGTTGTTCTTCTCCTTCAACGGCGGCCCAGGGTCGGGTTCGCTGTGGATGCATCTGGGCTACACCAGTCCCAAGCAGTTGATCGTCGACGATGAGGGCTATCCAGTGCAGCCCTACGGAGTGCGCGACAACCCACACTCCATTCTTGATGTTGCGGACATCGTGTTCATCAACCCGGTCAACACCGGCTTCTCTCGGATCCTGGACGAGGATGCCAAGCGCAGTGATTTCTTTGGCACCAAGGCCGACGTCACTTACCTCGCTGACTGGCTGGATGTCTTCGTTTCCAGACAGAAGCGCTGGCGGTCGCCTAAGTACTTGATCGGCGAAAGCTACGGCACCACGCGCGTTTCAGGCCTTGCTGGGGCTTTGCAGAATCGGCATTGGATGTACCTCAACGGAGTGATTCTGGTGTCGCCAACCGGGCTCGGCATGGCTCCCGAAGGCCCTGCGCCGCGTTCGCCTGTGCTCAAATTGCCGTACTACACGGCTGCTGCTCACTACCACGGTCAATTGTCTGAAGAACTGCAGAACCTCGATCTGGTTGAGCTCTTGGATGAGGTTGAGCAGTTCACCTTGGACCAGTATCTGCCCGCTCTCAGCCGCGGCGGCTTTCTCGAAGAGGCGCCCCGCGACGAGATGGCTAAGAAGGTCGCGCGATACTCGGGGCTCTCGGAGCAGTTCGTTCTGGATCACAACCTTGCCGTTCCAGAGTCGGCGTTCTGGAAGGAGCTGCTGCGCGAAGAAGGCTTCACCATTGGTCGCCTGGACTCTCGCTACTTGGGCATCGACAGCAAGAGCGCTGGCGAACGCTACGACTACCCGGCAGAGCTCACTGCCTGGAACCATGCCTTCGCGCCCGCAATCAATCACTACTTGAGAGATGAACTCGGCTTTGAGACAGATCTGCAGTACTACCTCTTTGGTCCGGTCCACCCCTGGGGCGACCGCGGCGAGGTCGATGTTGCCGAAGAACTCCGTCAAGCCATGGCGCAGAACCCGTATCTCCACGTCATGGTGCAATCCGGCTACTACGACGGAGCCACTGACTACTTCACTGCTAAGTACGTGCTATGGAACCTGGATCGCAGCGGTCGCCTCACCGATCGCATGCGTTTCGAGGGTTACCAAAGTGGGCACATGATGTACCTGCGCAAGGACGATCTCGCGGTCTCGAATCAAGACATCCGCGAGTTCATCGAAGCCACCCTGCCGGGCGAGGGACAGCCGGCGAGTTATGGGTCGGTCGTTCGGCGCCCGTAGAGGAGGCAGTCGGCTACAGCAAGGGTTGGTGTGAAGCGGATGGTCCGGAAAGGTCGCGGCAAACGTGCCATCTTGCGCCTGAGAGAGTTTACGGCCCGTATCGGCGAGTCCCCCAGTGTCGCCTCGAGCGCGGAGCTAGTGCGTCCTCAAGATCAGTTGTTCGAGCGCTGCGACTGCTTCGTCTCCTGGGCTGAGAAGTGCCTTGCTTGGGTATAGATTAAGCAGGGCACGGACGTTCAGGTAGTCGGGGTGATGGGTCTCGGCAATCGACGCATAGCGGACCTTGTCAGTACCGTTGTCCAACACTAGGCGATATGCGTGCAGGCCGAGGCTCAATGGTGTGGCTAGGCGCATCAGCTCACCGATTGGGTGCTGTGGGCCGCTGATCTCGAGCTCTCCCACATAGAAGGTCTCTTTGTTGATTGTCCAACCGGCTTCAGCGAGTGTGGCTCCGAGTGATGCGCCAGCCACGATCGCTTGATGTGCGTCCGCCACGCCGCGAGCCGAGGTGTTCTCAAACTGGACGACGGCATACGTCCGGCAGGTGGTTGTGCCGTTGGTGGTGGAGTTAAGACTGGCGCGACGTAACGTGGCACTTTGCTCCAGCACCTCAACGCCGTAGCTGCCGTATCGTTGAAAGATGCGCTCGCTGTTCAGAAGCTGCGGTCGCGCGGAGCAGGCGCTGAACGCGGTGGCAACCACGATCGGGATCAATAGAGCTTTCAGCGTTCTTGAAACGGCGGTGTTGATCATGCGCTGACAGTAGCGCTTGCGCACGAACGGAGGCAACGGGCCTGCGATGGGTTCGTAGCGAGATGGTCGCAGGCCCGGTTGCTCATCAAGGCCACTGCGGCTCTTGGCCCTCGAGCCGCAGGCTTTCTATTAGCCGGGTTGAAGCGTCTATCGGCTCACGAGTGCCGTCGCTGACTGGTTGATCTGGAATCGAACGAGTGGCAGTGAGCCGGATCTGGCCGATCGTCGCCAACACCATCGCTCGAAGTGCCGATGGCTCTAGCCGTCGCGTCCAACCTTGAAGGGCAGCCGAACGGGCGCGGATGCGGTTGGGTGCGGGCTGACGCGCTCGAGAGGTGCCGAGGGCCCTGTTTCTTCATCGAACAATCGACCGACTGAGTTGCCGGCGAGATCTTCGACCAGCGGTTGGACTTCGACGATCATCTCGGTGGCTGGCCATGGTTCGCGAGGAGTAAAGGACCACGAACGTCCGTCGAGACTGGTTTGAGCGCTTCCCGGGATCGCCTCGCCGGTGTCTGAATGGTGCGCCGTGACGAACCGCATCAGTTGGGCCCGGTCGAGCTGTTCGTCGAAATCCACGGTCACCGCCCCGTGAGCGGCCAGCGGCATTCTGAGCGACCACGCTGTTGGGTCGGGTGATGCTCTATCAGCGTCGATCACGGTGAAGTGCCGTTCGAATGGCTGGGCGAGACCGAGTCCGTTCTGCGCTAGGACCGGCCGTTCAATTCGCAGGGTGACTCGATGGCCAGTGGTCAACACCGGGCCTTGAACCGTGCGCGGCCCGACACCTCGCTTGATGCGGCCCGGATGGACGAACAGAGTCAGTCGTCGTGCTTGCGCGTCCCAGAGCCCATTGGGAATGTCTACGAAGGCGTCTGCGATAGGAGTGCCGTCGGTACCAATCAGTTGAACGTGTTCAGAGATCGACCGGGTGTGCATGGGCTGGCTGAAGGTTATGTAGAAGCGCAGGAGATTTGCGGGCACTTCAGAAGAGGAAGGCCAAACTTCGGAGACGGTCGGGGCCGCGGATGCGGCGCCGCTGCTAGGGGTGAATGTCAGCTGCAGGACTGCTCGTTGGCTTTGCGGTTGCGTATGACCAAGACGCCGTAGGTCGACGCAGGCGGAATAGGTTGTGCCCGCTGCGAACGGAAGCCGAGGTCTGAACCTTAAGGTCTCGCCGTGCCGCTGCAGTCTCCCTAGGACTGTGGCTTGGGATTCTGGGTGTGCACAGGACGTTGGTGACAGCGCAGCCGCACCCGTCCATACCGAGAAACCCTCGCTCGATGCGGATGCGGATGCGGATGCGGATGCAGGCGCGGTCGGCGAACGAAATGGACCCAGTTGCACAGTTCCGAACGACTCAGAGGTGCGATCGTCGATGTACCGCAATTGGGCCGCCGCGTTGCCCCCGGCGTTGACCCCGGCGTCGGTTCCAGCGCTGTCCCGCGCCGCGCATCCGCAAAGGGCAAGAACCGCCGCCGCCATTAACTCAAGGATAGGGCGTAGGCAGTGGTGCGGCTGTTGGCTACTGATGATGACTCTAGGTTTGGTTGCCGGTTACAGGTGCGCCTTCGTCGAAGTGCGCTCGATGCGGGGCTCAGCCGCGACGGATCTCCTGAACACCAAGGTTGAGCGTGCCGGCTGGTGTTCGTTGCAGCATCACCAGGTACTTGTCCGCCATGACATCCAGTTGTTGCACCCCGGTGCCAGAGCGCTTGATGTGCTCGACCCCGGCGCTGTACTCCTCGGGCCGTTCGATGATCTCGCCCTTGAAGTCGGCGATGTCCTTCGCGTTCACAACAATCAGAGGGAGGTTGCTGTTGGCCATCATCAGACGCTCGCCGTCAGGGCCAGGGATCACAACCATGTCGAGCGGATAGTTGCCGGATCCGAACTCGGCGATAGTGCGGCCTCGGAGATGGTCCTTGGTCTCTAGGTCCTTCATCTTGAACAACGACAACGGCGTACACAGGTAGGCGGCGAGGATGTGCTCCTCGCCGTTCAGGGTGTAAGGGACGAAGGTCCTGATCGGTGCCTGCGTTTCGTATTCGCCGTGAGCGCCGTGGTAAATCTCAAGCGTGGTGGCGGTAGTCGCCTTGGTGAAGGGCAGCGGAACTCGCCACATCGTCGACGCAAACTCTTCGTTTGAAAGGCCGGCGACCAACAGGGTGTCGCTGGTGAAGCCCATGTCGGTGATGGTGTCGCTCCGGAGACTGAGTTCCTTCATCCATGGATGCTTCTTTTCAGTGGCGACCGGGTTGGGCAGCGCAACCTTTGCAAAGCGAACGTCCTCGAGCGCGAATTCCTCGATTGTGCCGTCGCTCGCAACGGTCAACAATATGTCTGCGTTGGCCACTTGGTTCGGCAGCTTCCAGGCCGAGTCCCACTGCTCTCGACCGCGTGAAACGGAGAGAAAAACTCGGTTCGATACAGGGTGCACAGCCATATCGTGCACCATGACCTTCGACGCATCAGTGCCAAGTCTGGCGGCGATCTTTCCCTCGATATCGCTCACTTGGATCGGTCCAGCCTCGGTTCTTGTTTCGGCGCTGGTGTCGATCGCGAAGATCGTTGCTCCGATGGAGTCAGCGATAAAGAGAGTGCCGTCATCGGTGAAAGCCAGCACACTCATGGACTGTGGTGCTGGGGTGCCACGCTCGAATGACTCGGCGAGAGCCGAATCGGAGCTGCTGGAACTTGAAGCGAGGCTTGTACCCGGGGCGCCCGCCGCCACCAAGAGCAGCGCGATGAGTCCTGCGCCGATAGATGAGATCAAGAGTGTTTTCCGGTGCATGCGTGCTTTCCTCATGGAGAGTGACTTGCCTTGCCAAGTGAACGGCAAGGGCAAAGGCGGCGGGTTCCTTGATGGAGGTCCTTCTTTCATACGGCTCGTGGAGTGGTCAGGTTCCCGGCTAAAGCGGACCGTGTCCCGTTCACAATCTTACAGAAGGGCTTGGCGCCGCCGCTTACTCATCACCGAGAGCCCTCGACGCTAGGGCTCCTTGCTCAAGGAGAATCGGGCTTGCACCCGCGTGCAAGGGCAGTTCTCCACTGAGCCTGAAAGCCCAACGTTCTGACCGAAACAGGCGAATTTGTATGGTCTCGCCGTCAAGGCAACCGGCCTCCTCGCAGTTCAGCTTCTCGGTGTTCCAGGGCCAAGCAAGTTCGCCGTCTGTTGGAGCAACATCTTCTTGTACTCCGATCTCGTCCCAGCCTTTGACCGCGGTGAGCATTGGAGGAACAGGATCTGAGCCTTCGAAGACCACCGAGTCAACTAGGCAGCTGCCGAGCGCGTTCTCGAGGTATTCAGTGTCAATTGTGTAGGCGCAGAACTTGAGAACTTCACCCAGTTCGGATCGCTTGTCTTCGGCTTGGACAGGAGCAGAGCCGGTACGTCGTGGTGCAGCGAGATGGTGACTGATGAGCATTCGCTGGTCGCGCGAGCTGGCTGTGCCGGTCCAGCGCTCCAGAGAGCTGCTGCGAAGAGAGCGGCGATACCAAGGGTGCTTGTTGGCGCTGAAGCTCGTTGCAGCGTGGCGGCTTGGTGCCGCTGGCTCACGCTGTGGTCCTCGTGCCGGTCGTGCCGGACTGTGGGAAACGTACAACGAAACCCCGGGCGGCATGTGGGGGATCTACGCGGCCAAGACCAGGGAACAACAGCGAACGGATGATCCTGTTGGCCAGCAGCTTCTCGAGGCCTTCCTCGCTCCCAAGTTGTTCGGATATAGGGCGCTGATCGATCCCGAGTTCGACGGCACCTTCACTCTACGCCGGATTCCCGAACTCGCTTGGACCACCAAGTCTCAGTATCTAGTCGACGCGCAGCTTACGGGCTCGCTCTCTAGCGGACTGGAGGGCAACGGCGAAGACAACTTACTGATCGGCAATGCTGGGGACAACCAGATCGATGGCCGCAGTGGGCACGACACCGTCTCCTTCCAGGGCTCGAGAGGCGAGTATCAGTTCGACGGCACCGAGGAAGGCTTGATCGTCCGAGACATGGTCGAAGATCGTGATGGTGCGGATACGCTAGTCTCGATCGAGGTCCTGCGGTTTACCGACCGTGAGGTGAGTTCCGCCGAGGCCAACTAGCGGGTGCGGAGATTTGGTCTGAGGGCCTGTGCCGATAGCCAAAGGGGTGTCAAGCCGAGGGGCTGCCGAGTGCTACTGAGGTGGTTCGGAGAACTGACTCATCACTTCGGCTTCCGTCATCTTGGTGGTTTCCCCCGAGAAGGCGTATCCATCCGGCTTGTGGTCGATAAAGAGCTCCCGCGTTAGCTTGATTCCGTCGGCTTCGTTGAAGCTACCTAGGGCAACATAGAAAATGCCCTGGTGTCCTCCAGGCGCCGTGACGCGATACCACAGGGAGCTTCCGCAGGTGCTGCAGAACGCCCGTTCGGCCCATGGTGAGGAAGCGAAGATCGCAATTGCTTCCTCGCTATCAATGGCGATCTGATCGGGTTGGACCTGCACGCTCAGGAACGCACCACCGGTCCACTTGCGGCACATGCTGCAGTGACAAGAGGTCGTCTCTTGAGCGCTCGGTTGAACGCGGAACGCGACTGCGCCACACAGGCATGAGGCTTGTCTCTCCATTTGGAGTCTCCTTTGGGACTTTGGGGTGCGTGACTGAGGCCTAGCACTAGTACCGTGCTGCGCGGGCGGCTGAGTTGGTGACCGCACACTTGCAACAGCAAGGTGCTAGACGTGAGCGAGGCATCCTGCGGCGCCGGAAATCAGGTGGCTGCTGCTTGCTCTCGAGCCCAGGCAACGGTCGCGAGCCAGAAGACAAAGAGGCGCGCCGGAAGTCGCCATTCCTTGGGCAGGTTGAGGGTGCTGCGGCGCACGAAGACGCCGTCTGGCTCGATCGAGCCAATCAAGGTGTCGGCCTGTCTCAACTCAAAACGCCGCGAGAAGATCGACGCCTTGCGCAGCACGAACAAGTCGCCTGCGACCTCAACCTCCAAACGACTGCTAAACGCACTGGTTTTGTGAGCCACGGCCAGCTCTTCTTGCTGTTCTAGGAGGGTGAAGCGCCCGCTGAAAGCCGAGCCTTTTCGAAGTGTGTAGGTGACGCCGTCGATGGTGAAGGTCCCGCGCTCGCGCCACGCCGAGAGGTCCAGAAGAATCTCGCGTTGGTCATCGAGGGTGACGATCCAGTCGTTGGAGAACCAGGCTTTGGGTGCCGCTTTCATGTGCCTTTCAGGATATCGCAAGGATCGACCGCTTCGGCCTTGGATCAATCCATCAAGCATTCAGCCGGCCGACAGGCGCCTTAGCGAGCGCCCCGAGAGATCTGTACCTCGATTCCGTCGGGATCGTCGAAGTAGGTTCTTTGACCGCGTAGCTTAGGTTTGATTCCCGCAGCTCGAAGGCGTTCCGCTGCGGCGTCCTGGGTGTAGTCGGGGATGGCGTAGCTGTAGTGTGCGAGGCCCGGAGTCTCACCGCGAAAGAGTGCGACGAAGTGCGGGCCGCAATCCATGAACACACTGTTGGGAGATTGGCTCGTAACCGACAATCCGAGGTGCTGCTGGTAGAACGCAGCTGAGCGCTCGGGGTTGGTGACCGAAAGCGCGATGTGATCGAGCCCCGAGGCCTTGAAGGTCGGCGCCGCGTTGTTGCTACCTTGGCCGTGGCTAGCGGAGGCACTGAACAATGTGGCAAGTGCAAGCGTGAGCTGCCGGCGATTTAGATGCCCATGCTCGTAGGAGTCTAGGAGTCGATCGAGATCCATGGCGGTTTCCTTTTTGCAAGTGACTGGATGCCCACCAGTGTAGTCGACCGCAAGATCCGCGCCGTGCTTTGAGAGTTGGGCACCATGTAGGCAGTGGTCCCGGTGGCAGTCATGGGTGCGAGCAGAACAACACTGTGCTCATGTCACGAATCGTTGCTTCGGCAACGCCGCGGTCCCCCCTAAGAGGAAGTAGTGGGAGTCTATTCGGACCAATGGCGACGCATCTCGAAGAAGGTGAACGACGCCGTCCAAGCGATCAGCACCAAGCCCACCAAGGATTGCACCCCTGCAAGAATCCTCGCATCTCCGAGAGGCACGATGTCGCCATAGCCGAGTGAGGTATAGCTGATCAAGGAGAAGTAAAGCGTGTCTGAGAAGCCTAGAGGGCTTGGCTCGAGCACGGGGACCGTGCCGCGCAGGAGGAGCGCCCAACCGGCTGCAAAAACCAATACCTCCAGTAGATGCGCGACGAGCGCCAACAAGACTGCAACCGCAACTCGCAAACGTGAGGGCATTCGAGCTTTGGCGACCCACGTTGAGGTGTATCTCAGTGCCTCGTAGTGAAGACCGACACTGAGCAGAGTCAAGAGAGCGGTGTAGCCTGCGATCAGCATCATGAGTTGAAGAAGATAGTGGTTGCGAGGCGGTCAGCGGATGAGCGTGGGGTGCGGCGGAGTCCGTCTGGCTGCAGGATACAGGGTTAGGGAAGGGGAGGCCTTTAGCGGAGACAAACAAGATGTCAGCGGTCGGAACGCGCCATTAGGGTTCAGCGGAGTTCCAAGAAGCCACGTCACTAGGTCGAACTTCTCGTGCTCTCCTTCGGGTTGACACGTTTCTCTAGGGCCGCCAGGACTGTGGATCCGGCGTCACCTGGATTCGGTCTTTGATGGTAGACGAAGTGGGGGCGGACTTTGTCAAGTTCGGTGTGCATGGCTTGCACCCGAGATGTTGGGATGGCGCGCAGATCCGCTTGGAGGGTTGCGAGGTCGGTCAAGGCTGCCGTGATCGAGAATCGGGACCAGTCGAGCTGTTCCTTGAAGGGCGGCACGAAGTCGCCAGGAATTAGCACAGGAATGCTGCCAACCAAAATGGCTTCGTAGATTCTACGACTCCAAGGGGTCCAGCCTGCTGGACACAACGCGAACTCCGTACGAGCAAGCTCACGGTAGTAGTCAGCAATGTGGTCGGCCTGAGGGCACTTGCCTTCGGTTCCCAGTTCGAACCGAATCTCTGAAGTCACCAGCACGTCGGGTCCGGCCGTGATGTGCCGGAACATCGCCGGTCGGGTACCTCCCCAAGCGCGCCCCCGAAAGTGGATCTTGAGGTCTCTCTCGCTGGATGCTGAGCGAGCTTGTTCGATCTCGTCGACCCAGGGGAGATAGCCTGGAATCACGATGTCTGTGCTTGCGTTGAACGCGGAGTTGTTGCCATAAGGCCTTCCCTCCACGGCGAGCAAGCAAGCGTTGCGCAACTTGCGGTGAAAACGGGGCCAGATGTAGCCGATATTGGCGCCGCGCCCTTGGCCAAAGACGAAGACGTGGTCACGCCCGCCGTGCCGCTTCCATTCAGGCCTTGCAGTGATGATACGCATCATTCGCGCGAAGCTTCGGTGGACGTGGTGGTCGGATGCTAGGCGGGCGAGCTTGGATGGTGATGCGACATCGTGACCGATGGAATAGGAGTTTGCTGCGTAGAGGCATGAGGGGTAGAACGGCACAAAGTAGAGGTCTGCTCCGCTCGAATTGGCACAGTGCTGATGACTAGCCAACACGTTCTGGTGCACCTTGTGCTCAACAAGGAAAAGGTCGGCGTGTAGGCGTGGTTCCGCTGCCACCACACCGAGATGGAACTCTTCCGGCAGATCGCACACATGAATTTTCATCGCGAGATCGTTGCTCGGCTTGCGCCAGTGAGCGATCGGAAAACATCCAACATACCGTCCGCGACGTGAGGCCAGCCGTAGCGCTGGTGCAACCAGTCCAGATCTGGCGGGGCGATCACTTCGGGATTCGTCAGAGCGCGCACAAAGGCCTTGCGATCACAAACGTTGACGAAGCTCAAGAGGTCGTCGTAGCCACGCATGCCGAACGGGGTCGACACCACGGGCAGACCATGAGCAAGCAAGTGCAGGACCTTTAGGTTAGTGCCGCTGCCTTGCTCGACTGGATTGAGTCCGATGGTCCCGGGGATGGCGTAGTCGACGAACGTTGTGTGCTCAGGATCGAGAATCAGGTTGTCACGTTGGATATGACGAAACGGGGCCGCGCAGCCACCGTGGATGACGATGGCGCATCGATCCTTAACAGCCGGTGCCAGCTTCTCAATCAAGAAGCGCGCCGCCTCCACGTTGTGCGGCACGTTGCTCCCACTGAACAGCGCGCGCCTTGAGAACCGCTCTAGTTGTGGGTGTCGTTTGAGCAGCTCCGGCTCGCTGAGGTGCTGCTGTTGAGGCTTGGCGACCCCGTTGACCGCCAGGCTCATTCGGTCTGGGTCTGCGTCGTACAGCTCTTTGAATCGTGATTCGTCCTTGCGCGAACAGACGAAGACATGCGCCGCTCGCTCGATCAACAGACGCTCCAGCCGAGCGACCCTCTGCATTGCGATTTCTCGAACCTTGGTTCTTTGACACTCGCTGCCGATGTAATCGGCGTCTACGTTCTGCGAGTTGTAGATGATCGGAACGTGTTCGGGAACGTGTGCCACCAGTCCGGCCAAGAAGCACTGCTCAAACTGAACGATGTCGAACTTCTTAAGGGTCTGGCGCAACCTTGCGCCCAGTCCTGGATGGTAGGTAATGAGATGGCCGTAGGGGAATGGGCGACCTGTGAACAGAGCGGGCAGGACGAACGGGTACTTCACGTCTGTCAGTCGAAACGGCTCGCGTCGGGAGAGAGAACGGCTCTGCTTGGGGTGGTAAGGGGTGAGGACGGTAACGTCCACTCCCTTTGCAGCGAGTTCACGAGCGAGCCGGATAGTTCGGATCTTTCCACCCGCGCTATCGGGCAGCACCGGATAAGGAGCAACGATGAGCAGTCTCACTCGACGACTCCATTCGAAACGTCGATGCCTTGCTCGTGTACGCGCACGATCCAGGTCGCTAGTGCGAGGGCTCTCCAGCCGGTTGCTCCGTCCCATTCTGGAGCCGAGCCAATGTCGATGATGTCGGCTACGGCATCGCTCTGTTTGGCCAGATCCACAACGCGCTGGCGCATGGCCGTGGCTTCGGTAAAGCCGCTGGGTAGGCCGAAGCCGCGCTTTGGCTGTCGCAATGCACCGCCCGGCACCCGATCGGCCATCGCCTTGCGCAGGATGAACTTGGTGCTGTTGCCCCTGATCTTAAGCTGCGCTGGCACTCTCGCTGCCCACTCCACCACTCGATGATCCAACAAAGGGACCCTTGCCTCGAGGCCATGCGCAGCGCTCATCCGATCGACTTTGGTGAGTAGGTCATCTGGCAGGTATCGCGAGAGAAGTGCGTCGAAATACCCCTGCAGAGGCGGCCTCTGTTGCAATCTGTCTCGCAACGGCTGGTAAGTCGCGATCAACTCGTCGGTTGGGCATTGCCAGCGCTGACGAAGGATAGAGCGCCTAAGTGGATCGACAACCGGATGATGCAGCGAAGCGATCAACGCCCAGTTTGGAAGTCGAAACCGCTGCATTCGAGCTAACGGGCCTAGTTTGGGAACACCGGCCGCAAGCGTTCGTCGTAGGCCGCTTGGTAGGCGGCATGCCCAGCGCAAGCCAGCTGCATCACGCGGCCGCAGGTAGCCGCCGAACAGTTCGTCGCCGCCTTCGCCGGTCAGAACAACGCTGACATGACGGCTCGCTGCGGCCGCGATGGCATAGCTCGGAATCGCTGAGGAGTCGCCGAAAGGTTCATCGAACAAGGGCAGCACTTGGTCGACGGTGTCTAAGAGCGTGCGATCAATCCGTAGCGTGTGATGTTCTGTGCCGAAGTGTTTCGAGAGCTCGGCGGCGATTGAAGACTCATCGTTGTCTGGGTCTTCAAAGCCCGCGGTGAAGGTCACGATGGGTCGTTGATCGGAGGCTCTTTGTAGCGCCAATACCGACGAGGAATCCATGCCTCCAGACAGGAACAACCCGAGCGGGACGTCGCTCATGCTTTGATTCTCGACGACCTCATGGAGCAGCGCGCTCAACTCCTCGGCGAGGTCCTCGGGTGTGGCGCTGCTCGAGAACTCGTCGTATGGAAGTTCCCAATAGACGCTGTGCCTGGCCGATTGCGGTCCTCGATCGAGGTCAACCTCTAGCACTTGTGCAGGAGGCAATTTTTTTAGTCCGCGGTAGATGGTGAACGGTGCTGGTACCGCGTCCTGCACCGTGAACAGATTCAATGCTAGAGGATCAATTTCTGGTACCACAGATTGATCGCAGAGCAGCGCTTTCAACTCAGAAGCGAAGGAGATGCCGCGCTGATCGATTCGATAGTAGAGCGGCTTGATTCCTAGGCGATCACGAGCTAACAGGACCTTGCGTCGCTTGAGATCCACGATCGCTAAGGCGAACATGCCGGACAGGTGCGATACGAAGTCGGGGCCGTAGTGTTGGTAGGCGTGCAGGCAGACCTCGGTATCGTTGTCGGTGTGAAAGGAGTAGCCTTCCTTTGCGAGCGCTGAGCGCAGCACTCGAAAATTGAAGATCTCGCCGTTGCAGACAAGAGCTACGTCGCCGGAGGAGTTAACGAATGGTTGATTGGCGTGCGCCGAGAGGTCCATGACCGCAAGTCTTCGAAAGCCTAGGGCTACTCCCGGAGCAGACCAGAAGCCTTCGTCGTCGGGGCCACGGTGGCGCAGGGTCGCTGTTGCACGCGCTACCAAATCACGCTCAACAGGCGCTCCACCGAATGACGCCCAGCCGCACAACCCGCACATCTCAGACAGTCTCCATGCTCGACTCAGTGATCCTTAGGCGTCGTCAAGCGTCCGCTAGGCCAGCCCAGGGCCGTCGGCGATGCTACACACTGTGATGCACGGATGTGTGCCGTTGCGCTATCAATCAAACCGGTAGCCAAACCGTTGGATGTCTTCGGCATACACCTGACTTGCGCGCAGGCGGGACGCGTTCGAATAGGCTTCGTGAAACGTGCCTTGCACGGGACTCTGGTTGAGGTGTTCTAGTCTTACGGCGGAGCCTAGCTTGGTCGCCACTTGAGCAAAGTCATGCTCGAGTCGTTCGAACCGGCCGACGAAGTCGACTGCTTCATTGCGGCCGAGCAACTGGAGGAAACGAACCTGTGGCACGAAGTGCACCGAGGAATGCGCTGAGCGAGGAGTGAGCCAGTCCTGGACGAAGGTGTCGAAGTCCGGATACTGCCCAAGTACGTCGCGACCGAAGGCGGCGTTCGCGGGCTCGGTGCCGCCGGCGCGCAGGAATCGCCACGCTGAGTAGAGACGTTCCCAAGGATTACGCACGAAGGTGAAGACGAAGCGTCGCTCTAGCTCCCTCGGGCCGTAGAGCCACAAGTACTCGGCCATGGTCTGGTGCCCACCAGCGTTGGTGCCGAACAAGGCGGTCGAGATCGACACGCCGGCGGTCTTGGGGATGTGGACGAAGACGCAATTGAGTTGGTCAAACGCCGCCATGCTGTACTTGAGGGCGGGCCTGGACCGCAGCCGGCGTAGCTGCATCAGTCGGCGCGGCGGAAGTAGCCCCGCCGATACACGGCGCAGCCGTGCAACAGCATCAGTGGTGCTGAACCAATTCTCCGTTTGCCGAGCGCTCATGGGGTTGGAATTCGTTTGGTACCCACGCCCAGGATGCGGAAGCTTTCAAAGAGACCGATGTCCGCTAGGTTGAGGCAGTCTGCGGACGGTGTTGCGCCTACTTCGAGGACCGCTCGTGGTGGCGGTCCTGCCGCTACGAGTGCTTCAATTCGCTGGTAGATCTTTGGGTGCATCGCTTGCAGCAGACACTAGCGCGAAGCTGGGCGCCTGGTGCCGGGTTGAATGCGTACCGGTCGACTGACGAAGTGGCCTCTCCATGATTCTGGTCCTCGAGATGTGGGAGGTGAAGCCAGACGGGCTGAGGACCCTGCTTGAGTCCGTGCTCCTACCTCGCGAGCGCCTCCAACCGACGCTTGGCGAGAGCTTTGGTGTTTGGCGGCTCCGCCTCGATTCCCTCTTCGGCCATGACCCGGTTGTAAAAGTCGATGGCTAGCTCGCGTTGGCCGAATTCTTCCGCGATGCGCCCGAACACGATCCAGTCGTGGGGCTCCGCTTCACCTTTAGGGTGCAGGGCGAGGCTTTGGCGGATGGTCGCCAGGGCGGTCTGCGGGTCGCCTGAGAACGCGTAGACGGTGGCCAAAGTGTGGAGTTCCGCTTGCGTGGCATGAGTTGCGCGTGCTGTGCCGCGCTCCGCTAGGTCGCGCGCTTCATCGAACTGCGGATCCTCGCCGAACAGCAGCATCCAGGCGAGGTTGTTGTTGGTGCCGGTGTCGCCCGGCGACAGCTCAAGCACTCGCCGGGCTCCCTCGAGGCCGACCTCCAAGTCGCCCATCTCGAGTGCGATCGTGCTGAGGAGGGTGGCGCCCAACTCATTGTCTGGCTCTTGCTCCATCATCTTGCGCGCTAGTGGCAATGCCGCCTTTAGTTGGTCAGCTCCGATGAGCAGCGACAGCTTAGCGGCGTTGTAGTCATAACCGTTTACCGGGCCGCTGGCACTGCTCGCTTGCCAGGCTCGGTCAAAGGAGGTTTGTGCGCGCTCGATGTCGCCAGAATAAAGGTACGCGAGGAGCAGCGACCACTCCAATCGTCTCGAGAGTTCGGGGTCGTCTTGTTGTTGAGCAAAGGCCACGACGCGATCGTGAAGTTCCATGGCTCTTGATCCGAAACCATGGTCTGCGAGATCGGCGAACAAGCGCAAGACGAGCCATTGCTCTCCTTGATCCTGTTCGCTGATGCCCTCGGTACTGGCTTCGGGTTCTCTATCTTCGAGCCAGGTCAGCAGGCTGTTGGCATTGTCAGCCGCAGGCAGTACGTCGTTGCGCCACTCGAGCCAGGTCTTTGCTGCCTTGAGCTGACTGCGAAGGAAGAAGTCACGCGCGACGAGGACGCTGCCGCCAGTTTCCGTGTCCCAGCTCGCCAGCTTCGCTTGGTCGCCGTCCATTGCCAGTAGAAACGCGGTCTTGCCGCCCCCTGCCGTTGAGTTCTCAAAGACCACTTTCCAACCGGTCGCGTGGTCGCCTTCGACGGTGACGTCAAAGGCCGCGAGAAACACCGCCTTGCTGGCGTCGTTGAGTGTGTCCAAGGCTTGGCCGGCCTCGGCGTAGCTTCTTACCATGCTGGTGCGGGTTGCGATCAGGCCGGCCCACAAAGCGTCATCGACGGTTTCCTTTGCCAGTGGATGGAACATGTCCACGAGTCTTTCGCGGCTGAGGTCGACTCCGAGCAGAGACTCGACCAGAGCTTCGCCCGCAATATTCTGAGCAGAGCCATCGGGCAGAGTGTCGGTGAGCTTGGCCGCGCTTTCAAGCAGTCGCGCGCGGTTGAGGTAGGCGGCCGCGTTGCCGCTAGCAGGGGCTGCGGCTCTGAGTAGTTCGCTGGCCTCATCAAAGTAGCCCTGTTGCGAGAGCTCTGCTGAGGCCCTGCCCAGAACGCTAGCCCGATCGGCTCCTGCCTTTCCGAACGATCGCAACAGGCGCATTCCGGCGGCCGAGTCCTTGTCAGCGACCGCCGCGGCAAGGGCGACGACCTGCATCACATCGCTTGAACGGAGTTCCTTCCATTCGGCCAAGACCTGCTTGTATTTGCGTTGTCGAAAGAGGTTGATCAGGTAGTTGGTTTCGGTTCCATCCGGTTCATCAGACTGCGCCTTTTCGTGGATTAGAGCGTTGGCTTCTGCGAGGTCGCCCTGGTAGCGCACACCGTCTTCGTCGTGCTCGAGCAGTACCGAGAGTTCGATTGTGTAGTCACTAGCGTCTTCGTCTTGTTGGGTAGCGATCTCTACTGCTTTTCGTAGGCTCTCAACCGCAGCTTGGTGATCGAAACCCGGGCCGATCTGCGCAGCGGTGTCGCCGTGCTGGAGGATCCAACCTCGCGCCCAATGCGCGAGAGCGGAGTCAGGTGTCTGAGCAACAGCATCGTCTGCGGCCGCGAGCGCAGCGTCACGCAAGCCAACCGATAGCCACGCGATGGCAAGCCGCGTCAAGATTGCTGGATCTGCCGGATGCTCGGCGGCTAGGCGCTCTCGCAACGCCAGAGATTCCTTGGCCTGGCCCAACTCCATCATGACGGAGGCTTCGTCGTCGAACCAGAGAAGGATCGGATCCTGAGTGGCCAGTTCGGTGAGAACGATCGAGGCGTCTTCGAGTTGGTCAGCGGTCAATCGACGTTGGTGCAAATCGAATGTGAACTGCGCGTTGACTGTGCCGTCGTCCGCTTGATCGTAGGTAGCTTCGAAGGCGCCACCTGGTAGCTCCACTCGTTTTACCTCGGGTAGGTCCCGCAGCGCCATACCTGCGGGAGGCGTGACCACGTAGCGCACGTGGTACTCGTGCAGAGTGGGGAACTCGAAGATCGCCGGTTCGCTCGCGTCCGCTCCCGCTTCTCGCTCCTCAGCCTCATCGGCTTCTTCGCCGTCATTGAATGCAGAGTTCGGCACGAAGCCCAGAACCGTGGTCGGGTCAAGGACGGCGACCGCCTGGTTGAGGTCGGCGACAAAACGTACACTTTTCTCGACTTCAAGATCCAGACCGAGTGGTTTGCCGCGCTCATGCAACCCGTTGAGCTTCGCGCTGACCGTCTCCACGCCGTAGGTGGAAGACGCGTAGTCGGTGAACGAATCGTCAAGATCCGAGCTGGTGTAGTCCCTCCATGCATTTCGCCGTGCGGCGGCGAAATCGCCGGTGTATCCGGTGGTTTCTGAGGCGCTGCTGTTGCCGAAGGAGGCCATGTTGATTCGACGCACTTCCTTGACACCGTTTGCCGAAGCGCCGAGATCGGTGACCTTCACCAGGGTCGAGGTTTCCGGATGGGCGACCAGGGCCATGCGTCCTTGGTCAGAGCTGGGCAACTCGCCGGCGGCGGAGAATTGGCTGGTTGGGTCGACCCAGAGTTCCCCATCATCCGCCCCTTTGCCGGCGTTCACTCGCACGATGGCATGCGTGAAGTGACCGAGCCCGGGGAAGTCCGGGTTGACGTCGAGGTCGCGCCCTGGGCGCACCAACGCGATGTCCGCAGCTATTCCTGCTTGGTCGAGCAGTCCCACCAGAATCGTAGCGAGGTCCTTGCAGTCTCCGTAGCCTCGATCGAGCACGGTTTTGGGTGTGTAGGGAATGATGGCGGACTCGCCCAGTTCGAGTCCGGTGTAACGGATTCGTTCTTGCATCCAGTCCAGCGCTTGGTTGATCTTCTCCTTGCGGCTGCCCTTGAAGCTGGTACCAGCGGCTAGCACCTTCTTGGAGCTAGCCAGGATCTCTTCGATTCGGCTCGAGTACGCGCTCGCGACGCTGTTCCAGTCTGCTGCCGTAGAGATACGCACTTGCGCCGGATTCAGGTCAACCAGGTCGGAGTAGTAGCGTTTTAGATCTCGCGCTTCGTGCGAGTAGGTGCAGCTGAGCACATGAGAACCGTCCTGCTGCGACTCTTCAATCACCGCATCAGGACCCAACCCACCGCACTCGGTGCGAACCAGCGATGTAACCGGATATCGCACCGTGACCGAGCCCTCGACGATTGGGAACCAGGAATCCAAGGCGAGTGAAAAGGAGCTGCCGGGAGCAAAGTGCGGCGCGGTCTCTTGCATCTTTACTTCTAGATCAACCACCGCGCCGATCGCAACGGCCGGCAGCGGTCCCTCAAGAACTTTACGGTCACCGTAGATGTCCTCTGAGTCTTCGGCCGTGCGTTCGAATAGCGTGTCAGCGCTCAGGCGCCGATCGTTCTCCCCACTGATGACGCGAGCGCGAACCTGGGGTCGCTCTTCATGCCAAGGAGACCAATAGGCCGAGACGTCCGACCAGTAGTCGACGCCCTCTTGAGTGAGAAGGTGAACGACCGTACGGCGCGTCGAATGCAAGCGCCCGGCTTCGTCGATCTTGAGGGCCAGGTCCCTTGCCAGGATTACTGCTTCCGGCTCTTCGGCGTCGTCTGCTTCTCTGTCAGCCTTCTTAACAGCTGCGTGGTTGAGAAGATCCTCAGCAGCGTTCTCTCCGAACGGCAGGAGCCACGCCCTTGAGGCATCTTGACTCAAGGAAGGAGTTGCGGTCGCGACCAGCAGGAAGGCGAATGCTAGCAGCTGTCCGGGTCGGAGCAGGCACGCGGCAGTTAGCTTCGGGGATGGCGGGTGTGCTTGGCAACGGTTGCGGTGTCGCAGAGATGATCGAAAGGAATCTGAGCTCAAACGAGAGTCCCCCAGGGATGACTGCAGCCAAATGATTAGAAGCGGAGTTGGGAGGCGGCAGGTGATTCGTAAGTTTAGCTGGAGTAGTTCGCGGGCCGTGGCTCCAACGGTTTTGAAATGGAGTGATGAGCCTCGAACCACCCCCTCGCCCCGGTTGGTTGGTTCCGCTAGGCTGCTCTGCATGAACACAAGACTCTCCCCCGCCAACGCTTGCTGCCTGTTGCTCATTCTGTTTGCCGTGCCACAAACCGTCTGGGCCTCGACACAGCTGCCAGTCGACGACCCGCGAATCACGTTCTTTGAACGAATGAGTGGACTGTGTGACGCTGTATTCGAGGGCACCTCGAGCTTTCCGGCGGACCCGAACGATGCTTTCTTTGGCAAACGCCTGGTTGCCAAGGTCGCAGCCTGCACCGACCAGGAGGTGAGAGTGACGTTCGCGGTTGGCGAGGATCAATCGCGGACGTGGGTACTTACTCGGGGCGATCGCGGCTTAAGGCTTCAGCATGACCACCGCCACGCCGACGGCACGCCCGACGAGATCACCATGTACGGTGGTTGGGCGACTGAGAAGGGGAGTGGTCGATCACAGTCCTTCGCTGCGGACCAACATACACGCCAACTGATCCCCGCCGCTGCCACCAATGTCTGGACGCTCAGTTTCGACCCCGAAGGTCGACTGACCTACTACCTCGAACGGAACGACAAGCCGAGATTCAAGGCCACGCTGACGCGTACCGGCTCGTGAAAGCGACCGGCAATAGTCAGTTCGCGTGAGATCGACGACGCGGTGTTTGCGCCTCGCACGAGAGCGATGTCGACGTCTGCAGCTTGTTCAGACCCACTTGATGGCGATCCGAGCTCTAGGCCGAGCCTTCAGTACTTCTTGACTCCGTTTCTCGCGACTCCGTTTCTCGCGACCTCGTTTCTTGCGACCTCGTTTCTTGCGACAGAGCTTGACGCAGACGTCGCGCTTCCCCTGCCAGTCTCAGTTGCTGCGCGTTGGCGGCATCGACCCGTGCATAGTTGCTCCTCCATGAGGCGTCGTCGCTCCACTTGAAGGGAGCCTGGACGGTGGTTCGCGGGAGCCGGGCGGTCTCGAGTAGATCGAGAGCTTGGCCAACGATCGCGTGCTGCATGTCGGTGTCGTAGGGCTTGCCGCACGGATTGCCTAGCGGGAAGTCGGTGAACAGGAATCGAGCGACTGCGCATTCTTCGACGATGTCGCGGGCGGAGCCCACAACGACGGTGGCGATGCCGTTGGCTTCGAGGTGACGGGCGACCAGACTCACGGTCTGGTGGCAAACGGGTCAGAGCGGTACAAGCAGGGCAACGTCGACTGCATCGCTGCGCATGCCGGCCAGCACCTGTGGTGCATCTTGCTCGATGGTGCGGCGTTGGCTGTAGTCGGTGGGCACACCAAAGTAGCGCGGTGCCAGGGCTCCGATGCGGCAGTCTTCAGCGTGGCGTGCGAGTGCTGTAAGCGGAAGAAACGATCCGACATCGTTGGTGTGGGTGGTTTCCTTGTCCCACGCGAGGTCGTCGGTGAACAGTCGCTCGGGGAGCGTTGCACTTTCTCCCGACCACACCTGTTTGGCACCGCGTAGCACTCCGCTAACCGGCTCTTGGCCGACGGCTGAGCTAGCCGTGGTGACCACGGAGACGCGGCTCTTGGCCAACGGCCGCCGAAGGTGTGCGAAGGGTGCGTGCTCAAAGCGGGCCCACCGGTAGGGCTTCTCATAGCCTTGCGCGATGTAGTAGTCGCGCGTGCGGTCGATGTAGCTGACGAAGCTCCGGTGGGTGATCTGTTGATTCATGGTCGGGGGAGGCGCATCCTTTGGGGCCGCTTGGCTGCCTATTGGTGTCTAGTTCTTCGAGCGGCTGTGGTGCGCAAGGGACAGGCGCTGTGCAGACAACGATGGGCTCGGTGTCTGGCTGTTTCGAAGATCATCATACCCACCATTACTCAGCGTCCCCTTGAGGGATCGAATATCCTCCGCGCACACATGAACGCCACCCTCCTAGTCTCCTGCCCTGATCGCAAAGGTATTGTTGCGACCCTCTCACAGCTGCTGTATCACCACGGTGCCAATATCCTGGATGCCGACCAGCACACCGATGTCGATGCCGGGATGTTCTTTCAACGCATTCGTTTTGATGGCGACGATATGGATCGCGGTGCCTTTGATCTGGAACTCGTGGAGGTGGTGGATCGCTTCAGCATGAGCTGGCGACTGGTCGATGAAGACAGGCCATGACGCGTGGCTGTCTTCGTTTCCAAAGTCGACCACTGTCTCTACGACTTGGTGTTGCGGCAGCGTGCCGGCGAACTGCAGTGCGAGATCGCGCTGATTATTAGCAATCACGAAGCTCTGCGACCGGTTGCCGAACAGTTCGACATCCCGTTTCATTGCTTCGAGATCAACTCAGCGACCAAGAGCGCACAGGAGCAACGTGAACTCGAACTGCTCTCAGCGAACAACATCAACCTGGTGGTGCTGGCGCGCTACATGCAGATAGTGACCGACGACTTCATCAGGCACTACAACAACCGCATCATCAATATCCATCACTCGTTTTTGCCCGCGTTCATTGGTGGCCGCCCCTACCACCAGGCCTATCGACGCGGAGTCAAACTGATCGGTGCCACCGCGCACTACGCAACACCGGACCTCGACGAAGGGCCCATCATCGAACAAGATGTTGTGCGCTGTTCTCATCGCGACTCGGTGCGGGATCTGATTCACAAGGGGCGCGATCTTGAGCGCGGCGTGCTCGGCCGAGCGGTTCGTTGGCATCTTGAAGATCGAGTCTTGGTCTATGGCAACAAGACTGTGGTGTTTGACTGACGGCCGCGTTTCGATCCGAGCGAGTGGCGGTTGCTGTGTTGCTACGAATCTAGGGCGGTGGGTCACCCATGGAATGGCCGATGGTTCTTCTGTAGAGGCCAATTCCGACATCACCGGGTTCCGGGGTGCCGCACCGAAGTAGTGGGAACCTAGTCAACGCACGAATACGCGTGACTGCCAACGCCAGACTCAGTGAGTTGACGCACGCTCTTGGAGCGGCGCAAACGCAGAGCCGTGTTGTTGCGGTGTAGCGGCTAATATTGGCCTCATGGAACTCGGCGCCCCCATCAACTTGCTGCGCAAATTCTTCGAGAATGGAGATGAACGGTGGGCCGTGATCGGGGGCATTGCGCTCTTGGCGCACGGAATTGAGAGAGCCACCTTCGACTTGGACATCGTGGTGACGTCAGAAACGCAGCCCAAGCTCATCGAGTTTCTCGAAGAGCGCGGCTACGAAACGCTGTACCGCTCCACCGGGTACTCGAATCACCACCACCACGAAGTGGCCCTGGGCCGCCTAGACGTCATGTATGTCGAGCCGGCGACAGCAGAACAGATTTTTCTCGGCTGCCAGCCGAGGTCCATTGGCGACGGCTGCACCCTAGATGTACCCAAGCCAGAACACCTGGCGGCGATGAAGGTGCGCGCCATCAAGAACGATCCTTCGCGAAAGCTGCAAGATCTTGCGGATATTCGGCAGCTTGCTAATCTCCCTGAGGCGGACCGCGGGAAGATTCGCGGGTACTTCGAGGAACTCGGTCTGGATTCGCTACTTCAGGAAATCGATCAATGACATCACCGCGAGAAAGACCTGCCCCATCGATCCTGCTCGGCCTTCCCCTGGCGACCCGCGAAGATGTGGTCGCACTGCGGAGATTGCGTGAACGAACGCTTGATCGGGACGAGATCGCTGGGGTCATCAAGGCGATCCCGGAGGCCAGCCCGCGACAGCTGCGGCTTCGGCCCAATTCGATCGGCGAGCCCTTCACCCTCTAGACCAGCAATCGCGCACGCCGTGCTTCTTGCGTTCTGGTTGCCGCTCCAGAACTGTCCTTAGGGACGGCGTGGCGGAGTGTCAGGGGGACAAGTCGCTACCCGTGGCAGCTTTCCACAATGGTCGAACTTCGTCGTCTGAGCCCAGCAGCTCCCAGCGAATGAGCGTTAGCGGAATCCAGCCTGCGCGCAGCACCCGGTCATGAAAGGTGCCGAGCTTGAAGCGGTCTCCTTGCTGTAGCGCTCGTTCGGACAAGAGCTGCTCGAGCTGCACCTTGCCGATGATGTAGCCGCTACCCGAGCCCGGGCGCCGCAAGTAACCCTCGAGATCGTAGCGTCCTAGGTCCGGCTCCATGAATGGCACGGTGTCGATCATCGTTCGGTTCGCTTGTTCAAGAGTCAGTGTTCCTGAGTGCATGCCGATCTCGGCGTAGATCCGGCTAGCGCGCTTCATCAGCGCGATGTAGAACAGCTCGTCGGCGCGTGGCACGTCGCGAGTGAGACCGGCGAGAAGGAACATCTCTTCAAGGTAGGTGGCCCAGCCCTCTGCGCGCGAGCTGTCTCGCGAACGCCGGCGGATCGGGTTCTTTGTACCGCGAGCTACGACTCCGTCGAACCGATGACCCGGAATCGATGCGTGAATGTGGTTATTGAACGCATTGCGAAATTGCAGCTCTTCCCAGAAGTGCCGATCGGTAGCAGCACGCGGGCTCCAGAAGGTGTCGGTGTCAAACTCAGACGGCGTGTCGTTCGGGAAGGTAAGCAGTTCCTGCTCGATCACCATCGCACGAATCTGGCGTTCGGCTTCTCGTGTGCGCGCGAGATGTTGCTCTCGACTCTGGGTCAGCTCGAGTTCTGGAAGGGATCGATTGCGGTTGCGCGCGATCCGATACGCCGCGTGGTAACGGTGATATTCGCGCTGACCGATGAGCCCCATCTCGGCCGCGCCAAACGGCAGTAGACGAACGTTCCTGGCGTACCAATCAAGGTTCTCTGCGCCGATTCCAGCCTTTGCCTGCATGGAAGAACGCTGCTCGTTAAGCCAATCGCGAAAACTGATCACCGCGCTCTTGGCTGTCTCGCAGGCGGGGGATTCGGCCGGCATCTCGGTGGCAATTCGAGCGCACAGGTCTGCGTACCACGCGATCGTTCCTTCTGGCGGCTGGTCGCGGTAGGGCTGCCCCTGCCCGACTCCATCGAAATTCTCGAGATGAAAGAGTGCGAGATCTGCGAGTTCGCCGAGCGGCTCGGTGAGCCCTTGTATCGCGCGCTCGACCAGCGAAGGCACGGCGCGCAGCCGTTCTGTGAACCGCTCGAGCGCTTCGGCCTCGAGTGGGAATTCCGTATAGGGCAGTCGTTGCAGCAGTGAGTGGTAGAAGATCGGGTCGCGCTGCCACGGTTTGGTCACCCGGTGCTCGAACTCGACCCCGTTCATCTGTGCCCAGACCACGAGATAGTCGACCTTGCCGGCCACGGACCATTGCGCCGGGTTGAGCCCTGCCAGTCGACCGCGCAGCTCGGCGAGGCGCTCGCCGCGCCGCGAAACCTCGGCGAGATCCAGGGCTTCTTCGAGGGACCTAGTGCCCGAGCGAGGCCAGGCCTGCAAGTGACCGAGCTGTTCGTCGATGCTGACCAACGCCGGCCAGCCTGGGTCGCTCTCTTCAGCCCCTGCGCCGCCAGCCAGTGCCAGGGTGAGCACTACAAGAAGTGCGGGCAACAAGGTCTGTAGCTTCATGCGTTACCTTCCGAGTGTCTTGAAAGAGCGTCGTTGCTCACTTCGGTTAGCGGTCGATGATCGCGCTCCGCCTGAGGGCGAAACGCTTGTGCGCGAGGCTCGAGGGTTCGTCTTCGACCGCAGAGTTCTTCTACTCCGGGAGCTTGCGACCTGGACTCCACGGCGCACCCGCTGCGTCTAGTCTCTGCTCGATACTGGCCAGGTCTGTCTCGATCAACCGAGCGAGCCCTTGCTGGACTGAGTCGAGTTGATTGGCTGCCGTAGCCAGCGACTCGCGGTGGGTTTGGGTCGGGCCCAATCGAGTGTTCCAATGACCGCCAATGACGCTGAAGATCCTCTCCATGATCGACGATGGTGATGGCTCTTGAAAGCGATTCAGAGTGTCGTCGCCGCCCATTTGCTGCGCAAGCGCATGCAGTTGCTTGCGTATGTCTAAGACCGTGGCGAGCAGTGCCGGGTCGATTCCCGGAGTAGCCATGATGGCGACTTCGGCATGCTGGGCTCGCTCGTCAGTGCGCTCAAGTTCGGCGCTCACCGCGGTGGCGCGACGTAGCAGCTGGTTGGTCTCGTTCTGGAAGGTGCGGGTCTCTTGAGGCGTGCTGCCTTCGAGAGAACGGTTGTCGAGGTCTTTGAGCTCGAACTGCTGAGGCTCGGCGACTTGACGGATCTGTCCGTCTTCCAGCATCGAGAGTTCAACCGTGTACTGGCCGGGAGGGGCTAGAGGGCCCTGGCTGCGGCGACCGAAACCACCGCCTGAACTGCCGCGATTAATCTGAGTCGGCATTGCCATCGGGTAGCGCAGATCCCAGGTGATGCGTTGAATGCCAGCGCGAGTAGGACCTTGGATCCGCCGCACCACGTCGCCGTTTGCGTCGCGCACCGTCAGGATCGCTTGCACCTTGAGATCGAGTTGTTCGCTTAGATCCTCGGCTCGAAGCACGGCCCATTCGGGGAAAGGAACCGTCTCGCCGGCTTCGCGACGTTTGCTCTCGTCGGCACGTCGAACTTGGCGCTCGGTTTCTGGTGTGTCGCGCAGGTAGTAAGTGAAGGTGGCGCCGAAGGGCGGGTTAGGGGCCACGAAGTAGTCGCTGCCGCTGGTTCCCTTGGGTCTACGGCCGTGAGGCGCCGACGGGACATACCACCAGGTGCGTCTGGGCTCGAACAGGATCGCCTCCTCATCGAGGCGTTCGGTGTTCAAGTTCCGCAGTGGTGAGTAGTCGTCGAGGATATAGAAGCCGCGTCCGAACGAGGCACCAACCAAGTCGTTCTCGCGACGTTGGATGTCGAGGTCGCGATAGGCGATGGTCGGCGATCCCGCCATCTTCGACCAATGGTCGCCACCGTCGATGGTGAAGTAGATGCCGAACTCGGTGCCCGCGAAGAGGAGGCTGCTATCGACGTGATCTTGCTGGATCGACCAGATGAGGTGCCGGTCCGGTAGATCACCAGCGATCGAACGCCAAGTGCGGCCGCGGTCGTCGCTGCGCAGTGGGTAAGGTGTGAAGTCGCCCATCTTGTGATTGTCGGCCGAGGCGAACACCACATCGGCGTCGAGTGGGGATGCGGTGATCTCGTTGAAGAAGAGAAGTTCTGGGAACCCCTTGAGGTCGCCTCGCCGCCAGGTTTCGCCGCCATCCTCGCTAACTTGGATCAGGCCGTCGTCGGTGCCCACATAAAGCAGGCCCTCGATGACCGGCGATTCGGCGATCGCGGTCATGTTGGCGTGCCAGGACATTGCGGTGTTGCCCCATACGGCTTCGTCGCCAGCGACGCGGCCGTCCATGTCGCGCTGATAGCGGGTTGTGCCGCGCGAGAACTCCCCTGGAATTCGTTGCCAGGAGTCGCCTCGATTGTCGGTGCGCCAGAGCCGGTGCGAGCCCATGTAGATGCGCTTGTTGTCGTGCGGCGAGATGATCATCGGGGCATCCCAATTCCAGCGCTCGGGCTCGTCGTCCGGTCCCGCTTGAGGTTGTATATCGATGGTCTCGCCGGTGCGGCGGTCAAAGCGCAGTGGGTGACCTCGTTGCCAAGTGACATAGAGGATATTGGGGTCGGTTGGATCGACCATCGTCATGTAGCCATCTGCACCATAGGCGACATACCAATCTGCAGTCCGGATGCCGTGGCTGTTGAGCGTGCGCGAGGGGCCGACCTGGGTGCCGTTGTCTTGGGTACCGCCCGCGACGTTGTAGAACGGAAGGTCGTAGTCCACCGACAACTTGTAGAACTGAGTGAGCGAGAGGTTGCGGATGAACTTCCATGTCTTGGCGTGATCGTGTGTGTAGTAAACGCCGCCGTCGCTGCCGTTCAAGATGAATTCTGGATCATCGGCCAGAAACGCCATGGCGTGATTGTCGCCATGCTTGTCTGGCTCGCCGAGTTCACGGAATGTGCGGCCACCGTCTTCGGTGATGTTGATGCGGGGCGCCATCTGGTAGACCCGATCGAACACGTGAGGCGAAGCGAAGATCTCCTGGTAGTAGTGCGGTCCTGTGCCGCCCGAGTGGTAGTCGTTGCGCTTTTCCCAGCTAGCACCGCGGTCGGTTGATCGGTAGAACCCGGCTTCGTTGTTGCCTTCCTCTTGGCTTGCTTCGATAGTGGCGTAGATCACGTCTGGGCGCATCGGTGAGATCGCGAGACCGATTTTTCCCATGTCGCCTTTGGGCAAGCCGTTGGTGAGTTCGGACCAAGTCTCGCCGCCGTCGGTCGACTTGTGGATGCCGGAGCCGGGGCCGTTTAACAGCGCCCAAACCTTGCGCCTGCGGTCGTAGGTCGCCGCGTACAAGACATCCGGGTTGCGCGGGTCGTGATGAATGTCGCTGACGCCAGTGTCGTCGTTGACGTGCAATACACGCGCCCAGGTGTCGCCGCCGTCGACGGTCTTGTAGAGCCCACGCTCTCCGCCACTCGACCAAAGCGGCCCTTCGGCAGCGACCCAAACCACGTTGCTTTCCTCGGGGTGCACGACGATCTTGCCAATGTGTTCAGAGGCCTCTAGCCCCATGTTGTTCCAGCTCTTGCCGCCGTCGAGACTCTTGTAGACACCGTCGCCGAAACCGACGTGGCGACCGCTCGAGTTTTCACCGGTACCCACCCAAATGATCTCCGGGTTGGAAGGGTCGAGTGTCACGGACCCGATCGAATAGGAAGACTGGTCCGCAAAGATCGCGTCCCAAGTGGTGCCGAAATTTGTGGTCTTCCAGACGCCGCCTGAGCCCGCTGCCACGTACCAGGTGTTGCGATCGTTGGGATGGATTGCAAGGTCTGAGATGCGGCCGGAGCGCAAAGCGGGGCCGATGCTGCGGAGCTTGAGTGCGGAGAAGGTGCTCGCTTGGACGCCGCCTTCGGCCTGGTCTGGATCGCCTGCGTTGGCGCTGGACCGTTGAGCCAGGATCGACGGAGCGAAGCAAACGGCGCAAGCGATAGTGATCAAGGAGGCGAGGATGATCAGGCGAGTAGAACTCAATCGTGTTGGCATGGTGACCTCTGCATGTTCGAAGCGGTTCCAGTGGCATCCGTCGGCCGCGGGCATTAAGGGAGCAGGTGCGACAACCGAGCGGGATCGAAGATTCGTGGATGCTCCTATCCTAACCGTGGACTTGGACGGCCCGAGGTCTCGGGCGCCGGCGTCAGAACAACTCACTGCATCTTGGTGGGCTGAGGCCCAGCCAGCCTGTCGTTTGGTCGAGGTCGATCACTTTTTAAAGAGATCGACTCGCTCGTTGGTTCTTGTGGTGGCCAAGCCGGTCTTGCTCTTCACAACCTCTGGGCACGGCGCGATCTGGCCGCCGCTGCAATAGGCGATTGATAGCGGCGTCTTCTCGTCTTCTCGTCTTCTCGTCTTCTCGCCCAGGTGACATGGCCTGCCGATCCGTTCCAGCGGCCACGCAACGCCGCGGCCGCGCACTACACAGAGATGCCAGGAGCGCCGCATAGTGCGAGCAATGTTAGGGGTGGAGCGTGGAGACAGCGAGGCTTGCTTGGCTTCAGGCCTCCGATCCACCGGTGGCGCAGCGCCGCGTCGGACGGCGGTTTAGGTGTCCCGCTCAAGAGAGAGGCTTGCCTCTCCTCGAGTTAGCTCCTTGAGTACTTCTTCGAACTCGGCAAGCCGCGAGCTCGGAACGGCACAGTGGTAGTGGGCTTCGGTGTCGTAGGAGCGACCGCTGATGGTGAAATCGAAGCGTTCTTGAAGGCGCTCAAATGAATCGACAGCGGTGTATGGGACCACGACCACCACCGGGACGCGGTTGACTTTAGTTGTGGTCGGCAAGGTCTCTAGGGCTAGAGCGACGCCGCCGCTGTAGGCCCGGGCCAGTCCGCCGGTGCCGAGCTTGGTGCCACCGTAGTAGCGCGTGCAGACTGCTACGACCTCACCGACCGAACTGTGGGTGAGCGTATGCAACATCGGCCGGCCGGCAGTTCCGTGAGGTTCTCCGTCGTCACTCATGCCGACGCTGGATGACGAACCAGGTGGCCCCGCGATGAAGGCCCAGCAATTGTGGGTCGCGTCGGGAAACTCAGCTCGGATTTGGGCGAGAAATTGATGAGCCGCTTCTGCTGACGGTGCCCGGTCGAGCGTAGTGATGAAACGACTGCGCGTGATCGTTTCTTCGACTCTGTGGACCGTGGAAGGAACCAAGAACCCTGCGCTGCTACTCGTCATTGCTGACATCCGTCATTGCGCGGTCGCTGTTGAGGCAGGTCCCGTACCTCGCCGGGTGTGTTGGTGGGTTTGCGACCCGCTAACGAGCACAAAGGGCGTCGCTCGCGAGTCTCCATTGTTGTGTCCATTCACAGCCACTGCAGAATAGCGTGATGGGGAAGAGGAGGATTCCAGCGGATGCACCGGCGTCGGCATCGTGGCACCGACGGCATGATGAACTACTACCGTGCCAATCTTCCCCGCGAGCCCTATGACTCCGGCGCCTTTCTCGAGCTACCTGAAGTGAAGGCGCCGGTCCTTCAGTTCCATGGTTTAGGGGATACCGCACTTTTGCCTGAAGGTTTTGACAACACCTGGGATCACCTAGCGGCTGACTGGACTCTAGTGACCCTGCCCGGAGTTGGGCACTGGCCGCACCAGGAGAAGCCGATGGTGGTCAGCGACATGATCAAGGCCTGTTTGAAACTGCACTGAATCCGAGAGAAAGTGTTCTGCCGATGAGTGCCCTCTGCGATCCGTGCTAGCTGTGATCCGACCCAGCTGTGGCGTTTGAGAGCCAGCGCCGGAATGCAGTCTTTCGGCCTGTTCTAGAGTCGA
Source organism: Acidobacteriota bacterium (assembly GCA_029263415.1). Taxonomy (GTDB): domain Bacteria; phylum Acidobacteriota; class Thermoanaerobaculia; order Multivoradales; family Multivoraceae; genus JAJCXN01. Next base: position 85,340 of record JAJCXN010000012.1, read on the forward strand.
CGCCTCAACGCCTCAACGCCTCAACACCAGAAAGAGAGATCGGGTAGATGGAACTCAGTGAGGTCATGCGCACCACCTTCGCGGCACGGGAGTTCACTGATGAACCGATCGCCGATGAGATCCTCTATCGCATCCTTGACGACGCGCGCTTCGCGCCGAGCGGTGGCAATCGCCAGGGCTGGCGCGTCATTGTGGTGCGCGAACTCGAGATCCGGAGGCGTCTAGCCGAGCTTTGCCGTTTCGCGATCCAGCGCTACGTTGCTCAGCTTCGAGCTGGTGAGAACCCTTGGAACACGGTGGTCCCGACCGCGCTGAGTCAGGAAGAGATCGAGGCAACCGAGGTGGAATGGCCGATGCTCGACAACATCGCCAAGCTGCCGGCTCTGCTCGTGGTGTGCGTCGATCTATCGGTGGTTGCCTCGATGGACTCGGAGCTTGACCGTGTAGGAGTCATCAGCGGGGCCTCGATCTACCCCTTCGTTTGGAACATCCTGCTCGCCGCTCGCAACCAAGGCTATGGCGGTACCATCACCACCTTCTTGTCGCAGAAGGAACCTGAGGTGCAAGAGATCCTTGGAGTGCCCGAGCACTTCGCAGTTGCTGCAATGCTGCCGCTGGGTCGGCCGGTGAAGCAGCTGACCAAGCTGCGCAGGAATCCGGTGGAGCAGTTCACAACGTTCGATTTTTGGGACGGAGATCCACTTGTCTCTTCTGAGCCTTCTCTCTTCTGAGTCTTCGTCGGTCCTAGATGGATGCGCTCTCTGAGTGAACGAGGGCTTGGGCGCGGCAAGCAGGAGCTGTCTTTACGGTGCCGATTGAAAGTTCGATCACGTGTGCAACCGACCTCGGATACTCTGCCGCGGCCCAGCAGGGCTGGCGCGCGCAACGGCGTCGACGACTACTTCGAGTAGCGCTCGAACAGCGCTGCAGCAGCATCCTGTGCGGCCTGACCTGCTTGAGGCCCCGCATTGGTCAGAAGAGCAACAACGATTTCAGCCTCGGGGGTCGATCGCTAGATACCTGAAGAACGTGCCCACCAACCCTCCGGATTCGTCACCTTCCGTCTATCGGGATCCGTTTGGGACCTGCAACCCAGGCTCGGGCACAACTCTCTCGTCCGCTGATGAGTAGCGTCGGTGGATACCTCTACGATCCCCCTCCCTCGACTAGGTGTGCTCTGCACCACGCCGCCATCGGTGGCGTGATAGGAAGCCGAGTTCCAAGATGGGACTGGGATCAGTTCCGACCCGCCTCTTCCAATTGTGGAGTCCTCATGGCAGCCAAGACAGCACTCGACGCCATCGTTATCGGCGGTGGTCTCGCCGGCCTGGTGGCCGCAGCCGAACTTGCGGATCGCGGTCGTCACGTAGCGGTCTTGGAGCAAGAGGGAGAAAATTCTCTTGGTGGCCAGGCCTTCTGGTCTCTTGGTGGCCTGTTCATGGTGGATACACCAGAGCAGCGCCGCATGGGAGTCCGTGACAGCAAGGAACTCGCTCTTCAAGATTGGATGGGTTCGGCTCAGTTCGACCGTGAAGACGATCACTGGCCCAGGCTTTGGGCGGAGTCGTTCATTGACTTCGCAGCTGGAGAGATGAGGCCCTGGCTCCACCAGCAGGGCATGCGCTGGTTCCCGGTGGTCGGTTGGGCGGAACGCGGCGGCTCGTTTGCCGATGGCCACGGTAACTCCGTACCGCGATTTCACTTGGCGTGGGGCACGGGGCCGGGCGTGGTCGAACCGTTTGCACGGCGAGTCCGTGAGCAGGTTGCTGCGGGCCGGATCTCACTGAACTTTCGCCATCGCGTCACCAGGTTGGTGACTGCGAACGAGGCAGTGGTAGGAGTGGCGGGCGAGATTCTCGAACCGTCCGGTGTAGAGCGCGGCCAACAGTCTGGGCGAGAGCTGGTGGGCGACTTCGAACTGTCAGCCGGCAGTGTGATTGTCACCTCGGGCGGCATCGGCGGCGATCACGAGCTAGTGCGTCACAACTGGCCCAAAGACCGATTGGGCGATGCCCCGAAGACGATGCTCGCAGGCGTGCCACATCACGTCGATGGCAGCATGCTCGCGGTTGCCAAAGAGGCTGGTGGTACCGCGATCAACGAGGATCGCATGTGGCACTACACCGAGGGTGTTCGCAACTGGGACCCGATTTGGCCCAACCACGGCATCCGCATCCTTCCTGGACCGTCGTCGATGTGGTTCGACGCTACTGGCAACCGGGCCCCCGCACCTTGCTTGCCGGGTTTCGACACGCTGTCAACGTTGCGCCACATCTTGAACACTGGGTACGAGCACTCGTGGTTCATCTTGACCCAGTCGATCATCAAGAAAGAGTTCGCTCTATCCGGGTCGGAGCAGAATCCAGACCTGACGTCGAAGAGCTGGCTCGCGGTGCTCAAGAGCCGCGCGGGCGGGCGTGCCACGCCCAACGTAGAAGCGTTCAAGGAACATGGTGAAGACTTCGTGGTCAAGGATCGTCTCGACGACTTGGTCGCAGGGATGAACGCATTGACCGAGGAGCCGTTGCTCGACGTTGAACGCATTCGTTCTCAAATCGAGGCGCGGGATCGAGAGATCGACAATCCCTTTTCAAAGGACGCGCAGGTGACCGCCATTCACGGTGCGCGTAACTACCGTGGTGATCGGCTCATCCGTACTGCCAAGCCGCACAAGATCCTCGACCCGAAGCATGGACCCTTGATCGCAGTTCGATTAAACGTACTCACGCGGAAGAGTCTAGGCGGCCTGCACACCAACCTTGACAGTCAGGTGCTCAGTGCCTCAGGCGTGCCCGTTCAGGGGCTCTACGCAGCTGGGGAAGTGGCAGGTTTTGGCGGCGGTGGTTACCACGGCTACAACGCTTTGGAAGGCACGTTCTTGGGTGGCTGCATCTTTTCGGGGCGAGCCGCCGGGCGGCATGCGGCTGGGGAGAGCTGAGCGCAAGGACCGAGCCGAACCCTCGCGCTCTATTGTCTCTTTCGTGCTCGGCATTGTTGAGTGATAGGCCGCAAGCGCACCGCTGCTCAGCGATTCCAGCGGCCGTGCCACTGTGGACTTACCCGCTGCGCCCCACAGTCCACCACCCGGCAACTAACAACATCAGAGCGAGGGCAGCAAGGACCGCAGAACTGGCCGTGGGTATTGCCGTCAACGGCACCCTCCTCGGTCGCTTCGTAGGCGCCGATATCGCATTGCATACTGCCGTCCCGTCTCGGTCGGCTGCGGTCTCGCCACGCTGGTCAGAAGGTGGACAGTCGGCCTGCGATGGGGTGTCGATGGCGACGCCGGACGTTCGCAAAGAGCCACCAGTGTTGTCGGTGATGGTTGAACTGATGATGACCACAGTGGAGGCGGAATTGACGCAGATCGGGTGACCTGTCGCAGCGGCTTGGTTTGTATTGCCGTGGACTGTTGATCGTTCGATCACCAGACCACCGTTGCTTACATTGATAGCTGGGCAGCCAGCCTCGGTTGTCAGGTGGCCACGGATGGTCGAATCTCGAACGGTTACATCATTGGTTGTCCGCGTCGATTGCGGCGGCCCCGGCATCGGTCAACTGAACGAGCCGGCAGGAGCGGCTCAGGACCTATGGCCGGAAATCTTCCGAGCGATTCTTCCACGGGCGGTCAGAAGCCTGAGGTCGAACCAGCGAACAGTCAAGCTACTCAACAGGACCGGTCCAGAAGCGAGTCCGAGGGTCGCAACCATCGGCGTGGGCAAGGCTGAAACTGCGCGAACCAGACTTCGTCTAACTCAAGGCAGTAGGGTTCTGCCGAGCAGGCGTTGTAGCGTTGGCTCGAGCTCCGGGTCATCAAAAATGAAGCCGGTCTGGTTCAGTTTCGTTGGAACCACCCGAGCGGAGGACAGCAGCGTCTCGTTCGCCATTTCACCGAAGAGAAGTCGCACACCGGCCGTTGGCAGGGGGAAGAGCGTTGGTCGTCTAAGTACCCTGCCCAGAGTCTCGGTAAACTCGCGATTGGTCACTGCTCCGGGAGCGACGGCGTTGACCGGGCCACTCAGATCTGCGACGAATAGAGTGTGGTGGATTGCACCGATCACGTCGTCAATCGAGATCCAGCTCATGCTTTGACGACCCCTGCCAAGCACACCGCCGGCGCCGAGGCGAAACGCAGGCAACATCTTGGCGAGTGCGCCACCTGACGGTGTTAGAACAATGCCGAAGCGGAGTAGCACAACGCGGATTCCTAGCTGCTCAGCCTCGAGCGCGGCTGCCTCGGTTTCTCTACAGACATCCGCTAGGAAACCACGGCCTAGAGTGCTCGTTTCATCGAGCTGTTGATCGCCGCGGGAACCGTAGACGCCGATGGCAGACGCGCACACCAGCGTTTGCGGCGGTCGCTTGAGTTCTCCGAGTGTGCGTACCAGGCTGCGAGTGCCGACGACCCGGCTGTCGCGAATTCTGGCTTTGCGCTCTTGAGACCAACGTCCTGACGCTATGCCCTGGCCCGCCAGATGCACGATTGCATCGAACGGCTCGATCTTGCTTGGGTAGAGAAGACCTTGTTCTTGATTCCAGTGTGGCCCCGGCCCGCTCGTTGAGCTGGCTCTTGCGCGTGCGATGGGCACAACACTGTGGCCTCCTGTGCTCAGGAATCGCTGGAGGCTGCTGCCAACCAGACCGTTTGCACCCGTGATCGCCACTTGCAGGGGCGGTCGATTGCGGAACCGTTGGTGCCGTTTGAGGTCGCGCGCGGTTGTTGTGTGCCGGAAGGCGAAGGTCGAATCGAGGTCTCGAGCCACTAATCGGCCCGCGACAAGATCGCCGAGGAATCCGCAGTGGAGCGTGTAGTCGATGTGATCGCGCAGGAGCGATTCACCGGTCGCTGCCACGCCGAACTCGTGCCGGTGCACCCAGCGCGAGAAGGGCCACTTTGTCGAGCTAAGCAGGCCTCGACCTCCATTCTCGCCCGGTGCTGGCCGGTCGATCTCGAGTATTTTCCAGGGAGGCCTCAAGCGCTCGGATGCCCCCGAGCGCGCATGCCAGGCGAACAGTTCCTCGGCCGACGCCGGCATCGGGCTCTCAAAGGTTTGGATGGGCATGTTGGGCTTTTGAAGTTCTTGTTACTACTAGTGGTAACGCTGGACGTTGTCGTGGTGTTCACCAAAGGCTGCAGCGCGGGTGAAGAGGCATCAAGCGGGACTGAGAGGTGCATAGCTTGCTGATGAATTGGGTCCAGGTGGACGTGTGCTTTTTGCGACTCGAAGCGAGCCCGTACCCTCTTCGGGGAGCTAAAGCGAAGCCTGGTGTCATGCCCCCAGGTTAGGCGTATGGTGAACGGCAGGCTACAGGGGCCACGAGCACACGGGGCGCGGGCGACAGCCTCCGACCGCTGACGGCTCCCGCGTCCTCTTTAGAGAACTGCGATCCAGATGCGGGTGCGTACGTCTTCCATCGGCATTTCGGTTGGATCATCGACATAGTTCTCGATCGAACCATCAGCTAACGTCACATCGTTCTCTTCCGCCCAATCAACGATCTTGCGGTATGTGTCGCCCACCTTGTGGTACGCGCCGCGATGATAGGTGGTCACGTAGCGCCCAGCCGCGATCTCGGTTCCGATCGCCGTGCCTTCTGATGGCACCGGTCTCGAGGAGAACATGCCGACGCGCATCTTCTGCTTTGCGGTTAGAAACTCTAGGAACTGACCTAATGCGCCCTTGCCACGCAGAGACTGCCAGTCAATTTCTAGGTAGCGCGCAAACGGCATCCCTTCGACCTCCGCACCGGCGCTCTCAATATGCGCGCGCGATGCGCCGAAGCCTGCCGCAAGCACTTTAGGGATTTGCCAAAGTCGTGTCTCAGCCGCGATCTCCACGACGGGTTGGGACTCGCGTTCCTCGATCGCAATCGTCTCTGCCATCTTGCACCTCCTTAGTACCATTGCGGGCAATGTCTTCAACGTGTTTGCCTCTGTCCAACACAATACATCGTAGTGCCTTGAAGCGGCGGCTTTGGGGGCGCGGTTGAGAACCGCAGATGGCTCTTTGCGCCGGCTGACGGTTGCTGAGCGGTGGCTTTGGAGAGCGAGCGTTCGACCTCGGCTTGGCTCTCGGACCAACGGGAGGATTCGAAGAACCGTCTCCGAGATGAGGTGGTCGCCTGGATGGGCAGCTTGCGAGAGGAGTGGTCCTGGGCACCTGCAGCTCGTGATGCATAGGCAGGCCCTAGTAGAGCTCTCTGGCTCTCCTCTTTGCTACCCTCCAGCGTAGTCGGGATTGATTACCCGCGTTGGCTATGCGTCGACGCGGTGCGATAAGATGTGTCAAGCCCTCCTAACTTCTTTGCCCACCCAGCACGCTGATCGTTTGCAAGGATGTCAACCTGTTTTGAGGAGCCTTCCATGAAGACAAGAACGAAGATGAGCCTGCTGTTGGCAATGATCCCCGCTGTGTTGACGGCACAGCCTTACGGTGGAGACGCAACGCTCCGAGGCCCGGTCGGCGGCGAGCCTGTTCGAGGAACACTCAGCTGCGGCGCTCCTGCTAATCCGTTTGCAGATTGCGGATTCGAGGCGGCCGACCTGTCGAACTGGGTGGTTGCCGATGCAGCCTCTCCTCTCTTGCCACTCCAGGTGGCTGCCGGTGGCAGTTCCGTCGGATATGGTTTCTTCGCCACTGCTCCGACAGAGGGCGTGCAAACACTAGTTCATGGGTTCGATCAGGTTTCTGGAGGCGCAGATACCATCGTCATTGGTCAGGACATTTCGATCTCAGCTGGGTCTGGCGCGACGCTGACGTTCGACTATCGCGGCGCCTGGGATTTGATGTCGTTTGGCGCCACCTTGGATCGTAACTTCGAAGTGCACATCGAGCCCAGCGGTGGCGGTGCTCCGATGCAAGTCGATTCCGTTCTTACTGCCACCGCGGGCACCATCGTGACGGATACCGGCGCTCTCAGTGGTGCGGTGGACGTGTCCGCCTTTGTTGGACAATCGGTGCGGGCCAATTTCGTCTGGGATGTTCCCGAGGGCTTCGTAGGTCCTGGGTTTTTTCAGCTCGACAATGTCGCAGTGGTTGTCGAAGAGAACACTCTCGCTATCCCGACCCTCGGTCCGGTTGCCATTGGTGTGCTCGTTGGCCTGCTCGGTCTTGCGGGTCTAGTGATGGTGCGCCGTTTGTTCTAGCCGACGATTGTCCGCCGAATACGCCGTCTCGCTCGCGCGGGGCGGCGTTTGTTCGTCTGGGCTCGGCCCCCTTAGTTGAGACCGCAACCCTACAGAGTCTTAGTGCCAGGAGTTGCGGCTGTATTGCTGTCTATTGCATGGCTAGGTTGTAACGTCTCCAAGCGCGACCAGAGCGACCGGATGTCTGTGCACGGCGACGAACACGTCTCCTCTTCGTTTCGGCTCGTCGATGTGGCCGAAGCCGTGGGAGTTAGCGCCACCTACACCAGTACCAGCGATGGTGACCTCTACTTGCCTAGAATAATGGGGGGCGGTGGCGCTGTTCTTGATGTTGACAACGACGGCGACCTTGACCTGTTCTTGGTCCAAGCCGGCGTCCTGAGTGGCGATGCTGTTGCCGAGGATTCGACGCTGCGCCAGGACCGGCTCTATGTCAACAACCTGTCCGCGAGCGGTGTCCTGGAGTTCACCGTGGTTCCGGCTGCCAGAACCCAGTTCGCAAGAGGAGTTGGCGATGGCTACGGCATGGGTGCAGCAACCGGAGACTTTGACAACGATGGGTGGATGGATATCTACGTCACCGCTTTGGGTCCGAATCGTCTCCTTCGGAATCGCGGCGATGGGAGCTTTGAGGACGTCGGGCAGATTGCTGGGGTGGCTGGCTCAGAGTGGAGCGTTTCCGCCACGGTCGCTGATCTCAACAACGACGGGTGGCTCGATTTGTTCGTTGGCAACTATCTGTTATGGAAGCGCGAGTCCTACCGTCCCTGCTACCAGGCTGCTGGTGGACTCGACTATTGTGGGCCAGATTCCTTTCGCGCTGAATCGAACGAGGTCTACCTAAACTCTGGGGACGGCACCTTCGAAAGAGTTTCCGAGGATTGGGGTTTCCAAAGCCATGAGGCGGCTCCAACCCTGGGGACCATTGCTTTCGACGCTGATGGAGATGGCGATGTTGATCTCTACGAAGCCAACGACGGCAGGGCCAACCGGCTCTGGATCAACCACGGCGGGTGGTTCGAGGAGAGCGCGCAACTGGCTGGTTGTGCCGTGAACGGCGAAGGCTTTCCTGAGGCCAGCATGGGGCTGGACGCCGCCGACATTGATCAAGATGGGGACGTGGATCTGTTGATAACCCATTTGACGGGCGAGTCGCACACGCTGTATCGGAACGATGGACGTGGTCTCTTCTCGGATCGATCCTTACCTAGCGGACTGGGTGCGTCTAGCCTGAACGCTACCGGCTTTGGGGTGGTCTTGTCAGACTTCGATGGCGACGGTTGGCATGATCTGCTGGTGGCGAACGGGGCCGTGAGGGCAATTCGGGAAGTTGCCACACTTCTTAACCCGCTTCCGCTAGAACAACCGAATCAGTTCCTCTCGGGCCACGTTGGGGGTGGCTTTGATGACGCGTCAGCGAAGCTTGGCGCCGACGTTCGCACCTCGACGGTTAGTCGGGGGATTGCTGCTGGCGATCTGGACAATGACGGAGACCTCGATGCGGTGGTTATCAACATTGGAGCGGCTGCCCAGGTTCTAGTTAATCAGTCGCAGCCAACGAGCGACGCTTGGGTTGGAGTACGGTTGGTCACTGGTGAGGGCAAACGGGATGCCTTGGGGGCGCGCGTCGAAGTGTTTGTGGACGGGGTGCGGATTTACGTAGGTCGCTCGTACACCGATGGGAGCTATGCCTCTGCACGAGACCCTCGGGTTCTGGTCGGGCTGGGTCTTTTGAGGTCGCAGACGGTCAGCGTTCGAGTGACTGATCTCAACGGTACAATGGAACAATGGTCCGAACTCTCCACTGGCCGCTACCACACACTAGTGAGTGGCACCGGACAGCCAGCCTCTTAGTCGCAGGCCTGGCTGCTTTCTTGGGCACAGGTTGTGGTGACTCGCCATCTCTCTTCGACGAGACGGCTGATCCCGCCGCCGTGCAATCCGCGCTCGTTCCACTGGAGCCGCATCTCGGCCACCTCGAGACGCCGCCCCGCCTCGCCATCGAAGAAGCGCGAGCGCTTGTGCGGCGTGTTCACTCAGCGTCGCCGGGGTCGGTCGAGGAGGCTGAAGCCAGCGCCGGTTTGGCCAGTCTCTACTTTGTGCATGGCTTGCCGCAAGCCGCTGCCAGTTGGTATGAGGTCGCCACTCGTCGTGTCCCCGAGCGTTATGACTGGCACTACCTCAAAGGCGTCTCCTACGCGGACGCAGCTGACCTTGAGTCCTCGCGCTCAAGCTTTGATACCGCACTCTCTCTTCAACCAGGAGATCTCCCGACGTTACTAAGGCGGGGGCGTGTCGGTCTTGATGTAGGTGACACAGACGATGCGAGTGTCTACTACCAACGAGCTGTGGCCGCCTTCCCGCACTCAGCAGCTGCGCAGTATGGCCTGGGACTAGCGGTGTCTGAGAGGGATCCTGAACAAGCAATCGAGTTCTTTTCGAGGGCGCTCGCCTTAGACGCCTCCGCAGACGCGATTCACCATTCCTTGGGAATGGCCTTCAGGGCCGTGGGTGATCTGGAGCAGGCGCGTGACCAACTGTCTTTGGCGGGAACGCAGAGACCCAACTTCGACGACCCACTAGTTCGAGATTTGAGCGAGTTGATGAGCGGGTCTCGCGCGCACCTGGTGCAAGCAGCCATGGCGCGTAGCAACCAGGACCTGAACTCTGCCCTTCGGCACCTAGAGCGAGCTGTCGCCATCGATCCGGAGAATTCTCGGGCGTTGCACAACCTAGGCGCTTTGCTCGGCGAACTCCAGCGTCCGGCGGAAGGGCTGCCGTACCTACAACGCGCAGCGGTCCTGCGGCCAGCGGATGCCGATCTTCAACTCGACCTTGGGACCGCGTTCGCAGCTCTTGGACGATTGCAGGAATCGTTGGCAGTTTTTGAAACCGCTCTTCGCCACCACCCCAATCACTCCGAAGCTCAACGACGTAGGGCCGCAGTCGCTGCGGCCCTGAGTGGAGCGTCGACAGAATGAGAAGGGGTCTTCTTTGCCTTGGACTCGCTCTAGCTGGCTGTGTGCCATCCAAGGCGCCGCGGGTAGAGCAACCACCGGTGATTCTGATCAGCATCGACACGTTGCGAGCAGATCGCCTCGGGGTTTACGGCTATGCAGGTGTGGAGACCCCAGCGATTGATGCCCTGCGCCGGGAAGCAGTTTTGTACCAGGACACCTTCAGTCCCTATCCTCTGACGTTGCCGGCACACGCCTCCATGCTGACAGGGCAGTTGCCGACCGAGCATGGGGTTCGCGACAACGCGGGGTACATCCTTGATTCGCTCACACCGTACGTTCCTCGTGAGCTTCAAGCGGCGGGCTATGAGACGGCCGCGATGGTGTCGTCCGTGGTGCTGAGGTCGCAGAGTGGGCTTGGTGACGGCTTCGATGTCTTCGACGACGACATGGGTCGAGTTGGCGGAGTAACTCCCATGGGGGCCCAACGCTCGGGGTTTGAGACCGGCCGCCTGGCCATCGACTGGCTACGCGCGAGGGATTCCTCCAGTGAGTCAGCGCCATTCTTGTTCTTACACCTGTACGAGCCACATTCGCCGTATCAACCTCCAGAGCCGTTTGCTTCTCGATACGAAGACGCGTATGACGGAGAGATCGCAACGGCCGACGCGATCGTGGGATCGGTGATGGCGCAGATTCGGGATTTGGGGCTCTACGAGCGGTCGCTCATCATTTTGGTTTCAGACCACGGAGAGGGCCTTTCGGACCACGGCGAGCAAGAGCACGGGATCCTGCTGCATCGGGAGGCGTTGCGGGTTCCGCTGCTGGTCAAGCTGCCGCATGGTGCGCACGCGGGAACCACGATGGCGAGCCCTGTTTCGCTCACAATCGTGGCGTCCATTGTCCGATCCTTGACCGGCGTCTCCGAGGAGGACGACTCGCTCTTCACTGATGGGCCGGGAACTCCCGTCTATTCCGAGACCTACTACCCGAGGCTGCAATTGGGATGGAGCGCGTTGACGTCGTTGGTCGAAGATCAATGGCACTACATCGGAGGCCCGGCTCCTTCGCTCTATGACATGAGCAAGGATCCTGGAGAACTCGACAACAAGTTGGCGAGTTCTCCAGCGGTTGTCAGACGTCTTCACCGACAACTTCAAGCGCTAGAGCAGCCACTAGAACTGCCTCAACAACCGACAGACCCCAAGTCGGTGGCACAACTAAGGCAACTTGGCTACCTGGTCGGCGGCACGTCCACAGAATCAAAGATCGATCCAAAGACTGCCCTTCCTGCGTTCGGGCTGCTGAGCGAGGCGGCGGGTCTGTTGACCTCGGGAGAAGCGCAGGCCGCTTCTTCAATTCTCGAGGCGTTGGTTCGCTCGAATCCAGAAATGCCAGCTGGATGGGAGACGCTTGGCTTGGCTTTGGTGCAACTGGGCCGCAATGAAGATGCATTGGCAGCGTTTGATCGCGCTCGACAAGCTGGCGGAGGGCAGAGTTCCGCATTGGCTGCCGCGCAGGTGTTAATGCATCTCGGGCGCCTTGAAGAGGCGCGAGCGCTTGCAACCACTGCTCTTGAGACGGAGCCAGTCCGTTCTCGCTGTGTGCTGGCCGAGGTTGCGTTGGCAAACAAACAGCCGTACCAAGGGGGCAAGCTGGCACAGGAGGCAGCTGCACTCGCACCGCCAGACGATCCTCGCCCCAAACTCTTGATGGTGCGAGCGGCGCTCCTGCTCGGGAGTGCGGATGTTGCACACCAGGAGATTGAGTCGCTCGAAGAACTTCCAGAAGACTGGCTGGGACCAGAACAGCGGATCCAAATCACGGTCTTGAAGGGCGAATTAGCCGCCGTTCGAGGTGACTACGAAACGGCGGAAACGGCGTTTCGGAGAGCTCTCGAAGCGCGGCCAAGCGATGTGGAGACCTACGCGAGGCTGGCGCGTCTGCTCGTTGTAACGAGTAGGGGTAGTGAAGCGATCGCGGAGCTAAATCAGATGCTTACGGCGAATCCTACGCCCGCCGCGTACCAGCGCGCGATCGCCCTATTGACTGAACTGCGGAACCCCACCCAAGCTGCACAACTGATGGAGATGGCCCGGGCTCTCTTTCCGGGGAGTAGCGCGTTTAGGGAGTAGGTAGGTGTCGAGCGTGGTAGGAGTAGTAGGAAAGGGCCGATGTATGGCCCGCGAGGGTTCGTTGCTTTGTACACCTTGCATGTTTGACTCGCTGCTAACCTACTGCCAACGCTTTCTTCATCGACCCTCGGAGAAGTTTTGGAAACCGGCTGCGCCTTGATCGCCTTTCTTGTCGTTATTGCCCTGGTTTGGCTGGTCGTGCATCTAGTCAGCTCTGGCTCCGCGCGTCGGTCGGCTCAAGACCTACGGTTGCAGAACCTGGAGATCGAAGTTGCGCAGCTGAGGCAGGCGATGGCTCAGATGCAGGATCCGGCCGGGACAGCGGAGCCCGGGACAGCGGAGCCCGGGACAGCGGCGGCCAGGAACACGGCACTCGGAACGACTGCGTCCGTGACATCGGATCGGCTCGAACCCGGTGTGCGCACTGAGAGTGCCTCTGAGGATCTGGCTGCGGGCGACAGCAGTTCGATGGCTGCAACCGGCGCTTCTGAGGATGCCGCTTTGACTCTTCCGGCAATCCCAGAAATTGGTCCGAGCTTGCCGGCTGAAACTGCCGTGACAGCACGCTCCATTTCCTCCTCTGCCGACTCTGGCCTTGGGAAGTCGGCAACGACAAGCGAGGACTCGCAGGTCGAAGACGATGTCCCACGAGCGTCCGTATCCTTCGATGGGCCGTTTGACGAGTCCACTGACGGCGGCGGCCCTGGGCCTGAACCCGGCGCCGAACCGCCACGGTCGGCTCCGAGTATCGATTGGGAACAGTGGGTGGGCGTGCGAGGTCTGGCGGTGCTGGCGGGGATCGTCTTGGCCGTGGCGGGCATCTACTTTGTTCGCTTCTCCATTGAGAGAAACCTGATTCCCCCAGCCGTTCGCGTCGCTCTGCTGCTGTTGGCTGGTGTGGCCTCGGTCCTGTTTGGTGAGCGCTTCCGCAAGCGCGGTCACATCTTCCCTGCAAACGCGCTGCAGGGGGCGGGCATCGTCATGTCGTACGCAGCGGTGTGGGCCGCTCGCAACCTCTATGATCTCGTCGGTAGCGGCGTGGCGTTCCTGTTATTGGCGTTGATCACCGCAGCTGGCGGCGCCCTGGCGATCAAGCACCAGTCTTTGGTGATCGCTCTACTCGGCCTACTTGGAGGCTTCGCAACACCACTGCTCGTTTCCAGTGGCAGCGACAATGCCATTGGACTCTTTGGATATCTGCTGTTGCTGAACGCCGGAGTGGCGCTGGTTGGGCGCAAGGGGCATTGGCCAATCCTAAGTGCTCTGAGCTTGGTCGCCACGGTGCTCTACCAGGCCGCGTGGATCCTTCAAGCAGCCGAAGGCAGGGTCGTGCTCGGCCTGTCGATCTTGGCAGTGTTCTCTCTCTTCTTCCTGTGGAGTTCTGGGCGAGGGGCGCGGGTCAGGTCGGACGAGGACGAGGCCGAGGAATCCTTGCTCGGGCAGCTCGGTATGATCGTTGGCGCTCTGTTCAGCCCGTTCGCCTTCGCTGTCTACCTTGCGAGTCAAGCGGATACTGGTGATCAGCTATTGCCATTTGGTGGCCTACTGCTGCTGCTCAACGCGGCAGCGGCTTGGATGGCGCGGCGACAGCAGCTGCCAGAGCTGGCGTCTGGTGCGGTCGCGGCCACCTTGGGCGTGCTCGCGGTGTGGCCCTTCTCACAGGACTTCTCTCATCGCAGCATGATTGAGTGCTTGATCGGTTTGCTGGTGCTGGTTGCGACGCATCAGCTGGCGAGCCACTTTCTTTCTACGGCAGAGTCTCCTGCAGAAGCCCGGACCGGTCTCGTAGCGTTGCGATGGCGAGCACCCGAACTCGCGGCTGCTGCCGCCAGCGGGCTGGCGATCCCGATTCTTCACGCAGTTGATTGGTGGGAGAGTGGCCCTAGCCTCTGGTTCACAGTCGGTCTGGCAGCAGTAACAGCTGCACTGCTTTACCAGTCCTCTCGGTTCGATGAGACCTCGTCGGCCCAAGAGCCGGAGACACGCAGTGTTTCCCTGGCCTGGATACCCGCCGGCCTCGCCTCGTTGGCGTTAGGGCTGCACTTGTTGCTCACTCTTGTTATCCGTTCCAACGGCGAGGGTGGAGGCGTCTTTGCTGCTCCGGGCCCGTTGGTCGCGGCCCTGCTGGCAGGTGTTGGCTTCCAGTTCTATGCGCTCAGCCGCAGCCGCAGCCGCAGCCGCAGCCGCAACCGCAACCGCAACCGCAGCCTGCAAGTGGACGGCGGAACCGGTGTTGGCTCACGAGTTGAGTGGGCCTTGGCCCTCTATCCGATGCTGGCACTCGGTTCCCTAGCGATAGCGGGCCGTGGTGGAAGCGTCAGCACGCCGTTGATCCTGGTCAGCACAACAGCGCTTGTGATGGGGTTGTTCATGCTGCTAACAGCCACTCGGTTGCTCAGCGGCAAGCTCGTCGTCCTCAGTCTCCTGGGCGTCTCCGTCGTGCATTTGGCAATTGCAGAATCGTGGGTCGGCTCGCCTAGGTGGGCTCTTGCGTTCACGGCGATCGCAATTCTCCTCTTCGTCGTTTGGCCGAGTCTCTTTCCGAGAAGTCTCGCGCGCTTTGCGACGCGCGACGCCGACGAAGCACACGACATCGCCGCAGATGGTCGATGGCCACTGAGCGCGACTAGAGCCGCAGCGCTGGCACCGGTGCTGATGGCACCCAGTTTTCACACGTTCTTTGTCGAAGCGTTTGGTGACACCTTCCCGGCGCTGAGCATGTTGCTGCTCGGTGCCATCTCCTTAGGTGGCCTGCGCTTAGCCGGTCCCAGAATGAGCAGTCTTACTCGAACTTCGACCCTGGCCTGGTTTGGAGCGGTGTCGTTGGGGTTCGTCGCCATAGCGGTGCCGATTCAGTTGGAGCGAGAGTGGATCACCATCGGATGGGCGCTGCTCGCTCTCGGCGTTGCTGCTCTGTGGCGCCGTGTCGATCACGCGGGCCTCAAGTTCTTTGCACTTGGCTTAGGTCTCGCGGTCACTGCTCGACTGCTGCTCAATCCAGAGATTTTTAACTACCACCAACCTCGGGCGCCCTGGGGCATTCCGGTTCTGGGTTGGCTCCTCTACACCTACCTACTTCCAGCCTTGGCAATGCTCGGAGCTGCCCACATCCTGGACCAGTCTGAAGGGTCGCGGCTGCGGCAGTGGGAGCCCTTCGGCCTAGCCAAAGTGGCCTGGGTTAGCAGGGTGTTGGGTTTCTTCGGGATCGCCGTGCTGTTCGCCTGGATCAACCTGACCATTTTCGATGCCTTCGCGGTCGGTGACCAGCTTCGTATTGCTCTTGACCGCGCTCCTGCGCGCGACCTCACCTTGAGTTTCTCTTGGGGCCTATTCGCACTTGCCCTGCTGGTTCTTGGAGTTGCCCGCGCGAGCAAAACTCTCCGCTGGGGCAGTTTGCTGATGATCTTCGCGACCATCGCCAAGGTGTTCTTGTATGACTTGGGCGAGCTCGAAGACCTGTATCGCGTCGCTTCGCTGGTGGGACTTGCGTTCTCGCTGCTGGGTGTTTCCGTGCTTTATCAGCGCTTCGTTTTCAACAGTCGGGATGACGAGCATCCCGGTGAACTGGCGGTTGATGAATCCCGCGAACACAACCATGATCACGACGGTTGAGCAAAGAGGGGCGAGCACAGACGATGGGCGTAGAGGGTGTGCAGAATGAGTGAACAGAGTGAGCAAACAGAACCGATGCGCAGGCATCAGTGCACGGAGCCGAGTTCGCCGCACATGAGGTGGGTCGCTGTCGCCGCGCCCATCCTGGTGACCGCACTGGCCCTGGTGTCGACTCCGCTCCACACTCAGCCTGAGCAGTCCCAGTCTCAATCTCGGTCTCAGCCAGAGGAGAGCGGCGATGCGCTTGCCCAATCAACCCCCCGAGCGTTGCTGGCTCAGCGAGCCGTCGTTCAAGGCAGTCCAACTTCCGCCGGGCAACTGGTGAGACTTCCACTGGATGTCGACGTGTTGGGTGCAACACACCCCGACCTCTCAGACCTTCGTCTGTATCTCGGCGACCAGCAACTCAGCTTCTTCGTTAGGAGGGCGCCGCGGGCCAAGCGCACTCTGCTTGAGACCTTGCAAGCGAAGCTGGGGCCTCAGCTGGCGCAACGGGCAACCAGCGCATCCCAACAGACACCGATCGACGTCACGGAGAGCTATTGGTTGACGCCGCCTCCCGGGGAGATGCCGACATCGGAGCATGCTTCAACAGGCCGATCCTGGCAGCTCAGGCTTGCGGTGCCACGGGCAAGCGGTGCGTTCGTAGCGCAGGTGCGCTTGTCACGGATCGTGGGCGATTCTTCAGAGCCTCAGCCGCTCTATAGCGGAGCGGTCTTCAGGCTCAAGGATGGTCGAGAACGCCTCACTGTTCCGCTGCCTGCAGACCTTGGCAAGACCGAGTGGCTGCGCGTTGATCTTGAACGCCAAGACATAGAACGAGGAACGGGCACCGCGCTTGAACCGAGGTTCTATTACGAGAGCTTCGAGGACTTTGAACAGGGGACTCAACGTCTCGAGGTGGAGGTGGATCATCGGCTCGAGTCAACGCCAAACGGAGCGATCTACAGCTTCGAACTGCCAAGTGGGTTGGTACCCGACTCGTTCCGTCTCGACACCAACCGTGGCAATTTTGATCGCTCGATCCGTGTCTTTGGGGCAGCGGCCTCGCTCGGCCTGTTCGGAGGAGCTGCGGAGGCTGAACGCCAACTTCTTGCCAGCGGACGCATCTATCGATTCCGTTCGGCGGACCGGACCTCCGAGCCGAGTCTCGAGATCGAGGTTGCAAACTCCAACACCACGGCCTTTGAGATCGAGATCGACGGAGGAGATTCTCCGCCGCTCGAGGAACTCAGCATTACCGCCTTGGTGCGTCAACCGGAGGTCATCTTCGAGTGGCCAGCTGTGCAAGCCGCCGCGGCAGAAGTCGAGCTCCTCTTTGGCGGAGGTCGGGTTGCTGCAGCGAAGTTTGACCTCTGGTCGAGGACAACAGACACAGTGTCGTCCGAACAGGTCCGATCGATAGAGTTCGCGGACCGAATGGAGGTGCGGACCCAGCTCGATGGCGAGGGTTTGCCGCTAGTCCGCCGTGCTGAAATCACCGCCAACCCGGACTACGATGCGACGCCACTGCTGGCCTTCCTGCAACGGCCCGGATCGCAAGTGGACTCAGGGCTCTTCGCCTTCGAAGTGCCGATCACCCTCGTGCAAAACGAAACCGGTCTACACGTGGTCGAACTGGGACCCAGCGTTCAGGTCCATCTGCGAGAGGATGGTGGCGATCTTCGCTTTGTCGACGATGAAGGGCAGTGGCCCTACATCCTCAGGAGCGGTGGCGAGCGCTGGGTGCAGGAGCTGGAGCTGGAGACTGCGCGGGAAGGCACCGAGAGCCATTATTCGTTCAGCCTCCCCGATAGCTCGACAGCCGGCGGCCACGAGACAAGCATTCGGGCAGAGTCGGTCAAGCTGGTGGTCAAGTCCGCTTTCTTTGATCGAGCCTATGTGCTCGAAGCCCGCAACGCAGGGGATCATGTCGTTGCCACAACCTCCGGTCGCTTGACTCCTGGCTCCGCGCGCTCAGCCTTTCACGCGCCTGGACGCACCGAGACTTCCGTTACCCTCACTGTTCCTCGTGCTCGAGCGCATCACTTTCAGTTGGAGGTGGAAGACGGCGATGATGCTCCGCTCGAGGTCAGCACCGCGACGCTCAGCGGCCCAGGGCTTGCCGCTTTCTTGGTGGCTCCACCCGGCGAGTACCGCGCTCTCATTGGAGCGCGCACTAGCGACATTGGACGGCCGAACTACGAAATCGCGCGGGCGAGCAACTTGGTGCTGTCGTTGCGTGGCGATCGGGTCACGCTCGACACGCTGCAACCAATCGTTGCCTGGCGTTGGGCGTCGATCCCGTGGCAGACGATCTTGTTGTGGTCGGCCATTGTGATTGCAGTCGTCGGCCTCGGCTGGGCGACCTTCCGATCAGTCAGTTAGTTCTCGATTCCTAGCCAGCAGAGCGCGGCACTAGTGATAGCGGGCTTCCGCAGCCCAACCAGCCCAACCAGCCCAACCAGCCCAACCAGCCCAACCAGCCCAATCGCGCGCAGCGTGTGACGGTCCGCGGTGATGGCGTCGATGACCGTGTGACCGGAACGCCCTTCGAGGGAATGGGTAGAACGGGGGAGAGCAGCTCCAACCGATCATCGTTCGGGCCTCCTCGGGTAGTGCCCCCAGAATCGCTCAACAGCCGAGATGGATGGGGTTCTTACGTTTCAAGCCCATTCGCAACCTGTAAGCGCAGGAAGCCAACGTTCAGCGGTCTTGTGAACCCTCAAGAAGCTCCAGCCCCGAGATAGCGACCCCCAAGCTTCGGGAGTCGTTCGTCTCTGCGTTGAGTTCCTTGGGCACAAAGGAACTACTCTCAATTCGAAGTCTCAACTGATCTCCGATTGCTACCGTGCTCAGGTCGAGAACGCGTGACCAGGGTTCAGCGAGGGCCTCGAGACGATTGTCGAGCAGGCGGGTTCCGTTGGCAGTGATCCGGATTCGTCCGCCGTCGGGGCTGTTGGCTTCGATCGTAATCGACAACTTTCGTGGAGGCCGCGACCGATGGGTCGGGATCGTTACCTCAGCGTCGCCGTCGGTCCACCGCACCGCCCCGGTTGGCCACTCCTCAAGACCGTGAAGGCCCCCTTCGAAGAGGCCGCTGATCGGCGACGTGATGGCTGCGTTCACGGTCGGAATAGGCCTTAGGGTTGGGAGTGCGGCTTCAGGTTGACTTGAAGACAGTGCCATCAGCTCGACTCTATTGACGCCGGCCTCGAAGACCAGTGGGTCGACGATCGCCGACCAGAGGGTCGGCTTGAAACTCCAGTTGCTGGTCGTTGCTGCTATTCGGTCGTTCACCACCACCACCAGTTCCATCGACGCTGGTATCTCCCCTCCGACCAGTTCGCCGTGGAGATGAGCGGGGACTAGCCATCCACCAGGCTCCACGTCAAGCGCGGAATCCGGCAACTTCAGCTGATGTTTGAAAGCAGTGGGTGCGGCGATTGGAAAGTCGGCGATGCTGCGCCCGATTAGTTGTCGGCGTGAACCAATGCGAAAGAGTTCGCGGCCGGCTTCGCCTGCCTGTCCAAAACGTTCGTCGAGCTTGGCAAGCGCCGCTTGTGCACCCCGCCCAAGGTCTGCGATCGACACCTGAATTGGTTCCGGCTGTGGGGTGTTCTGGCCGTGTCGGAGGACCGGCAAGAGCTCTCGACCCTGCGCCTCTTGCGCCATCAGCGAAATCCCGTCAAGGGCCCACGGCAGCTCCGCGCCAGCTAGTGCCGCGATTGTTGGCAAGACGTCAAGCGACGATACTGGCCGGAGGTCCAGTCGACCTTGTCTCTGCCCTGGCGCCTTGATCAACAACGGGACCGACAGGATCTCGGCCAAGTTGTCGTCGGTGAGTCCTCGGCGATTGCCGCCGGCGGCGAAGCTCGCTCCGTGATCGGCAGTGACGACGACGACCGCACGGTCCCAAAGGCCGACCTTCTTGAGGCGCCCTCTCACCTGCCCAAGGATGCGATCGGCGTAACCGACTTGCAACAGGTGACGCTGTTGGATCTGCGTTGCGGCCCACTCGTCGCTTGGCATTGTGTCGACATCGAGGCCGACCACGTTACCGTCGAAGCTGTAGACCTGGCCAGTGGGAAGGTAGACAAATGGCGGATGGGGGAGCAAGAGGTGGAAGAGGTGGAGAACCGGACCTGCTGAAGGCTCGATGCGGTTGAGGAAGTCGTCGAATTTGGCGAGTCTGTCGCCTCGGCTCCGCCGGCTCCAGTCAGCCAGCCAATCGTCGTGACCTTCAAAGAGCATCCAGTTCTGGGTCACCGGTGGTAGATGATTCGTCCAGGGCGCAGGGAGCAAGATGTGCAGATACAAAACTCGTGCATCCGCCAGAAGCGAGCGCAGCCGAGACCACAGGCCCGACCCGCGCTTGCCGTCGTCGCACAGGTGCGCCGGGCATAGTTGAGTGACCGACTCGGCGACGTTCATCGCGTAGCTCTCGCCGAGAAGAGTGAAGAGATTGCGCGGATGGTCGGGCGCAAGCGGAAGACCCAACGGATCGGGCGCCATGCCGGTCAACAGCGCTGGCACCGCGAGCACCGTGAAGTCGCTGGTGGTCGCCGTGTTGCGATACCAGGTGGCCTCATCCGCGAGCTGTGCGAAGCTTGGATAGAGCACACTATCGATCGCCTGAGGTCCGGCAAGTAGCGAAGTCACTGGCAGTTCGTCGAAAACCAGCAGCACGATCGGCGTGGTCGCGTTGGTCGCTGGCATCGCGTCGACTTCCTGCGGTCGCAGGATCTTGCTCATGCCGGGGCGCAGTAGGAAAATCGCGGGAAAGATCACCAGCACCGGGACCAGGTAGGTGAGCAGCTGTCTAGCCGGGCGCCACCGATCCAGCATCACCGCGCCGGCGAGTCCGCCCACTAGCGCGAGAACGAGCTCGAGCCAAGGGCCCACGCTGAACATGCGTTCGAGTGGCGGTAGAAGAACAATTGTTATCAAGAGCGCACAAAGGACGCCGTGAGCGATTCGCTGCAGTCGCTCATGGATGGCTCCGGCAACGATCTCAACCACGATCAACGGCAACGGCACGATGAGGCACAACATAGCTGCTAGCAGCCAAGGGTCGGCTGGCTGCGAAGCCCGGACAGCAAAGAACTCCGGCTTGCTGCCAAGCAGGTCGAACAGGGGTTGAGCCACTGCAAAGGCAGTGAGCACGGCGAGGTGGAGAGCACCCGCCAACAGTGGGCGCCTCTCTGGTTTCTCGGGTTTCACCTTGACATCAACAGCAAGGAGTCAACAATCGTTCCAAGCCTTGGGCAAAACCTTTCTGTCGGCTCAGGCGCCGACATCAACGCTTCTTTCAGCGTTCAGAGGAGTCAACGAGCGGGCCGAGACGTTCGAAACGTTCTGCTTTGATCTGGTTGGGCGACGACTCCTTAAGTGGTTGCCCACGGCGAGTCCCAGCACTGAGGCCTGGTCTGGCAACGACCGCATGCCTTGGGCTTCATTCTGAGGCCAAGCACTAGTTCAGATGGCAATGGCCGCTAAGGCGGCATCGAGAACTGAGTGCGAGTCCTAGTCAGGCATCAGGCTCCGTCGGCTCGCAAGGGCAACGGTCGTGACCGCGACAACGACACCTGTGAGCGCGAGAGCGACTCCCAGCTCACCTGACCACCATTCAGCACTAGGCGACTTCACAGTCAAGCGATCAAAGAAGCCTTGGATCCAGATGTTGTGACTTGCATGTAGGAGAACCGCTGGCCAGACACTTTTCCCTGTGACCCGCAGAAACGTCATCAGAAAACTCATTCCCACGGCCATCACCGTGAAGCAGGCGGCCTGGTAGTACAGAGGTGTGGACGGAAGATCCGGGGCAACCCACAACAGTGGGTAGTGCCAGATCGACCAGAGCCCGCCAGTGATCAAAGAGGTGCCGACTAGGCCGAACTTTGGAAACAGCCGAGGTGTCAGGAATCCGCGCCATCCGAGTTCTTCTCCGAGCGCTGTAATGCTTGCACCGAGGGTGCCCGGAATGAACATCAACAGAGCAACGGGAGTGATTCGCTGCGCTGCCTCCATGTCGATCTCAGTCAATCCAGAAAGCCATAGGAGTGTGTACGGGATTGACACGTAGAGGATCGGTGCCAAGTAGCCCATGGCTAGGTAGACCGGGCGGCCAAGCTGCCAGCCAAGGCCGCCTATGCTTCGCCTGCACAGAGCCAGCGTGAGGATGGCGGCGAGCCCCGGCGACCACATCAGGAGCGCCACTGCGGTCGATTCGGGAACGCGAGTCACGGCCAAGTAACTGAGTGAAGTAAGGGCCGCCAGCAAACCGAGGAAGACCGCCAGTTCGTGCCGAATCCTAGTCTCAGAACGGGACAGCTCTTTTGGGACCATAGATTCTCTCCTTGTAGCGGGCGTTGGTGCTGACGCCTACGCTTCAGAGCCGGCTGCGGTTTCGGCGACTTGGACCGAAGTGAGCGCCCCCCGAATTGTCGCCGTTCACAACTTTCCTCGGATGCTGCTGCCGCAGGCGTCGGAGCGGGGCCCGGCCGTCTTTCACTCAGTGTCTTGGCGGCGAGCCCTGCACACGAGGTGGGACCGCGCCGTTTCCCGCCATCTCTTCGATCGTGTCCGGGCGATCTCGTTGGCCGCTAGATCGAGAAATCCTTACCGATCGCGTGCACGCTCTTTTGCCACAGCAGGTCCCGCGTCTCGGCGTTGTCGTAGAACGCTTCCAGATCAAAAGGGCGTGCCGGCCCTTTGAGCGCAGAAGCGCCTGAGCCGGGTCCATAGAACTGTCCTGACTTTGCATTCGTTAGACACATTGCGCTCAGGATGCCCATTGCTCCTTCTTCTGGGGTCTGGCTGAACCGCATCATGAGGTTGGTCACAACGCTGCCCATGCCGCCCTCTTTCACAGATGTCTTCTGGAGTTGAGTGTTAGAGAGACCGGGATGGGCCACCAGGGCTTTGATGTTCGAACCCTGTTTCTGAAGCTGATGATGAAGCGCGGCGGTGAACGCGCAGTTTGCGAGCTTGGATTGGTTGTAGCGGAGCCAGCGCGCACCCCGGAACATTGCGTTCTGAAAAGCAGACCCGTTGCCGCCCAACTCTCCGCCTCGCCTCTCCAGATACTCGGGGTGAAGGGTCTTGCTGGGGCTCAGTCGGGCAACGCTGGAGTGGTTGACAACGCGTGTCTCGCCGGTCGCATTGCTTGCTCGGTCGAGAAGCGGCATCAAGTTTCGTGTCAGCAGAAAGTGAGACAGGTGGTTTGTCTGCATTTGAACGTCGAAGCCGTCCGCAGTCGCTGTGTCGGGCAGAGCCATTACGCCGGCGTTGTTGCACAGCACGTGAACACCTTCGGGGCAGAGTTCCGCAACCTGTGCGCTTGCCGTCTCGACTGAATCGAAGGCCTGTAGGTCGCACTCCACGCTATGAATCTGGGCGTTTGGGAAGGCTACTGTTAGTTCGCTCGAGCTTGTAGTCGAGCGATGTGAGGCGCGATTGAGGACCAGGACCTTGGCTCCCAGCTTGGCAAGCGTCATGGCCGCGGCCTTGCCGGTGCCCGAGGTGGTGCCGGTGATCACAGCTGTCTTTCCAGCCATGGAAGGGAGGTTGGATCTGAAGGTTGAGAACAGAGTCGAGGAACTCTTTGTCATGACGTCGCTTTGTTGTTGCTCCTCGGTTGGAGCGATGGGTGATTCCGTTCTACAGCACAAGATGGGTTATGTCCTGGTTACTCGAAAATGGCAACCTCTCGACTATCGGCCGCTGTGATTTGGTCCAGCAGCGATGATCTTCTTGGGTTTCAATCTCAAGAGCCAAGTGCCGGCTCACGTGACAGCGACGGCAGAGTAGATATCGTTGGGAACAAGGATACCCAGTCAAGCCGTAGTCAGTGAGGCGGTAGCCGCCCCAAGGGACAGTCCGCTGCAACTTCGGCCTAGTACGACATTGGTTGACTCTCCGATCCCGCCAACGACCCTCGCCGCCTGATTCCGCATCCGCCTGATTCCGCATCCGCCTGTTTGTGCTCCTCGATTTCTCTCGCTAGCACCGTGGAACAAGGAACAAGGAACAAGGAACACGGACCGCGGATGGCCACTCTGCCCAACAACTGAGATCCCCATGAATCATCTCGCAGGCCTCACCCCGCAAGCCAACATTGGCGCCAAAGTCGAGTGCTGGTGACGGCCACCGACAAACGGCCTTCGTGGCCAATCGGCGCGCGACTGGCCTTTCGTTTCGTCTTTGCGTATGTACTCCTCTTCTACCTGAGCTTCTCTGCCTTCTTTGCTCCGTTCTCGATCCCCTTTGCGCTGCTCAGCAAGGCGATCTGGAGTGTAATCGTTCCTTGGGTGTCGACTGCGATTCTGAAGGTGCCCGCTCCTGCGCTGGTGTCCGATGGAGACGGGCTCGCACAGTGGATCATGTTCGGTGGCTGTTTCATGATGGCTGTCTTTGCCACCATCGTTTGGACGATCCTAGATCGCAGCCGCTCGGAGTACACGAAGCTTCAAGACTGGTTGATGGTCATCGCTCGCTACCTGCTGGGCATCGCGATGGTCACGTACGGTCTGGCGAAGATCGTTCACCTACAGATGCTCCCGCCGCACTTAGGAAAGTTGGTCCAGCCACTGGGTGAGTCGTCGCCGACATCGCTGCTGTGGATCTTCATGGGGTCCTCAGCCGCCTACTCGGCCTTCACGGGCTTTGTTGAACTGCTTGGTGGCATCTTGCTCTTTGTGCGTCGTACGACGACACTCGGCGCGCTTGTTTCTTTCGGAGCGATGACTCAAGTCGTCGCCTTGAACCTTGCCTATGACGTGTCGGTGAAGATCTGGTCGATGAATCTGGCGGCACTTGCGCTGGTGATGCTCGTTCCCGATTTGCGGCGACTGATGAACGTGTTGGTACTGAATCGTTCGAGTGAACCGGCGGACTTTCGGCCTCTCTTCAGCACTGCGCGTCGCAATCGACTCGCCTTCAGGATCGGGATGGTCTGCCTCGTCCTGACGTTGGGCTTTCGTATGTTTGGAATGTTGAACGGGCGGGGAAGTGCGTACGGTCGTACCCCGACCCCGCTCTGGGGAATTCACGAAGTCTCGTCTTTCTCTTCGAATGGGGTCGAGATGCCGCCACTTACGACCGATGCAGCCCGCTGGCGCAGGGTGGTGATCGAGCGCTCCGGGCTCGCAAGCATTCGCTTCATGGACGATTCGGTGAAGGACTACCTCTCGAGCGTGGACTCTGCCGCTGCAACCGTCACCTTTGTGCCGAATCCGGATGAGACGGTCACTGCCGCAGGTGCGACCCGTTTGGCCTACGACCCGAATCTCATCCAGTCTCGTTTTGAAGAGGCGATGGATGCTGGAGTTGCCGAGGCATTTGTCATGGCCTACTCACAGGCCCGCAATGGCGACCTGCACCTGAGCGGGCAGTGGCGTGACTCCGGCGTTGAGGTCCAGACAACCCGAGTGGACGAATCGGCTTTTCTCCTCCAAACGCGCGGGTTTCGCTGGGTGCAGTCGTACCCATACTTCCGCTGATTCGCGGCATAGTTGAGACCCTGCTGAAGAGGCTGGGCTCCGGCCTAGGTGCGTTTCGATCGCAGAGGTGGAGTCAGTAGTAGGGGGATGCTGTTCCGTCTGCCTTGGATGGACAGAGCCCTACCTCCAACCACATGTGCCCAGTGGTGAGGAGAGACTCTGCAGGGTCCAATGCAGCTGCTACCAACCGCGACCTCGTGCACAACAGTGCAGGCCTTGCTCCTATCAGGCGACGATTGCCAACTGAGTTCCGAACTATGCCGAGCCCGTGCCTTGCTCGGGTTGCTGGCACAGGCTCGAGCCTGTGCCAGCAAGATAGCGATCGGTGTCTAGGAAAATGTTTCGCCAGACTGTCGCAGTTTGCGGTGGACCAACGACTTGGAGGATGACGGAGATAACAGAGCAACTAGCAAGAGCAGAGGGCATACATCATGACGACTCAATCAACCCTTCACCGGAACGTGTTCCAACACCCTTTCCAACGGATCGGGGAGCAGATTCATCCGGAGGACCACCAGTCGCAAAGCCCCTCGGCCAGAGGTCGGATGTGGACGATTGTCTTCGCGACCTTTGTCCTGCTCGGTGGTGCTGCTTCGGCTGTGTTGCTCGTTCCCAATATTCAAGTCGGCGGCAACGATTTTCTGATCTCGTTCATGGGTAATTCCGGAGAAACACTAGCTGCCGACGGCATTCTGGCCAGAGACCCAGAGAGCGCCTATAGCGCGACTAGTCAACGGGTATTGGTGGTGTGGGCTGGTGTGGACGATGCCACCGAGGGTCAGGAAATATGGGGTCAGATTCTCGACAGCACAACCGGTGGATCGATTGGCAGCGACTTCCTCATTAGCGACTCAGGCGATGCCTCGAGAACCGCGAACGATCCGGCGGTTGCGTGGGACAGCGAACGTAACCGATTTTTGGTCGTTTGGTCCTCGGACGCGACCGTAGAGGGCGAGTTCGAGGTGCGCGGACAACTGGTCAGTGTGGATGGTGATGAAGAGGGAATCCAAGACTTCCTCATCAGCTCAATGGGCCCGGTGGGTGATAGTGACTACGACGCACGACAGCCGCGGGTCGCCTTCAATACAACGCAAGACGAGTACCTGGTGATTTGGAGTGGTGACCACGACACAGGCGATCTCGTCGACGACGAATTCGAGATCTGGGCACAGCCAGTCGACGGAGCATTCCCTGTTGTCTTTTTCTTTGATCCCACCCAAGTGACTTCGTACGGACCAGCGGGCGATCCCACCTGGGACACCCATCACCCTGATTTGGTCTACAACCCAGATCTCGACGAGTATGTCGTGGTGTTCGAGGCTGAGTACTGTTGCCCAGACAGCGACATCGAAATCTTCGGTCGCCGCCTTCGCGGCAGTGATCAGCTGTTGCTGGGTGCGCGGGAACAGCTCAGCCACATGTCCAAGATCAACGCAGGTTTCGAGAACGTCGGGCGCGGATTGCGTCCCTCGATCACCTACAACCCGGTCGACCAGGAGTACTTCGTGGTTTGGCACGGAACAGGCTGGTCTAACTTTGTAGGGGAGAAGGAAGTGTGGGGTGGTCGCCGCACCGCATCGGACCTCGCACCGATTCCGTTCTCCAACTCTCAACAGCTAACTCAAGCTGGTCCCGAGGGAGCTGATTTCCATAGTCGCGATGCGGATGTGACCTTTGATCATGCTGCCCGCAAGTATGCGGTGGTGTATCGCTCAGACCACATCAACGACAATGAGTACGAGATCTCTGTGTTGCTGGTGAACACCGATGGCGATCCTCAATCAGGGGCTCCTGAGGCCGGTCTCAGGATTTCGGATCTGGGAGGATGGGACGCCACAAGCCCAGACAACACCTTCGATGGCCAGGAACCAACGATTGTCGCAACGGGAACAGAGCACATGGTGGTTTGGGCCGGAGACGACGATGAACCCTGGCTGGGCAACGACGATCTCGAGATCTTTGGTCAGCGGATTCGCATCCCTGGGACCTTGTTCACGGATGGGTTCGAATCTGGCGGCACGGGCGCGTGGAGTTCACAGAGCCCGTAGTCAATGGAGGATGGGTGGAGCTTTGCGATCCGTTCCAGCTGTCCTTGGCTGCCGGGCCGGGCTGTCAGTTGCTCGATTCAAGAGGGGAGCGGGCGCCAGCGGCGGGTCGGCCGACGTTCAGGAGGGACCCGGTAACGACTAGGATCGCTTCGAAGCCCTTACTCGCTAGCCAGAGCGATGGCTGGGTCGACTCGGCTCGCCCGATGCGCGGGTAACCAGCAAGCTGCGATCGCAGCAATGAATAGAAGGCCGCACACGGACAAGAGCGTTACCGGGTCCCGGGGGCTCACGCCGAAGACGAACCCATCCAGCAAACGTAGCAGGGCTAAGGATGCTAGAAGTCCGAGACAGATTCCGGTCCCGGTGACAATCAGTCCACGCTGCATGACCCAGTTGATGAGGTCGCTGCGTTGTGCTCCCATCGCTGTGCGAAGGCCTATCTCACGGGTTCGGGTAGTGACACGCTGCGCCATGGAAGCGTAGATCCCCAGGGACGCGATCACTAGGGCCAGTACCGAGAACGCCGCTGCTACGGTGAGGGCAAGCCGATTCTCGCCCATGGTGCTGCTCACCCGGTCGGCAAATGCTTCCGCGTCGTCGACCACTAAGCCGGGGCCGATTTGGCTCAGCATGTGATTGATCTTTGGTACCAGAGTGCTGGGCGGTACATGGGTCCTCACCACAAAGTCTTGGGCCCAGGAGTTCTCACCGTACGCCAGGTATGCCTGCGGTGACTGATCCGAGCGTAGGTCGACTTCTCGAACTTCGGATACAACCCCAATCACACGCGACTCCCGCGGCTCTGTGCCACCGTTGGCGGTCGCGAACTCGATGGTGATGTGTTTCCCGATTGCGCTTTCATCTGGCCAAGCTGATGCGGCGAGATAGTCGCTCACCACGACGGAGGCGTTGGGGTTCTTCATGTCCGTTTCGGTGAACTCTCGACCCTCTCGTAGAGTGATCCCCATGGTCTCGAAGTACCGTGGGAAGATCCGGTGAAACGAGCCTGTGAGGATTCCGAAGTTCTGCCTGGAAGCCTCGTCAAAGGAATAGCTAGCGAGGTTCTGACCGCCTAGCGGGAGCTGGTTGGTCAAGCTCACCGATTCCACCTCGGGAAGCTCTTCCAATTGCCGGACGATGGTCTGATTCAATTCGAGACGAGCCGCGCCAGCCCCTTCGAAGTCTCCTGCAAAGTCGCTATTCAAGGAGAAGTCGAAGGTCAGCAGCTGGTCAGCTTGATAGCCGAGTTCCACTCGTTGAAGCTGGGCGAGTGTTCTTAAGAGCACTCCGGTTCCCGCGAGGAGAATCAAGGCAAGTGCAACCTGTGCCACCACTAGCGGCGTACTTCCGCTTACTGTTCCTGCGATGCCCCCTCGGCCGGCCCTAACGTTGCTGCTAAACGCACTTTTGCTGGCTCGCCATGCCGGCAGGAGGCCCGCAAGCAAGGCGGTGACCACAGTGGTAAGTACTGCGAACAGAAGCACCTCGCGATTGATCGCGACATTCTGAAACCGTGGCACATCAAGTGAGGCGCTCCTCGAAGCGAGTTGCAGGAACAAGTAGGTCATGGCAAGACCTAGCATGCTCGACACCGCGGCGAGGATGAACCCTTCAATGAGTCCTCCGAGCAGCAGCCTCGCTCTGCTTGCGCCCAACGCAGCACGCAGCGCCCACTCCGGGCGTTGCCCCAGAGACCTTGCCGCGAGAAGCCCAGCGACATTGATGCAGGCTAGAAGAAGTACGAAGACTGAAGCGCCGAATAACAATGACAATGCTGAGCGAGAGTCCTCGGTCAGGTGTTCCATCAACGGTACTACTTGGTAGGTCGGTCTCTCGCCTTCTTCACCGTCCTCCATTCGTCCACGGTCAGCAAGCGCTTGCAGTTCCGTTCCAGCTTCGCTGAACGGGATACCTTGGGCGAGCCGGATGTAGGCGGAGTAGCGCAAGATGGTGCCGCGTCGTTGAACTACGCTTCGCGCCGACCACAATCCGATGTTGTCGGATTGGCTGGGACCAAGCCAGAGCGTTTGCCCTGGCTTGAGTACGCCGACAACTTCCACTCTTTTCTGGGCAAGAGGAATTGATTTTCCGACGATGTTCGGATCAGCGGAGTAGCGCGAAACCCAAAGTTCATGGGTGAGCAACACGTTGCCAACGCCTTCCTCGGCCACATCCAGGCTTTCGTCGAACAAGCGGCCCATGGCTGGTCGAACCCCGAGCATTGCCGGTAGACCCGCGTCCACGCTTGCGATTCGGACGAGAGCGAAGTTGTCCCCTTCACCAATGCTGTGCTTGGGGAAGTTGGCCAGGTGAAGCTCGGAGATCGTCTTAGCGCTCTCTCGAAAGTCGATGACGTTCGAGGCCGAGATCCGTGGCATGCCGACCCGACCAAGTGCGTTGATACGGACCACTCCGAGTCGGTCCACGTCGGTGTACTCGAGGTCATCCAGGATGATCGACTGGAACAACGAGAAGAGTGAGACCGCCGCTCCGAGTCCTAGGCTGAGCACTAGGATCGAAGGAATCGCCACGGCGCGGGCTCGCCACAAGGAGCGACTGGCAAGTTTGAGAGGCCGAAACCAATCCGAAAGAGCCATCGCGATGAAGGATCCGCGTTGTCTGGGAAGCGAAGACGGCCGCAGATGCGAGGTGCTGTGTACCGTTGAACGTTGACTGGTTGGTGGCGGCAGTGCGACCCGTGAGGGTTCGGTTGCGTTGGTTGTGAAAACGTCAGGTCTGCGAGCCAGCTTGGCAAGTAGTTCGTCCCAGTCACCGAGCCTCTCAAAGGCACTTTCCCGCGCCGCATGTTCGAGCCTCGAACCGAGGCCCTGCGCGGACAAACTGATCAGAGCTTCCTGATAACCCTCGTCGAGCATGCTAGCGATCTCTTCGATCTCGTCTTGACCCAGTGCATCCGCTTCACTGGGTGCGCGGTCGCGGATGAGTTCGCGCCAAGCTGAAACCATTTTCGCGTGCTTGTCCGCAACGGATTCCTTATGCCCATCGGGCGGCAGCGAAGTGTTCTTTCTATTTGCCACTGGCGTTCTCCAGAACACCGAACACGGCGTTCACATAGTTGCCGAACTCCTGCTTCTGCTCCTCGAGCGCGTTGCGACCAGCGCTGGTGAGGCGGTAGTAGCGACGTCGCCGTTCACCAGCTCTTTCTCGCCAACGCCCGGATACCAGTCCCCGATCCTCCAACTTCGCTAGGGTCGGATAGAGCGATGAGATTCGGAACACCAAGGTGCCGCCGGAGGCCGTCTCGATGAGTTTTCCGATCTCGTAGCCGTGGCGGTCTCGGTTCTCGAGCAAGGCAAGAATGAGCAGTTCCATGCTGCCTTTCTTGAGTGCTGGGCTGAACATTTGGGCTGCGCCTCTCTAAGTGTTCACTGGAGCGCCTTCTGTTAGGCACGATGGTTCAAACGGTGGTTTTACATGCGTCGACCATATATACGGCGTCGGAGTATAATAGTTCCTGAGAGACAACAGCAACCAGCAGGTCTTCAGCAGGATCTTTTGCTGAGAACAGAGCGTTCCTCGCATTCCAGAGTGGTAGGGGTCACGAGTTGAACCGACGGTGAACGATCTCTTCGAGAAATGCGAGATCGTCTTGATTTCAGCTGCAATGCAGTTTATTGTGGAGCCATGACACGAGGACTAGGAGAGCTGGAGCAACTGTTGCTGTTTGCGTTGATCGAACTGGGTGACGAGGCTCACGGTGTAGCCATTCGGGATTTAGTGCAGCTTCAGGCGGGCAAATCGCTTTCACCTGGTGCGGTTCATACCGGATACGAACGATTACAAAAGCGCGGGTTCGTTGACTCGTCGTTGGGAGAACCGACCCCGACCAGAGGTGGGAGGCGCAAACGTCACTATCGCATCACTTCTGAAGGAGCCCGCGCCTTGCACCGGACTCAAATTCGTTTGCAACGAATGGCTGCGGGCAACCTCAGTGAGCTGGAGCGGCTCGCGGATCTGGGCAAGTGAACCAACAACCGATGGTGGCCCCGCCCAAGCTGTTGAGTGGTTTGGTTGGTGTCCTCGTAGATGGCGTAAGACGCGAGGTCTTGCTCGGTGATCTCGAGGAGACCTTCCACTATCGTCTGGAGCAAGGGCTAAGCCTGCGCGTTGCCAGAATGCACTACGGACGTGAGGCTCTTGCCTCCCTGTGGACTCTGTACATCTCCGGAACTGTCTTTCAACCAGATCCTAGTGTCGCCTCCATTTCTGTGGCCTCCACTCCCCACCCGCGATCGACACCGCGACCCACTGCAGAAGGAGCGACGATCATGCGTTCTTGGGACGACTTACGTTTTTCAACCAATGCCCTTTTGAAAAGGCCGAGCCTCTCGCTTGTAGTGGTGCTCGCGATGGCCTTGGGAATCGGTGCAAGTACTCTGGTCTTCAGTGTGGTCGAAGCGGCGCTGCTGCGAAGCCTGCCGGTGAATGACCCAGCGTCCTTGATGATGGTGTGGAACCGTCAATCCTCGGACGTGGGCTCGTCCAACCTTTTAAGCGCCCCGAGCTACGCAGATCTCAAAGAACGTGCCAACACGTTGGAAACAGTTGCAGCGTTCGGAGAAATTGTCGTGGCTCCGATTGTTGGCACCGACCAACCGACCTTCGCGCGCCTGGTTCCGGTGACCGACAACTTCTTTGAAATGCTTGGGGTCCAGCCTCGCGCCGGTCGCCTATTTGTGCCCGCTGACGGTACCCCTCCCGCCGACGGAGCGCCGCCACGCGCGGTCTCGCCGCTGGTTATCAGTCATGACTATTGGCAGCGAGAATTCTCCGGTTCCGAAGATGTGATCGGCCGCTCACTCAAAGTGTTTAGCAGCGACTATCAAATCGTCGGCGTGCTCCCGCAGGACTTCCGGCTCGTCTTCCCGGCCGCCGCGGATGTAGGAGAAGACCTGGGCACGTCCATCGATCTGTGGTCGACGTGGGCATTCGATCTGAGAGGAGCATCGAGGAACTCGCGCTCGTTTCGCGTTGTTGCGAGAAAGCATACGGACTTTTCGCTGGCCGATGTTCGCGGTGAACTGAACAACATCGCTGCCGACCTGCGCAGCGAGAACCCGGAACTAGAAGAAAGTGGATTCGCGCTCGGCGCGAAGAGCTTCGTTGCGGAGAGTGGGTCGCATATCAGGCCTCTCCTTTGGATGCTCGGAGGCGCGGTCTTCTGTGTGCTTCTTGTTGCTTGTGTCAACTCTTCAGGCTTGCTGCTCGCACGTACCACGGAACGCTCCAGGGAACTCTCGGTACGCGCCGCACTTGGTGCCGATCGCTGGCGGCTGGCGCTTCTGTCGCTCAGTGAAGCGTTGCTACTCGCGCTCGCTGGTGGTGCCCTAGGCATGGCGCTGGCCTGGCTTGGTATGAAGGCGCTCGCGATCGCTGGCCCCGCAGGGCTGCCTCAAGCAGACCAGCTCTCACTCAACGTAGGTGTGCTCGGTTTCGCGATTGCACTGGTATTGGTTTGCGCAGCAATCGCGGGACTGTTACCGGCCGCCCGAGCGATGCGACACGCGCGTCGCGACTCCCTCAATACGCGCTCCTCGACCGCCACCCGCCGGCAACGTCGCCTTAGAGACGTGATGGTTGGCGTGCAAATCGCCCTGACGGTGACGTTGGTTCTGGCAACCGGGCTGTTGTTGCGAAGCCTGGCCGAGCTTCAGCGCGTTCCCTTGGGCTTCGAACCCGAGAACGTACTGGCAGTTGACATATCAACCGTGGCTGGTGGATTCGATCGACAAGCCGAAGACATCAATGCTGCGTTTGGGCGCTGGATCGAGAAGAGGCGTGGAATCGAGCAGGCGTTGTCGCAGTCGTTGAATGACCTGCCTGGAGTGGAGGCGGCGGGCGCCGTTTTTCCGGTCCCCTTGAACGGGGTCTATAGTCGCACATGTGACTACTCACTAGCGAATGAAGGCCGACCTGAAGTCTCTGGCGTTGCCTACTTTAGGAATGTTTGGCCCGGCTACTTCGAGTCGATGCAGATTCCGCTACTTGCGGGACGAGATCTTCGCTACGACGACGATGCCTCCGGCCAGCATGAATGGGCAAACGATGACGAGGTGCGCACCGATCGCCCAACCGTTGTTATCGACTCTCGCCTTGCCAGCGAGTTGTGGCCCGATGAAGATGCGGTGGGAAAAACATTGCGCTACGACATCTACGGTACCGTGTTCCACGATGCAGAAGTCGTCGGTGTGGTGCCGTTCGTCGCCCAGGGCAGCCTGGTTGATCAAAGGCAGACCATCTACATTCCGCGCTCCTACTACCGGTCGCAAGAGTTGACGCTAACGGTGAGGGTCAAGCAAGACTCTCCTGCTATGCGGGCTTCCTTGGTTGATGCGATTCATGCGGAGTTTCCCGAAAGCCCTGCTCTCATTCGTCCACTGAACGACTATGTAGACAGTGCAACGGCAACCAATCGCTTTGTGCTCTCACTTCTCGGAGGCTTTGCCAGCATCGCATTGCTGCTGGCCGGTATCGGCATCTATGGCGCCTTAGCGCTGACCGTGCGTCAGCGTGGGAAGGAAATCGGTATTCACCTGGCGATGGGAGCAGCACCTAGGCGTGTCTTTACAGGGATGGTCCGAAGGTCGTTGACGCTCTCGGCCATCGGCATGGCCGCCGGGGTGCTCTTGGCGCTTTCTGCGACCAGCCTCATAAGTACCTATCTCTATCAGGTCTCAAGCATGGATCCGATCGCTGTCGGCGGGACTGTCATGGTGCAGTGTGTTGTGACTCTCCTGGCCTGCTGGATCCCGGCGCGTCGTGCGTCTCGCGTCGAACCGATCAAGGCTCTGCGGGCAGATTGATCCTGGTGAGGTTCGCGCCACAAATCTGGGCCTCGCGCCGGTAGAGGCCTGGGTCGTTCACTAGCACCTTGTGCTAAAGGAGAAACTAAGTGCGGCCAAAAAGTGTTGGACCAGTGGGCATCTTTCTCGTTCTGAGCTGTTCAATCAGTGCTCCTGGAAGGGTGATGGGCGCGGTTCCTGTGAACCCATACTCCAACGTGGTTAACGAGGTTCCCAGGTGGTCTCCTGATGGTCAGCGTATTGCCTTTATGTCCAACCGAGACGGGAATTTCGAGATCTACGTGATGAGCATCGACGGCAGCAATCAAAGCCGCCTGACCAACAACATCTACAACGACCAGTTCCCTTCGTGGTCCCCTGATGGAAAGCAGATTGTGTATTCCTCCACCGCCACGGCTTCGACGTTCGCAACCCCGAGCCAGTCAGCGATCTTTGTGATGGATTCAGATGGCACGAATGTGAGGAGACTGACGAACACCTCTGTAGGGGAAGGCAGAGCAGCGCGACTGTTCAACGACAGCTATCCCGTGTGGTCGCCGAATGGCGAGAAAATCGCCTTCCTGTCGGATAGGGCTCGTGGTTGGCGAGAGATCTATCTCATGAACCCGGACGGCTCGGACGTGACGCAGATCACTTTCCGCGGAGCGACGCATTGGAACCTCGCTTGGACGCCGGATAGCAAACGGTTGGTCTTCGATGGGCGGATGGACGGTCATCCGTACGCCAATGGTAGCCCGCAATGGGGGATCTACTCGATCAACGCCTCGGGGTCGCGTTACACATGGGGCAGTGGGCTGCAACCATTCAGGAACGAGCAGACAACGCAGGCCGAGTTTGATGCGGCCTTCGCGCCAGATGGGAGCAAGGTCGCTTTCAACGTCGTGGACCGGGGCAAAGGGCAGCACTCAGACTGGCGAGGATTTCGGTTGGCTCAGTACGGTTGGGTCAACGCGGCCTTTACTGTTGCAGAGGGATCTGTGCGGGTTCAAGCGGAGGCAGCTGCATACTCAGCTGACTGGTCTCCAGACGGTAAGCGCTTGGTCTTTGTCTCGGATCGCGATGGCACCAGCGAGCTCTACTTGATGGACGAACAGGGTGGCGATGTGCGTCGCTTGACCCATAGTGAGGATGTGAAGCCGGCCTCAGGGGAGTAGGCCGACGAGTGGAGTGGGGGCGAGGTCCGCGCCGAATCCCGACGGTCGGGCTCATTCCCCTCGCAAGGTGCTTGCTGGGTCTTGACGTGCGGCGCTCCAGGCTGGCAGCCAGGTGGCCGCTACTGCGGCTGCAATTAGGAGTACAGGTGATTGAACAAAGGACAGGAAGTCCAATTGAATGACACCGTACAACGCACTGGCCATCAACTTGGCTGCTCCAAACGCGAGGCCAAGTCCGATCACGACGCCGACCACAAGCGACCTCGAAGAGCGCCCCAAGGTTGCCTTCAGTACGTCTCTCTTCTGCGCTCCCAGTGCCAAACGCACCCCGATCTCCGAACGGCGCCGCGCGACTGCCTGAGACATCAAGCCATAGACTCCGATTGCAGCGAGGCCTAGCGCCATCGCGCCAAACATCGTCATCATGGATGACATCACTCGGAGCCCTGCCGCTCTATCCGAGATCACATTCTCCATGGTGGAGATCCTGGAGAGTGGCAGGTTGGGGTCCACTTTGGCAGCGGCTCCGCGCAGTTGGTTAACGAGCAGGAGAGGGTCGCTAACGGTGCGCACGGTGAGGGCGAGATTGATCGGTGCCTCCTGCGGGATTGGCCGATAGTAAGTGGGGGTTCCGCGCTGTCCGCCAAACCAGTCGTCCACCACATCACCGCTGACCCCGATCACCGTCAGCCAGTCCTCTTCGCTTCTTCTTGGGTTCTCTCCATCGAAGCTGGTTGCACGAAACCGCCGACCAATGACTGCTTGGCCGGGCCAAAGGTTCTCTGCCATCAGGGTGCTCACAACAGCAACTGGCACAGTTCCAAACCGATCGCTTTCGTTGAAGCTCCGACCTTCGAGCAGGGGTATCTTCATCAGATCGAAGTAGCTCCTTGAAGCAACGCGATGGTGCACAAGCGGTAGTTGGTCGTGACTAACCTCTTCCGCGCCTTCCGCCTCGATTACACTCCAGACACTCCCTCCTGATGAGGGCAGGTTGTTGACCACGCCAGCATCGAGCACTCCAGGTAGCTTCGCCACTTCGCCCAGGATCCTCTCGATCACATCGGCTCGGCCGCTCCGCTGTGAGTACTGATCTTCGGACAGCATGAATGAGGCTGTGAGCACTCCCTTCGGCTCGTAGCCTTGGTAGCCGTGCAGCGTGCGAGACGTGCCCTTGATACTGAGTCCAGCGCACACCAGCAGGGCCATCGCCAGGGCCAACTGAGCGGCGACAAGGACACCGCGATTCCTTGCAGAGCCTCCATCCGTTGCGCGGGAGCCTGCCTGCAGAGCGACTGCGAGATCGACTCGTGACGAGCGCAGGGCCGGTAGGAGGCCGAAAACGATCGCAGCGCCACAAGCCACCAAGGCCGCAAACAGCAGAACCCTGGTATCGAGGTTGACTTCGTTCCAACCTTGCACGAACCGCGAAACTCGATGTGGCACGCTGTTGCGAATCAGACGGATGCCCAACCAGGCAACCGGCAGTCCCATCGCGGCACCGGCAAGCGCAAGGACCAGGCTCTCGGTGAGCAGCATTCGCAAGATGCGAGAGCGCCCCGCGCCGAGAGCGCCACAGAGCGCTAGTTCTCGATGCCGCTCCTTGCCACGTGCCACAAGTAGATTTGAGACGTTGACGCAGGCGATTAGGAGAATGAGCAGAGTCGCTATCTGCATGGCGGATACGAAGGCAGGGGTGCCCATTCCGATCACAGCCTCGGACAACGGCAGCACGTGAACGCCTCGGCCCTCGTTGGTGCTGGGATGCTCTCGCTCGTTGCTCTGGGCGATTCGAGAGAGTTCGGCTTGGCCGTGAGCGATTGTGCTTCCGGGAGCAAGAAGGCCCAGGATTTCGAATTGAAGAGACTCTCGATCGCTGGCCGCGTCACGGTCGAGCTCCATCGGAGCCCACAAGTCCGAGCCTTGCGGGTAACCAAACCCCTTCGGTGCGACGCCGACGATCTCGAACACTTCGCCGTTCAGGGTGAGCTCACTCCCCACAACGTCGTACGCCTCGGCTAGGCGGCTCTTCCAGAATCCGTATCCGATCACTACCTCTCGTAGCTCGGTGTCGGCTTGCTCTGAGATCAAAGTTCGTCCCAGCACCGGCCGGACTCCTAGCAGGTCCAGATAGCCGGGGGTGACCCGGTGCCCAACCAGCTTCTCAGGTGTCTCTAGACTAGTGAGATTGACATCCCACCACGAGCTTGCAACCAGGCGTTCGAAGGTCATTGTCTCGGTTTGGTAGTCAGTGAAGTCTCCTGGACTTACCAGGTCGCGGTTCACGCCTTGCGCAGACCGAGTTCCACGTACCGCCGCGATCTGCTCCAGGTTCGGTACTGGGAAAGGACGCAGGACCAACGCGTCAAGAACGGAGAAGACGGTGGTATTCGAGCCAATCCCGATAGCGATGGTCGAAACCACGATGAGCGAAAACCAAGGTCGACGCCTCAGGGATCTGAATGCAAAGCGGAGGTCATGGAAGAGAGTCGCCATCGCTGAGTCTCCTGGTCGGTTCTTGAACTTCTTGTTGCGCTTCGAGTCGAAGAGGCTGAGCATCCGGCGCGCACCACGCAGCGCGGCCCATCGGGCTCCTATCGAAATCACCATTGCCCACAGCCAAAGCAGCGCCACAACGCGGCCATGAACGGCTGCCCTAGCCGCCTGCTCTTCTAATAGGTCACCGACGACGCTGTCGCCGAGCTGGCCCCCGGGGATCAGTTTGCCTAGTACTGCCATCGGCCACTGCAACGGGCTGAGCCAGGCGCGCATCAAGAACCCCCTTCGAGAGCCGATCCTAGGTCCTCGGAAAGAGCGGCGATTGTTTGCTTCGAGACCTGCAGCGCCCGGATACCTGAAGGTGTCACCTGGTAGTACCGCTTTGCACGGCCCCCGCGAGTCGGCGAGGACTCGCCCATCACCGAACGAAGGTACCTTTTGGCTTCTAGTCGTTCCAGAACGGTGTATAGCGCTCCCCGGCTGAGCTTTCGGCCGCCCCGCTCCTCGATCAGTGAACGAAGAGGCACCGCGTAACACTCGTCTTCACCGAAATGAAGCGTCGCCAGTAGAACCACGTGTTCAAGGCCGCCAAGTAGCCGATCTGTCAATGGATGCTCCTCGCTTTGAGTAAGTGACTACAAAGTAGGCATTCATACGCGGGGCACGAGGAATTGGTTGCAAAGTAGTTCGGCGGAGCTGGCGATCTGAGCGAAACCGCAGGATGCAAGGGGCCGCAGTCGTCTTTGAGTGTCAGCGGTGAGGCTGCTGGCCGTTGGCTCTGTGGGCCCGCTCCCCATGCCGTCATTCAGCCGAAATCCCGACAGGCGCCTGCGCGCGTGAGATACGTAGCTGCGAGCGAACGAATCGTGTCGGCCTGTCGGGGCGGGACGATCCTCTGCATTTGACCGGAATTAGACCCTCCTGTGACCTCTCGTCGACTCGCCTTCCACCCCTTTGATTCCATAGTGAGCTTGGCGCTCGACTCGCAGCGCTGCAACGATCCAGGAGGCTCATCGCATGGTGAATCAAGTTAGGTATCGCAGACCCGTCACACTGCTCGTGCTGACTCTATTGGTGTTGACGACCGCAAGCTGCACAGCTGCGGTGGTCAGAGCTAGCGACGATTGGGTCTCACTGGGCTCAGCCTCAGTGAAACCGAACGGTGACTACGACGTGATTCGCGTCAACAAAACAGCGACCTACGACAAGCTGCAACTCCGGGTTTCGCTGGCGCCGGTGGTGTTCAAGGACGTCAAGGTACATTACGTGGGGGGCGGCGTGCAGGACATCAAGATCGGACAACGGCTGCCAGCTGGAGGTCGTAGTCGCGTGATCGATCTGCGCGGTAACGATCGGCACATCGACAAGATCACTTTTTGGTATCAGACACCCCGCAAGGTTAAGAGATTCGGACGTGTGACTGCTTTCGCGCGGCGGTAAGTCTGCGCGACAGCCACCTTGGCAGAAGGGGCCGTCGGCTAGCTCGATCGCGCATCCAGGAGGTTCGGATCCGCAACCCTCGCCGGTTCTTTCATCAGCCGACCAACTGGTATCGTCATAGGAAACGTTCGTTTGTTTCTTGGCCGCCGGTCGCGGTTCGGCTGTTGGAGAGTCTGTTGCCTTCCATCCGGTACCAGTTCGGTGATTTCGTGCTCGACCCTCGCGGTATGTTGCTTGGACCTCAGGGTGAGATCGGATTGAGGCCGCAGGCCTTTCGTCTGCTCCTGACGTTGGTGTCTAATCCGCGCCGCGTCCTCAGTCACGACGAGATCTTGGATGAGGCTTGGGGTGTCGATCATCTGTCGACTAGCAGCCTCAAGCAGACCCTCAGTGATGTGCGTCGAGCCTTGGGCGATTCCGCCTCCAACCCGCGTTTCGTGCAGACCGTGCCGGGGCGGGGCTATCGCTTCGTCGCTCCGGTGCAGGTGCTTGGAGCCCGGAACCAAGGCTCGCTAGAACGGCAACCTCATACGGGCTCTCAGGACCCTTCGAATGACCGCGACGGGACTCTGGCTGTTGCCAACGGAAACATCGAGCCAACCCCACCTGGTAGTGGCAATGTGGAGCGACGAGGGTGGATGATCGCAGCCGTTCTTGCCTTTGTCTTGGTCGGTCTGGCCGGCTTTTACATTGGCGGCGTCCGGCAACTCGGTCCTCCTACTAGCCGAGATTCGGCTCGCGCCTCAGTCGCTGACGAACGGTCCGTTCAGCGTAGACCGTCCGTGCAGCCACAGCGCATAGCGGCGATCCTTGGCTTTCACTCGCGCGTCGACCCGGGCGTGCAGCCTGATTCGGCTGTGGCGCTTGTCGATGCTCTGGCCCAACTGGTCGCCAGTACCGTTCTTGGACCCGAGAGCCTGGAGCCCGTGCCGATCACCACGATTGAAGCGGCGCAACGCCGGCTCGGTGGAGTAACTCGGTTGCGACCGTTATTGACCGATCTGGGCAACATCTTGTCGGTGGACCTGCTAGCGGTGGGATCCGCGACTCTGCACGCTGACAACTCCGTCTCTGCGCAGATCATCATGTTCGATGCGCGCTCGGGACGCCCCGATGCCTACTCAAGCATCGATTCTCATTCACAAGCTGACTTGCCGGGGCTGGCTCGACGTTTGATCGCGGAGCTTTGGCATTGGGACCCCGCCAAGCATGTCCAGGCAGCTGCTAGCGGAGAGCACGAAACACGGCTCAGTTCGTCGTCGACGATCGACATCAAGAAGATCTCAATTCGCCAGGATCTGAAGCGAGGCCGGATGGCGCGCCGACTACGACGGTCGATGGCCAGGCACGCTGCGAGTGCGGCGTCTAGGCCTGCCGCACCTGAGATCGGGTCGCTGTAAACCTCTAGCTCCTAGCCTGATGAGCGCTTGAACTCGGCTGTGAAGATTCGCGGCGGGTGCTTCCGTGATTGGGAGGTTGCGCGCATTGCGTTGCTCAATCAAGCTGAAGCGGTCTGAGAAATCGTCCGTTTCTGTGTCAGCGGCCAATGCCTCGAGGCGACTCAACCCTTTCGAGCAAATGGATTTCGACATCCTCCGATCCTGAACGAGCTGCGCCGTGACGGCGGGAAGAATCCAACTTGCGCTCGTTCCATTCGGCGCAAAGCCATGACTGAAAGCTCGGGTGACCGAAGCAGTCGTCGATCGGAGAACTTCCTGAAACCTCACGGCCTCCCTCCCGTACTGTACCGTGCACACTACTGGGCGACGAACACTAGAGGGTCGAGATATGGGAAACGAAGATTGGCACGCACAGATTCGTAGAGGTCTACTCGAACTGTGCATTCTCTCGACTCTCGGTCGCAAGGCCGGTTATGGGTATGAGATCGCCACTCGGTTGGCGGTCGCTCCAGCGTTGGCAGCGCCGGAAGGCACGATCTATCCGCTGCTTCGACGGCTGAAGAAACAGGGGTTACTTGATGCGTACTGGGAGGAGTCCGCGGCAGGTCCGCCGCGCCAGTACTATCGCCTTTCGCGACAAGGCCAGGCACGGCTGGTTGACCTCAAGACTCAGTGGCGCGAGCTCGCGCTTGCTGTTGATGCGATGGTTGAGGGTAACGCGGAAATGCTGGAGGCGGTGCGATGAGAGTGCACCCGAACTCGAGGATCGAGCGGCCAGGTGGCAACCCCGTTTCCAGCGCCTATCTGGATGGGTTGGCCAAGGCGCTTTGGATCCAGCGGATGGAGGCTGAGGACGTGCATGCGATTGTCCTCGAGATGGACAATCACATCGCAGAGGCAGTGCGCGCAGGCCGCCCCCTCGCTGAGGTGATCCAGGCACTAGGTCCCCCGCAGCTCCTCGCAGAGGCCTACTGCGTTGCTCTCACTTTCGAGAGTTCAGTCCGACCCCCTGGCTGGCCACATCGTCTGTTCCGAACCATTGGTGGAGTCGCCCGTTCCATTGCCGCGTTCTTGTGGCTGTCGATCGGCGCTGGTCTGACCTTCGTTCTGGCGACCGCAGGATCAGTCTGTGTTGTTGGAGCACTGGTGCTGCCCTACATCTCACCGCGAATCCTCGATCCGACCTTGCGGGTTGGTCTACCGCAATTCGCAGTGTTCGCGAGTGGAGCAGCGGCATTGGTACTCGCCAGGCAGCTAGCGCGCTGGTTGCGCTTTCATGCCCGCTTTGCTCACGCCCGGCCAACTCTGCCGCTGGCGGACGACGAGCATGCTTCTGAGGCGCCAGTGGGCCGTCTTGCCTACTTCCCAACAATCACCCCAAACAATAATGAGGAGGTCGATCGATGAGATCACCAATTGCTGCTGCCGCTTTGACGTTGCTAATAGTTCCTGCTGCCTGGGCTCTCGATCGGGAGATCAGCGCAACCCACAAGGCGACCGGCCTATCCGAGCTCGAGCTAATCACTGGAAACGGCAGCGTGACAGTCACGCCCTCCCCAGGCGACGAGGTGCACGTTTACTTGACAGTCTCTCCTCGCAAGGGCGGCGGCGGAGACAAGAAGGGAGTCCTCGGTTGGCTCTTCACATCTCGACTAGACCAACAGGAGATGCTCGACTCGATCGAACTGAGTACAACCGAAAAGGATGGGCGGCTCGTAATTCGGCCGCTGCCCCGCGGCGGCGCACGCCAGGATCAAGTCACTGAACGCTGGGTGGTGGAAGTGCCGGCCAGGTTCGCAGTGAACGTTGAGGCGGACTCTTCGGCTGTTGCGATCCATGGAATCGAAGGAGGCGTTCGGCTGCGGCAGGGGCATGGCAAGGCGATCGTGGATGTACCAGGCGGCGCTGTTGATCTGGCACTCGCGGTTGGGGACATTCAAGCGGACGTCGGTAGTGCCCATGATTCAGCCATCGATGTTCGCTCAAAAGTTGGCGATACCAAGGTGTGGCTGGACGATCGCCGAGTGACGGTGAATCGGCCGCCAGGTCCCGGCAGCTACTTTCGTCTTGAGGGCGACGCGCACAGCCAAGTGGCAATTAGAGTGACCGTCGGTAACGTTAAACTCCGGTTGTCAGAAGGATGATTCGTCGCTCCGTCTGCACGTGCGCTGTTCTTGCGTTAGTTGCGCTGGTCGGCCGATCTCAGGGTGTACTAGCGATCACAGACGTCTCCGTTCTAGCTCCCGAAGCAGATCAGATGCGCGCGGGCCAGACCGTGCTTGTGCGAGGAGACCGGATCGTCGAAGTGGGCTCGTCTGAGGAGGTCGACGTACCCGGGAAGGCGACGGTGATCGATGGGCAAGGCCGCTATCTGATTCCAGGCCTGACCGATCTTCACGTGCACATCAGCCGCTCGTCCAGCGACGTCGCAAAGCTCTTCGATCTCTTCTTGGACCATGGCGTCACCACCATTCTCAACCTCGATGGGAGCAGGCGCGTTCTTGCCATGCGGGACCAGGTTGCTGGAGGTGAGCTGGTCGGTCCGGCCATCTTCTCCTCCGGCCCGATCTTGCGTGGAAGTGAGCAGATGACGCGGGAAGACGGAGTCAAGTTCGCGACCCAACACGCGGACCTCGGCTACGACATGATCAAGGTGTACAACGGGGTAACCAGCGAAGGTTACGCTGGCATTCTCGAAGTTGCCAACAATCGTGGGCTGCCTGTGATCGGTCATGCCGTCCGCTCGATAGGCCTACTAAAGGGCCTCGAGAGCGGTCAGCACATCGCGCATATGGAAGAAGTGGTCTACGGCTACTTCACCTGGCGCGGTCGCGAGCGCGAAGCTCTTCCTGAAGATCCAACGGAGCGGCGGTCGGTGTTGCTGAATGTTGCTGAGATCGATGATCTCGCGCGGCGGGTCGCCGAGTCGGGCGTCTCGGTGATCCCCAACTTGGTTGTATACAAACAGATCGCCGGTCAGCTGCTGGATCCCGAGACCTTCTTGTCACGCCCGG
This sequence comes from Acidobacteriota bacterium, assembly GCA_029263415.1. Classification (GTDB taxonomy): domain Bacteria; phylum Acidobacteriota; class Thermoanaerobaculia; order Multivoradales; family Multivoraceae; genus JAJCXN01. The sequence goes on from JAJCXN010000012.1 coordinate 129,052, forward strand.
AAGCCGAACGGATGCCGGAGTCGATGGTGCGGAGCTGGCAAGCGGACCGCAACGGCTACTTCAAACGAAGTAACCCGGAGTCGTTCTTAGAAAGCTTGCAGCAGACATATCCCTTCCTCGAAAAGCTAACTAAGGCCTTCAGCGATGCGGGAGTCCCGATGCTGGCCGGGACCGACGTGGGCGTTCCAATGGTAATAGCCGGTGTCTCTCTCCACGAAGAGCTTGAACTACTCGTGGTGGCAGGGCTCTCTCCTGCCGCTGCCCTGGCGACTGCAACAATCGCGGCTGCGGAGTTTCTGAAGCGCGATGACGCTGGTCAGGTAAGGCCTGGTTTTCGGGCTGATCTGATTCTCTTGCGAGCCAACCCACTGGAAGACATTCGCAATACGCGAACCATAGATGCCGTGCTTCTGGCCGGTCGAGAACTGGGCAGTGAGGCTGCAGGAAGCTAGGCCGCCAGGTCCAAGGGGCTTAGGCGCCCCATGGTCCACGGCGTCCTAGTCGCAAGCTTTCTTGGCCTTCGCAAATGCGCGTAGCTCGGAGGCGACGTGTTACCCTGACAAGAGATCGTGCAAGGCCGGAACGGGCTGAGACATCTACAGGAGTTCTTCGAAGCTATCGATGACCGCCTCGCGGAGGGCGCGACCGCAGCCCTCACTTCATTCCTAGGCAGGTCTCGATAGGGCCCGCAGCCTTTGGAACAATCCGCGTGCTACTGCTCGTTCCAGGCTGCTGCTACAGCGTCAGCGACCGTGTTGTCGAAGAAGCGGCGGGCGATATCGTCGGTCGCGAGTTTCTTGCGCCATTGCGGGAAGGTCAGCGATTGGCGGGCGTCTTCAAGCGAGACGCCCGAACTCTTAGCTTCATCAACCGCAGCGATCAGTTGGGCGAGGTAGTCCCTGATTACCCGCAGGTGTTCCTTGCCGAAGGGGTCACCATGGCCTGGCACGAAGGTGTCGACGTCGAGCCGTTCGATCACATCAAGTGCCTGGACCCAGGACCGAGGAGACCCATGCCCGATGAAAGGTAGTTCGTCGAGCAGGTCGCCGGTAAACGCGATCCGCAGCTCCCGGAGCACCAGCACTGTGTCGCCGCTGGTGTGCGCCCGGAAGTGATGCAGCTCCGCTGTGTGCTTGCCCAAGTCGATCTGCAAGGCATGATCAAAGGACACAGTCGGCGCGAGAAACTCGACTGCTCGGTTGGTGTCTAGCCATTCCTCGCCCTGGCTGATCGCTGTGGCCTGGGCCTCGATTTGCTCGGCAGTCAGGTCCTGGCCGGAGAGGCCCTTGCCGTTCGCTAGAGCGGATCTTGCCGCGGGGATCTGCTCAGTAAGGCGCGCGACGCGCTCGTGGTGAGCGGTCGCTGCACGGTTGGGTACCTCGCCGCGCAGCGAGTGATGACCGACGATCTCGACATCCGGAAACGCGGCTTGCAACTGCTGATTGCCCTGATTGTGGTCCGAGTGCCAATGGGTGTTGAGCACCCAACGGATGGATTGTCCCTCCGCTTTCGCCTTCGCCACCCAATGCTTGATCACCTCCGGGTCCGTTGGTGCGTCGACGATGAGCACGCCGCGCTCGCTCGAGACATAGGCGGAGTTTCCGTCATCGAAGCGAACTTGATGCGGCCGGAGCGCGAGCGTCACACCGGGCGCTTGATCGACTATGCGGACCGCAGGCTCGCTGTTGGTGGGGTCGCCTGGACTCTGTGCCAACAGGACCGTGCTTGCAGTTGTAATGGCAAGCCATGCGAGGCATAGCGCGAGGGGTCGTCGCTTGAGTTTGCTGGCAGTGGCAGTGGCAGTGGCAGTGGCAGTGGCGGGAAATGACATTCTCATGATTCTGCAATCTTAGTCCGATAACCCACCGCCTCTCCACGTGCTTCCTTGAGGAAGCCGGTGGCACATGACCCTTCGCCAAAGAGCATGCCGGGCCGTCGATAGACTGTGCACCCAAGCAGTCGACCAACCTATGACTTCGATCTTCTTGGCGTCGCTCTACAAGCGGGGGAAGACCAAAGAAGTGGTGCGCCTCGGCCTCGATTCCTCGAAGCCGGATGAACTCGCTATTGCGTTTTGAGTTGCAGTAGTTCGCCTGGTACCGGCATGGTCCAACTGGTGGCAGATGGACCGCAGGAAGGAGCCGTCCATTCGAGCTGCGGGCGGTCCAGCACGTCCACCGCCGCGCCGACTCGCTCCAAGAAATCATTAGCTTTCCCGTTGGTGAGCAACGGTGCGAAACGAATCGGTTTGTGCGGCGGACGGAAGAAGTCCCGGTAGTGGGATACCAGGACATGCCGAGGCTCAAGATCTGAGATGAGTTCTTCCGGAAACCCCTTGGCCAAGTGGTGGGAGGCGATACACAGAACAGCGAGATCAAAGGGGTGGTCTGCGAGCTGCGGATACTGTTCGGTTGGCGAGAGCCCCAAGCCCTCTGTCGCCGCATCTTGCAGGTACACCCTGGCAACGACCTCATCGTTGTCGGGGGAGAGAAAATCCAAAACGAACGCCAGCGGCGTGCCCGCCTTCATGGAGCGCAAAGGAAGAGATCGCAGCTCCTTGGTCGCCGGAGTTCGTTGTGAACCTGGAGCCCATCGAAACAACGGGCCCTGCTTGGCGTGAGGAGAAGGCAGCGCCATGAGTCGAACTGGCAGCGGGTTGCCTTCCGCGTCACGCAGTCGGATCCAAGCACCAAGCTGATCGTTGAGGGCTTGAGTGCGAGCAGCAAGTTCGCCTTCGGCAGCCAGCAGGTTGATCCCGGTGCGGTTCGCGTAGACCACGGCCTTGGGATGTAGACGGGCGACCTGCGGGACATCGAAGAGGTGATCGTGGTGCGCATGTCCCAGCAGGATCGCGACCGCTCTTCCGTTTGGAACTCCTTGCATACCTCGATCAATGGCTTCGTTGTCGATCCGGCCTTTGCCGGTGGCCACCCTCAACAGGTTTTGGTGAGAGAAGAAGGGCGCAGAGAGAACGCCCACGCCTTGCCACTCGAAGTAGACACCTGAGACACCGAGATAGCGAACCAGTAGGTCGGAGTCGGCGGGCGTGGCGGAGGCGTTTGCATCGCCCGTGGCCTGCGCATTGGGCGGCTCGCAGTCGAACGAGCGGAAGTCGAAGTCGGCGCTGCGTCCATCCATAACGTCCCTGCGAATGGTGTGGCCGCAACCCCAGCTCAGCCCCAGGGCGCAGATCGCAAGGATGACGATGAAGGCAGCGAGCACCTGTGCGTTGCGCTTTGCGCGTTGCGGGCTACGGGTCATCGCAACAGAGTAGCAGGGCCCCTGGCGCCACTGAATCTGTGCCTGCAGTCCGGCCGTTGGCGTTGATAACCTGTGCCGCATGAAAGATCTAATCCTCATCAGCACTCTCACCGCGTTGCTCCTAGCCTGCGGCGAGCAGCGCACCACGTCTGGATCGGCCACCGCTGACCATCAGTCACCCGCCACGTCCAGCGTCGTCTTCGACGAGAGCTTGTCTTCAGATCCCTGTGCGCTCCTGACTCCGGAAATGGTTGCGAGCGTCGCTGGCGTTTCTGTAGGAGAGGTCGAACAACTGACAATGTCTTCGATGTGCATCTACTCTTGGGAGGGTGGCAAAGCAAACATCGCCTTCGTCCGCGTGTTTGACGATGCCGAAAAGGCAGGTGTCCGTTTTGCGAACGCGCACAAGAACATGAGCGGTGCTGAGGTCAAGGAGGCGATGCAGCAGATTGGCGAGCAGGCCAAGAGGAACCTGGATCAGAAAGCAGAGGCTGGCGAAGAAGTGCCCGACAAGAACCAGGTCGACACTGTGGTTGGCGGCATGGGCAGCAGCATGGGTGGCGGGATCCAGTTTGAGGTGGTGGAAGGGCTCGGCGACCAAGCCGCTTTTGATGTCACCCGCCACGAGACCAAGATTGGGGACCAGGTCTTGGTTTCTCACGCCAACAAGCTCGATGTGCTGATCGGGAACCTCAGTTTTACAGTGTCCTATTCGCTGGACCGAGGCCCGGAGGGGTCTTCGATTAGCAAGGACGAGAATGTCGCTTTGGCGCGCGCCGTCCTCGCTGGTCTGAAGTAGTAGGGCTTAGCGGCCGAATCGCCCCTTGCGCCTCTTTGCCAGCTGCTAGGGCCTTTAACTGAATGAGCTACCGAAAGGGACCGAAGCTAAGTATGAGATGCGCAAGAATCGTCCGCCGCCCCCTCGCCATTCTGGCGCTCGTTGCGGGCTTCTTGGGTGCCTGGCGCGGCGAAGCTCAGCAGAGTGTGGCGCTCGAGATTTCGGGCCCCACGGGTCTCTCCGAACACTACGCGGGTCGCTACGTGGTGCTACCGTTCGAGCGGCCCGTAGTCAGCAGCAGCGATGGTTACTCGCCCACGGTTGCGGCGACTGAAGGAGGCGTTCTTCCCAGTGAGTGGACGCGGCCGGTGAAGTTCACTTGGGATTTTGGCGACGGATCTGCCCCCGTTGTGGTCAACGAGCGAGTCTCCGTGTCCCACCTGTACGAAGAACAGGGTTCGTACACACTGCGGGTGACCGCCGCTTCCAACGGCGCCGTGTTCGGCGGTGGCAGTCGTCAAGTGGAGGTGCGAAATCGCCCGCCAAGGTTCATCCGCATTGCGGCTACACCTTCACCCAGCGAGAACGCCGTGATGCACTTCTCGGCCTGGGCTCAGGACACTCCCAAGGACACCGTTACCTATCACTGGGATTTTGGCGATGGCGAACAGAGCGAGGGAGAGGAATGGCAGGTGCGCCATCAATACCTCGTCGGCGGCGAGTACGAAGTCGTGCTAACAGCAAGAGACGAAGACGGGGGCGAAAGGGAAAAGACCAAGACGATCCTGGTTGCCGATGCCTCTTTCGATGGCACCACCCAGAGTGCCCCCGACGAAGGTGGCCTCGCGCAAACTGTGGCAACGCAGTTTCAGGCGACGGTGTCGGGTGGGTTCTCCACTTCGCTTGACGCCGATATCCGCTCGCTCGCTGGCGTCCACCTGCAAGCGATCCGTCCGGGAGTTTGCCGGTTCATGTTCACGGCGTGGGACCCAAGAGCTCTGGGCTTTGGGCTGTTCGTACTGGACTTGAAGAACCTCACGACGGATGGGGTGAAGTACACCTTCAGCAACCCCTCGATGGTCTGGGAGTTCTATGAGAAGAACGAGTACTACTCAGTCAAAGAGCGCACCATGTTTCCAGCCGGAATCAGGGGGATTGGCGGGTTGGTGTCGAGTCTCACCGGTGGTTCGGACACGCTTGGCAGTGAGGTTGAGAGACGCGTGCCAATTTCTAGTGCGCCGCGCACCCCTCGCGACCTCGGGCCGCCGGCGGCGACATCGCCGTTCGGATTCGACGAAACAGCGACGTTTGCATGGGGAGGTGGCAGCTTCGAGATGACGTTCGTACCAGGGCTCTACGCACGCGGCTCGATTGCCGGCACACTCACCACCGGAGACGAGGACGGTCCCACCGGCGGCCGGCCGATCTCGATGAATGGCGACTTCAGCATCGACCTGGCGGCGGCTCGCAGCGACGGCTTCTTGAACTATGAGGGCTGTGCCGGAGAGCCGCTCGAAATTGAGCAGCGCTACCCGGAAGATGGGGTTGAGCACTTCTCACTTCGTCAGCCCGCAATTCGAGTGCGCTTTAGTCAGGATATTGATCCCGGCACGGTCACCGACTCCACCTTTGAACTCGGCTTTCCCAACAACGGTGGAAGCCTGACCAAGGTCGAGGGGCGGCTGCTCAGAGACGACGAAACGGTTTGGTTCGTGCCCATGGTCCCCTTGCGGGGCGGCGTGCGCTACACAATGCGCGTAAAGACCGGCGACGAAGGGGTCCGCTCTAGAAGTGGCTCAGTGCTTGAAGACGCCGAAGGTGGAGCAGGCTCTGAGGCGGGCTGGGAAAGCTGGAAGTTCACCACCAAGGTGGACTTCATCCCGGAGGGAGATGGCGGCAAGCTACTCGCGTGCCACAGCTACCAAACCGCGCGCGACGTGCCGCTCATCGTTGGCAAGCCGGCCATCGCCCGTGTCTATGCCAACTGGCAGAAGTACGACGACGTGCATCCAGACGCCCAGGTGAAGGATTTCAATGCCAAGGTGGTGTTGCGCCATAGCGATGAAAGCGAAATGGCAACCACGCACCATCGGTTCGTGCGTCCCGATCTATGGGAGGCGCGAGGCATCAACCAAGCGTCTGCTGAACACACCGCGCAGGTGACTGGCTTTGAGCCCTATGCCGGGATGCCGGCCGCGAGCTCTGTCAATCTGCAAGTGCGGACCATACCCGGTGACGACGAACTGAAAACCATCTACACATCCCTTTGCCCTACTGTGGTGTGGGACAAACAGCCGAGGCTGGTGGTAGACACGTTCTTCTTGAAGATCGGTGACATCGGTACCGATCCTGAGTTGCTACAGACCACCCAGACGGTGGTGCGCGATCTGGTCAGTTCCGCGCGGACCTACGCTTGGCAGGTGTTCCCGGTGCAAGAGATCGATCTCAACGTGCCGCGGTTTGTTGACCCTCCAGACATTCCCTCATGGTTGCTGACCTGCGGTGCAGCCTGTTGGCTCGAGGGCGCTGGGGCGGACGACAGCTTGAAGCGCTGGATCTGGGAAGGACTGGGCGATTGGATCAGGGCCCAGAGCAACGCCGATATCATTGCCGTTCTTGGTCCGCACGAGGTCTTCGGCGGTGGGGGCACCACCACGGCCGAACTCGACACCGGCCAAGGCGTGTTCGCTTCTTCAGTCGGTTTGGTTGGAGATAACTTCGATCGGTACGTGAGCGCCTATGTGCACGAGATGGGGCACGTACTGGGCATCGAGCACATTCCTGAGGTCGACTACAACGAACGTGCGCGACTGATCGCAGAACGCAGCGGTTCAGCGCCTCTCGAGTTCAAGGGCATCGAAGGCTTCCGTATGAGAAGGGATGGTTCAGTTGCTTGGAACAAGTCCTCGACAGAAGGCAACGAAGAAGGCGCATGGCTCACCCCGCTGATGTATCCCGGCACAATCCACACCGGCAGGGCGTTTATCGCCAACCATCAGTATCGAAGAGTGCAGGAGTTCCTGGCGCGGCTAGGCAGCCCGTGAGGGTTTGGTCGCGGGGCCGTGCGTCGTTGAGGGCGCGTTGAGCCCAAACCCTCTGTTCGTTCGTGCTTTCTTTCTGGCTGCCTTGGATAGGCGTTGCCAGTGGACCATTGAACCTGGACGAGTGCTTCCCCGGGTCCCGCTCAAACCGTTTCTCTCGCCGCCGCGAACATCAGCGCAGCCTTCGGCCGCATCACGGCCTCACGACTAGAGTGCTGCTGAACCATGAGTTCGCTCCGGCGACGATCTAGTGGGGATGCGGGTGCTCGAGGTAGTGCTGGCGGAGAAGATCTTTGCCGTAGTCGTTGCCATTGGGCGTGCGTACCACGGCGTGGATATGTTGGCGGCTCGGCTCGTTGGCCATGAGGTGCCGGAGGTTCGCCGGGCGTTGATGGTCGAACTCAATCAGAACAACCGGGCTGTGGATTCGGTAGTAGAAGACCGCATCGTCATCGGTCGCGCCGATCCACGCGAAGTAGGTGCGATCCAGATGGCGCTCGATCTCCGCCATGCGCACCGCAGCGTGCGGCGCAGCCTGATTGTCCACATAGAGCTTGATCAAGGACAACAGTTGCTTGCGCTGAGCAGGCCGCAGGCTAGAGCCAGCAAGGCCTGCGTAGTCGAGCACCAGGTTGTCTTTGAGTGCCTCGCCGAGGTTGTTGTTGCCGTCTTTGGCAACCTCGAGAATGGCACCCTGCTGCTGGTCGCTAGTTAGCGCCTGCACAAAGGCAAGGCCCGCCGACTGCTCGGCATCAAGAATCGTGGTCCCGGCGAATTTTCCTGACTCCGCCGTCACTGGTTCTGAACCAACGAATACCGGGGACATCACCACTTGGTCGCCGAGGACAAAGTAGTTGATGATCAGGTGATGCCCATCCAGCTGCCAACCCCAAGGTTCAGTGGCCGATGGAGCACCCATCACTGTGACGTGGTAGAGCCATTCTCCGTACTCTTCGAAGTTGTCGCCAGCAAGCTCTCCTAAGGTGTGGTTGAGGCGCATGATGTCGCGGCTCAAGCTCAGCCCTTTCGCCGACAAGCCCGAACCCAGCAACGAGAACGCCGCCGTTCGCTGTTCTTCCGTCATCTCGAGGAAGCTCACACCCTGTCGCAAATAGAAATGCTGGTTCATCCACTTACGCCATTCATCGTCATCGACGTCGTAGACGGTCTTCTCTCGCTGCTCGGGGGAGAGCGCCTCCAAGAAGGCGTTTGCTGCCCGCCGAACAGGCTCGGTGCTAACACCGGTCGAACGGATGCTGAATAGATCAGGCTCGATGCTCCCGTCCATCGTCACGCCAACGAACGGGTTGGCTGCGATCTCGCGGTCGGTGCGATCCGACATGAACTTGAACCGCTCTTGGGTTCCCTGTTGGTTGCGTTGAGACGAGGGTCTTGATTGGGCGACCGCGATGACCACCGTAACCAAGAGAAGGGCGACCGTGAGCATCAGTGTTCGGTACTTACTCGGGATCATGGTGAAGGGCATACTCGCTTTTCGTTGTTACAGAGTGTTGGTACTGGATTGTGATTGGCAATAAGTGCCGCTTGGGTTGGGGCACTGGCCAGTGGTTAGTAGTCTAGCCGTAGCCCCTGCCGGGAGATGATTCGGATCCTTCTCGATTGGTGTCCGAAAGCGGCGAGCAGACAGAGTACGCCGAGCGTAGATTGGCAAGCATGAACGACACCCATCCAGCTACCGTTTCCCGGCGTTTCCGCATCTTCGCTCTTGACCCACTCGTGACCAACCGAGTCCGTAGGACCGGTCGAGACACATTTGGAGATCCCGTCGAGGTTCGCCAAGACAACGATCCACATCAATGTCGAGTGTGCCTTGAGCTCACAGAACCTAACGAGCCCTACCTACTGTTTTCCCATTCGCCGTTCCAAGGACTAACCCCATATAGCGAGCGGGGTCCCCTTTTCATACATCAACGCGATTGCCTGCACTATCAAGACACGAGCTCGCTTCCACCAGAGTTCCCAAGGGACATCGTGCTGCGTGGGTACGATTCGGCCGACGCTATCGTGGCAGCAGAACTCTCTGACGGCGATGATCTAGAAGCTCTGGTTGAGCGGTTGCTTGGCTTCTCGCGAGTGTCGTACATCCATGCCAGAAATCGCACCTACGGTTGCTACATGTACCGTATTGAGCCTGATCAACGTTGCGACAGTTGAGACCACCTTCGGATGATCGACTGGTTAGGGCCGGGAAGAGGGCGCGCCCTTGTAGCCTCGCGCGGAGGAAGGTGCTATAGGTTTGGGCTTGAAAAATTGAGAAAAATTTCAAGTTCAGCTAACCTGCGACCATGGCACGGAAGCAGAAACTCACTCTCAAGTCGCGGCAACAACTCGCCGCCCTAAGGTCACCGGCGCGTCAGGAGTTGCTCGGGCACCTTGTGGTCGTCGATACCGCCAGCGTCGCCGAGCTCGCGGAACGCATGGGGCGTTCGGTGGATGGCCTCTACTACCACCTGAAGTTATTGGAGGCGGCGGGTCTGGTGAAATGCGACGAATCGGGTAGCGGCGACGGAGGGCGTCGCTATCAAGTTGTGGCAGAGAGGTTTGCGCTGCCCAAGATCACGGATCAGGAATCCCGGCGGGCTGCAGTGAGTGCACTGGAGTCGTCGCTGAAGTTGACTCTGAAGGAGTTCTGCACAGCGCTAGCCGACACGCCACTGAAGCGAAGCGGATCGGCAAGAAACCTGTTTGGCGCGAGGATGCGAGCACGTCTCTCCAAGCAGGCGCTGGCGCAGGTGAACGCGCACCTCGACGCGATCGAGGAGCTGGTGGTCAGCGAACGGAGCAAGGGTGATCAACTCTCCGGAGAGTTTTTCAGCCTCACACTCGCTTTGGTACCGGCGCCAGTTGAGAGGAGTTCTCGCAATGAGTGAACCCGCTTGGCTGGACCATGTGCTGGCTGCCCTTTACCTGGTTGGCCTCCCCGCGCTCGTCTTGCTCAACCGAAGATCTCCAACGCGCCCTCTCCCAGAGCTGTCTTCGAGAGACAAGGCGGTCGCGCACCTCAGCAACGGCATCGTCCTTTGCATCCTCACTCTGCCCATCTGGGGTCTTTGGTGGTGGTGCGATCGTCCTTTCTCAGATCTTGGTTTCCAGGCTTCCGAGTGGAGCGGGCTTGGGTATGCACTCGCCGCTGCTGTTGCCGTTTGGATGGTCGTCGACACCTGGTGGCAGATCGGAACTGCGGAGCGCTTGAAGCAGGCTGGTGAACGCTGGCGCCGCGATACACCGACCATGCCAGCTACACGAGTAGAGGTTCTAGGCAGCCTGCCGATGATCGTTTCAGCGGCCTTGTGCGAAGAAGTGATCTACCGCGGCTTTCTGCTCGGATATGGCAAGGCGTTGCTGGGGCCGTCGGTAGCGGCCGTGGCAGGATTCCTGGTGTTCAGTAGTGCCGTCTTCGCGCTGCTTCATCACTACCAGGGATGGGCTCGTGTGACGAAAGCTGCGTTCTTGTCCATTGGTATTGGTGGGATCTTTCTTGCAACCCAGTCCCTCCTGCTGCCGATCACTTTGCACTTTACTTTAGATCTCGCGATGATGATCTTGAGTCCTCGTGTGATGACTGCAGGGTCACGGGCGAATTGCGAAGAGGTGGAGATCAACCTTTGAGACTGTGGGGTGAACACCGACGCGCCCAACTCACCACTACCACTAACCGGCCCTAGTCAACCCACATTGGTGGGGTTCTCGGTAGCTCTTCAATCGCTTGCTCGAGACCGACAGTGAGCCAACGCTCCACCCGATTCTTAGACTCGGCATACACCTGGACAAGATCGAGTACCAAGATGAAGAGCTCCTGTTCACTGCCGCCCTGTGTTCGTCGTCCGCCCGCGCGCCGACCTGAGCTTTGCCCCGGCCGAACCTCGCCTAGCGGATGCGGAGGCGCCCTTCTTTCATCTCACCGTGGTCTATGTCCATCGCGAGCATGTGAGTCAGTTCGAAGCGACTGTTAAGAGTGGGTAGCCCTAAACAAGAAGGCTGGAATCAATGATGGTGTGTCTCTGAGAGCAGTGGCCCGGCAACTTTGTGCCCTGGCCATCTAGCGACCAGTTTCAAGTTCTCGAACCTCCGTCAAACGGCTTGCAGCGCCAACAACAAGAACGCCGGCGCTAGTTCAACGGTCTTGACCACCAAGGTTCCAATTCGCGTTGGGTGCGCGTTCGAATCGGTCAATCGGAAGCCACGAATCGATTTCTTCCTGCCCGAGCAGGTGATCAAGTTTCTCGTTGTGAGCCATACTGAAGGTGTCGCTTGGGTATACCCCGAGGGGCCTAAGCCAGCGATCAAGTGTCCAACTAATAGCCCGGCCTTCGGGATCATTGATGTCGAAGGAATACTGGCCGACACCACCCCTTCTAATACCCTTGACCGCGGGCACCGACATGCTTAGGTCGAAGAGATCATTACGGGGGAATAGGAAATACTGCGTTTCACGGAGCTGCAGTCTTCCAAAGATTGCGTCTGGTTCCGTGGCCTGGACAAAGGGTAGTTCGAAGATCGCTAGCGACGGTCTGCCAGGTCCCTGCCCAGGATTGTTGATGCCACCAAGAAGCAGTTCGTCCCTTCCGTTGAGATTCAGGTCAGTCAAGTAGAGAGCTTCGATCCGCCCGGGATGAAGGTAGTCACCGATGAGCTGCCCACTGGTTGGGTCAATGATCAGGACCAGCGAAGGGAAGTGTGGTTGATGTGCCAGAACTGCGACGATGAAGTCACTGCTCTCGGTCTTGAACCGCTTCAGCCAATGAGTGAAGTAGTGGTTGCCGAAGACGCGAGTGCCCATTGCGGCAACTCCTCCGAACGATTCAGCCCACCGCAAGTCCTTAGTAGAGGACAGTGCGACAATTCGTCCGGGCGCGTCTTCAGGAGTTAGCGGGTCGAAGCTGGCAACGATCTCTTTGGATCCATCGCCATCGAGATCTGTCATCAGAGGCGGAACGTGCATGATGGAAGGGCGGTCTGCTTCGTACTGCCACAGAACGTGGTCTCCTCGCACCAACCTCAACGGCTTTGTAGACCCGACTTCGTAGATCGCCTCCAGTTGGTGGGCGCCGGCCTGTTGCTGCGTGAGAAACCAGATCACGAGCAGCGCCGCGAGCAACAACAGGGCGATGGAAGGCACGAGTGGAAAGCGAAGAGGTCGCGACGCAACGTGGAGGCAATCTGCTGAGCTCCGTAGCTTGGTCAACTCGCTCAGCTCGATGCCGGCCACTTTTGCGTACGCCTCAAGGTACTCCGGCTTGGGCTCTCGCTCTCCGCGTTCATAGCGGCTGATCATGGGTTGATCGAGCGCAGGTTCTCCTGCCAGATGGTCGTCCATCAGTTTGGCAAACCGCTCCTGCGAAACGCCGCTGCCAGCGTCCTTCCGGATCTTGAGCAATCGCTCACCCAATTGGTTCGGGGCATCAAAGGGAGGCGGTGTTGCCTCATCCGCTGCCACTGAGCGGGTCAACTGCCGTGCCTGAAGCAAGCGTTTGACGACGCGGCCGCGTAGAGAACTCACGCGATGTTGTCTATGTGCATAGTTATGTTCTGCATTGTCATGGCTTTCGGCCTGTCTTCTCGTGCATGGTGCCGCCCGTCGTTGGACTGAACAAGCTCATCCCGAGCCTGGGGTCCTTCGAAGGAAATGCAAAGGAGTGCATATGCGCGGTACAAGAACTCAATGGGTGGTGGTATTCACGGTCGTGGTTTTGATGGCGGCCTGGAGCCGCCCCTCGCAGGCTCAAAGCTGCCCAGGTTGCTCGGTCGAGGCTCTAGCCGATATGCCGACGGCTCGGATCGCTATTGGTGCTGGAGTAGGGGTTGTGGATGGCCGGATTGTTGTGATCGGCGATCACGAAGGTAACCCAGGCTCAGGGAGAATCAACGAAGCTTACGATCCATCCACTGACTCGTGGACTGTGAACTCCCCGCATCCGCGGGGCGAAGGTCGGCGCAATGTTAATCAGAATGCTGTCGTGAACGGTGAGCTGTTCCTGTTCGGTGGCGCGAACATCTACAATTCGTTTCATACGCAGACTGTAGACAAGTACGACCTAGCCAACGATGTCTGGACCCTGAATGTAGCGACCTATCCAGTGCCACTGGGGGGCGCAAGCAGTACAGTTTTTCACGACCAAGTGTTTGTGTTCGGAGGCAACGCCTACAACGGACCGGCCTATTCTAGTGCCTATCGCTTTGATCCAGTGGCAGGCACGTTTGCTCCTCTTACGCCGATGCCAACAGCAAGAATACAGGCTGCCTCGTTTGTGATCGACGATCAGATTTGGGTCGCTGGCGGCTTCGATCGGAACGGATCCACTATTACCTTTTTGCCGTCGATTGACATCTATGACCCAGCAACAGACAGCTGGTCTCAGGGCCCAAGCATGCCGGCCGCGAACTGGATGAACTGGTCGGGAGTTCTGGACAACGGCGAGATCTACGCCGTGTATTCGTCGCCCAACACCGAGGTCTACTGGTACAACCAGGCGGCTGCTGAATGGGAACTGATCTGTGCAAGCCAAGTTCCGAACTCTGGCGGGTTCGCGGTTGTTGCTCTGGAGGAACGCCTACATTTCATTGGTGGCGGCGATCCGAAAGTTGCAACCCACACGGCCATGACGCCAGGCTGTGTCTCGAGTTCTTCAGCGGAGTTCGCCTGTGTCGGCTTTCAGCCGCCACTCGCAAGCGGGCAGCTCCGCCTCCGAGGTAACCGGTCGGTGCCCTTGAAGGCGACCCTGCTAAACGAGTTCGGAGAAGAAGTGGCATTCGAGGACGTGATAGCCCCGCCCCGCGTCAAGATCCTGTTCACTGAGAACCCAGGAGGCCCAACGATCGATGTGAGTTCTCTCGCTTCACCGTCGGGCCAGGGAAGCCCAGCTGGGGAGTTCTCCTTTGCAGAGCACTGGCACTACAACCTGTCCTCCCGCAATCTCGGGGCCTCGGGCATCTACACCGTCTCCATGGTGTCGGGGGATCCGACGGAGTACGAAGTGGTGCCGACTTGTCGAGCGGAGCTCACACGACGATAGACGGACGTAGACTCCCCGCCTGTGGTTGACCCTTGCTATTTAGGGTTGGGTCCACAGGCGGGTTCCGGCTTGGGCCTCGTTGCGATCATCCACGCTCAGCGTGCGCAGATGCACTCCTGAAACCCAGCCACTGTTGGTTCATAGGCAGCTTGGTTTGGCAGTAGAGGGCGTTAAAGGGCGAAGGGGGAAATGCTGTGAGTCCCGCCCGTGACCCGCGAGGAAGCCCGAAGATCGCTGACGACTGAAGGTTGGGCACAGCTAGGGCATTGAGGACCAATTGAGGATCCTTTTTGCCAAACTCCCTGGGCCCACGTCCGTGGATTGGCCGTCGAGCAACTGGCAGCTGATTGGAGTCGTCAGGGTGCAACCCCGCAGCTGACTAATGCCCCGCCAGCGCCGTCAGCAACCGGTGCCAGTGCTCAAGGCCAGCAAAGAAGCTCGCTACCGGAACCCGTTCATTCAGACCATGCGCGAAGATCTCGCTGGGCTCCATGAACAGGCCCATCACTCCATAAGTCGGGAGGCCAGCTCGTCGGGTCTCTTTGCCATCGGTGGCGTAGGGAGCCATGTACGGAATGATCGGAACGTCGGGGTGAGCGGCGTGCACCGCTTGCGAAAGCGCTTCTCCAAGGTCCGATCTCAGCTCCGAAGCCGGACTGGCTAGAGGCTCGGCGAGCACTTCTATCTGGAGGGCATCGTTGTTAGCTACCTGCATCAATCGCTCCTCGATCTCGGCGACTTCAATACCGGGGAAGATGCGGCAGTTGACCGTGGCCGTCGCGCGCTGAGGCAGGGCGTTTTCTGCGTGTCCCGCACGCAGCATCGTCGCCACACAGGTCGTGCGCGTAACTCCCACCAGACCGGGCTGGTCGTAGAGAACGTCAGCCGCCTTTGTGTCATTCGGGTCTTCAGCAAAACGTCGCATGGCATCGCCAACAGGCCCCTTGGTGACCTTGGCGGACTCCGCAAAGAACTTCGTAGTGATGCCATTGGACCGCACGGGAAAGCGATACTCGCTCAACCGGCGCAGGACATCTGCAAGCTCATAGATGGCGTTGTCACTGCGCGGTGTTGAGCTGTGGCCACCGGGGTTGCGTATGGTCAGCTCAAACGTAGCGTAGGTCTTCTCGGCTGCTTGGAGAAGGTAGGAGACCGCGGCCCCGCCCTTGTCCAACTCGCCTCCTCCAGCGTCGGCGTTCAGCACGAACTCTGCGTCCGTCAGCTCGCGGTGCGTGGTGACCAATCCGCGCGTTGTGATCATGCCGGTTTCTTCATCGCCAGTGAACGCGATGATCAGGTCGCGGGTCGGCACGAAAGCCTCGGCCTTCAGCCTCAGGAACGTCGCGGTGAGCATGGTGGTGCCGAACTTGTTGTCGAGGGTGCCTCGCCCGAAGAAGTAACCGTCTTCTTCGATCAAGGTGAAGGGATCGCGCTCCCAATCTTCTGGCAGAGCATCCACGACATCCATGTGTGCCAGGAGCAGAATCGGTTTCTTGCCCGAGGAACCGTCGCCGCGGTATCGCACCACAAGGCTCGAAGTCTCCTCAGCATCGCCCTCACCCTCAGCGCCACCCACGGCCACGGTGAACGGCAGCACGTGTACGTCATCCGCCGCGAAGCCGGCGTCTCGGAATTGACGCGCCAGGTACTCAGCGAGTTCGGGCACGTTGCCGTGGCCCGCGGCCGTTCTGAGTGAGATCGAATATCGGTAGATCTCAAGAGCCTTCTCTTGGTAGGGCTGGTCGTAAGCGGCGGCCGCGGTTTCGGCTGCGGTCGCAGAGGCGGCTAAGAAGAGCGAGAACAAAGCAAGGGATGTCTTGAGCATGAGCGGGAGTCTCCGTGTGTCCAGTGGGACTCTGATCCTATTCTGCAGGGGGAGCAGCTTCTCGGATGAATCGCTGAGGGACACCCCCCCGGAGTTGCAGTTGCGGAGAGGTCGAGTATTCGGCGCAGCTGTCGCGATCGGAGGCGCCTATGTAGCGGCCGATCGCCTTGCTGTGGCCGTGGGCGCACAGCGACTCGTGCAAGATAGAGGTGGCCTCAGGCTGCGCTGCGAACGGCAGAACTCCAAGCGTCTCAGTCCTCGGTCCCGCTCGTGTCTCACAGAACTCTTTGCAACCAAGAAAGGGATCCATTGAGCATCGCTGCGCCAGCCCCGTGCGCGTCCCGTCGCAATGCTGTCTAGCGGCCTAAGGCAGGATGATCTTTGCGGTGGGGTCAACCCGATAGAGGACTTCCGCTCGATCCTCCCAAACACCGTTGCGCAACATCCGCGTTCGCACCTGCATTTGCCCGTCTGGGAGTAGTGACTGAATGGACTCCACCTTGGTGATGCCATCCTCATGCCCGTGTACGGCTTCTGCGCTCGTCAGGCTGCCGTCCTCCTGGAAACTCATGGAGCCTCGGGTGAAGAATCCAGCGGTGGTGAAGTACGTGTACACGAGCTCTTCGGCAGCGCGGTCCCACATTACGATCGTCTCTCCGCCGTACGCTCCGTCGGCCACCGAGTGGGTCATGCGGATCGCTTGACCGCCGAGGATCCGTTCCCAACGAGCGACGTCGCGGGTGCCCTTTTCCGGGTTGACGATGGCGACCCATGTCTTGTCTAGGTAAGGTTCAAACTGGGTGAGCTGACGATGGGGCGCTGCAGCGGTGACCGGTTGAGCCCAAACTAGGAGGCTGACGAGGGCCAGCCCGAGGTGCCGTGTTCGGCATCGGTGGGACGGAGTGGCTGGCCGGGGATGATTGTCATTCACAGTGGCTACGCTACCAGCGCTTTAGCGTGTAGGCCCCTTGGATGGCGCGACTTCTTAGGGCTCTAGGTCATGTTCGGAACCGGTCAGAAACCGCGCCGTCACACCTCGATGGACACCTGACCGAGCAGGCTCTAAGAGACCTCGAGCAGTAACGATTCCAACGGTCGTAATGCGAGCAGATGGATCGCGCCTTGAAGCAGCCAACGCAGCCAACGCAAACGAAACGACGGCAATCCGGTCGCGGCCCCAACAACCAAACGCTCCTTGGAGTCCAGACAGGTATGCCCTCCGCGTGGACTACTCAAAAACTCGGAGCACTATCTCCAGACCTGCCGGCGGTGGACTTTGCTAGTCATGAGTCCCCGCCGGTTCTTTAAATCTCGCGATCCGTTTCGGAATGCCAGAGCTTGCCGTGCCACATGGTCCGTTGCGGGCCTCCCCACAACAAGAGGGGCGGCCGCAGGCCGCCCCAAGCACCTGAACTAGGTACCGGTAACTAGGGCGTCCCGTTCGACCATTGTGTTGTGTCCCCGGACTCGAATCCGTCCGAGAAGATCTCAGGCCCCACACACGTTTGGATAGCGAGGTCGTCGATATACCAGCCTTCGCGGCCCTCAAACGCATCTGTCGCGAGGCGGAAGCGGAACTGCACTGTGTCACCGGCGTATGCCGAAAGGTCGACAATCGACTCAAGCCAATCCTGGGGCTCGCCGCACCAAGCATTCTCTCCGGAAATTGGGCTGGCGGGGTTGATCTCGACCGGACCATCATAGGGGTCGCTCAAGAGTTCTGCATCGAGACGAGTCCAGGTGCTGCCTCCATTGTTGGACACGTCTAAGACCGCACCGTCCCAGCAACCAGCAGTGCCACTGGACTCGATCTCCTGGTAGTTCCAGAAGCTCAGGGCAGGCTGAGTTCCAGAGGTAGGAACGGACATGCTTGGTGATACTAGGTACTGGTCACTCTCAGTTTCAACGTCCTCCGCCCAGAAAGCCGTGCTGCCACTGTGGGTGCGAGCCGAGGACTCCTGCCAGGTGTTCTGCGTTCCAGAACTAGTCCAGGCAGCGTTGCTTCCTTCGAGGTCGTCGGCGCTGTGGATCTCCGTGCTGAATCCGATTGGACATTCACCCGGTGCCAGATCTGTGGTGAACGAGAATGTGGCCGAAGGGGCGCTCTCTCCGCAAGTGTTGTTTGCCTTGACCCGCCAGTAGTAGGTGGTAAGACTCTCGAGATTGGTTAGGTACGCTTCGCCCGCCACGGTCGCTGAATCGACGATCATGGAGAAGCCAGCGTCGGTAGCAATCTCGATTGTGTAGGAGGCGGCACCGGTGCCGGTCCACGAGAAGGAGGTGGCCTCGAAAGGTTCGGGATCGCTGCCGTTCGAAGGACTGGTCAGAAGTGGAACCGAGGGAATTGCGTCAAACAGCGTTAGCGGTATGAAGGTGCTCGCCGTGGTACTTGTGTCGGTGGAGTCGGTCGCAGTCACTTCGATGCTGTACTCGCCAGTTGAGACACTGCCGAGGCTTGTGATGCTCAACGACGTGTCGACGTCGGACCCAGTGTTCAAGGAAGTGTCATCCAAGACACACGAGGCTCCTGCGGGGCAACCAGTGACGCTGAGGTCGGTGCCGCCGGTTGGGTATCCCATCAGCGTAATTGTGGATGCGACGTTGCCAACCGTTGAACAGACCTCGAAGGCACTCGGGTCGGTTTCAATGGCAACGCACCCTGGCACCTTAAAGGCGCCAACGCGTGTCGTCCAAGGGGCGGAGCCGGTGGCTTGCAAGTATTCTGTGGTGAACCAGAACGTACAGTCGTCGGCTGGATCGAGTTCCATCGAGGAATAATCACCCCAGCGAGCTGCCGAGTGGGTTTGAGAGCCCTCGCCAGCCTCCAGAACTGCCTCGGCAGACATTGTGCCCAGGGGGGCATCTTTTTCATGCACAGCGTAGTGGATGGATGGGAAGGTTGAACCTGAGGTGAGCGAGTAGCCCATGGCGATGTTGCCGCTGCCATCCATTGCGATCGACGGCATGAAGCGGTGTTCAGTATCTGGTGCGTAGGTGCCCTGCTGATGAATGCTCCATCCTCCGCGACTGCTGTCGCGCCGCAGTTCGAACCAACGCGGTGCCGCTTGGTCGCCCACGGCTAGCACGTCAACAGTCCAGGCTCCCACGAGCGCCTCATGGTCCGCGAACTTGCGGTAGACAAACCGTTGCATAGGCCACCACGACGCGCTGTCGATCCCCTGCGCGGTGCTCGGCTGCGGTAGACAGTTCGATTGGAAGAACCCGCAGACGGTCCAATTGAAGGGGGTTAGTTCGCCGGGGGCCGAGAAACTAGTGCTGAGCGAGAAGGTGCTACTAGCGGGAAGGTCCCAGTCGACATCGAACTCGTACAATTCCAAACTGTCTGCTGGTGGAGAACCGAAGTAAGGCTCGCCTCCGTCGAGGAATGTGTAGAGCAGCCCGGGATCACTACTCTCCGGGTAGTTGCGGCCGTCAACGTCTGCGGGCATGAACAAGTTGGGAAAGTTCTGAAACACCTGCGCCGGCCGCGCGGGATCGGCCGCGCTGATCATGCTCTGGCGATCGATCGCGTAGACGTCGTAGCCGCCCTGAAACCCAGAGTTGGTGGTCAGAAAGTAGGCGTTGTTGTCGGCCGCGGGCCACATGCCGACCTTGTAGTAGTCCGGGAAGCGCTGCGTATTAACCTGAAACAGGCGGTAAGTACCCTGAGGATCAGTGGTAGTTGAGACCGCGAAGCAAACCACGTTGCCTGATGTGAACTGTGTCAAAACCCACTTGTCGGCGTGCTGGTCATAGAGAAATATGGCATCTCCGTTGTTGTCGCTTTGACAAAGACCCCCGAAACCAGCCCACAGCGTGTTGGTGTTCAGCGGTCCCTGGAGGAGGGTGCCGGCCTTGTTGTAGATGCTGAACGCAGAATTGACGACCTGTAGGTAGTGGTCCGGTCCTACGGCTCCTTCGGTGTCGGGAGGCAGAACTCCACTCACGTTGCCGATGCCCTCGAACTCCACGCTGAGAGCTGGGGCAGTGGAGCCACGCACTTGAGCGCGTTGAAGCGCCACCAAGGGATCATCGATCTTCTGGGTCGTGGTACCGAAGCGGTTGCCGTTCTCGTCCTCTAGATCGCCGTGTCGTGGCGGGTTCGCTTCGTCTGCGTTGTCGATGACGTCACGGATGTCGGTGCTCTCAAGTGAGGGGAACTCACGCAAAGCTCGGCTGACCCCGAGATCGGTCATGGTGATCTCAAGCGGGTTCCGACGGAAGCTTTCAGTGGACTCTTCGTCGAGGCCGGGCTTCGACCTGAGCTGGACCGCCTGCACTCCGGTACCGCTACCGGCTGCATAGTACGCCTTGGTCTGTTTCCCCTGGCGGGCGCCGAGTGCGGCGCTCAAGGCGGCGATGCTGGCCGGGGAATGGCCGCGTGGTTGCACCAAGACATGTGGATACTGGCGAACATCGTCGATCGACACCTCGAGCAAGACCTGCGGGTTGCGTGCGAAAACGGTACGCAGGCCTGGAGTTTTTCCAGGAAGACGGGTCTTACTGCCGACCTCCACCGTAAACCGGCCGTCTTCGATTACAACGTCATACCGTTCGGACGCCAAGGTCTGTTTGGCCTTGCTGTCGAGCACGGTGATGCGAATTGCCGCTTTGCCGTTGCGCGGCGTTTCATTGTCAGACACCGCAAAGCCGCGGTAGGTAATGGTGTCGGGGAAGAGGTTAGGGGCGGAGTTGGGTGCTGCTGCTAGAGCAGGACTCGCCAGCAAAAGTGCCGCAAGCCCAAAGAAGCGAAGAGGTGTATTCATTGTTGAAGACTCCGGTCTAGGTGAGGTTTTGTTCAACGAACAGCATCGCTACGTTGCGACGTGAAAGATTTGCTGGCGACAGTATCGCACCGCCTCTCTGGGGCGTTTCACTTGGGAGCAGTGCGGGTCGTGTCGCAACGAAGACCTTGTGATCTTCCGCGCTAGGCTTTCTCTTAACGCCACTAGCGATGAGGTAGGCAATCGCCATGAGCGCGTCAGCTGAACGAAACCCGTTGGCCTCGGGGCAGCGACGCGAATTGTGTTGTTGACACCTTCGAGGAGTTCGAAGATGAGTCGCTCATCGAAGTAGGCAGCGAGGCTCCTTCTCGGTTTCGCTCGGGTGTGTGATGTCTCTGGCAATCGGTCGGTCAGCATGAAGGTGCCATCGGGTCATCGCCTCGTGGATATGACTGGCCACACCTGTGCTGTGTCCCGCAACAGTTACCCTGGCAGGTTTACAAGCCGGTTAGTTGAAGCCGTCTCTTGATTGAAGTGTTGCCAATCCATCCGAACCGTCAGCCTCCCTCAGGCACCGCGAATGGGGACGTTGGGTGACATACAGACGGTTAGGTGGCACGGATCATCTCGGGGCCTTAGGAGTCGCTCGATCTTCGCCATGGCTGCGTAGTAACTCTGGCGAACTGCCGAGTCACGGGAGTGTTGGATGGGTGTGCTACGTTGTGGAGGCCGCAACTCCTTAGGCCGAACCGAAAGAGGGTGAACGCTGTGTGGATATTCAAGCGCTTGAGTGCCGGCTTGATTCTTATGCTGTCTCTGCCAGCCGTAGCTGCTGGGGGGACACCGGTGTCTGACGTCGACGTCATCCTGGAGAAGCTAACTCCCAGTCTGATCGTCGATCCACTAGGCGGTGACGGCATTGATGTGGTGTGCGTGAGCCTGCCGAAAAAGGTTACGCCTTTTGGCATTGGGATTGTGGCCCCTGGTGATGCAGGGTGGGTGCTAGATACGTCGACACCGGGCCAGATGTGCGCGCGGCGACAAGATGCAATGGGTGCTCGAGCGGTGATCTTCAAACTGTCCGCTGCACCGAAACCCGGCAAGTACTCCGTCACGATCGGCGGCAGCGGGGAGGTGCTCTTCCAACGCAAACGCATTCAGTCGCGAAATCTGTCACCGATCGAAACCATCACCGACGTGTTGTCGGTGCTGGACTTCCCGAACGAGGTCACTCCAGGAGAGTTGGTGTTGGCTGCAGTGACCCAGCCAGCGGCCGCTCCGAGCGGCGGCCGCTGGTCTTTCAGCGGTGGCATTAACGGCGTGGTTCTCGATCCAGAGCTGGATCGAGCGGCCCATTCGCCGGCTGCGGGAGCGGTTGCCGAGGAGGAAGAAGAGAGTATGGAAGGAAAGGAAATGGAGGAAGATCTGGGCTCGGGGTCGGAGGCGGAATTCAGCGAAGTGATCGTGGTCACTGGTACTCGGGCGGGGGGGCCACGCAAAGGGGCGCCGCCTCGGAGTTCCGAGAGCGGGTCTCTGACCGGAACTGTTCTCGATCAAGAGGATTTGGATGTGGTGTCCGCTGCGATCGCGAACGAACACCAGCTGGTGCTCTACGTGCCGCCTAACTTCGGCGTGATGGGTTCTCTCGCAAGTACGGTGAATACCAACAAGGGCAAGTCGGGAGAGAAGGAGGGTGAGAACAAGTCCTTCTCGGCCAATCCACCGGAGCCGGTGATGGTCCGAGTCACCTATCGCAATCGCTTTGGTCAGATCCTGGTTGACGGCGAAGCCGAGGTGAGGCCGGTTCCGGTCTTAAGCGAAGGGGACGTTCCGGTAATTCTCTACGGTACCGAGATGGCTTTTGCAGGTCGTCAGGCCTGCGTTTGCGGTTTCTTCCCAAACCCGAGCCATTGGAGTGGGTTGATGCTTGACGGCGAACCGGTACGGGTGACATCCGCAACCAGCAGCGCTGTGTCGTTCGAGCTCCCGAGCGGCGCCCTTTCAGGTGCGCATCAGGTCACGGGCAACCCAACCGCAGGGTTCTCTAAGGAGGATTTGTGGAGGATCATCGCGCTAGAACTGTCGGGCTCACTAGATCAAGAAGAGCTGTTCAGCGGCGGCTCCACGATCATGCGGCTCGAGATTACGGGTACGGATGAACCGCTTGCGCTCCGGCTGCGAAACACCACTCCCAGCGTCATCACGCTCGATGGTGGCGACGATCAGGTGGCGACCAGTAGTGGCTCGCAGCCCAATACCGTCACCCGCACGGTCGGAGCGAAGGGTCGGGGCAGTTTCAATATCGAGTGGTCTCTGGATACCGAGCCTTGTCCGTGCGAGGCGCAGCGAACACTGCACCAACTAAGCATTGAGACGATCCGGAACATCAAGTGAACTCGTGACCGCCGATGATAAGAGGCTGCGTCGGTCGGAGTCAGTTGCCGAAGGCATTGACGGAGCGCGGATGGTTCAAGTGGCCACGAGCTGTTTCGATAGACGTGCCTGTGCTGAGGTACTTCCGAGCCACTTAGTACTGTGGGGCTCAGCGCTCAGGCAGGGGGGCGAACTAGTTGCGCGGTGTGCTCATGCCTGATTCTCGGCAGGTTGCTGCAGTGTTGAGTTGTTGGACCACGCGAGGCCAGTTCATGAACACCAGGGTTCGGCTGGCTACTCGGCGATGAGCAGGGTCAGCCGCGGCCCTTCGTTCGTTGGATCTCGGTAGTAGTCGCCGCGACAACAGGTGGGATGGTGGATTACGATGTCGCTCTTGTTGTCCGAGTTGAGATCCGCGAACCAGACGTATTCGCCGTCGTCAGGCATTGGTACCAGGGTGTCAAGTGGCACGTCTGTGAATAGTTCGACACCGTCAATCCCGGGATAGACCCTCAGCCGATCAAACTTGTGTGGTCTCAGGCACGGCATCGATCTGCGGTCATGCCCTCGCACGAGGTCTGCCCGCCCGTCACCAGTAACGTCACCGATCAATGTAATCGCGTTGAACGATCTGCTGTACTTTTCTTGCATCAGACGGGTTTGGTGCTGGCCGCCTCGAAGTACTAAGTCGAGCGGCACCCATCCGGGTCCGCGGTGAGCTCCGGGATACTGGAGTTCGGTGCGCCGCGTGGTATTCGCACCTCCTCGGTATCGAGCATCCTGCAGCTGGTGGAAGTCGATGTGCACGTAGACCTCGCCGCCCATACCGCCTCGAAACCTCATGAAGAGATTGTTCCCGAAGAACTTGCGGTCGATGGTCTCGATCATCAGCTCTAGCTCACCGTCGCCATCGACATCCAGCAGCGACAGCCCAACTTGGACGCGCCCCGAATCAACCACCGAGTCAGGCGTCGACTCGAACGCTAGGCCGCCACCAGATGATGCCTTGCCGAAGTGTATTTCGGCGGAGGACCGCTTGCGTGTCTGTTGATTGCCCTCCAAACTGAGGACGACTAGATCAGCGATTCCATCGGCGTTGAGATCGGTGAACGAATGGAGCACGCGGCCGACCATCGCGCCGCTTGCGAGCGTTGAGAGCTGGTCCGAATCGAAGGCTACGTCAATGGCAAACGTCCCTGCATCGCGCGCAAACAGACCCTCTTCGGTCTGCAGATGGACCCGGAAGTGATCCTGCTGCCAGTAGACCAGATCGCCTCTGCCGTCACCGTTGACATCGACATCATGGACCCGCGCTTGACTCCAAGCGTCGTAGCGCGTGCCATCCGCGCCGAGGATCCGATCCATCTCGGCGAAACCGCCAATCTTCACCGGTGCAGCAAACGCGCCTTCGCTTTGCTGGACGAGTATCCAGAAACCGCCGCCGTCCGGTACCACTAGGTCATCGAGACCGTCCTTGTTGAGGTCGTGGCTGATGTCTAGGTGCGGAATCTCGTTGCCGCGCGGCGGCAAGAAGTCAGACGTCAGGTTGGGCACGCTCGGTAGTTCGCGCTCGCTCGAGGTAGCAGGATCGAACCAGAGAAGCCGCTCATCCGAGTAGGTGACCAATCGATCGGTGCCTGCGATCCTCACCACGTCGACGAACTGGGCATTCTCGCGGATCGTGGAGAGTAGATCAGGCATCCAGGTCTCGTTCCCGAACCCATACAACTGCAGGGTGCGTTCGTTGTTCTCGTCGACGTGCAGGACCACGACATCCGCGACTTGGCTTTGGCGCAAGAACCCGGTCAAAACGGTTTGCCGATTGGCGATCCTTGGTCCCGTGTCGAGGTGGTGTTGCTGAAACAGTTCGTTCAACGGTTGTGCTGGGGCAGATGAACTCCCAAGTCCGGCGATCGCTGCGGTGAACAAGCTTGTGAGAATCACTCTTCGCTTGCTGGTTGTCTGGCTCAGGATGGCACGCATTGTTTCTCCTCCCTTTTCAGGTGTTGCTAGCGGTACGGCCTAAGAGCCGTAGCGATTGTCTTCAACCCCCTTTCACACCACGTGCCATCAGAGCTTGGGCCCCAGCGTCCGTGGTTCGGCGCGGACTGTTCGTGACCCGGGTTCGCCCGTGAGATCAAGAAATGTATAAGCACTGTGCATTCCATGTATAGTCATCCCAATGAGAGAGTCGGAACTCAACTTCGCCGATGCGGTAGCAGAACTGGTCTACTGCAACCCATTTGGTCCCGCTCGCATCGACGCCGAGCGGCGCGCGCTAGGCGATCAGTACGAAGAACTCGGCAGTGTTTGGCACTTCGACGCCGACCTGGCTGACAACCAGAATCTGGTGCGTTTGGATCAGCGCCTTTACGGCTTTGTCCATCGATGGTGTGAACGCCTTAAGGGTGCTGAGAGCCCAGCCTCAGAGCGCACGCTCTACCGCGACGTGGTTCTCTACTACCTGTACAACCGGTATCAACATCGCATGTATGAGGTCATCACGGCAGACGATTCGAAAGGTCGATGCCGCGCTGAGTTCTTCCCCAGCTTCGATGGTGAAGTACGGGCCTTGTTCCATGAGGCTGGCTTCAGCGCGAGTGCGCAGGACGATCCGGTGTCGAGAGCAGCGTCAGATCGCGGCGCGATTTCTACCGACAGTTCCCTTCTTTTTGCTCGCTTCTTCCAGATCCGCCGCGCGTTCCATCTCATCTTTCGTCACATTGTCGGTGGCTCAGTTGCGGCCGCGCACCTGCGAAGTAGCGCTTGGGAGTCGATCTTCACTCACGATCTAGGACGCTTCTTCGCGTCGCCCACGGATCGCATGGCAAACATCACCACTCTGATCACTGGCGCATCGGGAACCGGCAAAGAACTGGTGGCGCGCGCCATTGGTATGTCCCGCTTCATCGCCTTTGAGCCCGCCAAGAGTCGCTTCGCCCACGACTTCCAACGAGTGTTCTACCCACTCAACCTGTCGGCGCTCTCACCGACTTTGATCGAATCCGAACTGTTCGGCCACATCCGTGGTTCCTTCACTGGTGCCGTCGTCGATCGCAGCGGTTGGCTGGAAGACTGCCCAGACTGCGGCACAGTCTTCTTAGACGAGGTCGGTGAAGTTGAAGAATCGGTACAGGTGAAACTGCTACGAGTGCTCGAAACTCGTTCTTTTCATCGCATCGGCGAAACGCGCCTGCGCCCCTTCCTGGGAAAGGTCGTGGCGGCCACGAACCGGGACCCCGCTGTTGAGATGAGTGAGGGTCGCATGCGCGAGGACTTCTACTACCGCTTGTGCTCAGACATCGTGCGTGCGCCAAGCTTGGTCGAACAGCTTGAAGGTTCGCAAGACGAGTTGCGAACTCTGGTGCTGAGCGTGGCCCGCCGCCTAGTGAGCGCGGACTCGGCAGACGAGCTGACCGCTCAGGTCACCCAAGTCGTCCGCAGCGATCTCGGACGCGATTATCCGTGGCCCGGTAATTTCAGGGAACTGGAACAGTGTGTACGCAACGTCATGATTCGTGGGACGTACCGGCCGCTGCGTAGGCGGCACAGCACGCAAGACGCGCTGCAAGATGCCCTCCTCGAGGGCTCCTTGACTGCCGATGAACTGCTCAGCCGCTACTGCGCACTCATCTATGAACGAGAGGGTTCCTACAGCGCAGCAGCGGTGCGACTGGGCCTCGACCGTCGGACCGTCAAGGCCAAGATCCTGGCGGAACCAACACGGCTGGCAGAAAAGCCGTAGCTCCACAGCGGATCAGGGTTGGCCCCAAGTGGAGTGGTCGCAATAGCCCAGAAAGGGCGCAGGAGAGGTGTCGCAGAAGAGCTGCCGCCAAGTGTTGAGAAGCCTCCTTTTACTACTTTCCCATTCCACGCGTCGTTCGGAGCACTCCGAGTAGGACAACGAAGCCCGCCGCCATAAGGAGGGTCACAATCCCAGCAAACACGGCACTGGCCCTCCAATTGTTCTTCGCGGTAGAGCCTGCCTCGATCGCTTCAGCATCGAGGGTTGAAGCCGATTCGACGGCCGGCAGTTCGAACCAAACCGTCTGATTGAAGGAGACGTCCACCGCCTTTCCGCAGAACGTCGCCGGCTCAAACAGGCGTTGTTGGACTGCCTCGATCGCTTGTTCCGTGAGCCCCAGCGGAAGTCCCTTCAAAACCTCGATGTCCGAAACGGTCCCGTCGGCGCGGATGGCGGTTCGCAGAATCACCACTCCCTGGACTCGTGCAGCTAACGCAGCCGCGGAGTACTCAGCTGCCACCTTGTGGGTAGCGACTGGGGCCGTCGGGTGGCCAGTTTGAGTCGAAGGCGGGCAAGGTTCTTCGCTGGCCTGAAGACCACCGGTCGTTATGTTCGCGACCAAGAAGAGGCACGCCGCGAAGAGTAGCCTCTGCGGTGAATCAACCATGCCGTTGATTGTCACATGCGCCGAAGAGAGGTTGGGCTCAAGGGTTGTAACCTCAGACAGTCTCTACATTGGATCGGCACCTCGTTTCTGGCAGGACTGTTCCGCGACAATTACTTTGGCCGGTCGCGCCAATTAGAATGGCCGGTCCCGCGGCTCCTGTTCGCTGAGTGAAAGTTGTACCCGAGGAGGATCTCGGGATGATTCACAACGAGCAGGTACTTCTGATGAGGAGACTGC
>JAJCXN010000013.1 GCA_029263415.1 Acidobacteriota bacterium
AAGGACCACCAGGTAGCTATTCGTAGAGTGAAGATCAATTCCGCAGTACAGTGACATCGGCTCCTCCTTGTTTGTTGGTTTCGTATCCAACCAGGCTACCGCCTTGGTGCAAGGGGGAGCCGCAAGAGGAGTTTCGGGCAAATGTTCTGGACGGCCCATCTGACGTCGAGGGCAGGCGCCACCCTTTCTTGCATTGTCCAGAAGAAGGTAACCAAGCGTTGTGCTTGAAACCCCTCGAGGCCGCCCACCAGACTGCGGGTTTCCCTCGGGCCTCTGCACCTCACGGTTCGTTGGAGGCTCTCCAACGTTTCGTGGAGGGCCTACCGAAGTGGAAACAGCGCCTCGAGGATCTCGGCCATCTGGCCCTGCCACATGCCCCAGCCGACCCCGTCGTTGCTTTCGAAGGTCTTCGGGCTGTAGCCGTTCCCCTCAAGCGCCGCCACCAGATTCTTGGCATCTCTGCGAGCGTCGAAGTCGAAGAACGGATCGTAGGAATCGTACGAGCTCCAGTGGAATACCAACTCCAGGTCGTGCTTCTCACTCGAGACGGCGGCCATTAGCTCCTCTACGAGCGCGCCATGCTCGTAGGACTGGACGGCCGCCTTGGAGAAAGTCCCGGGATGATGCAGCGCGAGATACATTGCCGCGAAACTGGCGCTACCGTATGGGTCCTGGCCCATCACCGCGCGGGATTCGCGGCGAGCGTCGGTGCGATAAGCACTGTCGAGCAGAGGGATCAGCTCCTCCACTTGCGCCCGGGCGTAGTCGGCGGTCCTCAAGCCGCTGAGCTCGCTCCCGTTGACGCTCGGCACGAAGGCGACGATCACCGGCGCGACCGTCTTGCCGATCAGGTTGTCGAGACTCTTGTCCATCTCCCCGATCGAAAGCGCAGCATCGCCGTCGTTGATGACGAGCAGCGGGTAGCGGCTGTCACCCTCGCCGTAGCCGGCCGGGAGGTAGACCTGGACGTCACGCTCGTTGTCCAGATGCTCGCTCTTCCAAGGCAGCGTCTCGACGCTGCCGCGCTCGCCCTCGGGCTCCCGCAGGTGGGACGGAGCCTGCCAGCCGGAGGTAGCCAGCAGCGATCGCTCGTTGCCTTCACCGCCGGTCTTTCGTGGATTCGCAGGATCGGTCATACGCTCGTCGAAGACCGAGAATCGATACGAGAAGACGGCTTTCTCGGGCAGCTCGTAACTTCGAAAGTAGAAGTCAGTGCCTTCGACCTGATGCATGGTGTGCTCACCGCCGCCGCGGATGAAGTTGCCGGAGACTGCCAAGTCTTCGACCTCTCCGCGGTACACGAAATGCACCAGGTTCCCCTCGATGATTGGCAGGGTCTGATGCTCTACCAGGAACCTCTCGACCAGGTCACTCTTGTTCTCAGCCTCCGCGAGATTGGCTACGAAGGTACCGAAGTCTCCTCGTAGATCCCAGCCTGCTTCGGCACGCTTGGCGGTTGCGTCCCGCTCGGCGGCGTCGGGCGCCGAGCGCGCTGCCGTGACGCCGATCGCAGAGATGTCGATCAAGTTTCGAACGTAGACCTTGCCGTCGGCAAAACTCGGCCGCGTGAAGTAGCCGCGATCCAGAGCTTGGGCCCGCGACACTTCCGAGTACCCTTCCGGCGTTGCTTCCGCGACCACGATCTCGCCGCTGCGAATCAGGATCACTAGGTGACCGTCGATCAGCACCAGGTTGCCTATTCCTGGCGGCCGCGACTTCCACACCCTCTCGCCGGTGGCGGCGTCGACGCAAGTCAGAAAGCTGCCGGCGAAGCCGTAGAGGTATCCCTCATAGGGTACCGGCGTGGCGAAGTTGCCCTGGCTGCGCAGCGCGCGGGAGCGCCAGACCTCCTCCACGTTGTACCCCTCGCTGCTTTTGTCGACCTGGTAGAGGGCCGACTCGGCCCCGTCGATCAAGAGGATTCCGCCTTCGCCCACCGGCACAGGTTGAGCCGCGCTGAAGCCTCGACCGTCGCCCTCGGTGTGCTGATGCCGCCACAGCACCTCACCGGTCTCGGGAGCCAGGCCGAGCAGGCTTCGGTCGGTGATCGCGACCAACGAAACCTCGCCGCCGAGACCGAGCACCAGCGGCGACTGATAGGTGACCGGATCGTCGCCGGTCGACCAGCGCAACGCGCCGGTAGCGCGCTCGAAGGCCGAGATCGAACGCCCGTCGTCCCCACCGGTCTCGACCACCAGCAGATCACCGAGCACGGTCGGCGCGGTGGTGAATCCGGCCCCCCGCATCACAGCGCCGAAGTCGGCCACCAGATCCAAGCGCCATCGCTCCTTGCCGTCTTCCAGGGAAACGGCGAACAGGTCGCCCCAGGAACCTAAACCATAGACCACGCCACCATCTATGGCCGGCGTCGCCAGGGGCCCATCGTCGGAGTTCGAATCCCCTTTGTAGGTATCGGAGATCCGGTAGCGCCACTGTTCGGCACCGTTCGATGCGTCGAGCGCCACCAGATAGTCCGAGGCGCCATCCGAGAAGGTGGTCACGAGCCGCCCGTCGACCACCGTGATCCCTGAATAGGCCGAGCCCAGAGGCTGCGACCAGACTCGTTCAAGACCAAAGGTTGCGCCGTCGAACACCCCGTTCCCCAATGACGTTAGGTTGCCCTCCGGACCACTCCACGACGGCCAATCCGAGCCTCCATGCGAAAGCGTCGTGGTCGAGCCCGCAGTTCGGAGTTCGGGAGCGTTCGCGGCAACGGCGACACTGGGCACGGCCACGGCCACGGCCACGGCGAGCAAGGCGAGGCAGATCGAAGTGAGTGTTCTCTGGTGCAAGGGGGGACTCCTTAGTGATTGGCGGTCGTCTTTCGGGCTTTCATGCCCCGCGCTTGGCAAGAGTCTCGGCCATTCATCTCTCGTTGGCTAGGAATGGTCTCGTGATCGGTGTGATCTTGCCGTGATCTGCCTAGTCGGAGGAACACCGACACGTTGGGTCAGTCGAACAGTTCGAGATGAA
This sequence comes from Acidobacteriota bacterium, assembly GCA_029263415.1. Classification (GTDB taxonomy): domain Bacteria; phylum Acidobacteriota; class Thermoanaerobaculia; order Multivoradales; family Multivoraceae; genus JAJCXN01. Next base: position 2,974 of record JAJCXN010000013.1, read on the forward strand.
CAGTTCAAAATAAATCCATGGCCACGCTTCGCCGCCCGAGCCCGCCGCCGGTGCCTGGGACATAATCGTTGCCCATGCAGACGTTGAACACCCTCAGAATCGGCGACATCGATGTCGAACCGTCGCTCAATCGGCTCGACAAAGGGCATGAGACGCTCACGGTCGAGCCCAGGGTGATGGATCTTTTGATGTTGCTTGCCGAATCGCCGGGCAAGGTCTTCAGTCGAGAAGAAATTCTCGAGCGCGTATGGCCCGAAACCGCGGTCCAGGACGATGCCCTGCGCCGGGTGGTGACCTTGCTTCGGCGGGCGCTCGACGATGACTCGAAGGAACCGCGGTACATCGAAACCATCACCCGTCGTGGCTATCGCCTAGTAGCTCCGGTGTCGCGACCAGACCCGAAGCCGACCGACTCGGTTGCGAGGAGGACACCTTGGCTGTTGGCTGGCGCTATGCTGCTCGTCGGCCTGAGTGTTGCAACGGGGTTGTTTGTTCAGCGCGGCGGCGCTCCCGGCGGCGCTCCTGAGACCCAGCGCGACCTGCGCCTCCTGACCAGCTTGCCCGGCCATGAGTCGAATCCGGCGTTTTCGGCGGACGGCAGCAGTGTTGCCTTCATTCACCAGGAGGGCGACGTAAGAGCGCTACTGGTGAAGGGCATCAAAGAGAGCGAACCTCGGCAGATCCTGCGGCGGCCTCGCCTGTCGAACCCCGCCTGGTCCCCGGACGGGGCTCGCTTGCTGGTTGTGGACCGTGACGATGACTGCCAGATTCTTAGCGTGGAGGTCAATGATCCGTCGACGGTAGAGAGCCTCTATGCCTGCAGCGAAGGGGAGCGCCTGGACATGGTGCTCCAGCCCAACGACGAAACGCTGATCTTGAGCCGTCGCCCCGTGCGGTTCGGCTCTGCTTGGAGAGTCCATCGCTACGATCTCGTCACGCACGAGAGCACTCAGCTAACCTTGCCTGTCGAGCCCGGATCGGGCGACATCTTCCTGGCACTCTCCCCTGATCGGGAGAAGGTCGCCGTGATCCGTGATTTGATCGGCCAGCGCTCGAAGCTGCTGATTGTCGACTGGGCCTCAGGATCCCATGAAGTGATCGATGACTTTCCGGACACCTCCTGGCACGTTTCCTGGACTCCGGACGCACAGTTCCTCGTCTTCGCCGACGGGACTGGCCTCTACCGTTTCGGTCTGGAAGGCGGCACGACAGAGCGGCTGATCCCGAGCCTGCGAGACCTGCGGCAACCGTCGGTCAGCCCTGTGGGCCATCGTGTCGCGGTAGTGGATCAGCGCTTCCGCTCGAACATCGTGAGACAGCCGAATCCCCTTGTCGGCCTAGCCACCGAGCCGGAGGTCGTCGCTTCGTCCACGCGCGATGAGTTCATGCCCCGCTTCGGACCGAACGGGGATCGACTCGCGTTCATCTCGGTGCGTTCGGGGCGTTCCGAGATCTGGGTTGCTCGACCCGAGAGTGAGCTCGATCGGCTCTTCGGAGTCGACCATCCCAACCACATCCATGCCTTCCTGTGGTCTCCCGCGGGGGATCGGATCGCGGTGTCCGACCATCAAGCGCGGCTCTTAATCGTCGACACGGCTACTGGCGACTCCGAAGTCGTTCCTGGGTCGCCATTCAGCGGCCAGCTCCTCGACTGGTCGGCCGACGGCTCGTCCATCTACCGACTCGAAGTTTCCGACGGCTCGCCGGAGGTGTGGAAAGTCCGTCTAGACGACGGAGACCGTCGGCAGGTCACCCGCTGCGGAGTCAAGATGGCCCAGGAATCGCCCGATGGGAGATCTCTCTACGTGACGCGTCAGCACACGCCTGGACTCTGGCGCGTTGAGCTAGAGGGCGACGGCCAACCGACACAAATCCTCGACCAGGTGGTCTGGTCTACCTGGATGTCGAGCGATCGCGGGATCTATAGCTTCGAAGGAACGCTGGATCCTCGCGGGATCTACTTCCGCGAATCGGTCGTGGGGGAACCGGTTCTGGTGGCTCCGCTGCCCGCTGTGAAGCTCGATTTTTCGGTTTCGAAAGATCACCAGTGGCTCGCATACCCTCGTGCCAGCTCCCCGAACGGAGACATCATTCTCATCGAGGGTTAGACGAGAAGCCTTCCACCGAAAGGCTTCGGCGATCCAGCTGGAGGTGCCTGACTGGAGGGTGCCTGACAGCTGTGCAGCATCAGTTCACGCCAGCTGCAGCTGGGCGCAAACGGCCTAAGCCGCTCTGAGCACTCGCCCAACATTTGGGCGGCACCTTTTCGTGTGACCCTTGTGGTATCTCCTAATCCCACAGCAAGACCTTCACCTTCAGGGTCAGGGGGATGCCTGCGTCACTTTGATCGCTGACCAGGGTTCAGCGGTGGCGGTTGGCGTGTCCACCTTTGAAGGAGATGAGATCACCTACTACTTCGATCGCGATCTGAGGCCCGTTGGGGTCAGTGCCTCCAGCGTCTACCAGTACAAGCACAACCGCCATTTCTCCCACGCCTACTCAACTGTGGAAGGCCAGGCCATGTTGGCGGAGACACGCTACTTCGAGCGGCCTCCAGACGGGAACACGGTTGCGCGGGACATGCGGCAGTAACGACTTGCGAAACTAGCGGGTGGGCTTCGGCCGACTCGTACCACCGCCCTACTGACTGTTCGGCCGCGCTTGTTGCCCAAGGGAATGCAGGCCTTGATCGTGTTCAACCAAGAAGCCCGGTCAGTTTCACCGTGCCTGCATTTCCGAGGACGTCCTCCAACCATCGTTCCGAGGAGGGATTCGCACACTGATTCCGGTTGAATCGCCGTCAAGTCGAGGCGGTCTCGCGCGAGGGAGGTCAGGGGACTGTGCTCGTTCTCGTTGCTATCGATTTGCCTGCCGAGTTGGCCGGCACAGTTGGTCCGGCTATCGATTTGCCTGCCGAGTTGGCCGGCACAGTTGGTCCGGACAGTTGGTCCTGCACAGTTTGGCTCTGCACAGTTGATCCTGGGTTCTGCGGTCCCTCCAAGGCCGCTCGTTCTTCACGCCTTCCATACCGCTCGCCTTGATCATCGTCGCCGCACCTACGCATACGGCTCGAGAAGCATCTTTGCCGGGGCCGAGCTACAATCCAATTAACGCCAACAGCGCCTAGTCCTGAGCAGAGCCCTGACTGAAGTCAGTTGGACTGCTCGAACATTGAACTGGAGACTCCGTGCTTAAACTCGCACCAGTGCTGAGATCGATCTTCAAAGAGCCGGTGTACGCCTTGGCCTTCGTTATTACGCTTGGGCTCGGTATCGGGGCAAACACCGCGATCTTCAGCCTGGTGTACGGCGTTCTGCTGCGACCGCTGCCCTACCCCGAAGCGGACCGCATTCTCTACCTTGAGAACGCCGCCAAACAGCAGGGCGTGGAGAACGCGTTCTTCTCGTTCCCTGAAGTCGCCGACTACCGTGACCAAGTCGACTCGCTCGACCAAGTCGTCGAGTTTGGCGACTGGACCTTCAACGTGCTAGATCGCGGCGAACCTCATCGTGCCGTGGCAGGTTTGGTCACCGCCAACTTCTTCGAGGTGCTGGGCATGCGGCCCCTCATCGGTCGCACGCTCCGACCTGAAGATCGGCTAAAGGGTGCAGAACCTGTCGCGGTCCTGACCTACGAGTACTGGCAGCGTTTGTTCGAGGGCGATATAGGGGTGCTCGATCAAAAACTCAACCTAACCTCGAAAGTGGCCACGATCGTTGGCGTGCTCGAACCCGGTTCGCACTACGCCAGTCGCAGCGTTCAAGATTTCTACGCGAACTACACCACCAACGATCACTACAGTAGCGCCGCCATGGAGGATCAGCGGCGCCATCGCATGACCACAGTGTTGGCGCGTCTAGCACCCGGCGCCACAATCGACCAAGCGCGGCTGGAACTCAACCAAACGCTGGATCGATTCAGCCTTGACTTCCCCAACGAGTATCCAGTGGACTTTGAGCTAGAGGTCGTCGTCACGCCGTGGCGAGACGAACTGGTTGCGCGCGCCCGCCCCACCTTGTTGCTCCTGCTAGGTGCGGCCGCCTTCGTCCTGCTGATCGCTTGCGCAAACGTCGCCAACTTGACGCTTGCCCGGGGTCTTCGCCGCGAACGCGAACTGGCGGTCCACTCCGCCATGGGCGCCGGTCAACTCAGACTGCGCATGCAACTCTTCGCGGAGAGCCTGCTGCTGACGCTGGTCGGTGCCGGCCTTGGCCTGCTCCTCGCCTACGGCCTACTCGACGCCCTTCGGTCCTACACCTCGCGCTTCACCAACAGGACCGGAGAAATCGCGATCGATGGTGGCGTGCTCACCTTCAGCTTAGCGATCGCTGTAATAGCAGCACTTGCCTTCGCCGCGCTTCCAGGTCTAATTCCCAGCAAACGACTAGCCGCGGCTCTCGCTGCCGGTTCAACTAGATCCACCGGCGGCGGTGGTCGTCGTTTGCTCCAACGGGCCCTTGTATCCGGCCAACTGGCAGTCTCGTTCATTTTGCTTGTAGGAGCCGGTCTACTGGTCAAGTCGCTTGCCAATCTCAACGCCATCGATCCTGGCTACGATCTAGAAGAAGTTCTCACCGTTGAGGTCCCGTCCTTCGGGTCGTTTTCCGATGAAGAGAGTCGTCGCTTCTCCAGCAGTGTGGTGACAGACATGAAGACCATCCCGTCAGTGGAAGCGGTTGCCTTGACTCAGTCGACCCCATTGAGCAGCAGTCAACGCCTGCCACTCGAGCTTCACATCGAAGGACGAGCCTCGGACCCGCAGAACGCTGTACCGAGCTTGTTCGAAACCATCTCACCAGAGTACTTCGAAGCCCTCGGCGTTGAAATGGCGAGCGGCCGTGCATTCTCGGAGGCTGACGATGCTGAGGCGCCGAAAGTTGCGATCATCAACGAAGCGGCAGCGCGCCACTACTTCGCCGACTCAGATCCGCTCGGCAAACGCGTCTCCTACACCTTCAGTGGCGGATTCTCCTTCGACGATTCATTCCTGACCATCGTGGGCGTGGCTCCCGACTTCCGGTTGAGTTCGATCGATCAGGAAGGACAACACATGCTCTACCTCCCCGAGGCGCAGTCCTTCCCAGGACAAACGGTCTTGATTCGAACGGCTGCCTCGCCCGGCACGCTCACCCCGCAAGTGATCGAAACGCTGCGGGCGATCGACCCGAACCGCCCCCTCGAACGCATCCGTACCCTTGCCGATGTCCGCGACGAGAGTCTGGCCCCCCAGCGTTTAAACGCCGTCTTGTTCTCCCTCTTTGCCGGACTCGCGCTCGTCATCGCAGCTGTCGGAGTGGGAGCGGTGCTCGCCTTCACCATCAACGCGCGCCGACGAGAACTCGGCATCCGGGCCGCGCTCGGCGCGAGCCCAGCCCGTCAACTCGGCACGGTTCTGCGGGATGGCGGTTCCATGGCGATCTTGGGCCTAGCGGTCGGAGCAGTGGGCGCACTCGGCGTCACTCGATTCCTGCAAGGCCAACTGTTCGGCGTTAAGGCCCTCGATGCGACTACTTTCATCGCCGTCGGCGGCATTCTGCTCCTGGTCGCGACCATCGCCACCCTGTTACCTGCCCGGAGCGCTACCAGAACGGCGCCCAGCGAAGTCCTTCGCGCGGACTAGGACGCGATCGGCAGACAGGTTTGGCAGTGGTGCCGGGTAGACCCAGCCACAAGGGTGCGTCTCAAAGGGTGCGTCTCAAAGGGTGCATCTCAAAGGGTGCGTCGTAAAGAGGGCCGACAAATGTTTTGGGCGAGCCGCGACTCCGTTTGGCGTCTTGTATTGGTGAGGCCTTCTAGGCCGAAACCAACCAGGAGACTCCATGCGCCGCTTAAGACATTTCATCGATCCAGCTCTCGGCAACCAAGCCGCCGTCGAGATCACCGCGCGTACCGCCAGCGGCCACTTCCTGCTCAAACCCGACGAAGAAGTGAACGCCCTCCTGGCAGGTGTCCTTGCCCGAGCCAAAGCTCACACCGGCACGGAAATCTATGCTCCCGCCCATGCCTCTGTGCCCCTGTGCCCCTGTGCCTCTGTGCCTCTGTGCCTCTGCGCCTCTGCGCCTCTGCGCCTCTGGCAAACACTTGCTTGAGCCGCTGACGCTCCCGCTTGTACTCAACGTATCGAGTCGGCTCACCCCCACGGACACAGAAAGGGCTCGGAGAAATCTCCGAGCCCTTGTGGCTAGCGCCCTGCTGGCCAGTCCTGTTGGCCCTTCGGCTTAGAAGCGAAGGCGCAGCGTTGTGCCAACAGTCCGTGGCGCTTCAAGGAAGATGCTGCGGCTTCCAACTCGAAGGGGAGTGTTGAACGTGACGTTCCGGGTCTGTTCGTCGGTCACGTTGTTGCTCCACACCTCAACGGTCCACAGCCCACTGTAGCCGCCGAGGCCCACGCGCACGTTGGCCTTAGTGTTGGCGGGCTGAATATCGCGAAGCAGTCCGGGCTGGGTGCTGGTGCGACGATCATCCTCGTAGCGAGCGCTGGCTGAGGCGAAGTAGATGAACCGATCACCGATCACGTCGTCGAAGTCGAGACCGAGGGTGGCCACGTTCTCGGGTGCGTTGGTAAATTTTGCACCACACAGGGACGCCACCTGGCCAGGGCCTTGACCGTTGTCGCAATCGTCTGGGTAGCTAGATCCTGTCCGGAAATGGCGCTTCTGGGAGTTCCGTACGGTGGTCGATTCTCTCTTCGGTGGTACTTCGTGCGTTTCTTGGCGCGCACTAGGTCAATTGTTCCAAGGGATGGCTGGAATAGCAGTGGCTTCACGC
>JAJCXN010000014.1 GCA_029263415.1 Acidobacteriota bacterium
CTCTTACGCCAAAAATGCGTGAGCATAGATTTCCGTGCCGGTGTTAGCTTTGGCTCGGGCAAGTATTCCTGCCAGGATCGCGTTCACCTCTTCGTCGGGTTTGAGAAGGAATTGGCCGCCGGCGGTACGCGCGGTGATCTCAACGGTGGCTTGGTTGCCGAGAGCTGGATTGACGAGATGCCTGAGGCGGCGCATGGAGTCTCCTGGTTGGTTTTCGGCCTAGAAGGCCTCACCAATACAAGACGCCAGCGGGGGCGCGGCTCGCCCAAAACATTTGCCTGGCACCATTTGTGTGGACGCAAAGATTCGGACCGCTGGAGTGGATTTGGCGCTGTGCCACCTACTGGCGATGGATCGCTTTTCGCCGCGCCGTTTGAGGCAAGCCCCGAGGCCTTGCCGGTACTACTAGTTGCCAGGTAACCCTGCAGAAGGGCGACTGAGGCTCCAAACTACGGACAAGCGGCAAACGCCCCAGTATCCGTGATCGCGGGGGCGGATGTGCCGAGGGGGTTGAAGTATTCCTTGACCGCACCACCCTGCGTGTCAGTCACACGCAGGGTGTACTCGACATTGGTCGTGGCAGCAGAGAAAACCCAAAAATGGTTGTTGAGCGCGCATCCGTTGAGCACCTTGACCAGCATCTCCCAGTTGTCGGGACCGAAGAACCAGAAGAGACCTGAATCATCTGATCCAGCGGAAACGACTTGCGCAGTTCCGGTGTTGCCTGCGAAGTCCTTCCAGTCTGCCTCGACGCGAAAGCGCCCCTCGTTGAGGCAGAGGCCCGTTGCTTGCGCTGTGCACGTTGACGACTCGGCAGAGGAGGTGTGCGGGGCCCGTGAGTCCGAAGCCGCGCTCGCGATCAGAGCCGGCTTCAGAATGGTGCCGCTGCTTTTCTGGCTGCCTGCCTCAGAGCACGTGGCAAAGGCATCCGTGTCCGTGATCGCAGAAGAGGCCTGACCAAGAGAGTTGAAGTACTCGCTGACCGCGCCGGTGAGCTCGTCCGTGACCCGTAGCACGTACTCGACATCCGTCGTCGCTGCAGCGAAAACCCAGAATCGGTCGTTAAAGGCACAGCCATCGAGGACCTTGACCAGCATCTCCCAGTTGTCCCCATCGAAGAACCAGAAGAGTCCGGAATCCGCCGAGCCGAAAGGCACTACGTTCGCTGCGCCGGCGTTCCCAACGAAATCCCTCCATTCGACTTCCACGCGAAAGCGGCTTTCATTGAGACAAAGATGAGTCGGCGATGCGGAGCAGGGAGCGCTGGTCGTCGAAAAGACGGAGGTCTCGGACCACCTACCTGGGCCAGAGAGGTTGACGCCCCGAACGCGCCAGTAGAACGTCCGGTCTAGGCCAAGCCCTGCGACCGGAAGCGAACTGCCCGTATAGCTAGCTCGACTCCAGACGACATCGTGGAAGTCGGGATCGGCGGAGATCTCCACCTGGTAGCTTGTCGCCCGCTGAGTATGCTCCCATACGAGATCAAGCGGCACTTGGACGACTGCGTCGTACTCGGGACCCTGCAGCGAGATCCGTGCCGGAACGGGTAGAGCTTCGGCAGGTAGAAAGGGCCGCAGGTTCTCCGAAAAGAAGATCGCGAAAATTCCTGGCCAGAAGACATCGTTGTCGCCGTCCCCGTCGACGTCGCCGATATGGGGCCGCACCACGATTCGCTCGGGCAGAGAGAGGCCTTCCTGCTCGAAGATCTCGGTCGCAGACGTGAAGTCGAAATCCTCCCCTCCCCGATGGAAGAGCGCCAGCACACCACCGTCTCTCCACTCAACCGGGTTGAGGGTCTGGATTAGATCAGGCCAACCGTCGCCGTTTAGATCACCGATCTGGGTGTCTGACTGGTTCGAAGTGGTGAGGATGTCCGGTGTTGCGTCTCTAAAAGACCCTTGTCGATCGTTCATGAGTAACTGGGTTCGGTGCCGGTCAAAGGTTTCGCGTGCATAGCTACTCGTCAGCAGGTCGGGCCAGCCGTCGCCATCGAAGTCGGCAGAGTGAATCCGGTAGGTATCGTAATCGGGGCTCGGTGGTGGCGGCAATTCGACCGGGGCGAGGTCGAAGAAGCCGTGGCCGTCGTTGAGCAGCAGCTGGTACCTCGTCAGGCCGTCCGACAGCAGAGTGGCTCCCAGAAACAGATCTGGGTCGCCATCGCGATCCACGTCCACGAGCTCGGCCGCGATGCCTATCTCAGCGGAGAAGTTGGTGTTCGTGGCGGTAAACCGCCCGTGGCCGTCGTTGATATAGAAAAAGGGGCCGAGGCCTCCGTGATCCTCAAGGCAGCAACCGATATTGACTTTGAAGACGTCGAGATCGCCGTCGCGATCGATGTCGCCCGCAGTCAGGTCGTGAGCGAATTCGATTGCTTCTGGGAGGTGAGTGGTGGTCACGTTCGACAGCTGGCCGGCCGGATTCCCAAGGAGCAACTGACTCTGACCACCCGGGAAGGGATAGCGGTCGATGCCCGCTTCGCCGAGGAATACGTCAGTCCAACCGTCGCCGTTGAAGTCTTCCACCAAAGCGACGCCGACATTGAGCAGGCGCGTGCCCGCCGACACCTCATCTGTCACCTCGGTATACAGCCCCTCACCCTCGTTACGCCACGCCCATAGCGGCGCGGGCTCCACCTGGTCGATGGGAGTGCTGTCAAACGTCGCCGCGCCAGGCGCTAGGGGCGCGGACAGGAAATCAAGGTCGCCGTCGCGATCGAAGTCGAACACCACAACCTCCCACGCCTGGAGGGGGTAGATCTCTTGCTCCCAAGTGTTGAAGAATCGGGCCTCTGCCCCACCCCCTGCGTTGATGCTCCTCTGCGGCCACAACACCGCGGCGACGGTGAGACCTACCATGAGTAGAACGGCGGTCCGCTTCATGCCTCGCTCCTTTCAAAAAACAGCTGACCGTTCGATCTGCGCTGCGATTGATCGAACGATCTTGCCACAGGTGCAAGCACCAGGCCTGTCCACAGGTACAACTGCCGGCCAAACGGCAGTATCAGCCATAGGCCGTTTGACTGACACCCAGATTCCGTGCGCTCCTATCGAGAGGTTCGCAGAAGAGTGAGGTGGCCGTGGTCTCCGGCCCGTTCTTTACCTTCTTTGCAGCTAGTGTTCGGCGCTCACAAAAGGTGCCGGCCAATTGTTGAGCGTGCCCAAGTATCGAGTGATCGTTCAGAGCGGCTCGAGTGATCTTCCGATTCAGTGAGAGTGGTTTACAGCCTTTTAGGAAAACCAGTGGCGCAAGCCCGCATTCTCCTTAGGTCTGAAGTCTCCACGAGCCTGACTCCTTCCGATTCTGGCCCTTGTGCCTTGAAAACGATGTGTCGGTTCTGGAGGCGCCCCTAAAGAAGACCGGCCACGGCTTCCTCGTGACTTGATGAGAGCATGGCAAGTGTCCCGTCACTGAATTGTCCGAGGTTGACGTGGCCGGTGCCGCACTCCCCCTGATACGAAGGAGACGACATGGAGATTCTGTCACCAGTCCGCT
>JAJCXN010000015.1 GCA_029263415.1 Acidobacteriota bacterium
GCGCTCCAAGGAAGAAGGGAGGCAGCAAGAACAACTGACCAATGGTTTGGGAATCGAAAGGAAGACTTCAACTAACCAGCTGCGGAAACCGGCCAAAGTAATTGTCGCCAAACCGGACAAAGTAATTGACGCGGGACACGCAGGTCGAGAATCGGGAGAGCTTCATCGACCTCACGGGCCGCTCCTCGAAGGCTTCCTACAAGATCAGACGTTGGCACAGCGGTGGTCGCGATATGAAGTTGAGTGTTGTAGACGATGAATCGGCTGGAAGGTAAGTAGAGGTGCGCATTGCGCTCCTGTTCAAAGATCGAGTCGCGAATCGTGGCCACCACACCAACCACCTCGACGGCCTCATCTAGAAAGCTCGAGTTGACCAACGCGACCCGCCGGCCAATCGGATTGTCTTCACCGAACAGCTGTTCAGCGAGAAGCTCGTCGATGATGCCAACCTGCTGGGTTTCGTTGTCCCGAAATTCTCGACCCGCGAGCAATGGAATCTCGAGCACGTCGAAATACCCGTCGGACACGGTGTACAAAGCCACCCCGCGTCCCGGGCGATCCCCTTGAGCATCAGTCTCGAGGAGGGGAAGATCCGCATCGATGGCTCGTCCACCGCGCGAGCTAATGCCAAACGGAGTGGTGCCAGCCAGAGCCACTTCTCTAACGCCCGGAACTGAACGCAACCGCTCCCGCATGCGCCGTTGCACTGACCGGGTCTGCACCTCGTCATAGCCGGCCAGAGCAGGGTCAACTTCCATGATGACCTGTCGATTCACCTCAAAGCCGGGATCGATATTGAGGCCTTGAATCGCACTCTTTAAGAACAGCCCGGCACTCACCAGCAAGACCATCGAAAGAGCCAGCTGAAAGAGAACCGGGAGGTCACCTCTCGAAAACCCAAACTTCGAGCGTCCCTTACCGGACTTCTCATTGCCTGCCTTGAGGTCGCTCACCAGATCGGCTCGACTCGCTCGAATAGCCGGCAGCAAGCCCACGAAAAGCGAGGCGAGCACGGAGAAGCTCAGCGTCGCCACGAGAATTCGCCAATCGAGGCTGCCATCAAGAAAGATGTCGAACGGAGCAATGTGAGCGAGCGATGCCGCAAGCAACCTCGGCGCAACCATGGAAATGCCCAGCCCTAAGATTGCTCCGCCTAGAGACAGAAGAAGTGCCTCAACGACCAGCCTCCGCACCAGTTGAATTCTGCCACTACCCAGAGCCAACCGGACTCCAAGCTCCCGACGGCGGCTCAGGTTTCGGGCGTCCTGCAAGGCGGCCAAGTTGAAGCCCGCAATGAGCAAGACAATCAGCGACATGGCCATCAAGATAATGCCGACCACGGCCAGTTCGTCATCCTCTTGCGGCGAGGTGGAGACCGAAATTCGCGAAGGAGGGTGCGCCTCGTAGACAATGTGCTCGTTCGAGGCCGGGTACTCTTCTGAAAGGCCGGCCGAGACCCGCGCGAGGTCTGAGTTTGCGGCTGCGCGACTAACTCCATCGCGCAGCCGGCCGATGAGCATCAGCTGCAGGTTGTCGCGCAACGACATGGATCGACGGTTTCCACCGCTCAAGCTATCCGACAGGCGAGCCTGCATGCCTAGCGGCACGTAGAGTTCCGGTGCCAGCAACGCGGAGGTTCCTGAGAAACCCTTTCGAGCGACGCCGATGATGGTCGTCGCCACTCCGTTGACAACAAGCGTGCTGTCTAGGACATCCTCGGTACCGCCCAGCCTTTGCCAGCCGCGGTAGCTGACGATCGCCACTGGGATCTCGGCACCCGGGAGCTCTTCTTCAATGGAGAACGATCGACCGTAGGCCAACGGGGCAGCAAACGTGTCGAAGTAGTTTGACGACACGATGTCCACGAAACCACGTCGAACATCGGCACCTTCACCAATCCCAACCATCGAGATGTTATGCGCGGTTAAGTTCTCGAAGGTTTGGAGGCCGGCCCGTAGATCGACGTAGTCCGGGTACGAGATGAGTCGATAGTCGTGGTTCTCTTGGTCGTTGCGCAGAACCAGCGTCAACCGATCCGGCTCAGGTACGGCCAGCGGCCGCAGAACAAGAGTATTGACCAGACTAAACATCGAGCTGTTCGCGCCGATAGCAAGTCCTAGGACCACGATGGCGATTGCGGTCGTGGCTTTTGACCTAAAGAGCGAGCGAACGGCGGTCTTGACGTCGTCGGTGAGAGGCATTGTGCGTTCCTTCCTGAGGATAGATGCAGGCGAGCTAGAGATCGAAAAGGACTACGATCGGCAGACCGTTCATGTTTCTGCTGATGTCACCCGCTATCGCTGCGCATCCGTTCGATGGAGCGGTCGGAGGCGAAGGCACAAGCATCGGCGAGACCGATGGCTAGAAGGCTAAAGGGCGCAGTCTCCGCCAACTGCCACCACTGAGTAGTTGCAGGAGCGCCTCAGTTCCACGTTGTGCGCGTGCATGGGACTCAGATGATCACTCGAAGGTTGACACTCCTTCTGCCACTCTTGGTCTGCCGAGATTGACCTCAGGACAGGTAGAGGTAGCCCGCACCAAAGACAACCAAAACCGCACCAGCTGCCATGAGAGCTAGAGCGTGACCACGTCTATAGCTATTTGCCAGCGGCAGAATCAATGCAGCCAGGGATCGGCGGAGAGGAATCGACAGAGGCGCTGCCAAGAGCCACCAGAAGCCCACGGCAATTGCCATAACGCTTGCGACTGTCGCTGCATGGGTGATCGGCGGCAACTCCCACAACGCCCCATCGACCAGTCGATCGAGGTAACCCGTTTCAACCCCAGCGACCGCTGGATAGACGAATGGTCCGGCCAACAGCAACATGGTTAGGGTCAAAGAGAAGAGCACGATTGGCGGATAGACCAACCAGCGACGCGCTCCGAGCGGTTCGTCGCGTTCCACTGCGGCGGCGACAGCGGCTCGACCAAGGAAGTAGGCAGGTATCCACAGCAGCGGACCACCTATTGGGGCAGTCACAATGCCGAGCATGGTTAGACCGAAGCAGAGATATGCCAACCGCCAATCTTCGGGGCCAGCTTGGATTCGATGGATGAGGCGCCGCAAGTAGGGAATCTCGTCTTCAGGGACCCACTGGCTCGGGCTACCCAGTTCTTTGAGAACCCCCTCGAGGTCACTCTTGGATACCGGATGGGCTTGGTCCATCAAGGCCTGTTCGATGTGGTCGCGGACGTCGGTCTCGATCTCGCTCACATCAACCGAGGTACCCCGGAGTGTGAGCCGAAGCTGTTTCAGATACCGATCAAGCGATCGGTCCGCGGCCGGCGTGAGAGGGTTCATGGCGTCGCCTCCGTACGTAGCCCCTCTACCCCCAGCAGTAGCCGTTGCCAATATTCGTTCATCCATTGCGTTTGCTCCCGTCCTTTATCGGTTAGCTCGTAGTACTTGCGCGGTGGCCCACCACTTGACTCTTCGAAACTTGTGCTGACCAACAGGTCTCGCTTGAGCCGATTGAGTAGAGGGTAGATCGTGCCTTCGCTGATCACCAAGCCATCGATCGCACTCAAGGAGCGCACAATCTCGTAGCCATACTGCCGCTCACGGCTGAGAGTGTTGAGAATGCACAGTTCCAAAATGCCCTTGCGCAGTTGGGTCGTCCAGTTGGTGCTGAAATCGCTGTTCATGAAGCCACTATATTGTTTTGCATAGTACCTGTCAATACACAGTACAAAGAAGCTCAGGCGCGCAGAAGCGTCTTCTGCTCGAACGGTTCTGGGAGCTTAGGAGCAGCGAGCAAGCGCGGAACCGCGTTGAGGCGCGCAGCACCAGCTCCGCCCTGGGTATTGGCCAACGCCAATACTCAACTGCTCTGCTCCGGACCACCGGGCAATCCCTTGCGATCCAAGCTCAACTTCGAATCAGCTTGGTCCTCGCAGTGAACGCTGGCTTGCGATCGCCGGGAATGCGGGATTCGAAACGCGGTGCTCCGCCACCAATTCCACGGTGGCCGGCAGCGCAACCAGGAAAGATTCTTCTATCTCTGATCTGCGGCCCTAAGGTCGAAAGCGGGCCGCGTAAACGCAGCGATATGCCGCGAGTCGCCTACTCTTCCTTCAACGCCCTCGCCGGAGCCACCCGGCCTGCACGCATGGCCGGACCCAATACCGCAGTCATAGCGACAAGGACCATAGCTAGACAAACCAACACGTACGTTGAAGGGTCGAACGGGTCGACCTCGTACAGCAACGACGCCAATAGCCGCGAGCCCAGCAGCGAGATTCCAACCCCAACGCCAACACCGATAGCCACCAGCTTGAGACCCTGGCCCACAAAGTGCCCAACGACATCAGCGGAGTTCGCTCCCACAGCTAGCCGGATGGCGATCTCTCGCGTTCGACGTGACACGAGGTAAGAGATCACGCCATAAAGACCGATCGCAGCAAGGAAGACAGCGATGGCGGCGAAGGTGCCGAGCAGCACTAGATAGAAACGTGCTGGCCCGCGATCCTCGTCGATCGCCTCCGTCATCGCGACTTTGCGACGCAGCGGGATGTTGGGATCCACTCGTCTCACCGCCTCGGTGACCGCGGTCCAAGACAATGGCCCCTTCGCCCGCATCGCGACACTCAACCAGGGTGCAGCCATCTGAGCCTGGGGCACGAACGTCTCGGGCTGGGTTTCTTCTTGTGGAATCGCCGACAGGTTGTTTTCGACCACTCCAACGATTATCCGCGGCGGTTCATCGTCGTAGCCCAAAGCGATGCTCAACTCGATCTCCTTACCGATCACATCCTGACCATCCAGATAGCGGTCGACGAATTCCTGATTTACCACAGCCACCCCTTGACCGTCTCGGCGATCGGTGGGCTCAAGGCCTCGCCCGGCAACACCGGAGATTCCCAGAGTGTCGAGGTAGCCCGAGGTGACCACCCGGATGACGGTATTACGCTCATGCTCAGGCGGCACCGGTGGTTCGCCCACAAACTCCACTGACGTGCTCAGGCGATTGCGACCAAAAGGGAGACCAAGCACACTACCCACCGACTCAATCCCGGGTAGAGACTGCAGCTCTCGCTCCAGCGATTCGAAGAAGGCGACTGTCTTTTCCGGGTCCTCGTACGGCTGTTCTGGCAAGGCAACGAAAAAGGAGTGCACGCCTGCAGGATCAAAACCAACGTCCACTTGTAGTAGCCGATCGTAGGTCTTGAACAAGAGTCCAGCAGCGACCAACAGAACCAGAGAAAGCGCCACTTCACCAACCATCAAGAGGTTACGGGTGCGCACATCTGCGCGATCGTCGGTGGATCTGCCGGTGCGGCTTGAAGCCCCAACGAGCCTCCAGGTTGGCCACAGCGCAAATAGCAAGGAGACGCCCAGAGAAGTTGCTAAGCCAAACAGCAGGACCGGCAGGTCTAGCGACGCTTCGCTTAGGCGCGGCACATCGGCTGGCGCCAGAGCAACCACGATCCGGGTCACAGCGGTTCCTAGCGCCACACCAAGCGCTCCGCCGCCAACAGCAAGCAACAACGTTTCCAACAGAACCAGCCTGCTCAGCCGCAGCCGGTTCGCTCCAAGGGCCGAGCGCACGGCGATCTCGGCCTTGCGACCGGTGCCACGAGCCACCTGCAAGCTGGCCAGGTTCGCCGCTGCAATCAGGAGAACCAAACCAACCGCCCCAAGCAAGATGAAGAGGCCCGACCTGGTTTGCCCCAACAAACTGTGTTTGAGATCGGTGGCGACGAACCTGATGTTGGTGTTGTCCCCGGGAAAGTCCACCTCGAGCCGCTTGGATACAACCTCCATGGAACTAGCCAAGCTCTCAGGGTCTTCACCATCAGCAATCCTTCCGATACCCGTGAGCAGCCGGCAACCCCGCCCACAGCCTTCGGTGTCGTTGTACAACGGAATCCACAACACGGCATCCCGGAAAGCGAAGTCTGGCGGTGCCACACCGACAATCTCAACGTTCTCGCCGTCGAGAAACAGGGTCTTGCCCACCGCCTGCGGATCACCCCCCAGATGAGACTGAAGCAGCGCGTCACTGATCATTGCCACTCGTGGGGCTTTAGGGAGGTTGTCTTGAGCGACCAAGTCACGCCCTTGAGCTGGAGCAGCTCTGAACACGCGCAAAAGTCCACTGGTGACTGCCTGCGCGCGGAGCACCTCCGGCTCATTCTCACCAGTGAGCGTGACCGACGTACTCTGGTATCCCACTAAGTCAGCGAATGACTCCACATCGCGCGCAAGATCCTCAAGATCGACCTGCGACGTTGAGTGCAGGTCACCAGGCTGAGTAGTGTTCTCACGCCTCACCTGCACCAGCGAATCGGGCTGTGGATACGGAAGTGGTCGCAGAACCACCGCGTTGACGACGCTGAAGATCGCAGTATTGGCACCCACACCAACTGCAAGTGTTAGCAGCGCGATCGCGGTGAAGCCCGGTCGCTTGGCCAGTGCACGCACCGAGTAGCGAGCGTCTTGAAGGAAGAGATCCATGGTGGAAGCCTGCTTTCCTGGTTGCGCAAGAGTCCGGCGGGCGACCGTCGGGCTGAACCGCTCTTGAAGATTTGTTCGTAGTAGAAACCATGTAGCCGCTAGCCACTGAGGAGGCATCCGTGAGCGCGATGGATCACGTCGCCAGTCCTGCAGTGCCAGCAAGAGATCGTCGCCATACTCGGCGCGGAAGCGAGCAGGCAACAATCGCACCAGCAAGCGTAGCCACGCATTGGAGTGCACGCTCACAATCTTGAACCTTTGCCAGACAAGGCACCTTCGGCTCTTAAGCCCAAGCGCGCGCCAGCAAGATCAAGAACATGTTCCAAGCGAGCCACTTCAGCGACCAATGTCTTACGGCCACCCGCAGTCAAACCGAAGTAGCGGCGCTTCTGTCCCGGGGCCGGGGCTTGGTCGTTCGGGGCTTTCGCTTCACGCACCATGCCGGCGGTCGTCAACCGAGCCAAGGCCCGATACAGCGCCCCCAGATCTGGGCGCACATGCCCGTTTGACTCCTCCTCCACTGCCTTGAGAATTGCGTAGCCGTAGAGCTCTCGTTCTGCGAGAACGAGCAGCACGTGCAGATCAGCGGGGGAGAGAGGGAGCGGATCATTAGATTTGGCCATGAGCGTCACTACGCGGCTTCGCCTAAACATGTTTCACGCATATATGCACGAGGTCTGTTTTGATTCCGCTCTGAGACCGGTTCGGCAAATGGAACATGACATGATTGCAAAATGGACAAGCGCTCAAGCAGATCGGTCTTAAAGGTTTTCATGCCTTCGAGAAACAACTCTCTTCGACACCTGGTACGTCTAGACGACTCCCAACAGATATGACGACTCCGAACAGAAGGCCGCATCGAATCGGACCAAGTTGGAGTCGACATTGAGGCCACTTGATGCCTATGGCGTCCACGCAGTTCAGACACGCTGGTGGCTGATCGTCAGACCCGCCATGCTCGCGCTCATCATCGCGACGGCCGCTCTAGGATGCGACTCCTCCTCGAGCTCCCCTACGAGCCCATCGCCGCTCGCTCCGTTCACAGGTCAGTGGGCAGGCACGACCGCCCAGGGCGAGCCTCTCAGCTTCTCGGTTGTAGCGAGCGGAGACCAACTACTTCTGGCGAGCGCCGAGTTGGCTATGCAGTTGCCAACTCGAATCACCCCGGACATCACCTGTGTGGTACTTGGCGGCGAGAACCGCCTAGACCTCTCTTTGAGCGAAGGCCTGAGCCACCCTTTCGAAGGCACCCGTTTCTCGCTTCAGCTCCCCGCGGACCTTCCTCTCACCGACGTTATTCTCGGCTCCGGATTTCTGATTTTTGAAGGGCAACTGGACGCTCAGGGTAATGCTTCCGGGCGTATCGTGACCGAAGCTCCTCTCCGCTTCCTATTCGTTACGCTCCCCTGCTTGTTCGGAGGGGAAACTACCTGGACAGCGAGGCGTCAGTAGCGCCGGTCCGGGCATCTCATCTGTGAGACTGCGGGTCATCTGTGAGACCGCGGGCAGTCCGTAGAGTTGTCTTCGTAGGACGCCCTGACCGATGCGACAACAGCCAAGTGTCACCGTCGCGGCGCGTTGCCCAGAACGGCAAACAGACCGCACGGTTGAGAACAAGCACACACCACCGTCACGTCCCCCACCGCCCTTCTCAGCGCTCGGAGGACTCGAGTGCGGCCTCTTCTAAGCGAGCGCCCTTGAGAATGCCGGGCATCGCGTAGTTGCCCTCGTGGCACGCGTACTCGTACACCTTGTCGCTGACCGCGGTGAAGCTCATTTCACCGCGCATCGGAGCCGTGTAGTTGGTTGCGTCTTGGATCGAGAACTCATAGTGAATCACGGTGTCCGACGTTCGGGTCAGGCGCTCTTCGACCACTGCATCGTTCGAGTAGTAGAGCGGTCCGTAGATTCCGCGACCAGGATGAAAGTCGGTGGTCTCGACCACCAGAGTGTCCCCCTCCCAGCGAGCTATCGAATCGCCCAACCACAGCGGCGCGCCGGGCTCCGCGTGGGCTTGATCAATCTTGATGATGCGAGCGTCGTGCACCATCTCCACCAAAATCGACAGATGGTCCGCGGTCTGGACGATTCGGTAGTAGTTGTTGTACAAGACGTTGAGCATCGGCGGCCCCACTGTGCCACCAAAGCCCAGCATGCACCGCTCGCCCAAGGACATCGTTTCAGGATCGTCTGGGGTGGTGCGCAGTGCGCGCCTTGATCCGAGCCACTCGCGGAGCGCGGGGGCATAGGGCACCTTGCCGTCCGCAGGCTCAATCAACCACGACGATCGGATCTCACCATTAACCACGCCATAGTCAGTTCCAGGATCCACCCAACCAGCGTTGTAGTTGCCCACTGGTGGCAAAGACTTCACAACATCCGGCGCGGTCCGATCCGGATCGCTAGGCAACAGGTCCTTTGCCGCGCGCACGTTGTGAAAGTGCTTTCCCGAGAGTTCCGCGGCGGTCTCGGGTGAGAGCACCAGGGTGTCGATGTTTCCGGGTCGCGACAATCGCGTCAACGATGCATTGCTCCACACACCGGAAAAGTCCGGCTTGCCGTCTGCCGTGCGCGGCGGATCGTAGTCCTGCTGAGCGATCAATGGCGAGCAGCACATCGTCAGAAGGAAGAGGCCAACGGTTAGAGGCAAACGGTGGATCATCGTCGCAAGCTCCGTAGAGGTATCAAGCATCTCACTGGGGGACGGGAGCCCGTAGTCTACCGCTACGCGCGAATCGCAGACGCGAAGATGAAATACTGAGCGCTCCACACTTTCCTGATTCGCAGCGGCAAGAGGTCCTATGTATCTGAGATTCCTGCAACTCGCCCTACTGCATTTCGCTCTGTCAAGCGTCGCTCTGAGTCAAACAAAGACAGGTGAATGGCGTCACTATGGTGGCGACTCGGCCAGCACCAAGTACTCACCACTCGCTCAAATCGACGCCAGCAACTTCGCCGAACTCGAAACACTGTGGGAGTGGTCGTCAGTCGACGGTTGGGTGAGCCGCTCGGAGTCGGGCGGCGAATGGTGGGGAAAAGCCAAGGACGTGTTCGCTGCCATCAAGGACGACGAGCCAGAGCTTTGGCGCGGCGGCCTTGCGCCGCGAACACGCAGCCTCAAGGTCACCCCGCTCAAGGTTGGCGACCAACTATTCGTTGTGACACCGATCTACCAAGCTGCTGCGATCGATGCTCGAACCGGTGCAACGCAATGGGTCTATAACCCCAAGAGCTACGAAGCCGGCACCCCGACCATGAGCTTGTTGTGGAACCACCGAGGCCCTGCCTACTGGGAACCGGCGGATGATTC
Organism: Acidobacteriota bacterium; assembly: GCA_029263415.1. GTDB lineage: Bacteria > Acidobacteriota > Thermoanaerobaculia > Multivoradales > Multivoraceae > JAJCXN01. The sequence goes on from JAJCXN010000015.1 coordinate 9,768, forward strand.
GACCGCCTTGGAGAAGCTCGAACCGCGGATCATCTGGGGCACTGGAGACGGCTGGCTGATCGCTGTAAACGCTGAGACCGGTCGCCCCATCCAGAGCTTTGGAAGCAACGGCCGGATCGACCTGATGGAAGGCCTGCTGCGCGCCGAACGCGGTGATCGCGACTATCTCAACGCGCTGCGCTATTCCCTCTCCTCACCGCCCTTGGTAGTCGGCAATGTCGTTGTCACCGGGTCTTCAATCGCAGATCGACGGATCACCAAGGAAGCGATTCCAGGTGACGTCAGGGGCTGGGACGCGCGCACAGGCGAGTTGCTCTGGACCTTCCACACCATTCCCCACGCGGGAGAGTTCGGTCACGACACGTGGCTCGAGGGTTCAGCCGAGTACACCGGCAACGTCAACGTGTGGACCATGATGAGTGCCGATGTCGAACGAGGCATCGTCTATCTCCCGATCGGCACGCCCACCAACGATTTCTACGGCGGCCATCGACCGGGTGACAATCTCTTTGCCGAAAGTCTAGTCGCGGTCGAAGCGGCAAACGGCAAACGGCTATGGCACTTCCAAACGGTGCACCACGGCGTTTGGGACTACGACCTTCCAGCCGCGCCCAACTTGATCGATCTTGAGATCGACGGCACCATCGTTCCCGCCGTCGCACAGATCACCAAGCAGGGATTCACCTTCGTCTTCAACCGCGTCACCGGTGAACCGCTGTGGCCGATCGAGGAGCGTGCGGTTCCGTCGTCGACCATGCCGGGCGAGTTGCTATCTGAGACTCAACCACACCCAACCAAACCACCTCCCTTCGAAGCGCAGGGCGTAACGGAATCAGATCTCATCGACTTCACTCCAGAGATCAAAGCCGAAGCGCTCGAGATCGCCAAAGGATTCCAACTCGGCCCGCTGTTCACTCCTCCGTCGCTCAAAGCGAACGGCACCAAGGCAACTCTGCAACGCCCAGGTCTAGGAGGTGGCGCCAACTGGCACGGAGCCGCTGTCGATCCCGAAACCGGCCTGCTCTATGTACCCTCGAGAAACAGCATCACCGCCGTTACCTTCTACACCCCCGACCCAGAAGAAGGCGGCTCGCTCCGCTACACCCATCGCTCGGCAGGAGGTTCAGCTGGGCCGCGCAATCTCCCCTTGTTCAAGCCGCCCTACTCGCGCATGACCGCGATCGATCTCACCACCGGCGAACACGCCTGGATGCAACCCCTCGGTACGGGCGACCACATCCGCAACCACCCGGACCTCGCTCACCTCGATCTGCCCCCACTCGGCGGCGATCGCTACACCGGCCCGCTCCTGACCAAAACCCTGCTGATCCAAGGGCAGGCTCAAATCGAAGCAGGCGACGGACCGCCCGGCTGGCTAGTGGCGCGCAACAAGACCAACGGAATAGAAGTCGGCCGCTTCCCTCTGCCCGGGATTCCAATTGGCAGCCCCATGACCTACACCAATGGTGACCGACAGGTCATCGCGATCACCGTCAGTGGTAATCCACCGCGCCTGATCGCCGTCGGCCTTCCGTCCGAACCCTAAGGCGATGCTGACGCGGCGCGGAAGCCGGCGTGCCAGCGATGCTCACCCCATTCGATCTCAAGTCGGCCCTCGTCGCCCTCTGCTGTGAGCTCGAAGCTCAACTGCTCCGGGCTATGCAAAGAGCCTTCGTCGACTTCATGAACCAGCCCCACAACCGCGCGATCAGCGTCGCTGTTGTATTGGGTCCCCCAGACATCGCCTTCATCGTTGAAGCACAGTTCCCATCCATTTTGGCTCTTGCGTAGCCACACTGAATAGATGCCCGGGTAGTTCGGCGCGACGTTGCCGGTGGGGACTCGAACGTCTCCAAACTCAAGGGCTATCTCGGCGCGCATTCTGATCGCAGGCGAGGACAGCAGCCGTAGCACTGAACCCGGCTCAAGACGTTGAAGTTCCGCAAACTCGGGGCCACCGACGGTCGGCAACCCGTAGCTGATATCGACTTTCTTGCCGTCGAACCTGGCAGTGGCTGTCTTGCGCGTCACCGGACGACGGCTGCGCTGTTGACTCGCCTGGCTTGACGGTTCTTGTGCTGCCTTCGGTTCAACTGCGAACGCAGATGCGTTCGCAGTTGAGACGCCCAGCGAGGAGGTGATTATGAGCGCACTCGCGCCCAGCACGAAAATCATGATTCGACACACGGTGTACGGCTCTATTCGTCGGAGCCGGAGGCGGCGCCTGCCGAAACAGCTGCCGCTTCTTCTTCAGACACCTCTTCTTCGAAACCATCGCTGGATACGCCGAAGTGGTCGGCCAGCACCTGCTTAACGGTGAGCTGCTTTGCTTCGGTGTGGGAGTAGGTCACGTAACCGAGCATCATCTCGTCCCAAGTCTCAGGGCCCCAGTCGATCGACACGGTTGGATCTGGGTTAGCGGGATTGGCTTCCGAGTTATCGAAGAACGCCGTGTACTCGACCAGGGTCCCAGCAGGCAGTCGCTTGGGCTCGTTGAACGAGTAATCCGTTTGCCAGTTGAAGTCCCAAGCGGGAACGCTGAGCAGCGTCTCTTTGGTGCCATCTGGATAGTGCGCTACATAGGCCGCATCACGGCCGCGCAGGTGCATGTGTGGATGGAGCGCAATCAAGGAGGTGTCTTGCTCGAAGACACGCCCTGCGCCGACCTTCCACGCCGGGTGTCCCGGTGGAATATCGAAGTAGCGGTTGCCGATCGCATTGTGATCAACGAAGTGGTTGAGCTTGGCGTCCTTGGGGTAGAACTTAAACGCCACTTGCGACTGATCCCAGGAGCCCGTCCCTTCGCCCTTTTCCTTGTGGTAGTGCATGGAAAAGGCGATGGTGGTGTCCTTGATCAGGAGCTTGGCGTAGCCATCGGGAAACTCCATCGGCTCCTCGCCTGGAGCGATCGAACCGAGACCGTAGCCCGTGCCAGGCACGCTACCTGCTCCTGGAAGAAAGCCGTAGCCAACGATGTGGTGCACTACGGGCCCGCCACGCCATTCGATCGCCTTGACGAAACGGCTCTCGGGCAGGATCGAAGCATCCAGCGTCACTTTGTGAGTGACGTAGTGGGTGTCAGCGTCGTCAGGAACGAAGTAGCGGGGTGCGTCAACTACGAGATCAGGCTCGCCAATGCGCCAGCCATTGGTGGGAAATTCCACGGGTTCTGGTGCGACTGCAGGGTCCCCTTGAGGCGCACCGCTGTTGACCCAGCTCACGATGGTGTCAATCTCGGTATCGCTCAAGGTTCGTTCGTTCTCGAACACACCATGGAATTTGGGGTCCGCGTACCAGGGCGGCATCTTGCGCGACTGCACGTTGCGCGCGATCGACTTCGCCCAAGGTCTTGCTTCCTGGTAGGAGGTGAGTGACATTGGCGCCACCATGCCCGTGTAGTTGTCGCCTCCCTCGCGGTGGCAGGACTGGCAGTTCTGCTGGAGGATGGGCAAAACATCGCCGGTGAAGGTGACCGTCTTGTCAACGCTATTCGCCGAGGCGCTGCCCGGTTCGGCGAGTGTCGGCTGGCCAAGGCTCGCTAGAAGCAACAGTGAACCGGCGGCTACTTTGAAGGGTACTGCGCTCATGGGATCAATCCTCGATTGCGGTTTTGCTCTCTAGCGTCGATGTCACCATCTACGTCTGGAGCGCTGGCGGCGAGACTCAAAAGGGGCGCGACTAGTCTACACAAAGGCCAGCAGCATCGTGCGCGGCAAAAAAGGCACGTCGCGGCCACAGGGGCCCACAAACGACGTCCTCGTGCGCCCACGCACCCTCTATTGCCGCCTACCGCTCCCGTTTCGTGCTCTGCATCAAGACCTCAACCCGAGGATCGAGTACCACCTCGAGCGGCTCGCTCGCTAAGTCGCTTACCGTGAACTCAACAAAGCGCGCATCGCTCCAGATCACCGGTGTGGTGATCGACGTTTCACCGGTCGAGTCACGCGATACGACCCGGATTGGAATGCGGACTCGGTAGGGCTCTTCCTTCTGGGTCTGTTCGATCCTGATGTGAAGCGCGCCAGCCTGCCCGTCATAGCGGGTGCTCCACTCCGCAACCAGAGCGCCGCCACGCCTGAGCCACTGATCGAAAAACCATTGCAGCTCCTGACCTGAGGCGCGCTCCATGACCCGCCTGAAATCGGCCGTAGTCGCATTCCGGTCTTGATAGAGCGTGTAGTACTCGCGGATACCTCGCCAGAAAGCCTCGTCACCCATCATCGAGCGCAGCATGTGCAGCGTCCATGCACCCTTCTGGTAGGTATTGCCAGTGGTCACCTTGCTCATGTCACCTAGATTGTCGTGAACAATGCGTTCTGAAGGATTATCTTGATACGACCTAAAGATCCGTTCTCGGCTCTGCTCTAACCCGGCGACGAACTCGTCTCGACCGTACGCATGCTCGATGAACAACAGCGTGAAGTAGGTCGCGAAACCCTCGCTCAACCACACGTCATCCCAATCCGCTGCGGTCACGGCATTGCCGAACCACTGGTGGGCGATCTCGTGAATCACGACATTGCGCCAGCGCTTGCTACGCGTGCCGGTCACCGAACGGTCGTCGTACATGATCGCAGTGGCAGCCTCCATGCCACCCTTGGTTCGGGCCGACTGCACATTTGCAAGCTTCTCGTACGAGTAGGGCCCCACATGCTCGGAGTAGAAGTCCAGGACATGGTGAGTGGGTTCTGAGAAATCGTCAAAGCCCGCATCGCGATCCTGTGCAAAAACCCAGGTTTGGACCGGCTTGCCGCGAAACGGCCGCAGGTGTTGTACAGCGAACTCGGTGACGCCCAGGGTGTAGAGCCAAGTGGCGATGGGCACTGACTCTTGCCAATGGGTCAAGCGCTTGCCGCCCAAGAGATCACGTTCTTCCACCAAGGCCCCGTTTGAGATCACTTGGTAGCGCGAGGGCGCTGTGACGATCATGTCGCTAGTGGCCTTGTCGCCGGGATGATCGACCGTGGCCAGCCAGTGGCGCGCCTTGTTGGGCCAGTTGTCGCTGAACCAGCTCCAGGTGCCGTGCTTATTGGGGCCGATGCCAAGCGCGTCTTTGGGCACTCCTTGGTACTCGATCTCCACCACCAATTTGGAGCCGGACTGCACGTTCTTCGCGAGTGCGATCTTAAGGCGGGACTCTTGGTGTTCGAACTGCGCCACCTCCCCTCCGACGCGGACCCCACTCACCGTCATGCCGGCATCATCAGTTGCATTGACAAGATCGAAGGCGAGCTCGTCCACTCCATCGTCGATCACCGCGATAGAGACTGTGGTCGTGACCTCAATGCGACGTTCGCCCTCGAACAGCTCGATCTCAAAACGGTAGTTCTCGACGTCAAGCGCCGGGTTCTTGGGGTACGTGTCTGCTGAGAGGGTCCCCGCGGCAGCCAGCATCACCAAGGCAGCAGCGGTCGTTAATTGACGCATGCTCATTAGCGCTGCTCCCGAACAAATGTCGCGGGGCCTGGCGGCACCTTCTGCAACACCCCAGGCTCCGCCATCAACGCCTCAATCCCTTCGATGGAACGCGGCACGAACCAGGTAAAGTTCTCCACACCGTCCTCAGTTACGACCACCACATCTTCGATACGCACGTACAACTTCTCGTCGTGCACCCACAGCATCGGATCGAGCGCGAACACCACTCCTGGCCGAAGCGGCTGCGATCGATAGTTACCCACGTCGTGCACCGCGAGTCCGACCGGGTGAGAAAGGTGTCCGCGAAAGGTGAGCATCTCTTCTGCGGCGGTGCGGTAGCTCGGCTTGGACCACTGGGTGACCTCGAACACCGGACGCATGCGCGCCGCAGCCTCATCCATCACCTGATCGGCACTAACTCCGGGCCTGACCACATCCATCAGCACGTCGAAGTACTGCACCACGAAGCCATACAACTCGCGTTGCCCTGGTGAGAAGCGACCGTTAACCGGAAACACTCGGGCAACGTCGCTGGTGTAATACCGATAGTCGGGCGCGTAGTCCATCAGTACCAGTTGGCCGTCCTGCAGCTCACTTTCACTCCGGTAGTAGTGCCCGAAGTACGCATTGCTGCCGGTTCCGGTGATCGGCCGATAGCCCTCGCCTTGAGAGCCATTCAATAGGTAGACATAGCGCGCAGCTGCGTCCAGCTGGTACTCCCAAACCCCTGCCTCGGCAGAGCGCATAGCCTCCATCAGGCCCAGCCCTGCGATCTCACTGGCGCGTTTAACCAGACCGATCTCGCGTTCGCTCTTCTGAATGCGCATCGCATCCAAGATCGGCGTCAGGTCGCGAGTTTCAAACTGCGGATAGCGCTGCTTCAACTGTGAGACGAAGTGTCCCTCGCGCGACGCGCGGCCACCCCACGGATCGGCTAGCTCGGACGACATCCCAATCAAGAGTTCGTCACGACTCTGCGCACCCAGTTCCGCAGGACTGAACATCGTGTAGAGCAAAGGAGCAGGCGGCCGCAGCGCCAGCCCCACGAAGTCACGGCCCATTCGCTCTAGAGGCTCAACGCGATCGACACCGGTCAACTCGATCACCAGTTCAGCATCCTCAGCCGAGAGCACTTTGCCCTCGCTTCGCTCCCGGCGTGCATCGCGGTGCGGCAGATAGAGCGTTGTGCGGTCGCTGCGGCCATCCAGGAGCAAGTACGCATGAGGAACTTCAACACCGCTTAGGTAGTAGAAGCTGTTGGTCTGGCGAAAGCGCAAGAAACCGCGCACATTCGCAGCACCCTGCAAGAGAGCCATCGCTTCATCACCGATCGCCTCGAAGACACGAGCGCGCCGTTCCTTGAACTCTTCCGGAGGAAAGTCCACCTGATGACGATAGGTGTCCTGCGCGCACAGAGCGGGCGCCAGCGCGAACGGAATGGACAGCTGCAATAACCAGTGGCCAAAGCGCGGGCGCCTCGTAGTTTGCTTCATGATCACTTCTCCGGGGTCCACGGTTGTTGACTTCAGATCGAGTCGCCAGTGTAGCGCCAGTGATTGTTCTGCGATCCGCCCTTGGCAAAGTCTCTCACCGACGCTCACTGGGAGCTCCGTGCTAGTTCGGCAGAGGCCCTCGGCAGAATCGAAGGGCTACCGACACAGCAAATCCAATCGGTCGTTGAGGCTTGCAAGCTGCAGTCAGACAAGGGCGTGCCGAACCCGCGGCAGAAGCCCTGAGCGGCCTGCTGGACTTCTAACTTGCCACAGCCGAAACGTGCTGCCGGTTCAGATTCGCGCTATCCCCACCCCCAAAATTCCTCGATTGCCTTGCAGGTTGGCTCCTCCTGTCGCAGACTCAGGGTTCGCTCGCCGTCATCCCACGGCGCGAATGGCGACAGAAGGGCCAACCATGCAGCCGACCCAGCCTCAAGCAGAATCAGCCGCAAGCTATTGGAACCGCTTGCTTGCCCCCTACATGGAAAGGAGCCCTAAACGAGCGCTCTTCCAACTGGTGACCACCAGCGCATTGTTCATCCTTAGCTGGGCAGCAATGGTATGGAGTCTGGACGTCTCGTACTGGCTGACGCTCGCGTTGTTGCTGCCGACGTCAGGATTCTTGATCCGCCTGTTTATTTTCCAGCACGATTGCGGCCACGGCGCGTTCTTCAAGAGCCAGCGCATCAACAACTGGGTCGGGTTCTTCATCGGCATCCTTATGCTCACGCCCTACCAGTACTGGCGCCGCACCCACGCCTCTCATCACGCCTCCTCAGGCGATCTAGATCGTCGCGGCTACGGCGACGTCAACACCCTCACTGTCGACGAATATCTGGCGCTGAGCAAGAGAGGGCGGCTTCGCTACCGCATCTACCGCAGCATCACGGTGCTATTGCTGGTCGGCCCGATCTATCAGTTTGTGGTCAAGCACCGCTTCCCGCTTGACGCGCCGCGCAGCTGGAAACGCGAGTGGTCCAGCATCATGTGGACAAATGTTGGCATCATCGTTCTGCTTGTGCTCGGGTGGCAGACCATTGGCATCACCAAGCTTTTGTTGGTGCAAGTTCCGCTGGTGATGACCTCCACCGCTATTGGCATCTGGTTGTTCTACGTACAGCACCAGTTCGAGGACACGTACTGGCGCAACACACCCGAGTGGGATTTTCATCGCGCCGGCCTTGAAGGTAGCTCGTACTACGAACTTCCCGCCGTGCTCCACTGGTTCACCGGCAACATCGGCTACCATCACATCCACCATCTTTCGAGCCGTATTCCCAACTATCACCTGAGGCGGTGCTTCCGAGAACAGCCTGAGATGCAGAAGGTCACAAGGCTCACGATCTGGGAAAGCGTCAAGTGTGCGCGTCTCAAACTGTGGGACCAAGCCAGTGGCAAGTTGGTCGGCTTCTCTGAAATTCGGCAGAGGCCTAGCCTTCGAACAGATCACTGAAGTTACAGTCAGCCTTCGACGTTGACGGCAGATGATGAGTACCCCCCAAACCACTGAGGACTTCGTCAAGGCGCTCACTCTGGCTTGGAAGCGGTTGGGGCTCTATCCAGAGAATCACCCGGCTCGCGCCGGGGCCATGAACGCCCCGCTCTCGATGCTGCACGAGCTCCTGAGAACCGCGGAGCCACTCAGTCTCGCTGCAACTGAAGGCGCGTTGCTGTCTGCCGACGATCGCCTAGAATCGCTGCCCGCGATCGAACTCGCCAAGGCGTTGTATGCACACAATGTCGGTGTTGTTCGATTCTTTCGCGCGGTGACCGCATCGAGCCTCGAGCGCTTCTCGAGTCAGCTCCGGTCCGCTGATCGCAAACACGCTTCCTTTGCGGCGGCGCTCACGGCCAATTTCGGCGAATCGGGTGTTCCCGGCATCGAGGTCGAGGAGGTCGATTACTCGAGCTTAGTGAGCCAGCTCGACAACGCTGAAGAGCCGGAGGCCAGGCTTACTCTGCTCGAACGCCTATTGCGCTTGCAGCTCGATGAGCAGTCTTTCGTCGAAGCAGGCGCACTGACGCAGCCCGACTTCGAACAGTTTACGACCGCCCTTAGACGCCATCTTTCAGTGCAGAAAGAACAGAGCGCCTTGCTCGGCACGCTCGCCGTCGACTTCAAGCAGCAACTGGTCTCAGCACTCGAACAGCACTTCACGGACGGGGTCGGGGCCGGCTTCCATATCCTTGATCTCGACCACATGCGAAAGCTGTTCGCGGAACTCCCCGGCGAGCTCCGGATCGGCGTCATCTCGGAACTGCTCGGCCGATTGCTCGGAGTTGCAGACGCAGACGCTGCAGTTGCGGCACTCGAGACCACAACAAACTCCTCGGACTTGCTCAACTCCGTCAGACAGCTTCGGCGAGAGGGTGTACCTTTTTCGCGCAAGGCCCAGCGCATGGCCGAACAGCTCATCGACCAGATTCGAAGCCAGCAGACGGACGAGTTTCAATTCTCGTTCGCGGATTTCGGCCAACGGCTGCGTCCGACCATCAGCACTATTGCCCCGGCGACGCTGGACGATCCAACCCAAACCATCCTTGGCGCGATCCCGCCGTCTTCAGGACCTCTCAGCGCGTCCCTAGAGGAGCAACTCGACACCCTCACTCCTGATCGGCTGCGTCAAGCGCTGTTGTCGACATTGCTGGAGCTGGTTGCTCAAGCCAAGGACGGCGAAGTCCTACCACCTGAACAAGTGGAGGGGGTTCTGCTTCGCCTCGCCGACACTTTTCATGAACTGATTCTGACCGGCCACACCAACGCCGCAATCGCTGTCTTCCGCTTCTTGCAGAAGCACTACGGCCGACAACTGAGTGCGAACCACTCTGCTACTACAGCGGCGTTGCAGGAATTCTCGGGGGTTCGCACCAGCAACAGCGTGGTTGAAAGGATCAGCCTCGCCTCCTCGCCTGAGTCCTATTCAGCGCTCCACGACCTGGTCAGATCGGGGCCCAAGGAGGTCGCAACGCGGCTGGTGGGACAGCTCTCCGATTGTGATGATCGTCGCACCCGCAGACGGTTGTTCAGCTTCCTGCTCCCACTGAAGCCGCTGATCCTTGAGGAGGTCCGCGGACTACTGCAGCGCCGCGAGTGGTTCCACGTTCGTAATGGCATCTCCTTGCTCGATGGCATGGAAGACCTGCCCTCCATCGGCACGGTCCGCGCCCTCTCCTTGAACGACCATCACCAGGTCCGCGACGCTGCGATCCGGTTTCTAGCGCGGCTCGACACGCAGATTCCAGTCGAGATCATCGCTCAGTGGTTCGACTCAGATGACCCACAGTTCGCCCGTCGCACCATTCAGCTGCTCGGACGCCGGCGACAACGGAACGCTGTGGCCCCACTCTTGGACCTGCTCTCAGGAGTCGACACATTCCGGCGGCAACGTGAGGCGCGAGCGGCTGCAATCGTCGCTCTGGCCCAGATCGGTGACAGCGAAGTAGGTGCAAAGCTGGCCGAACAGTTCGATAACACCTTGCGCCTCCAGCATCCTGAAGAGAAGCGCCTGTTCTACGAGACCCTAGGCGGCTACAGCGCGGCGGATCGGCGCGGCATTCTCGAGCGTGGCGTCAGCTCGAGAGATCCAGCTATCCGGCAAGTGTGCGAGCAACAGCTGTCAGTCGATCAGCAAGCTCTGGGTGACACAAGTCCGGGGGCCTCATCGTGAGCGGGTCAGACTCGCACAGCGGACCCGTTAGCGAGACCTTCCAGACCGGCGCCTTACTCGCAGGTGGCTTGGACCAGGGTACCGAGCCCGTCGACGAGCTGGTTGCGCACCTCAACGTCGCGGTGACCGCGTGCTCGATCTATCCAGCAACGCACCCCAAGGCCGCCCAAGCGGTCTCAGACCTCCAACAAATGTTGGCACGCTACATCGCAAGCGAGGCTCGTGGCGGTGCCGGCGTTGGCTTCAACCTGTTGGTTGTCGACGCCGAGCTCGCCATTGACGGCAAACCGTGGCGACGCTCGCAGGTGCTATGTGCAAACCTGCTGCGCGCGCTCGAGCACCATAGCGTGCAGCGGCTGACAGCTCAGCCTGGCATCGACGCAAGCGAGATCACCGACGCCATCGTGGCGCTCGCTACTGAGACCAGCCCAGTCTCGACACCAAGCCTAGAGATCGGCAAGCTGGAACTGCTCGAAGAGGGTGACGGCGACCCAACCGTTGGACGCTTCTCTTTAGAAAACCGAATCGACGCTCTCCGGCACAGCTGGGACGAATTTGTCACCGGCGCACAGCCGTCCTACAAGAGGCTTGCGGGCGTCACTCGCAGCCTGCTCGACACCACTGGCCAAACGAGTCAGCAGGAGCTCATCAACCCACAACTGTTGACGGACGGCGACCGGCTCTGGCGTCATTCGATGGGAGTAGCGCTAAGTGCTTCTGCACTCGCAAGTAGTCTCGGTATCCACGGCGACGTACTGATCGAGATCACGGTCGGCGCTTTACTCCACGACATAGGCCTCATGGAACCGCACGAGCATGCGGGCCAAGGGCTCTGGTCGGAATGGGAAGAGCGAACCGCAGTGCACCCACTCAGCGGCGCCGGCCAACTAGCGCTGGCTAAAGACGTGCCTGCGCTGGTTCTTCTGATCGTCTATCAGCACCATCGGCACCACGACGGTTCGGGTTTCCCAGCGTCCCAAGCGCAACTCAATCTTGGCAGCGCGATCGTCGCGGTCGCCGACGCTTGGCAGGTTCTGTTCAACGTAGCCGGGACCATGCCTCACGCGGTCCGCTGGCGCTTCGCTCAAGAGCAGCTGGCGGAGATGGCCGGGAGCGTGCTCCACCCAGACCTAGTCGCCTTGTTCCTGCAGATGATCCAATCGCGGCCACAGTCCCGGAGCGACTGAGTCACTCTGAACTAGAGCCCACGGGCTCGGACCGTCAAACGCGCACCCGACCAAGAGCTGCGCTACGCTTTACTCCGCGCCTCCCGCAACACTGTTCGGCGATGGCTTCGAGTCGGACGGTACTGGCAGCTGGAGTTCCGCCTGCGCCTTCGGCGGCTCGGCCCCCAGCACTCCTCCCCTCAAAGCACCCCAGAAGAACATCCACCAATGGAGACATTCCATGCTTCGACCACTTATCGCTAGCAGCAGCTTGGCAGCGAGCGCAGCCCTCTTCGTCGCCCTGCTACCGGCTGCACCGGTGTTCAGTCAAACCGAGCCGGTGATCATCCAACCCGGCGCTCCAGGAGAGCCCAGTCGACGCATCTCGGCCGAAGAAGCCTCCGATCTAGCGGGCATCGAGTACACCCAGGCTGACGTTGAGTTCATGCAAGGCATGATCGCGCACCACGCACAAGCAGTGATCATGACCGACATGCTCGCCACCCGTAGCGAGCGCGAAGACATGCACACCTTGGCAAAGCGCATCTCGCTCTCCCAAGAAGACGAGATCAAGATGATGCAGGAGTGGCTTAAAGCGAACCGGCAAGACACCACGGCCATGGGTGACCATCACGACCACGACGGCATGTTGATGCCTGGCATGCTCACGCCAGAGCAGCTGAGCCAGCTCGAGAACACCAGCGCTCGGGACTTCGACCGACTGTTCTTGGAGCTGATGATCGCGCACCACCAAGGTGCACTAGTGATGGTTGACGACCTCCTGTCGAAATCTGGAGCAGCTCAAGAGTCGACGATCTTCGCTTTCACCGCCGACATCACTTCTGATCAAAGCGCAGAGATCGATCGCATGGGAGCCCTGCTTGCAGGACTCTCCAACGACCCACGGGTTCATCTCACCGCGGGCTTCATGGATGCTGGCCAGGCGGTGGTCAACATGGAGTTGGTCTCAGCATTGCCCAAACCAACCGGCTTCTTTGCTCCTGACGCACCGCAAGGCGTAGCGATTCCTGCCGAGCGTAAGGCTGCGGCTGAGCAACCCGAAGAATCGGAAGAGGCCGAACAAGACGATGTCCCAGCCGATGCCCCAACCGATAGCGATGCCGCCGGCGATCACACGGAACAATCGGACGAAGACAAGACGGCAGAAGAAGCGGCAGCAGAGAAAGCTGAGGAAGAGCAAGCCCAGGCCTCTAGACGTCGCATGGCGGCGATCCTCAATTTCGCAAACTCCGATATCGCGTTCGACGGCAACATCCTGTACGAAGGTAACTTCCACGGCTTCAACACCTACAACATCGAAGACCCCACGGCTCCTCGACTTCAAGGATCGGTGGTCTGTCCCGGCGGTCAAGGCGATGTCTCGGTGGTCGGCAATCTCTTGATCATGTCGGTCGAACAGACCCGAGGTCGCCTCGACTGCGGTCTTCAAGGTGTTTCAGAACCGAGCAGTGCCGAGCGCTTTCGCGGCATTCGCATCTTCGACATCAGCAATCGCGAGGTGCCCCAGCAAGTGGCCGCGGTACAAACCTGCCGCGGCTCGCACACCCACACCGTGGTCACCGACCCTGATGACCAAGGCAATATCTATGTATTTGGTTCGGGCACCAGCTCGGTTCGTCCAGGCGACGAGCTCGAGGGCTGTTCGGATGCGCCGCCGGGAGAAGACGAGAACACGGCGCTGTTTAGCATCGACGTCATCCAGATTCCGGTGCTCAAGCCGCAGGACGCCAAAGTGGTAAATCGACCGCGCATCTTCGCGGACTCTGAAACCGGCAAGATTGCGGGTTTGTGGAAGGGCGGAACCCACGGCACCGGCAAACAGCGCACCGCTCAGACCAACCAGTGCCACGACATCACGGTCTTCCCGGAACTAGGCCTAGCGGCAGGAGCCTGCTCGGGCAACGGAATTCTTCTGGACATCTCAGATCCCGAGCACCCAAAGAGACTCGACCAGGTGATCGACGAAGGCTTCGCTTACTGGCACTCGGCGACCTTCAACAACCAGGGAACCAAAGTGATCTTCACCGACGAATGGGGTGGCGGCATGCGACCGCGCTGTCGCGCTTCTGATCCCAAGCAGTGGGGCGCTGATGCGATCTTCGACATCGTCGATCGCAAGCTCGAATTCCGCGGCTACTACAAGCTTCCAGCACCCCAAACCGAGAACGAGAACTGCGTAGCGCACAACGGCTCGCTGATTCCGGTTCCTGGGCGCGACATCATGGTCCAGGCTTGGTACCAAGGCGGTATCTCGATCTTCGATTTCACTGACTCGTCAGCGCCTTTCGAGATCGCCTTCTTCGACCGAGGCCCGATCGATGCGAACCAACTGATGATGGGCGGCCACTGGTCTGCCTATTGGCACAACGGCTATATCTACGGCACCGAAATCGCGCGTGGACTCGACGTCTTGAAATTGGTGCCAAGCGAATACCTGTCGCCCAACGAGATCGCAGCTGCCGAGCTCATCGAGGTCGGCGTGAACAACGCGCAGCAGCAGCAACGCATCAGTTGGCCTGCCAGCCCGGTGGTCGCGCGCGCCTACCTCGATCAGTTGACCCGCAGTGGCTCGCTCAGCGAGCAGCGGATCGCTAGCCTGAACGCAGTCCTTCGGTCTGCCGATAAGGCGCTGGGAAACTCCGGTCGCTCAAATGGGCGTGTGGCTCAACAACTGCAAGGCCTGGCTGCAGACCTCGAGAACGACGCGGCCAGCGCAAGCCAAAGCAACCGCGACCGGATCGAGCGGCTCGCCGATACAGTGAAGGAGCTAGCAACTAGCCTTCGTTGATCCTGAAGGGGCGTACGGTAAGCGGCAGAAAGGTTGATGCTGCTTAAAGATCAAAAGGAGGTCAGTGAAGGGTCGGGAAAGCGCAGCCTGGCTGGAACGGCCCAGCGCCACGGAAGGCAAGGCCCACAGACACTTCTTCCCTTCGGGAAGTCAGGGTTCAGAGGCGATCCAGCGCTCCGTGTCCACCAAGTCTGGCTTCATCGCTTTCAAGAGCAACAACCACAGAGCCACGGATGTCGATCGGGATCGTCTTCCGCTTTGCCAAATCGGTGTGCACAACCACCTGGCCAGCGAACTCCCCAGGGGCCACCTTGGCGGGATCAAAGTGCACAAAGACGTCGAACGTGTGGCCTTCGACGCGCTCGACCACCGACGTCGATACGCCCTCGACACCCTCCATCTCCACTCGCTTGATCTTCATCGGTGCACTGCCAAAGTTTCGAATCTCATAGTGAGCTCGGCGTGGTTTGTCGCTGAGCGTGATTCGACCGAGATCAGCAACGTCTGGCGCCACGTAGATCAGCGGGCGAACGAACCCGGAGACCGGGATGAACCCCAGCTTTTGCTTCTCATGGTCGATAACGACAGAGGCAAAACCCTCGATTGCGCCAATAGTGGGAGCATCATCGAGGGTGAGTTCGATGCGCCATTGATCTCCGGGATAGCGAGCGATCCGCTCGAGGTCGGTCGCCGGTCGGAAGGTCGCGCTGATATCTGGGTTAGAGAGTTCGACGTCAGTGACGATGAACGGTTTCGCGTCCAGGGCAAATAGGGTCGTACCGACGGTACCGACAGTCTCAGTTTCGACCGTGTCCCATCGCGCTCGCGGCGGGTGCACTCCAATTGAGGTCTGAACATCAATCTTCATAACCAGATGCAGTTCTGGGTTCTCGGAGTCGTTGGTCTGTACCAGCACATTCGTTTGAGCTGGACCGTTGACCGTGCGCGTGTCGATCCTTGCTCGCACTCGTCCGCTCGACTTGGGCGCGATCTCTCTGTCGAAATCGAGTACCGTGCAACCGCAAGTGGACCTCGAGTCGGTGAGGAGGAGCGGAGCATCACCTTCGTTGGAGATCTCGAAGAAGTGATCAATCACCGCTCCCTTCGCAATCGACCCAAGATCGACGGTGGCAGTGTGAACGACCGCACGAGGCCCAGCGACCGAAGCGGATGGGAGAACCGCCGCAGACAATGCGAGGAACAGAACGGCAAGTCCGCAGACCGTCGCGCTCGGTCGCGAGCGCTCAGGCGCTGTGGGCGATTCGGATGATTCGGATGAGGTCGTGGCACGCATCGGTATCATGAAGCCTAGCAATAGCTCACGCCGGCGTCGCGCCGGAATCCACGAGTTCAAACTCTTTTACCCTTGTGCGCGACCGAACCCAATATGATCGGGGCGCAGTGATCACCTGTGCCCGCTCGGCCTTGCACTCACTCACTTTGCCAAACGGACTCGTCACGGGTCGAAGCTTGAATGCTGCCCGCTCCCCTGACCACAGCCCCCTTCCGAACTAGGAGCCGGATATCCATGCGCAAGCTCGCCCCTCTCGTCATAGCAGTGACTCTCCTCATCGCAGTGCCCGCGTCAGCCGAACTGTGCACCATCGACGCAGTCCCTGCAGCAACCCTGTTGCTCCCATACTTTGAAGTGGATCTCGATGACCCGTGGGGTGCAAACACGCTGTTCTCGGTCAACAACGCCTCTCCTGTGCCAACGGTTGCCCACGTCACCTTATGGGGCGACTTCTCACAGCCGAGCATCGACTTCGACATCTTCTTAACTGGCTACGATGTGCAAACCGTCAATCTGCGAGACGTGTTCAACGGGATCTTGCCGATCACCTCCCACGCCTTCAACGACGACGACGACATCATCAGCCCACACGGCGGCGCGTTCTCCAACAACCCGCAGTGGGACTCGCAACCAGACGACATCATGAATTCGCGATTCCCTGGCTGCGACACCATCTTGCCGTTTCCAGAGGAAGAACTCAGCGAGTTCTTCCTCACTCGACTACGCAGCGGTCACACCGGAGGCCCTCTAAGCGCAGGCGGTGACCAGTGCATTGGCCAAGACCACGGCGACAACATCGCACGCGGCTACATAACCATCGACAACGTCGAGGATTGCAACCTCCTGTTTCCCGGCCAGACCGGATACTTCGACGGTGGCATCGACAGCAAGGTCAATCAACTCTGGGGTGACTACTTCATCGTGCACGAGGTCGGTGCCCGGGCAATGGGCGACAACTTGGTGCACATCGAAGCAAGCGAAGACGCGTTCGTTCCCGGCGACTACACCTTCTACGGCCGATACGTCGATGGGCTCGCCACCGATCAACGAGAGCCCCTCGCTAGTACCTGGGCGAGCCGCTATCTCAACGGTGGCCTGTTCGACGGTGGTAGCGACCTACTGGTCTGGCGTGACTCGAAATGCCAGGTTCAAACCAACGGCTTCACCTGCGGCACCGACCCCCCGTGGTATCCGCTGAACGAGACTCAGGTCGTCGCGTTCAACGAGTCAGAGGACGCTGTCGAGCTCTGCGGCGTCGTGGGCGGTCAGAGCGGCGTCTCTCCAGCGATCCCCGGTATCGATCAAACGTGTTTCCCACTCGAGACCCAGCGCACTCGAGTGGGCGAAGGAACTGTCGCACCACCATTCGATTTCGGCTGGATGTTCTTGAACCTCAACCAGACTCTCGCGACAGGCAGCTGCACAACCGACGGAATCTTCGGGGATATCTCTCAAAGTTGGGTCACCACCAATCTGGACGCTGACGGCGCCAGGTTGAGTGTCGGCTACGCAGCAACTCAACTGAGTTCGGCGTGCAGTCCTGCTAACCCGATCGTCGATGGCGACCTCCATCCGTTCGATCCCTAGGAAGGCTGGGGAGAATTCTAGAAGGCGCTGCACAGTCCCGTGGTGTCGTTTCTCCAACCCGGGCCGCTCACGCTCATCGCTCCAGTGCACTCATCGCAGCTAGAATCAGCTGCGATGAGTGTTCGAGTTCACCATAGGCAAGAGTCGAACGGACTGCGCTTACCACCAACGCTCGCGATTGCGCTTTTGGCATTGGTCGCGCCGATGCTTGCTGCGCAAGGTACGCCCGATTGCTTCACCGGCTCACCGGCTCGCCCGGTCAACGCGCTGGGTCCCAGCAACGAACTCATTTTTCCGCGCAGTACCGCCGGCGATCTGATTTTGCAACCTGCGGACGCCCCGGGCCTTGCTTTCCCATCGTCAAGAGACAGCACTGGCTTCAACGGCCAGCAACTGCCAAGCGTTGTCACTGGTCTCGAGCTGTTCACCGCAGTGGATATCGAGGAGAGCGATTCAACGCCGTATATATATGTGGCCTACACCGTTGGATTTCAAATCTGGGATCTGAGCGATCCGTCCCTGCCCAGCAACAGCGCACTGCTAAGCCAACGCGACGGCTTCAGAGGGGACTTCCACTCGTTCGAACCACCAGGGGAGCACTCTTACCTCAAAATTTTCGACATCGACGCCCTCGACGCTCCCGACCACCAAGCCGTTATCGCCGTCCCAGCAATCGAGCCGGTCGGCTTCTCGCTCTGGAACGTGGACAACAAGACCGCACCTGTGCAGATCTATCAGGACATCGGTAAGCCCGCAGAGAGCGTGGCACTCGGACTGATCGACGGAACCGTCTACGCGTTTCTCGCCACCACCGGTCCCAGTGGTATCGATGTCTACGACGTCAGTCGTGCCCAAGCCTTGGGCACCTGCTTCGAAGACACCGCGAGTGGAGGTTCCCTCTGCAGCCCCGGCGACCCGGTTCATCTCGGCGCTCTTGCCAGGCCGACCTCGACCAATCGGACGCTTCATCTCGATCTAATGAAACGCGCAGCAGACGGCCAGCACTACCTGGCCTACTCCGACGGCTACTTATTCAATCCGCTAGGCGTGGAAGTACGGCGCATCAACGATCCCTCTGATCCCGGCAATCTAGATGGCGATGGGCTCGACAACCCAATCTTGATCAGCCTTCTCGGCCCCAGAGTGAGCGGCGTTGATCTGTTCGAGCATGAGAGCAATAGCTATCTCGCCGCCGTCCACGACGAAGGGGGCAGTACCTACATCGACGTCTACGACATCAACGCTTGCCTCAATGGCACGAGCGCCGCTTGCGCCGCTCCGCCGAGGATCTACCGCCGGGAGGTCCTGGACGCGATGGTACAGCGTCCCCTGGTAAGTGCGTTCCACCTCGATTTAACTCCCATGCTCTACGTTGGATCGTGGGTCCTGTGCTCGAGCCCCGCCCCTGTTGGGCAACCCAAGCGAGATGCGCTAATCAATCTCACCGGTCTGCCGGGTGCTGTGCCTCAAGATGGAAGCGAACTCGTAGTTGGCGAGAGTTACACCGAGACGGTCGGCACCGAAACTCTGGAGATCGACTATTGGACGTCTTACTACGACGGGGTAACTCCAGGACTGAGTGGCTTCTCGGCAACCAAAGCCGCCGCCAATGGCGGGTACCTCTATCGAGCAGGCGGAACAATTCTCGACATACACCAGTGGTCGAGCCCGATGCCAAGCGACGCGATCTTCGCGGATGGATTCGAAAGCGGCAGCACATCGGAGTGGCAATAGCTGCCGCAAGCTCCTCCGTGGTCCTAGGGCCGCGGCGTGGCCTTGAAAACTCGTACGCTGCCTTGTCCAAGACAACCAGCGGTCCGATTGAACTCACTCAACCCCGCGGGCTCACCAGCAAACGCTGCAACAACCTCGCTGCGTTGATCCTTGTCTAGGTCACCGAGCTTCAAACCGTAGACCACACAGCCACTGGCCGGCTGCTGCAGCTCCTCGGAGCGCTCAACGGTGAAGTTGCGCTCGCCTGCTCCGAGCAACACCTCGATGCGCCCATCGCCGGTTCCGAATGCCACGTCAAGGTGCTCATCGCCATCCAGACTGCCGACTCCGATGCTGTAGACACCGGCACGCCCGTCGGCGACAAACAGCGGCACTCGCTGCCACGACACAGGATCCGTCGAGGATTGACCGAACAATGCGTCCAGGCCTGTGCGGTCCGTGTCCCCTTGGGTGACTATGTAGCCGAGCAGAAGGTCCTGTGCTCCGTCCTGATCAAGATCGGCAATGGCAACTGAGTAGACAAAAGAGGCAACAGGTTCCACGCTCACCGCGTGCCGCGTCCAACGAGGCCCATCACTTTGCACGTGTAGCGTCTGGCGAGCGCCCTGTTGGCGCGTCGCAGTGAAGGCGTCGGGACGACCATCTCCGTTGACATCGGCAACCGCCACTGAATCACCGAACAGCGCAGACTCATCTTTGAGGGTCGTCCAAGTGCCGTCGCCTTCGTTCAAGAAGACCCGCAGACCGGGGCTGCTCTGCAGACCCTCTTGGGGACGAGCGCGCTGAATCATGCCTTTCGGCCCTTCCCCAAGCGCAACGATGTCCGGCCACCCATCGCCGTTCCAGTCCGCCACCTCGAGAGCACGCGACGAGAACACCGGACCCACTGTCTGGTCAGTCACGCCAAGTGTTTGCGACGCTTCGGTATTGGGCGCAACGAGGCCGATACCGCTTGACCATTCGGTGTAGCTGCCCCGTCCGTTGCTCACGAGTACAACCACTCCGCTTAGGTGGATGCCGAGAGCAAAGTCGATATGGCCGTCGCGGTTGAAATCAGCGGCGGCAGCGTCACCGTAGTCGTAGGGAAGATCGGGATAGCCCCCAGGCCAACGACGCCAGTTGCCAGCTCCGTCCGAGAGAAACACGTTCGGTTCGCGGCGCGACTTGCGAGCGGGCCCGAAGATCAGATCTACGTGCCCGTCTTCGTCCATATCAGCAAGGTCAAAGCCATTGCGCCATTGTCCAGTCTTTGGCAATCCCGAATCGAAGGCAGTGAACTCGAGTCGGTCGGACGGCTCGAACGCAATCGACGCCGGGTCAAGAGGCGAGGTGATCGCGACCGCAACCTTCGCAGAGGCCGCCTTGCGGGTGGGCCGAGTACGGGGCCCAGCGACAGGCTCATACTGCCTCACCCAGAAGTGCTCAGCGCCTTCGCTATCCACGTCGAGCTGAATGCCATTGCGCACTTGGATCCGGCCGTCATCGAGCCGGATGAAGTCGACGCCTTCCTTGCCCTTGCGGATCTCGATCAAACGGTACTTGCGCCCCTTCTCATCCGCTAGTGCTTGCTCTTCAGCCGGGACCTTCTCCTGGAGCCGTGCCGCTTCAGCCCCCTGCGCGGACACAGCACCTGAAGCGAGGAGTAGGGCAGTAAGCGACCACTGGAAAAGCCGGCCTATGTCAAGATTTCTCTGAGGTCGAAGCACTGAGTCTCTCTCCGTGCGAAGGATCACTCAAAGCAAAAAGCGGCGTCATCGACGGACCTAAGACAAGGTTCCTCGATGGGTGAGTAATGGGCGGTTGAACTGAGCGTAATCCAGGCTAGCACGCAGCGGGGCCGTCTCCCGCACCGGCCATGCATGGGCTCGAACCGATAGTCTCTTGAGCATCCGAACCAACGAAGCTAGAGCGACTCTTCAACCGACAATGGATGAAAGAAGACGATGAACAAATCTAGACTGCACTCGCTGCAACAGCCAATGCGATCCGGCGCGCTTTCGCGCACACTGCTAGCAACGAGCGCGATTCTGGTGCTTGCCAATAGCTCCTTCGCCCAGCCCAGCGAGCAGAAGCTCAAGCGTCTCAAATCCGAGCTCATCGCCTCGGTTGAGAGCCGATCCAAGTTGACCCAGGAGATGGTCGACTCCATCTTCTCGTTTGGCGAACTCGGCTTCCAAGAGTTCGAGACCTCCAAGTACGTCACTGGCATTCTCGAAGAGAACGGTTTTGCCATTGAACGCGGAGTGAGCGGCATGCCCACTGCGTGGGTCGCTCGCTGGGGATCGGGCAAGCCTGTGATCTCGTTCGGCACCGACATCGATGGCATTCCGAAGGCTTCGCAGAAGCCGGGCGTTGCCTATCACGACCCCATCGTTGCGGGAGCCCCAGGTCATGGCGAAGGGCACAATTCGGGACAGGCGGTCAATGTGGTCGCGGCGCTTGCATTGAAAGACCTGATGGAGCGCGAGAAGATGCCCGGCACACTTATGCTTTGGCCGGGCGTCGCCGAGGAGCAACTCGGCAGCAAAGCGTTCTTTGTGCGCGCTGGCCTGTTCGAGGATGTGGACATGGTGTTCTTCACCCATGTTGCAGATCGACTGGCGGTGTCGTGGGGTGACGCCTACGGTAGCGGTTTGGTGTCAGTGGAGTACACCTTCAACGGCAAAGCGGCTCACGGTGCTGGCGCTCCGTGGCTAGGCAAGAGCGCGCTCGACGCAGTTGAGCTCATGAACACAGCCTGGAACTTCCGCCGAGAGCATCTGCGCTTGCCCTACCGACTGCACTACGTGATCACCAACGGCGGCGACCAACCGAATGTGGTGCCGTCTCTCGCCTCGGTTTGGTACTACTACCGAGAGCTCGACTACGACCACATCAAGCGCCTGTTCGACATTGGCGAAGTGATGGCGTCCTCCGCCGCCGCGATGACCGACACCCAAGTCAGCTCGCGCATTCTTGGCGCTGCCTGGCCGCGTCACTTCAACAAGGTGATCGCGCAGACCATGCACAACAACATCGAGCAAGTCGGCCTACCGAAATGGAGTAGCGACGACGTAGCGCTCGCGGTGGGTCTGCAAAAAGAAATGGACTTCAAACCCGACCCCAATCGCGGCCCGTACAGCGGAGTGGTCGGCCTCAGAACAGACCTGGGGCCGCTCCAAGGCCCAATTCAAGGGCCACGCTTGGGCGGCGGTTCGGACGACATCGGCGACGTCGCCTGGAATGTTCCCACCGTCACTCTCGGTTTCCCCGCCAACTTTTCCACCGGCGGTGGCGGCCACCATTGGTCAAGTGCGGTTGCCATGGCGACACCGATCGCACACAAAGGATCGGCGGCTGGAGCCAAAGTAATAGCGATGACCGCTCTTGATTTCTTGCTCGACCCGACCAAGGTGCAAGCCTCGTGGGACTATTTCAACAAGGAACAGACCGCCGACGTCACCTACACCAACTTCGTGAGAGAGACGGACGAGCCTGCGATCCACCTCAACAAGAGGATCATGTCCGAGTACCGCGAGGAGATGCGCAAGTTCTACTACGACCCCTCCAAGTACGACACCTACTTGGAGCAGTTAGGCATCGACTACCCAACGGTGCGGGCCGAGAACCCCTAAAGGCGGTTGCTGAGAAAGTCCTTAGACCCAATCCGCGCGGCTTATCCCGGCTGCATACCGCGCGATCTCCTCGTGAGTCGCCGGGATGCGTAGCGCATCGGTTGCACTTGCACCGGGAGTATCGTCTGCTGTGGCCAGCGCATCCTTCACTGCAGTCCAGACCGCGATCGCCAACATCAACGGCGGCTCTCCAACCGCCTTGGTGCTGCGCACGTTGTGTGAGTTGAGATCGTTGTCGATGAAGCCAACGCGGAAGTCCTGAGGCAAATCTGAGGCGGCTGGAATCTTGTAGGTGGTTGGCGACAGCGTCAACAACGCGCCGCGGCTGTCGTAGACCAGTTCCTCGGCCGTGACCCAACCGATGCCTTGCACAAGACCACCTATCACCTGACCGAGTTCGATTCCAACGTTGATGGGCTTGCCAATATCCATCAGCACGTCGAGGCGTTTGATCTCGAGCGTGCCGATCAAACGGTCGACCTCGACCTCGGCCGCGCACCAGCCTGTTGTGAAGTACGCGAACGGTTTTCCTTGCCCAGTCTCGCGGTTGAAATCGACTCCGGGCGTGGCGAAGAAGCCGCGAGCGCCTAGATCAACGCGATCGATGTAGGCCTGTTTGCACAGTTCGGGGAACGCGATGCGATTGGTCTGCGACGCGCGCTCGTCCCACACCATGCCGTGCTCAAACCGCACGTGCTCGGCTGAGCACACCAGGCCCGCAGCTGGATCAGCAAAACGCAGGGCTGCAAAGCGGCTGAGGCGTTCGCGAATGGTGCGACAGGCATTGACGGTGGCAGCACCGTTGATGTCGGTGCTCGCCGAGGCGGCCGTCGGTGAAGTGTTGTTGTTCTTCTCAGTCGACGTCTTCATGACCGCTACGCGTTCAGGCTCAATGCCGAACTCAGCGGCAGCGATCATCGCGAGCTTGGTGTAGACCCCCTGCCCCATCTCGGTGGCACCAGTGCTCACTTGCACACTGCCGTCGGTGTAGACATTGACCAAAGCGTTGCCTTGGTTGAGGGTCTTGTTGGTGAACGAGATACCGAACTTGACCGGCACCATCGACAGGCCTCGGCATCGCGATGCTGATTGAGCGTTGAAGTCTGCAACCTGCGAACGGCGATCTCGATAAGACGAACTCTCCTCCAGCAGTTCCGCGATTTCGGGTAAGAGGTTGCCACGAACCGTCTGCCCATAAGGTGTGACCGATCGCGAACTGCTCTCATCATCGCTATAGAGGTTGGCGCGGCGCACGTCGAGCGCATCGCGACCCAAGCTTTGGGCAATCTCCTCCATGATGTTCTCGATCGCCGCCATGCCCTGAGGGCCGCCAAAGCCACGGAATGCTGTATTGGGCGGCAAGTTAGTTCGACAGACCCGCGCGTTGATCTCGACATTCTCGAGGTAGTAGCTGTTGTCCAGATGCAACATGCAGCGCTCGAGCACGGCCGTCGACAGGTCGGCATAAGCGCCGCCGTTCGAGCGCACTTCAAACGCTGCTGCTGTGATCTCGCCTGAGCCATTGAAGCCAACGCGATAGCGCGTCTCGAAGGCGTGCCGTTTGCCGGTCAACAGCATGTCGTCGTCTTTGGTGTAGATCACTCGAACCGGGCGATGGGTATGAAAGCACACCAATGCTGCAAATGCGGCCGGCAGAGCTGCTTGGGTCTCCTTGCCTCCGAAGGCGCCTCCCATCCGGAGGACCTCGCACACCACTTGGTTCTGCCGCCAGCCCAGCAACTCCGCCACCACACCCTGGATCTCGGTTGGCGCCTGAGTGGACGACTGCACAATGAGTCTTGAACCCTCTTGCGGAATGACCAAGGCCGCTTGTGATTCGAGGTAGAACTGCTCCTGCCCTTGACTGACGAAAACACCTTCGAGCGTGTGCTTAGACACTGTCCATGCCTGGGCAAAATCGCCACGCCGGATGCAACGTTCGACACCGAGGTACTCATCCGCCGCCTCGGCCTCGGCAATGTTCAGCACCGGTTTCTCTTCGCTCACTCGAACCTCAGCTAAGGCTGCGGCTGCATGCGCTTGCTCTAGGGTCTCTGCTGCGACCACTGCGATCGGCTGCCCCAAGTAGCGAAGCTCCTCGCACGCAAGAAACGGCTCGTCTTCAAAGATCGCCCCAAAGTGGTTGACGCCGGGAATATCGGCTGCCGTATAGACGCCAACGACACCACTCGCACGGCGCACCGCATCGACATCGAGTTCTAAGAGAGAACCACGAGCGCATGGCGAGCCGATCGTGGTGATCGCAAGCTCTGATTCTTGGCGTGGCAGATCGTCGATGTAGTCGGCACTGCCTTGCACGTGGGCGAAGGCGGAGTCATGCAGCGGCTCAGCGTTCCTTCGTGGTGCGCTCATTGCGCACATTCCTCAGCTGCCTTCAGTTCGCTTTCTAGCTGCTCATAGAAACGCAGGGTGGTGTTACGGGCCAGCAGCTCGCGATAGGCAGCCGCACCGCGCACATCCGAGATGGGAGTGATCTCAGTAGCGGCGATTGCCCCCACTTGCTCGAACAGGCTGCGATCGACCGATTGACCACGCAATGCAGCTTCGCTCCTGGGCAACCGCAGCACAACCGGACCAACACCACCGTAGGCCATGCGGGCTTGGACGATGAGTGAACCCTCAAGTTGCAGCCACAGCGCGCCGGTGAAGGTCGAGATGTCGAGATCACGCCTGCGCGAGGCCTTGAGCAAGAACACGCGCTCGCCCTTGGCTGCAACCGGTGCGCTCAAGCGGACCGACCTCAACAGTTCGTTCGGTGCCAAGTCGAACGTCTTGTAACCGAGGTAAAAGTCCTCGACCGCCACTTCGCGCGATCCAGTCTCTGAAACCAACTCCACGTGCGCATCTGCGACATGAAAGAAGGGCAACGCATCCGCGATCGGTGACGCGTTCATCACGTTGCCACCAACGGTCCCCATGTTGCGGATCTGCGGCCCGCCAAAGCGCCGCAAAACGCCGGCAAACTCTGGGCAGCGTCGGTCGAAGTGATCGAGCGCATCGCGCCATCTCACCGTTGCACCGAGCACCATCTGGCCTGTTTCCTCATCCCAAGACGTGCCAGCGAAACCCTCAAGGTCGCGGCCGAGATGCAGCCAGTCGCTCTTGGTCAACTGCCCCTTGTTGAAACGGACACCCAAGTCGGTCGCCCCTGCCACCACTCGCGCTTGAGGGTGCGCTGCACGCTGGGCTAGAGCCTGCTCAGCAGTGGCCGGAACCAGCACGCTGCATCCGTCGTGTTCGATTCTCAGCGACTGAGCTCGTGCCTCGCGAAACGCGACGGCGACCTTAAGCTCATCGAACAATTCGTTGGGAGCCGGCACTTCCTCCAAGTCGATCGAAGCGACGGCATCGAGGATCTGAACATAGCCGGTGCACCGACAAAGGTTGCCGCTGAGTGCGGTCCGCACCTCCTGGTCCTTCAGAGCGCGACCTTCTCGACGAGCATCATCGACCAAGTCGGTGATCGCCACCACGAACCCCGGAGTACAGAAGCCGCACTGTGAGCCGTAGTTCTCTGCCATCGCGCGCTGTACCGGATGGAGGTGGTCACTCCGCTGCGCATGCTTGACCTGCGCCAAGCCATCGACGGTGATGATGTGGCAGCAATCAAATTGGTACACGAAGCCGATGCAAGAGTCGATCGCGCGATACTGGAACGAGGCGGAGCTTTGTCCTGTCCCCTTCTGGGTCAACTCACCTGCGAGCACGCTGCACGCGCCACAGTCACCTTCGGAGCACACAATCTTGGTGCCAGTGAGCCGTAGCTGATCCCGCAAAAGACCGGAGAGCGTTCCGAAGGCGTGGGCCCCACAAACCTCATGAACGACTCCGTTGACCGCCAGCAACACCGTGTCCCGGACGTCAGCCCCAACGACAGCAGGACTGGACGCTTCGGTCCGACCACTCACTACGAGCTCCGACTGAGAGTCGCTTCGATGTTGCCGAACGGCTCGTCGGTCCCAACAAAGACCTGATTCTCGTTGTCGAGACCGAAGGGCTCTAGGTTTGCCAGGAGATGATGTTGGTTTGGCAGCTGCAGGTTGATCTCGGCGACCTCGGCAATCGATTCGAGCACGGCGGTGCCCATCGCGTGCAGGGTCTCTTGGACCGAGCGCGAGTTGTGAGTTGCGAAAACTTCAAGCAACGTCGACCGAACTCGATGTCTGAACTCTTGGTCTTGAGTCGCGTCGACATCTGCGCGAGCCAAGGTCCACTCGACGCGCAAGGTGGTCGCGAACAAACGATCGTCGGTGTCCTTGAGGGTGGCAAACCGGTCTCGGTGAAAGTCGCTGAACCCGGAGTCGGCGGTCTTGATCACCTGCAAGAGATCGATGCCCGACGAGAGCGCCCCGCTGGTACCGTCGTGATGGGCGGACGCGAGGTAAAGCTCGGTACTCGCTCGCATCAACGCCGCAGCGTGCTGCGCATCCTGACCCTCAATCGGGCGCCAAACCTCTTGTTCGATATCGACGCTTGCGCTACTCACAGCCGAATAAGTTTCGGCGAAGTGAGTCGCCAGCAAGAGCGCAAACCGTTCAATCGATGTAACTCCGTGCTCGCGGGCCAACACGTACACGGTGTTCTTCATCGAATCAGTCGCCACCACATTGCGATTGTCACCGTCAGTGAAGCTGGGCTCGAACGAGCCCTCCAGGCTAATGCCCACAGCGCACACAACCAGTCGGTGTGGTGAGACTGAGCGGTCCAGGGTCGTTAGGCGAACGCGTTCTTTTCCGTAGCGATGATCGACAATGTGCATGAAGCGATTGTGTCATCAGCTGAGGGGCTAGAGCTTGCTGAAGAATTCCCGCGGTGCTCTCGCAGGCATCTGCGGCCTCTGGCGAGGCGCCGCCGAGGCAGGCAATGCACCCGAGCAAGCTCGACACAGGCCGGCGCATTGTTGAGGAGGCGCAACGATTCCCAGGGGCCGCAAACCCCAGCGCCAAATGGGGTTTCGCCGTCCTTTGCGCCCTTTCGCACCCCAGCCGCTCGAGCACAAGCACGTCGCTCGGTCAACGATGACAGTGCACCAGCCTCCCGTGGGACCGCATTGCCTCCCTCGCGATAGCCACGCCTGTGCTCGAGCTTGGTCGGGTGCAAAGTGGCATCCAAGGATTGACGAAACGAGCACCGCTGGACTTCTTCAGCAAGCTCCTAGAGGTGCGAAGATCTATTCCCATGACTACCGATACCCACAACCCGTCTGCCGCCTGCAATCGAGGTCATCAAAAACGCCTCCTTCGCAGTCGCCGCGTCGTCACACCCCAAGGCTTGGTGGCCGCAGACATCTTGATCGAGAATGGCACGATCGCCCAAGTGGCCGACATTGGCTCGACCAACGCCGAAGCGCTTGACCTGGAGGCCGCGGTTGTTGGCCCTGGTGTGATCGATGTCCATTGCCACATCAACGAGCCTGGTCGCGCCGACTGGGAGGGGTTTCGCACAGCGACCCGAGCAGCCGCAGCTGGAGGCATCACCCTGCTCTGTGACATGCCACTCAACAGTGAACCGGTCACCTCCACTGCGCAGGCCTTCGAACGCAAGGTTGCAGCAGCGAGTGGGCAACTCCATATCGACGTCGCGCTCTACGGCGGCGTCATCCCTAGCAACGCAGCTGATGAGCAGGCCCTTGCTGAACTGTCGCGAGCAGGCGCAGCTGCGTTCAAGTGCTTCTTGTGCGACTCAGGATTGAAGAGCTTCCCGGCAGTCGCTCGCGAGCACCTCGCATCGGCCATGCCTCAAATCGCTCAGCTCGGGAAACGCCTCTTGGCGCACGCCGAACTCTTCGACGCGCAGCCCCCGTCCTCCGTAGATCTGTCAACACCTCGGTCCTATGAGGAGACACTCGCAGCCCGTCCCAGCGACATGGAACTTCGCGCAATCGACCTGCTCTCCGAACTCTGTGAAGCAACCGGCTGCGCTGTCCACATCGTGCACCTCAGCGCGGCAGCTGCCCTGCCACGTCTTCAGGCGTTGCGCGCCGCAGGTCTTCCAATTACGGTGGAGACCTGCCCTCACTACCTCACGTTTTGCGCCGAGGAGCTAGAGCTCGATCCAGTGTTTAAGTGCACACCACCCATCCGCGACCGATGCAATCGCGAAGCACTGTGGCAAGGGCTCAAGGATGGGATCATCGACTTCGTGGCCACCGATCATTCACCCTGCCCGGCGGATCTCAAGTTCCCGGCCGGCCCCGACTCACCAGCCTCTCAGCAAGCCGCCGCGTGGACAAGAGCGTGGGGCGGCATCGCCTCGCTGCAACTGCTGCTGCCAGCTCTGTGGACTCAAGCGCAGAGCAGGGGTTTCAGCGTCGAGGACGTATCCTCTTGGCTCGCCTCGCGACCAGCAAGTTGGCTGGGCTGCCACGACCGCGGCTCGATAGAGCCAGGCAAGCGCGCCGACCTAGTGGTCTGGGATCCCGATCGCAGCTTTGTGGTTGATGCTTACAGGCTTCTCCACCGCCACCCGATCACGCCCTACCATGGTCGAACGCTCTCCGGCATCGTCGACACCACCATCGCAGCGGGCCAGACCGTCTTTGATCGAAACAGCGAGCCACCGCTTGCGGGTGCTCAAGGACGGATCCTTCGCCTCCGGGGCCCGAACACCGGATCCGCAAACGGATCCGCATCCGATACGGCAGAACTCGATCGGCTAAGCGTCAGCAAACAGCGCCTCGCTCTCGAACATTGCTGCGGCTCCAGTCAGTGGGTGAAGCTCGTGGGCGCGCAAGCCCCATTTCGGACCGTCGAGCACCTGCACCGCACAGCAGAGCATGCGTTTGATCAACTCGCCGACGCCGACTGGCTCGAGGCCTTCGCGGCTCACCCACGCATTGGCAATATCGATTCGCTGAAGAAGAAGTACGCGGCGACCAAACTGAGGGCCTCCCAGGAACAAGCCGGCACTGTTACCGCTAGCGAACGCACTCTGGCACAGCTCGCCAAAGCCAACCATGCCTACGAAACGAAGTTCGGCCACGTTTTTCTTGTGTGTGCAACCGGGCGTACTGCTGAGGCGATGCTCACTAATCTCGAGACTCGACTGAGCAATGAAGCAGCTCGGGAGTTCGCGATTGCAGCCGAGGAGCAACGCAAGATCACCTTCCTTCGCCTACAGAGCCTTGTTGAAGAAGCTCCTGCACCGTCGCAAGACGCCACCAGTACAATGACCACATGAGCCACGTCACAACCCACGTCCTCGACACCGCCAGCGGCCGTCCAGCCGCGGCGATCGCCGTCGTCTTGGAATCGGCAACCGGAGAACCGATCGCCCACGGCACCACCGATGCCGACGGCAGGGTTGGCGATTTGGGCCCCGAGCGACTCAGCGCGGGAACCTATCGACTGCGCTTTGCAACCGGGGCCTACACTCAGCAAACCAGTGAAGCAGCGTTTTATCCAGAAGTGATCATCACTTTCGCCATCGACGACAGCGGCGAGCACTACCACGTGCCGCTCTTGCTCTCGCCCTTTGGCTATTCCACCTATCGGGGCAGCTGATGGCCGACTGCTGGCCGTTCTGGCGGCGCTACTTGAACCTCGCTCAGCCAAGGCTCGGCGCGAGCATCTCCAGCGTCAGCGACGAATTCTTTGGCGCAGCCGAGCGTTTGATCGATCCTGCAGAACCGGTTTTCGTCCCGGGCAAGTACGACGAGCACGGCAAGTGGATGGACGGCTGGGAATCCCGTCGCAGACGCGATGACGGCCACGATTGGGTCGTTGTTGAGCTAGACGCTCCTTCAAGGCTGTTTGGGTTCGACATCGACACCAGCCATTTCAACGGCAACCACCCTCAAGCGGTTGCGATCGAGGCAGCGACCTCTGCGGCGCCCGACAACTGGTTCGAGTTCTTGCCCCGAGTGGAAACAGGACCGGACCAACAACATCTCCATGAGGTCCAGCACACCGAACCGGTGACTCGACTCAGGCTCAACATCTTTCCCGATGGCGGCGTCGCTCGTCTGCGCGCTTACGGCGTGGTGGAGCACGATTGGACTGTCCGTGCTGCCCAACAAGAGGCAGAAGGCGCTGGCGAGCTGATCGACCTCGCCGCGGTCGGCAACGGCGGCTGCGTTCTTGCCGCTAGCGACGAACACTTCGGCATCGCCTCCAACCTTCTCCTTCCCGGCCGAGGCATTCATATGGGTGACGGTTGGGAAACTGCGCGCAGGCGCGGCCCCGGACACGACTGGGCGGTCATTGCTCTTGGCTGTCCTGGTTCAGTCGAGCAGATCGAGATCGATACCGCGCACTTCAAGGGCAACTTTCCGCACGAGTGCGCCCTCGAAGCGGGGTTCTTTCCCACCGGAGCAGATCCGTTGTCAGCCGGTGACAGCGGCTGGGTCGAAACAGTGGCAAGAAGCCGCTTGTCTGCCGATCTTCAACACCACTTCATTGCAGGGCTCGCGCCCGACGCGACCTTCAGCCACGTCCGCCTCTGCACGTTCCCTGATGGCGGCGTCAGTCGCCTGCGCATCCTTGGGCAACCAAGGCCGATGCTGCCTGCGCCAACCACCTAGTGCCCCACTGACCACCAGACCCCGATGCCACAACTCCTGATCCAACCACTAGCTGCGACGAGCTTCGCACCGTATGGCACGGTGATCGAACCCGGTGACGCTAGCGTCCCGATCAACTCAGGTACCACCCAAAAGTTCTCAGACGTAGCAGAGGTCGAGCTGGACGCCGACGCGCGCGCCACCATGCACATCTATCGACCCGAGACGATTGACCTGCCCTACCGCGCTCACATGCTTGAGCGCCATCCACTGGCCTCACAAGCGTTTGTGCCGTTGGGCCGCTTCCGATTCGTGGTGGTGGTCGCGGGCAGAGCTAATCGACCGACTCAGGACGACCTGCGCGCGTTCATCGGTAGCGGCACTCAGGGAGTTCAGTTCGCCACCGGCATCTGGCACCACCCGTTCCTGGCAATCGATCGCGGTGATTTCCTCATCATCGACCGACTCTGCGTCGATGAGCGCGAGGCGGACCGCAACCTTGACCTGATCGATATTGCTGACTGGGACTGCACGCTGATCATCAGCTGACACCTGAGGCCTCCGGTCGCGAACAGCGACCAGCCGTTCGGAACAGTTGTTCGACGAAGCATTTCAGAACGAGTTAGTGTGCTAGTTGACTAGTTCAATCGTATTTCAGTACACTCACTCAATGCCAAGCCGCTTCCACATCGACCGCTCCAGCCCACGCCCCGTGTACGTGCAGCTACAGGATCAAATCCAACTGCTGATTCACCGCGGCGTGCTGTCTCAGGGCGATCCAATGCCAACAGTCCGCGCTCTGGCTGTGGAGCTGGGCGTCAACGCCAACACGGTGACCCGCGTCTACCGCGATCTTCAAGCCCAAGGTGTCTTGAGACTCGAACGCGGCGTCGGCACATTCGTTGATGAGCCCAAGGAAGCGCAAACGCTCACCACCCGGGAGTATCAATCGATCAGTAAGCGAGTCGAAGAACTCGTCACCCTCTGCCAACGCTCCGGGCTCACTTCTCGGGAGCTGATTCAACTTGTTGGTAGCACTTGGAAAGAGTCGCAGAGCGACTCGAAAGGACGGAAATAATGAAAGGGAGATTTAATCCCATCGCCAACCTCATCCTCTTGGGCACTGCGATCATCGCCGGCTTGCTAGCTCTCGCCGGCCAGTTCGTGCCGGCAGGCATCGCAGCCTTTCTGGGGATCTACGCCAGCCTTTCGCCGCGCATGATGCGCGAGTGGGAGCGTGGTGTCTTGCTTCGTCTCGGTCGGTTCTCGAAGATCCTCGGGCCCGGCATTAACTGGACTTTCCCTGGTTTCGATCGCCTCACCAAGACCGTAGATATGCGCATCCGCTCCACACCATTCTCAGCGGAGAAGACGCTGACCAAGGACACGGTTCCGGTCAACGTCGATGCGGTCCTGTTCTGGGTAGCCACCGACGCCAAGAAGGCAGTCGTCGAGGTCGAAAACTACGAGTCCACGGTCAGTTGGGCAGCGCAAACCACCCTGCGTGATGTGATCGGTCAAACCGAACTTTCGCGCATGATCTCGGATCGCGAGACCATCGATACAGAACTGCAAGAGATCATCGACGCCAAGACTTCTGATTGGGGCATTACGGTCCAATCGGTAGAGATTCGCGACATGCGCATCCCCTCCGCCCTCGAAGACTCCATGAGCCGCAAAGCACAGGCCGACCGAGAGCGTGAATCGCGCATCATCCTTGCCGAATCAGAACTGCAAGTCGCAGACGAGATGCACCGCGCTGCTCAGATCTACAACCGTGACCCGATCGCACTACAGTTGCGCGCCATGAACATGACCTATGAATCCATCAAGGAACGAGGAGCGCTCATGGTGATCCCAAGCGACATGAACTCGTCAATGAGCGGCTTCGTCGGCATGGCCTCGGCAGGCTTTGAAGGGCCTCACCGCTCGATGGCCGAAGCAACGTCTGAAGGGGAGTCGGCCGACTGATGGTCGGCGCTCTTAGCCAGAAGGCGCTTCACAACTGTGCGCTAAGGATGCCCGACCACGTCGGAGTCGGGTCGGTGTTTCCGCTGTTCAATGACGCCGGCAGAACCAAGGCGTTGATGCTCACGTGGCAGGAGGACGCGCAGCTCTCCGTCATTGAGTTTTCGCCCAAACTCTTCCCCGGACGCGTGTTGTTTCCTCGAGTTTGGCCTCAGACGCTGAGACTCCGCCGTTCAGACCTGCCCTCCACCGAACATGACTCCACTGAATTCCTAGCCGACCTCTGGCACTTCGATCCGTGGTGGGAGCTGAAGGACGACCGCTATTCGGGTCATCCGCTCACGCCAGCCCTCAAGTCCTCCAACCTCCCCGGTTTCGACCAGAGCATTCAAGCAGTTTGGTTCACCCCAGATCTGAGCCGCGTAAAACTCGTCGCCTTCGATGGCGGAAGGGACGAGAGCGGCAATCCCCAGCAACACGTCAAGCGCTTCAAGCAAGAGCACCTCAAGCGCGCTTCAGGGGAACGAGCAACTAGGGGTTCAGGTCCCCGACCTGTCAGAAACGGCCGCTCAGGTGGCCGCCCGACATGGCGCCTACGTCCCTTCTGGGAGTCGAACCCGTAGACCCTAGGGGCCCGACGCGAGCGCGGCGCAGCTGCACAGCTGCACAGTCGCACAGCGGGCCCGGCCGAACTACAAACACCCTTCAGGCCGAGAGGCTGCTGAGGGGGCGGGCCGGTGAGTGTTCGTGAGTCGCAAGCGGTGCGGCAACACTGTAGGTTGCTTTCGGCGAAGCCCCCTCAAACTCGTGCCACGAAGCGGGATGAATCTGCGGTGACATAGGCGCTACATGAATAGTCCGGGCTAGGATCTCACCCGACCATGACAAACCTCACAAACCCCCCACCCGACGACACCGATCGCGAGCTCC
Organism: Acidobacteriota bacterium; assembly: GCA_029263415.1. Taxonomy (GTDB): domain Bacteria; phylum Acidobacteriota; class Thermoanaerobaculia; order Multivoradales; family Multivoraceae; genus JAJCXN01. The sequence continues at coordinate 43,970 of JAJCXN010000015.1, forward strand.
TGTTGCAGGCGGTCGAACTCTCCGAAAGCAGCATTCTCGACGGCGAGGGTGGCCCCTTCGGCGCAGTGGTTGAGCGCAACGGCGAGATCATCGGCCGCGGCCGCAACGGGGTCACTTCCAACAACGACCCCACTGCGCACGCAGAGATCGAGGCCATTCGCGACGCTTGCCAACACCTCGAAACCTTCGAACTGTCCGGTTGCACGATCTACTCGAGCTGCGAACCCTGTCCCATGTGCCTCGGCGCCATCTACTGGGCACGGCTCGATCGGCTGGTCTATGCCAACACTAGAGATGACGCCGCATCCATCGGTTTCGACGACGCGGCGATCTACGAGCAACTGGCGCTTCCGATCGACGAGCAACGACTACGTTCGGCCCATCTGCCTCTCGAAGAGGCGCGCGCTGTGTTCGAACTCTGGCGCGAAGACGACGACAAGGTGGAGTACTGAGTTGAAGGCGGCGACGGCCTTTGACCAATGACTAAACCAAGACGCCTCAAACCAGAGCGGCCGCGGCCCGCCACAAATTGCTCGGCTAACTCGGGCCGGGACCGACGCTCCATCGGAGATAGCAGCTACGATACGCCCCATGTCAAATGAAGCACGCATCGCGGAGCTAGAGGCTCGCCTCGCCTTTCAGGACCAATTGTGCGCACAGCTCGACGAAGTGGTGCGTGAGTTCGCGGAACGCGTCGAGAGTCTCGAATTACAGGTGCGCGAGTTGAAGCAAAGTACTGGGGCACTGCCAGTGGGCCCGGCGCACGACCCACCGCCCCACTACTAACCTTCAACCCGCTACGGTTCACTCAGCGCTCACCGGATAGCGCGTGACAATGCTGCGATATCGCTCGGCCCGATGCCACAGCAACCGCCCACAATCGAGGCTCCCGCGGCCACGCTGCGCCTGCCCCATTGACTGAAGAGTGCAGCGCTTAGATCGTCCCGGTAGGCAATGCGGATTTCGTTGTCGAGAGTCCACCCTTCAGGCACGCTCTCCATTCGATTGGCATAGCAACCGATGGGGACACCAGTGACCTTTCGCAAGTCTGAGAGCGCGATCGCAATGCACTCAGGCCGTGCGCAGTTGACCAGGAAGCCCGCGATCTCAAGATCGCTCAAGGCTGCCACCGCATCAGCGATCGACTCACAACTGCGCAACCCGGTACCGGGTTCATCGTCTAACGTCCAAGACACATAGACCGGCTGCTGCCGGCCGCGAGAACCGGCCTGAATCGCCGCCGAAGCTGCATTGAACGACTCGCGGGCGCAACTCATGGTCTCGCAAAAGAACAGATCGACGAAGGGCTCAAGTGCCGCAGCAAGTTCGGCATATAGCGGTCGCGCCACTTCGTCCTGCGGCACTAGGTCTGGACGATAACTCTCACTCAGAGGCGGCAAAGCCCCCGCAACCAGCACGTCGCTGCCACTCGCTGCCTCACGTGCAAGACCGGCTGCTTGAGCAGTCAGTTCCGCGAATCGATGAGCAAGCCCGCCCTTCTCCAGATAGCTGGGTACCGTCGAGTAGGTGTTCGTGGTGATGATGTCCGCACCGGCATCGATGTACTCGCGATGGAGTTGTACCACCGCTGCTGGCGCATCCAACAAGGCCTGCGCAGACCATAGGCCACTGCGCTGCGCGTGACCCCGCTTGATCAACTCACCGCCCATGCCACCGTCGAGAATCTTCACCATGTTCTGCTCGCTCAAACCCCTACTCCTTCAGATGTCTCGCAGTGTCCGCATCAGCGAAACGCCCAACAATACGCCGACCGCAAGCCGCCGCCGGTTCCAGCGGACAACGGCATCGCGAGCAAGCTGGGTCGAAAACTCGGGCGATCCGCGCCCAGTCGAGAAGCTGCCATGGCGACCGAACGCCAGCCATCCCAAGAAGACCACACAGGCTGTTGACATCATTGGTAGACAAAACCGAGCGAGGTTGAGAGCCAATCGCTGATCGACTGCACCGCGCCGCAAGCCGCCTCTGGAAATGCGAGAGCGGTAGGCACACCAAGGCTAGTAGAGCGAGGCTGGCGCCGAAGGTGGCCCAGTCAATTAGCATGCCGTTCTCCCGTTGTGAGAAGGCATTCTAAACCCACGCGTGAAGCGAAGCTCTTACGGACCGCGCCTTGATGAATGCGAGCTGCACGGCACAGAACCGGATCCCTGGTCGCGAGCGACCCGCAAGCGCGTCTCGCTCGCCAGCTCAAATGGCCCGACACCAGAACCCATCCTCAAGCCGAGACGTCTACCTCGTCTTTCGGACCCCGAACTGGCTAATCAGAAGTGCCGCCCCGGTCATTGCCACACCCTTCAGGAAGAACGATGTCTGGATCGCTTGCATGGTGGCATCTTCGGTCGTGACCATCTCGTAGCCGTGCACAACGACCGTCACCGGCACCAGAAACAGCACCAGTAACCAGCCACCGAACTTGGCGTAGCGATTGAACAAGATCATGGCGGCACCTAGGAGTTCCACCAGACCTGAGATCAAAACCCAGAACGTGCGCCCTGGAATGGCCTCGTGCATGAGCGACACATAGCCATCGATGTCGGTGAAGTGGGTGATGCCCGAAAGGAAGAAGATCGCAGTGAAGCAGAGACGGCCAACGACGCCGAATGCGGGATGCTGGAGTGGGTCGACGAATCGATTCTTGTTCATGTCAGTCCTTCAGTGTCGTGATTGGCCGTTACCGGCTTGTTCTGCTAGTTCAGGACGCTCACCGTGCAGCGATGCACTCGATCTCCACGACTGCACCAAGCGCGAGCTCGTTGACGCCGATTGTTGCCCTCGCCGGAGGCGCGTCGCCGACGGCGGCCAGCCAGGCCTCGTTCATCGCGGCGAAGTCGTTCATGTCGGTGAGGTAGACGATGCACTTGGCAAGCTGGGCCATCGACGAACCAGCTTCCTCAAGGATCACCTGGACGTTGTCCATGATCTGAGTTGTCTGAGGACCGACACCTCCATCTACTAGCTCGATCGACTTTGGCTTGGTGCCTAAGGTTCCTGAAACGAACACCAAGTCGCCAATGGTGGTCGCGTGGGAGAACGCAGGTAGTCGTCCAAGAGCATCGACGTTGATGCGCGGGACTTGGGTTGGTTCGCTCACAGCTGCCTCCTCATGCAGGGCCTGTTCTGTCGGTTCGACGCAGGCAATCGTCAACGCCGCGATCCCAGTAATTACCAACAATCTCGCCTGAGCACGATTCAGTTCTAGCTTCATGAGGGATCCTGGGAGTAGATTGGGGGTGAGCCCCAAATGTAACGCGGTTTCGCACTTTCGGTTGGGCTCTTCACCCCACAAATCCTAACGACGACCAAAGAGAATCCCTGTGCCGATTGCAGACCTACAACGCCAAACCATCACCGAAGACCCACCAAACCGCGAGACGCCGCTCCCCGCGCTGCTCGAACAGTTCACTCCCAACGATCTGTTCTATATCCGCAGCAACTTCTCAGTGCCGCCAATCGACCTCGCAACTCACCGGGTTGCAGTCAGCGGCCGTGTCAATGCGGAACAGTCTTTCAGCCTCGCGGAGCTCAAGGCGCTCGGTACAGCAACCGAGATCGCCACTTTCGAATGCGCTGGTAACGCGCGCCTGTCGATGGACCCAGTCCCAGCCGGCACCGCCTGGGGCTGGGGCGCGGCATCAACGGCTCGCTTCACAGGGGTGCCGTTGCGTCATGTCTTGAACGCGGCCGGACCGAATGACGATGTAGTGGAGATCGCTTTTGAGGGCGCGGATCACGGCACCCTGGACGACGGGCGCAACATTCACTTTGAACGCAGTCTGCCGCTCGAAACTGCACTTCGTCCAGATGTGCTGTTGGCTTGGCAGATGAATGGAGAGCCGCTGCCTGCTGAGAATGGTGCACCGCTGCGACTCGTGGTCCCTGGCTGGTACGGAGTGGCATCGGTGAAATGGGTGACCCATATCCGTGCCTTGAACACCCCGCTAGAAGCTCACTTTCAAACCGAACGGTACGTCTACAGCGGCGAGCAGGGTTTAGCGGATGGCACTCCCGTGCGCCGCATGCGCGTGCGCTCCTTGATCGCACAACCAACAGACGGAGAGGCGCTGAGTGGCGCTCAGACCACCAAAATTGCCGGCGTAGCTTGGTCGGGCGAAGGCGAAGTCTCAGCGGTGGAGGTCTCAGTGGATGGCGGCGAGACATGGCAGCCCGCTATCCTCGGCGACCCACCTGGGGAAGGCGTGTCGCGACTGTGGCACATCAGCTGGACGCCGAACCAGACCGGTAGCGTCAGCATCCTTGCGCGCGCTCAAGACACCGCTGGCAACCGTCAACCGCGCGACCCAGTGTGGAACGAACTAGGTTACGGCAACAATCTGATCCATGAGATCAGGGTGGAGATTCGATGAATCAAATGACGACCAATCTGTGCCCCGTGCACCGCAAGCTAAAGCGCTTCGGAATGCAAACGATGCTTCTAGTGATCGCGATCGTCACCGCCAGCGAGGCTGCCTGGGCGCAACGCATGGACTATCCCCCCGAGGAGTTCATCGAGCGCCGCGCGCGCTTGTGCACCGAACTCAAGGCTAGCCTGTCCGCGAACACCGACCCCGGCACCGTCGTTCTGTTTTCAGCGACCTCACCCAGCATTGGCGTGCGCTTCCGCCAAGACCATGACTTCTACTACCTCACTGGCAACGAGGACAAAAACGCTGCGCTTGCGATCAACGTCGCCGACTGCGCCGCGTCTTTGTTCCTGCCACCCCAGACCGCCCGCGAAGCCAGTCGTGACGGTTGGAACTGGCTCGGTCAAGAGGGAGCCGACGAGCGCTGGGGCTTCGCCAAGATCTACGCTCTCCACTATCTCGACGAGTTCTTCGCGCGTCGCCGCGTCAGCGGCACTCAAACGCTGTGGGCTCGCCTCTCGGAGCGAGATCGCATCGACCAATCCCGCACTGACGCTGCGCTCTACTTCGGCCGGCGCCTGGCCAATCCGTGGGGCGCCCAGCCCACGGAAGATTCTTGGCGCGCGAGCCAGCTCCGTCAACGCTATCCACACTTCGACCTGCGCGACACAACACCCGCGATCGACGAGCTGCGCATGCACAAGACGCCGCTTGAGATCGAAGCCTTGCGCCGTACCGGACGCATCAGTGCCAAGGCGATCGAGCGCGCAATTGCTGCCACTGCACCGGGGCGCTTTGAATACGAACTCGAGGCCGAATCAACCCACGAGATGGTGAAGAACGGCGCAGAGCATGCGGCCTACCCTGCGATCATCGGCTCAGGGGCCAACGGCAACATCTGGCACTACAACAGCAACGGCAAGCGGCTGGAAGCAGGCGAACTGATCGTCATGGACTACGGGGCGTCGCTCGGCTACCAAACCATGGACATCACACGCACCTGGCCGGTCTCCGGCAAGTTCACCGACTTGCAGGCGCGCGCCTATCGCGCTGTACTCGAAGCGCAGAAGGCAATCATCGCCGCGATGAAGCCGGGCACTCTGCGCGAGGACACACGGCGCATCGCTCGCGAGATTTTCGACAAACACGGATTTGAGGGCCACTACCCCGGCGGCGCTGGACACTTCGTCGGCATGGCGGTCCACGACGTTGGCGACTACTCCAGACCACTCGAAGAAGGCATGGTGATCGCGGTCGAACCGATCATCGAAATCACCGAAGAGAATCTGCACATCCGCATCGAAGACACAGTGCTGATCACCAAGGACGGCACCATCAATCTCAGTGCTTCGGTTCCCAAGGAGCTCGACGAAGTGCTCGCGCTCGTCGGCCGCGACGTCCGCTAGCGGCTAAAGCGTCGCGGCGGCATCGCGCGCCTACTCCACCGCCTTCAGCTCGATCTTGAAGGCCCCGCCCTGCCCGTTCAATACCGAGATGGTGAACTCGTCGTCAGCAGGGCGCGCGTAGGTCAAGCCCGCGATGCCGCCCTCTTCGGTCGCTTCCCAACTCACACTGCGCTCTTTGATCTCCTTCAAACGAAGAGTCTGCGGTCCCTCAGTCCTTGGCTTGAAGCCCGGATCCCACTGCTGAACGCGCAGTACCAGCGTCTCGCCCTCCTCCTCGACCACAATCAACTCGATCATGCCGGTGGCCTCGGCGCTTGTCATCCTGACCAGAGCCGCGATCGAGCCCGCCTTGGGCTCAGCCCACTGCTCTTCGAGCACGTTGGGGCCCAGGGAACCGGCCCAGTTGCCGGTCATCCAAGCCAAGTCAGCGACCGTTGCCTTGGGTGAGTCATCAGCTGCGAAAGCAACGGAACCGCACAGTATGAGTGCGATCGAAACAAGACAAAGGCACAGGCAGCGGCGGCCAAAGGGGAACGGTCGTGACATAGCGAGACCTCCTTGATACTGAGGTAAGAGTCTGAATGGCAGTGGACGAGTAGGCCAATCACCATAGCAGCGCGAATCCTTCTGGCGATGTGGCGGCTTGCTTCAGGAACGGCGTAGTCAGTAGTGAACCAACTTCTTGACAAGGAAACCGCCCATGCTCAAATCTCGACTCGTCCGCTCAACACCACGACGCACAACCGGGGTCATCCTCCGCGAATCATTAGTCCCCAAGCTCGGCTTCATCGCCACCCTATTGGCTTTCGTGCTCTGCGCGATGCCCTCGAGCGCCGACAACTTGGTAGATGGCGGCGATTTCGACATCCCGTCCGATGTGTTGGGGTGGGACAACGGGTTCGAGAATCGGGCCGTTGCCAGGGACCCACGCGACGTCCACAGTTCTTCCGATTCCGGATCTCTCAAATTCACCGACTCGAATCCGGCCGTGACGAGCGGCCTCTTCGCCGTAAGGCGGTGCTTTCTAGTGACTCCCGGCCTCGCCTACCGAGTCAGCGCTCAAACGATGGTCCCCGCTGGACAGCCAAAGACCACCGAAGTCGGCATGTTTGCGTGGTACAGCGCGACCAGCAATTGCAGCACTGCTCACATTCTCAGAGAAGCCCAGAGTAACGATGTGGTGGTGACCGGTACCTGGCAGGATCTGTCGATCGAAGATACCGTCGCGCCCGAGTTCGCCCACTCGGTGTTGATCTTTATAGGTTCAAGGAAGCAACAAGCTGGCGGTTCGATTGATGTTCTCTTTGACGACATCGCAGTGAATGAGCTCACCGGCGCCTGCGAGGCGGCACCCGACACCCTCTGCCTGACTGACAACCGCTTCAGTGTCACGGTGGATTGGCTAACCCCCTTCGGTACCTCTGGAGTCGGAACTGCGGTGCCGATGACTCTCGACTCGGGACTCTTCTGGTTCTTCGAACCCAGCAACCTGGAGGTGCTGATCAAGGTCCTCGATGTGTGCGCATTTGCACCCGACTTTTGGGTGTACTTCGCGGCAACCACCGACGTCAACTTCAGATTGACGGTGACGGACACCCAGACGGGAGCAATCCGTCAGTACCTCAATCCTCAAGGAGTTAGGGCCCAAGCCACTGCGGATAGCAGCGCCTTCCCTTGCCTATAGCGAGACACTGAGCGATCACACCGAGCGACCAGCCGCGGCACGACACACAGGACGAGTGGCAACTTTGAGGGGTCAAGCGGCGTACCTTGACTTGAACCACCTAGAAACAACTCACTTCGCTGAGGCACGCACCAACCATGACTGCTCAGAACCAGCCACGGCGCCAGCATCTGGCTCGTGTCGTCGTTCACCTATCGCTACCAGTTGCCATCCTCGCAGGCCTTGTCAACGCTGCTCCTGTCACGGCTCAAGACCCGCCGCGGGTCGTCACCACGATCGCGACCTTCGAGAGCGGCACTGGTGGGCTCACCGTCGCTCCTGACGGCAACCTCTACCATTCTGACTTCGGCAGCATGCTCGGTGGCCGGGGGACTGGCGGGGATCGAGTTTTCAAGGTCACACCTGAGGGTGAGGTTTCGGTCTTTGCTACCGGGCTCCGGGGCGCCTCGGGAAGCGAATGGGGACACGACGGCAATCTCTACCAATCCAGTATCGGTGGCAACACGCTGTCGCGAATCGACGCGGCGGGCAAAGTGACCACGGTGACCAGCAGCGGCCTCACCAATCCGGTCGGGGTCGCACAGGAGCCGAGTGTTGATGGCAAGCCTGGGGACTTCCTTGTCGCCAACTGCGGCTCAGCCTCGATCCAGCGGGTAAGCCCAGATGGCACTTCGGCGGAGTGGGTCAAGAGTAGCCTCCTGGCTTGCCCCAATGGCCTTGTGATCGGTGACGCGGGCAACGTCTACGCTGCAAATTTCATGAACGGCAACGTGGTGCAGATCACGCCTCAAAGTGAAGCGTCTGTGCTCGCTACGCTTCCAGGCAACAACAACGGACACCTCTTCTACCGCCACGACGCGCTGTGGGTAGTGGCACGCTCTGCTCATCAGATCTACCGCATTGATCTAGGTGCGGAGTCGCACGGCAAGATCACCCTGGTCGCTGGATCCGGTGAAAAGGGTGGGACCGATGGCGCAGCACTCAAAGCGAGCTTCTGTTACCCCAACGATCTTGGGTTCTCGCCGGACGGGCGCTACCTCTACGTCAACGAAGTCTCCGATCCTGCGAGTGACGGGCAACTGCTCTCCCCGAGCCGGATCCGTCGCATTGATCTCGGCGCCAGCCCCTAGAGCGGGGCAACTCGCCAGTCCTGCTCATCACTCCTGCTTGCCAGTCCCACTCGCCAGCCCTACTCGTCGCTGTCGGTTGGCAGAAAGTGATCACTGTGCTGGTCGCCGGCACCGTGCCTCGTCAGCCAATCGTGAAATGCCTGTCGTTGCTCGGCGCTCAAAAGGTCAGCGACCTCTCGATGGACCTTCTCCATGGCGATACTGAGTGATGGTCGCATGCTCTCCCAGCTTTGTTGAACAACGCTTTGGTGCTTCTCGAACACTTGATGGATATGGTCGAGCTGTTCGGGGTCTAGGTGCAAGGAGTCCTCGAGACTAGACATCGCGGCAGCGTGCACGGCGGCACCCGACAGGCCGAGGTCAGGGACGGTGGGTGAACCTGCGACCGAGTCGGATATTGAGTGGAGTCGCTCGAGGAAGACCCCGGCCACCACACCAACCGCAAAGATCGAGACCAGAACAAGTGCTGCTCGAACCACAGAACCTTTCATTGGTCTTCCGCTCCATTCGACGGTGAGAACTCGGGCAGCAATTCCGCCACGCTGGGAGCCTTAGCGCCCGCCATCAAACCAGCAGCCCGCTCGCCCGGGGTCAAGGACCGCTCCAATAGACCGGCAGATGTACCTTGCAAGGTTCGCGATTCTGGCAGCGTTGCCAGAAGAGCCACCATGGCGACCACTGACGCCGCGAGCAACCATGGAGCCTGGTGCGACAGTACTGAGAGCCAGTTCGGCGCTTCGACCATTCGAGTTGCCGCGTACCTAGACAGCGGGGCCGCTGCATCGGCCCGTACCTTCTGCGCGAGATCCTCCCAGAATTCCTCATCAACCGGCAGCGGCGAGCGTGGAAAGGTCATCTAGCCGGCCTCCGGGGCGACTTGTAACGCACGCTTGATCCCATCGCGGCCGCGATAAAGATGGGTGCGCACTGTTCCCTCGGCGATGCCCAGCATGTGGCCGGCTTCAGCACTGGTAAAACCCTCGATCTCACATAGCCGGAGACAGGTCTGCTGCATAGGCGCCAGCGCATCGATCGCGCCCTCGAGTGCGGTTGTCGTAGCGGCGTCTCTGCATGCGGGTTCTGCGGCAGTTTCTGCCAGCCTCTCGTCTGCCAAGGAATCAGTCGGCACGAGCGCAGCGCGACGTCTTCTCTTGGACTGCATCGACCGAACCACGTTACGCAAGATAGTGAAGAACCAGGGTTCAAACGGTCGGGCGGCGTCGTAGTCTGGTAGCGCACGTACTGCGCGATGAAAGGCCTCTTGGACGGCATCCTCAGCATCTGCAACTGAGCGGGTCGACTGCCACGCAAGAGCCATCCCGCGGCGCAAGTAGCGCCGAGCGAGTCGATCGAACGCGTCCGCATCGCCACCTTGGGCCGCCCGCGCAAGTTGCTCGTCGGTGCTTTCAGTTGCATGGCTCATAGCTCCTAGTGCCTCGTCTGCCTAGAAAGGTCAGAGGAACTCCTTGAGCTTACCTATTTTGCACAGTTCCCCGTCGGCTCAAAGCGCAACGGGGAACCAGCGCCTAATACCCCTATTGCTCGATCGACGCATCGTCGTTCTGATGCAGGTGGCCGTGCAGCGAGCCATGGCCACCACGCTTGCCATGGCTGGCACCGTGACCACCGCCGTGACCGTCGTGCGCCGCGCAGTTGGCGCCGCAACCGTTGGCGCCAAAAGAATCCATCAGCATGGTGTGCATCATGTGGGTCAACGACTCCGCCTGCTCATCACTCAGTTCAGCCATGAGGTCCGCATGCAGTTGATGAAACTCGCGCATCAGCTCGTGAGCGCTCTCGATCGTGCCCTCGAGCTTGAAGCGCTGGTCTGTCGAAAGCTCCAGGTGCTCCGCGATCTGGTCGATATGCTGCTCCATCGTCTCGCTGTCGTGACCTCTTGTTTCGGTTCCGCTAAGTCCGTGTTGCGCAACCACGGCACCTGCCGCAACCAAACCAAACGCCATGACCATCAAAAGGCCTCGATGCAGTGTTCTCATCATTGGTCGATACTCCTCATTTTTCGGTTCCTATGAGGCATCACTGTGCCCCTCAACCATCACTTACCCACGAGTGCCCCGTTGCGTTGACACTTCATGGGAGGAAACTTCGATGCATCGGTCGAGCGCGGGCCGATGCAAAGTGCGGTTAACCTCACCGGCCAAGCGATTCGTTCATTGTCCACTCCCAAAGCAAGAGGCCTCACTCTCATGATCAGCTCCTTTCACCCGCCACAACGCACGCTTCTAGGACCCGGCCCCTCCGACGTCAGCCCACGGGTCCTCGCAGCCATGGCACGCCCAACCATCGGCCATCTCGACCCTGAGTTCATCCGCATGATGGACGAAACCCGAGTGCTCATACAGCGCACCTTCCGCACCACCAACGAACTGACCTTGCCGATCTCAGCTCCGGGTTCTGCCGGCATGGAGGCCTGCTTTTCCAACTTGATCGAAGCGGGTGACACGGTGGTGGTCTGCATCAACGGGGTGTTCGGCAATCGCATGGTGGAGAACGTCGAGCGCATGGGTGCCACCGCGGTCAAGGTCGAAGACGAATGGGGAACGCCGATTGACCCAGACAAGCTCCGTACCGCACTCGGACAACACCCAGAGACCAAGATCGTCGCCATGGTGCATGCCGAGACTTCCACCGGCGTTCGCTCCGATGTCGAAGCCTTGGCGGCGATTGCTCGCGAGCACGACTGTCTGACCATCGTCGACGCAGTGACCTCCTTCGGTGGCATCGAACTCGACGTCGACGGCTGGGGTCTCGACGCGGTCTATTCGGGTTCGCAGAAATGTCTGTCCTGCGCCCCTGGCCTATCGCCGGTGACCTTCGGCCCGCGCGCAGTCGAAGTCATCAAGAACCGCACCACCAAGTCCCAAAGCTGGTTCCTCGATTTGAACCTGGTCATGGGCTACTGGGGTGATGGCTCAGGAGGCGGCCGGTCCTATCACCACACCGCACCTATCAACAGTCTCTATGGTCTGCACGAATCGTTGGTGATCCTGCACGAGGAAGGCCTAGACAACGCCATCACCCGCCACTACCGCAACCACCTTGCGTTGCGCACCGGGCTCGAGGCCATCGGCCTCAGCTTGCTGGTGGACGAGCAGTACCGACTGCCCCAACTCAATACCGTTGTCATTCCAGACGGCGCCGACGACGCTCTCATCCGTCGTCGCCTGCTCGAGGATCACAACGTCGAAATCGGTGCCGGGCTTGGAGCCCTAGGAGGCAAGGTCTGGCGAGTTGGCCTGATGGGGCACGGTTCAAATCCCACCAACGTCTACCGCTGCTTGGGCTGCCTAGAGGGTCTACTTGGCGAGAGTGGGTCAGTCGCAGCGGCCAGAGCCAGCTACGACTGACGCGCTGACAAGCCTGCGCTGCTACTCAACCAACGCCTGATAGGTCATCTGAAGCTTTGTCCGGGGGGAGACCCCCTAGGAATGACTGGCACCAACCGCTAGTATTTACAGGGGTTAGCGGTGTTCGCCACTCGCCCCGAATCCCGCTCCGTCCGCGAGAAATCCCCTAGAAATCCCCTAGAAGAGATTCGATGGCCAAGATCAACTTGACCGACAGCGCTGTCGATCGGCTCGCCACAACCAAGACCCAGGAAGACTACTGGCACTCCAACTGGCCTTTCAAGGGGAGCTTTGGGGTCCGCGTCAGCAAGACCGGACGCAAGACTTGGGTGTGGCTTGAGACCTGGAAAGAAGACGGAAAGCCGAAGACGCACTCAGATGGAGTACCGCCTTGAAGCCGCACAGCTGGAGCTGCGGACGACGACCAAGCTACGCTCATCATTGGAGCCACGGTAGCACGGGGCCGGCTACAACTATCTCGCATTCATGCCGTTGGCGGTCCCATCTCAAGACCAATCTCAATGTCGGCAGCGCAAGCGATCGTTCCCGCAGATGTTCTCACAATCACTTCCATACTGCGTGTGGTTTCCGCGAACCCCCCGTGGAACCGAACCGGGCTCCCCGGAATCGGCTCACGATCCGGCTCCCAGCTCCCACCACTATGGTCGACATAGTTCTGCGGGTACCTAAGCTGGGGAGTCCACGCGGTCTCGTCGCAATGCCGTTTCCCTGTTGAACTCCAGCTTTGGAAGCAGTGGCCGAGCGGTGCCTTTCTCGAAAACAAAACACGTCCCTCGCTGGACCGGATCTCGACATCAACCGTAGCGTCCCATTGCCAGGGAGGTTCCTCAAGCTCACAACTAGCCACATTCATGAACACCACCGCGACATCTTTGGACCATCGCTTTATTCGGAAACGGTGCACTTGGCCATCCCCTAGTGAGATGCCGGAGAAGATCGCTTCGTCGTAGCTGATGGGGCCCAGTCCTATCCGGTAGAACTCACCGTCGCCCGAGGGAGCAGACAGGATCAGGATCACTACAAGCAGTAGCAGGGTGCCGACCAGTGCCAACAGGAATTTCCAGCAGCCCTGCCTAGTCTTCACGGTTCTCTCTCAATTCAATCGGCTCAGCCATCACGCTCCACACTTCAAGGATACCCGACGACCTCGAGGTCAGCCGCTCGACGCCTTCAACGCTGCATGCAGGAAGCCCATGACCCGACCAACGTAACAGGAAATCCCCTAAACCTCCCCTAAGACAGCGTCAAACCATTGATTTTACTACTCAACCAACGCCTGATAGGTCATCTGAAGCATCGACTCTCGAATCGGCTGCGTGCCATCCGGCAACAGCTGGGTGAGCACGATGCCAACGATGTCCTTCTCGCGATCGACCCAGAAGTGAGTGGTCGCGGCACCGCCCCAGCCGAAGATGCCCTTGGAGGTAGCGACCCCAGTGAGCGCTGGATCGATGGTGACCGAGCCGGTCAGACCGAAGCCCACGCCGCCGGTACCGACACCAGGGAAACCGCCCTGCAAACTGGACAGTGGAGACTCACCCATGGATGGCGGCAGGTGGTTAGCCGTCATCATCTCGACCGTTGACGGTGCAAGCAAGCGCACGCCGTCGAGTTCGCCGTCGTTGACCAACATTTGTGCGAAGCGCAGGTAGTCAGCCGCGGTACCGACCAAGCCTGAACCACCCATGTCGAGATTCGATTCGGTGATGTAGGGAGATGTACTCGGCACCTCGAACTGCATGATGGTCTTGTCGGGCTTAGGCACGTAGTTGGCGGCGAAACGATTGATCTTGTCGGCGGGCACGTGAAAGCCAGTGTCGACCATGCCGAGCGGATCAAAGATGCGTTCCTTCAAGAAGTCGCCAAACGTCTGACCTGAGATCACCTCGACCAGCCGGCCCAAGACGTCCATGCCCACGCTGTAGTTCCACGCAGTGCCCGGTTGCGCGATCAGCGGAACCTCGGCCAGCGCCTGCGACCAGGTCTCGAGGTTTTCGAACTTCGAGTCCATGCGGGTGCCACCGATGCCGCGCTTTTGGTACTCGATACCGATCGGATTGGGGAAGAAGTTGTAGGAGAGACCAGAAGTGTGGGTCAACAAGTGATGAATAGTGATCGCTCGCGCAGCTTCCGTTTCCATCGCATCACCTGCGCCGCCAGTGCGTACCCTCATGGTCTTGAACTCGGGCAGGTACTTTGAGATCGGATCGCTCAGCAGGAAATGGCCTTCTTCGTAGAGCATCAAGACGGCAGCACCGGTGATCGGTTTGCTCTGCGAATAGAGGCGGACGATGGTGTCTTTCTCCATTGGCAACTTCTCTGAGACATGACGAGAACCCACCGCCTCGAAGTGCACAACTTCGCCATGGCGTGCCACCAGCGTGACGGCGCCGGGAATCTGCTGGGCATCGACGTAGCGTTGCATGCGCGCGGTGATTCGATCGAGGCGTTCGCTTGAGAACCCGTGAGCTTCCGGTTCCGCGGTCGTGGTGTCCGCCGCGTTGTTCACCGCCGCTAGCGGCGGTGCGACCAAAACCACGAGCAGCACCGTGAGCAACATGGTCCCAGCGGCGGTCGCCCAAGCTGCAGGTGCAGCGCTCAGACTTCTCCGCGTCGGTACTCGTGTTCGGTTCTTCATGATCAGCTTCCTTTCAATGGTTGGACTTCGGCGGCTACATCCTAGCCGTCAAGCACACTGATCACGCTGCGAGCAGCGAGCGCGCTGCTTTCCTCACCCGTAGAACCCTGGACCTGTCGGTCGGCGACGGTGGCTCTAGCCTTGGCTTCCCAGAGGTGACAACCTGTCACCAATGCGTGGTCCTCGTGTCGTCTTGAGTAGCGGTCGATCCAGTGAGGGGGCGTAACCCGTCTAGAGCCCTTCGAGAAAAGCCAATAGATGCTCGTTGGTCTCCGCGACTCGTTCCTGCTGCACCCAATGACCGCAGCCCTCCAAGATCACTGAGTTTGTGAGTTTGGGAAGAGTCTGAGGGAAGCGCGCGATCGCATCGGCGCCCCACATGGTGGGTCCGTCTTTCTGGCCGCCGATGAACAGTGCTGGGATCTCGATGGGCCTATGGCGGTAGGCGGCAAGATCCGCCCAATCGACATCAACGTTGCGGTAACGATTGAGCGGGCCGCGGAATCCGGACCGTTCAAACTCTTCGACATAGAACCGGAAGTCCTTCTCGCGCATCCAGTCCGGGAAAGACTCCCAACGCTTGAACTGATCGCGCATGGTTTTACCTGGCGGGATCATCGAGAAGTTCTCTTGCCCTTCAGGTTGATCACCGGCAGCGCCTGCGTAGAAACCCATCAGCCAGCTCTCCACGTCGGTCTCAATCGCCACTTCGGCTCGACCGGGCTCTTGAAAGTACTCGATGTAGAACTCGTTCTCGCCCGCCATGTGCCTAAAGGCCTCAAGCGGTCGCATGACGCCTGGCGGCGTGTATGGAACGCTGAGGCCGGCTACACCGCGGAACAGATCAGGGCGCAGCAGCGCCGACATCCACACCATGGGAGCGCCCCAGTCGTGGCCAACCAACACCGCTTGTTTCTCGCCTAAGGCATCGACCAAACCCACGATGTCGGCAACCTTGCTCAGCATCCGGTACTCGCCAACCGCGTGCGGCTTCGACGAGCGTCCATAGCCGCGCACGTCCATGGCCACTGCCCGATAGCCCGCTTCTGACAGTGCATCCAGCTGATGGCGCCAGGAGTACCACGACTCGGGGAATCCGTGCACCATCAGAACGAGTGGACCGCTCCCCTGCTCGACAGCATGGATGCGAATGTTGTTGACGTTGTAGGTGGCGTGCGTGCGAGAGGTACTCATCATTGTTGTAAATCTCAGGTAGTTCGGTTCGGCGGGTTCAACAGCCTATCGTCCCGCAATCGGCGACCTAACCCCCCCTTCGCGGAGATCCAACCCGCACTTACGATTTCATAGACGACCGTTCTGAACACCGCACGCTCAACCGCTGCAACCTGAAGATGCAGCCGTTCGAGATCGACGGCGTCGGCAACGCTGGCCGATGCCAAGGACACCGAAGACAACACCGACGGCGCGATGTAGTGCCTCGAGGGCGCCTCGAAGAGGCCGCGCACAACTAGTCAAGCCGCGCGGCCGTGCCTTCATGGCAACCCTCAATGGTTGAAGTCTTGAAGCTAGAACGGGCTGAAGATCGTAGGTGCGGCCGGTCGCTTCGTTTCGACTGGACTAGCGATTCTGATCTCCCTAGCGGTGTTCAGTAACCCTGACGGTTCTTACCAACCGTAGGCCGACCGAATGCGCGCCGGGAGTTCCTCAAACACGATCGGATTTGATCTGTCGCTGTTCGCCATGATGATGAAGCCATTGCCACCTTTGAGCGAGCCCTGGAAGTTCGCACGGAACCCCCAGTTGCCACCCGTATGACCGAAGTACAGAGCTTGTTCGCCTGCAGGTGCAGGCCTATGAGCGGACTCTGAGCCCACTGTGAAGCCCAACGCGTAGTGGTCGACGCCGCTGGGGGTCACCATCTTGCGAATCATGTCCTGACTCAGCACCTTGTTGGAACGACCATCCAGCGACAGTTGCACTTCGATCATGAACTTGGCCAAATCACTTGGCGTCGTCCACAGACCCGCTGCATACGACTCTGGGTAGACGTGCCAACGGACAGCATCTGAACCATGGACGCCGTCGCTCTTTCGAAGGTCGTTCGCCACCGCACCCTTGTGCACCAACGCAGCAGGCAACGGTTGGCAGACACAGCTATCTGCCATCTTGAGGGGTTCCAGCACCGTCTTGGTCACGATCTCACCAAACGGACGCTTGAACATGTCACTCATGGCGAGCTGAAGGATGGTGGAACCACCGCCCGAGTATTGATATTTCGCGCCTGGTTCCCAGCCCACGGTGACCCTCGGCGTGTTGGCTACGCGGTCGGCATCCTCCGCGCTTGCGCCGACGATCTCGGGGACGGTAGGCAAGGGCGCTCCCGGCTTGTATCCAGGGAACCCGGAGACCGTTGTGCCCGCTGTCATGCTGAGCAGCAACCGCGGAGTGACCTTGGTCTTCGAGAGAAACTCGGCTTCTTCAACCAGTTGCCAGGATTCGAGCAGTGAGTTGATGTCGTTATCCAAGCCAAAGCGCCCGTCCTGAACCGCTCGCAGTACACTCATCGCAGACACCGGTTTGCTGATCGAGGCCGCTTGGAAGCGCGTGCTGGTATCGGCTTTGATGCCTGCAGTCCGGTCAGCGAGACCCCACGCCTTGGCCCAATGCACTTTGTAGTCCTTGACCACCGCAACACTGATCGCCGTGGTTTTGCGCTCGGCCAACAACTCCGCAAGCGACAGGCCAGCGTCACCTTCAGCGCCAGCGTCGCGAGCCCCTTCGATCTTTGCGATCACCGCTAAGACGTCGGCCGCGAGCGGCGCTAAGGGGCCCTGTGATGGCGCGTCCTGGGCGGGAACGGCCGAAGCGACCAGAGTCAAGGTCACCAGCACTATGATGACGTAGCGAAGCGCCTGAGTTCGGGCACCGCGCCTGTCGTCTGTGAACGTGGTTGTGCAATTCCTCATCGGGCCAGAACCTCTTTGTTGCGCACCAACTGCTCTCGGACGAACCCCAACAAGCCCAGCGCTATCCCACACAGCACCAAGAACTTCGCCACTTCGAGAACAACAAAACCAAGGTGAAGCGAACTCGGCGGAAGGGTCTCGCCGGCAATGACCCGCAGCGTGCGTGCGTCTAAGAACGGCATGATGCCGAGCCGTTGCACAGCAAGGATTCCAACAGCGAAGAGAGGCCAACGCCAACGCACGCCTCGCAAGGCCACCAGCCCGACCAAGAAAGCGACACCAAGCACAGCTTCGGTCACTCCGAGCCAGAAGAACTGGACTCGGCCGACATCCAGTGCAACAGGCAGTGTCAGTAGAGCCGACTGGAACTTCGCCGGAGCCGCCACCAACGATCCGCCAAGGGCAACCCCAGCCCAAAGGCCAGCTAGTCCCTGCACCGTCACTGGTCGGATGTTCATCGCATGCCTCCTAGCGGTTGGCGATTGGTCTTCATCGGCGCCAATCGAGCCTGTGACCTCAGCCACCGTGAGTTGATGCAGCGTCAGCCAACTCCGATGTTACTCGGCCCGACTCCCGATCCCTCACGATCTTTCAGTCGACACGCGCTTTCAGGCGACACAGGCTTTCAGGCGATCTGCTGTGCAACCCCTTCTCGCTGCGGTCGGTGGCATGGCCTCAGCAGTGCCCACTCGAGTCAACCGGTCGAGCGGCTGGTGCTAATCAGCGGCTCGAATCAGGAGTCGACTCTGCCGACGCGAGAGCTTGCTCGGTTTCTGCGGACACCGGGCCACGCAAGATCTCCACAATGGCATCGAGCGTAGTCTCGAAGAAGAGATCTGCCTCTGGGCCCTCAAAGGGCTCCTCAGCTCTTGCTCGTTGCGCTAGCAGTAACGTTGCCATGCGATCGATCAGTTCTAGCCGACGAGCAATGAGCGCCTTCGGCAGATCGAGCTCGGTGCGGATCAGGCGGACGACCTTGGCAACGGTGTCGAGCTCGTTGCGAACCCTGGACTCACGGAGTCTCTCGTTGGGAACGAACACCAATTCGCCAACCACCTTCAAGAACAGGATGAAGTCTGGGTCGCGTCGCGCAATCCGTACCGGCGGCATGAGCGCGAGTTCGCACAGGCGTCTCAGCCCGACCGAGTTCTCGGTCTCGAGTTCATCAAACATCGCTTGCCGTTCTTGATTGACCCTCTGTCCGCGATCAGCATAGAGCGCCTCAACCAAACCGCTACGACTACCAAAGTGGTATTGCAAGGCGGATTCGTTGCGCTGCTTCGCCTCACGCAGGATGGCGCGGGTCGGCGTAGCACCAATGCCCCGTTCTGCAAACAGTCGCTCTGCGGCTCCGAGCAGCCGAGTGCGGGTCGAGGCCTTGGGCGATTCGTTCTCGGTATTGCTCGTGGTCGTCACGGTTCCACCTTACTGGTTTAGACGGGGCTTACGAGATACCGCATGTTCGCACAGCGACTGAGTCGGCTCGACGATATCATCGAATAATGATATACATTACTCGCTGAAACAGAAGGCCTGGCCGCTCAAGGGAACCCTGAGGGCTCAAGATCGCAAGGACTTAAGATGAAGATAGACAACCGGCGAGGGCGCCGCCGATCGCCACGGTTCCTATGCGTTGCAGCAGCCTGCTCGACCGCACTGATCAGCCCCGGGCTCATCGCCCAGGAGCACGGCGTTTCAGCGAGGCGTCCAAACTTCGTGATGATCGTCGCTGACGATGTCAGCTTTACCGACCTGGGCGCATACGGCAGTGAAATCCGCACACCCAACATCGACGCTCTTGCGTCCCAAGGCGTACGCTTCACCAACTTCCACGCATCACCGATGTGCTCTCCGTCGCGCGCGATGCTGCTCACCGGGGTCGACTCGCACACCGCTGGAGTGGCAAGCCTCTATGAAGCCACACCACTGCGTCATCGAGGCAAACCCGGTTACGAAGGGCACCTGCGCAGCGACGTGGTGACCATTGCCACGCGCCTCCAGGCTGCTGGCTACGGGACATACATGACTGGCAAGTGGAACCTGGGACATACCGCAAGCAACCTGCCCAGTGCCCGCGGCTTTGATCGCACCTTCGCGCTCGACGCCACCGGCGCCGACAACTTTGAGAAGAAGCCGTACCTGCCGCTCTACACCGAAGTGCCGTGGTTCGCTGACGGAGAACCGACCGACCTCCCAGACGACTTCTACTCCTCGGAGTTCCTAGTCAACAAGATGATTGAGTTCTTGGGCACCCATCCACCGGCCGGAGCTGCCCTGGACCCAACACCGTTCTTCGCATATGTCGCGTTCCAGGCAATTCACATCCCGCTGCAAGCGCCGCGCGAGTTCATCGAACGCTACGAAGGGGTCTATGACCGCGGCTGGGAATGGCTTCGCGGCGAGCGTCGAGAGCGATCAGTCAAGGCGGGCGTGATCCCGGCCGGAGCTCCGGCAGCCACCTCACCCGCCCAGCGTGATTGGAGTTCGCTCCCTGCCGATGAAAGAGCACTGTTCGCCAAGAGCATGGCGGTACAAGCCGGCATGCTCGAGGCCATGGATCACCACCTAGGGCGCCTGATCACCTATCTCAAGGAGCGCGGCGACTACCAGAACACAGTGTTCGTGGTGCTGTCCGACAACGGCCCAGAAGCGGGCAATCCGGGGCAGTCGAAGGCATTCGCTCGCTGGGCGAAGTCGATCGGCTACAACCGGGACCTTGAAACGCTTGGCGAGAAGGGTAGCTACGCCTTTATCGGTCCAGACTTCGCGGCGGCCACCGCAGCTCCGCTCGCCTACTACAAATTTCATGGCGGCGAAGGCGGCGTCCGAGTACCGTTGATCGTTTCAGGACCTGGTGTCGCATCGAGCGAACCCAGCGCGATTCTCGAACCAGCGAACCTTGATCAAGCAGACCCTGATCAAGCGGGCCGCCTGATCGACCGCTTCAGTTTCATCACTGATCTAGCACCCACCATCCTAGAGCTGGCGCAGATCGACAATCCACCAGCAAGCGACCGGTCGTTGGTCGGCCGCAGCCTGGTGCCAGTGCTCGAGGACTCTAACGCCCAGGTCCACCCAAGCGATGAGGCCGTGGCCTTCGAAACCGCTGGACACGCCGGAGTCTTCAAAGGAGACCACAAGCTGGTCCGCGTGGGAGCCCCCGCCGGTGATGGCATGTGGCGTCTCTTTGACCTCGCTCTCGATCCAGGTGAGACCAGAAACCTCGCTGAGACAATGCCAGGCCTCTTGGACGAGCTCATGGCTGACTATGACGAATACGCCGAGCGGGTCGGAGTCCTTCCTGTCCCCAGCAACTACTCACCCGCGACTCAGTTGTTCATCAACGGGATGTACGGCCGGCTGCGCGACAATATCGGCCAAATCGCGATCGCAACGGCGATTGCACTATTCCTACTCACAGCACTGATGAGGCGACTGCGCCGCAGATCACGACTGCGTCGGCAGCACGCATGAGCTTCGCTGAAAGAGGACAACCAAAATGAAGCAACACCTGCTGGGACTCTCACTCCTACTCTTGATTGCGGCTGTGCCGCTGTGTGCCGAGGAAATCCGCCCGGGCGTCCTGCGCACCCCGGACGCTCGGTTCGCCAACCTGCCTGACTACAACTTCGATCCCCACTACCAAGAGGTCAACGGTTATCGAGTTCACTACTTGGATGAAGGGCCTCGTGACGGTCAAGTCATCCTGCTTCTCCACGGCGAGCCAACCTGGTCCTATCTCTATCGCAAGATGATCCCGGTACTCGTCGATGCCGGCTACCGCACGGTCGCGCCCGACCTGATCGGCTTTGGTCGCTCCGACAAACCCACCGACATGGCCACCCACACCTACGCTTTTCACGTGGACGCCATCACCCGGTTCGTTAAACAACTTGAGCTTCAGAACATGACGCTCTTCGGTCAAGACTGGGGCGGTTTGATCGGGCTGAGAGTGCTTGCTGAGAACGAGGCACTCTTTGCTCGGGTCGTTGTCGGCAACTCGGGCCTACCAATCGGTCGAGCGCCCTCACTCGAAGCGCTGCCCAAGGACAGCGCGTTCGTCAGGTGGAAGCTCCAGAACCAAGCCATGATCGACCGAGGCGATATCCCTACTGGCCAGCTCGTCGCGAGGGCAGTGGGCGATCCAAGCACCGTCGCCGCATATGACGCCCCGTTTCCTGACCCAAGCTACAAGGCCGGCGCGCTCATCATGCCGCAACGCGTCCCCATGTTCCAAGACGATCCTGCGAACGAGGCCAACCGTAAGGCGTGGGAGGTCCTCCGCAAATTCGAGAAACCGTTCTTGACCACGTTCAGTGACGGTGACCCGGTCACTCGAGGCGGCGAGGTGCCATTCCAGAACTCCATTCCAGGAGCCAAGGGCCAAAAGCACACAACGATCATGGGCGCGGGCCACTTTCTGCAGGAGCAGAAAGGGCCGGAGCTCGCGAAGGTGATTGCGCAGTTCATCCGGGCCAATCCGTTGCCCCAGAACACTCAGGCTGGCGGAAGTCAAATGGTGATGGCGGACGACATTCCGGTCGCCAAAACACCTCCCGGCTACTGGGACACGATGCCACCACCCGTGCTCGGCGACTGCGCCGAACCACTTTCCGAAAACGCCATCGACATGCGCGGCCACTGGAAGGTCGTGGAGTCAACAGCGAACGGGCAACCATCCGAGCGACAACTGGGCCAAATCCAACGCATTGAGCAGTGCGGCAATCGAGTGATCGTGGCGTCCTCAGGCGTGACCCACGACATGCGCTGCGACGGCACCTACGAGAACGGCGTCAACGACATCGGCGCGAGAGCGCTGGGTGGTCGCAAGATCAGTGTGGCAGCGACCTTCGAAGACGGAGTCCACATTCTTCGCCCGAAGGGAATGCCTCAGATGACCGTGGAAAGAGAACTCAAGGACGGCGATCTGATCTGGCGCTATGGACCGACTGCTGTCCTACGCCTTGAACGCGTCGACGAACACTAAGCAAATTGGGAGATACCAATGACTAGCTCAGACAACACAAGCACTCGCCGCGATGTTCTCAAAACCGGCGGCGTGGCCCTCGGAGCAGCGACCACTGCTTCGCTCATTGGCCAGCCCAACGAGGCCCACGCTCAAACAGTGAACATCAACGCTATGGCCCCGACACCGGAGCAGATGCAGGCGTTCTTGGCGCTACCCCCGGGCCCAGTGGTGATGGTCAACCTATTGAAATTCAAAGCCGACGGCGGTGCCGAAGAGTACTCAAAGTACGGACAGAAGATTCGTCCGATCCTCCAGTCCATTGGCGCCAAACTTCTCTTCTCGGGCGACGCGAAGGTCTGCTTCCTGGGCAACGGTGATTGGGACTCGGTCGCGTTAGTCGAGTACCCAGACAAGACCGCGCTGATCAAGATGTCCCAGTCACCTGAGTACCAAGCCATTCATCACCATCGCGCCGCTGGCCTCGAAGGGCAAGTCAACTACGCCGTTGTCCAGACCAACTCGATCTAGTCGTTCCAAACAAAGGAATCATTAACTCATGAAGAAGAAGATCCTCATCGGCCTAGGCGCTTTGCTGCTCGCAGCGGGCGCATTTGCAATCGCGCTCCCGTCTCTGGTCCGCGCCGCGGGACTCCACCCCGCCTACGACGCTGAAGCACCCGATCTATCCGGTCGTAAAGCGCTGATCATCGCCACTAACCACGGCGTGCTCAACGCGCCGGGCGAGACCGACGGCCGAGCGACCGGGGTGTTTGCGTCCGAGATGACAGTGCCTTACTACGCTTTTCAAGACGCCGGCATGCAGGTCGACGTCGCGAGCATCAAGGGGGGCAAGATTCCGGTCGACCCGCAGTCGTTTTTGTTCGTGGTCCGCACGGACGAAGACGAGCGCTTCCAAGAAGACGACGCCTTCCAAGCCAAGACCAACAACTCTCTGCCGATCGCCACCGTCGACTTCACCCAGTACGACGCGGTCTACCTTGCGGGCGGATGGGGAGCTGCCTACGACCTCGGATACTCGGACGAGCTTGGCCAGAAGATCAGCGAGGCCTATCTCGCCGATCGAGCGATCATCGGTTCGGTTTGCCATGGCGCCCTCGGCCTAATCCGCGCCAGGAACACAGACGGCAACCTGCTCGTCGCGGGCCGGCGCTTGACGGGAGTGACCGACAAACAAGTCAAGGAACTGGGAATCGAGATCACCCCACTGCACCCTGAAACCGAACTCCGCAAAGCAGGAGCCGCCTTCGAGAGTGACACTGCCTTCCGCGACGTCTTTGCCAATCACGTCGTGATTGACGACGAGCAACGCTTCGTCACTGGGCAGAACCAGAATGGTGGACACGAGACGGCGCACAAGATGATGGAGCTGATCGCCAAGAGATAGCTCGCCCTTCCGTCCCTCTCCTTCCCGGCTTCTCTGCCCCTTTCCCGTTCCACAGCCTCAGAGCCTCCGACTTGCTCGGTTCACGGACCTCGGAAGCTCGTTGCCTCCCTCGCACACTGGAGGAACCCATGAAGATCCTCAGGACCCCCGACGCTCGGTTCGCCAACTTGGCCGACTACCCGTTCGCCCCTTGCTACACGAACGTTGAAACCAACGACGGCAGTGAACTGCGCATCCATCACCTTGACGAAGGACCAGCCGACGGACCGATTGTGCTCTGCATGCACGGGCAACCCGTGTGGAGCTACCTCTACCGCAAGATGATTCCACTGCTCACCAATGAGGGAATGCGAGTGATTGCGCCCGATCTCCCGGGCTACGGCAAGTCGGACAAACCCGCAGCGCGTGAGGACTACACCTACCAAAGTCAGGTCGATTGGATGGGCCAGTGGCTCACCAAGAACGACTTCAACGGCCTCACCTTCTTTGGGCAGGATTGGGGCGGGTTGATTGGCCTGCGCATGGTTGCCGATCACGCCGACCGCTTCGATCGCGTCGTCATTTCCAACACCGGCCTGCCCTACAACCCCAATGTTCCGGACAAGATCGTGCAAGAGGTTGAGTCCTTCCGCGCCACAGCAAAGACGCCGTCGTTGCCCGAGATGGCGAAGGCCATGCGCAACATTCCGAAGTCGCGGGCTACGGCCTTCGCCTACTGGCAGAAATTCTGCTGGGAGACCAAGGACATGCCCATCGGCTTGATGATGTCGATGACCATGGAGCAGCGATCGCAGCTAAGCCAAGCCGCGGGCTTCCTGCTGCAGAAGGTCGGTCTAGGGTTACAGCTCTTCCACTCCGACCTCGCGCGTGCTTACGATGCGCCCTTCCCGAATGCGAGCTACAAGATGGGCCCCCGAGCAATGCCTAGCCGGGTGCCAACCCTGTCCAACGACCCCTCACTCGATGCGCAGCGCAAAGCCTGGGAGTTCTTCTCGCAGTTTGACAAACCCTTCCTGTGCGCCTTCGCTGACAACGACCCCGTGACCAAAGGTGGCGACGCCGAGTTCATTCAAAAGGTTCCGGGTGCAACTGGCCAACCCCACGCTTTGGTTAAGGGAGGTGGGCACTTCGTGCAAGAAGCTCGGCCCGAGCAAGTCTCCAAGATCATCGTCGACTTCATGCGCGCCAACGCAGGAACATGAAGAAGAAGTTTCTGATCGGTCTGATGGTTCTCGCGATCGCGGGGGGCGCCCTCTTCTCGCGCTATTGGTACTACCTGCCGGGCATCATCGGCAAGATCACTGAGCCTCTGAACGAGACCCAAGCCGTCTCCTGGCAGCAAGGCCCAGCTAGCGACGGTTCGGCTAGCGACAATTCAGATTCGCGCCCCCCCAACATCGTGCTCATCGTCGCCGACGATCTTGGATTCAACGACATCACCTTCTACGGAGGCGGAATCGCCGCCGGCACCGTCCCGACTCCCCACATCGACTCGATCGCCGCGCAAGGGATCCACTTCCCCAACGGCTACGCGGGTAACGCCACCTGCGCGCCATCCCGCGCAGCACTCCTTACCGGCCGCTTCCCCACACGCGTCGGGTTCGAGTTCACGCCGGCCCCGCCACAGTTCGCTCGACTCACAGCAGGTGACGGCTTCATTGCCGAGAACGCCAAGAACTACCCGCCCCTAGAACAACTTGGTCTACCGGCGAGTGAACGCACCTTGGCCGAAATGCTGCAGCAGAAGGACTATCACTCCATCGCACTCGGCAAGTGGCACCTGGGCGCCAGTGAGGGCATGACACCAACCGACCAAGGATTCGATGAGTCGCTCGGCTTCCTGTCAGGTGCTGGTTTGTTCATGGACAAGAACGACGCCGGCGTGGTCAATTCGAAACAAGAGTTCGACCCGATCGACAAATTCCTTTGGGCCAACTTGCGCTACGCCGTTCGCTACAACAACGGTGAACGCTTCAAGCCAGATTCGCACCTGACCGACTATCTAAGTCGAGAAGCGGTGCGAGCCATCGAAGCCAATCGCAATCGACCGTTCTTCATGTACCTGGCCTACAACGCACCGCACACTCCCCTGCAAGCAGAGAAAGCTGACTACGAAGCCCTCGATCACATCGCCGACCACACCGAACGGACCTACGCAGCCATGCTCCGCGGACTCGATCGGGGCATTGGCCAAGTGCTTGCGGGACTTAAGGACAACGCTCTTAGCGACAACACCATCGTCATCTTTACCAGCGACAACGGTGGCGCCGGCTACGTCGGACTCAGCGATCTCAACAAACCATATCGTGGTTGGAAGATCACATTCTTTGAAGGAGGGATCCATACGCCCTTCTTCATGCGCTGGCCAGCCCAGATCGCAGCTGGCAGTAGCTATGAGTCAGCCGTGGCACACGTTGACATCTTCTCCACTGCGCTTGCCGCTGCAGGAGTCGAGCTCCCGACCGACCGCCCCATCGACGGCGTCAATCTTCTCGACTATGCGCTCATTGACCCGCAGCCCGCGTTGAGCCGGCCGTTGTTCTGGCGAACCGGCGGCTACAAGGTGGTGCAGCAGGACGGCTGGAAACTGCAGACACAAGAGCAAGACGGCCGGACCTGGCTCTTCAACCTTCGAACTGATCCCACTGAACAGAGCAACCTCAGCGAATCCCACCCAGAGGAACTGGAGATGCTGCGAGCGGCCCTCTACAAACTGGACGAGCAGATGGTAGATCCTCTGTGGCCAGCTTTGGTGGAGGTACCAATCGCTGTGGACTACACGATCAACAACCTTCCGACCACCGAATACGAGACCATCCTCTGGTCCAACTAGTTCAGCTGAGAGGCGGGCACGTGTAGGCGAGCAGGCGCGAGCTACGCCAGCCGAGCAGTCCCCAGGGTGTTGTAGGTCGCCCAGCGCGGCCCCTTCAAATAGAGAGACTCTGACTGCTCCACGTGAAAGCCACCTTCTTCAAGCGCGGGCACTGTCGGTCGGGTTAGATGACAACCGCCGGCAATAGGTTTCCACACTGGTTCGATCCGGCGCTGCCAACGGGCCACTGCCTCATCCGGAGAAAGGCCGTGCTCCACAAAGAACAACCTGCCGCCGGGCCGAAGCACCCTACGCATCTCGGCAATCGCCTCGCGCCACGCAGGGATCGTGCACAAGGTGTAGGTGAGCACCACGGTGTCGACTTCGGAGTCCTCCAACGGAATCATCTCTGCTCCGGCTGCTAGCCAGCGCACTTCCAGATCGCTGTCCTCAACGGAGCGTGCGGCTTTGCGACGCATTCCCTCCGAAGGCTCCAAGCCCCATACCAACTCCACCCTGGACCGATCGTAGTGGGGAAGATTGAGTCCCGACCCCATGCCGACCTCTAGGACACGCCCAGCGGCTTGGGGGACCACACGTTCCCGCTGGTCGATGATCTCGCGCTGACCACAGGCCCAGTGGATCAGATGGGGCAGGACGCGATTCTCGTAGAACTTCATTGACATCTCCCTGGTACGGCCCGCAGCAGAGCCAGATCCGTGGAAAAGCTTGTGATCAATCGAGACATTGTGCCTGGCTCGTCACGAAGTTCAAAGAGTGCTCGCTTTGGGCAGTTGTCGATCGTGGGAGCGAAAGAACCTGCGCGGGACTTTGTGGCTTGTAGGATGTCGCGCAGCCTAAGTTCTTCGGGTGTTGCTTCATCGAGCGAAGCCTGCCACGAATCGAGTGTTCATCTCTTTGCAGCACGTTGTCCGTGCTTTGGGAGGGGGTTTCGAAGGGACCATTAGGTAGCACGACTCTGTCATTTCTCTCCTGGAGGAGCCTTCATGTTCCCGTCGACTGCACAACCCTCAAAGATTCTCCGAGCCAGGCTGCTGGTATTGGCAGCCGTGGTCGCCACAGGCGCCCTGCCTGTGGCAGCACAGGCGCCCTGCAACGAAGCCGCGACCGTCGGCGGCGGCGTGCTAGGTAGCTCACCAGGCCCGATAGGTCCGCCGACCAGCTTCGGCTGGGATGTCGCAACCGGTCAATGCAACGGCAGCTTTGAATCGACCTTCGCCCCCGGTTTTCCGGGAGGTGCACTCGAACTCGCGCTGCGCGCCAAAGAACGCCGCATCGGCCAGGTAGTTCGGATGCCCGGGGGAGACTACGAGGTCCAGCTCGGAAACGACACCAACGCACCCGCAGCCCTCGATCGCGCATGGTGGAATTTCCAACTCTCGATCGCCTACGATGCGGCAATCGCTGACCTAGACTCCTTGACGTTGCAGATCCGGACTGACGCCGGCACCAATCTGCCTGTAAACCCCGCGGTCGATTTGCTGACTGCCGGTTTGCGCCCCGCGATCGACGCCCGCAACAACCAACCCAATGCGACCACCGGTTTCGCCGATCTCTTCCAGGTCTCGCAGAATCCCGAGTTTGGCTGGTTCATGAATGGCAGCGATACCGACGCCAACCCCACCGGAGCTTTCAACTATGACGAGGAAGGGGCTTGGAGAATGCGCCTCGTGGCGGTGGAGGCAGGTACCGAAGCGGCAGCCGGCATCTGCATCCACACACCAAACGCTGAGTGCGTTTATCCACTGGTCGGCGCCGCCGTGCTGATGACGCCGCTGGAGGGCTCGCTGCCGGCGACCATCCAGATCGACTACACTTTCGAGAACTTTGGCGACGAGACGATGCTCAATCTAAGCGTCCTCGACGATCTCAGTACCGTCTTCGGCGTCGCGGGGGTGGACTGGACATTCACCTCGATTTCTTCAGTGCCAGCGAGTCTCGCCAATCCATCCTTCGATGGGTCCAGTGATACTCAGCTGTTGAACCAGGCACCAACCCAGAGCCTGGCCGCCGCCAGTGTGGGGTCGGCGACTGTCACCATTGAACTTCTCACCGTAGCCGCAGTAGACATCAATGATGAGTTCTGTAATGACGTCACCATCACCGGCCTTGATTCGCTAGGAGTCTCGTATATGGACCTTTCTGATTCGGGGACCGACCCGGATGCCAACGGAGATGCTGATCCGAGTGAATTGGACACCTCGTGTTTCAGCCGGACCCAGGTGCCGGTGGAACTCCAGTCGTTCTCGGTGCAGTAGGCACCCGTCTTCAAGCGAAGAGCGTTGCTCGGTTTAGCCCCGGCGCACCCCCAACGATTAGAGCTTTCTAACGGAGCCCGCGGCGCTCACGCGGGCCGCCGCGGCTTCTGGCAAGCAATCGTCGATCCCGGCAACACACCCGAGCAAGGTCTTATTGCCGGGGCCCCACTAGGGGTCCTGCACCCGAACCAGGGGGTTCCTGCAGCGTCTTAGTTTGACGACCCTTCCAAGGCGTTCGGCGAGTCGGAAGCGGGCGCACGATCGAAGTCGACCCGTGCCACCTCAGCCCAAGCCACATACTCGGAACCCTCCGGTTCAGCGTCGAGGATCAGCATTCCGCCATTGGCATCGCTGAGGTCGCCGGCCCGCTCGAGCTGTAGGGACTCGCCGCTATGAAGCGTCACCCCGATCGTCTGAGCGCCGGCTGTCTTGCTACTGGGAACCGTGATCGACGCGATCAGGCCAAACGGGATTGTGTAGTTCACGCTCTGAGAAGGTGCGTCCAGCGTCTCGATGGTCTCGCTCTCGTCGAGATCGTAGACCAGGCGACCACTGAGGCGACGACCGGTGTGAGTGGTCACCATGCCGGTGAGCGGGCGACCCGGCGGAAAGTCATCGTAGGACCGGCCGAGGCCGCCATCGGTAAAGTCGATCCGATCGAAGTCGTCCCATTCGATCAACACTCGACCGTAGCGCTGGTTGTCGACGTAGACCCCGCGATTGCCTCTGCCAACCTTGCGCGTGCCAGACAGTGCGATCTCACGGCCGTCGATCAAGGTGACCAAGGAGCCATCTTGCGGATGGCGCGCGATCGAGCGAATGCTGTCGAAGCGGATCCTGAGTCGGGCATCGGAGGTGTTGCCCTCGAGTTCGTCGGGCCCTACACACTCTTTACGATCCCATTGCACGAAGCCGGTGAAGTCCTGGCCACCGCGGGTCCGCACCGTGCCGAAGAGAGAGGTAGGGCTCGCAGCTCCTGCTGGTTCTTTGAGCAACTCGATACTGCGAATCTGGCGTTCAGCGAGATCAACAACTCCGCGTTTAGCGTCCCACACCCGCACACCATCACCGAAGTCGTCCGATTCCATACGATCGAGGTCGACAACGGTACCGCTCTTGAGCACGACCCTCAGGTCTCTTGCACCAGTCGCCTCGATGCGAGCGATGTCACCGAAACGGGCCATGAATGGCCGACTGAAGTTGATCTCGCGATCTCGCTGGGCAACTTCCACCCCGAAGACCTCGACCGGTCTGCGTTCCGTTAGTTGCTCGGCAGCCAGGTGGGCAACCCAAGGGTTCCCTTCCTTTCGGCCGTTGAAATGGTGGCTCCAGAACGCCTCTTCGTCGCCTCCCCAGCGTAGTCGCCCCTCGTAGGTGTCGCCTCCGTCGATGGTGATTCGTCCATAGATGAATCCCTGCCCAGTCTCGGCCGCAGTGACCGGTTCAGGGATCTCCATCGATTCCACTCCTGGAGAGTCCGCGTCTTGTCCAGCGGTCCAGAACCCAACTACAACGCCGAGTGCAACAAACACACCCGCGCACGACCCCCCGACGATCGCAGCTCTTCTCATGGTTGGCTCTTCATAGCAGTCACAGGTTCATCCCTGCTGGTTCGCGTTCAGACAATCTTACGCCGAGAGCGTCTGATGGCTATGCCAGACCCACCGGTCCACTCACATCCCGACACCGCTTCTTGTGCAAACTGCGGACCACAACAGCCCACAACCGACCCAAGCCCAGAGTTCAAGGGTCCCTGCCCCAGGTTGGCACTTGAGCCATGCAAGCCCTCTCTTACTACTGCTCGGACTACGACTCGGAATGCCTCACCTTCAAGGCACGGTAGCCGCCCAGTGACCGGTATCACCCGACTCGAAGCCGTCAGCGAAAATCGCTGGCTCAGGATCCAGCCTCTCGACAGCTCCGCTGTAGCAGCCGCTTGCGGGCCGCAGATGGTCACGCTGATCGACAGGAGCGCACACCGTCGGGAGCCCGCCGGCCGGACTCCCGCTAGTGGGGAGGTGGGTTTGCGTCAAGCCACCGTAGGAACCCAACGGCGCAAGCTGAAGGTCGACAACGACGGTATCGCCGGCCGCCGGCGTCCCCGACCAACACGAATCATCCACGCCCAGGTTGCCGCCGGAGCTGATCGCGTCGTAACCCACAATCACGCAGCCTGCGCCGAAGACACTGTTGTGAACAAAGATCTCAAACGGGGAGTCTCCAAAGAAGTCCAAATCGTTGTCATAGAACGTGCTGTGCAGGAACTCGCTGTCATCGGTAGACGAGAACGAAACGGCCGCCAGGCCCCCTGATCTGTGCCCACTGATTGTCACGTTGTAGGTGTTCACGCGAGCACCGGGTTGACCGTCGTACTCGGCGTGCACTGCCGGCCCCAATGCGACCGCACTGTTTGCGTGGAGGGTCGAACGCTCAATGTCGAAGATCCCGGTTGAAAAGATCGCCCCACCGCTGCCGCCACCAACGCCATCGTCAGCGATGTTGTTGCGCAACGTTGAGTCAATGATGGTGGTCTCGGTGTACTTCACGCCGTAGATCCCGCCGCCAAGGTCTGCCGAGTTGTGCTCGATGACGACCCTTTCGAGCAGGTTGGTCGAACTACCCACCACCGGCGCAAGCAACTGAAGAGCACCACCAGGGCTGCCTTGAGCCTGATTGAGAACGAAACGGCTATCACGAATGGTCAAGGAGTCGGCATGAGACCGCAAGCCGGCACCACCATTAAGCCCGGTCTTGTTGCCCTCGAAAAGACAGTCCTCCAGAACCGCCACAACACCATGGTCAAGATACAGGCCGCCACCACCCCCGGCAAAGGTGCCATTGCTACGAAATCCGACATCGGTCAGCTCAAGGTTGGCACCTGCTCGAGCCTGCACCGCGTGGAAATCACCCGCAGGCTGCGACACCGCGACCTGCAGGCCAACAAGAGTCACCGTGTTGGCTGCGTGGATATCAATCAGGCGATCGTCAAAACCGGGCCAGGCGACGATCAACGTTGAATCCTTGCCCTGGCCTTGAATTGTCAGGTCGCGCATGACGTCCAGATCACCGCTCCAGTTGGCATTCTCGGCGGCGCCACCCACCGACAGTACATACGGCTCGGCGCCAAGCTCGATCAAAACATCGTCAGCTGGAGCAATGGCATTTGCCAGAAAGAGGGCGCCGCGCAAGGAGCAGTCATCGGGGACCAAGTCGTCACAGATCATCGCGCCAGCGATAGCGTCGTCAGTACGGTCCACAGAGAGCACAACAAGCGCCGCATCAGCAGGTACGCAAAACAGTAACAGGGCGGCGACTAGCACCGCCGAGAGGCGGTGACTGTGCGGATGAGGGAAGAAGGCACTGGTACAGCGGGTGAAGAGGCGGGGAAAAGAGACAATGTGTTGGGGCATTGGGATGGTTCTTCCTGGGGTTGGTCTGAGCAGGCACAGCTAGCTTTTAAAGCGGCCTCGAAACCAAAGTCGAAAACAGATCCCGATTTGCGACAACTTAGGTCGACAAACTGCGACTGCGATGCCCAAGCAGAGCAACGGGCGAGCACCATCGAGAGCCCTCTCTACTTGGGCCGCGTGCGGCAGGAGCCAAGGAAGGGGCATTTCAGACATACCTTGCCGTCGGTCGCGGCGGCCCCTCGCCACGATGCGTGAAGCTAACCGGCCGGCACGCTTGAGCGGATTGAGCGGCTTGAGCAAGCTCAAGGAGGACTAGCTGGAGTTCAACACCGAGCTTGGCTCAAGGCGCGCCACTCGCCGTGCCGCCAGCGCACTGATCACAAGCGCACCGCCTCCTAAGGCAAGCACCGCCAATGTCAACGTCGATGGATCGGTCGCTTCGACCGAGAACAGTAGAGCACTCAACGAACGCGAGACCATCCAGGTCATCGCAAGTCCAACACCGATGCCGAGAGTGACCGAAGGTAGGTTGCCACGGATCACCTGCATCACCAGCCGTCCGTTGTCAGCACCCAAGGCGATCCGGATGCCGAACTCAGATGTCCTTTGTGAGATCACGAAGAGGGTCACCCCATACACACCAATCGCCGACAGTAGGACCCCCAGCACGGCGAAGCATGAAAAGAAGAGAACGTTGAACGAAGCACTCGCCATCGACGTTTCGAGAACCTCAGTCAGAGTTCGCTCGTCGGTGATCGGCACCATCGGATCGACCGAATGCAGCGCCTCACGCAGGGCCAAAGAGATGATTCCAGGTCCGCTGGTGCGCGCCAAGACGAACATGCCCGGAACCCAAGCCTCTTGCGCGTAGGGCACGTACGCCTCCTCCTTGGTCTCGGTGGCCAGATCTTTTTGGTGCACGTCGCCGATCACGCCGACCACCGTGAACCAAGGATCGCCCGTACCCCACGAAATGGTGCGACCGACTGGGTTCTGGTCTGGCCACAGGCGTTCCGCGAGTCGTCGGTTAACCAGGCCGACCGGTGCGGAGCCGGTACGGTCAGCAGGAGTGAAGTTCCGGCCCCTCAGCAACGGGATCCCTGCGGTCGAAAGATAGCCTGCTGAAATGGCTCGGTAACTGACCATCATGGCCCGCTCGGACGCCGGCACCGGCTGTCCATTCGGGGAAATGCCGACGCCCATGCCTGCGGGAGTTAGCGGAAGGTTGCTGATCGCTCCGGTGGTCGTCACCCCAGGAACCGTCTGCATTGCCTGTTCCAGTAGATCGAAGTAGCCAGCGCGCTCTTCCTCAGGGTAACGGTCTTGCGGCGGACTGAGCCTGAACGAATACAGATGCTGGACTTCGATTCCAGGATCCACCTGTTGTAGCTCCAACATCGACCGAACCAACAGACCGCAACTGCTGAGCAGCACCAGCGCCATTGCCAGCTGGCCAGCCACCAGCAGGTCATTCAGCCTGCGAGAGGTCTTTGCTTGGGTACCAGCCCGAGCCCCGGAGGATCGGAGACCTCTGGAGATTCGAAAGAGCGGCACGAGGCCAAACAGCAGTCCGACAATCATCGAGACAACTCCGGCAAACACCAGTACGTTCCGGTCAAGAACGATCTCGCCGGCTCGGGGCAAGGCCTCGGGCAGCGCCGCAAGAAAGACCGGCAACGCCATAACAGCAAAGGCAACACCCAAGGCGCCACCTAAGAGCGAGAGGACCAGGCCCTCGGTGATCGTCTGGCGCGCCAGCCTGGCGCGTCCAGCTCCAAGTGCCTGGCGCAACGAGAACTCACGCCGACGCGCCATGCCTCTCACCAAGATCAAATTCGCGACGTTGGCACAGCCGATCAACAGGACCAGCCCAACCACGCCCAACAGCAGCCACAGGCTTCGTTGGATTGAGCCGACGTGCACTTCAAGCAGCCCTACGACTTCCAGCTCATCCGCCGTGTGTCGATTGAAAACGCCACCGCCCGCAGCAACGTCTGCGACCAGGGCCCGCGCTTCAGTCTGCACCCCCTCTGCCGAGACGTTAGGGGCCGCTCGGCCGATCGCCCAGAAGCGAGCCATATCCTTCCAATCATGCGTTCCTTCTTGGTAGCGATGGGGCACCAAGAAGTCGGCATCCCAAGGGCTGGGGTTGTAGTCCGGGCCGTGAACTCCGACCACTGTGTACTGTGCAACGCCCAAGCCGCTGATGTCGACGATCCGACCAATGACCTCTCGGTCAGCGCCGAAGTAGTCAACCCACGTGGAGTGCCCTAGTATCAAAACAGGCTCGGCACCTGGAAGAGTATCGGTAGGCTCGAATCCCCGCCCTTGCATCGGCGCGACACCAAAGACTCGGTGGTGGTAACCGTCCACGAGTAGGCCACGCAGCTCAACCGCTGTGCCCTCGTGATTGAGAACCAGCGCGTCATCACCCAACGCGGTCATGGTTTCTATCGAGCTGAGCGCTCGAAACTCGTCGACGTGCGCAATCGTGGCGGCAGTCCTCCCAACACGCAGCAGTTTCTCGGGCTCAGAGAACGGCAGCGGTTGAAGCAACACTCCGCGCACAACCGTGTACATCGCCGTCGTAGCACCAATACCAAGAGTCAGCGTCAACAAGACGGCCGCTGCTAGGGCTGGTGTGCGGCCCAACGACCGGAGCGTCTGCACAACGTCAAGGCGGATCGAGTGCAGCGAGGATAGGGCATTTGACGATGCCGAGGCTGGGGTCCGTATCTTCATTGGAAACGATCCTCTTGCAGTTGAATCGGACAAGCCAAGTGTCTGGGGTTTCGAGGTCCTGACCTCGACCAAACGCCCACCCTTTCTTCTGGGAACACGAGCTACAAGACTGTGCAGCCGGTATGAGAGCGCGAGCCCAAGCGCTCGGTACGACAACACCAAGTTTCCTGCCGTACGGCCGCCGGCGACTGACCGCTCCAAGAGGTCGCCTAGGACCTCCTCGGCCAGATCGGCTCCCAGTAGGCCTTCGGCCAACCGCCAAATCGGCCCATTGGGCACGTCTGCCTGGCCTCGAGTGTTCATGATTCGACCTGCTTTTCGAACCCTGCCCACATCCTCGCCAGAGTTGACTGCTGCTGGCGCAGAATCTCGAGACCGCGCTCTTCGAGGGCATAGAAGCGTTTCGCACGGCCGCCGCGTTCAGCGGTTGGTTCTGCCAAGACGCTGTGTAGGTATCCCTGCTCCTCGAGCCTGCGCAAGGCGACGTAGACCGCTGCTCTTGCGGTCTTGCGCTGTGCCGTTTCAAGAAGTTCGCGCTGGATCGAAACACCGTAGGCCGCTTCACCTAGGCGCATGACTGACAGGAGGACAAGGTGCTCGAGTTCGGAGAGTGTTTCAGGCATCGGTGTGAGGTGATACGCGGTGGCTTCAATTTTGTTTCCTGGCAGTACTAAATACTCCACCCGCTCGGGCTAGCCCTGATCATCGTCTCCGCCAGCCTCCGTTTCGAGTCCACTACTCGGTCTCGTCAATCGCCGCACCCGGGGACGAGGCGAAGGCGGTAAGAATCAGTGCGGCTTCAGCCGGGCCAGAGCTCCCGTTTGAGCATCACCCGCGCAAACCGCTGGCTGCTAAGAAAGCCCTCAAGCCAATCTTCGAGCCGAGATAGCCCGAGTGACGCGAAGAAGTCGCGGTCGTGGTGAGCGAACTGCCGAACAAAGGGAAAGGTACCGACGTCGGCCAGGGTGCGGTCAGCTCCGAGCAGATGACGGTGCCCCAGTCGCTGCTCGAACTGGCGAAGCAGCACCACCGCCTCTTCGCGACACCGTCGCTCTTGGGCGGGTGTTCCTCGATGCGCATACTTGTATCCGTCCAGTCGAGGCTTGAACTCGCGATCGAGCTCATCCAGCCAGGCCACCGACTCCGTCTCGTTTGCCAACCAGTTTTCCGGGTCAGCGGAGCGCAGGGCCCAGATCATGACGTCGAGACTCTGGTCAATAACGGCGCCGCCGGGCAGGACCAAAACCGGTACCGTCCCCTTGGGCGACGCTTCAAGCATGGCTTGGGGTTTGTTACGCAGCAGAACTTCCCTCAGCTCAACCGCAGTTCCCGCTGCGTCCACCGCCATGCGCGCCCGGATCGCATAGGGGCACCGGCGAAAGCTGTAGAGGATCGGTGCCTGCCTCAAACTGCTTGGACTGGTTTCCATCCACCGATCCTAGCGTTGACGGCACCCATGCCCGCGAACACCGTCCCCCTGCAAACACGGTCGGCCTGCGAATACGTCGCGCTTCGCAGCCGCCCATCGGCCTGCTCCAGAACTCAGCGTAGCTTTTGCGGCAAATCGCGGTTACGGCTCGAGCAACTCCCGATTCGGCCGCCGGGGGGTTCTCAAGGTGCGCAAGAAGGCGAGGAGTTGGTCGCGATCCAACTCGCTGAGGGCGAGAAAATCATCGCGTACCTGTTGAGCCTCACCACCATGAAACTCAATTGCCTCAAAGAGTGTGGTCGCGCGCCCATCATGAAGGTAGGGCGCCGTGTCTGCAATGCCCCAAAGGCGGGCTGTGGTGAACTCGTCATTGGCGATCTCGGTGCATGCCTCGCACGATTCGGCCAGCCGATCGCCCATCTTGTGACGCTTGAGGTCCGCGAACAAGGGCACCTTGAGGCCCGAGCCGCTACGCCCAAAGCCAGCCTTGCGCAAATCGATTTGCGCGTAGATGTTGGCATGAGGTTCGGTTGCAACTTCTGGATGCGCAAGCGTCAGGTGGGTCGAGCGGGTGGTCAAAGTCGGCCGGTGACACGAAGCGCAGCCCACTCGATGGAAGGCCGCCAAGCCTGCACGCGTCTTTGGGTCGAGCGAACGGCGCCGCGGTCTAGGATTGGTGACATCAAAGACATGCAGGGCGCTCATCTCGGCGACGGTAATCTCGTTAACAACGCCATCGCGGTCTTCATCCACATCCTCGCCAACTACTTCGACGGGCTGAATACCAAAATGGAACTGAGTGGCGCCACGGTCGAAATCTCTCATCGAAAAGTTCTCCCCCTTGCGGCCGAAGGGGCGCACCACCAGGACCTCTCTTGGATCGGCAGTCTCGAAGTCGACCGGCCCAATCCCGTCCGGATGCAACTCAACGACGCCTCCACCCTTGGCGATGATGTAGCCGAAGTCGACGCCATGAGTTCGCAGTTCGATCTTGCTGCCGGCTGGCGACTCTTCTGCCATGACTAGCAACTTCTGCAAATCGCTGGTCATCTCCTTGCCTAGCAGCTCAACTCCACCACCACCGAAGAGGAACGGTGGATTGATAAAGCGTCCGTTGTAGTCGGCACTTCCATCCTCGACCAGCTGGAGGTCGGGATCGTGTCCGGATGCGAACTGCGTACGATCGTCAGCAGAGTCGGCAACATCGATCACGGTGCCGACTGGCATCGCGTTCTGGGCCACCGTGCCGGCACCTCCGAGGCCGAGGGTCGGCGGGCGCGTGGCATTCGAAACAACGGTGTGACACTCGTTGCACGCCTGGGCGTCCAAGCCGTTGACCCTCAAGAACATGCCGTTGTTCTGCAGCGTCGGTCGGTGACCGAACTCGGTCGGTGGTCCCTCGCTGGGATCGAACGGACCGTCACCGAACCCATCGAACTTGTTGAACGGAACAGCGAACAGCAGCATCCCTATGCGACGAACCTCGAGAAGGTCGTGGTTTGAACCACTCGCGAGAAGGTCGACAACCGTCTGGAAGTCGAGCTGTTGAGTCTCGACGTGCGCGCCAGTTTCATGTTCAGCGGCGATCGATGCCGTCGACCACAGCAGAACGGCGACGAGTAGAGAAACGTAGAGGGTTCGGAATGATCGAACTGGCGGGGCTGTCATAGGTCTCTCCAGGGTATGAGGTGTTGTACCGCAGCGACGTCGCAATAACGCCTGCCGGGGCGGACTGGCTGAGTCAGCTACGGATATTCTATCGTAACATGGCAATATCTCTACACTACTCGCCAGGCTCTGCTACTGAACGCCGCCGACCGCCTTCCCCTAAGAGGCGAAGAACAGCCCGCGCCTAGGGCCCATTCCAGTTGAAGCGCCAGCGTGAACCGGACGTTCCGTCTGACCGGATCGCGAGCGGACCGAAGCACGCGCCCGCCAGGAGCTGGCTCGCGCGGTGGCTCAGGTCCGCAGGCTCAGTCGGGTTGTGCACTCCGACGAAGCCACAGGCTCACTCCATCTTCTAAGCAGAGCGGCATCTCTGCGCGCAGGTACTCGTCGTGATGCTCAGCCATATAGCCGTTGAACCAAAGAACTTCGAAGGCCTGGCTCTCTTGCAGCAGCGCTCGCACGAGGTAGGCCTCATTCCAAACGAAGCCTCTGCGATACCACGACTCTGGATACTCAAAAGGCCACGGAATGTCGTGGATATGAACGATCACTCCTTCGGCAAGTCTTGGTAGCACCTCGAACAGAAGCCAGTTCACATCGCTCCCCGCCTTCGCGGCGTGCGACGAATCGATGAACAGCACATCTCCAGCGACCAGCTCGGTAAAGAGCTGCATCGATACATCTTGAACCGGTCGGTTCAGCACCCTGTGTTGGGACCGCTCGTGCTCAGACATCCACCCCAACAGGCGATCAGCATAAGGATCCACAATGGTGCAACTCACCGAGTCATCGAGGAAATCTCGACTGCTATCCAGCACTAAGCGCGTCGAATGACCGCAGCCGATCTCGATCCATCGTTTGGGCCGCAGATGCAAGAGAAAGCAGAACAACACCAGGGCGTCTGCCTCGCTGAAGAACCCGTTCGCAGCCCCATAACGCAGCTCGCCCCGCGGCTCAGCCCCAAACGGGAAAGAACTTGCTAGAGGAGGAAACGCTCGGCGTAGTTCTAACGCGCCTGCCGACTCAAGGTCAATGCCACGAACGACCTGGGGCCCAAAGATCCGATCCCGATCCCTCGCCAACTGCTCATGCGAGGGGAGCACGGAATAGAAGTGTCCCGGCGGATGCAGCAATGGCACTCGCCGATGCAGCGTGGCGGCGGCCCGCCACCGCGCCAGACGCTTTATCCCCGGCAACTTGGCAATCCGTTCTTTCAAATGCGGGTCCAGAGTGTGGCCTTTAGCAAAGGCCGGAGAATGGCGGACGCGAATGCGTCTGCGTCTGCGGGTCGCGCTAGCTCTCTGTATCGTCCCATCGTGGGCAATCTGAGTCTAACGGCCGAACCGCTCTAAGGGGCTCACCACCCATTTAACTGATGCAACGACAGGGCTGATCACTCGTCACTCAACACCATAGACTGCGAACGCATGAGCGAGTTCAGTTTTCTCTTTTCCTTGTACAGCTTGCTGCTGAGTTTCTCGCTGGTCGAGTTACTCAGCGGTCTTGGTCGCACCATCGAAGAACGCTTAAGTCCCCACGCGGAGGGTGAGGCGCAGCTTCATGTTGGACTCTTGACTCCGCTGCTCGGCGTGTTCGTCTTGCTCGACCTGCTCTCCTTCTGGTCGGCCGCTTGGGTGGTTAGGGACATGTTGCAGCTGTCCAGCTTGGCTCTAATGGGAATCTTGCTGTTTGCCAGCAGCTACTACCTGGCCGCCTTCTTAGTGTTCCCGAGCAACCCCTCCCAGCACACCGATCTAGATGATCACTACTTCCGCGTTCGCCGAATCGTCATGGGAGTCCTGCTCGTGCTCTTGGTCTGGCAACTCGGTTTCTACTCAACACAAGCCGCTCTTGCTCCCTTATTGTGGACACCGCGATCTCTAGTGCTCACTGTTGTCCTGGTGGTGCTCATGCTGCTGGCGATGGTGGTGCGCAGTCGCCGCTTGAACGAGGTTGTGCTCACCCTGCTCGTGCTCCGCTATCTGGTCGTCTACTTTCTTTAGACCGAACACGGCCCAAACCAAGACCTACTCGACAACGACAAACCCATCGACCTCACTGGAGACCTCAATGACCTCACTCCTCAGCATCCTTCTACTAGCTGCATTGGCTGCCACCGGTTCGACCGCGACCAGCGCGACCAGCGCTACCGAAGCCTCAGCTACCGAGACTCCCACGATCACCATCTACCATCTCGAAGGTCGTAGATCTGAGCGGATCGTCTGGCTCATGGAAGAACTCGGAATGCCGTACGAATTGGTTTTCGTCAGAGGCAGTCTCGCAGCCTCGATGGCCAAGATCCGGGAGGTCAACCCCGACGTACCGATGGCCCCAACGGTGATCATCGGAGATCAGGTATTGGTCGAATCCGGCGCCATCATCGAGGTAATTCTCAATCGCCACGCACCTGGCAAGCTACAACCGGACCTCAGCACCGAGGACTACGCCAATCACCTGATGTGGATGCACTTCGCTGAGGGAAGTCTCGCTGCCCGCCTATTCTCCGACTACAGAGCGTGGATGAAGGAACCGCCCACCAAACGTTCACCACTAGTGGACTCAGAGGCAACCGTTCAGTATGCGGAGAACTACTTGGCCAAGCACCCATGGTTCGGTGGCGCAGAGTTCTCCAGCGCAGACATCATGATGATGTTCCCACTCAATGTCGCCACTGTTCTCAACCTTGTAGATGAGGCGCAGTTCCCTCACGTTGCCGCCTGGAAAGAGAGGGCCAGTGCCAGACCCGCCTACGCGCGCATGCTCGCCAAAGCGCGACCTGACGGCATGATTGGCAGCCTGCCCAAACTGCCGAAGCACGCGCCAGCCGGACCGCGCAACTAGAGAATGATCATAGGGTGCGCTAGAGAATGATCATAGGGTGCCAGCCACAAACGTAACCAGCGGAAACGTGGCTCTACTCCCTCAACTCATCGAGCAAAGCGAGCGGGAAGGCTTCGAAGTAGGTAGCTAGCAAGAACTCTTCGAGCTCTTCGCGCGGAACGTTCGGATCAACAGGTTGGCTCCATAGGTCATAGATCACCACCACAGATTCGTCGATCCAGGACCTGCCCGAAACCTCTAGTTCAAGCGTCTGCCCGGGACCGATTTGGACAGGCTCTGGATCAATCCGCTCCGCCGCCTTCCCTGCTGGCCCATCCACCAGGAGATCTTCCAAGAAGACGTTGCCGGGTAGCCTTGCCAGACTTCGGAGCACGAAGATTTCGTCGAAACGAAAACTCTCGCCGAGAGTGATCTCGCTGACCAAGCCTCCGCCGGAGATGGGTTTCCACGAGTGATCAGCGGCGGGTACGCGCCCGATCGAGACACCATCACGGGTCCATTCCATCTCAATGCCGGTGGCTCGGGTGTTGGCCCCGATCAAGTTGTAGCCAAAATGCTCCCGCCCGCCGGGTGGCGTTCCGGACCCTCTCCACGAAATGCGTGTGCCTCCCGGCACGGCGGTGGTCTCAGCGTGCGGGTAGCTACCAAGCCAGAGAGTCGGGCCTACCTGATCGGGCGTCACACCTTGTAGCGTGACATGGAAGTCATTGGCATGCTGCCCGGTCCGGTTGACTACGTCGAAGTTGCGCAGTGGTGCCAGCACTGGCGCTGGAGTAATGACCACACCATCGACTGCCATGTACGCGCGTCCATCGCTGCTGGTGTTTCCACTACCTGGATTGGCGTCTCGGGCCTGGAGCTTCAGATCGCTTGTCGTGCCGGTAGCAGTGAACTGAAGTGAAACCGTGCTCC
The DNA here is from genome assembly GCA_029263415.1 of Acidobacteriota bacterium. Classification (GTDB taxonomy): domain Bacteria; phylum Acidobacteriota; class Thermoanaerobaculia; order Multivoradales; family Multivoraceae; genus JAJCXN01. Next base: position 85,990 of record JAJCXN010000015.1, read on the forward strand.
AGTAGTTGCCGTTGGCAGTCATCCGGGGCGTATCCAAGGTGGCGCCGAATAACGTCACCGAGAGGTAGCCGTCTTCGTTCGCGCCGAACTCGACCTCTGGGCCGACGATCCGCCGCATTACCTCTGGGATGTTGATTTGATGGAACGTCACCCGGTAGTCGCGGCCCTTGATGAAGCCAGAGAGCCCCTTTTGAAGGATCGACTCTCCATTGGTCTTGTGGCCGCCACTGATCGCGTCGAAGGCCAACATGCCAATGTAGAGTCCGCCATCGGGTGAAGCTGGCACAGTCTTGTGTGATGTTGAGGTTCCCGGCGGCCTATCCCAGTCTGGGCTTCCACCCAGAGCATCTCCCGACACCCAGCTCGGTGCCATTTGGGCAGTCTTGCCTGCGACGAAAGCGCCATTGGGATCATTGAAACTGCCGTTGGCAACGGACTGCGCGGACACATGGTCGCTGAGGAACACGGCGGCAAATAGAAACGTTGCGCGTAGTGTCATCCCGATCTCCTGTGGGTCTGGTGGGGTTTGAGTCGTGGCAAAGTCTCAGGCCGGGCCTTGGGGGCTGCAAGTCAAAGAGATCGACTGAAGGCACGAGACGAGAGCCTTGGTCCATGGCGACCATACCTATCGATCCGCTGGCGCTGCTCGCCCTCATCTCACCCTTTCCCCCTTTCTACGACGCCCCACCCGGAGTCCGCCACGAAACTCTTGACCCGCGAGACACTCTCTGAACATCTTGGGAACTCCTTCCATAGGCGCGGGCTCACAGAACCCACTAGAACCGCCACCTCGAGCCGCCGTCGAGATCGCAGAAAGCATGTCCAGGGCGTTTGAGCGATTCGGACCACACACAGTGCCACAACACCTCTGACGGCTACGCCGTGCCATGATCCAACTCATGACCACTGCACTGACCAGTCTCGAACACCTCGACGGCGGGGTACGACGCATCACGCTTTGCCGCGAGGACTCGCTGAACGCGCTCAACAACTCGCTCCGCACAGAAATCCTTGAACACCTCGAGGCCATCGACCGTGATCCAGAAGCACGGGTCACCATTCTCAAGGGTGCCGGCAGAGCCTTCTCCGCCGGCTACGACCTCAAGGCTGACAGCTCCCAGGGACGCCCGTTCCACACGGCCGACGGAATCGGCAGTTGGGCCCGCCACGCTGTGGAAGGCTGTTTTCGAATCTGGGATCTCGCCAAGCCTGTGATCGCCCAGGTCCACGGATACTGCCTCGCTGGAGGCACCGAGCTCGCCCAATCCTGCGACCTCATCTATGTGGCCGACGACGCAACCATTGGCTACCCAGTGGTGCGCAACATTTCTCCTCCTGACAACCAGTTCTTCCCTTGGATGGTCGGAATGCGCCGTGCCATGGAGTTGATGCTCACAGGTGACTCTATGACCGGCAAGGAAGCAGCCAATTGCGGTTTCGCTAACCGCTCGTTTCCTGCCGACGAGCTAGAGTCTGAAGTGCTGAAGATCGCCCAACGCGTCACCCAGGTACCCTCCGAAGTGCAGCAGTTCAACAAGCGATCAGTCCATCGTCAGATGGAAGCAATGGGCCTGCGAACCGGCCTTCGGTCCGGCACCGAGCTGCAGGCCTTGGCAACCTTCACCTCTTCGGCTCAGGACTTCTTCGATGCAGTCAAATCCAAGGGGCTCGACCAGGCGCTCGATCAACGCGACGCAGACTTCGGCGACTATCGCACTAGCGCCAAGGTCGAGCCCGACCCAGAACCCTAAGAACGACCTCCCGCAGATGTCGACTGCGGACGAACAACTCGGGTCCAGCCCCCGTGGCCCCTTCGCTCCGCCAGCGCTGCCCCCTAGTAGAACTCCAGATTCACGCGTGCTCGATGCCCTAGGGCGCTTCCGCGCCGAGCGCATAGAGAAAGCGCTCGCCTCGCAAGAACAGTTCGTTGCCAGCAACAGCGGCCGACGCGGAAAAGCGGTCGTCCAGCTGATTGAGCGCGAGCACCTTGGGCTCATCATCGTGACTGAGCACCAGTGTTGCGCCGTGACGATCGGTGACGTAGACCCGCCCTGCAGCCGCGATCGGTGAGGCATAGATATCGCGCAGACCGGACAGCCGAAACGGGCCTTGGCGTTCTTCACCTGTCGCAGCCACCACGCGCGTCAGAATTGGCTGATAGTGGCGCAAGAAGTAGAGCGAGCCTTGATAGAGCAACGGAGATGGCACGTAAGGCGTGCCTCGCCTGCGCGACCAAGCAACAGCGTCGGTGCCGGTAACGTCGCCTTTGGCGCCAGCCAACCGAATCGCCAGCAGAGCGCGCGTGTCGTAACTGCTGCCTGCGAACACCATTCCTTCACCTGCGACTGGTGAAGCCACCACGTTGGCCGACAATCCGCCACACTCCCAAAGCACCTCGCCGGTGGCAAGGTCGTAGCTCCTCACCCGGTCAGTACCGCTCACGATCGCCTGCTGCTTGCCGCCAAACTCGACGATGATCGGCGACGCCCACGATGTCACTTCAGATCGTTCCTTACGCCAGCGCTCCTTGCCGGTTCGCTTGTCGAAGGCCACTACAAACGAATCGCCCTCATGATCCCAGTTCACCAGCAACGTTTCGCCAGCGAGGGCTGGAGAGCTGCCTTCCCCATGGGCATGTTTGGTCTGCATCGACCCGAGTTTTTTCTGCCACACCACCTTGCCCGCTTGATCCAAAGCATAGAGACCGCGCGAGCCAAAAAATGCATACAGCATCTCGCCGTCGGTCGCTGGCGAATTGGAGACCAGGCTACCGGTGACATGTCCACCTTCGTGCGGAAGGGCGGTGGCGAGCGTGGTCTGCCAGACCATTTTGCCGGTAGCCCGGTCGAGCGCGATCGCTACGAACTGATGCTCGTGCGTCACCGGCACGCTGTCGTGCGCTCCTGGCGCGCGGTCAAAGCGTGCAGCCCGTGCTTCACCGACTGGAATGGCCGCCGTGACATAGACGTGATCGCCCCAGATCACTGGCGTCGAGTGCCCTTGGCCCGGTAACTCCACCTTCCAGCGAACGTTTTCCGACTCACTCCAGCTCACCGGCGGATCTGCTCCTGGAGCTTCACCGGTCGCCAGCGGCCCTCGCCATTGACCCCATTGTCCGTTTTGCGTCTCAGGTTTCTGCAATCGAGCAGCGCCGAACGCGAACAGGCCGAGAAGAACAATCGTCGCAGCTAAAGTATGTTTGGGCATCGAGCAATACTACGCCTCAAACTCGGAGCGGTTCCCAGTTTGAGCGAACGAGACCCGCTTAGGAGAGCTAGCCCTACGGCCGCGGCGACACCTTCGTTCACGCCACTCGGCAAGTGTGTGCAAACTCCGACGCATGAGCCGCTCGAAGAACCCGACGCGACCAACGTGGAAACAAGGCGTGAGCGCGCCTCATAGAATGATCACGGCATTGAGGTCTCAACACCCTACTCATCGACCGGCGATCTGATGACTCCATCATCTGTTGAACGACAGCTGTTCTACTACACCAAGCGCTACTTGCTACTAGGGCTCTTGAGCGTGATCTGCGTCGCGGTGACGGCCCAAGCGCAGATCCTCGCACCGCATGCCCCACTGCGTATTCTGATCGTCAGCGACGAAGTGAATCCTCATGGGCTTGCACCGGAAGAGCTAACCCAACCCGGAGAACTCGCCGCCACGCTGCTGGCCCTTTCAGGGTTATCACTCGACGAGTCGGAACCGGACGCGGTCTTGGAAATCGCGACCAACGACATCCACCTTGCTACAGCGGCCGTCGCTCTCGGCCCCGATGATCCGAGTGGCTACGACGTGCTCATCTACTTTGCTCATCGGATTCCCGACGATGGCCCAGACGACTTGGGCGACCAGGACGACTTCGTTGCTGCTGTTGAGAGCTACTTAGCGGCTGGGGGCGGTGTGATCTCGTTCCACCACGGCATATACGAAACTGCGGGGAAAGCGGCCATGCAGTCGATTCTAGGAGGCGCCGCGACGGGGTCGGTACTCTGGGACATCACCGATGGCCAGAACGTGATCTCTCTTGTCCAGCACTTTGTTACGGAGTTCTCGGTCACTTACCCCGGCACCGTGACCTATGCCGACCCCGCCAACGCCATTCCTAGCGATCTGTACCCGTCCTTCAACAACACACCAGACGAGCACTACCCCAATTTCGCTTTCGAGCCGGATGCAGAGCAGATCGAAATCCTGCTTGGCAGCGACTATGGATCCGGCAGCCATGTCCTCGCCTACACCCACCATCGCGAAGCATGGGAGGGCATCGTGTTTGTCTATCAACCGGGCGAACATCAACCGACCGCGCTCGAGCCGGGCAACAATCTTCAGATCCTCCTGAACGCCATCGTCTACGTGGCGCAGTACGCCGATAGCGTGACGGTCTTCGCCGATGGATTCGAAAGCGGCTCAACATCAGCTTGGTCACCGTAGTAGAGGCCAACGGCAAGCGAGCAGACACTACGCAGTTTGCAGGCAACTGCTAGAGAAAGCGCCTGGCGCTGGTCACCAGACTCCCGAGTCCAAACCGCGCTCGATTAGGCCGAACGTTCAGTATTGAATACGTCGTACGCAAATCGAAGGCATCGTCGAGGCCCTAGTCGAGGCGACCTCAAGGAAGAACGTTCATTGCCGACACCTTGCACCGGCTAAGGATGCTGGCTGGGCTCACACGCCCCCCACAAACCCACACGAGCGAGTTCCCCGGCACTAGGACCGGGACCGAAACCAGCCGGAAGGCAATGGAGCCTTGCCCTCAAGAGCGCTCTTAAGGAGCGTGCCTCCGTCGCCCTGCCGCCCCGTGCTCTCTCAGTTCACTTCGGCTTCTTCTTGAGCCCTTGAACAGCGATTCGGCCAGCGAACCGCTTGCCGCGAAACCCGACGAACTCAAGCTCGCCGTTCAAGAAGGCCGCCCTCGATTCACCAAAGAACTTGAACCCTATCGCTAGCAACGTATCTCGCGGATAACCTGGCACGTCGAGCCGAACCGCATAGGGGGTGGACTGCCCAATTGGGACGCCATCGTGGAACGCTAAGACGCGGTCCACCTGTACTCGTGCTTTGTCGTCGCCGGCCCAACCGAGTACGTGGGCCCAGTGGCCGTCGTCGACGTGTAGGTTCAAGAAGCCCCGGATGGGCATCATGCCTCGCCGCAATGGCAGACGCTTCCAGCTGTGAGTCTTGACGAAGGGCGTGCTACCAGGCGGCGACCGCAATCGCCACTGCGCCCAGGGCTGAACAGCCGTGGCATCTGCGATCGGAAGAACGATCTCGTCACCGACCATCGTCGGAGCGCCCAGGGCATTCTCCTCTCCGGGGGCAAGTCTCGGTTCGAGGTTCTTGGCTCCATCCCAAAAGCTCAAACGCACGGACCGAGCGAGTCCGAGGTCGCTACCGGGCAACTTGATCTCGAAACGGTCTCTGACGATGTCACCGCGCCGCCACTGGCCAACCGGATGATGGAGCGGTCCGGGATCAATGGCGTAGCGTTCTAGCAGTTGGTGTTGGTTGCCGGTCCAGGCGACCCGCTCCGCCTTGGCCGTCCCCCGAGCTGCCGGGAAGTCGCGGGTTGCTCGGAAGTAGAGGGTTAGCGCCACGCTCTCTGAGTCGGCAGGCGAACTTGCCTCGCTCGGTACCGTTGCGGGGCCGATGTCGTAGCCCAGAAGCTCCACCGCTTTGCCGAAACTTGCCTTCACCGGGTACATCGGTGTCGGAAGGCTGTCGAGCAGCGACTTCTTTGCCGCCGTGCGAGTGGCGTAGCGGGCCATGGTATGGCGGTACCAATCAAACATATCCGCACGCAGTGCTTCGACCTCCCCTTGCTCAACTGGCGGCAGATCGGTCCTGGAGGTATCTCGCCACACGCCCCCGTCGAGACGAAGCGGTGACAGTTCGCTTGGATCGGCGTCAACGCGATAGAGCTCGTCTGGCTGCTTCTGGTAGTGGTGGATGAACTTCAGAGTCTCGGTTTCGATCGACATACAGCTGCTGTCGTAGACACAGGAGAAGTAGAAGTTCCGGTCTTCGAGGAGCTGCTGAGTGGTGCTCGAGTCGCTGAGCAGGTCGAGTCCTGGCAACGAGCCGTTCTCGATCGCAAGATCAAGAGCGGTGACCACCGTCGGCAGGATGTCCAGTTGCGAGGTCTTCGCCTTGATCTTGCCCGGAACGAGCCTCGAGCGCCCATCGTGCACTATGAACGGGACGTGCAATCCTTCGTTCCAGATGACGTCGTCGTGGGCAAAACGACCGTGTTCACCAAACGCTTCTCCGTGATCCCCAACAATCACGAACAGCGAATTCTCATAGAGACCGAGCTCTTGATACAGCGTGATCACTCGCTCTACAAACCGATCCACATAGAGCACCGCGTTGAGATATCGGTTGCGCAGGTTATCCTCGGGATCGAGGGTCACCGGCTCGAAACGCCCGGATGGTGAGTAGTCGTGATGAGGCGTGACCGTCAGGATCGAGAGCAAATGGGGCTGCTGCTGGCCGACTGCGTTCTCTTCTAACCAGCTGGTCAGCTTTGGCAGCATGATCCAGTCTTCGTAGCCGAAGTAGTTAGCGCGGCGATATCCGGCGCGATCAAGATCCTCAAGAGCTGTTACCTCATCGAACCCCATGTTGCGCACCAAATCCCGGCGACGCTCAAAATCGCCGGTCGCGCTCTGTAGGAACCACGAGCGATAGCCCTGGCTGCGCAGCAGGTTCGCAATGCAAGGCGTTGGCAGGACGCCGTCATAGCTCTCTGCAGGGCGCAAAGCGATGTACGGCTCGATGCCGCAGAACATGGTGACCAACGACTTGGTTGTGTGAGGGATGATGGTGCGCATTCGCGTCGCCTCAACACTGTGCTCAGCTAGACCCTGCAAAAACGGGGTTGTTGGTGGCCCGTTCGGCGCTAGTGACGTCGCTCGGTATCCAGTGGACTCCAAGACGATGAACACCACGTTCGGCCTCTGAGGGTCAACCCGAGCTAGCTCGCCCTCATCGGTACCGCCGTCGGCCGGCTGCCGCTCTACGAGCCGAATCTCGAAGGGTGCCTCGATCGCCGAATGGTCGAGTGACGTGGAGCTCATGTAGCTCGCTAGTGGATCCGCCCGCGGCAGCAGGAGCCCTGCTGCAGTCTGATACCAAGCCACGGGTTGACTTCCCACCGAGGCGAACGCGAAGAGGCCCAATGCGAAACCAACCACCACAAGCCGGACTCCTCCAGTTCGCTTGGTGGCATCGGGCTCCTGATAGCGCCAAGTCCGAGCCAAAAGAACGGGGCCCATCACAATCAACAGCAAGACAACAACCCGAAGCGGGCTCAGTTCGGAGGCGACGGCGGGCGCAACCTCACCCGCACTCCCGACCAGCTGCAAGACACTCGCATCAAGGACCGAGCCCGTGGTCATCAAGAAGAAATGTCCGACCGCCTCGAGCAACCCCACGGCGATCAGAAACCCGGACGCTGCGATCACGAACAGGCGTTCGCCGCCGACGCCGCTCGGTCTCGCTGTCAATAGGCGCAGCAGTCCCGATCCGAGCAACAACACAGCCCCCAGCAAGAGAACGTCCGGGAGGAATGCGAACAACCAGTCCGAACCCGAAAGTTCCAAGCGCTGCACGCTCTGCGAAGCAAAAACCTCGCGGAGCCTGGTCACGAGAATGATGATCGCGGTGGGCAGCAGCAAGCGCTGCCACTGCGTCAGCGCCCTGGCCCCGCCCGTCACCTTCCGAAAAGAGCGACCCCCTGCCTTCAAGAGCTAATGTCCTCCAGCCTGCTGCATTCTCTACGAGGGGACTTAGCCATTACGCCCCATACAGCACAATTTGACGTCAACAACTGAGATCCAATCGGAGAGGAGACTATGACATCTTGGTGACACCCAGTGGCCAGTCCGGACGCGTGCCAAAGAGAGTTTGGGCACGAGAGCCGCTTCCAAAAACCAAACCGGACCACCATGCACCGCGAAGATACCTAGGGCCTGCAAGGCGTAGCAAACCCGCCAACATCTATTCCGCCGCACGGAACCGAACGACGGAATAGAAGCGTCTCGCATCGAACCCAGACGGGCTCTACTCCAATGTAACCAGTGGGTCTCCCAACAGGCTGGGCAGGGACTGTGCGAAGTCAGCGCCGGCTACTCGAGACACCTCCAGCACGAGTTCACCAACGGTGAGGCTTGGATCCTGATTCAGGCGTTGAACAAAGTCAGCGGTCGCTTCTCGTGCCCGGCCTTGCACCGAAAGGCCTGCTGCCGACCAAACGGCCACCGATCCCTTGGGGTTCAGAACGAGCTGAGAACCCAATCCTGCCGTGCCAGGAAAGTCGAATCGACCGATGTTGCAGGTTAGAGCAGTCAGCATTGGGGTGGACGTCACAGTACTGAGTGGGTCCAGCGACGAATTCTCAAAGAGATTCTCGTGAGCCAAGGAAAGGCCGCTGCCATGGCCGTAGTAAGTCGCTAAGCGAAGCCCTTCTTCCCAGGCGTCGAGCAGCTCTTGACGGGCGTCCACAAGGTTGTGGGTTACTCCAAGGTGAATCTTCTGGGGACTCCGCAAATAGGGCGCCAAGGCCATGCTGTCTTGCGGAAAGTTGCCCGCAGCATCACCGTTGTCGGCCAGCAATAGATCACGCTGGCGCCACTGGCCATTTGACTCTGTAAACACATTCACCTTGAATAGGTAGTCATCGACTTGGCTGGCGTTAGTTGCAGGGAGTCTTCCAACGGGAACCTCCGGCTCGCCGTCCTGGTCAAAGTCCACGAACTCAAGGTCCGAACTGACAATGCCCCAGCCTGCGTCTCGCAGGACGGAAGGAACTAACCCGTCTCCAAAGCCCAACAAGTCCCGATAGTCGAACGTCCCGTTGCCGATCAAGAAGAGTCCGTCCATCTCGCTTCCCGAGAGCGTGTACGTCTCCGAGGTAAGCTCTCGGATCGCCGCCGGATTGGGGTGAGAGTATGAGTAGTGGTCAAAGGCTTGGCGGGCGCTCCACACCGCAACTGAGTAGCCTTGATTGCGACGATAGTCGGCGTACGTTTCCGCACTATCGAGCAAACTTTCGTGAGTCACGATCAAGAAGTCTGCGGCCTGGGCTTGGTGATCCTGAGGCAACGAGTAGCTGCGGATAGTGGGAGACCTAACCCGGTCTGAGCCGAAATAGCGCCCCGCAGCAAGTTGCACCGGAGCCTCCGTGAGCAATCCTTGATTGCCTCGGCCCGTGATCAACCGCAACGGCCGCTCTGGATCGCTGAGATCGAGCAATTGGAAGTCGGGCGAAGAGAAGCCGGCTAGCTGCACACTCGTATCGTGGGAAAGTTGAAAGTCCAAAGAGCCGTCGTGGCTTGCGAACTCTCGCTGATAGGTCAGCGAAAGAGTGTCGGCGGCGATGGCGAGGGTTTGATCATTGAGACTAAGCTCGACGTCATTCGATCCGTCGAGCAAAGTGCCGGGTGGCACCTGAAATGAAAACGAGCCACGAGCACTGACAGCTACCGCGGCATCGCCTAGATGACCGCCGTTGAGGCTTACCGAGAGGACCCCACCTGGATCGGCGAGAAACGTGCCGTACGAACCGCGGAGTTCTGCCGTGGCTTGGACATCCACATCGGGCGCCTCCATCGCCAAGGTGATTGTGCCGTTGCGCGGCAGAATCTTCCAAAACCAGAAATCGGGACCACCCTCCATAATCGAAAGTACCGGGAGGTTGTTCTCTTCATGGGAAATGGTTGATTCGAAGACCTGCGTCTCTGCCACCTGGGCACGTTCGACGTCCTCAACACTCGCACGAGTCCCGTTTGCTAGGTCTAGCCAGTAGTTGGATTCGAGCGAGAACGGATCGTCGCCGACCTCAGCGTAGAAGTACAACACCTCTGATTCGGAACCTGTCCACCAGGCCACTGGCTCGCCGTTCTTCAGCAAGCTCAGACGACCAGTCTTGATTCGGCCGCGCACTTGCTGAAGGGACAACCCGTACTGCTCGGCGAGCACGTCGGCAGCGACCCCTTGGATTCCTGTGTCCGCAACTCCGAGCACCACTCGCGACGTTGCCGAATCGGCATCACGCCTGGTTCGCACCGCGACACTCTCACCAACGAGGCCATCTTGAGCGGCTTGAGCGGAACGCGGCTGAATGCGAACAGAGCGCGTGGAACTACTCGCCAGCGAACGAGTCACCGCGTGACTCGCCAAACTTCGCACTTGACCGACCTCATGCACCTGCTCCGTACCGCGCCTCTCGAGTTCGACGATTCGGTACTTGTCAGCTGCGGACCCGGATGGATCCACCACCTGGTAGTCGCTGCCCATCGGAGCCATTTCGATTGCTGGGATCAGGTCGCCGACCGGAACGAACTTCGACTGTGCAGCACTCCAGCGCTCAAGCTGGAAAGCGAGCGTTCCTGTCTCAGAACCGGTGCGGAAGGCAACCACCGCTCCGATGCTGCTTTCCGCCACACCGAAGTCCGAGATCACCGCAGCAGTTGGATCAGCATTGTGTATAAAGGAGTCGCACAGCAACTGATTCGTGTCGTTCCAGAACGCACAGACCTGGTTGACCACCGGGTCTGCAGTGACCACGCTCCCCAACAGAGTCACGTCGTAGGTCAAGGTTCCGGTGGCCAACGGCGGGATGTTCGCCGCAGTGAGGGGCAGCCCTCCAACCGACCACGTAATGATGTCACCGTCGTCGGCAACGTCGTCGCCCCCTGGAATCACGAAGTTGTCAACCATGACCTGGGTTTCATCGTAGTCATCCCTGAACGAATGAAAGTCAGCTGCCCCAAGGGCACTGGTATTGGTATAGGTGATTGTGCACGTTGACGTAGGGTTCGCCGTGGTGAGTTCTGTTTGGCTGCAGTCCTTCACCACGGTCAGCTCCGGGAGGGAGAGACCCGGCACGTCTTGAAGCGAACAGCCGCACTTGGAGGTGTTCAGCGGCGCCGCGTCGTCCACGGATTGGCAGTCCAGCCCGTCCGCATTCTGCACGTAGCTAACACAGCCATCGAAGTCGACAATCCCGTTCACGTTGATATCTGAACAGCTGATGGTGATCGGCCCCAGCGTCGCCACGTCAGAGCCGGGACCGTCGATGTCGTTGCACATATCTCCATCGGCATTGATGCCCTCTGGCACACTAGGGTCAAAGAAATCGCGGAAACACTCGTTGGTGGCGGAGTAGGCCGAGCCTCCTTGAAGGTTGAGGAATGCGGCGATGTCGTACTTCGTGCCACCGCCGCTAACCTCGACCTCCATGTTCATCTCGACTAGAGCCGTGTCAGAGCTGCTTGAACACCCGTCGAGCACCGCTCCCACGACGATCTGCTTGATCGATATGTCGTTAGCTGTACAGCTATTGCCGGTCTGGGTGAAGCCAGCCGCCTCCGCAAGGCACAGGTCTTGCGCATCGGCGCCTACGACTGCGAGAACCAGAACTAGGGACAGAAAAAAGGGGCGTTTCATATTGGAATCCTCAGAAGAAAAGAGACGGTAGACAGATTCTCAATCTCCATTGTACCCCCACTGCACACGCCGTTCCAGCAGCCAAACGAGGCAAGCCCTCAGATCGACGGAGTGTGACTGTCGTGTTCAATACCCACTCGTTCGAATCAACTGCGCTATCCGCCTTGGCGACACGGCAAGGCCAGGCGAAGAAGCCAGCGAACAACTCTGTCGAATCGCCCGTCTCAGCGATGCAACCGCTTGGTAGAAGCGGAACGCAGCCCAAGGGGGAAAGCAACTGAACAACCTCTCAACGTGGTTCTCGTACCGGGATCGACAGGGCATAGTCCACCTACCCTTAGGGCAGATTGCCCTCTAACAAGCCTTCATCGACTGCCCCGTGGATCCACCCAGCTTCGCGTGGTTCCAACGTGGTGGCCTTGGTGCCTTGCGGCCCAAACTCAGCCGCATTTCCCTCAACCCGTTTCAACGGAACACTAATGCGCAACCTCAACCGAACCCTCGTCCTCACCCTGCTGAGCGTTCTCGCGACGCTGGTGACCAGCCCTGGCTTCTCAGAATTCGAGACTCGGCCCGGCAGCCCAGTTTTGCTTGAGTTCCCATCGAACCGAGGTGCCGACGGCGTCGACCTTCTACTTGACGACGGCACGGCCGAAACCTTCATCGGCGACGTTGGACAGTTCATCTGGCTCAATCGCTTCACGCCAACGGTTGACCAGTTCCCATTTCAATTCGAGGAAATCAGCGTCTTGTTCGGTAACACTGCGGTTCCGCTCGGCGGAGCCATCGAGCTGCTGGTCTACTCTGACACCGACGGCGATGGGGATCCAGGAACCGGCGCAGTCCTCCTGGCATCTTCAATGACGTCGTCCAGGCGAACGATCTAGCTGCTCTTTCTGTCTACACCCTTGGCGTGCCCGTGTTACTGGAAGGCCCCGGAGATGTGCTCATTGGCGTAGTCAATCGTTACGGCAGTGAGGGGTTGAATGACTTCCCAGCCGCGCTCGACCAGACCGCCAGTCAAGGGCGCTCATGGGCAGCCAGCTACCTTGCTGGAGACGTGCCCGCCAGCCCAACGTTGCCCGCAGACGAACAGTGGGGCACGATCGACAGTTTCGGTTTTGCCGGAAACTGGGTGATCCGCGGTCAGGGAACCACAGTCAACGCGGCCATCACGGAAGTGCCAACGGCCTCACAGACCGGTCTACTTCTATTCGCAGGCCTGATCGGAACTTGCGGCGCTGTAGGCAACGGGGAATGAAGCGCACGGCGAAGGCCAAAAGCAGTCCGGTCCTAGCCCGACGCGCCTTTCCCCCGTTCGCGGTCCCAATCCAACACGTGTAGACGAGGCCGTCAGACTTCCGCAGAAGCCAACCCTGGCGGCCGGCCGGGCTTGGCCTCTCACACCGTTTTCCGACCCATCGCACCGATGGCAAGCCATCTCCTCCCCTACTTCAGACTTTGGTCGTTTAGAGCACCTATTGAATTGGCGCCAGCAATTCGGGCGCGGTGACTAGCTGCCGAACGCCATGCGACTCCGTCTCATTGAAGACATTGCCGGATTCCGCCCACCGATGCAGTGAGTTGATGTCGAGCCTGGCGCATTGTGGCCTGACCGACCAAGTCACTTGAGCTGGCGAACACTTCGACTGGGTGTAACTCGGACCGGTTGTTGAACCGCGGAAGAGAATTGGCTCACCCGTCTCTTCGGGCATGCTCTTTGCCTGGTGCCGGCCCCCGACTACGTTGCCGCCGTAGGCCAAAGCTGTAAAGTCCAGGGAGTTGGAATCGTTGACGACAAGGAACACCTGTGCCTCAACCCGTAGCAACGGGTTCTTGCACTCAGTGGGCACACATGCGCCAAGACCTTCGCCTGGGGTTGCGTCACAGGTGGTGTGCACCCAGTGGACCTCGATCGTCTGGCCGGGCGCGGCGCCACCGAACGCGCCGGGAGCATCCGCCAGCTCTTCGGCACTCAGGGAACCTCGATCGTTGCAGGCATAACCGCCGTGGTCGGCATCGCCGACAAACACACTGAAGCCGGGGCCCTTGTGCTCAGCGTTGGTATGCGTGTGAATGTTGCAGAGGTTCATTTCAGTCGCCGGCGGAGCAAAGGGGAACCTGACGGCATTCAAGCCTGCTCCCGAGGTGATGTCCCGCGGCGTCTGAGGCCCGGCGTCGAGACACAGATCGTCGTTGGCAGTGGTGTTGGCCTGTGCGTCGGTAAGTGCGTCGGCCTGCGCGTCGGCCTGCGCGTCCGCCTGTGCGGGCAGCTGGGCCGAATCGCCCGCTTCGGGACCGGCGCAACCAAATGCAGCGGTCAGGAGGAGTAGCAGTGAAGGGGCGGCTGAAACTCGTTTCATGGTACGTCTCCGACGCTCTGAGTCTTAGAGTGGTGATCAAGTCGCTTAGGCATAGCTCAACCTGAAGATCGATCGTCCTCTTAGGTGCATTCGTCAGCTATCGGTCGCGGGATCGGCCATTGTTCAGGAATTGTATCCACCCGGGGAAGAGACTCACACTTCAACAGCTCGCTCTTCGAGCCTCTGGAACGGCAGCCCTCTTTGGCCTCAGCGGTCGCGCTCGATCCTAGTGCTCTTGCCACCCGAATGTCGTACTAGTCAAGCACTCTGCCGACGGCAGTTGGCAGATCGATGAAGCTGTGGCGGCGGTACTCCCGTCGGTCGCTTCACCAGCCCCGGAGCCAATGTCAGTCACATGACTCACCTGGCTTCAGTTGCTGAGAGTCGCGCCACTCACCCTCCGCTGGCGCTCGTTTTCAAGCCAGGCCTGCACGCGAACGCGCCGAAGACTCGAACCAGTCGCGGGAGGTTGGCAATGCCAACATGAAGATGGTCAACATCATAAGGCTCAACAAGAAGAGGGCGGCACCGTCCCAGGGTCCACGGAACAGGATCATCAAGCACCGAACTCCAAAGAAACCCATCAATGCAATCGCCGCTGGGCCATATCCCCTTCTGGTCAATCGACGAGCGACGATCATCAACGGGAGGATCAGCAAGAGCAGGACTGGGCTTCCAAAACCGCCTGGTACCAGCGGCGCCGATGAAAAACCGGAGCCCCAGTTCAACATTTCTTGGACTGACGCTCCCTCCGTGGGTGGAGCTACCCCTTCGAGGTCGCTCAGCCTCTCCCGCACGGCGGCCTGGAGCAGCCACAGCCGAGACAAGATCACCACCGATACCAGAGTGAGAGCCACGCGGATCGCTGCCGGAGGTCGAGGTCGATCTGTCTTGCGCATATGGGAATTGAGTACGAGGGGAGGCTAGAGCGAGTTTCTCTTCAAGGCGTGGAGACTTCGGGCCGTGGACGGCGCTCTTCGTTGCCCAATCCATCTGGTTACCCAAACGTCAGACACATCCCCAAGAGTACCGCTCCGAGCCACGAGCACATCTTGGCCTCAGGTCATGAGCTTAGAGGCCGAGCTGTTGACGCAAGTCGTCCGCTGCTTGTTCGAGCCGCTCGACTCGAGTTCCCTCCCAATCTAGACTGCTACCGATCTCCTGGAGGATGTAGTCAACCAAGCGGCCTGCATTCGTAACCTCGCCAGCGTCGTAGTCGGCCTGCGCAGCTGCGAGATCCGTCCACAACGCTTCCAACTCGAACAATCGTCGGATCTCTTGGCCCCTAGCGAACAGAAACGAAAGCTGACCGTAGCGATCGGCTGACCTCTCAAAGAAGTCCAGGCGGCCGCGTATAGCCTCAAGTGCGAGAGGCTCTAGAGCGGGGGCCTCTTTGCGTTGCAGCTGGTGGTAGAGCTGCTTCCCCTCGATCTCTCCCACGGCTTCCAACGCTACGCCCCATTCATCCTCATCGGCAAAGCGTGGACGTTCGCGCAAGAGCACCGCCAGGCCCTGATCGAACTGGCCGTCAAGGGTCAGCAGGGTGCTGAGAAGCTTCGTTCCTTGGATCCCGTGCGGAGCCACTTCAAGCTCTCGTTGCAGGCTCTTGATGCCAGGCAGAACGTAGTCAGCTGAAACCTCAGGCTGCTTCTTGGAGCGGTTGGCGATCGACGAGAGCGGATCTTCGATCCAAGTCTTCCCGTGCAGGATCAGCGCCGCTGGCAAGTCAGGGTTGCGGTCCAAGCTGTTGCGGAACGCGCTTCGCGTCTCTTTCAACCAGTCTTCACGCTCATCGTCGGTCGGATTAGGCGGTGCTGCTTGCTGGCGGGCCAATCCCAGCACGAGCCAGCTGTCGGCGAGGAAGGGCACCTTTTCGCAAGCAGAGATCGCGAGTTCGACGGCGCGTTGGGGGTCGTTTGCGGCGAGCGCGAGCTGCGCCAACCCAAGATCGGCGAGCCCATTGAACTCCGCCTGCTCATCTGCGCCGTACTGACTCTGAGCAGCCTTTGCGATCGCTCGGCCGAACAACTGACGCGCTCCGTTGTGGTTGCCGACAGCTGAGGCCAGCTCGCCAAGGGAAGCAAAGACCTCGGGCGCAGCCATCTCCGCCAAAGCAGGCGACTGGACATCCGGCACTGATGTCCTGAAGGTTCGGAAGTCTCCGGCAGCCAAGTAATGGTTGAGTGGCCGACTGAGGCTCTCTAGCGGCTCGCTGAAGCTCTCTTCGAATGCTCTTACTGAGTCGGTGCCGCGGGCGAGTTCACGCATGAAGCCCATCGTCAGCTCCGCTCGATCGTCGTCGCTTAAGAGAAAGTGCACGATCGCCCAGCTCCGAGCGTAGGCCAACAAGGCGGCGTGTCCATCACCGTGCAGTTCCGATACCGAGCGAAGCTCAGCCAGCTCTTCGAGCTGCCGCCAACCGACGGCGAACTCATGAGAGGTCTCGGTGAGCATCTGGATCCTGCTCTCGACTGGCCTGCCTACATAACCGGTGCCATCCGCGACGTAGAACGTGCTGTAGTACTCCGCGAGTCCTTCGCTGAACCAGAAGGGCAGCCTTGGAAGATTGTGACGGGCGAAGTAGTGCAGGTACTCGTGCTGAATGACCTCGCGTGCGGTGCGCGACGTCCGCAGGTTGATCGCAACAAAGTTAGCGAGAGGTCGCGGAGCAAAGAACCCACCAGCTACGGCACGCCCAGAGTTGAGTCCGCTGGCGGCGGCTGGGTTGAAA
Organism: Acidobacteriota bacterium; assembly: GCA_029263415.1. Classification (GTDB taxonomy): domain Bacteria; phylum Acidobacteriota; class Thermoanaerobaculia; order Multivoradales; family Multivoraceae; genus JAJCXN01. The sequence goes on from JAJCXN010000015.1 coordinate 102,535, forward strand.
GACCGCATCCAAGCGTCGTTCGGAAACAAGAACACCTTGGTGGGGATGGGTGACTGTGGGTCCGCGCCGGAAAGGCCTTCCAGCACCGCGTGCAGCATCTCGAGATCTTCGGCCATCAATCTTGCGGCTTGCTCACCTGCACCGGAGTAAACGGTGAAGTGTTCAGTGGTCGCGCGAACCCACTGGGCGTCGAAGTCTTGCGAGAAAACCGCGTTTGCCAGACACGTACAAGCAACCATCAGGCTCAAAAGCAGAGGTGTTGAGGGCCTCTGGCTTCTTGGCTTGGTCGATGGTGGTTTTCTTAGTGAGTGGTGCGTCATGGTTGCTGGCAAGTCTATTCTGCCTCTCCGTGCGGAGCTGCCGTTCGAAAATGGGCGACTCTAGGTCGGGCTTGAGTGTTGAAGTGGTTAACATCGAAGGCAACCAAAGCCCCTCACCCTCCTGCACCGGTCTCGTCCTCTTAGACTCAACCAATGAGCAAGCAACCTCCTAAGCCTGGCCAAACCGATGCGACCGACACTGCTCTTGATCGAGAGAGCGTGACCCTAGACGACGATCTTCTATTCGAACCTGGCGGAGCCTTGCGCGGAGCGCTGTTTCAGTCATTGGAAGCGAAGCTCAACGCTGGCCAGACACCACTCGAGCCCGGACAAGACATCGGCCGATTCGTCCTAGATAGGCAACTAGGCAAAGGAGGAATGGGCGAGGTGTTTGCCGCGCGCGACAAGGAACTCGGCCGCCGGGTCGCCCTCAAAGTGATCAGTAGTCGATCTGATCAAGCCTGGACTGATCAGCTCCAGCAAAGGTTCCGGCGCGAAGCCAAGATGCTCTCGCGTCTCGATCATCCGCACGTCTGCAAGATCTACGATCTGTACGAACACGAAGGTGAGACCTTCTTGGTGCTCGAGCTAGTCGCTGGCACCACACTCGACGAGTCTGCGGCAACCCTGAAGCACAAGGACAAGCTGAAGCTAGCCAGCGAGATCATGCAAGGCATCGCCCACGCGCACCAGCAGGGCGTCGTTCACCGAGACCTGAAGCCCGCCAACATCATGGTCACTGCCGAAACTCACGCAAAGATTCTCGACTTCGGCATTTCGCGGGGGTACTCCGCTGAGCACGTTGCGGTCGACAGCCCGGAGTCAACTGACTCCGATCGAGCTGATGAGAACAGCACGTCTCAACTGGCAAACGGCGGCGCACTCGACAGGACTTCCGACCACTCCAATATGCATACTTCCGGACTCGGGCCCCTCACCCATCAAGCGACACGACTGGGAACACCAGCCTATATGAGCCCTGAACAGGCCCGAGGTGATCAACTCGGCCCTCCGACCGACCTTTTCTCTTTGGGCATGGTGATCTGCCACCTATTTGGCAGCGCCCAGCGGACCGGCCTACCCGAGCTGAGTGATGTCTCTGGCCCAAGAGCTCTGCGCAAACTAGCTAGTGATCTTCTTGCGGCGCGTGCCATAGACCGACCGACAGCACAGCAGGCGTTCGAGCGACTTGAGCGGATTCGCACCGCTGGGCGACGGCTCCTATTGCGAGCCGCAGCCGCGGTCCTGCTGGCGGTGGCGCTCGGCTCCGCAGTCAAGTACACAACCGACATCAATCGAGAGCGCGAGCAAGCCCTGCGGGCACTAGCAGAAGCAGAGGAGGTCACCGACTTCTTGGTCTCTGTGTTCGAAGTCGCCGACCCGTCCGAGGCTCGCGGAGCCGATATCTCGGCGAGGGAACTCCTCGACCGAGGCTCGGACCGCATCGCCGTTGAACTCGCAGATCAACCGCTAGCGCGAGCCAGGATCGAATCCGCACTCGGCCACATCTACCGCAACCTGGGCATCATCGAAAAGGCCCAAGAGCACCACCTGGTCTCGCTCGGCATCCTAGAAGGGCAAGATGATCCGGACCCAGCACGCATCGGACTGCAAACGACCAAACTGGCTCACGTAGCGATCTCGGACGGCCGCTACCCCGACGCACTTGCGTTGCTCGACAAGGCGGCAGGGTTAGTCGACCCCGAAGAAGACCCAGACAGTTACTACAGCATCATGGAGAGCCAGGCGATCGCGCTCCGGCGCCTGGGCCGCCTGGCAGAAGCTGAACAGAAGATCGATCTCGCGCTCGCCGCGACTGAAGTCGCGCCCGAAGTAGCCGACGATCGAGCCACCTATCTCGCAGTCAAGGGCCTCATCGAGTTGGGCCTCGGCCGTGGCAGCGAGGCCGTTGCCGTTCTCACTGAGTCGCTCGAGATGCACCAACAACAGATGGGTGAGGATCATCCAGACACCGCCGTTGCCCACAACAATCTGGCACTGGCGCTGCGCTCTGAGGAAGACTACGAGCAGGCACTTTTTCATTTCGAGCGAGCGGTTGAAATCGATCGAAAGGTCCTGGGCGAGCAACACCCTGACTACGGATTATCACTAGACAATCTCGCCCTGGTCAAAGTCGCCATGAACGATCTGGTCGGCGCCGAAGCGCTCATGCGCAAAGCGATCGCGATCTTCGAAGCGGCCAACGGCGAACTTCACCCGAACGTTGACGTCGCGACGACCAATCTTTCCTTCGTGCTCAGGATGCAGGGCAGGTTTCAGCAGGCGCGGGCTGCAGCCACCCGCGCGCTCTTACTGGTGGAACAACGAACAGGCCAGGGTTCCGTGGAGTCGGTCTACCCTCTAAGGAGTCTCGCGCTACTGGAGGTCGAGGTAGGGGACGATGAACGGGCCATCCAGCACCTTGAGAAGGCGGTGGCGATCTTGGAGACGGACTCAGATGCGGCGCCAAGGACGATTGCCCAGCTGGGATCGATGCTGATTGAGAGCCTAACCAGGCAGGGAAGAGTGGAGGAAGCACACGCACGATGCAGAACTCTTCCGGCGCTCTTAGCCGAGCACAACCCATCCGAAGATCAACGGGATAAGTTGCGATCGGCTTGCAAGGCTCTTGACCCCGAACTCGACCCGAGTGCGTAGCCAAGCAATGCTCAGCGATCGCGATTCGATCTTGGCTCGAACTACTCGCAGCCATTCGCTAGTCGTTCGAGACCTGCTCACTCCTGAACGGTTGAGCGACGTCGAAGAGCAGAAGGCAAAAAAGAACGCATAGGCCGGCCTGGGGCACCGGCGGGTTGGTGCTCCATCCAAGGAGCCAAATCGGGCGTAGAGCGAGAGAGCAGAAGGCCCCGAAGAGCAGCACACCGCGCACAGGATGTGCACGTACCGGCACATCAGCAATGGGGAAAACAGGCAGCAGCAGCACTAGGTAGTGCAACCAAGTGAGCGGGCTCGCAATAAAGACAAGCGCGAGTGCCAAACCACTCACCCGAAGGTCATCGATGCTCGAAAGAATCCTCTGGTCGGCGGAACCACCACCTGCGATTCCGCCCGGACGACTGCCGCTGCCGAGCGCCCAAGCAGCAGCAGCGCCGAGCCCTAGAGTGGCCACCACCGCCGTTCGAAGGGGATCAACACCGAGCAGATCCGCCAACCAGCGTACCGGGGAGACATTACCGAGGGCTACCGCCGTCGCCTCCGCTGGAAGGCTGCTGAGTGCGCCGAGCCACTGAGGCCAGATGGCAAGCGATCCAAACTGTACGCTCGACCAGGCAACGCATGCGACCAGGCTGACACCAGCGCCGAGGGCCTGGGCCACGGCAGAACGCCAGTCTCCGCGGGCCCAGCAACGCACGACGAGGGCAAGAGGCACTAAGATCAACAATGGCTTTAACGCCACCGCGCATCCGAACACCAGACCGGCGCTGGCGCACAAGCACATTGGCCATCGATCTCGCTGCCGCCGCGCCGCCTCCAACAAGAGCAGACCAATCGCCAACAGCCCGAAGAGCAGCGGGTTCACGTTAGCGACGTCGACATCGGAGCGCACGGGCTGAAACAGTAGGCCTGCAACCGCTAGCCACAAAACAGCGAGGCGCATCGGCAAACCGGCCAGCAAGCCGCAGGAGATCACGCCGATGCCGAACGCACCAAGTGAGACCAGCTGGAACCTGCGAACATCACTCTCATAGGTGCCGCGCGCAAGCGGCGAGAACACGCTGTAGAGGAACGGGGTGGCGGTCGCAAGAAGCGGTTGTGTCGCCTTAACCGCAGCGGCTAACCGAGGTGGTCGCCCGGCAAGGTCGAGGCGTTCCGCCATCTCGAGCCGAATTCGGTCGAGCGCATCGCGGCTATATGGATCAGCTAGGTCTGACCTGCCCAGATTCTGGGCCACGGCCCAGGCGGCATAGAAATCCATAGCCGGCGCCGCCGCTTGCACTCGCCTTAGTTCAGAAAGACCTAACAGAGCGAGCAGAATCGCCACCGCAAGCACGGCCTTCGCATGGCGGTCGGCCTGCCGGCCACCGTCGGTCAGCTCGTCAAGTTCGACCAAGGGTTCCTTCCTTTCCGCGAGAAAGCGAGTTTAGGAATCAGCACGCATGGTCTCGGCGGGCTGTACGCGCAAGGCCCGCACCGTCGGAATGCAGGCAGCGAGAAGAACAATCAGCACAGTGAACCCAACCGTTGCGCTCATCACGCCGCCGTCGAGTGTGCTTACCGAAAAGAGCTGACTAGCGAGCCAGGTTGAGCCCAATCGAGAAAGCAGAAGACCACCCAACGTCCCGAAAGTCGCAGCCAACAGTCCTTGCCTTGCGACCAGCCACACCACCGAGCGTGCCTGTGCCCCGAGCGCCATTCGCACTCCAATCTCTCGTCTGCGATTCTGCACCGCACGCGCCAGCACTGAGTACATTCCGGCAATGGTCAGCAGCAGTGTGAGTGTTGCTAAGCCTCCAATGATCTCGAGAAGGAACCGCGGCTTGTCCATGGTTCGCGCCCACTCGCCTTCAAGTGTGCGGATGCGGTGCAGTGGCAGGCGCTCGTCAACCTGCCAGATCGCGGCACGCAGATCGGCAAGATGAGCAAGCGGGTCATCGTCGGTTTGGATCAAGAGCGTCCGGTTAGGAAAGGCGCTCGCGTCGATAAAGGAGTAGGTCTCCATATCGTCGCCAAAGGCCTCGAGCGGCCCACTCTGTTGCACTTTCGCAGCGACGCCCACCACGGTCTGCCACGGTTGCTGCGGAGACATGCGGACCCTTTCACCAATTACGCTGCGCGGGGCCCGATCGCCCCAGAGCCATTTGACAGCTGAAACGCCGAGAATGATCTGGTTGGTCTCGGCAGCGCGGAACGTCGTTCCGGCGATCAGCGGAAGTTGCAAAAGATCAAACGTGTCTGGTGCCATGGCGGTCTGGGAGAACTGAAGAGGCGGAGCATTTGGGTCAAGCGGCGCTCCTCCTTCTACTTGAAACTTTGCGCCGAACACGACCCCTGCGTTCGGTGCCAGATTACGCCCAGTGCTGACGTTGCGAACGAACGGCAGCGCCTCGATCCGCCGTTCAAGACGCTCGTAGAGCGCCGCCGAGCCGTTCTCCTGCCGTTGTGATGCACCCGGAGTTAGGTCAATCGCTAAGACGTTGGAGAGTTCGAACCCGGGATCAGTGTTGACCAGGCCATCGAAGCTACGCAGCAGAAGACCAGTCGCAAACAGCAACACGAAGGCGAGGGCGACTTGGAACGTGGCAAGCAGTGTCCCGGCTCGGCGGGTGCTGATGGACGCCGTCGTGCGTTGGTTCGACGACACACCAACGGTCGAGCGCAGCGCGGGGAACAGCCCAACGATCGTCGCCGCGAGTACGGCAACGATTGTCGCGAACAGCACCACCCGGCCGTCGAGGCTCGCGAGTTTTGTGGCCTGCTGGCGCACCGAGTCAGGCGCAAGGCGAATCAGAAGCGGGAGAGACAGCCGCGCGACCACAAGTCCTAGAGCGCCACCAACCAACGACAGCACTGCACTCTCGATCACCAGGAGGCGCACGAGTCGCCTCCGGCTGGCACCGAGCGAGTGGCGAATCGAAAACTCACCGCGCCGGCTCATACTGTGCGTAAGCCCCAGGTTAGCGGCATTGGCGCAGGCCGTCAGTAGGAGCACGCCGACCGCCCCAAACAAAAGCCAAAGCGAGGCCTTCGTACGATCATCAAAGCGGTCGCTGGTGCGCATGTGCAATCGCACCGAGTGCACGGCAGAGACGTGTTCCGAGCCACTGCTACCCAGTAGCGCGGTGAGTTCCTCCTCCGCTGCATCGATCGAGACGTCCTTGGCGACTCGACCGATCACCGCGGTTGCGAGGTCGCTCCAGCCATCTGCAGGTTCGAGAAGCGGTGTCCACACACGCGTCGTGGCGCGAGGGAAAGTGAGTTCCGCCCCAACCACACCAACAATCTCGTGCGACTCGCCGTCGATTTCGATTTGCTGGCCAAGCACATCGTCGCGGGCGCCAAAGCGATCCCGCCACAATGCCTCATGAATCAACACCAGATGTCGGCCAAGATCTTCTGATACAAAGTTGCGGCCGAGAAGCGGTGCCGCCCTGAGCAGCGGCAGCACCAAGTGATCGATCTGGGCGCTGTCCACGCGCTGCGGTGTCCTGCCATCAAAGAGCGCCACCGTGTCGCGTTGGTAGCGCGCGACGCCGCTGAGCGTCGAAGCTGCTCTGTAGGCGTCGAATCCTTCGGTTGAGTGCGAATACAACCTGAGATCAGGCGCGTTCTCGAGCCGCTTCCACAGGCTGGCAAGATCGCGATCGCGGTCGAAGCTCTCGGCTCGCAGAAGAACTGGATCCAGCACGCTCCAGATTGCCGTGGTGGCGCCAATGCCTAAGGCCAGAATGAGCATCGCCAGGATGCTGTACCCCGGCCGACGGACAAGCCCGCGGGCCGCTGCGATGAGATCGTCGAGAATGGCCTGCATCAATGGACTCTCCTTGGAACGCTCTTACAGTGTGAGGGCGCTTGAATCCTACTCCGAGGGCGTGTATCGACGTATGAAGGGAAGCGTTGGCGCGAATCGGCATCCCGGCGAAGGACTCCTCCGAAGGGTGCTGCCGGGGCGCTGGAAAACTGTTGAATGCGCCTCCCTCACAGAGCGAAGCAGCACTTTAGTTACATCCGCAGGGGACCTCCCGGGGCAGAACAGGATTCAGGCAGCGCCACTGGCTCCTCACCGATCGTGCCCCTCCGCTGTTTGAGATCGGCAGTTGAATCCCAACCAAGGAAGCTTCGACTCTTACTCGGCGTGACCGGAGATCTATCGCCCTTCGTCGCCACTGTTGCTGGACGAAAGTTCGGCGAGCATGGCCGCTTCCATCTCACTCATACTGTTCTTGTCCATGAGTCGTTGAGCCAGAAGAGCAGCGCCGGCGGAGTCCCTCCTCGAGCACCAGCGCGCCAAGCAGACACCTTCTGACACGTTCAGTAGGCCGAAGTCCCCGATGGAACTGGTCATGAGGCGCTTCGCAAGCGGGTGTGCATCATGTTCAAATTGTGATGGCACCCGCTCGAGTGCGTCCGCTAGGCGGACTCTCGCACTGGCGGTCAGGCTACCTTCTCCACACCGATCCAGCATGTCGCGCAAGAGATCGAGCAACGGCAAGGAAGGTGATCGCTGCAAGTTGGCTAGTAGCGGATTGGCCATGGCCCGTGCAATGCCTCCGAGTCGCCGTTCATCCACCGAAGGAATGGCCACATCCCAAAGGCGTATCCACGAGTCGATGTCGGTGGGGTTACTGCGCGCCTGACGCTCAAGAGCCCTAAGGTCGGTCTGGGACACGCCTCCGTCGGTGAGATTTACAAGATCGACACCGACAACACTTTCTGCGTCGACAACACCGGCAGCATCGTAGATCCGCGGTCGAAGCCAACGAGACTCGACTCCAAACAAGCCTAGTAGAAACATGACGACCACGCCGATGGTGAAGCCACCGAAATGAGCCAAGTGCGCCACGCCGGAGGTCAGAGTTGAGTCGACCTCGTAGATCGACGCGTAGCCAAGTTCGATGAGCACCCAAACCAGCAAGAAGATCCACGCGCGGATCTGGACGCGGCCAAAGTAGAACGGAATGAGCACTAAAAGAAAGCGTAGTTTGCTGCCTGCAAAGCGCACGAAGAACATGCCCATCACCGCGGCTAGAGCTCCAGAGAACCCACCTAGAGGGATGCCGGGAGTAACCGTGAGCGCGCCATGGAACAACGCGGCGAACGCGCCTCCGCTGACCACCAAAATTGGAAAGACAAGTCGACCAAGAACATCTTCCAACGGCGGCCCCAGGATCAACAGGAGCACCATGTTGCCAATTAAGTGCATCCAGTCCGCATGGATGAATTGGCTAGTGATCAACCTTCGCGCTTCAAAGCTCTCGGCTCGATAGCCGTATCGAAAGAAGGGCAGTTGCTCAACTCGCTGCTCCCACGCGCTTGTCAGCTCCACGAGACGCGCTTGTTCGCGTTCTCTGAATCTAGCCAAACCTTGAGAAGAACGATTGCGCCTGAGTTCGGCGAGGAACCGTTCGGCCTCGGGGCCGAACTCAAGCGCCTCAGGCGGCTCGAGCCAGGGATGCTCGATCAAGTAGCTGATCGCTTTCTCGTAGTTACTGACGGCGATTCCCGAGTTCACACGCACCTCGAACCGCTGGTCGAGGAAGACAAGGATGCTGATCGCCGCTAAGACTATTGTGACCCAGGGAGTGCGCAGCGTTGCACCACGATCGTGGCCAATGGGAATGAGCATGGTTTGAAGTGGGGTGTTTTGGGGATTGGTGATACCAGTTTAGTAGAAACCTTCGCAGCACTTGGTACCCGTCGTCACCGTCAAACATGGATCAGCCGGCAGTCTCGCCTTCAGCTAGCTGGTTTCAAGCGGGTTTCGACCCGCCCGGGATTAGGGGGCCTTGATCACTGAGCAAGTTCTGGAGGGTCGAGCGCTTGAGCTACTGCAACAGAGAAGGCCCCGTCGAGCCGTGGGGTCGCCGACCCGAACGCGAGCCCATCGGCGCACGAAGGACACCGGTGTGAGTTTCTAAAGACCTTGACAGAAGAACGGTACCTAGGTACCTTAGTACCGTGAATGCAGTTCGGAACCTGAGCCGAGGCTCCGGGTGAATAGCCCATCGCGCGCACCACGGGAAAGCTCAATTGAAACACTCACTCTTCTGGCTACTCGACCAGTATTCTGAAATCGGCCAGTCGGTCGCGCATGTGCATGAGGCTGCTATCGAGCAGGCGGAGGAAGCCGACCGTCTCGGCTTCACCTCACTTTGGCTCGCGGAACACCATTTCTCGAATCTCGGCACCGCGGCGAATCCGGCCGTCCTGCTAGCAGCGATATCCCAGCGCACGGACCGACTGCGTCTCGGACCCGCGGCGGCGGTCCTGCCGCTCCGCAACCCGATTCATGTGGCCGAGGACTACGCGCTGGTTGATGCGCTCTCCGGGGGCCGCTTGAATCTGGGTGTCGGAAGCGGCTCCCGGGAGTCGGAGTTCGCGCCCTTCGGTGTCGACTTTGAAGAGCGCAGAACCCTCAATGAAGGGAACTTGGCGGAGATCCGCAAGCGCTGGAAAGCCGCAGCAAGTGGTGAACTAGGACCAACCTCGCTCAACGTCGCTCCGGTTCAATCACCCAGCCCGCCAGTCTACGTAGCTACGATGAATGAAGATACGGCGTATCAAATCGGCCTCGCGGGTGACTCGTTGCTGACCCTTGTGCCACCGGTTGCAAGCGGCCTTGCAGAGCCGGCGGCCCGAGTGCAAGCGCATGTTCGTGGACTGGCAATCGCTGATCACATCGACCAACGAGCCGAGTCCATCGTGATGATGTTCGCGCATGTTGCTGAGACCGAGGCGGAGGTGAAAGCTACGGTTGCCCCCGCGCTCGGCCGCTTGATGCTCGCGATGTCAGGAAGCCCCTTGCCCGATCCTGAAGTTTTCTATGAAGACATGAGACGTAACGGCACCGGCGTGTTTGGCACACCGGCGGCGGTCGCTCATCAACTCCAGCACCTGCTCGAGCTCGGCATTCGACATGTGGCCTTTGCCTCTAGTTTCGGCGGGATACCGAAAGAGTCAGCGACCCGTAGCCTAAAGCTATTGGCGCCGGAGCGCTTTACCTCGCTGCCGCCTGAATAGCCCACACCCAACGAGACTCAAAAACGAGCGCTTCGCACTCGATGTTGACGGCAACTTTGCAGAGCGGGCGCGGCTCACCGATCGCTCAGGTTCGAGGCCGTGCGCTCTATTGCTCTATTGCTTTGCGTCGAGTTCGGTCAGTTTATGACTGTCCTGGGAGGTAAGGTCTAGTTCGTACACTTCCTTGAGCTGCTCGATCTTGCGAAGGGTCTCGGCTGAGAAGGGCGGGATCTTGCCCTCAAAGCAGTGAAGCACAATGCCCTCGAGAAGATCTCCTAGTGACATATCGAGTGCTTCTGCCAGCCCCTTGAGTACTTTCAGAATCCGCTTCTCAATTCGCACACCCGTCTGGACACGTTGGACTGTTTTTACCATGCAGCAGTATGGTACCCAGGTACCGCCCTGTCAACGATCAGCGCGCCGCTCAAGCAGAAGCCATCTCAGCTGCTTGGCGGTCCGCGAGCTTTATCGTTTAGCCCTGCCTCCTCAATAGGACCCCGCTACTCCATCGCTCTTTGCAGCCAATGCCGCTGGCAGGATCGACTGTCGCATGTACCGATCGCGAAACTCGTTGCGGGTGCGACCGTCGCTGTAATTTCCGGCCTGAATTAGGACAACCAAGTCGAGCTCGGGAACCACGAACAGGAGCTGACCACCGTTGCCACTTGCGTAGTAGGTCTCGATGGTCTTACCGGCGACTTGGTAGCTGCGCCGCCACCAGGCGAATCCGTAGTCGTCGCTCTCGTTGAGAGATGCGTGGGCCGCCGCAGACTCGTTGACCCAAGCCTCCGAGACAATCCGTTGCCCGTTCCAGACGCCGCCATCGAGATAGAGCTGGCCCAGCTTCAAGAAGTCTCTGGGCCGCAACCGGATACCGCCACCCATGTAGCCATGATAGGTCGGCGAGAGGTTCATCTGGTAGTTCGAGATGCCCATCGGCACCGCAAACTGCTCTTGGAACAATCGCGGCAAGCTAGTTCCAGTGACCTTCTCAAGGACACCACCGATCAAGTTGATGCCTGCCGTGCAATAGACCCCCGCCTCGCCTGGCTCTCGAACCATCGGCAGGTCAAGAACATAGCGATACCAGTCGGACTGCTCGCTCTGGCTCTGCATAGTGTCTTCGTTGCCAGGGGTGTCGTAGTCATCGTCGTCGCAGTCGAACCCTGATGACATGGTGACCAGGTGGCGAGCGGTCATCCGCCCCTTGCGAGGGTCCGGATTGGCAAAGGCCGCTACCCCTCCGAACAGCGGATAGACCGACTCATCGAGGCTGGCTAGCGAACCCTGGTGGAGTGCGATCCCGAGCAACGCCGAGGTGATCGTTTTTCCGGCCGAGCGGGAGTCGTGGGTCATCTCTCGTTGGTAGCCGTGGAAGTACTCTTCCACCACCAGTTTGCCGCGGTGAGCGATTAGCAACCCATGGATGTAGGGCTGGCGCAGACCTGTGGGCTCAAAACTTGCGATCGAACCCACCAGTTTGACCAACGGACGTTCGTCGAGACCCGTCTTGCCGGGCGCCGCAGTGCGCCAGCCGTCTGCAATCTCGACCGGTTGAAGCAGCGCCGCCGGGGTCTCCGCCGACCGCCTGGCGTAGAAGCCGGGCGCGTTCTGCCGAGAGCGACGGGTGAAGTCCAAGGTCTCGCCGAAGCGCGGGAACAGCAGGGTGAAGCGCTCGCCCGACTCGATGCTCCGACCGACCGCCAACACCTCGCCGTCGCCGTTGGCGAACCGGATTTCATCTCCCGTGGCCGTTGCCGACTCAATGCGGAAGAACACCCCGAGGTTGCGTTGGGGATTGCGAAGGAAAGTGCGATAACGCGTCGTCCCTGGTTCCGAGGCGGTGCCGTCGGCCACCAGAGGGATGTTGAGGGAGACCTGCTGCGGATAGGGTGCGATCTCGCCAGCGAAAGCGTCGCTGCTAACTGGGTCCAGCCGGACCGGGGTGGCGAACGGGTAGTTGTCGATCATGCCCGGCGCTTGAAGCCAATGCCCGGCGATGGCCGCTTCCACACTCGCTTGGTGTCCCACAAAGCGGCCGTGATCGAAGAAGGCGAACGACCAGTCCACCGAGCCGTCGTCTTCCTGGGTCCGGTCCACTGCGATCGTCTCTCCCTGCATCCGCGCAACCCAGTTCGCCTTTGACCGGTGAAGGGTCAGGGGCCCTTGGAGACGGGGTCCAAAACTCCTCTCGGCCACCCACAGCCCCTCCCAGTTCGGCGGCGGTGACCCTGTCGAGGAGTCGCTGGCATTCTGTGCCTCCGCGCAACTCGCTCCGGTAATCAGACAGATGGTCGTGCAAACAATTGCAACGATACGGTTCTTCATTCTTCCCTCTCTTGCAGCCATCGCCGCATTGGGTCACTGGCGGACCGCATGTTGACGCGGAGCCCTGAGCACGCGCGTTGTAGATCGTCGTCATCCAGGCCCGCGAGGATCTCCTCGTGGTCGGCTAGAGCCACCTCGACGTGAGTTCCAGACCTCAGGTACGCGTGTTCGTACCGCCGGGTGCGGAGAATGAAGTGGCCGATGGTGTCGAGCAGAATGCGGTTTGGACAGTGATCAATCAACCTCAGATGCCAAGCGTCGTCCAGCTCGATCACGCGAACCGGATCATGGGTGGCCTTGCGGATCGCTTCGTTCAGACGGTGAAGCTCGTCAATCTGGCCCCTCAAAGGCAGCCCAGCGATGCGCAACGCCTCCGGATCAAGGAGTGCCCGCATGTCATAGAGCTGGTCAAATTCGTCGAGGCTCAAGCCGCGCACAAAGTAGCCCCGTCGCGGCTGCTGAATCAGGAACGACTCAGACGTCAAGAGGCTCAGCGCTTCCCGGAGTGGCGTTCTACTGAGCTCGAGACTAGCGGCGAGATGCACTTCGTTGACCCGGTCGCCCGCCGCCAGCTCGCCGTTCAGGATCTGGTCGCGAATGGTCGTGGCGGCTTCGTGGGAGAGATTCCTTCTCTGCATACTGTATACAATACACACTTTCCTTCAATCCCGCAAGACCTACATTCACGTGCGCGAGCCCACAGGCAAAAGGGCGGGATCGCCAAGCCGATCCTCAACACCCACTCCTTGATACCCTGTACGGCACCAACCACTTCCTGCGAGAGCCCCATGACTACCCCATCCGCTCACTCCAACCGTTGCTCCGGCGTCCTTGCTGTGATGGCCATTGCGCTTGTCTGGTCGTGGCCAGCCGCTGTCGGAGCCTCGAGTTCCAACGATGAGGCGTCCCTCACCTACTTCAAGGACGTCAAGTCCATCCTGCGCATGAACTGCGAAACCTGCCATCGCCCCGTAGGCCAGAACCAGGGTGGAATCTCAGCGCCGATGTCATTGCAAACCTATGAAGAGGTGCGACCGTGGGCCAAGGCGATCGCTCGTGCGGTCGAGTCCAAGGCCATGCCACCCTGGTTTGCGACGTCCCACACGAAGGGCCACTTCTATGGCGAGCGTGTCTTAGACCAGGCCCAGATCGAAACCGTGCTCGCATGGGTGCAGTCCGGAGCCAAGGCTGGCAATCCCGATGATGCACCAGAGCTACCTCCCTTTGCCGAGGAGGCTTCCGATGGATGGACGCTGGGCAAACCAGATCTTGTGGCCACTTTCGACGAGCCCTACTTCGTCGCCGACGACATCGAAGACCTGAATATTAGTTTCGAGGTCACGCTGACGGAGGAACAGCTGCCCAAGGACCGATGGTTTCAAGGTGTGGAATTCCGCGTTGGCGGCCGAGACGTGCACCACATGTGCGCAAGTGCCTATGCACCCGGCGAAAAGCGCTCCTTCAGCGTCAAGGGCGCCTTCGCTAGCAATGGCATCGGTTGTATCGCGTTGGGTGCCGAACCCACCATGCTCCCTGAAGGCTTTGCTCAACTACTCCAGAAGGGATCCAGGATCTCCTTCTCCATGCACTACAACAAAGAGGCTGGGCCAGGCACCGGTTTCACCGATCAGTCCAAACTTGCCTTCTACTTCACCGACGCTCCCCCGAAACATAAGGCCGTTTACGATGCGGTTGGCAACACCAGTTTCGAGATCCCCCCTCAAGAAGAGCGCTGGCGAGTGGGAGCCGCCAAGACGTTCGAGCAAGACACCTACCTAATCGCCATGTGGCCGCATGCGCATCTGCGAGCTGTAGCCGCAAAGTACGAACTGTTCTATCCGGACGGTCGTAGTGAACTCCTGCTGGACGTCCCCGAGTACGACCAAGAATGGCAAACCACCTACCGCTACAAAGAACTAAAGCTGCTTCCCGCGGGAAGCCGGATCGAGGCGAGCATGTGGTTCGAAAACACTCCGAAACGCGGAGCCGAGCGCGGATTCGATCCGGATCGTGCCATCGTTTTCGGTCCTGACACCCGAGACGAAATGATGCTTGGCTTCATCAACTGGGCACCTGTTGCTTCGCATGAAGCAGCTCCAGAAGCAGCCCCGTCTGACACTCGCCTCGACTGATGGAGAACATCAAAAGGACAAGCCAGTGCTCTGACCGCTTAGAGCGCCAACGCCGCATTGAGTGGGGTTTGCGTCTGCTGCAGGTCTGCGTGGCCCTGCTGCTTCTTGGGACGGCATCTTTCGCACAACAATCAGTCCGCCGGGCCGGTGAAGAGCGAGATGCCGAGGCTGAAGAGCGACGCCAGCGCGCGCTCTCTCAACTGCTACTCCGCCCGACCCGCAATCTCGCCAGCGCCAAAATTCAGGACGACGAAATCCTCCTGCACACCGGCAAGCTTGAGGTCGAAACCGTCGACTTCTCGACCATCGACACACTGACATCAGGTGATGTTCAGATCATCACCAAGGCGGCTGCGAGCAAGCTCATTGCCCCCCGCCCACTGGTCTTCGCCGACGCAACTGTCCAACCAAGCAGCAAGGGCGGTTCCGGCAGGAGTTCCTACAGCGTTTGGTTAAAGCGCACGGAAGACGGTTGGAACCTCGTCTTCAACCGCGAAGCGGATGTCTGGGGAACACAACGCGACCCCGCGATGGATATCGCGGAGACTACTTTGACCCATCAGACCGTCGAGACCTCAGCGCCACAGCTGAAGCCCTCTCTGACGGTGTCAGATTCCGCAGGTTTGCTCGAACTGCACTGGGGCAACCATCGTTGGTCAGCCGAGTTCACGCTCGAAGGCAACTGAACAAGGACCTGCCCGCGCGGCAGAAGAAAACCGAGAGACGGCCGAAAGCAGGAAGCTTGGTGAACGCGTCTTAGCGACAGGACGACGCCCTCGCTCGGGGCTGGAGCTGGCCTCTGCCCCACCACCCCAATACGGAAACGTGTGCCGTTCTACTGCTTCTAGCGAACGCCTAGGCGATAGCTGAGAATGAGGTTTCGCTTCGGGGCGGGTCGGAACGAACCGATGTTGGAGAACTCCGCGTAGAGCTCGTCGGTCAGATTGTCGATCGTGAGCCCGAGCCGATGGCTCAAGCGACTGTTGCCTTCAAAGCTCATTGAGGCCGACAGGCTGTGCACGGTGAATGAAGGCAGCGTGTCGCCTATCACCGGTACCGGATCTCCAGGTTCTAGCACCGTGTTCTCCGATCCATTGTGGCGCAATCGGTACTCGGCCCGGTAGCGGTTCTTCTCGAACCTGGCGTAGAAGTTGACCCTGTCTGAGGGGATGTCTCCACTCGGAGGATTCAAAGAATCTCTGCGTTCGCTGTCTAGATATGTGTAGTTGCCGCCAAGCGTCAAACCAAATGGGAATCGATACGCTGTCGACAGTTCTACCCCTTCGATGACGGTCTTATCGATGTTGCGTTGCTGCACCACAAACGAGATACCGCCGCTCGAGATGATCTGCTGTATCTCGGCTGGTAGCGCCGCGATCTCATCCTCGGAGAAGAAGTCTTGGATGATGCCGTTATCGATGTCGTTGCGGAAGTAGACCGCATCGAAGTAAGCGTTGCCTCGGCGGTACTTAAAGCCCAGGTCGAAGTAGTCGCTGGTCTCGGACTCGAGGGCGGGGTTCAAAAGCTGGAAGCCGGAGCCTTCGGGCGTAATCCCATTGAACAACCGCTCGACGATGCTCGGTGCGCGAAAGGCGGTGCCGAAGGAACCAACGAGTTCAAAATCGTCACTGAGCCGATAGAGCAGATTCAACGAGCCAACGACCTGATCGTCTTTGAAGTCGAGCCCGGTGGTGTCAACGCCCGGGGTTGCATTGGCGCTGGTTTCCACTTCTTGATACCTGATCCCGGCGATCGCAGTGAAGTTGTCTGTTGGGCGAAACTCTTCTTGAATGAAGACACCAAGACTCTCGTTAGTCGAGTTAGGTGTGTTCGCGATGTTGTCGGTGCTGGCGAAGCTGCACTCAAACGGTGGCGCAAAGTCGATGCAGGTAAAACCAGGAATAAGGCCAATGACCGACGGCGGGAAAGGAAACCGAAAGATCAGGTTGGTGGTGGACGAGTCGGTGTTGAGGAGCTCATCTTCTGACCAGTCGATACCGAAGGTCAGCAGGCTGTTCTCAAAGCCTCGCGACGCCTCGACTCGCAAGCCGTCGGTATCGATGTCGGTGAAGTTCAGAGTGTCGATCTCGATGGCAGAGTTGGGCGCGCCCCGAAAGACTGGGCCGATATTGATCTCCGCGTCGAAGACCAGTTCCCGCTCGTTGCTCTGCGTGTAACCGCGCACATCAAAAGTGGAAAGTGCGCCTCGTTCGAAACCAACGCCGGACCACCCGAGGACGGTCCGATCGAAGTCTTGAAACGGGTAGAAGATCCGAGTCTGGGTGCCGTTGAAGTCCGGCTCGATCAGAGCTGGGTCAACGAAACCGAAACCGAACTCGCCGGCGCTATAGCGGGTTGAACGTAGACTCACACTCTGGTGATCAGACACCTGGTACCTGAGGTCAAGAGCCAAGTTGTCGTCTTTGACTCCCGTGTCGAAGACCGTGGTTTCGTCTTGCAGCGTGACATTGCCGAACGAGCCACTAGGAGCCTCCCACGCTTCTGCATCACGAGTGGAGGCTTGCAGCTGATAGGAGAAGCCATTGAAGTGACCAGCCAAGCCGCCAGAGAACTTTGTTTGCGAGTCTGCGGAGCTTGATCGGGCTGCCAGGTTGAACCGTGTGGCGGAACCTGCACCGATGATCGCAGCTTCAGCTGGAATGACGTTGAGCACACCACCGATAGCGCCGCTCCCGTACAGAACGGACGATGGACCCCGGACCACCTCGACGCGCTCAATCTGCTCTAGATCGACCAGCCCAGTGATCTCTCCGAAATCGCTTTGGCGGCGAGGATTGTTTAGTGACAGACCATCTTCTAGAAAGAGCACGCGCAATCCTCGTTGCCCACGAATGATCGGTCGGCTCTGATTGGCGCCAGCGCCGTTGACGTCGACACCGGGCTCGGTGAGTAGCAAATCGGCAGCATTGTTGACCTGCCGGTCCTGGATGTTGTCAATCACCGAAACGGACATAGGGACGTCGAAGACATCGACCTCATTGAGCGTCGCCGTGACCGTGGTGCTGAGGAAGAACTCTTCTTCAGATTCCGCGGCCGCTGCTTCTTCTTGCGCCGTCCCGAGCGTCGCCGGCGCAGTGTTGGCCGTTTGAGCGCCGGCCATGATCGGCAAGTACATCTGCAGGCACAACTGCAGGCACAAGGTCACCGCGATCGCAGTCAGGGTTCTTCGAATCAGCGGCTTCCGCCTCCCGCGCAGCGCGCAGTCGGAAAGGAGGGCGGAGCCCTTGAGGAGAGTTGAGGGAGTGTCCATGGAGTGATCTCTGTGCTTTGATGTTGCAGTGGGACTAAGGGCGCAGCTCTCAAGGAGAGTTGCTGCTGGTGCGTCGTCAGCCGGCTCGTTGGAGAACGGGCCGTGGGCCAAGCAAAGACGGTAGGGGCCGGAAAAGGCCAGCAGCGGAATAGTCGCAGCGCTATCAATGACAAGTGTCATGGCGCTGTCACGAGCACCGCGCCCGGTGCAACACGGCGAAGTGCGCCTCGACTTAAGGACTCTTTGGAGGTCGGCGCGCTCTTCAGTACCGACGCGTGGTCGGACGGGCTCGCTGGCGGGCTGGCGGGCTGGCGGGCCGCTACAGAAGCTGCTTCACTGTCATGATTGCGCTAATGACTGAATCGATCAGCCTCTTGGCTTTGGTCACCGCCACTCTGGTCATCTTTGCGACTCTGATCGTTCTGATGATCTTCGTGGCTGCGACCCGTACGACCTACCCCGGCTTCCGGCATTGGACCGTTGCCTTAGGTTTGCTCAGCTTAGCTCCCGCGGCGCTTTTGTTCTTTCCTCCGGAAAGCCCGTTGCACGGTTGGCGCCTATTCGTGTCCTGGGCCCCGGCTTTGGCGGCCGGAATCGTCACTCACCATGGGGTTCGGCGATTCCGACGACGACCCTCGACCTGGAAGGTAGACGTCTGCATCGCTGCTCTTGGACTAATCACCTGCGTGGTGGTTCTGCTCGTCGGCGGCAGCTACAAGACGCTATTGCTGCTCATGAGCGTGACGATGACGGTCATCCTGTTGCGGGCCGCAGCAGCTTGTGTACGTGGAGCGCGCCCCCGATTGCGGCCTGCCTATTACCTTCTGGGAGCGGCGCTCGCCTGGTTGGCGATGGCCTCGCTGATTCGGGGCCTTCTAGTACTGGTGGGAGGTGACCCCTCGGTGAGCTCGGAGCGCCGAACTGCAGAGATCATCTTCTTTTTCGGAGGCGCGATTGGTGGGATCGGTGCGGTCATTGGGGCCATTCTGGCCCTAGGGCAGAGACAAGAAGTCGAGATGCTCGACTTGCAAGAGGTGCTCCGTCAGCAGGCCAACAGCGACTTCCTCACCGGGCTGCCGAACCGACGCCGCTTCTTCGAGCTCGCCCACCGCTCATTGAAGAATGAATCGACCGCCCACACGGTGGTGCTCTTTGACGTTGATCAGTTCAAAGTCGTCAACGACGACTTTGGCCATGACCTTGGCGACTTGGTCCTGAAACGGGTGGGGGCCGCCCTCGCCGAGGCGTTGCCAGCATCTGCATCGATCGGTCGCCTGGGCGGCGATGAGTTCGTTGCGATGCGCAACGAAGGCTCGGACGAGGCCACGTCTAGGGCTCAAGATGCCCTCGTTGCCGTGTTGAGCGGCGTGCATCGAGGCATCCTGCGTCGCCCGGTCACGCTCAGTGCCGGGGTTGCGTTAGTTGAAGGCAACGGATTGGACGAGGCCCTCCGTCTCGCCGATCGCCGTCTCTATGCAGCCAAGCGCGCAGGCGGGAACCGAGTCATCGCAGAGGGAGAGGAGACCGGCAAGCCTCGCGAGTCAGAGATTCGCGCACAAGAACGCTGAAGCCTGGCGTTCGCCCCACAACTCAATCCCCACTGGTCTCACGGCGCCATGCACCTACCAAGAGAAGGGAGCGGCTCTTCAGAGCTGAGTAGACACCATCCCTACCAGTGTCTGTCCAACCGAGATCGCCGGCGACTACCAGCAAAATGTTGGTTCGCGCCTGCTCGTCGGCCAGGTCGCTGGCAAGAGGAGGCGTTGCGCGAAGAGCGCTTCAACCTCGCTGGCATCCTCTACGAGGAGTCTTCGATAGCTCACCCTCATCGACCTGAAGACTCCGGCTTCAGCTCTTGCGCCGCTGCGTCCAGGCATCGACGAAGCTCTTGGACATCTTCATGTGCGCCTTGATCTCAGCGAGCGACTCCTCGTGGGTCACGCGTCGCGACAGCGCCACGGCGCCGTAGTAGTTGCCGTTCATTAGCGGCGTGTAGGCCGCTTCTGGGAAAGCTCCCTTGAGTGCCTCGCTGCTTTCTGCAGGTACTGACTCGTCGATCGGCAGCGTGCTGGGAACCTCAATCGGAGCGAGGGCCATACCCTCTAACCGTTCGAGCACGTCTTCGTCGTTAACGCGGTCGGCAAAATCTCTACTGAGACAACGGAACAGCTCTTGGCCTTGCCCAGAGATGGCGAGAAGAGCTGGCACAGCAATACCGCCTCGCTCTTCGGCATTCCAAAGATCCAATGGTTGCAACACCTGTGTACCCTCGGGATCGCTGAGCACAGGGAAAGGGAGCTTCCAACGCTTGCGGAACGCTTGGTTGCGCTCCTGCGAATCGACTACAAGGGCCACAACCTCTGCACCTGCGGCCGCCACGCGAGCTTCCTGATTTGCCAGCCGGACCAGCTGGCCGCAACAGTATGGTCACCAATCGCCGCGAAAGGTGACCAAAAGAACCGCGACGTCGGTGGCTGCCGACCGACGTCCGTCGAGGACGTTTTGGAGGGGGCTCATTTGAAGCACGATAGCAAATGGGAGTTGGAAGCGAGAAGGCAACGCCAACCACCTCATGGGCCTCCTCCAAAGGTCACCGGTGCCCTCAAGTGAATACACTAGAGCCGAACCGAGAGATCTTCACCGCCAAGGGTGCCGATTGGCTAGACATGCCGGAGCCGGCAAACCCTTTTTCTCCACCAGCTATCTCTCCTCCTCCAAGGGAGCATCGCGAAATGGTAGTAGGCCCTGATGTACCAGACTTCAGTCACCGTGACTGCGCCAACTGCGGCAATCCGCTGGTGGGTGACTATTGCCACAACTGCGGTCAGAAGACCATTCAACACCGATTCACCACTCCGGTGTTGTTGCGAGGCTTGGCAGGTTACCTGACCGACATCGAACAGGGCTTCGCCCACACCGTCGTCAGCCTCTTCCGCAGGCCGGGCGACGTGATCGTCGAGTACTGGGGTGGTCGAACGGTCGCCTACTACGCGCCCTTTCGTTACTTCTTTATCTGGACCGCCGTGCTGCTGCTCACTAACTTCTGGCTAGGCATTGACGATGTGTTGCAGAGAGTCCTCGAACCCGACGAGTTGGCGGCGCGAACCGGAGCGCAGGTACTCGCAGCCGCAGACCAACAGTTCGATCAATGGCTAAAGTTGTTGGTCCTAGTGCAGGTACCCATCCATAGCGCTAGCAGCTTTCTGCTCTTTCGTAAGCACCGGAGGACCTACGGCGAGCACCTGATCCTAAATAGCTTCGTCATGGGTCAACTAGCTCTGATTGCGATCGTGGCTCAGCTCTTAGTGTTGGTGAGTTGCAACTTCGTCGTGCCATTTCTTCTGTTCAGCTTGATCCTTGGGGTGACCTTCTATACAGCCACTCTGCGCCGGGTCTTCAATGAACCGATTAGGACCGTCGTTGTGAAGGCGACCATTCAATCCGTGGTGGGCATCGCGGTCTACGGAGCGCTGGTGGCAGCTGCCTCCGCAGTGGCAATCGCTTTAAACAGCTAAGAGGTTTCTAGGTCGGGCTTGAGGAGTTTGCGACCAAAGCAAAGCGTTGACTGAGTTTCTACTCTTCTGATGCCGCTACGCGAGTGGAATGTTCGAACAGCCACACTTCAGGATGCGCCCCCAGGGCCTCTTTGGAGATCGAGATCTTGTGTGTACCCAGTCGGCGAGCGTTGTCTTGGCGCGAGAACCAGCCGTCGATCGGGCCCAAGTCGTTAGGACTGTCTGGATCCACCTCTAGATCAGCATGTCGGTAGTGCATTGGGATCACGACCCTTGGTGATAAGCGTTGCCGGTACTCTTCCACCGCGTCGAACGACAGAATGTGCTCGACGTCGTCGACAGGAATCATCAAGATATCGACGTCACCGAGCTGGACGGCAAGCTCCTCGGTTACGGGTTCATTGTCGCCCAGATGCACGATGCGAATATCGGCCGCGTCAATGATCCAAACGGTGTTCTTGCGCTTGAACTCCTCACCGTATGGTTCTGCGTGTCGTCCCTTGATTCCACGAACGGCTAGATCGCCGAGCGCAAAGTCGCCGGGCTCGTCTATGACCCTGGAGCCTGCATTCCACGGTACAACGTCGCCGTTGGCGAAACCCGCGTCATGGTCCGGGTGAGGGTGGCTGAGCAAAACCGCGTCAACTGACTCTAGATCTCTCGGGAAATCGTAGCCGAGCCACCAACCGCTTTGGTACGGATCGACCAGCACTGACGAACCGTCGGCCGCGGTCAGAATGAAGCTGGCATGCGCGATGTATTCGATCTCCACGCTGTGGCCAGAATCGGTGGGGCTCTGATCGGCAAGGGGGTCTTCCGGTTCAGGCGTCACACAGCTCAAGAAGAGGCCGGTGACCGCGCAGCAAAGAGCTAAGCAAACCATGCGCGCCGCGGCGGGGTGTCGCAAACTGGTCACTTTCTTTTGCATCGCTGCATCGATAGTTGTGTTCCTTTGTAGCTACGGATGAACGCCACAACCGACTGGAGGAGTTTCGGCTAACGGTATCCGAGAAGAACCGAAACCTCACTGCCTCCTTGGCGCCGAGGTCCGGGGCTTTAGCCCGCGCGGCCTAACCTAGTTGACCGTCCGGTACCGCTTCACGACGACTTGCATTCTCCCGTAGCTGCTCCGGCCATCTATCTCACAACGATACTCTGCCC
Source organism: Acidobacteriota bacterium (assembly GCA_029263415.1). Taxonomy (GTDB): domain Bacteria; phylum Acidobacteriota; class Thermoanaerobaculia; order Multivoradales; family Multivoraceae; genus JAJCXN01. The sequence continues at coordinate 124,961 of JAJCXN010000015.1, forward strand.
CAGTCAACGACAAGGAGCATCCTCATTGAATCGCACTCTAGCCAACCAAGGCCGGCACGCTACACCGCTGAAGAGTCTCTGCGCAGGGTCTATTCTGCTTGCGTTGTTGGCCGTCAGTGTCTCCTGCCAACTCCAACCTCCAGAGCAGATCGGGCAGCCCAATATCCTGTGGATTTACCTCGAAGACACAAACCCTCTGCTCGGTGCCTACGGGAACACTCTGGTCAAGACTCCTAACATCGACGCATTGGCTACCGCCGGTGCGCGCTACACCCAGGCGTTCATGCCAGCCTCGGTCTGTTCACCCAGCCGCTCGAGCATCATCACCGGATCAATGGCGACTAGCCTCGGCCTCCACAACCACCACAGCTCCCGCACCGATGACTCGGCGATCCACCTCCCACCCGGCCACTTGACCGTACCGGAGCTGTTCAATGAAGCCGGGTACTTTTCGTTCAACAGCGGCAAGGACGACTACAACTTCCACTACGAACGTCGCAAGCTCTACGATCAGAGCTATTCGCAGCATCCGCTGTACGGGAAACGGGGAGACGAAGTCAGCCTAGACAGCCTGGTGAGCCGACAGCCATTCTTCGGTCAGATTCAACTGAAGGGTGGCAAGGAGATCTTCTCCTCGTCCTTCAAAGATTCAGTCGAGATGCCGGTCGACCGCAGCAGAGTAGAGCTTCCCCCCTACCTTCCCGATCACCCTGCCATCGTCGAGGAGTACGCCGATCATCTCGATGCCATTCAGATCACCGACCGGAAGGTGGGCAAGATTATCGACGAACTCCGCGACCTCGATCTTCTCAACAACACGGTGGTGTTCTTCTTCTCGGACCACGGCATGAGAATGACTCGGCACAAGCAGTTTCTCTACGACGGCGGCCTAAACGTGCCCTTGATCGTCGCCGACTTCAGAGATCCTGCTCTCCTAGAGAGTTCAGAGGTCGGTCACCCGCGGATCGGGCGGGGTGTGGTCAACGACGCACTCATCAGTGGCCTCGATATTGGCACCAGTTCCCTTGCTCTAGCCGGAATCACCATTCCCTCTTTCATGGAAGGAATGAACTTCTTCGCTCCGGATTTCGACGGGCGCCAATTCGTAATCTCAACGCGTGATCGATGTGACTTCACCATCGACCGCATTCGCTCCGTTCGCACCAAATACTTCAAGTACATCCGCAACTTCATGACCGACCGCCCCCATTCGCAGCCAACCTACATGGATCGTGATGGCGTCGAGTTCGTGCGGGTCATGCGCCAACTCCACAAGAGTGGTGAGCTGAACGCCATACAAGCGCAGTTCTTCTCCACAACTCGCCCGGCCGAGGAACTCTACGACTTGGAGGATGATCCTTGGGAACTCAACAACCTCGCAGGAACCGCAGAGTTCGAGTCGAAGCGCATGGAACTAGCCTCCACGCTCGACCAGTGGATTCAAGAGACCGGCGATCGTGGCCAGTTCCCGGAAGAAGCTCCGGGCCTTGAACTGATGCTTGGCATCTGGGGTGAGTCGGCGGTCAACCCTGAGTACGAGCCACTGCGGGCCGCCAATCCAGAACTGCCAGGCTCCTTGTTCGAACTCAAGAGCCATAGCTTTGAACCGGTGGCGGGCGACGCTTTGTAGCGGACGGACAGGGCGCTGGCTGATAGCTCAGGCCAACACGGACTTTCCAGCGCATCGCTCGAGTGCATCGCTCGGATACGTCCTGCTACCCTTTGCCCGATTCTGCAATCTAAGGCTGGCAAGCCAACAAAACGAAGAACAGTTCGAGGAGCACACATGAGGGTTTCCACCGGTCTTGTTGTCCCCACGGCTAGAAGGATGGTCTGCGCCTCCCTCGCAGCAAGCCTCTTTCTTGCGGCACCCCTTTTTGCCAGACAAACGGTTTCGGTCGCCGGACAAACCATGCAGATCCGCGGAGATCTCGGCGACTTCACAATCTCGACCAAGGTTCGTCGTGAAGCTGAGGGACTCGAAATCCTCACTCTCTCCTTAAGCTCAAAAGCAGCGGCCGCGCCGCCAGCGTTCGCACTTGAATGGTCCCAGCCTGCGCACGACATCGCCGGATTCTGGAGCGTCACTACCGGCTTTCAGAAGACGGTAAGAGCAAGCTGGTCACCATCCAGCGTTTCATCGATGCTTGCTCGCAGCGCACCGGTCTTTTCTTTGTTCGGCCACGACGACCAGAATCGGCTGACGGTAGCGGTCTCAGATGCCCTCGAGACGATTCAAATGTCGAGTGGTCTCATGGAAGAGGACGGTCGCGTCTACAGCAAGATTCGATGGTTCTCCGAACGGCACAAGAACCTCGCGCAGTACAAAGTCGAGGTTCGCTTCGACACTCGGCCACACAGTTTTTCTACCGCCCTTCAAGAAGTTCCAGCGTGGTGGGAGTCGTTCCCTGGCTATGAAGCGGCCTCGGTTCCCGACATCGCGAAGTTGCCGATGTACTCGACGTGGTACAGCTACCACCAGAGCGTGACCGCAGATGCTCTCTTGGCCGAAGCGAAGCTCGCGCGCGGTCTTGGCTATGAGGCGATCATTGTTGACGACGGATGGCAGACCCTCGACAGCAATCGCGGCTACGCGTACACAGGCGACTGGCGACCCGATCGCATGCCGCAGATGCGGGAGTTCGTGGACGCCTTGCACGCCATGGATATGAAGATCCTGCTTTGGTACGCAGTTCCCTTCATGGGAGAGAAAGCTGCCAACTTCGAGAGATTCCAAGGCAAGTACCTCCGCTACTGGGACGGCCAAGGCGCCTACGTACTCGACCCGCGCTACCCAGAGGTCCGCGAATACATCATCGACACATACAGACGGGCGATCCGGGAATGGGATCTCGACGGTTTCAAACTCGACTTCATCGCTCGTTTCACGGCTGATGCGACGACCGTGCTCGAGAAGGCCGATGGACGCGACTTCGCCTCAGTCAACGCAGCCACGGATCGCCTCATGACCGACATCATGAGCGAGCTAAGGAAGGAGAAGCCGGACATCATGGTCGAGTTCCGGCAACCCTATGTTGGACCGCTAATGCGCAAGTACGGCAACATCTTCAGGGTCGGCGACTGTCCGAATGTAGCGGTAAGAAACCGGGTTGGCAGTGTCGACCTCCGCCTCTTGAGTGGCGATACGGCGGTGCACTCAGACATGATCATGTGGCACTACGACGAAGCCGTCGACGTCGCTGCTCTTCAATTTCTGAACATCCTGTTCTCGGTGCCCCAGGTCTCAGTCCGCCTCGAAGAGATCCCCGAGAGCCACCTCGAGATGGTGCAATATCTCACCGGCTACTGGATCGAGAACCGCGGAGTACTCCTAGACGGCGAACTCACGGTCGAGAGCCCGCTCTCCAACTACCCTTCGATCTCCGCTCGCAAGGGAGCCAAGAAGATCGTCGCCGTCTACGAGGATCGAGTTGTTGATCTGGCAGCCGACCCTGCCCTACAGGAGATCGATCTGGTCAATGGAAAGTTGAGCGACGATCTCGTGGTCAGGGTCAAGGAAGACCTTGGAAGGTTCCGTATGTCATCGCGCAATAGCACTGGCAACCTTGGAGTCGAGCAAGCGATCACTCTTAGTAAGGGAGTGCACAGTCTGCCGGTACCCGCGGCCGGCATTCTTAGCCTCCGTCGCGTGGAGTAGTGCTTCTGCGATGCGGTCAGCAATTCAACGGTCGCAGAGTCTCGGCTCAGAGATAGTCGCTCCTGGCATCTGAGCCCTAGAGGCTCCGTTACCCCTGTGGCCATGGCCCGTTGCGGTCGCCGCACGCGAGCGTCAGAGTGCCCGACAGCTTGAACGACCCGATGGCGGGTACGTCTGGAGCAAGAGCGGTGACGGCGTTCATTCCTTCTACTCTTGTGGGTTGGATACGCTCTCGATCTACTCCACACTAGTTTGAAGGGAAGCCCACACATGATGAGCGAACGGAGACGAGCACTCCTGGTCTTAAACGGCATGGGCCTGTTGGTGAGCGCAGCCTTGAGCGGCTGGCTTTACTTCTTCCAGATCCTCGGCGAGATAGACCTGTGGCCATTGGTTCGACATGTCGAAGCAGAGATCCCTGGCGAGACACGAGCTTGGAACATGGCGCACCTCGAGGGTATTACCAATGGGTTGATTCTCCTGGTCTTGGCGGCGGTGGCACCTTTCATCCGCTTGAGCGACCGCAATCAGTCCTTGTTGTTCTACTCGAGCCTGACCTTCGCCTGGCTCTTCACCGTGCCCGCGATCGCCAATGCATGGTTCGGAACGCGGGGCCTGGCAATGGGTGGCGGTCGGTTTGGCGAGAGCCTCGCAAACGATGTGATCTTCCTGTTTGGATGGCCAGCGATGATTGGAGTGCACATTGCGTTCGCCCTGATGATCTGGGGCGCCTGGTCACACTTCAAGACACTCAAACGTTGAAAGCTGAACAGAACCACCCTGAGGAGCATTCATGGATTCAGTCGAAGTCTTAGAGACTGACTACTTGGTCGTTGGTGCTGGTGCCATGGGCATGGCATTTGTCGACGAACTGCTAACCCGCAGTCCCAATGCGCAAGTCGTCTTAGTCGATCGGCGGGCGAGACCAGGAGGGCATTGGAACGACGCCTACCCCTTCGTCAGTTTGCACCAGCCTGCGGCGTTCTACGGTGTCAACTCGGAGCCACTCGGATCAGGCGGTGCCGAACTTGCGTCGGGGACCGAGGTGCTTTCGTACTTCAATCGAGTGCTAAAGAAGCTGCTGGCGACGGGCCGAGTCAAGTTTCTGCCTCTGTGCGATTACACCGGTAGCTCTGAAGGGGGCTCCGCTCGGATCAACTCGCGGATCGTCAACCACAAGCAATTCGAAGTGACAGCGCGGAAGAAGACGGTGGATGCGACCTACATGAACGTCCAGGTGCCTTCCACCACGCCTCCTCGATACGAAATCGCGGAGGGTTGCCGCGTAATTCCACCCAACGATCTGCCAAATGTGACCCAGCCACCCGCAGGCCATGTGGTGATTGGTGCGGGCAAGACTGGGATGGATGCCATCCTGTTCTTGGTCAGTTGCGGAGTCGAACCTGACTCCATCACCTGGATTGTCAGCAACGACGCGTGGCTCTTAGACCGAGACATGCTCACGCCTGGGCGCACCATCGGCTGGTTTGTCAACCAGCTAGAACTCTTTGCCAAAGCAAGTTCACTCAATGACGTGCTCGATTCCAACGAGCGAGCTCTGAGTTTTCTGCGAATTGACTCAGAAATCGTTCCCAAGAAGTTCCGGTGCGCCACGGTCAACCGCAAGGAGGTAGAGGTCTTACGTAGCATCAAGAATGTGGTGAGGCTCGGTCGAGTTCAGCGCATTGAGCGCGAGAAGATTGTCCTTGATGGCGGTGACATCCCGACCACAACTCAACACATGCACGTCGACTGCACCGCCGACGGCTTGGCAAAACGTCCACCGAAGCCTGTCTTCGAGGACAATCGAATCACGCTTCAGTCACTGTTCATGTGTCAGCAAGTGTTCAGCGCGTCTGCCATTGCCTTCATCGAAAGCCGTTATGGCAACAACCAGAAGAAGAACGAGCTGTGCCGCGTGGTGCCTCATCCTGAGTTCGCCTGCGACTACGTGTCGGCGATGGCGGTCAGCAACGCAAACTTCAATAGGTGGGCAGAGTCGATGGCCGGCTGGATGAAGAAGAGTCGGTTGTCGTTGGCCCACCATGAGTCTGCTCTAAAGCTCCTCTTCAACACCTTCAGAGCTAGACGGGTAGGGCGAGATGCAACGGCAGGCATGCGTGCGATCTTTGAGCAGGAGTTCCCCGACCAGGAGTTTCCAGGTTAAGAATTGTGCCTGTTCCACCGCTCTCCGCCAAGCCACCTCTCCCCCTGTTCCACCTTGAGAGCTTCGGCCGGTTCGATGCTGAAAGCGGCGACGCAGCGGGACAAGGCACGAGCACCCGATCACCAATCGGATCACGCGCTACCGCGTGCGCAGCGGGCCGTTGTCAGGGCCGCCCGTCAAAGACAGCCTCGATCAACCCTGCCTCATCGATTCGCACTCCCAGCAATAATTGACCGGAGGGAGCATTGAGGATCGCATCGACCTGTCTCGGCTCGAGACGGGCAACCCCGGCCAAGGTCGCTCCACTAAAACCAGTGCGGAGCCGACTCAGGGCATCAACTCTACGTTCTCGCGACCCCTCGCCGAACCGATTCGCCACGAACTCATCAAGGTCCGACTCACTTTCGACCAACACTGAGAGCAGAGCCAAGAGTTGACGGCCAGCAGGGTGCCCTTCCAGATCAACATCGTTCGCCGGACCAGTCACCGCGGCACGCTCGACAACGCGGGTTCCACTATCGGGTTGCTCCGCAAGGTTGAGTGCCTCTTCGCTGCCTGCGATCACTGAGTCCATCCATTTCCGGCTCGACTCGACGCGAGCAAAGGTATCGAGGGCACCATAGGAACCTGGGCCTCTTGCCCCAGGAGAACCCGCTGAACTGACAGCCACAACAACGTACCGATCACCAAGTCGCAACAGCGCCGGCCCGCCGCTATCTCCTGGCCCCGGGATCACCTCGAGTCTGGTGATGTTCTGCGTACCTGGGGCATCGAACAAGAACCGCAAGGAATCCGCAAACACGCTTTCCACGAGGTTGCTTCCTGCTCGGCGTTGCCCATCTTCCAGGCGGGCTGGATCGTTACCTACACCGTGACGACCATGCCCAACCAGCACCAACTCAAGCCCTTGCAGGTCGACATCCTGGCCAACCATCAACGGGATTGGTTTCACGGTCTCGATGGGTCGTTCGAGCTGCAGTAAGCCTAGGTCGAATGCTCCTGGACCAGAAAAGTTGGGATGAACAAACACTGCTCGGACCGGAACCGTTTCAGTAGCGGTGGAGAAGGTCAATCGGCCGCGCCGAGCCGCACCTCGGGCGACATGACCAGCCGTCAATACCCATTGAGGAGCGATAAGGGTTCCATCAGCTAGACCGCCAACGGTTCCTACCGCATCGAACTCAGCACCGAGACTGAGTAGCTTCTGGTCATCGACGTCATGTCGCCGCACCAGCGAGTTCGCGATTCCGGGGAACAAAAGGAAAACTGAAACAATGAGATAGGCGAGAACCTTGGCCACTTCGGGGAGCCTCCTACGATGTTGAAAGTCGCTGGTTGATACTTGCCACGGTACGGCCGAAAGCACGTCATTACCCTGACCGCAGCCTGAGCAAACCATGAGCGATGCATCCAAAGCCCAGAGCGCCCACTTCGGCGCGTTCGAACTCAACCGCCAGACCCTAGTTCTTACCCGTGGTGGCCACCCGATTCGGCTCGCCCCTCAGCCGTTGAAACTACTGCTCTTGCTGGCGGATTCTCAGGGCCGTCTACTGCGACGCGAGGAGATCCGAGAGCACCTTTGGCCTGATCAAACCGTAGAGTTTGATCAGGGATTGGCGCACTGCCTACGTAAGCTGCGTTCCGCACTCAATGACAGTGCAAAGAACCCTAGGTACATCGAAACCGTTCCGCGACTCGGATTGCGCTTCCTAGAAAGCGTTGAGCAGCGCACGGCCGTGGAGCCCGACTCGCCGACCGCAAAGAGGACTCTACTGATGCCTGCTCTGCTCTTTGGGTTCGCTTTGGTTCTTGCAGTTCTGACCTTGGCGTGGAGATCTCAGGCATTCACCCCAGTCGCGAACTCGACCTCAGTGGGCACCGTCACCATTGCAGCAAGTGACTCCGAGGAACCCGCGCTCTTGTCGCTTCAGCAAGCTGTGGCAGACCGCATTCCGGAGGTAGTGCAAGGGCTGATCAGCGGTCCATGGAAGGCGACCGTCACCATCACTCGCAGAGCCGAAAGCTCCAGACCGCGACTGGTTACCCGGTTGGAGATCTCAGGGTCACCAAGCATCTCCCTGGACGTCGACGTGCCGGAGATGGTGCCGCCCGAGCGCATAGCCCGGGATGTCGCGAACGAACTCTCCGCGCTGCTGCATCGTCGGAAACGAGAAGCTGAGTTGGGATCGCCGCAACCTGCACAAGGTGGTGCTCGGGAGGTGACGGTAACCCTCGAAGAGTGATGCTCGGGGGCCGCCGGTGACCGGGACTCGAGAGTGGGCACTTTCCTCTTGCTGGGGTAGCGCCGCCTACGGCAATCGATCGTAGCTATCTAGTGCTACTCGATCCGTATGCAAAAGCGCTCAGTTGAGCGCCAGCTGCGCCCAGCTCCAATCACAGGCTCGGTCGGCGCGCCTCGCCGGGACTGGCCATGCCGTCTCGTGCGACGGGTTGCCTTCGGCCGCCGCTTGAAAAGAGAACCGTCGCAAGAACCGGTGTTCGCAGCAGACCGTCGGCCAACAACCGTTGGCCGCCAAGCAAAGTAGCTACCGCAGCGGGTTCGTCCACCCATACAGATCCGTCTGACGGGCGAACCGAGCCTCGTCCACCAACCGCGCAACGCGACGAGCATCCCGAACCGCAAAGAACCCCTGATCAAAGAACGCGGTGCTGGTATCGGAATCGCCACCGATCAACTCAGCAGTTGCCGAAGCAAACACCACATCGCCGATGCCTGCTTTGGACAAGCGATAGACATCGGGTGGAAAGACCCCGGCAAGATCGAACCGTCGTACTTTCACTGTTGGACTACTGCCATCGACAATGTAAGCGCCTAGGCCCGTCAACGCGAACCTGGTGTGCCTGGCCACTCGCACAACCCGAAGCGGGAGGCATGCCGCTTGTATCCCCGCCCCAATCACTAGGACTGAGAACGGCAGCAGCAAGACCATGCCAATGGCCTCGGGAATGGTCCACGGAAAGCCCAGAAGCAGTTCAAAAAACACGGCACCGAACACAAGGCCAATCGCAACAATCCAGAACGCACACACCTCGAAGACCACCAGGCTAATTGCCCGGGCGGTGAGACGTCGCGGGAAGGTGGTACCAACGACGGTCCACGCGTGCTTCGGCACCTGTCTTCCTGCCCAGAGCACATGCTCTTCGGGCTCCAAGGCACTGAGCAGTGCCTCGCGTTCTCTCTTCGAGAGCTGGTTCACAGTCTGGTCGTGCATCATCCGAGCTTTGGTGCGAAAAGGAAGGTCAAGACTACTCGGCGCTCGGGCCTCCGAGGCTCCTGGAGCTACCCAGAATCGAATCTGCAAAATGAGCGAGGACTGAGCGCACCTCTGGGAAGACGAAGGTGATGGTCACTGCAAAGAACAAGGCCAATCCAATCAGAGCCGAACAACCCCTGATGTTGGCCTTGCGGCGAACGACCGGATCGTCCCAAGGGTGAGTCGCCGGAGCGTCGGTGCCAGAAGGCGGGTCGGCGGTAACAACCGTCAGCGACCCCAGGTACGTTTCCTGGTTCGCGCCCCAGTAGGCGCGGATGCTCGCCGGAGTTCGCTCCGACTCTCGAATGAACTCTGAAAGAAACGTCATCTCATGGCGGTCTGCGACCTGCAGATGGCCAACAACGTCGAGCAGTTCCGCGTCACCCGCCACCGACAGCCTCAATGCGGGATGTAAGTCCCGCCAGCGTATGGCTGGCGAACTCGAAAGGACAACGTCGATGTTGCCCGCGAACTCTCCCTCGAGATGCACCGTAGCCTCGGAAAACTCGAATCGAAACTGCTGACTCTTCAGGTCTAGTGTGGCTTCCATTGCGTTGTCCACTGGCGTCGATGAAGGTGCACGTTCAAGTATAGGCGCCATTGCGAATGCGAGGATCAGCCTAGCGAATCGACAGCGACTCTCTGACGTATCCGTCTGTGGAAGCTCACCAGTATGACCATCCCCAGACAGTCATCGCGAACTCTGCCTGCTGGTTCTGCTGAGCCCGGCCACCCTTCCCAACGACCCGCGCCGACTCAGACCATTGCATCGCACATGCCGGGGGCAGCGCGGGCGCCCGCGATCAAAGCAGCGACATCGAACATCTTCTCCCAACAACGAAACGGTTTGTTCGTGCCACGCACCGGAGTTCTGCCCTGGCGCAGCATCTCTACGTCTAGTGGTCCGCGGCTCGACCGCCGGCGCGATCAGCCCCCTTCTCCCGGCAGCATGGAAAGGAACGCCTCTAAACACGGCCGGTCGTGAACCTAGCCGCGGATCTTGCCCCGAACATCGTCGCTCTGGATCAGCCAGGCGCTTCCAGCCTTGCTCAAGGCCATCTGGTGCACGGTTTCCCGAAGGATGAGCGTCACAGTCGCCCGTTGCTGGTCGTACTGGATGTCTCGAATAATGCGGTTGTAGTAGATCTGGTCGCTGCGGGTCCCTCGACCCTCGGCGGTCTGCTCAAGCAACTCCTGCCGGGTCAGCCTCTCTACTTCAGCTCCGCTTTGATCACGGGAAATTCCGAGAAAATTCTGCGAGATCACTGCGGCCATGGTCTTGGGATCCGCCCCGTACCAGGCATTTGCGTAAGACTGAAGTTGCCGATAGATGGCTCGCTCTTCTCCTTGCAGCCGATCGAGCTTGCCTGACGCTTGAGTGAAACTGGAAAGAGCGGTGATGAGTGCATGTTCTGGATCGATCTCTATGTCGGGAACGACACCTACGCCCTGCCAGTCTTTCCCGGTTCTTGGATCGAAGGTGCGTCCTACACTGATGGAGGCGCCTAGGTGATGAGGCAGCGCCACGAAGTCATTGGTATAGCCGCCGCCACCCGTCGTTTCGCCGACCAACTCCGCGCGACGCACTGCCTTCATTCCAAAGGCGAACGACTCAGCAGCTGAAAACGACTGTTCAGAGATCAGGATCTTCAGCTTCTTGTTGGCGAAGCGCGCGCTCAACTGATTCGGCGTTGTCCAACGCTCGACCTCCGGACGCTTGCCGGTTTCATCCACCTGCAGCGTCGTCGTCAGCAGATGAGTGGGCTGGTCAAAAAAGTAGCTACTCAGTGCGAGGACCATCTCGGCATCCCCGCCGCCGCAGCTGCGAAGGTCGAGGATGATGTTGTCGCTCTCGGTGAAGGTACTGAACACACGCTCGATGAACGCCAACGATCGGGGCGAGCCGTCAAAGCGCTCAAGCGCCAAATATCCCGTCTGATTCAAACCGTCGCGGCTGATCTCGCTGACTCTGCTTACGCCAACAGCAGACAACCCCTCCGCTGCGTTCTGTTCACGCGAAGAGCTACTACGCTGAGCGTGCCCCCCAGTCGCACCGTGAACTGAAGATCCAGAATGGGCTGGTGATCCAGAGTGTGATTCGGGTCGCTCGCCAGCTTGTGCTTTGACCTGGTCTACCACCCTCTCGTCGCCATAGAACATCGCCCAGACTTGCTGAAATCGTTCCGGCATCAATAGCCCTAGATGTCGATCTGAGGACGCAGTTTGGAGCAGCGCGTTGACCTGTTGAACAAAGTCGGCAATCGACTGCGAGCTTGAAAACGCGCCTTCGACCTGAGCATTGGCGATCGAGGCGACGATCAACTGGGCTTTGTCGGGCCGCACGTATTGCCTCAGTAGCACGCTGGAAAGTTCTTCAAGAACCTCCTCTTGCTGCTCGGCATCAAGGATCGCATCCTCGAACTTGGAAAACGCCGCAGCAAATGGCGCTGCACAGGTCAGGAGTCCACTTAGCAGACCGGTGATCAAGATCGTAGTTGGGCGTGGCAGCATTCAAATCTCCAGAACCGATGGGCACATCTGCGTTGCACTGTATCGCTTTGAGACCTGGAGGAGAGACCTCTCAGCAGGACCAGGAGTCAAGTCTCTTCCGAGGCATCTTCTGAGCGGTGCGGAACCGTGAGTGTGCTCCTCAAGCTGGGAAAGGGGACTCAGACGCCGCTGCTGGCAGAACGCGCAACCTAGCGCTGCACACTGCGTACCAGGGTCTCCTCGCGACCGTCCGAACACGGGCCCAAGACCCAGGAGTAGACCTTGAGAAGTATTGTTCAGGACCTCTCGTACGCCTTTCGACAGTTGAGGAGGCACCCGGGTTTCGCCCTCGCCACGGTGCTCGTACTGGGTCTCGGAGTGGGGGCAAACTCGGCCGTCTTCACGGTTGTGGACGCCGTGCTATTGCGTGCGTTGCCGCTCGAGCACAGCGAGAGGATCGTGCAAGTGTTCGCGGAGGTCCCAAATCTGGGCACCGCGAGAGCGACACTTCCCGGCTTCCGTGATTGGCAGCGCGAGTCGGGGCCGTTCGAGTCTTTGGGCGCGTTCCATGCCACCGTGCACAGCCTCACCGGAGGCGACACTCCGCAGCGAATCATCGTCGGCAGCACAGCTGGCGACTACTTCGGGACCGCTGGCCTCACCCCCGCCATCGGCCGGCTCTATGGCGAGGACGAGGGAGCGGGCGGGAGCGACTACTCCGAACCGGTCATTCTGCTCTCCGAAAGTCTCTTCCGAGAGTCCTTCGGGGCCGATCGGAGCCTAGTCGGACGCACGGTCGAGGTGGACGGACGGCTGACTCGAGTCTTGGGTGTTATGCCTCCAGAGGAGCAGCTCCTCCGATTCGGCAGTTCCATCGATGCGTGGGCACCGATGGCAGAGCCTCTCTCTTGGATGGGACGAGGCACCGGATTCCTGAGAGTCTTGGGCAGACTACGTCCCGGCCTGACCCCCGAGACTGCCGAGCAGCCGCTTCAAGCACTCGCAACCGGACTGATCGAGGCAGGCAACACCGAGAGTGGCATCTCGATCGTCTCTCTGCAGGACGCTTTGATCGGAGATACACGGCCGTTGCTGTGGGCACTTCAGGGTGCCGCGTTGCTGCTCTTGGTGGTGGTAGCGACGAACGGTGCGAATCTTCTGCTGGCCCGCTCACTCGACCGTAGCGGCGAGTTCGCGGTGCGAACCGCGTTGGGCGCGAGTCGGCACCGGGTCGCGCGCCAAGTCCTGGTGGACACAGCTCTTCTTGGTGTTCTCGGAGGAGTGGTCGGTCTAGGCTTGGCACTGCTTTGCCGAGGCCTGGTCCTCAACAGCGTGCCGGAGTTGGCTCCGCTGGCAGGATCTACTCCCCTCAATTGGAGCGTGCTTGGTTACACCTTCGGGATCGCGGTTGCGGTCGGACTGCTCGCGGGTCTGTGGCCGGCCGCGCGCGCGACGAACTCGTCGTGGTCGGGAATGAAGGCCGGCGTTGGACGCGGCAGCAGCGGCAGCGCTCAGCGTGGCCGCAGAGTGATGGTCGCGGTCGAGGTCGGCCTGGCGCTGGTGCTCCTAGTCAGCACCGGGCTGATGGTGCGGACTGTGTCCGGCCTGCTAGACGAGGAGCTTGGTTTTGAACCCCAAGGCGTGCTCACCGCTCGGGCCTCGCTCCCGGAACTGCCGTATCCAAGAGCCACGGACCGCATCCGTTTCTTCAACGGCTTAGTAGAGCGACTCGAGAGACTCCCTGGCGTTGAGGCGGTAGGGCTTACCAGCGCCCTCCCGTTGAGCGGCCGCAACGACACCGGTACGTTCGAGATCGAAGGCCGAGAGTGGGAAGACGGAGACGGTCCCTCGATTGGCAAACGCAGCGCATCCGCTGGCTACTTCGCAGCGCTAAAGATTCCAGTGCTGGCGGGCCGGGAGTTCACCAAAAGTGATCACTCCGAGGCGCTCCAGGTGGCTGTCGTCTCGGAGTCCCTAGCTCGCCGCTTCTTTGGGGACGCCGATCCTCTCGGCAAGCGGATCAACATCGGCTGGTGGGGCTCCGAGCCGTTGGAAATCGTGGGCGTCGTCGGCGATGTCAAGCAGTCGAGCCTAGATCAGGACGCAGAAGCCGCTGCGTACCGGCCGCAAGCACAGATCCCGGCGCCCAATGCGACGATGGTCATCAGCACCACTCAAGATCCGTATGGTCTCGTGGCGGCGGTTCGTTCGGCGGTGCTGGAAGCAGACCCCAATCAGCCAATCTACGACGTCATCGCCCTCGGCGATCTGGTGCGAGAATCCGCAAGTCGCCGGTCGGCCCTGATGTCGCTTCTGCTCGGCCTATCGATCGTTGCGCTGGTGATCTCGTGCCTCGGCGTCTACGCCGTGACCGCGCAAGCCGTTCGTCGGAATGGGCCGGAGATCGGTCTACGGCTCGCACTAGGAGCACAAGGATCGGACGTGCTCAAGTCGGTCATGGTGGCAGAGAGCAAACTGATTGGCCTCGGCCTCGTGCTGGGCCTAGCAGGGGTGCTCGCCGCAACGCGCCTACTCGAGGCCCTGCTCTTCGGCGTCACGCCGTTCGATCTGCCCACAGTCGCGACCAGCGCCGCAGCACTCGGCGGGGTGGCCATGCTGTCTGCACTGGGACCGGCCGTCAGGGCATCGCGAATCGACCCGGCGCGTTCTCTTCAGCCCGACTGAAGGCATTCAGTGACGGGATCGATCACTGAACATTGGTGTTCTGCGGAGTCCAGTTCTCGCTTCCCCCGGGCACAGGTTACGGGTCGTAGCGGGTACCACCCGGTTACGCTTCAGATACACCTGCTAGCTCAACGGCCTCCGTGCAGAACGGCAGCGTAAGAGAGCAGATCCAGCGTTTTCCTGTCTAGCCATCTTCCTCCCGCAACAACACCCAGTGGATTGCGAAGAACTCCGATGTCGATGGTCGGATCGCCGGAGACCAGCATGAGATCCGCACGCATCCCAACCTCGATCGTGCCGAGTTCACTCCCCAGCCCGAGAGCATCTGCCGCTGACACGGTCGCTGTTTCGAGCGCTGCGCGAGGGGAGAGTCCCGCGGCGACCAACAGTTCCAGCTCGTCAAGACCTGCTTGGCCAGCGAGGATGCTCGGAGAATGCGAGTCGGTACCAAGGATGAGCTGAACCCCGGCGCGGTGGAACACACGAATGACTCGGTGTACAACCTCCTCCGGAACCACCTCCCACGAAGTCGTATCAATGCTCCGCGCGGATTCGAGACCCTCCTCTCCAAACATCGCCACGATCTGCTCGCGTTTCTCCCGTAGCAACGAGTCGCGGTCGAGTTTGAGTCGATTGTTGTTGAGAGCAGAGACCGCGAGAGTTCCCACAGGCACTCCGGCTTTGGCGATTCGCTTTGCTAGACGCCGCAGCTCGTTCTCGTCGTGCAGATCTGCAGTGCCAGCTTTCGCGACCTCGAGGATGTGTTCCAACGAGGCCATCCCAGATTCGAGGATCACCTCGAAGGGAATCCCGACCGTTGTGGTGGGATCATCCAATCCGATATTCGGAACGTGGCCAGCCACCGGAATACCCAGAGTTCTTGCTTGCTCCATGAGCGCTACGAAAGGCACACGTCCGAGGCGGAACACCTTAATGAGATCGAATCCTGCGTCCTTTGCCTTCGTCGCGACTGCGCGTGCCTCGTCGGCAGTTCTTGGCGCTGGATAATTGCGGAAAGGTTCCGCCAGTACCGTCCGGCTAGCGGCCACCACCCGAGCGCCTAAAATTTCCCCTGCATCGACTAGCTCTCTGGCCTCCAAGGTCTTGGAGAGATTGCCATTCATGTCCCGAACGGTGGTGAAGCCTCGAGCTAGATAAAAGCGCAGGTTGTTAGCCGAGCGGATGTGCACGTGCGCATCAATCAGGCCCGGCAACAGGGTCCCGCGCTGCCCGTCGATGAGATGTGCGTTGGGAGGTATTGCGAGCCGCGAACGAGGGCCGACACCTAGGATCTTTCCGGCTCGCACCAGCACAACGCCATCATCAATAGAACTCATGCCGGCCATGGTGAGCACGCGCACGTTGACGAATGCCGTCACTGGGGCGTCGATCTCAGTCTGCGTGATCAGGTCCAGGCGCCTTTGTTGGCCAGACTCGAGGTCAAGCACGAACACTGCTTCGGGACCTTCACGTTGCGATGTGAAAAGCAGACTGCGTCCGTCAGGTGATACGGACGGAAGGTGATCCGCTTCCTCGTTCGATGTGAGTTGAACCGCCGCTTCGCCACCCATCGTCAGTTGGAACAGCTCTTGGTCGCCATCGGAGTCTGCGTTGAAGTAGAGCACGGATCCTTTCGGTCCCCATGCGAGTCCGTATGCGTTGCCCCTCAATGTGAGAATCCTGCGAACAGTGCCCGACGCAAGATCCAGGACTTCCAGCGCGCTCAACTCGTCGTCGATTCGTACCGAGTAGGCCAGGGTGTCTCCGGCGGGCGAGAACACCGGATCGGCTTCGCTTAGAGGACTACTGGTGATCTGTTCGCGTCGTCCATCCTTGAACCACAAACGATAGATGTCCCGCTTGTCGTCGCTCTTGCTAACGAAGACGATGGATTGGTCATCGGGAGCAAAGGCGCTTCCGCCTACGTCCGGGCCGTCGCTGCGTAGCAGCCAGTCCCCCTCACCCGTGACCAGATCCATCGAATACAAGCCGCCGTATTCTTCGTCGGATCGGTCGAAGACGATGCGCGATCCATCCGCAGAGCGAGCAGCGTATCCATCCCACCCGTCATGCCAGGTGAGTCGGCGCCCCAGTGTGCCTCCTAGATCTGCAAGGAACAGCTCCCAGTCGCCATCCTCCGTGGTTCTCATGACTACAAATGAATGGCCGCCCGGGAGGAACACCGGGCGGTGATATGCGGCTGGTTCAGCCAGCAGGGAGCTACAGGGTAGCGACAACAAGACGGCAAGAGCGATGAGTCCAAGCAGGTCTCTATTGAGTTTCATCAACCAACCTTTCGAGAGAGTGTTCTTCCGATCTATCGCGACTCAGCCGACCGCTTGGGTGCGACGGCTTAAGGGCGGCGAGTGGCAGGCTACGTTTGCTCGTCAACGGGGTCCCAGGACTATTGGCTGACTATTGGCTGACCGTTCGTTGACCAACGACGTATCACCGGTAGCAAGGGCTGGGAGGCAACGTAGGATGAACAACCAGAGAACACGGCCCCACGGTGGCCAAGCAAGGCTGCATGCGACATGAACAGGGACAACACTTCAAAGAACTTCCGCATCGCTGATCTTCACGTGTGGCCCAACCGGCTGGCCATCGAGGTGGGCGGCGTCGAGCAAAAGGTTGAGCCCCGCGTGATGGAGATCCTGGTTTTCCTCGCGAGCAGCCAGCCCAGTACGGTGTCGCGCGAGAGCCTCCGCGAGGCGCTATGGGATGCCCATGTCTCGGATGACGCCATCCATCGAGCCATTTGGAAACTACGGCGCGCGCTCGGCCCGCGACCGGACCTACTGGAAACCGTCGCGAAGCGGGGCTACCGGCTGACAGCTCCAGTCGAATGGTGCACCGACGATGAAGACCTAGTCCGTCCGCTTGCGAACTCGCGCCAAAACAAAGGTGTTCGAGTGCTGGCGCTCCTGGGGATTCTCTCGGTCCTCCTCGTGGCCTGGTCTCTGGTCAATCATGACGCGCGCAAACCCCTCGATGTCAAAGATCCGCGCTTCGACTTCGAACCCGTCACATCATTGCCTGGCTACGAAACGCAACCAGACCTCCACGCTCAGTCCCGAAGAGTGGTCTTCACGAATTTCCAAAAAGAAGGCGACTCACCCAATCAATGGGACCTTTGGACGCGAACGCTGGACGATGGTCGCCCTCAGCGGATGACCGCGACCGCGGCACACGAGATGTCGCCAGCGCTATCGCCCTCAGGCGCCAAGGTTGCATTCGTGCGCATGCAAGGCGACGACTGCGGTTTTGGGATTGTCCACGTGGCGACGGGCATTGAGCAGCCGCTGGATCTGGACTGCGGGGCGAAGCGCGACCCCTCGGATTGTTGCCGCGCGGTGGGTTGGCACAGCGAGGATCGGCTCTTGGTCACCCGCCGCGAAGTTCCCACCGGTCCGATCAGAATCTACGAAGTTGAGTTGAGCGCAGACGGTGTGGTCGCAATGCACTCAATTTCCGACCCCCCGTCTCAGTTCGAAGGTGACGTTGATTTCGCACGCTCAAGGGACGGTCGACGACTAGCGGTTGTACGAAGAAGGAGTCTTGAGGCGGGAGACCTCTACGTGCTCGATCTTGAGACTGGCGTCTCTCGGCAGGTGACCACCGGCAATTACCCCATCAGCGGTGTCACCTGGAGTGAGGATGACCAGGACCTGATATTTGGCTGGAGGCGAACTGGAGAATCGGTCTTGTGGCAGGTCCCTGCGAACGGTGGAGTGCCCCAACCGACCCGCACGATCGGCATGAATGCCTCAAACCCGGTGGCCAGAGGTGATGAACTGATCTACGAAGAATGGAAGAGTGAAATCAACATCTGGATGCTCGATCTGGACGGCTCATCAGCTCATCCGGAGGTTCAATCCACTCTCTGGGATTGGAGTGGGTCACCGTCCCCTGATGGCACTCTGCTGGCCTTTCTCTCCAACCGCGAGGGTAGCCAGGAGGTTTGGCTACGGGCTGGAGCGGAGCACTACCCGCTAACAACGCTTGACGGCCGAATTGCCAGTGGCCCCGTATGGCGCCCTGATGGCGGGGCCATAGCAGTAGCAGTCGTAGGTACGCAGAGCATCGACATTGCCACGGTTGAGGTGAACAGCAAGGCGGTGCGGTGGGTTGTCACGGATGCCTCCGACGAGCGCGATCCTCGATACAGCGCGAACGGGGGCGAGCTCTACTTCTCGTCAAATCGTACGGGCGACTGGGAGGCGTATTCAGCCTCGTTAGAGACTGGCATGGTCGAACGCTGGACTACTATCGGCGCAGTAGCCGCGCGTCCGGCCCATGACGGACTAGGGATCTGGTTCGTCGGTGGCGACTCCAGGGGCTTGTGGCGCCAAGAAGCTGCGGACTCAGAAGCCACACTCATTTTGGGTGGGTTCAACCCGATCGCCCCGACTGAATGGACCGTGAATCGTGAACCCGATCGTGATGGTGAAGTCATCTACTTCAATCACCTGACCGACTCAGGAGCGATGTGGATGAGCAGGCTGGATCCGAAGACTGGTGAGATCGAGAACCTCGTCCGCCTCGACGATGGCTCGACGATTGGCGAGCTCTATCCCGGCAATCTTTGGGTCAATGCCCTCGGCACGCGGGCATTGGTAGGTAGCGTGGATCAAAGCCATTCGGACCTTTGGCTACGGAAGGGTATGGCTCGCGAGTCCAACGATCGTTGAGTCCTTGATCGCAACTCTGTAGCAAGGGTCCTGCGCATCGGGAGGCTGCTCCCAAAGAGGCTCGCGCAGGACTTCTTCTAGGTTGAAGTGAGTGCACTCCGATCTTTCGGGGTGTGTCTGGACCCGCTGATCTATGTTAATTCTACAATGTAGAAACAACTGCGCGATCTCTCCGTACCTCCGCAAATGGCCACTCCTCCCAAACTCCCTCTCTGGGCGCGACCGTTCTCCTTGCTGCTTCCCTCCGCAGAAAAGGACGAGGTCCTAGCAGATCTCGGTGATGAGTTTCACGCCCGGCGGGGCAAAAGCCACGCTGATGCATCCGCCTGGTTGGCGCACCAGATTCTCCATTCCATCGTGCCGCTCCTTCGGCGGACCGCCTGGCGTGGCACCACCGGCTTCGAGCCGAATTCCAGTCGATATCAACCAGGAGGCCCGCGCATGGAACGCTGGATCATTGACACTCGCTATGCCCTTCTCCGCCTCCGGTCGCGCCCGCTCTATGCCTCTCTTTGGGTGCTAACCCTAGCTCTCGGAATTGGCGGCACTGCCGCAGCTACCGTCATTCTCTCTGCGTTCTTGGTCAAGCCTTTGCCCTATCCCGACGAGTCCACGCTCTTTGGTTTCTGGGCGCCATTCGACTGGTCAGAAGCCGAGCATGTAGCGTTGCGGCCCGACTATCCGGGGTTTGAAGCCGTCGCCACCTACCGCGAAGAACCCCTGGCTCTCAGGCAGGGTGAGGCGCCGGCAAAGATGATCCAAGGCATCGCAAGCTCCACTGAGTTGTTCGAAGTGTTGGGCGTGCAGCCGGCCCGTGGCAGAACGTTTAGGGCTAGTGAAGACCTTCATCAAGGGCTGCCGCCAGTGCTGGTTCTGAGCTACCGCCTTTGGCAGGAGCTAGGGGGAGGCCAGGGCGTCTTGGGAAGCTTTCTCAAGATCGACGGCGAGAGTCGCGAGGTTGTAGGCATCATGCCGGAAGGCTTCTACTTCCCGGAACCGAAGATCGATCTATGGATGACGACCGCTCTTGACCCCAACAACCGCAGCGGCAACTACGCATTGGTAGGACGTTCCCAAGGGCCCCTCGACGCAGTGGCCCTGAACACGCACACTCAACAGATCGCCGCCAGGCTAGCGGAGCATTTCGAATACCCCGCGCAGTGGGATAAGACCAAGCACTCTTTTGCCATCCCGCTCCGAGAGGAGCTGCTGGGCTCTGCCAGGGGTACGTTGTTCGCAACTCAGATCGCGATGATCGCGATTCTCTTGATGGCGGCAGCCAACGTGGCCGCCCTCATGCTGGGCCAACTCGGCACCCGGGCCGAGGAATTGCGAGTCCGCTATGCGCTCGGCGCTCCTCGATCGAGGTTGGCACGACAGTTCATCCTGGAGGCGCTATTGCTGGGCTTCGCTGCTGGCACCGTCGCTGCAGGTTTTGCCTTGGTGGTCTTCCAGGTTCTGGTCAGCGCGATGCCCTTGGGTCCGCTCGCCGACACCATCGGCAGCGTCTCTCTGCTGTCCTCAGCGAATGCTGGAGCTAGCGGATTGCCCCTTGCGATCCAGTTGCCTGCGATCGCCATCGGTCTCTCCTTAGTGACGTCTCTGGTGATTTCCCTGGTGCCGGTGATCGCTTTGTGGCGCGGCAGTGCCGGTCTAGCGCTCACTGGCAGCGGACGTGGCAGCCTCGGTGGACGGGGCGGCAAAATGGAGGGGGGACTAGTGGTCGCCGAGATCGCAGTCGCAGCACTGCTGGTTGCGGTCGCTGGACTGCTGCTGCAAAGCGCTTCTAATCTCCGACAGATCGACACCGGCATCGAAACCTCGGGCGTAGCCGTGGTCTCGGTCAACGCGCCTGCAAGCGAAGGCGGTGACCGACGGTTGGAAACGATCGGGCGACTGCAGCAAGCACTGCTGCACCTTCCAGGAGTGGAGGCCGCTGCCGCCGTGCAAGTGTTGCCCTTGTCTGGCGGCGGGTGGTCTACCAGCTTTGACATTGAGAATGTCGCGGGTCACGAGGGCGCCACGACTTACTTCCGCATGGTGACGGAGGACTACTTTGACGTGATGGGGATAAGCCTGGTCTCAGGCCGCGGCCTGCTCGCCACCGACGCGGGAACCGGGCAAGCGGTGACTGTGATCAACCAGGCGTTGGCGGATCGCTTCTTCCCAGATGTCGACCCTCTAGGCCAGCGCATCTCTCACGGCATGCGCGATGGTTGGGCACGCGTCGTTGGTGTAGTGGAGAACGAAGCCGTCGGCAAGCTCACCGACGCCGCGTCACCCACACGGTACCTGCACTATCGAGACGTCGGCTTCACCCCGCAGGGACACAGCTTCGTCGTTCGCGCAAGCACCGGAGCTTCTATGAATGCTGTACTGCCACTGCTCCGCAGCACGATCGAACGCGTGGAACCTCAGGTTGCAGTTGATCGCACCACCACCATGGAACAGGTACACACTGAAGCCATGGGCGCAACTCCTCAACTGACCGGACTACTCATCTTGTTGGGCGCACTTGCGTTGGTGCTCGGCATGATCGGTATCTATGGGGTCATCAACCACTTTGTGACCCAGCGGAGGCAAGAATGGAGCTTGCGCATGGCACTTGGGCTTGAACCTTTGGCGGTCTTGCGACACGTGGTGAGGCGAGGGGCGGCGCTAATTATTATCGGCTTGATGCTCGGCCTAGCCGCTACCCGGATGGCATCGCAGCTGCTCTCGAACATCCTGTACGGTACTGATGCCTTCGACCGGGGCACATTGCTAGTTGCTGCCACCGTCCTCGCGTGCAGCGGGCTCGTGGCTGCTTTCATCCCTGCATGGAAAGCAGGTCGCACTGATCCGGCGAGCCTGCTTCGCAAGTAGAGGTTTGCCCACTATCCCCAACCTCTGGTAACTCGTCGATGACCATGCCAAATACCAAGAACACCTTCTCGCCCCTCGGCACATTTGAGGAGCATGTCCTCTTAGCGGTGCTTCGGGTCGAGCACGCCTACGGCATGCCGGTACGACGCGAACTCGAGACACTGACCGAGCGAGCCGTTTCCATTGGCGCGGTATACGCCACGCTCGATCGACTGGAAGCCAAGAAACTGGTTGCGTCTTCCCGGCAAGAAGTCGAGGGCCGGTCTCGCCGCACGTTCTTCGTGACCAAGCTCGGCGGCACGGCACTCGAAGCAACCCGGAGAATGCGTCGTCGGCTTTGGGCAGGGGTGCAGTTGGAAACCACAAAGGTCTGAGCGTTCTGGCCGCTGCTTGCATCATCGCGACGACGAGCCTTGACCCCGGCATTTCAGCTGACACCGATCGTCCTGAGTCTTGCCATCAGTAAGGCAAAGAACCGAACCTGAGATGAGGTGCTCAGTCTCTAGAATGTCTCATCCTCTCTAAGAGCTGCTCGAACCGCTGATCGGCTCAGTAGGGTTTGTACACAGGACCTCGGTACGCGCAGGACCTCGGTACGGTGCTGCTCTGGAGCAGTTCCGAGCCGGGGTCGAGCTCGAGCGTTGCTGGTCCTCCTGACAAGGTAGCTCCTTCGACGAGCGACGAGCGATTCCGCACTACGGTGCGATTTGCTCCTTCTTGTATTGACTGATCACCAAGAGACGCCTAACCCGTTTCGTACGTGGTGAGCCTCAAAAGGAGAACTTCAAAGATGTGCCGCGAAACGATGGTGTCGACGATCCTGCGGTCTACTGAAACAACTGCTCCAGCCAAGACGCCTGAGTCTGCTTGTAGTTCGGACTGAGTAGCCCTTCGTTCGCTCCTCGCACCAGACGCATTCCGTGGTTCGCGTCCGGGATCGTGACTATCTTGAAGTCGCTATTGTCGGCAGCGATCAGCGAGGTTGTCCACGATTCGGCGATGACTTTGGCAGGGACGGTTTCATCTTGAGCGCCGAGCAGCACAAGCACAGGCTGCTTCATCTTCTCCTGAAACCCAACGGGGCCGAATCGAAGCTCTTCAGCAAACGCGATCATCTCCGCCGGCGGATTGTCCCACGATGGAATACCAGGTAAGTCGGGAAGATCGGTTTCGCCAAACCAGGCCTCCTGTTTCGCGGCCAAGTAGTCTCTCTCGAGAGAGGCTCGCTCCCCCTCTCGATCACGAAAGTACGCAAAGAACTTCGCCATGAACTGAAGTGCTCGACCTTTCTCGGCTCCATTGAAACCGGCACGCTCCAAATCATTGGCCTTGTCAAACATGGACTGTTCCGCAGGACCAATGCCGCCACCGTTGACCACGATCGCAAAGGCGATCGCTGGATCATCCGCAGCGACGATCGGAATGAGATACCCAGCCTGGCTATGGCCCTGCAAACCGACGCGACTCGCATCAACGCTCGGATGAGATCTTGTTGCCTCTACTGCGGCACGAATGTCGCCCACCAGAGTGGGAAAATGATCGTCCCGGCGGTCTCCATCGGAAGTACCGGTACCTCGCTTGTCATAGATGAAGGCAGCAAACCCGGATTCAACAAACCACAGCGCACGTTGCAACAGAGCCGTCCTATAGATCGGCCCAGACCCGTGAACCAGCACAACAGCGGGCAGATCAACGCCAGTCATCGGGGTTAGAAGTGTTCCTGACAGCTTGACGCCGTCGGACCGGAAGTCCAATTGCTCCTGAACGACAGCATCTTCTCGATACAAAGTTTCAGGACTGCGCCAGTCGCCTCGCTCGAGTGCAACCACTTGGCCAGCCCGGTCTACCGGAAAGCGAAACCAAGGCTCCGAGGCGTCTTGCTTGGTCACTTGCTCTTCACTTAGGAAGGCCCGAGGGCTCACTGGAAACAGGGACTCTGCCTCTCCCGTGTCCAAGTCGATCGCTCGCAAGCCGCCATACTCTCGCCAGGTCACAGCTAGCCGGCGGCTTTCACTTTGGTAAACACCCACCAAGTCGCTCAGATCGAGGGTCTCCGGGTCGGCCATGCGCAAAGCCCGGATCTCGCCGCCATCTTGCTCCCCTGAGCCACTCAGAATGTCACCGACAATCGAACCCTCGAACGCCAGCCGTTCCTCTCTGACTACGAACTCCATACGGAAGCCCGACCCCTCGGTGAGGCTTGTGTGTACCGGCGTCTTCAAGAAGCGACCGTCGAACTTAAGAGGCGCTCCTCCGAAGGCCTCAATGCTACCGACGCCAGCCTCAACGTCCAGTTGCACGAGGGTCTTGCCGCCGCCGAGATCAGCCGTCCCGACCCATGCACCCGTGAGATCAGCCGGGGACTCGGTCAGCGGCGAGCGAGGGCCGGAGAGGTTCTCTCCGAAGAGCAGGCCGGCCGTGAACAGGGTGGACATGACTAAAGCAACGGCGGCAAGTGGGCGTCTCGCAGGCGCCCAGATTCGGTTGAGTGACCAGCCAGCGCTCTCTTGAGTCGTGTTGGAAACGAATCGATAGCCTCTGCGAGGAACAGTCTCAATGAAGCGGGGAGCCTTCGCTGAGTCACCAAGCACTTTTCGCAGGTCGCGCACGGCGAAGTTGATGCTGTGCTCAAAATCGACAAAGGTCTCGGCGTCCCACAGGTTCTCCCGAATGATGTCTCGGTCTATACACCTGCCTTCGTTGCGGACGAGTAGTTCAAGCAGCTCAGCCGTTTGCGGTCGAAGCGCGATCAGGCCGCCCGCCTTCGTCAGCCGAAACGGTCGAGTCCGAAACGAGAAGTCACCGAACTCCCAAAGGCACTTCGAGTCCTCCTGGCTGGGCTCCTCAGCGATCCTCTGGCTGGGCTCCTCAGCGATCCTGTTGTCTCTCATTGTTGAAAACACCTTCCGTCTTGAGTTTGAAGTCTCGCGCCGCTGCACTGAGCGCTCCCTGCAGAGTACGCGAGCAAGCTATCGTCAGTGTCGGCAGGACAGCCGAACCGACCAGTTCTCAGAAATGTTCACCTCAATCCAGGCACCATTTCGAGCGAAGAGGTTCCCAGAACCCACCAGCTTCGACACCAACACCCACTCAAGATGGACCGTGAGCGCCAAGTTCTGAGCAGGCCTCCTCTCCTCACTCACTGCCAACGCCGGTACGGACCTCAGCACCAGAGCAGGCGAAAGACGCGCTGACCGCTTCCTTCTCCGGGCAGTGCGCAGCTGCCGAGCCTTCGCAATCCTGTGCAACGGTTCGCTCTGTGGCCGCTCCCCGAGCTGCCCCTCCCATGCGTCCTTCCTCCAAGGCTGGTCGTTCTGTGCAACCAAGGCTTCGGGAAGTGGGCCTAGGTGTGGGTGACTTACCGATGCGCAACCGTGGCATTGCCGGTGATCGTTGACAAACTGTGGCCCACCGCTTCCTGCTTACCGGAGGCGGTCAGGAGCACTCCCAGAAACCACCACAACTGAGAAGGAAGATCTGCTTGGGCGAACAGTGGCATCGTAGCTTGTGGGTAAGGGTAGGGCTCGGGCTCTGTGTCGCCTGCATTGTCGGTGCCATCACTGCCGGTTGCCCCGCAGGCGCCCAGCAGGCCGACTACTCCGGACTCGACCCCTTCTGGAACGTCGCCGAGATCTTGGCCGCCGGCGAGACCCCGAACGAGGTCGATTGGGCCGCCATGTACGAGACGCCCGGCTACGGCAGTCTGCAAGCACGCGAAAACGCCGACCGTTTCCTCGCCAGGTTGCTACCCCTGGCGCTGCACCCAGAACGCAGCGCGGAAGCCGACGAACTGATCGCAGCGCAACCGGCCATGGGCATTTTCATTGCTCACCTGCGCCGCGCCTTCGAGCGACGCGGCGAACTCACGGCCCTCCAGAAGGAACTGCAGGAACGCTCCTTGATCGGGGAATCGCTCCTGAGTGCCGGAACGTGGCTTCCCGCAGGCTCCATCGATCGCTACGGACCACCACAGATCTCGTTCGTTATCTACCAGCCCGACGCGCGCGGCTACGACCGCATCGTGATGGACCTGCTGCTCGCCTACGAACGACCTGACGTGTTCGAAGGACTCGTCGCTCACGAAGCCCATCACGTCATCCGAAACGGCATCCAGGGCGACTGGGACGGCGATGCACCCGAAGCAGAGCTACTCATAGCTCTCAACAACCTGCAGGCCGAGGGCATCGCCGACATGATCGACAAGCACGCCCTGTTCGCTATCGACGACTGGGGCGACAACAGCGTCGACGTTGCCCTGAGGATGATGACCGACCGCCTCAAGGGCGAGTACACCGTCGCCGAACAGCGCCTCGCCGAAGTCGACGGCCTGCTAGCGGCCTACGCCGCCGACCCAACCGACGCCGAACAACTCGGTGAACAGCTCCGCGGCGCCCTGATCATGGGCGGTCATCCGGTCGGGTACTACATGGCCACCGTGATCAACGACAATGGCGGCGCCGAGCGGATGGTTGCCAACGTTGGCAACCCGTTCGATTTCGTCCGCGCCTACAACGACGCGGCGGCCGCAGCAGGCCGCTATGTGCTCAGAACGAAAGCGATCCGCGGGCTGACGATGCTCGAGGCCGTCGCCGATCGCGAGTAGAGCTGGCACACGAACGTTCTAGGCGGACGACTCTGCCCCATTGGCCATACGAGCCTCAAGCGGGTATCAAGCGCATCGCTGTACCGGCCAACCGGACTACTTGCTGAACAACGCTCTGCCCCGCTCGGCTCCCCCTGAGCGCCATCTAGTTCATCGATTGTTCTAGCCTTGCGTTAGCCTGCTGGGAGCAATTGACAATCATCCAACCGGTAGGAGAAGGTGCACATGAGACTTGCGACAGTGGCGATGGTGCTACTACTTCTAACAAGTTCAGATTCGTCTCGAGCCCAGCTGAGTCCTGGTGGGGACCTAGAGCTGGTAGACAGCGTTGGACGAGTGGTAGGCACGCTCATCGAGCGGCGCGATTATTCGCTCGCGGTTTCCGTGCTCGCGCCTGATGGATCCGCGGGCATTCTTGTTTTCAATCAACAAGGCCTTGAGAGTGCCCTAACGGTGTGGTTCGAAGGCTCCGTGTGTGCAGGCCAGGCCTACGTTCAGGAGATCGAGTACGCAGGGGTGGCCGGTTTCTCCACCAACGGTATTGGCCTCTGGGTTCCGGTGGGTGCGCCACAGCCCACGGTCGCAGTGGGTTCCTCGCTGGGTAAGTCGGGAGAGTGCGTCGAGTACATGGGGCCACGAGGAGGCGGGGGCTCGGGTTGGACCCCGGTAGTGCTGGCTGCCGATGACATCGGTTCAGAGTTCACGCCGCCGTTCGTGTTGCGCTCGAGGCAGGGTGAGCTACCGGCCGCGCTCGCCGTTCCAGCAGTGAGCCGGCTCGGGTTGCTCTCCATGATCGCGCTTCTGGCCGTCGTCGGAGTTGCGTTCGGTTTGAGGACAGCGCCGGGGCAATAGAGTTGGATCGAAACTAGGGTCTATTGTGAACTACGTGTGCCGACAAGGGGCGGGCAAGGGCTGCAGACCAGCAGAAGGAGGACCCCGCCCGGCTGCAGCAATTGTTCTGCCTAGGGCTTGCGGCGACTGTCCTGACACCCGCCGATCCAGAGTTCTCGGGATCGGAGGGGTCGGTCGACCGTCGTACTCACTTGACAGTCATTCCGCCGGCAGCTCTTGCGACGCGCATCTAGGGAACGGAGAACGGGAGCCATACCTTTTGGTCTACCCGGTCTACCCCTTCTTCTTGGCACGCCTAAACGGCCACACCCAACTTCTGAGTGCCGGAACTTGTCGGGTTTGGATCCACACCTTGCCCTCGCCCCTGAAGCGACACACGAGCCCCTCACCAGAAAGGAACAGGGACTTGTAGCCGCCGACTCGAGTCACGTCATAACTAAGCCCCTCCGTGAACGCGACGATGTAGCCGGTGTCGACGACATAGTCGTCGGTGACGTCCATCTCGATCAAGGCGCCATAGGTGTTGAACCACAGGTCGCCGTGGCCGGAGCATCGGATGAGAAACAGAGACTCACCGGAAAAGAACCCCTTCTTGATACCCTGCCACTTCGTTTCAACCGCGACGTCCATTCCGCTCGCGACAAACGCTGAGTTCTGCAGAAAGATGGTGTTGCCGTCGAGATGCACGTGACTGAGATCACCTGGTGCACCGGGTGCGATTTTCATTTCTGCCGGACCGCCGCCGGCAGTGAACTCGTTGATGAAGATCGACTCTCTTGTGACCAAGCGCCCCAGACCGCCGCGCATTTTGGTCTTCATCACCATGTTGGTATCCATGCTGGCCATTGCGGAAGCTTCAACCTTCAACGTCTCGTTGGCAGGCAGGTTCACCGTCAGCAGCGCAAAGTCGGGCTGGCCGTCGATGTGAAAGTCGAACCCTTTCTTTCCAGGACTGGGCGTGGGCGGACTGGGCATCGTTGGGCTGGGGGTTGGGACGTGTGCAGGAGTCTCGTTGTTCATGATCTTGCTGTCCTTACCGGGGCCTGAGCATTGGGCCGAGTGCCCGCCCAAACGATGTGCTGTTGTGAGATTGGCACCAAACGGTACCCTTGCCCGCGAAGCGGCAAACGAAGCCCTCGCCCCCTAGGAACGACGACATCCAACTCTTGCCCGCCTTGCTTAGCTTGAAACCAAGAGTGTCGTTGAAGGCAACGATGTGGCCAGTGTCAACGATGTACTCGCCATCCACCTCCACGGGATAGATGGCACCGTACGAGTTGACAATGACCTTGCCGGAGCCATTGAGATGCAGCCAGAATATGCCTTCCTTTGCAACCAAACTCTTGAACCCTTGAAAGCCCATGTCGATGTTCACTCTGGGGTCACAGGCAACAAAACTGCCGCCTTGAACCACAAGGTTTTCCTGGTTCAACTCGGTCTGCATCATGTCGCCGGCAAGCGTCGTCGCTAACCAAAGCTCACCGCCGTTGGCGCCTGCCGTAAAGTGATTGAGGAAGAACGACTCGCCTGAGAGCATGCGTTTGAGCGCTTTGCCAATGCCGCCGCTTCCCTTCTTGTGCGTGGTGGTTTCGATGGCCATGTCACCGCTCATGGCGATCATCGCTCCGCCCTCCGCCGTGCAACTTTCTCCTGGACCTAGCTGCACCTTGGCAGCAGCGTTACCAGGTCCATGCTGAATTGCGATCTCCATTGCCAGCTCCTTAGATTTTCGAGTTGAGCCAGCCCGCGAGACCACTCAGGCTCCGGCTTTGCAGTGTGATCTTGCCGTTGCCTTCGACCCGCGTGACCAAACCTTCGCCGCCAAAGAGGCTGCCGAACAAACCGCCGGCCAGTTGCACCTTCAGTCGCATGCTCGGGTCGTAGGCCACTAGGTGGCCAGTGTCGACGATGTATTCGCCCTGCACATCGTGATCGACCAAGGCGCCGTAGGCTCCGTACCAAACCGTGCCTTTGCCGCTCAGTTCCAACTTAAACAAACCCTCGCGACCGATGAACGAGGCGAATCCCGCCCATCGCAACCCGAGCTTGATGCCCGGCGTTGATGCGATGTAGGCGCCCGGTTGCAGGCAGATTCGCCCGCCATCGAGATCGATTGAACGGGTATCGCCAGGGGTGCCTTGAACCAAGGTCAGCGTGAGCGGCCGGTCTGTGTTGTTCTTGTAGTGATTGATGAACAGTGACTCTCCGCCAAGGAACTTCTTAGCGAGGCCGGCGAATAGTCCGCCATTGAACTTGGCATCCAGATCAAGCTCCGCCGCCATGCTGGACATTGCGTCTGACTCAGCGAGGATCTCTTCGCCGGGTTCCAGGGTCGCGTGAATGTGGGCGAACGTGGGGCCGCCCAGGATTTCCGCCTTCATCTCTTCACCTGCATTTGGCCGCCCTGCATTTGCCCGCCCTTCATTTGTCCGTCTTCATCTGGATAGCTCTCTTTCTTTCCATTGCAATCGCCGCTGTCTGAACGAGGCAGGATCGGCACCTGTGTGCACCGAACCCTTGTCTCTGAGACTGTGTGATCTCAGAACCGTGAAGCTTGAACTACTGGGATCCCCGATAAGCGATACGAAAACGAGGGCCAGAACCGGCCACTCTCCGCAAGATCTCTCTAGTCGACCTCGTCGGCGTTTGCAGTCTGTTCTGAACCAAGGTATTGGCGTAGGGCCGTTTGGAACGCGACCAGCTCAACTTGCCCAGAACCAACGCGCCTGGGTTCAACTGCCATCTCCGCCAAGCGCTGCTCGAGACGATCAATGCGCTCTTGCGAGGCCGGATGGGTGCTAAGAAAGTCTAGAGTCTCTGAGATCACCGTGACGGCGCCGCCCGCGTCCTCGTGCGAGGCCTGGAGTTTCTCGAGGAACAGAGGTAGGCCCCAAGGATCGATGTTGGCGGCTTGCAGCAGGTCTAGACCAATGTCGTCTGCCTCTCGCTCGAAGTCTCTGGAGAACCTTAGGGTGGCCAGGCTCAGCCCTCCGTCTGCTGCAACCGCGAGCAGTCCACTCAGGTCTCCCAAGACTGTTTGAACAACCAGGAACAAGCCGGCGGAACTCGCCATGTTGCGCAAACTATGACGTTGCTGCACATGCGCCATTTCGTGCGCAAGCACGCCCTGGATCTCGCTGAGGGAAGTGGCCTCGAGGATCAAACCCGTGTGCAATGCGGCCCTGCCACCAGGCAAGGCGAAAGCATTGATTGAGGAATCTTCAACCAGCGCAAACGTGTACTGGTACTGATCAGAAGCGACCGCCTCCAAAGACGCCACCAACTGCTCAAGGAGATCTTGGAGTTGAGCGTCATGAATCTGCTGTGGAGCAATGAGCTGGCCCGCTGCGAGGTCACCAACGCGCACTTCCACCGAAGGCGGAATCCGCCGCACCACCACGTTCACGATCGCGTCACGCGAGAACCATAGACCCAGCACAAGCAACACCAACCCAACCGGAACCGCCAACAGCAACGCCCGCTGCCAACTTCGCTTGCGACGTAGTTGGGAAACGGCTTCGGCCAACCGCTGATCCTTCAGCAACGCAGGTTCATCGAGAACTGTCATGTCGGCGGTGAACACCGTGGATGCTGGATCCTTGGGATCGCTGAGAAAGACTAGGCGGTCGTTGGCACCACCAAGCCGCAGTTCCACAGCCGCGAGGTCCAGTGCACAGTCGCCGTGCTCAGAGCTGAACCTGGCTTCACGAGCGTCAAAGCTCAGGCGTCCTGGAATTCTCCCCTCAGCAAGTGAGGGCCAGAAAGCTGCGGCCGTGAAGTGGCGCGCCGCGCCGCGGGCCCCTAAGGGCACTTCGTTGCTGTCGCCGGAAACCGTGTTCATTCCCCCTCCGTCTGTCATCGATCGTGAGGTCAGTATATTCCCCCCGAGGTCAGTCTCGACGATCGGAGACGAAGTGCTCCTCGTATGAGACCAACGTGACTCCGCAGATCAGTTCGCCACCGAAGCGTCCGCGACCGAGCCGTCGCCGCACGCTGTCGTTCGCGGCCAGCCTCAAGTTTTTGGAGAACCTTGCCAAATCCTGCGAATCACCATTTTGCAAACTTCAAAAAGCCGAAATCCGGGATCCCGTGCCTTGAACGATGAGCGATCAAGCCCCGCTCTGAGCGTTGCACCATCGAGTGCGACGCCGCGGAGGCGTCCTTCTGACAGAGGCCTAGACCGAAACCCGGCAGGGTGGCATCCGCTTTGCAGTGCCTGTCTGCGCTCAACATCGAGCACTTGAACTCCCGGGCCGTCAAGATCCTCCAAAGCGCCCGGTCTTGATCTCATTGAAAATTTGAGAGAAGGAGGCCTCGTGAATAGAAACCTATTCTTTCGTGCGACCCTAGTGGTCGCGACCCTTTTGCTCATTGCCTCTTCCGCTTCCGGGCAATCAGTAACAGGCAACGTGTTCGGCACCGTGACTAGCGCTGATGGCACCTTACTCCCGGGTGTCACGATGACACTTCAGACTAGCCCCGCAAAGAACCTCATCACCAATGACCAAGGTCAGTATCGATTCCTTGGCATTGATCCCGGCGTCTACTCTCTACGGGCCTCGTTGGATGGATTCGGCCCGGTCGAGTACTCAGAAGTAAGCGTCAGCATCGGGCGAAACACCACCATCAACCTCGAACTGAGTCCCTCGATTGAAGAGACCATTACCGTCACGTCCGAGAGCCCGTTGCTGGATGAGCGGAAGCTCTCCCAAGGTGCACAGATCACTCAAACGGAACTTGAGAAGATCCCCACCGCTCGGGACCCTTGGGCCATTCTCAACCAAACTCCCGGGGTGCTAGTTGATCGCCAGAATGTCGGTGGCAACGAATCCGGCCAACAATCGGTATTCCGTGCACAAGGAGTCGCGAGCAGCCAGAACGACTTCCTGGTTGATGGCGTTTCGATCACCGATATGCGGGCGACCGGAGCATCACCTACTTACTACGATTTCGACCAGTTCGCCGAGATGCAGTTCACCACCGGTGGCACCGACGTAACCAAGAGCACTGCTGGTGTTTCAGTAAACCTTGTTACCAAGCGCGGATCCAATGAGTTCCGTGGCTCGGCCCGGTTCTACAACACCAAAGCAGGCGGCTACTTTGGCGGCAAGGCTGCGCAGTCTCGACCCAACTTAACGGCAGCTGACCTAGGGGCAAATGGCAGCCGGGTTCAGTGCCTGGTTGGCGACAGCAACCCGGCATGCACCGATAGCTTTGCAGGCGCTCAGATCCGCGAGATCGAGGACATGGGTTTCGAGGCAGGTGGCGCAGCGGTGCGCGATCGCCTTTGGTTGTGGGGCTCCTGGGGCCAAAACGACGTCCAGCAGAATGCGGCGTCAGGAACCGCTGATGACACCATCCTCGAGAACCAATCGCTAAAGATTAATGCACAGATCAGCCCTTCCAACTCTGCAGTTGCATCTTGGAACAACGGTGACAAGCAGAAGTTCGGCCGTGGAGCGTCTACCTCTCGCCCAGACATCACGACTTGGAACCAGCGTGGTCCCTCGGCGGTCTACCGGTTCGAGGATACTCATGTCTTCTCCTCCAACCTGTTCGTGACGGGGACCTACTCACTCGGCGACTTCGGATTCCAGCTAGGAGCCAAAGGTGGTTCGGGAATCAACGCACCACAGACTGTATTGACTCAGTCGGGTGTTTGGGCCAACAACTACCTGTCTGGATCTACCAGTAGCCCCAACGACGAGTTCAAAGTTGACGGTTCCTACTTCTTTAACACCGGAGCGACCAGTCACGAGCTAAAGATTGGGGGCCGCATGCGCACCTTTGAATCGTCGTCGGCTTTTGTCTGGCCCGGCGGCGACATCTACACCCAATACACCGCCAGCGGTACCGGGCTACTCTGGGTGCACCGGGGCATCGCTACTCCGTCCGTCCTCGAGTACGTCTCCCTTTGGGTACAGGACACCTTGTCCTTTGGCAATCTGACGCTGAACCTTGGCCTGCGCTTCGACGACCAATCGGGCACCAACGAAGCGTTCAACGTGGGAGCCAACCCGCTCTTCCCGGACGTGTTGCCTGCGTTGAACTACCAAGGCAGCGGAGCCGAGTTCGATTGGACCACGCTCACGCCACGTATTGGGGCGACCTACGCGCTTGGTAAGAACCGAGACACCCTGTTGCGGGCTTCGTTCGCACAGTTCGCGGATCAACTCGCATCTGGCAACGTCAACAGGACCAATCCAGCCGGCGACGCCTACGCGAGGTTCATCTTCTCGGGAGACGGCACCAGTCCGTGGAACGGAGAAGCGCTGACATTTAATCGGGCGTTTGGCTATGACCCATCTGATCCGACTTCGCTGGTTTCACCAGACATCAACGATCCGAACCTTGATGCTCCAATCACCTCAGAGCTGATCCTTGCAGTGGAACATGCACTGTTGCCAGAGTTTGTCGTCGGCGCCACGTTCACCGTTCGCAATGTCACAGACATTCTGGAGACCCGCGAGCTAGTGCGCAACTCCGACGGCAGTGTTCGCACTTTGAATCGGAACGACTACGTCGCAGACGGCTTCTTGACTGGCAGCTTCGACGATCCGAACTCGGGAGGTGCTGCGGGCACGTTCAACGTGCCAGTGTTTGCAGAAGTTGGTGGATTGGACTTCACCGGCGGCTCAATGTTGACAAACGGATCGCGGGAGCGTGACTACCAAGGTTTGGCGGTCAACTTCACCAAGCGTCTGTCGAACAGATGGATGCTGCGCGGCTATGTCAACTACGGTGAAGCCGAATGGTCGATCGACGACGAGTACCTGTTCAACAGTGACCCGAATCTCGTTTCTGGCGGAGGCGATGTTGACGGCCAGCTCTACCTGACCCGCTCAACCGGCTCAGGTAAAGGCGAGAGGTTTCTGCAAGCGAGCTGGACCTCGAACCTCAATGGCATGTATCAAGTTGCACCGACACGACCCTGGGGCTTCAACCTCTCTGCGTCAGTCCAGGCGCGCGAGGGATACCCAGTGCCGTACATCTTCGATGCGAACCTCACTAGTGATGGTCTCACTCGAGATGTCAATGTTGTTGACGACTTCAATGACTACCGCCTCGACGACCTAGCGACAGTCGATCTGCGCATTGAGAAGGAGTTCTCTCTCTCCAGTGCCGTGAACTTCACTTTCGGGATGGACGTGTTCAACGTCACCAACGAAGGTACCGAGTTGTCTCGAGTCCGTGAGATCAACACCTCGCGTGCCTTCTTCCTCAATGACAACGTCAGTCCACGGATCTACCGACTAGGCGTTCGCCTGGGCTGGAAATAGTGCCTTGGGGATCTGAGGTTCCAACTGGTACCTCAGATCCCAATTTCCACTCCTTCCACTCCCACGTGATGACATTGCATCACCAAGAGCAAGCCTGAGTAGTGCTCGCGTTCACCAAGGGCTTGCCCCCGGTGCTGACGTTCCGGGGCGGCCGGTCTTGCGGCCTCAAGGAGCGACCCGAGCCAAGTTCTCTGACCGCCAAACACTTCAACCCTCTTCACCACTTCACACTTCACCACCTTACCCCTTCACCCCTTCATCCCGCTCAGCCTCGGCACCTCGCAGCACATCGTTGAGCCGAAGCCGAAGCCGCAACTGCAACTGCAACTGCAACTGCAACTGCAACTGCAACTGCAAGAAGCCGAATCGGAAAGGAGGAACGCTTGGAAAACTCAGCGAAAGAGCGAATGATCGCCCAGACGATTTTCGCCTCCAGGTCGATCCGTCTAGGCCGGTTCGAGTCGAGTCCACAGGCAGCGGACTTTTGTAGGCCAGCTCCCCCCGGCCACTACGTCGTAGCGTTTCCGGAAACCGAAGTAGTGATCGACTACGCGAGATCAGGCCCAACCGTTGTGGACACCACCACGGCGACTTTTCATGATCCCGACGAGCAATATCTGCGCGAAAAGATCAGTGCGGAAGGAGACCGTTGTTGCTGGCTGTCTGCCTCCGAGGATGTTCTTAACCGTTTGTTTCGAGGTGATCGCAGCGCCGGCGAGATCTTCAGGTTCGGGCTCCCCGTACTTCCACTCTCGACCAACCTCTTCTCGCGGCAACGGTTGCTGTTCAAACAGTTGTCCTCATACGCGGGAAACCCAGGACCCATCGAGGAAGAGGCCTTGGGACTTCTCTCGGAACTGGCAACAACCGTAACGATGCCTCGAGAACCGGTTCCGCAGCGCTTTACCCGACGACTTCGGCCTCCGGTCGAAGCCGCTCTGCGATTCGTAGCCTCAGCCCCTGAGGAGGCTAGAAGCCTGCAAGAAGTTGCGTACAACTCGGGGTGTTCAGCTCACCACCTTTGCCACCTGTTTCGCGAACAAACGGGACAAACGATCCAGGGATACCGCAACTCCCTAAGACTTCGGCGCGGATTCGATCAGTTGATTGCGGGCCACAAGGTATCGGCTGTTGCTGCTCGTCAGGGGTTCTCCACGCACAGTCAGTTTTCGACCAGCTTCCGCCGGGAGTTCGGTGCGCAACCAAGCTCAATCCGGCGATCATTGAACGGATCCTTCGGTCGGCTGCCTTGGCTTGCAAGCCAGAACGAGTCTACTGGCAGAACTTTGGATCAGCACTCGAGTGGCGATCGAGGTGTGTGCGCACCGCAGACCCTTCGCGGCTAAGCCTCGACAGGCGAGGCCAGCGCAAAGAGGACCGCTCGGTCTCAGGATCACCAGCCGCTGGGTCGGTCACCCGGCATCCCAGCCCAAGGTGCTTGAGTCAAGCCGACAATCCTTGACGCAAGACCGACACGACAACACAACACACTCAGCGTGCCACTCGCCGGATCCGGTGGCTCCGCTAGCTTGCAGCCCAGCGCGTCGTGGCTAAAGCAGCGCCGGCCAACACGGCAAAGCCAACAATCAGAGGCAAGACCGTGCCGTTGTAGGACTGGCTGACCGCCGTGCCGCAAGCAATAGAAATGAGCATCGACAAGGATCCCACGACGCCTGCTCCGACCCCCGCAATGTCACCAAGTTCCTCCATGGCAAGAGCGTTCATGTTGCCGAAGAGCAGCCCGATCCCAAAGAACACCACCAACAGGTACGCCATGAGGGCCCAAACTGGCGGGTGCCCGTCGGCTGGAAGGACCACGAGCACCAAGAAACCCAATGACAGCACCAGTACTCCTCTGAGCGACCAGCCGACTAGCCGACGCATGCCATGCCGGATCACCAATCCGGTATTCGCTATCGAGGCCACGCCGATGGCAACTGCCAGGACGCCAAAGTAGACAGGAAAGAGCTTGCCTAGCTGGTACTGCACTTGGAAGATCTGCTGCGCGCTACTGAGGTAGCCAATGAACGAACCGAACACCAATCCCGCAGCGATGGTGTAAGCGAACGCACTCTTGACCCTCAGCACGTGACCAATACCGCGAACAGTGTTGCGCAAGGAGAAAGGCACGCGCCGGTCCACAGGCAAGGTCTCGGGCTGGCGCAAGGAGAACCAAAGGGCCAAGACGATGGCGAACAGACCGAAGATTCCAAAAAGCAAACGCCACGAGCCAAACAAGAGCAGGGTTTGGCCAAAAGCAGGGGCAATGATCGGTACGATCACAAACACCGCCATGATGAAGGACATCACCCGGGCCATTTGGCGACCTTCAAACTGATCGCGGATGATGGCGATCGAGACAATCCTTGGGCTCGCAACACCCAGCCCTTGGATCAAGCGTCCTGCGAGCATCAGTGGAAACGACTCTGCTTGGAAGCACACAAACGAACCGACCAGATAGAGCGCCAACCCACTCAGCAGGGTGAACTTACGCCCAAAGCTGTCCGCGAACGGCCCCCACGCCACTTGACCGACCGCGAAGCCTAGAAGGAACAGGGAAACCACAAGCTGAGCATCGTTCTCGCGAACGGTGCCAAGCTCTCGGCCAATGTCGCCAAGGGCGGGCAGCATCGCGTCGATGGACAAAGCCGCCAAAGACATAGCAGCGGCCATGAGCGCTACGAACTCCACAAAGCCGAGGCTGGTTTGAGGGGGAGAGGAGGCAGGGTCGGCGTTCAAGAGCAAGCTCCATGGGCATGCGGGCCGGATGGTTGTGGTTCGGGGCACTCTGTCGGTGCTAGTCGCGGCTCGCTCGGATGTCGGTGGCAGCTTGGGGCGACCGTGCGGTTGACGTCTCCGCCGACCGCTAGATCGCGACCGCGAAGACTACCCGACAAGCACGCGCAGGCGTGAGCCGCCAAGTCGGGGCCGCACCCACAGGATCCTGTAGCAAGCTTCGTTGAGAACTGCGAACGGCATTTCGGCCTGGCCGGTCCGGAGCTACCAAGCTTCCTTTTGGTGCCTATTGCATGATCGCTCACGGACTACTCCCGTCACTCGGATAGGACGGCCGGAAAGACACACGCCACAAGCGATCATCCACTTTGCCACGGCGCATCCCCGCAGGTTTTCCCGGACCTGGATACCTCACCCTGTACAGGAGTCGAAGCACGTCAATAAGGCCGCTGCATGGATCAGAGCGTGTCCTTTCTCGGCCTCCAGACCCTCCCGCCGAAGAGCACGATCTCTCTATCGCTGCTCGTCAAAGTGGAGGCACACGGCTTCGCTTCGCGCAGTTGACCGGAGGTCAAGAGAGAGCCCGGCGGGAGTTTCCAGAGAACGACCACCGGGCAACCTTCACGCTCAACAAGTCGTAGAGGGTGGAGCTGCTAGTGGTCTCTTAGAACACGGCGGCACCATTTCGCACCGTTGGGAGATTCCGTGAACCGTAGTTGGACATCCACTCGCAGACAGCAAGTGTTCCTTGGACTGGCGCTGATACTGATGTCGGCCTGCGTTGCTGACGCCCCGAACGGTCCCTCGGTAGAGCACTCCGCTGAGCTCGAAGCGGTCGCACAGGCAACGGTCGACAAGGGATTCCCAGGCGTCGCGATCGCCTTGCGTTCTGCCGAAGGCCAGATCCTCGAGGGGGCCGCAGGACTTGCGGACCGCTCGGCGGACGTGGCGATGACTCCCGACTCGCTCATTCACGCGGCGAGCACAACCAAGGTCTTCACCGCCGTCGCTGCCTTGCGACTGATCGAGCAAAGCCGCTTGGATCTGGATGACTTGATCTCTGAATACGTGTCTCCTCCGGTTCTGGAGGGCGTTCCGCACGCCTCTCAGATCAAAGTACGCGACCTACTCATGCACACCAGTGGCCTTTACTCGCCGAACAACGATCTTGGCTACTTGGCAAGATACATCGGACCTGAGCGAGTGGAGAAACCGTTCTGGACACCGACCGAGATCGTCCGTTTCGCAGCCGAGCCAGGCAACGAGCCCTCCTTTGTCCCTGGCGGGGGCCAGAGCTATGGAGACATCAACTACGTGTTGCTAGGTCTGATTATTGAGGAGCTCTCGGGCAAGACTTTCAAAACCCTTATTCGAGAAGAGATCCTGACTCCGCTAGAGCTCGACAACACCTGGTTCCTTTCTGACCACCCCCAGCGAACCCGTGCCCGTGCCTACACCGTTGACTCAGAGATCCTTCGAGAGATCGGCTTGGATCCCGCACTAAGAGCGGACGAAGAGGGCCTGATAGACACCACCAACGCCCAAGAACAGAGCGACGCTGCGGCCGGTCTCATCACCACTGTTGGCGACCTGGCTCGGTTTGCCGGCGCGATCTTGACCGGAGATTTCCTCCAAGCAAACTCCCGAGACTTGCTGCTCGCAGTTGCTGAACTGGCTGACCCGGGTGGCGAAGAGGCTCTTGGGATCCTACGAGCGTACGACAAGCCGTTTGGCAAAGTGGTGACCGCCGAGGGTGACGGGCCGGGAACCAACGTTGCATGGGTGTTCGACCTCAATTCGCGACGAGTGGTTGTGGTTGCAACGAACACCTTTGGGCGGTGGGATGAAAGCGAAGAGATCCTCGATCGAGTAGTCCCAGCAGCCTTGTCAGCGACCAACTAACAGCCTGCCAGCACTGAGTCTCCCTCAGGCCACCGACCAAAGCGTGCCGACCACAACGTATGGGCCACAATGCCTGCATCTCTACCGGGAGATGGCGCTTCGGAACGCGCGGAGCGGCTCGGCGCCGAGCCAAGCGGAACAGGTCTGCGAGATCCTAGTCGGGTGGTGACGGAGTGCTCGGACTACAAAGATCGGTATCGCCGTTGGACCTGCTCCCGGTTCGGCCAGCGTTTGCCTCACGTTTGTCTCTCGAGCCGCTGGGGGACACGAAAACAGCTTGCCGATCTCCCGGGCACCTATTCTTCTGCAGGTTCTCCGTATACAACGCGAAAACGCTCGGACGTCTCGTAGCGCCCCTGCACCGTTCCTCGGTGAGTTTCCACCACCGTTTGGCCTCGCCGAACTTCCAAAACGAAATCAACTGGTGCCTGTTTCGGCGGCTGTCGGAACAACACAACCCAGACCTCGAACGTGCCATCGGGTGCAGAGCCCGGTTTCCAATAGACGTTCTCGATCGGCCGATCGCACATCTGCGAGGGGCCGGCGTTGCAATCCACGTCCAGAATTCCGATCGGTCGGACCGGCTCGCCTCTTAGCTCAGCTAACCGGCGAAGGCGTAGGGCTTCTTGCTCTTCGGGCGAGGGGGTATTGCCGGGCCCAACGATGCCAGTGTGGTGATCGTTGGGGTCGGTGACGTGTAAATCGAGGTCGGCTTCGCCCTTCCATCGTAGTCTGAACGAAATATCTCCCGTACCCGGCTGCAGCGCGGTCGATGCACAGCCTGTGTGCAGTGCCACCAGCGCAACGACAAATAGTGCAGCAGGTAGAAGGCGGATGGTCGTTTGTCTCTTTGGCATCAGTGATCCTGAAATGGTTAGAGCCGTTAGAGCGGTTCACAGGCCCTCGAGTTCCCTAGCCCGCCGCGCTGAGACCAAGGAGTGGCCTGCTGGCGTCTGCTACCCCCTTCCAGACCTACGTCTCAAATCGTCAACGTTTCTCCATCGCTTGCGAAATGAGGTGACTCACAATCTGCCACCTCCCGTCGCGGCGCTCGAGCACCCGCAGGTGATGTATGTGCCGCGCTGGCATGGCCGTCCCGCTTGAAGTCTTCTGCCCGACGCGAACCAACTTGCTCCGCAACAATGCGATGTCGGAACTCAAGAAAGTGACGTCGACAAACTCGTTCTCAGCGGAGTCCCCAGCCATCACAAAGTCGAGGCCAAAAATGAACTCTAGGCCCTCCTGTAGGGCTTCTCGCCCCTGAAACCGATCACCAAAAGCGTTGGTCCAGTCCACGTCGCTAGAGTAATCCTCGACCGCCAACTGCGCAGTGCGTTCCGCCCAACCTTGGTTCCACGAATCAAGCGTCTTCAGAATCGCTTCGCGATCGGTCTTCGACTGAGACCAAGCCAGACCGGGCACAACTAGAGTGAGGCTTAGGAGCGCAAGCAATATCTTCATTTGAGGTCCTCTTTGATGGTTCAAGGTTCTTTGTTGGCAGCGAACTAGACAAGCCCCGCCATGATCGCCCGAGATCCACAGAAGCACGATGCCAAAACACACAATGCCTTGCGAGGGAACCCCTGGCAAGGGGCCAATAGACGCCAAGATCCACCGGATCGCCCTAACTCCCTGAGCAGGACTGCTAGCGTGAGGCACTCGACTCATCCGATTCTCAATCACTCGCAAGGCCCCACACTGTGACGAAAAGCGAAGACCTGCCTACCCACGTTCTCCCGAACACCACCGAGAAGGATCAGCAGATCGGTCCCTACCGGCTGCTGCAGCGCATTGGCGACGGCGGCATGGGAGAGGTTTGGTTGGCACAACAAGAGAGTCCACGTCGACAGGTGGCTCTCAAGCTGATCAGACCTGGCATGGACACCGAGCAGGTGGTCGCCCGTTTCGACGCCGAGCGCCAGGCACTGGCGGTGATGGACCACACCAATATCGCCAAGGTCTTCGACGCAGGCGAGACCGAGCTCGGGCGCCCGTACTTCGTCATGGAGTACGTCAAGGGCGAAACCATCACCGACTACTGCGACCGGCATCGACTGTCGACTCGGGAACGGCTGGAGCTGTTCCTCGAGGTCTGCCGGGGTGTGCAACACGCACACCAGAAAGCAGTCATCCATCGCGACCTCAAGCCCTCCAACATCCTGGTCACCGTGCAAGACGATCGACCGGTACCCAAGATCATCGACTTTGGCATTGCTAAGGCAATCAACCGTGAACTCACCGAGCGCACCTTGTTCACTGAGCTCGGTCAGATCATCGGTACCCCTGAGTACATGGCACCCGAGCAGGCTGAGCTGTTCGACGCAGATGTCGACACTCGAGCAGACGTCTACTCACTCGGAGTGCTGCTTTACGAGCTTCTCGTAGGCGCGCGTCCCTTCAATTCACGCGATCTGCTCAAAGCCGGCCTGGCCGAGATCCACCGCAACATCCGCGAGGTTGAACCGCCGAAGCCCTCGACAAGAGCCTCGACGCTTGGTGAAACCATCTCGCGAGTGGCCGAGCTGCGGCGCACGGATGCCAGTTCGCTGATTCGCGTTCTGCGTGGTGATCTCGATTGGATCACGATGAAGGCGCTGGAGAAGGACCGCACGCGCCGCTACGCGTCCGCCAACGATTTACTGCGCGACGTTGAGCGCCACCTTCACGACGAACCAGTCACTGCGCGTCCTCCCGAGTTCTCCTACCGCGCCCGAAAGTTCGTACGCCGCCACCGAACAGCGGTCCTCGCAGCTTCACTGATCCTCGCCTCGCTGATCTTTGGAATCGCGGCCGCCACATGGCAGGCAGTGGAGGCACGGCGCGCTGAACGGCAGGCGCAAGAGCAAGCCCGGCGGGCCGACCGACATGCCCTCACGTCGGATCGCGTGGCTCAGTTCCTGCTGTCTCTCTTCGAAGCCGGTGATCCCTACAAGAGGGAGGGCGAACTGACCGTTGCCCAGCTCCTGGAGTCTGGACTTGCCGAGATTGATCAGCTCCAGAGCGAGCCGCTGGTGCAGTCGGACCTGCTTTGGACCCTGGGGGAGGCGATGTTG
Source organism: Acidobacteriota bacterium (assembly GCA_029263415.1). GTDB lineage: Bacteria > Acidobacteriota > Thermoanaerobaculia > Multivoradales > Multivoraceae > JAJCXN01. The sequence continues at coordinate 167,218 of JAJCXN010000015.1, forward strand.
ACCAGCGTCGACCCAGATCGTGGGCAAGCGCTGCTCGACCGAGCTCTAGTCTTGCGTGAGAACGAACTCAACCCGAACGATCCGGAGTTGCTCTATTCTCGGTTTCTACGTGCGAATCGAGGAGATGAAGGTGTCAACGAAGCCTGGCGCGGACACGCCCAGGCAGCCTTCGAATCGCTTGAAGGTCTCAACGACATGACCAGCCGCCAACGCCGCGCCAAGTTGCAGTTCGCTATGGGCGAGGCCGCAATGTTCTTGGACAACGACCTCGACACCGCCGCACAACTGCATAGACAGGCTTTAGAAGCATTCGAACAGCTCGAACTCGAGAGCGGCCAGCGCCTCACGGACACGCCTGCAGCGATCGAGTTTCTCGGCTACAACGCCATCCTTCAAGGCGATCTCACAACGGCCGAGACCTGGTACCGCAAGGCCGTCGACTATGGCGAAGCTGCGTTCGGCAAGACCCACGCGCGCTACGCCCAAAGCCTGGGCCAGTACGCGACCATCTTGCGAGACCTTGACCGGCTCCCAGAAGCAGAACGTACCGCGATCGATGCCTACGAGATCCGTTTGGCCGCTATCGGTGCCGAGACCAAGAACGTGGCGTACGACCTGGGTGTGGTCACCTCGATCTATCGGGCACAAGAGAAGTTCGACCAAGCCGAAGCAACGGCGCGTGAGATGCTCGGCATTTCCCGCCGCGTCGAGCCCACTTTGGTACCGAAAGCTCTCTGTCAACTGAGCGATGTACTAGTCGCTCAGGGTGGTTTGGACGAAGCCGCGAAGCTGCTCAACGAAGCCAGCGAGCTTGGAGGGGATGAGGCGTTCGATTGCCAGAGGGCTCAAGGCATGCTGCTGCTGAAGCGCGGCGACAGTGCGGCCGGGGACGCACTGCTCACCACCGCCTTCGAGAACCTTCAACAGCGCGACCCGGTGAACTTCAGCGTTGGCTCGCTGGCGCGCGAGGCAGAAGAAGAACACCGCAAACTCGGAAATGCGACCGAAGCGAATGCCTGGCAGAGGCGCGAAGACGGTTCCTAACGAGTAAGGCCGAACCGGCCGCTCCCAGGAGACCCCGCTGATCTGCAAAAGCGGAAGTCGAGCAACAGATTCGCGACGTGAACACTGTGACGGTCGCACCCACCCCGCAGGAGCGCCCGAGTTCCCGTCGCTTACTTCACCCGGATGATGAAGTGCATGCCGAGGTAGGGCGGTAGTTCGCGAGCGTGTGTGTGGGTCGCCCCTCGCGTTCCTGAGTCAGTGAAAGCCTGACCCAAGCCCTCCCCTACCCCACCCGGGGGATCGGGGAAATTCACGGTGACCCCAACTTGTGGGCACTGAAGCAGATCGTTGGGCTGGTAGCCCATCACATACCTCCAAGACTCACCAGCGGGTGGCGTACCACCGGCCGTTTTTTGGCATTGACCCAGCCCAACGCCGCCGATACCGCCGTACTCAAAGTGACTGTGACGTCCCCCAGATCGCCGCACGGCCGCCATCTGAGGCTCGGTCAGCGCAGTCGCACCTACGGAGGTAGCAGAGGAGCCGCCAGTATCGCCTCCGTTTTGTGCATAGGTGCCGCCCGCTCCGATCGGAATGCGATCCGTCAGGTTCGGTTTGAGACCAACCAGCAGGGCGCCTGGTGTGGTGGGCATTGCGCCGTCACAGACTTCGAAGCCTTCAGGCACGTCATTGAGTGCACCCCACCACATCACCACGGCGCCGACTGGCACTCCAGCTCTTGGGTGGAGCTTCACGGTAGTCACCGCACCGTCAGCCAGCTGATCGGTTTGAATGCCTCCCTTCACCACTCGGTCTGCCGCGCGGGCATGGAACGTCGGCACCAGCTCGTGCCTCGGCACCATCTCCTGGTTGGTGACCTCGCCGATCTTGATGCCGAGGTATCGGGGCCCTACGGCAGAACTACCACCACCCGCAAAACTGATGCTGTCGGCGGTATTGCCGTCGTCATTCGGGTCATCTAGTGAGCGGATACTGCCCAGCAATACGTTGATCTGTCCGCCGATCACGCTAACGTTTTCATGACTCTCGACCCAATCGTTGAGCGCGGTCGCGCCAGTCTGGGCGTCGTAGATTGCGAAGGTCACCCGGTACACGCCGTCTGACACCGGCATACCGTCGGCCCCGGCGATCTGTCCCTGGAAAGGAATCAGCCGCTGAGCCATCAACGAAGGAGCAAGCAGGACGGCGATAGCCAAGGTGACGAACAGCAACCACCTGCGTGGCGTTCGAGCGGAACATAGGTTTTCAATAGGCATAGGTTTTCCTCCTCGATCAGCAGCGCAAGAAGCGCCAAGGATCCGTTAAGGGCAAGGCAGAATTTCGGGAAAATCGAACTCGACCGGGTGGCCGAAGGCGTAGGTGATGCGAAGCCAAATATCGTCTAGGTTTTCCAGCACCAAGTCACGGTTGACGCCGTTGTCCATCTCGAACCCCAGCGACCAGAGCGAAACTGCCGGACTGCGTCGAGCGAGCTGAGTGTTCGGCGCAGCGGAACCAACTCCATCGATGGTCGCTTCTGCTTGTGCAAAGAACTGTGACTGCCTGAACGAGCGTGAGCCTTCCAGGTCAATTGTCAGGAAGTCGTCGTCTACGGGGTAGTTGGCGAAGAAGGTACGAACGAACGCCCGATCGTCATGGATGACGTTGACCAAGGGAGGATTGGGGGACGGCGGCACCAACACCTCGCGCCCAGGCAAGGGCCGCAGATCGACACTCATGTTCTGGATCTTGAGGTTGGGCACGGCCGGGAAGATCCGTTGGTCTAGGATCTGCAGAGGAAAGTCGAGTTGCAGGTCGTCCTTGAAGGGGTTAAACCCCGGCACACGGCGCGACGCTAAGTGACTGCGAAATGCCAACCGATTGAAGGCCAGATCAGGAGAGTCGAAACCAAGCACGTCCCGGCGCAACTGCACCAGGCGGGTTTGACCCTCTTGACGAAGCGGGCCACGCACTTCGCGCATGGTGGAGTCCCAGGCTTGCAGTGACTGCACGTAGGTCTGCAGGCTCGGCTCTGGCAACCGCGAATTGCCCGCTGACCGCACCGCAAACGCTGACTCTGCGCTGAACACGCCGTTGAACAAAGCAACATCTCCGATCGGGCGGTCCGGACCGTTCGGGTCCACAACCGGATTGAGCAGACGCTCGGCCCACTCATACTCGAGCGCCTTGGTCGCCTTATAAGCCGTCACCATCGCCGCTTCAAAGCTCAAATCGGCGTTCTGGATCGCCCGGTCGAGTGCCACCTGATAGGCAGGATTGGTGAAGTAGGCGTCGGCGAAGTCGGCGCGTGACGTGGCGTAATTCCTCAGGAAGCGCTGGAGATCGCCAATCGACGCGGTGTACTCAGCCCGGGCTTCCACGACCGCGTGGGCAGCACGCCGCTTGTTGATCTCCTGGGCGACCAGTTCAAGTAGCAGGTTCTTGAGCACAGCTGCTGACTCGGTCTCCTCGAGTTCGACCTCGGCCGCAGCCTGGGCGAGACCAATCGCAAAATCGAAGGCGCCTGCAACCGCGGAACTCGGGGACCAAGTAACCATCAGCAACGAATCGAAATCGGGTGTGTAGGCCTGGGCTATCCCCGACGCAAGTTCCAGCAGCCCGACTGCCAGACCGTTTCCTTCGATGATGCGCGTCACCTCCCCTGCGCGCTCCTCCTCGATCTGCATCTGAGAAAGGATCGCTTGCTGCGCCTGTGCCGCCGCCTCGAACTCAATGTTCGAGCCCTCCCAAATGCGGTAGTTGTTGCAAATTGTTGCATCACAGCCCCTGAGGTAGGTGACCGACGCCGGGCCAGTCTGGTCTCGTGCTAGCGCCATGACCGCGTCACGATCGGCGGGCTTTGCTAGGTCACAATTCAGTTCCTCCGGGGGAGCACAACCCTGCCCGGTGTCAAACGGCGGCACCAAACCGAGCAGAATGTCGACTTGGTCGATGTAGGCCTCGGACTGATCCAGCAACTCCGCACTGAGCGCAGTCAAGTCTTCGTCAAAGTTGCGTTGCAGGTCCAAGGCCACGTTCTCCGCACACACGGCGTCTTGTAGCTGCGTTTCCAGCAAGGCGAAGAGTCCGTTGGTCGACTGAGCCGGTACGAAGTCACCCAGCAAGGTCAGCGGGTTGAAGCCGGACAGGATGTCGTCGAAGTATTGCTGTGCAATCGTAATCTGGCGGTCGAGCTCGCCACCGTTGTTGTTCTGAAAGTCCGCTTCACTCTGGCCGGCGGCAAGCAAGATCGAACTCAGATAAGAGCCCTGAGCGCTGCGTTTGAACTCATCGGCAGCAAGGGCACGGCTCGCCGGATCGGCGTTACCGAAGAAGAACTGCCGTTTGGCCAAGGCGTTGTGCGCAATGCCATAACGGTTGACCAAATCGGTCAGTCGGTAATACTCCGACTCCACTAGCTCGCCAACGCCGCCTGAAGTCGTCGGCGTGTTCTCGACAAAGAACGGGAACTGAAACGATGCCAGGCTGGCGGCCCGAAGAGCTGTCGGATTGCGCCGCGCCTCTTCGCCCGCCACCCGCAACGCAGCCAAGAAGCGGTCACGGCTTTGTTGCAGCAACCCCAGTTGGCTCTCGTCCGCAGGATCTGCGGAGTTCTCTACTCGGTAGCGCGTACGCAACCCTTGCAACAAGCTCTCGTTGGCGAGCAGTGTCTCGCCCACCATGAATTCACCCAGTGCCTCTTGGTAGCCCTGCTCCATCTCGCGGCGGAACGTAACGGACCCAGGCAGCGCGAGTTGCTCAGCGAACCCTGTTGTAGGCACCGCGAGTTGGCCAGTGGCCGTGCGTCCAAGGAGCCCCAGCAATCTCTCGCGTGGCGAAGAGGAAGCACCGCCGAAGGTCTCGTCTAGGTAGTTCTCACGCATGTCGCGGAAACCGAACGCGCTCGGCATGCGCACTCGGCTAGTTTCACTAGCGTCGGTGCGCGGCTCCACAAACCCGGTACGGTAAGCACGAGCGGCATCCAGCTGAGACCACAGGTCCAGGAACGGCAAACTGCGCGGTTCCTTCTGAGCACGGCCGACACCGGCGAGCAGCAAGATGCAGCAAACAACAAACACTGCGCTGATCCGATCGGATCTTTTCATCGCGGGTTTCCTCCGATTTTCAAAACTAGGTCGCCTTGCACACTGCGCCCGATCACCGGCATGCCAAGGGTGACGATCACTCGAAACGAGTTCTCTCCGGCGGGTCCATCCAAGGTGCCATTTGTACCAAGCTGATTCGACTTTGTGAGCGGGTTCGGGATGTTGAGAAACCGATTGGTGTCCTCAAAACCCACACTTGCCGGATTGACCGGGGCGCGGTCGAGGTCCCAGGTCGCGGAATCGGCTCCGTACTGCTGCTCCACCGCCACGAAGGGACTCATGCGTGGAGCAATTCCCGCACCGCCGTTGGTGGTGAGTGAGGAGAACCGGCGGCCTTGGCCCTCTCCCGGCAGCACGATCGGGTCGGGTGGCGTCGTGGACGTTGTTGCCGGGCAGAACTCCGCTAGAGCCACATCAGAATCAGACAGCACAGCGTCCTCAGCAGCAACCTGAAAACCGATCTCGCTCACCTGAACCCGATAGACACACGGGATCAGGTCAACAAATCCGAAAGATCGGTCTTGACCGGCGAAGACGATCTCTGTGCGACCGCAGCCGGTGAGGAGAATCTCTGAGCCCACCGGCAGGTTGGAGCAAACGCTACCGCTGACGCCGTACACCCTGGTGCCGCGCACGTCCAACGACCAACCCAGTAGATTGCCGGACTCTCCTGCCACAACATCCTGAACGCGTAGCGTCCAGGTTCCGGCGGCACGCCTGCCGATGAAGAGATCGAGACTCTCAACTGGGGTGTGCAGCTCATCGAAAATTTGACTACCCAGGGCTGAGCCGTCGCCCGCCGCTCGCAGCAACACCTCGTTACCATCCGGCCCGCTCAAGCTGATCCGAAGATCGGACGGGCGAGGATGGGTCAGGTTGGTGGTCACGTCGACCTCATCAATCAGCAACTGGTCGGCAATCTCGATCGTCCGCGTGAGTTCGCCGACTTCGGGCAGCCCTTCGGCCATCGTGTCCACGCCACCCACTTGGTCACGCACCGAGGCGATCGTGCCCAGACGCTCGCCGGTAAAGGTGCCGATCAACTGGATTGGCTGCCCAGTGAGACTGCGCACTGTCTCGAAGTAGTCACCTTCCAGATCCGGCGACAGGAGAGTCGGACCGCCGAGGCCTGCGCGATCACTGCGCGTGCCGCGCAGAGTAATGTCGCGACGCACGTCGACGGCGAAGGGATTGCCCGAAGTACCCTGCTGCATCACAAAGCTGCCGTTGACTTCAAAGCGAGTGGTCTCCGACTCGATAAGCCTTCCGGCCAGTCGTACTTTTTCCGAGAACAGAAGCGTTGTTTGCGGATCGATGATCGCTTTCAGTCCGTCCGCATCGTTGTACAGACTCAGAGAAATGCGCGGGTTCGCCAGATCGGCAGCCTTGCCGTCGATCGTGTCGATCGCGACGCGTAGCCGATAATCACCCTCCAGACCACCGACCGTCATGTGAGCCTGGTAAGGCCGCACCGGCTCAACCGCCAGTCGCGACGCGGTCACCAGTCGCCCAACCGTGGGAAGCACCCCGTTCGAGGCCATCGCGAAGTCGCACGTGTACCTCCCCGGCGCTCGGTCGGCACGCAGGGCCGCCAGAGTGATGAAGCGCCTCTCGGTTGCCAGTGAGCCTGCGAGTTCGGTCACTAGCTCCGTGGACCCGTCAACGGGATTGCGCACCTGGAATCTCAACCAAGAGCATGAGTCATCGGGATCGTTGATCGTGAGTCGGTAGCGCAGTACCCCGGCACCGCCGTTGGCAACCACCAGTTGATGCTGCATCCCTCGCACTTCGAAATCAACAGCACGCTGCGTCAAGGATCGGTCATAGAAGCCGTCTTGCCCAACATCCACGTCGCCTTGGCTGATCGAAGTCCACGGTAGTTGATCATCCACCGGCGGGTTCTCATCGACGAGAGGAGGCAGGTCGACATCGCCTGGCAACGTGGTCTTGAGCACTGGCCCAATCGACGCAGCTGACAAGGAACGAACCCAGTAGCCACGCCCAGGCTCCAATACAACGAAATCTTCTCGCACCACCAGGCCGGAACTATCGATCACGATGCCTTGAAACTGCGTGCCGTCGAATGCCCAGACCTCGCGCACCGCCGAGGCCGCAAAGACACCGTCGTAGGCAGCGGGTGCGAGTAGTGGAAAGCCCACTAGATTCCAGCCCGACACCAGCTCCTCCGGCCCCCTTGGCAGAGCGCCATCGACCCCAGCGAGGTCTACATTTTGACTGGAGGCCACTTGAAGCCAATAACCGCGGCCAGGTTCGAGCGCGGTGATCGTTGGCATCCCGGCAACCGCTTGCGGAAACCTCGCCCAGCCACCAGTGTTCTCATCGTAGGCCCACAGTGCCTGAAGGTTGGCGCCCAGGGGCGCTAGAACAACCGCGGGATCTGGGTCAACCGGTTCCACCGCAAGAGAGACTAGGTTCCAGCCGGCCTCCAGCTCGAGGCGCTGGGTGTCGGCACTGACGAGGGCCGTCGCGCCAAAAACCAAACTGATCAGAGTGCTGGCGACTCGAGCCCTAAGGTTGAGACGGCGGCAAGAAGTGGGCATCATGGTTTCGGATCTCCTACCGGAAAAGAAGGTGGTCGCACGGCGTCCGACAGATCGCGCGGACCGATTTGCTTGAGCAACCCGTGATCGATTTCCACTTGAAAGCGGCTCCTGATCGCTGCGTATTCGCGATCCAGCAGCTCTGTTCGGCGCTCCCGCTCGAGTTGGCGGCGAATGTCGCCAGCCGCCACGCTCAACGGCAGTGAAGTCCCACCTTGCTGCTGCGCTAAGCGCACCAGATGGACGCCGCGCTCTGAGGTCACCACCTCTGAGAGATCTCCAGGCGCTTGAAGCGCGAACAATGCGTCGATCACCTCTGGCGGGTAACGGAACACACTGGATCCTTCGAGCACCCAGCCGAGATCGCCGCCTCGACGGCGGGTGTTGGGGTCTTCGGAGTGTTTCCGGACCAACTTCTCGAAGGTCTGCTCGTCGCCCGCGAGGGCCGAGGTTCGTAGTGCCGCCGCTCGCTCCGCAGCGTCAGCTGAGTCAGCTGGATCAGCAGCGTTGGGGACTCGCCGCAATGTCAGTACACTGCCGCGGACGCGCAGAGGCTCCTTGAAGGTCTCTGCGTGCTGCAGATAGAAGGCCTCCACCTCTTCGTCGGTAACCCGCTCGAACTGGACCCGGCCTTCAACTTGACGCCAGTAACGCGCGGCTAGCATCTGGTCGATCGCATCGCGGACTTCAGGCTGGTCTTGCAGGTTCTCCTGTTGCGCAGCCAGAGCGAGCACTTGGACGCGCACCAGTTCTTCGACTGCCGCCTCCTTGGCGGACTGCGAGCGATTGGGCGCAAACATTTCAGCTCCGCGTCGCGCCAAAGCCCGACGCACAGCGTCGGCATCGATCGTTTGACCGTTGACCGTTACCACCGTCGACCCTGCGGGTACGGGGGGCTCGGACTGAGCGCTAGCCGTCCAGGCCGAGGCGATCATGGTGGCGACGCAGACCAGCGCCTTGAGACCACCGAGTCGGGCTAGAGAGTTCTTGTCGAGTGAGGGCATCAGGGCTGTCCCACCGTGGACGACCAAGCGGTGGTGTCGCCACTCTCAAAGCCGTCAAACGAGATGACTTGAGGGTCGTGCAGCGACACCGTGTCAAAGAGCACCGAGAAGCCGGCAGAGGACTGCGTGGAAACCTGGAGTCTCACCCGGACAGAGCCCGCTCTTCCGCTAGACGATTCGTCAATCGGGAGCAGAGTTGGTCTCAAGGGTTCGAACGAACCATCCGTGTCCCCAGACACTTCGCCCGCCAGGACCTCCTGAATGAGGGAGTCACACTCTGCGCCCCCGTGTACCTCGACCACCATGCTCGCGGTGGGCTCCTCAGAATCTGAGTCCACCTTGGCGTGCCCGATCAGTTGATACGTGATGTCTGGCGCAACCTCAATGCACTGAGTGGCAGACCACTGTTGCGTTCCCGAAGCAACGCCTGTGATCTCCGCTGAGCCTGAGGTCGAGGCCTCTCCAAGATCGGCCTCGGAGACGAACAGACCAGCAGAGACATTGCCGGAGAACTCCCACGCGTCGAGTCCGTCATCGAAGTTGGGGTTGCGAAGTAAGTTGTCGAACAGCACTTCGAAGTCAGTCACGAAGTCGCCGCCCGGAGTACCGTCGGCGTCACCGTCGAGCAGGCCACCTGAGACATCCTGCAGACCAATCGAACCACAAGCCATGAGCCGATAAGACCCAACCTCGAGGCCGGTTTCGGCATCCAGCTGCAAGTAGGACGTCATCTCCGCGGCCTCATAGATCACGGCCGTCAGGGCTACCGCCTGATCGAACGGATCGGTGCCCGCGCTGCAATCTGCCGTTTCGAGCGTGCCGTCGTCACCCGCTCGCACCAGCAAGTAGTTGGCCGAATTGGTCACATCGTCTGGCCCGTTGTCACCGCCTGGGTCGTTCATGTCCTCGTTGAACTCAACCAGGAGCTGAGTCACCGGCAGGCCAGTTCGTTCCGCTTCGGTCAAGATTCCGTCGGCCGTGGGCCCGACCGCCCCCACCGAGGTCACCAGCGGTGGCGAGGCCTCGAGAGCGAACGGGCCGGTCGTGGCTACCGGTCCCCAATTGTCCACAGCGTCCACCGCGCAGACATGGAAGTACCAGTCTCCGTCGACCAAGGCTTCACTGGTGACGGTGGTCTCGGTGGTCTCGGTGGTCTCAGGACATGGCTCAACCTGCTCTTGTGAAAACACAGTGCCGTAGCCTGCTACCCCACTTGCCGAATCATTGGCCGCGGACCACGTCATTTCGAACATTGCCGCGTCCTCAGGGCTGGTGCGGATCAGATCGGTGGGCGCTTCGGGGCCTGTGGTATCGATCTTGAATGGGCCCAGGTGAAGCGCTGCAGAACAGTTGCCGCTGAGATCACACGCTCGCAAATGAAAGAAGTGATCGTCGGCGTCGGCTAACGGCCCGATCGAGTGTGCGTGTGGGTCTGCCGCCTCAAGGACCTCGACGCTCAGGTCCGGTTCGGAGACTGGCACGTTGTCGTTGAGCACCGAGTAGCCCGCCAAGTCTCCTTGCAGGTCAACCGCGCCGCTCCACAGAAACTCAACCGTAGGGCCAGCAGACCAGTCGTCGGGTGTGTGCGTTGTGCTGATCAGACTCACCGGTGGCGACGGCGCAAAGATGTCACCGCCAGAGTCCAGGTTGATCTCAAACAGTTTTCCGCGCTCGTCAAGCGTAAGAACGCTGCCGGTGCTCAGCCCATCGAGGTAGAGCTCCACCAGGTCGCCGATGCGCGCCACGCCGGAACTGCGAGGCTCTGCTGCCTCGGTCGGCGTCTCCAACCGAATCTCGAGTAGATAGGAGGCTCCGACGGCAGGGCCGGTGCCGATGGTGTAGGCCGCCACTTGTTCTACACCGACTCGCGCTTCCACGAGGGTACCGGCGGGCAACGGCACCACGCCGACCCCGTAGATCACTGCGCCGGGCTCAGGCAGAGCGGCGTGGACTGCAGGCGCTGCCCAGAAAACGAGGTAGATAACCGTCGCAACCGAACGAAGCCGAGGCCAGCTTGTCGTCAGCCGATTCCCCCGACTACCGGGGCCAGCGTGTCGACCAGTCGCTAGTGACAGCGGGCCCTCATATCGCCAGGATGCCTGACACTTTTTCTTTAGCACTTAGATTCTCCCCGAACACGGATACACAACGAGCTTGTTCTGTCCCTCCTCTCCTAGGCATCCGTTGTGATTGGTTACAGGGAAAATCCACTTTTCCTGGCCCCAGTGGCCGATCCCACTGAGCAAGCTTGCGCTCTATCAGCCAGTCTTAGCCAGACTGACTGTGAACACGCTCAACCCCGTGGTGTTCGGTTGATGCGCAGCGAACGGGTGATCGGGCCTGCAGATCTGGGGTCCAAGCTCGGCACCGCAGTCTGGCGCGACAAGCTGGTCGCCAACGCGAAGCGTCGGGCGACCCTTCCAAGGCGAGGCGCGTCGGGGTATCTCCCCTTCCGACGCTGGAAGTTCTTCGGATCCACCCAGTAAGGCCTCTGGGGTCTCAGAAGCAGTGGCGACTTGGCGAACCCGTTCTCAAACTCCTCGCGGAGCTAGTGCCGGACTGCTGAACCAGCAGCTAGCGTCGGCGACGGACCCAGGGGCAACCTCGTTGAGTCTGCGGCTGAGTCGGAACCGTCTCGGCTGACTCCGAGGACTACTCCATCAGGCTGAGCAGGTGGCGCAACTCTTCGTCGACAGAGGCAGCACCAGCGACCGTCAGTGCAATGTCCTCGCGCAAAAGTCGGCCGAAGCGCTTGCGCAGTCGGTGAACACGCACCTTCGTTGCCACCTCTGTGAGGCCAAGTACGCCGGCAATCTCGCCGTACGAAGATGGGCCAGCATCTCCGTAGACGCACTCGCTGAGGTGGCTAAACGCGTCTGCCCGTCCCGAGTTGGCCTCGCTCTTCTCTAGGCGCTTCTGAGCACGCTGCATCATCTCCAAAGCCCACCGTCGCTCGTAGACCTCATCTGGACTCATCTCAGACGATCGAACTTCTCGGTAGGTCCGTTCAGCAGCTTCCACATCGAGCGACAGCAGCTCCCGACCCGAGTTGCGCTTCAGGGTTCGCGCTTTGTCGAGTTGGTCGGAGACGTGATGCTTGAGCATGGCAAGGAGGAACGCCCGCAACTTTCCTGACAAATCGAGCCGGGCGACGATCTCTCGCTCCAGCAGATGTGCGAAGAAGTCCTGCAACAGATCGGCGCTCTGATCTTGATCGAAGCCCCGACGTCTGAGATAGGCATAGAGCGGCGACCAGTACCGCTCGTAAAGGTGCGCCAACGCCAACTTGCGACTGGCTGGATCAGAGCTGTCACGCAAGGCGAAGAACTCCGTCCATTGCGTTGTGGGAAACAAATCACTCATGGGATGCGGCTCTCAGTGGGCAAAAACAGAACTTCAAGGCCTGCCCGCATGGACCCGGCCGAACAACATGCCCCCTAACCGCGAAGCGACTCCCCTTGCGATTCTATTTTGCACCAAGTTTTGGTCGAGTTGTCCTTGGTTCTTCATCCCATCGACACCTAGCCTCACTAGGTCGGCGCGCAACACCTTTGATTGTCCCCTCCATTGACTGAAAAGCGCAGGTCAAAGCAGGACGCCGAGCGGCGCGGCTCGAGCCACTAACGAGACGGCACCTCTCACTGGAACTTTCAGGGGACTTGGGAATGCGGAACGACAGGCCAGATCGGGCCGAAAGGCCACCTTGTAAGAGTGTTCGTGCGTGGGTGCTGATGTCGGTTCATCAAAGGGACCTCAGGCTGGTCGTCGGTGAAGTGATAGCGGCGACGCCACAATTTCTTAGACCAAGAACTCGCTGGGTCGCGCGCGCGCACATGGATTCTACGTGCCGGAAGACGCTTCTCTGCTACCGCCTTAACGCGGCCCCGCCCCAACTCTTGATCTAGGCGCTCCAACCGCTTCTGAAACTCACGGTGTCGAACTCGACCAGATGAGCAGATCCCCGGCTTCAAAGCCGTCGGCAAACAACCTGAGCGACAGGCGCTGACCGTAGATGTCGAATTCACCGTCGACGGTACCGAAGCTATTGATGTCTTCACCAGACCAGACAACGACAGCTTCGCCGCTCTGGGTGTTGAAGACAGTGGCTGGGCTGTTCGCTTCAAACAGTCCACCAGCATTGCCCGCATCAGAGATCTGCTGCTCCTCACTATCCATATGCTGATCCGCCCAGACCACGCGAGCCCAGATGCCGAAATCATCATCTGTGAATTCATCAGCTTGCCAGCTGACCAGAAACCGGGCCGCACGGGGGTCTGCAGCCACGCTGGGCGAGAGACCGTCGAATTCAGGGCTATCCGTCGGATGCGTTGTCGAGATGCGAAACACAGACTCTCCCATACCAGCGGCGGTGTGCGTCCTGCCCCAGATCTCGTTCTCGTCGTCAACACTGTCTTGATCGTTGTCTGCCTGCCACACAACGAGCCACTTGCCGCTGTGTTGGTCGTGAGCCACTGCAGGTACAAACGCATCGAATGCGGCATCATTTGGTGGGCCCATGTCTGAGATTCGCTGCTTTGATCCCACTGGCTGAGCAGCGGTATCGAGCATCTGCCCGAAGATCTCGAACTCATCATTTGCAAGACCGAAGGCCGCCTCGTCGGCGTTCCACACCACAAAGTAGCGACCGCTCGCAGCATCAAATGCGAGCGCCGGCTCTGAGGCTCCGGTGGCGGCCGACCCAATCCCGTCGACGTTAGAAATCAAGAAGTCGTTGGTCCCGATCTCGGCGCCGCTACCGTTGAGTCGCTGGCCAAACACCTCGAACTCCTGGTCCACCTGGCCATTGGCATTGTCATCGCCAAACCAAACCACCAGGTACTGATTGTCAACCGAGTTGTAGACCAGCTGCGGCCGGAACGCGCCGAAGCTTGCACTGCCAATGCCGCCAACATCTGAAATTCGATAAGGAGATCCGATCGGTACTGCATCAGCATCCAGGCGCCTCGCCCAGATCTCGAACTCGCCATCGACCAGGCCACCAACGTTGTCGTCACTATGCCAAACCACCAGATACTCCTTCTCGATCCAGTTGTAGGCGATGTCGGGTTCGTAGGCCGAGAAGGTGGCGTCGTCAGGCGTCCCGTTGGAACTGATCTGAAAGTCGTCGGCCCCAACTTCTGCTCCAGCACTGTTGAAGCGCTGGCCATAGATTTCAAATTCGTTGTCCGTGCCGCCCGCGAAGTCGCCCCACCAGACAGCAACCATCTCGTCCGTGTCCTGGTTGTAGGCGACGGCAGGATGGAAACCACCAAAGGCGGCCTCCCCGTTGGCCCCTTGGGTACTGATTGCGAAGTCGTCAGGGCCGGGTTCGCTGATTGCAGGACCGCTTTGGGCAGTTACCACAGGGGCAACTAGGAGGCCGGCAAGAAGGATTTCCAAAGCCCGTTTGGCGAGCCTGCTCAGTGGCCAACGATGGCTCCTCAGGCTTGGGTTCTGATTCTCAGTAGGCGTGCTCGTAGCCTGCTCGTCCGCGGCTCTTTTGCTCAGTTGCATCTCTTTCCCTCAGTTGTGGCATTGGTTGGCATCGAAGATAGAAACGATAAGAAGCCGTCAATCGCACGGGCGACAGGTCGAACTTCGTTTCATCCCGGCAATACGCCACCGGTCCCACCACTAGGCAACCAGTTCTCTTGCATTCAGCCAACCACCACTACCTGCAGGAATCGAGAGCACCCGCACGCATGACCTAAGGCCCTTGCCCACTCGATCAACGCCTGCTCGACACCCCGCCATTGCCATTATCCGAAAGAAGGTGTGCGATCCGGGCCGAGCGAGAGTTGGGGTAAGTGCTCGCCGCTTGAGCCACAGCGCCCAATTCAGCCATTAGGAGACTCGTGTGAGTCGCATCTCTATCGTCGTTTTCCTCTGGACCCTGACGCGGTCTTGCTTACTTTTCATCGCGCTCTCGCCGGCGGCGGCGACGGCACAACCGCTCCAACTGAGTCCCACCTATCCTCAAGGTTCGGGTGTTTGGTCGACCGTCTGGAGTGCAGACAGTCAATGGGTCTACTACCTGGCCACCGATGGGGTCGTCGACTGTGGTTCTGTGTACCGAGTTCACCGCTCGGGCGGCGATTCGGTGCGGCTTAGCGGCCCCCCTCCTCCAACCTGTTCGTTGGACATCATTGGCCTCACGGCGAACGGCGATCGAGTTATCTTGCTCCGGCAGCTCTCCAGCTCGTGGGAACTGGTCACTGCTCGGACTGACGGGAGTGGAGACGACTCCACAGTTCTGGCGAGCATTCCGGACTCAGTTGGTGAGATCTACGATGTGTCTCTGTCCGGGCAGCAATTGATCTACCAGGTGCTGTTGGATTCCTTACCGAACTTCTCCGAGCTGTACTGGGTACCTGCTCAAGGTCCGGCGTCTGCTACAACGAGACTAGACTCTGCTGGCACGGACTACTGGCGGCCACTCGATCAACACAGCGGCATCATCTACACGGATGGCCCCCATCTTTACTCTCAGATGGCCGCGGCGCCGAGCGCGCCAACCCGCCTCGATTCATCGCTCCCAGGAGCAGCACCAGTCGGTGGGTTCAAAGTTGAGGACAGCCAAGACCGAGTGCTCTACCGCGCGGCTCAAGAGCAGGTGGTCAATCAAAACCTCTTCATGGTTCCCACTGTTGGGCCTGCATCTGCCAGTCGCAAGATGAATGGCGAACTGCTGGCAGACCACTCGATCTGCTTTTGGGACTTCGTTCCCTCCGGCTCTCACATTGTGTTCAGCACGTGCGGACCGTCCTTTGAACGCGCTCTGTTTTCTGCACGGACTGACGCTCAAACACCTGACAATGTGCGGCTCGATCAAGCGGCCGCCGTGAAGGTCGTCCGCTACGCACCGGGAGGGGACGCAGTCTTCTTTCTGTCCAACCGAGAGAACACTCTGCGAAACGACCTTTATCGCGTGCCAATCGAAGGCCCGGCTAGCGCTGCTCGCAGGCTCAACAACGACGCCGTAGCGGTAACGGACTTTGCCATCGCCGACAACGGCTCAACCATCGTGATGCGCACCGATGGAGGCGAATGGCAGCAGGACCCTTCCGCCATCGACGAGCTCTACCGGGTTTCCGCCGTCGATGAAGCGGCAGTGCCCGCTCTGCTTAGCGGTCTCGCTCCGGATCAGCGAATCGAGGTGACAGGCGGCATGGGAACTCAGATCGGTGATCGTTGGGTCTACACCGGCCAGATCAACCCCGGCACGGCGAAGCCGGGCCCTCCACAAGAGCTGTTCAGCGTTGCTTTGACGGGGCCGAGAAATCGGACCGCCCGACGTCTCAATACCAACCTCGAACAAGCCCAAGTCACGAGCTACCAATCCGCAGATGAAGGACGTTGGACCGTATTCACTGATCAACCGATAGTGGGCCAGTTTCGCACCTTCATGGTGCCGACACACGGGAACACGGACGCGCTCCCGGTATTCCCTTTGTTGCCAGCGTGGTTCGACTCTAGGTCCCCACGAATCATGAGCGATGACACCACCATTCTGTTCACGATCAGGGCCGACGAGATTTCGCCAACAGGTAGAACCCTCTATCGGAATGTCATCCCCCCTATTTTTTCAGACGGCTTCGAGACCGGCTCAGTGAATGCTTGGAACTAGGGGTTTGGCTGCAACCAAGCTTGCCGGCAGTGAACGTCGATATTCTGCAGGTAGCCGGGCCGCCCCGCGCGTCGCGCCTGTGATCTAGGTCGGGACATCGAAAGGCTTGGACGCGAGTTGTTGGGCGACAGGAGCGGGGCCGGAGTGATCTTCAGCATTCCCGATTGCAAGCAAACTACTGCGATTCCCGCGTCGCACCCAAGACCGAAGCAACCGCCGCAACCGCGCGATCCACGTCCTCTCGGTTCGTTCTCCAGTTGACCACGCTGATCCGCATGGCCCGCTGGCCCTTCCACTCGGTCCCAGAGAAGAATGCTTCGCCTGTATCGTTGATGCGCCGGATGACTTCGTCGGTATAAGCGTTGTCGTCCTGCAAAGAGGCTTGGGCGGTCGGATCGTGGAAGTGAACCAGCGCCTGATTGAGGGTAGGCGCTACGAGAACCGAGGCACCGGCCAAGGAGCCGATACCAGTTGCAAGAGCGCTGCAGTATTCACAGCAACGGTCGACTAAGTCTTCAACTCCATCGCGACCAAGTTCCCGCAAGGCCGCATAGACGGGAATTCCTCGAGCCCGCCGCGACCATTCAGGATTCCAGTCGATCTGGTCACGTGCTTGTGAATGAGCTGAAACGTACGATACCTGCAGTGTCATTGCGGCCTGATGCGCATCTCGATCTCGCACAATGGCGACTCCGCAATCAAATGGGACGTTGAGCCATTTGTGAGCATCGGTGGCCCAACTATCTGCCAACTCGACCCCTTCAAGGAGGTGTCGATGCACGTGGCTGGCGCGTGCAAATAGCCCGAAGGCGCCGTCGATGTGCACCCAAGCGTTTGCCGCTCTGGCCATCGGAATCAACTCAGCAAAACGATCTACCGCTCCTATGTTGAGGTCAGCAGCGTTCAGTACCACGATCGTCGGCTGGTCCGATTCGGCGAATGCGTTTTTCAAACTGGAAGGAATCACGCGGCCAGATCGGTCAGTTTAAAGAACTTGCATCGATCGGCTACCAATGCCCAGATACCTTAGAGCCTTGTCAACGGACCCATGCTTCTGTTCATTGACAAGCACTCGAATGGGGGGCGCACCGAACAAGCCGTCGTTGGCTACGCACCATCCAGTCCTCTCAAGGACCCGATAGCGCGCGGCCGCCAGGCCTGTCATGTGAGCGAGCTGACAGCCGGTCGTCAACGCAAAACTGGCGCTTGGGGGTAACTCCAACAAGTCCTTGAGCCAATCACCAGCCACCTCTTCCACCACAGCTGCGGCAGGGCTGCAATCGAACAGCGCGGCATTCTGATCCCACGTTGCCACCAACCAATCCGCGGCCAAAGCAGAAGGCACCGCCCCACCAATCACCCAAGCAAAGAAGCGTCCGCTCGCGGAGCCAAGAAGACCACCCTCTGTGAGCTCCACCAACTCCTGCACAACCGACTCCGAGGAACAACCCACCGTCGGCAACGGCCTCTCAAGCCTGGATCGCAGCGTGACGAGATCGACAGTAGAAGCCAACGGCCGCTCTTCAAGACCTGAAAGCCAGTCCTTCGCGTATTGAGCGGCCGCGTCCAGAGCCTGCAACTCGAGGTTTCTGTCCGCGTCCATATAGCTCTTCTCCTCAGTTGGTCCCCACCCACGATCGGATCGTGGCAGTTCACGGTGTGTTGCACTCGCGGCTATCGGACAGCAATCCAGAACCCAACGTGCTCGATCAAAGGCCTTCCCAGGCCACAAAGCGAGCTCGACGGCCATCGTCCGCAGCCCAGCGTGAGGCACCGCGCACCGTTGGGTCCGTGCCACGCCGGAACAGCAGTCCATCATGCAAAGGTTGTAAGACTGCCGTCCCATCCAACTCGTCGCTGAACAAGGTGACATGGTCGCCGACCTCTGGAAGGTCGGGGAATCCTTGCGCCCGCACGCAGATTTCGACCCCAGCGATCTCCATCCGGCCACCCGACTGGAAGAAGATGACTTCTCGCGGCATGCTCACCCCCAAGTCCTTTTGCTTGGTGAGAAGGCGGACCAGATAGAGGTAGCCATAGCGAGACTCGTGGAACACGCCCTGCAGTTTCTGAACTACGATCCCTTTGAAGATCTTGTTGGCCTGTGAGGCTAGCTGGCGCAGGTCCTCTGGATACCCAACGAAGTTGGACGCTTCGAAGAAGTCCACCACACAGCCGTCGACGCGATAGTCAGCACTTTTTGGTTGCTCCAGATAGTCGACCATCCGATCCCGTACCGAGCCTGGGAGGTCGTCATTCTGGCCGGTCTCGACGGCCTCCGAAATATGGCGGCTCGAGAGCCAAAGGATGGGTTCGCCAATCGTACGGGGCCCGAGCTCGTCGGGAAGTTCTTGTACATTGGATGCGGGTCCGGTGGTCTGTGGCATTCCGGCCAGCAACACGGTCGAGAAGAGCGCTAGACAGACTAGGCAGCACCACCATCGACTGCTCGACACAAATGAACTGCTCACAAATTGGGCTCGCACAGGTTCTCCTTTGAAGAGTAGAGATGTCCTCTGCCCACTGAACTCACCACCCACTACTGGTGCAAGCAACGAGTTGTCGAACTGCAGACCGTAGGCTTACCGAACGGTGGCAAGAGCCTTCCGTTCTCGCATGTCGTATCGATCGCCCGGGGACAACACGAAATACGACTTCTCCCAAGGCTGGTAGTGGCGCTGGTTGTCGTGAATCGCAACCATCCACCGGCCAACCACTTCCAGAGTGTCACCCGTAACGAAGATGGCGGTTCCCTCAGACAAGCCGACCCCTAACAGGTGCGGATGCTGCTCGATGACCGGAACCAAATCGTCCCACCGCATTCGAGTGTCGACGTGCTGATCGATTGCCGTTCTACGCAAGAACTCGAAGCCCAGTTGATGATGCGGTTCTTCAGTCATCACCACTTGTGACCCGGAGGTGTCTCCGCGCACCAAATACTCCCCTTGAATGGTTGCACCAGCTGACGAGCCTCCAATGATCCCGCCGCGAGCGAGCACCGCGTGCAGTTCATGGTAGGTGAGTGTTCCCGCGTAGGAATCGACGATGTTCCATTGCCTCCCTCCTGGAAACCACACCGCCGTGGCGACTTTCAGCGGCGCTACGAACTCCTCGCTATCGGCTTCCTTGGGATCGTGCGTGTGCAGCATCGACACATTGACCACGCCTGCCTCGCGCCACGGCCCGAGCACTCTCGCTTCATCAAACACGCGGACCCTACCCGCGGCATCGAAGTTGCCACCGGCCGTCGGCACAACCACGAAACGACCTGCAGCAGCCCCGCCCCCAAGCTCAATGAAACGCTCGATGATCCCGGTGTCCGCCAACGGTCCCCCGCCCGCTAGAACGAGGGTACCGCGCTCGGGCCCGTACACGGGGGTGGCCTGGTCACTCGCCTGCTCCTGAGCCCACACCGTCGTCGTCGTGCCGGCGAGGAGGGTCGCGACGAGTGCAACTGCCAGGATCTGGACTTCTCGGGACCGCATCGCCATCTCCTGGTCAATTATCGTGCGCGCAAGCCTTCGACATCCAATCGATCCTAGCCGAATCCAAGTAAGGAGCCGCGACCTCTGGACCGGTCAAGTGGAGTCAGGTCAAGTGAAGTTTGCCACGACAGAAGTGAACCCTCACCCGGCCACTCAGGCCTGCTCCGCGCGGACTCCGTCAGCTCTGTTTCCCGATCCACAAGCGGGTCAATCCTTCGCCCACCACATCGCGCTTCGCATTGCCCGAGAGTCGGCGCAGCGCAGAGATGTAAGGGGGCAAGAAACGCACTCTCGCGGGCCACGCGCGACGGGTGCGACGCACAACACCCAGCGAGATCTTGTGCACACGGCGGTCGCGAGCGGAGAACCTCAGACCAAAGTCGGACCTCAAGGACTCGGGCAGGAGTCCGGCGGTCATGATGCGAAGCCACCGCATCATCGGGGCGGCACTACG
This sequence comes from Acidobacteriota bacterium, assembly GCA_029263415.1. Lineage (GTDB taxonomy): Bacteria > Acidobacteriota > Thermoanaerobaculia > Multivoradales > Multivoraceae > JAJCXN01. The sequence goes on from JAJCXN010000015.1 coordinate 187,460, forward strand.
CCGATAGGGATGGAAGAGGAAGGACCCGATCTCTTTTGCGTGACCGCCCACCGAGAGTCGCGAGGACGACCACATGTCTTGGTTGTAGGCCTCAAAACGATTCCAATCCGTTGGCAGCAGGCTAGTGTCGATGCCGAACAAACGAGCAAAGAGGCGCGTCTCCCGGTAGTACTGTTCCTTCTCTTCGCCGCTCAACGGCCGTACGACCCGCTCGAAGACGCTGATTGACGTTTCCCAGAGCGTCGCATGCACCCACAGCAGCGAGTGTTGCTCATTGGCACGGTAGCGACTACCAGCCTCATACTGGCCGACGTCTTCCTCGAACCGGCCAACGATCCGTCGATGGACCCCGTGCACTCGACGGGCGGCCTCACAGGCGGTGCTCAGATCGCCGAAGACCATCGCAAAGACGCTAGCGAAGGTGCGTCGAAAGCGACCGAGAGGATCGGATCGCGTGTCGGAATGCTGGTGGATCGCTTCGGCAATGAAGGGATGAGCGAGCTGCAGCAGCGCCGCTCGACCGCCACCGAGAAACAGCACCGCTTCCCGGTTGATCTGCCACATCATCGAATCTGGCCCGAACAAGCCTGCCCGCGGATCCTCGACCTCCGACTCAAGGATGGCGAGATGGCGCTCGAGGTCTTCGCTCTCGACGAGCTTCGCCTCTTGTGCCGTCGATGCAGTCGACGCGGCCGTCTTTTCCATAGTTGCTCCGCCGCAATCCTAGCGGGCTTGCCCTGAGATTCGTCTCCCAATGATTCGGCACTGAGAATTCGAGACTGCCTCTTTGGTGGTCCAACACAGCCGACCGATGAGCGCTGCTTAAGTCCTGCCATCGCCGAGGACTCAGCACTCGCACTCAGCACTCAGCACTCAGCACTCAGCACTCAGCACGAAGATGGGAACGCGCCCACCTGAAGTCTCCGGTCACGGATTCCGCTCGTCACCGACTCGCACGAACTCAACATCCCGGAGCATGGGGTTGCTGAGTTCGAGAGCCACTGCGCCTCCCTCCACGTTCCTGCGGAAACGTACGGTCATTCTGCCGCGCTGAAACGTGTCACGGTCAACTGGTCTGAACTCCAAGCTCCTCTGGGCATCGAGCTCAAGACGCACACCCGAACCCGAGGCTGCAGGCCCAACTCGAAACACAGCGCCAATCTCATTGCTTTGGTAGCTACCTGTGAACGCCCGCAGATCCTCCGGAGTAGGCGCGAACGGGCGGGCTCGGCGATACCGAGTGACTTGGCCTTCCATGGACGTGAACTCGATCTCGTCTGGGGACAAGAAGCGCAACTCGAATTCGTCTTGAGAGACAAAGGTCAGCGCACCGCTCGGGTTGCGAAAGTGGTTCTCAGCAAGGGGCATAAGCGCGGGGCCACCTGCAACCTGCAGCTCGCCGTCGCGCGCCACCAAGAGCAGTGGCTTGCCTGCTTCGAGGCTGAAGAACAATCCGGCTCTGCTGCTCACGTCGAACGACGCAGGTGCAGTGTACCCAGCCTTCGCTACCACCGTCTTCTCATCGACGGTGTCCTGCCCGGGTACAACGAGATCGACAATGCCGCGAGCAAACGCTGACCGGTCTGTGCCGTCGCCCGAATTGCAAACGATGGCGATAGAGAGCGCGTGCTCCGGGTAGCGGCTCAGCAGCGCCTTGTACCCGGCGGCACTGCCAGTGTGCCAAATGACCTGGCCGACGCGACCGCTGTCGAGGAACAGCCCGCGTGCGTAGTCGAGCGTCCTACCGTTATTCAGCTTCGCGGGTTCTTGGAGTTTCGCGGTAACGAAGTCTGTCAACTTGCCTGTCCTCACCGCTTCGTTCCAGACAGTGAGGTCACCGGCCGTGCTGAAGAGGGCGCCGCCGCCACCGCGATCACTGTCTAGCAGGACGTCGAGCCGCCACTTTCCACGCTCGTTCTCATAGGCGAGTGCACGCTTGTCGACGATAGCTCGAAGGTCGTCGACGTATCGCGTCGAGGTCATGCCAAGCGGTGTAAAGAGACGGCCTTGTACGAACTCCGCGAATGCCATCCCGCTCTTGCGAGCTACCAGCTCCTTCAATAGCACGTAGCCGCTGTTCGAATAGGACCACTCTTCGCCGGGCGGAAAGTTGAGACCGTGCTGGCGAAGAACCAAAGTCAGTGCGTCCGCCTCTTTAGTTGCCAGCATGGCGATGCCGGTCCAGTCACGCATTCCGCTGGTGTGCGTCAACAGATGATCTACAGTCACCACGTGACCCGGGTCGGGCAGTTCCGAAATGTACTTGCGGATGTCTCCTGACAACGAAACCTCGCCGTCCTCCACCAGGAGCAGAACCGCCGCTGCGACAAACTGTTTGGTCAAGGACCCCACGTCAAAGACCGAGTCTGGGCTCAAGGGAACCTTACGCTCGAGGTCAGCCGAGCCGTAGGCGCGGTCGACGATCCGTTGCCCGCGGTGGGAAACAGAGACCGCGCACCCGGGCGCATCCGAGCTAGTCCACTCAAAGATCGCGTCCAGTTTGCTTGCCACCTGCTGCGCCGTCGGCTGGGCAGCCGCAGGTTTCGTTGCGGCTAGCGTCACGAACACAATCAGCCACCAACCAAGTGTGGCGCGGGCTCGGCCTTGCCTCGCCGAGTTCGTGTTCAAAAACCTCTTCATTGTTCTTTGTCTCCTTCGTGTTGCTGTTGATCTTGAGCGGGTTCGGCGAAGCGCATGCCTTTAACTTTGTATTGCAAAGCCCCTAGACAAAAAGGGGGGGGCCCCTACGTTGGGGACAAGCGGTGCCTGAGCCCCTGAGGGTTTGCGTCCGACCGCACTTCCTCCTGGGCATCGGCAACCACCTTCTCCAGTTCGCTAATGTACTCAGCGAAACGGCGGCTGCCGGCGGGAGTTAGGCGATACATGGTTTGCGACCGTCCGCCGTCGGTCCCCTTCCAGACTCCGACCAGGCCGGCCTCACTCAGAACCGTCACGTGGCGGCTCAGGTTGCCATCGGTCAGTGCACACAGCTGTTTCAGTTCGTTGAACAGCAGGCCGGTCGTGTTCCCAGCGAGGCAGGTCAAGATGCCGAGTCGCGCCTTCTCGTGCATGACCCGATCGAGGCCGTCATAGGCGAAGCGGCCCGCCCTTGACCCTGCGCCGTCGGCCGCTCGCTTGCTGGTGCTACGGCGCGGCATTGGTTCGCTCAAGCGTCCAATAGAGGATGCCCGCCCCAAGCAACTGGCCGCCACCAAAGGTACCGCCCATCAGCCACGGCGACAGGGCCCGTTCTCCTTGTCCCCAAAGTAGGCAGAGACAACCGCACAGCACATAGTAAGTGGCGACCCAGATGACTTGACGCGGAAGCAGGCGAGACGAAGCGAAGATGCCCAGCCCAAACATGAGCGCCCACAGTCCGGGCAGCATCCAGGCAACGTGCGGAGCGGCACCAGCGATGCAGATGGTCAAGAGCCCGCCAATCGCGATCGACGGCAGAAACTGCTCGACCGCGAGCACCGTCTGTTGACGGGCCAAACCAGAATCGGACCTGCGAGCGCGGAGATACAGCTTGGCCGCTACCAGGACCACGCTTAGTGTCGCAACGCTCAACCACAGTGCTAGATACCGAGTCAGCTGCGTCTCCACTGAGGTGACCCACAACGGTTGTAGCGTTGCCACCACGATGGCCGCGAGACCAGAGGATGCGACCGTTATCGACCGATAGCCGCGAAAGAGATCAGTGCGCGCAAGATGCTGCCGAATGTCAGCAATCTGTCGTAGCGCCTCATCTAGCTGCATGTTGTGCTCTGCTCTTGTATCGTTCACTCTGTAGTGCAAAGTAACAGGCGATGCCGCGACGCGTCAACCCCAAGGAGGCCGCGGCGACTCCGAACGGATGGCAAAGGGGCGTCAAGCACCAACGATTCAGCCTGCATCGTCGATCGCAACGTTGGTGGATTGGACCACTGGGTGACGGAAGGCATGCAGCTTCAGCTGATCAGCGACACAAGAATTCGTCCGACACTTATCCTGCGTCGGGACCCCTCAGCTTAGATGAAGCTCACCCGCCGGCGAACAAGGACGAAGGTCGCGACGATGGTCGCCGCAGCCAAGAGTCCCATCGCGCCGAGAGTCGCCAGCACCTCCGGATCCCAAATCGCAACCTCGCCGGCCCAGTTCTGTAGCAATCTGTCCGGCAGACGACCCAGCAGCGGCATCACCGCGAACACCGCGATGACGAGCAGCAGTCCGACCAGAACCGTAGCGAGGGTCGACTCGAAGATCAGCGCGATCCCCGAGGTGGCGACATAGGACAGCAAGCACGCCGCGAGTACGATCGCAGCCAGCGGTAGGGCTCCGGCCGCCATTGCAAAGTCGCGCTCGACGACGATCGGCAGGACCGCCGCGAAGACGATCCAGGTTGGTAGAAACGCGAGAAGCCCGCCCGCGATCTTCGACGCGACGTAGTCGCTCGGCGAGACCGGCAGGCTCATGATGAATGGTTTCTTCTCGCCCAAAATGGTGCCGATCGGAAGAAAAATCTGCATGTAGATCATCGAGTTGAACATCAGGATCATGCCGAGGCGCTGCCAGCCGCTGTTCGACAAGGCCATGATCAGACCAATAGCAGGCAGCCCGACGGCAAGGCCGAGCAATGCCCAGCGATGGATCCGGAGATCTTTGATCACCAGTGTTCTGACCATGGGTAGGTTCATGCTGCACCTCGTGAGAGTTGGACGTTGGCGAGAAAGATCTCCTCAAGAGTCATCGATTCGACGGCGTGAACCGTAACCCCGGCTTCCCGGAGTTGGTGGGTCATGGCGTCGTCGAAGCGGTTGGTGGTGGCCACCTTGAGCGAGCCGTCGGGACGGTCGTAGATCAGGTTCGGTAGCTCCGGCGCGCAAGCGTCGGCCGAGACCTCAATGCGAAGCCGGCGCCAGGAATCGAGAAACAACTCTTTGTCGCTTGAGTCGATGAGGCGTCCGCGATCCATGAAGCTGATGACATCGGAGATCTGCTCGACGTCCTGGGTGTTGTGCGAGGAGAAGAGGACGGAGCGATCGGGGTCGGCGAGCACCTCCATGAGTTCCGCAAGAACCTCGTGGCGCGCGATCGGGTCGAGACCCGTGGTCGGTTCGTCGAGGATCAGCAATCGAGGACGTCGCGCAAGGACTAGCGTCAGCATCGCCTTGACCCGCTGACCGTGCGACAGACCCTTCACACTGTGGCTGGCGGCGAGGTCGAAGCGGTCCAACAGGACTTCAGCGTAGGCCGGATCCCACGTGGGATAGATCCGGCTCACGAAGTTCATGTGCCAGCGGATGGACACGTGCTCATAAAGCCGCATGTCTTCAGATACGTAGCCAACCTCCTCCTTGGCTCGGACCTGCTCAGCGGGCATCTGTCGACCGAGCACTCGAACCTCCCCAGCATCTGGTCGGATCAGACCCAGGAGGGTTCGCATCAGTGTGGTCTTGCCGGCGCCGTTGGGGCCGATGAGGCCCATGATGCTGCCGGTTTCTATGTCTAGGGTGACGTTGTCAAGAGTGAAGTCACGGTATCTCTTGGTGACACCGTTCATGTGGATGGCGGGCTCAGTCATGGGGACTCCAGCTTCTTTCTTGCTTTGTGTAGCTCTGCGACGAGCTCCTGGGGGTTCAGGCCGAGTTCCGCGGCGCTGCGACAGGCCTCTTCGAGGTTCGAGGCCAATCGTTCGCGGCGCAGCTCGTCTGCCAGCTCCGCTTGCGGAGCCACCTGCGAGCCTTTGCCTTGGCGGGTGAGGATCACGCCGTCACGTTCGAGCTCAAGGTAGGCGCGTTTGACTGTGATGAGACTGACCCGCAGGGCAACCGCGAGTGCCCGTATCGAAGGAATCTCGCTCCCAGGCTGCCAGTCGCCCGCGCCCACGAGCTGTTTGATACGCCCCTGGATCTGTCGGTACATCGGTCGAGGGTCGGTCTGAGAAAGAACGATCTCGTTCGCGACGTTGGTTGGAGGTTTCTGCACAGGCACAGTATACACTGTATACACAGTCAGCACAGACCTTTTCTAACTATCAACAGCCGAGTGCGGCCGCGCTACACCTTTGGACACGACGGCAACTAGCGCGCGCTGGTTGTCCCGAGGGCCCGTTGTAGGTGCTCGGCCTGCCTGGGTCGATGGGGTGCCACTCCCTAGGAAATGCCGGCGCCGCTGCTTCTCCAGCGGCGGGCATCCAAAAGAGGTGCCGATCAGATGCCAGAGAAGGTCATTCGCAACGCAGTGACCGCATCGGGTCGATGCCTTGCTGCGCGCCTCGCTGGTAGGTAGCTGGCGGCCAGAGCGGCCAGAGCGGCCAGTGCGAGGATTCCTGTAGCGCCTGCCAGAGCTAACGGATCCGTGGCAGTAACGCCGTACAAAAGACTCGAAGCGAACCGACTAAGACCGATCGCGGCTGGCAGTCCAACTGCAACGCCGATCGCGACCAGACCAAAGGCATCCCCCATGACCAACCCGACAATGTCTTTGTTCTGGGCTCCAAGTGCGAGTCGTAGGCCAAGCTCCTTGAAGCGCCGAGCTACCGAGTAGGCGAGGACGGCGTAGAGGCCGACCATAGCGAGTCCAAGAGCGATACATCCGAACACAATGCTGAGGCGGCTGATCATCAGCTCCCTCGCTAAGGATCGATCGATTTGGGTGGACAGGCTTCGCAGGTTCGAGACCGGGAGACCTGGAAAACTCGCTGCCAAAGCTGTTCGAAGCTTCGAAGCGACCGCGTCTGGATCGCCCACCACTCGAACCGACAGCGCCTCAAGATACTCGGTTTGCTGAGCGGCAGGTCGGTAGACCATCGGATTGGCCGTCTCGCGAACCTCTTGGTACTTAGCATCTGCGACCACCCCAACTATCTCGAAGTCCCGACTATTCTCCCGGGCACCGAAGCCGAATAATCGACCGATGGGGCTCTCCCCTTGGAAGAATCGGTCGGCAAACGCTTGGCTCACGATAGCGACGTTCGGTGCCCCTGCACGATCGTTCGTGGTGAACCGTCGACCGGCGAGTAGCGGAATCCCTAGGGTCTCGAAGTAGTCACCAGCGACCACGTCGACATGGACCGAGTGATCGTCCTCGCCGGAGTGCAGCCCGTCAGGATAGGCGTTGTTCCGCCAGGCAAATCCGGTGAAGAGACCGTAAGTAGAGAGGCTAGCCGATTCGACTGCTGGCAGAACCGCAACACTCTTCACTAGGCGTTGGTACAAGGCGGCCAGCTCCGCGCGTTCGAAGCCATACTTCTCCATATGTCGACTGGCGATGTATCGAGTATCTACGGAAGACCGCTTGCAGGCTTGCACGCAAGGCAATCGGAGAAGCTCACTCCAGTGCGCGCGCAGTTCTCCCGTGGTTAGCCGAAGACATGATCGAAGCCCCGCTCAAAGAGTGCATCGAGCTTGAAGCCTGCACGCCGCGCCAATGACCTTCTGCTCATGGAACGTCGCGGGTGGATAGGGCTTAGGGCAAGCGCACCGGGAACAACACTCTTGAGCCACCTACCCCCCGTGAGGAGAACGACAATCGCCGGAAACTGGGCGGCCTCGACCAAGGCATACCGCTCGCGCCAGGTTGGGACACACGTTCGCCGAAACCGACTACCGCGCTAAGGACTCGTTCGACGCCTGCCCCACCGACCCCCGGAACCTACTGCCCTACCCGCCTCTTGCTTACAGGGTCTACCGAAACCGAGCACGCGCCTGCTCCTCGTCGGTGACTGCGCTCAAGTAGAAGAGCGCCCGCGCGGGTGACGGCGCCTGATTGAGTTGGGCGACAAAGACCGAGAGCACATCGCGGCGGCTGAGCTGACCCTGCAGCTTGCCGCTCTCCACCACTGGCAGTCGGCGCACGTCAGTGGTCATAAAGATGTGAGCGACGTCGAGCAGGCTGGTGTCTGGTGCGATGGTGCGCGCATCGCGATCCATCGCTGTTGAGACGTCGCCACTCTCGCAAGGGCTCCCCGCGAGCAAGGCACGTGCTAGTTGAGATGTGGACCCACTATCGCCAGCGATCTTCGACTCGTTTGGCTGCTTGAGCACTGCTGCGAGATGATGCTTCCCGCCAACCACATCGCGACGCGAAACCTGGCCAACCAGCCTGCCGTCGTCGAGCACGGGCAGACGTCGGTAGCCGGTGTCTAAGAAGCGTTGTGCGACATCTAGGATGCCCATGTCTGGCGGTACCACACGTTGCATGTCCCGGTTGGCAAACGGTCGCACCGACGCTCCCGGAATCTGGTCATAAACGAACGCCATCAGCACGTTCATGGCGAAGCGTTCAGAAAAGACGCCAAGCAGCTTCTCGCCGTCGACTACCGGTGCGCCTGAAATGCGATTCTCGATGAGGGTTTCTATCGCGATCACCGCGTCGGTGTCTTCCTTGAGAGTGATGAGCTCTCGCGTCATGCACGTCGCAGCGGTACCGTACTCAGCGGAGCCCGAACGTTCGGCGGCGGCCGCGGTCATCTGAAGTAGCGACAAGCAACACTTCTCGGAGAATACGCCCAAGTACCGGCCGTCTTCGTCGACCACCGGCATACCGGTAATGCTGCGTGCGAGCAAGGTCCGCATCGCGTCGTAAACGTGATCCTCGGGCGCGACGGTAACAACGTTGCGCACCATGATGTCGCTGGCAATGCGGGGTCCACTCATTCGAGATCACCTCTTCTTCGAAGATGACGTTTTGGGCAAACAGACGCTTCAACACACTGAGGTTCGTGCAATCAGTATTGCAGAAGAGTGCAGATGTCGAAGTGACGGTGACAGAACAACCGGACCGCTGCCTTCTCCCTCCATTGCCGCACTACCAGTTGGGCAGCTTCCGCTTTGACTCAGGCTACCCAGTCTGTCGTCCGCTTGCACCCCGCTACCACGAACGAACCACGACTCGCGCCAACGCGCGCGGAGCTCCAAGCACCGCGACACCCTAGGACCGTGCCTAGCGTCGATCCTCGCTGAGCCAATCTCCGCATCGGGGCATCCACTACTTCGCCAATACCTCTTGCACATATACTATGTGCCATATACTATGTGACTCTGAGTGCAGATTCGCCTCAGGACCGGAGGTACAGATGATGAGCAACAGAGTCGGCGTTTCGAAGCAGAACAACGAAGACAGTGATCGCCAAGCGCAACGCGAACAATTGCCAAAGAGCGATCGCGCTGATCGAGAAATGGTGCGAGGAGCCGGAGTCACAGCCGTGCTTTCCCTACTAGCTGAAGGCGAAGGCTACGGCTACCAGCTGGCCGAGGACCTTGCACAACGGACCAACGGAGTGCTCGATCTCGGCCAAGCAACCCTCTATCCGCTGCTCTACAACCTCGAGGCCAAGGGGCTGGTTGCAGCGCGCAGACAGCGGCTGGACAACGGCCGGCAACGCAAGTACTACCGCCTGACACCGGCAGGCGCCAAAGCGCTCCACCAGAGTCAAGCCAAGTGGCGGCGCTTGGTAGAGGCACTAACCAGCCTACGAGTTTTCGACCAGGAGACCTCCTCGTGACGCGCCCGGTTGTCATCGAGCGCAAGGTTGCTGCTGAACTCACCGAGTTGATCGAGTCCGCTGGCCTGCCCGCCGCGCTCAACGAAGAGCTACAGCGGCTCGCGGTCAGCCGAGGGTCGAGGCCGAGGGTAAGCGCGGCTCTCGAGGAGATCATCGACCATCTGAACACTGGCCTTGAGCAAGGCAGAAGCTCGGAAGACCTGCTGGAGCAGTTGGGAAGCACAGCCTGCATCGCAAGTGCTCTCGAACGAGGGCCCCAAACCCTTCCAAGCGAAACTACCCATCAGGCAGCCTTGATCGGCGTAGTAGCCGGAGAAGCCCGAGCCGCCGCCGCCTCGTTGCTGCGCAGTCCGCTCTTCGCCGTCGGCAATATCTTGACGCTCTCCTTGGGCTTCGCCGCAGGGATCTCTTTGTTCGCGCTGTTGAATGGCATTGTGGTGCGCCCCCTACCATTCTCCGAGCCGGGCGAACTCTTCGAAGTGCGCGAATTGCGGGACGACGGTGGAAAGGTGTTCCTCTCCTACCCTAACTTCGCTGACATCCGCGAACAGACCGACGTCTTCGAAAGTGTGATCTCCACGACTTGGGCGAACTCCCCCGTCACCGTTCTGGGGCTTGAAAAGGCCGAGCAGTTCACAGGCCTCGGCATCTCGAGGGACTTCTTCCGCACTCTGGGTGTTCAGATGATCAGGGGTCGAGACCTAAGCGCAGAGGCCAACACTCCTGGCGGCGCTCCAGAGGTCGTCGTCAGTGAAGAGATCTGGCGCTCGAAGCTAGGGGCGCAGGAAGATCTCTCCGCGCTGACCCTGAATATGGGCGCGCAGGTCTTCGATGTGGTGGGGGTAGTACCGAAGAGCTTTCGACTCTTCGAAAAAGCTGATCTCTACGTGGGCCACGAACCCTACCCTGGCACGGTCCGTGGCGCGCACGCCTATCAAACACTGGTTCGGCTGGCGCCCAACATCGCCCAGGAACAAGCTCAGCAGGCTCTAGAGGGCCTGTTCGCCAGAATCGTCGAGCAGTATCCCGGCGAAGTCGATGCCTCCTCTGCGACGCTCATGCCACTACGATCTCAAATCGTCGGCAGCTTCCGAACAGCGGTCATCGGCCTATTCGGCGCCGCCATGTTGCTGATGTTGTTGGCAAGCCTCGATGTTGGAGCTTCGCTCGTGGCTCGCACTCGCAAGCGGATCGGCGAGATCGCGATGCGGCGTTCCCTCGGGGCTAGCCGAGCCCGTCTAGCGTTTCGGCAATTCTCTGAGGCTTCTTTGATCGCGCTGCCTGCATGCCTCTTGGGGACATTCTTAGCGGCCCTCACCCTTCGGTGGGCGCAGGCGGCGGGTGCGGACGAGCTGCCGCGGATCTCGGAGGTTCGGCTCGATCCAAGCGCGCTGAGCTTTGCAGGTCTGGTCGCCGCTCTAGCGCTCCTAGTTTGCAGTTTTGTGCCGATGCGGCATGCGCTCAGCACCTCCGCATCCGTCCTGTTGCGAGAGAGCTCGGCAGGCGGACGCAGGCGAAGAGGCGGCTGGAGCTTCCTTGTAGCAGCAGAAGTCGCTGTCGCCTTTCTGATGCTCGCTTCAGCAGGACTTCTCACCCAAAGCCTAAGCCGCGTGTTTGCCGAAGATCTTGGCTTCGAGGGGCGCGGTCTCACCGCTGCCTACATCCAGTTGCCCTCTTCACAGTATTCCCCTGCTCAGACTGTGCAGTTCCTCGGCGAGCTGGAGCAACAGTTGGCCTCGGTGCCGGGCGTTCGCAGCACGGGCATTGCGAACTACCTGCCTCTCGACTGGGGAAGCTGGGTAGCGCCAGTGGTTGTGCCCGAAGATCCAAATGAATGGGTCGCCATCTCTGGGTTTCGTTTGGTCAGTTCCAACTACTTCGAACTGCTCAACATCAACGTACTCGCTGGCACTACTCTGCCGGAAAGCGGCATGACAGACGGCAGTACCGCGGCGGTGGTCAACCGTAGCCTCGCCCGCCGCCTAGCCGGGACCCAACCACTCAACAGTGTTCTTGGCAAGCAAGTGCGCAACAACATGGACCCACGGAGCGAGTGGCTGACCATTGTTGGAGTGGTCGAAGAAGCTCGGCATTGGCGGGCCGAACCTGGAGCACAGACCGAACTCTTCATGCACTACGCAACCCGCCCCGAGGCACTGCACTCGCAAATCGTGCTGTTCGAAACCGAAGGTCCTGTGGCCTCAGCCTACGCTGGCTTCGAGAGAAGTTTGAGCAGCTTGGGCCCCGATGTACCAGCGCGCCTGGTTCCCTTGTCGGAGCAGATGGCTCAAACTTTGGCTCGGGAGCGGCTGGCAACCGGCGCTCTCGGAGCTTTCGCGTTGATCATGCTCGTGCTTACTTTAGTGGGCATCATCGGCATTGTCAGTCGCTCAGTCGTGGAACGCCAGCGTGAAGCTGGAATCCGTATGGCTCTCGGCGCCACACCTCGCCAAGTCATCAGCATCCTGCAGCGTGAGGTGCTTCGGCCCTCGGTTTTGGGCCTAGCCTGCGGCATCGGTTTGGCGATTCTAACGACCAAGGTGTTAGCCAGCTTGCTTTATGGTGTCGAGGCGAACGACCCCTCGACGTTTGGTGTAGCCGCAGTTGCTCTTCTGGGCGCTGCCTTCCTGGCGAGCCTTGTACCGGCCCGATCGATTCTCAAGTCCGAAGTATTCGAGGCCATGCGGCGCAACTAGGGCCACTCGACAAGGTGGCAAAGCCGTCGATTCGGTGTCTCCAATTCGGTCGCCGGAAAGGCGACCACCCTTCGCCTGCGTGCGACTGGCTGGCAGCCACTTTGGCGGTTTCTTATTGGTTCCTCCCAGTGGCCCGAAGTCCTGAAGAGGGTCACACCCGAGCCCACTAGGCCCAGGCCTTGCTCTTGGAGGCTTCCAACAAGTCATGGTCGCGTCTTGTTTAAACCTGCATTGCGCGTTTTACTGACGCAACCAGTCCTACCACTCCGCAAACGACTGCCCAAATCGGACCACGCGGATACGCAACTGGTCTCTATCAAGTGACGCGATCAAACACGCAGTCACAAGGACTTCTTGGGACCGAACACTCGTCCTCGCCGACCCAACCAGCCTGGATCGCCCCAACTGAATGGAGATCCAAAAATGCAATACAAATCTGTCGTTTCAACAGCCCTGCCCGCCTGGGCATTCGTGTTCCCCGTCAACGCGGCGTCAAAGCCGATCGACTCATATCCCGTAGTCGCCACCTTGAGACTGACGACAGAACTGCCATCTTAGGGCCGACCTGGTGGCGTTGCCACAGACGCGTCCGGTTACATCTACGTATCCAACTTTGGCACCGACCTGTGGCGGATCTCTTCGACCGGAAATGTCAAGCTGCTCAGCAACAGCCTTTACGGAGCCGCAGGCAATGCCATTGACAAACTCGGCAACGTAACTCAGCCAAGCCATTTCGATGGGAAACTCCACAGAATCTCCAGAAGCGGCGAAGTCTCTGTATTGCTTGAAGAAGGGTTGCAAGGTCCAGTTGGCGCCGCCTTGAATGACGAAAGCGAGATCTTCGTAGCCAATTGCTGGTCGCGTAACATTGTCAAGCTAGTATCAGTATCAAGTCTCTGCAAGGATCCAAGTGAGGGACTATGACACGAAGCCCGAATGCCACGCGCCCTTTGGCAGATCTTGCGATTCAGGTACGGGCTGTCAAATTGACTGAGGGTCTTTGGCCCCTTGTCAGGACTGCCTCATATCCTGCGCCTCGCCAATTGGTGCCGGCCAAAGGTAGAGAAGCTAGCCAAGATCCCAACTGCTATAAGCCTTGCGCTCCAGATTTCGACCGTCCCACTCGGTTTCACGGTCTGTGAAGGCGGGGTCTGTGACCTCCTTGGCCGGTACCTCTTGGTGCCCCTACTGCAGCTGGCACCTTCTACAGCATCGTCGCTTACTCAGCGCGCAGCGCCTCCACGACCTCGACCTTCGCAGCTCTTCGGGCGGGAATCCAACTCGCCAAACCAGCCACCGCCAGAACAACCAAGGCAACGACCAGATACGTCCAACCATCGGCTTCGGCGACCTCGAACAAGAGTGAGGAGAGATATCGCGAACCCGCCAAGGCGATCGCTAGGCCGAGCGCCGTACCCATCACTCCGATGGCCAGACCGTTGCGCACAACCAACCCAGCCACATCAATCCGTCGTGCACCAAGGGCGGCGCGAATTCCCATCTCCCGCCGCCTCTGAGCAGCGGCATAGCTGAGAACACCGTGGACTCCGAACAGAGAAAGCAACAGAGTCACACCGGCCATGCTGAGCACGACGAGCATCGCGAACCGGCGTTCGGCAAACGTTCCGGCCAGGGTCTCCTCCAACCGTTCAACGCCGTAGACACCGAGAGCCGGGTCTTCCTTGCGCACTGAAGCCGTAACACCATCCGCAATCGCCATGGGGTCTCCGGATGCAACCCGGACAAGCAGTACTCCGCTGTTCATCGGCAATTGGGCAAGTGGTGCATACAAAGCGATTGGCACCTGCGCATCAATGCCATGAATGCGTTCATTCTCAACAACGCCAACGATTCGCCGTGAGGTTCCCCAAAACCGGACGGATTGACCGATGGCTGCGCGACCCTCAAACAGTTGTTCGGCGGCCTCGCGATTGATCACCGCAACGGTGTCGTCTGCAGTGCCGTCTCCAGCAGAGAGAACCCGTCCCTCAAGGCTGGTCAGGCCTAGTGTTGCAAAGTACTCCGGACTGACTGCCCGCACCGATATCTCAGGCCACTTTCCTTCCTCACGACCGACGATCTCAAACGAGTTGGTAAACCCAGCATCCAAAGGATGGGTTCCCGCGATCGCAGCTGAGGCAACTCCGGGCAGAGCTTTGACCCGGCGTAGGACGCGATCGTTGAAGCCATGAATCTCTTCGATATTTGGCCAGCGAGAGAAGTCGCGCGGGTACCGAGAAGTAGGCAATTGATACTGAGCCTTGAGGATGCCCTCGGTATGGAATCCTGGATCCACCCTCACGATGTTCCACAGGCTCCGTGTCAAAAGGCCCGCAAAGATCACCAAGGACACCGAAAGCGCAAGTTGAGCAACGACTAGGCCGACACGAACACGTCGACTCCTCGGGCTGCCAGCGGCACCTCGACTGCTACCAAGGATAGTCCCAAGCACATCGACCCGCCTCGCCTGGACAATTGGGACGATTGAAAAGAAGAACACACCGAACAACGAAACAACCAAGGTCAAGAGTAGGACCCTGCCGTCGATCGTCACCTCATCGATTCGCGGAATCTCTACAGGTGCAAGGCTCAATAGGGCGCGAAGGAGACCAAAGGCCACCCCAACTCCCACCATGGCACCCGCTGCAGTCAGTAGCGCATTCTCGACCAGGATTTGCCGAGCGAGCCGGCCCAAACCGGCACCCATGGCGGTGCGGACAGCGACTTCACGAACTCTCGTCGTGCCGCGCGCCAACACCAGATTCGTCACGTTACTGAAGGCAACCACAACCACCAGAGCGACACCGCCTAGCAACAGCCACAGCGTAGGCCGAAACGGGGCCAGGATTACTCGGTCGAGTGATTCCACGTAGAAGCCACGATCGGTATTCGACTCAGGATAGGTGGCCTCGAGATCGGCGCCAATTCGCTCTGCCTCAGCTGTGGCGTTCTCGTAGCTTGCCCCTTCGCCCAAACGTCCTGCAACCAGAAATGGATGACTGGAGCGAGGGTTGTTCTGAATGTCGGCCTGGATCGGCAACCAAACACCGATCGTCGATCCTCCGGAGTAGGGCGCATGATAGTCAGCTCGACCATGGATCTGATCCAGACCAAAACCAGCAATTTCCGGCAGCACACCGATGACTTCGTAAGACACCTCATCGAGCACAACGATCTCACCGAGAATCGAAGGAGTTGCATTGAACTGAGACCGCCAAAGCTCCTCACCGAGTATGGCAACCGAGGCGCCTCCAGGCCCAGCCTCAGAGTCAGCAAAGGTGCGTCCCAATGTGGGTTCGGCGCCAACCAGATCGAAGTAGCTCGCGGTCACGGCAACTGCCTGTAGTCGAACTCCTTCTCCATCGCCGGTGAGTAGGGTGGGCTCTTGACCGACAAATGCGGCCACTGCTTCGAAGCTTTCGTTGCGATCCACAAAGTCCACGAAGTCCGGCCATGACGATGGTTCCCGGAAGTTGTCGGACGCCCGGTCGGTCTGCCAAACCATTGCCAGTCGATTCAAGTCCACTGGTGGTTGCCGAAGCAACACTCCGTCGACGACGCTCCAGATTGCGGTGACCGAACCTATGCCTAGAGCGATCGTCAAGATCGTGGTCATCGAGAACGCGGCCTGCTGGCGCAACTGGCGTAGCGCGAGCGAAAAGTCACGTCCTGCGTCCCTAACAATCTGAGCACTGCGAGCGTCGCGGGTGTACTCAAGGGCGGCAGCACGACTCCCGAATGCAGCCAAAGCCCGCCGCTTTGCCTCTTTTGGATCGTAGCCAGCTTTCACGTAGTACTCCGTTTCCATTGCAATATGGAACTGGAACTCTTCGTCTGACCTGCGATCTTGTTCGTCTGTTCGGATCAGGGCTTTGAGCCGACGGACCACCTCTTCGAAGGCACTCATGAGTCCTTGACCTCCTCGCGCCAGTCAACGACCCAGTTCACTGCCTGCGAACTGCGTCGCCATGTCTGCAGTTCCACTTCAAGCTGGCGATGCCCGTCTGAGGTCAGACTGTAATACCGAGCCCGACGGCTGTTTTCGGTCGTGCCCCACTCATCGCGAATGAAGCCTTTGGCACCGAGCCGAGCCAGAGCGGGATACAGAGAACCCTGATTCACGATCAGGACCTCCCGCGACATTGCTTCGATGCGATGGGTGATTCCCCAGCCATGCATGGGCTCACGTGCCAAGGCAGCGAGAATCAGCAGGTCAAGAGTTCCCTTGACTAGATCCGACTTCGATTCGACCACCAGCCGCCTCCTCTAGATATTCTAGGGCAGGGTACGGCTCTTCCTCTAGTTTGTCAAGAGGTACAGGGCGACTCGATAGTCCTTACCTCGACTAGGGCTTGGTGACCGTCGCTCCGCCGCTCGAACAGATCTCGATTGCACCACATCCGAGCGCCTCAACAAACTCCAACCTTGCATGCAAAGCAAATCGCGTGAATAATGCCTCACACAACTTAATGTTTTTGTCCGGCTCGATGAACCGACGGGAGGCCGCCCAACGTGTCAGAACCATTTCTTGCTGAAGTCAGAATGGTTGGTTTCAACTTTGCTCCACGCGGATGGGCTTTCTGCGATGGTCAAATCTTGCCAATCAACCAGAACCAATCGTTGTACTCGCTGATCGGCACCATCTACGGCGGTGACGGCCGAACTACTTTTGCACTTCCAGATCTGCGCGGCCGCACGCCCATGCATACGGGCGCATCCAACGGCACACATCATCTGCTGGGTTCTAAGAGCGGTGAGGAAACGCACAACCTCTCAGCGAACGAGATGCCCCAGCACGACCATACGGCAATGGCATCGAACAGCGATGCGAACTCCAACATTGCCACCGGCAACGTGCTCGCCAGAGCGCTAGATCTCTACGCCAATTCTGGCAGCAATCCCCAGCTCCGATCGGGAACCGTCACCAATGTAGGTGGCGGCCAGGCTCATGACAACATGCAGCCCTACATCGCTCTGAACTTCTGTATCGCGCTCCGGGGCTTGTTCCCGAGCCGCAACTAGGAGGATCTATGTCTGAACCATTTGTAGGCGAGATCCGAATGTTCGCTGGCAACTTCGCACCACGAGGATGGGCCTTTTGCGACGGCCAGTTGCTCGCGGTGTCTCAGAACGACGCGCTCTTCTCTTTGCTTGGCACGATCTATGGCGGCGACGGTAGAACCACCTTCGGGCTTCCAGATTGTCGTGGTCGACTACCCATCCATGCAGGCGCGGGCCCAGGCCTAAGCCAGCGAAGGTTGGGTGCAAAGGCTGGGAGCGAAACCGTCACCCTGACCGTCAACCAAATGCCCTCGCACACCCACCCGATGAATGCGACCACTGCAACCGGCACCGACAACAACCCTGGCGGCAAGCTAACTGCGGAGTCACCCTCCGTAGATGTCTACTTCGAAGGTGATCCCACTGTTTCGATGTCTACGAACGCGATCACCAACACTGGTGGTAGCCGTGCACACACCAACCTCATGCCGTTCCTGTGCATTCACTTCATCATTGCCCTGTTCGGCATTTACCCGAGCCGGAACTAGGAGATCCAGGATGTCAGAACCCTTTGTCGCTGAGATTCGGATCTTTGCAGGGAACTTCGCACCCAGAAGCTGGGCTTTCTGTGATGGCCAGTTGCTTCCCGTCTCGCAGAACACCGCGCTCTTCTCTCTGATCGGCACTACCTACGGTGGCGACGGTAGAACTACCACAGCCCTGCCGAATCTACAGGGCCGGACACCAATGCATGCTGGCCGGGGGCCGGGGCTAACGTCACGACGATTGGGCCAGCGCGGTGGCGCCGAGATGGTGACCGTGTCCGAAGCGCAGATGCCACAGCATCGACACACCATGCGGGCCGCCAATATTCCGTTTGGTCAGGTACAAGCTCCCTCAAACACCCGAACGTTCGATCGGTCCGCAAAGGGCAACGCGTACCAAACCAACTCGACAAGCAACCTCGTGGATATGGCCGACCAAGCCTTACCTAACGCAGGCGGCTCACAGCCTCACAACAACATGCAGCCCTTCCTGACAATGAACTTCATCATTGCACTCCAGGGCCTCTATCCCTCACGAAGCTAAGTTGGAGGAGAACACTGGTGGCTAGAACAAAGAAGATCGTGAAGAAGGCTTCGAAGAAGCGAGTGAAGAAACCCGCAAAGGCGTCCAAACGCAAGAGCAGAGTCACATCACCTAAGCCGGTGCCGTACCCGTATGTCGACGAGAATGAAGGCATCTTGCCGCTGAACACAACGCACACGCCGGTGTTCGCATATGCCCAACTCTTCGTTGCAGCGATCAACAGCAGCGGGCAGTTGGTGTACACCAACCAGGCCAAGCCGAACGGTGTGTTCAATCAAGCATGGACACCCATCAACAGCAAGACCTACGAGCTGGTTGATGCAGGCAGCACCCTCGATGGACGCATTGCGATTATCGCTACCGACGCTAAGACAGCGGCAGTGCAGTACATCGCTGAACGCCCCGCCGCGAGCAAGGCGACTAGCCGGTGGCTCAATGCCGTGAATCTCGGCTTGCCTGCAGGTGTCACGAGCTTCAAAACTATCGCGCTCGCACGAGGAGTCGATGGTCTCGACAACATTTTCGGCAGCACAAGCGCCAACACCAAGAAATCAGTCTGGTGGAAGTATCGTAACCCCCCGGTCATCGTAACCAAGAAGGTCAAAGTGACTCCTCCCGGATCAAACACTCCGATCACCGTGACCGTGCAGGAACGGCAGCCACCAGCGCAACCGTGGTCCGACTGGATAGACATCACCGGCAACCTGGAAGGCGGGCTGAAGGAGCTACGGGCTGCCAACAACGCTGACGGCCGGATCGTCTTGAGTGGTGTCTACTTCAACGGCATCCCATGGATTTCACAGCAAACTGCTGATGCACCGTTCAAGGCGGAGTCGTGGTCAGACTGGTCGTCTCCCGGCGCCGGTATGGTGGAAACCGTTGGCCAAATCGAACCGATTCTCGATGATGAAGGAACCGTGAGTGCTTTTGTCACCAGCAACGATGGCCTGTTGCGCAGCCGGCAAACTGATCCGGGTGGGCCTACTTGGGGACTGTGGAGCATGCCAGGTCTCATCCCAGACAACGTCGCTCACTTCGCCGCCTCAAAAGATGGCAACGGTCACCTGTCGTTGGCAGTACTGAACTACGTGCAGCCGGGGCGCTACAACTACATCTACTTTAGCCAGCAGATCAAAGTGAAGTGCAACCAGTGGACCACGTGGCAAGTGATCTCGATGGTCAACGCTAGCCAGCTAGAAATGACCTACAACGCTGACGGTAGCTTGGCTCTATTCGCATTCGACAGCGGCACCGGGGCCTTGTCTGTGCTCCGGCAGGTCAACTCAGACAGCACCGAGTGGTACCGCTTCTGGACGCCATTGGCTAAGAGCGGCATCAAGTGCTTTGCCCTAGCAAGGGACTTAACGCCGACTGATGCCATCTAGGCTGCACGATTGCAAAGCCAGTTCGTAGCCAAGAGAGCAGACGCCCTAGGAATCAGGTATCGAGTGGAACAGGAGAGCGACCGAGCTTTCCTGGCTGCTCTATACGCGTCAACCCGAGCAGAAGAGATGTCTGTCGTGCCTTGGACGGACTTGCAAAAGCAAGAGTTTCTGGCCATGCAGTTCAACGCTCAGTTTGCCCACTACCAGGAACACTATCCCGACGCACAACGACTGATCATCGAGCGAGCAGGGAAACCCGTCGGCCGCTTGTACGTTGACCGTTGGCCGACTCAACACCGCATCGTTGATATCGCCCTAGCCGCTGAAGCACGGGGCAAAGGCATCGGCACGGCCATCCTGGGCGATCTCATACAAGAGGCTGATTCAGCACAGAAGGCGCTCTCGATCCACGTCGAGAAGAACAACCCCGCGATGACTCTCTACCGCCGCCTCGGATTCGAGACCACGGCAGACAAAGGGGTGTACGACTGCATGGAGTACCAGGGTTCTGCCGAAGCCTAAGGTGAGTCATACAAGAACTGGCTTGAAGGGCCTGTAGGCTTTGAAGGGGCTGTGCTGGCTGGAATGGCGCTAGGTAAACACAGCTTCGTAAAACGAAGCCTTTTTGGTCTGGTTGATCGGCACCAGAAATAGATCAAGCGAGCGCTCGCCAGCTGCCTCAACAAGGCTGTAGATTCCTTGAGGAAACAACGGTTCCTGGGGCCCCTCGAACACCAGAGCAAAGGCACCGCCATCGCGCTCACCTGAACCGAGCTTGGTCACCTCGGTCAGCCCGAGGATGACCTCAGCATCGCCGATGGCCACCTCGAACTTCTCACCGATTCGCGAGTCGAAAGAGTTTGCAGTCAGTGTCTGGAGTTCTTGACTCAAATAGCTTCCCTTTCTAGAGCAAAGCCCGGTCTTCTAGGCAAAGCCTGGCTGGGAACCACCAAACCCGAATTCCAAGTCGTAGGCTGCCGTGGCTCTACGGGCATGTAGCGCCAGTTCCGAGAATGGATCCGGGAGCCGTGATGAAGCCGAACCCAGTTGGCACGCCGACATTGTTGCCTTGAATGTGTGTGACAGCTGCACCCGTATCGGTTGCCCCACCGGCGTAGCCCGGAAGGATAATGGTATTCGTACCAGCGAGCTCGGCCAAGGCGAAGTCAAATCCACCTGCAGGCGCCTGACCGGCGAAGGTGTTGTTGTCAATGTCAGCGCACAGGGTCGTCATGTCTCCACCGACCGCCCCAGCGCCCAGACCAATTACGTCAAACCCCGTAGTGTTTGTGCTGTTGGTGAAGGTGTTGTCTCTGACAGTCGCGTTAAGGCGCCCGTTGCCGTCTCTGGTCACGAGGCTCAACGCATGATCACCGTCATGCTCTCGAACCACATTGTTGGTGATCGTGCTATTGAGAGTACCGCTGCCATTGACCGTTAGGGCGATGCCAAAACCAGCCGACTCGTTGAGACCGGCAGTTCCAATCAGATTGTTATCGATCAGGCCGGTGTACCTATTCCCGGAAGTCGAAGACGAGCTCAGATTCACATTGATCGAGGTACTCGTTGCATCGTTGATGGTGTTGTTCTGAATCGTGTAGTTCAAGAGTCCCGAGAAATTCGTTGCACCCGCACCCTGCCCGGATGAGAGCGTGATTCCAGAACCCAAGACTGACCCCGCCGAACTCATCGTATTGCCATCGGCAGGCATAGGGCCGCCTATCGCCACGGTGCTCGAAGCGGTGCCATTCAAGCCGATCTGTATGTGGTCTCCATCGCTATTGTGAAACCGGTTGGAGGTGATGTTGATGGTGGAATTTGAGCCATTGTCTCCCGAATAGAGGATTGCGTCGCTGCCAAAATTGCTCGCATCGTTGTCGTCAAAATCACACTGCGAGACGGCGATCGTGCCTAGCGCGGCACCTGGCGTACCCGCAGCATTGCCATTCTCAATCCGCACATGATCGTCCCAAGAGCGATTGAATACGTTGTTCGTCAAAGTGATGTCGCTCCCAGCGTCCGGGCTGGTCACGAACAGAGCCGCTTCGTCTGGGCTGTTTTGGTCTGCGACGTTGCGGAAGGTGCTGTTGGCTATCACCAGCCCGTTGACCCCGGAGGCTCGAACGCCGCTACCATCGATATTGCCCAAAGCGCCTGCCTGGCCAATGTTCATCTGCCGCAAGGTCACACCGTCTGCCTCGGCTAACCGAATAGCGTTGCCGGTCTTGTTGGTAATGGATCCACCAGAACCATTGTTGCCCATGCCCAAAACGCCGCCTGAGGTTCCATCGCCAACCACACTGAAGGAACCGGTCGTGCCGCTAAGGTTGATCCCGGGGACCGCGGTCGCTGCGCTCGAGGAGATGCTGGTAAACGTCGCGGCTAGGTTGCCGGTGACGAAGTTCACTCCCTCACCAGTGCCGCTGACCGCCACGTCGTCAATCGTCGCGGTGCCGAAGTTGGTACCGGTGACACCTAGTCCGCCTGCCGTGTTACCAATGTCAACGCCTCGAATGGTGTTGCCGGAAGCCAGAGTGATGCCAGCACTACCAGTGGTGGTAATCATGGGGTTCGTACCGGCGCCCAAGGCTGGCAATGGCATGGAGAAACTAGGAAGGGTGATGCCTAGGTGCCCATGCAAGGTGCCAGTTGCGCCTTCCCCAATCAAACGTTGGTTGTTGGTCAAGGTAAGCCCCGCGGTGTAGTTTGTGCCGGTGTGCTCCAGGTAGATTCCTTCGCCTGCTGCCGGCGCGCCAGAACCCGTGAAGTCTTGAATTCGTCGGAACGGGTTGCTGAGAGTCCCCGCACCACCTATGCCACCCATGGTGTTATCAATGAACCAGATCATGTCGGAGAGATTGATCGTCACGGTTCCGGTATCGCTGAGTGAACCATCGGAGACCGTGTACATGAAAGTGTCTGCCACGCCCTCGAGCCCAGCCGGGGGCGTGTAGGTGAACGTACCGTTGTTAGCACTCGTCACTGTCACGCTGCCGCCCATCGATGTGCCGGTGGGAACGCCCTGCGTAGGAGAAGTAACCGTCAACACGTCTCCGACATCTGGATCTGTGTCGCCGTTGAGCACTCCGTTCACCAACATTGTGACTGCGATTCCCACATTGCCGGTCGAGGCGTAAACCTCGTCGTCTGCTGTTGGCGCCTCGTTGACGTCGGTAACCGTGACCGCTAAGTCCTGAACCGCAGTCAGCGGCGTGCCTGGGCCAGAGTCGGTGACCGTGACTTGCACCAGGTACACGTTGTCTCCGTCACCCGATCCAGGCGACTCAAAATCAGGGGCCGCATTGAATGTGAGAACTCCCGTCGCCGGCACAATAGTGAAAGCGAGGATGTCCGCGCCACCGGTGAGCGAGTAGGTCAACCCCGCGCCCTCGCTATCCATGTCGTCCATGGAAGCCACGTCAATGACGCCAGTTTGGTTCTCGGGAGCGTTTGCCGTTGCTGCCGAAGTGATCGTAGGCGCTGTATTGAGCGGGTTGACCGTTACCGTAAACATGGTGTCGGTTGTGTTCACACCGCCGCTAGCCGTGCCGCCGTCATCCATCACCGTGACGGTGATCACTGCGGTACCGGTCTGACTGGCCACTGGGGTGTACATCAGCATTCCACCCGCATTCGGCGATGTGTACGTCACCGACGGATTCGGAATCAGCCCCACGTTGCTGCTGGTGGCAGACACAGCCAAAACCTGGGTTTCACCGCCGCCTGTGCTGACGCCGGTGAACGAAACCGTTTGCTGTGGATCGTTCTCGGTAATCGCTGCCGGATCCGCAATCCCATCGAGCGTCGGTGCATCGTTGACCTCCGTCACAGCCACGTTGAACATACGAACAAACGTGTCGATGCCACCGCCAGCCGTGCCGCCGTCATCCATCACTGTTACCGTGATGGTGGCCACCCCAGACTGATTTGCAACCGGGGTATAAGCCAGACTGCCGGTGGCGTTCGGCGACGCATAGGTCACCGCAGGGTGAGGAATGAGTCCAGGGCTACTACTCGTCGCAGTCACTGAAAGCACCTGAGCCTCGGCAGCCGCGCCCGAACCGATGCCAGACAGGGCAACCATCTGTTGTGCAGCATCCTCCAGGATCGCGGCTGGGTCTGCGATGGCGTCCAGTGTTGGAGCATCATTCACTTCTGTCACCGTAATCGAAAGATCCTGAAATGCGGTCAAAGGTGGTCCCGGACCCGAGTCCGTAACCGTGACCTGGACGAGGTAAATATTGTCGCCATCAAACGAGCCGGGTAGCTCGAAGTCAGGCGCACTGTTAAAACTCAGAACACCCGTCGCGGGCACAATCGAGAATGCTGCCTGATCGTCACCACCTGTCAACGAGTAGTCGAGGCCTGAACCTTCGCCATCTAGATCGTCGGTCGAATCGACGTCGAGCACTGCGGTTTGGTTCTCCGCAGCGTTGGCGGTAGATGGCGAAACAATCTGCGGTGCCACATTCTGCGGGTCAACAGTCACCGTGAACATCTGGGTCGTCGTATCTACGCCACCGTTGGCGGTCCCGCCGTCGTCCATCACCGTAACCGTCACCACTGCCATACCCGT
Organism: Acidobacteriota bacterium; assembly: GCA_029263415.1. Lineage (GTDB taxonomy): Bacteria > Acidobacteriota > Thermoanaerobaculia > Multivoradales > Multivoraceae > JAJCXN01. Next base: position 211,694 of record JAJCXN010000015.1, read on the forward strand.
CTGGCTGAGTATCGGCGTGTACATGAGAGTTCCGGCACCGTTCGGTGAGGTGTAGGTCACTGTCGGATCGGGAATCAGGCCCGGATTGTCGCTGGTTGCCGTCACAGAAAGCACCTGCGTTTCGTTCGGACCGGCGGAGACCCCCATAAACGAGACCGTCTGTTCCGGATCATTCTCCGTAATCGGAGCCGGATCCGCGACTGGATCCAGGGTCGGAGCGTCATTGATCGGAATCACCGTTACATCGAACACGCGGACGAAGCTGTCAACGCCACCATTCAACACCCCACCATCATCCATCACCGTTACTGTGATGGTCGCACTGCCGAACTGATCGGCCAGCGGCGTGTAGGCGAGGCTGCCTGTCGCGTCGGCCGAGCTGTAGGTTACGATGGGGTCTGGGATCAAGCCGGGGTTGCTGCTGCTCGCTGTCACGGCAAGAACCTGAATTTCGTCCGGCGGACCGGCGCTAACGCCGCTAAAGGCCACCGTCTGCTGCGCGGCTTCCTCGAAGATCGCTGCTGGGTCTGCAATCGCATCGAGAGTGGGCGCGTCGTTCACAGGATCTACAAGGACCGTGAAGGAATCCATCGCCGTATCGACACCATCGTCTACGACCAACGTCACCGTCACTGGGCCACCGTTGCCGTCGACAGCCGGCTCAACCAGAATGGTGCGAGCCGCGCCCGCGCCTCCGAGAGTCAGGTTGGCATCCGGTATCAGGCCTTGATCACTTGAAGAAGCAGTGACCACCAAAAGGTCCGGGTCGAACCCGATGTCCGGGTCGCCCACCACAATGGGCAGAGGTCCAGAACTCGTGTCTTCGAATTGACTCAAGTCGGCCGGTGCCGTGATGGTTGGGGCGTTGTTGCCTGGAGCGCACAGCGGTCGCGTGCACAAGGTGGCTGCAATCCGCGCATCGAGCACGCTGATCAGACCGTCACCGTCCAAGTCCAACGGATCACCCGGACCCGACGCAGGCAAATTGCGAGACGCCAAGATGATCGCAATGTCATCAGCATCGATATCGGTGTCACCATCAATGTCGCCTGGAGTCCCCGCAAAGGCTACTCCGCAAAAAAGCAGCATTCCGAGCAGCCAGACGGGAGTCGGCCGTGTCGACGCGAGAGGCTGTGTCGATGCGAGAGGCCGTGTCGATGCGAGAGAGAGACTCGAGCTTGGGCCACGTAGCGAACACCGCATTAGCTGAGCCTCCGCAGGGCAACCGCCCCGGTTATGCCAAAGAGCAACGCTAGAAGGCCGAGCGACCAGGTTCCGAGCGTCGGGATTCCTAGGATCGAATCCGCAGTCACGATCACAGGAGAGATGGCGTCAATCGGCAGTGGTGCACCATCCTCGTCGCCAAGTTGGTTCACCGCCACGTCGAATGTCCCGTCGCCTGCACCAACAGGAAAGAAGGTGCCCGAGAAAAGAGTGAAGCTAGCCGGTTGGGTTGCTACCAAGTCGGGGCTGATCAGGAAGGAAACAACCACAACTTCCACAACACCGGCACCCGGCGTCACCGAGACAATGGCCTCACCGAGCATTTCGTCGCCCAAGAGCAGTGTCACCATAGTCGTTCCTGCTTCCAAATCGAACAGCCCCGCGTCGTAAACAAGCTCCAAGTCGAAGGTACCTAGAGACGGCGCCGCAAAATCACCAAGATCGCTGATCACCACCGAAATGTCGACCGTCTCACCTGGATGCACCTCGGCAGTGCTCGCAACAACTTCCAGAGTCGCCGACCAAGAGGGAGTGGCCCAAACCATCAAAGATAGTAGCGCCACGCTTGCGAAACGGCAGGCCGGCAACTTGGCCGCGGGCAGGAACGGTTGAAGATCGTTCTCCATCTAAGAACTCCTAAATCAATACCTAGTATGCAGTTTTAGGTTCGCATCATATACAACAGCTTCGACTCCACTGCCTGCGCACTACTCTGGGAGCCACAAATACGGTACAAGAACTCAGGGCACTTGAACAGTCTCGGCACCGCAACAGTGATCCGTGCCACGATGGGCAAACAGACGCTTCAACACTGAAATTCGTGCAATCAGTATTGCAAAGAGTACAAAAGACGAAGTGACCGGAACAGATGAACGCGGGCCACTGTCTTCAGCGCCTTCTTCGCACTACCAGCTGGGCTGCTTCGCACTACCAGCTGGGCTGCTTCCGCTTTGGCTGAGGGAGCCCAGCTTGTCGTCCCCCTTGCGCGCCATTGCCACGAACAAACGACGACTCGCGCAAACGCGTGCGGAGCTGCCAGCACAGGATCGACCTCCAAAGGAGCAGTGTGGGCTGGGCGATCGTTGGAGCATTCCGAGAGACACCGTCTTCCTGAAGCCGACGCGGACCCAAGCACCGTACCCCGGGGCCGCGGTAGAGCCAGGAGACCTGAACGGTGCTGATCGGCCTCTCAAGATCCAACCCCTCCCGTTCGAGTTCGCCTGAAACGCGCGCCCGCCCTCGGAGCGCTCAAGCAATCCGTTTCGGTCGGGCTGGCCGGCACTCGCTCATGACCCCTGGAGGATGTTTGTGGAGGAGGTTGCCCAAAGGCGCCGCCAAAAGGTGCCGGCCAGACGCAGAGAGATGCAGAGAGATGCAGAGAGATGCAGAGAATTGGCCGACCCTGACTATCTAGTGACTGGTGGAACGACGAGGTTGCCAGACCTCAAGCCAGCAGCCACCCGCAGGGCCCACTACAGCGTTCCCTTTGGCGTTCAGTCCGCCTACACTCGGCCGGCACCTTCCTGCTGCTGCTGACACCTTCTTGCTGGCGCTAGTAGCGGGGTGAGCGCCGCGGGACTCGGTGCACTTGACACCTGGCTGGGCCCCACCCCTCGCCGGACGCCGGGCCGCCTATTTCGCGGCCGCCATCGCCTCCATCAAAGCGTTGAATCGAGGACTGTAGTGTTGCTCTGACCCTTCCCAATGTTTGACCAAGTTGTTATTGGCACTGATTAGTCCCTCAAAATAGGAGCGCTGTCCCCGCCAGATATCTTCGTCCAACGCATTCACCAGGTACTGAAAGTGAACAAACTGCCACTGCCGCAGCGCATTCGTGTAAAAGACCCCCAACCTAAACTGTTCCGTCTCTGACACTTCTTCGCCCTGGCGCTCCTTCATCAGCAATGACGCAAACTCCGGGTTTCCCGCGATCAACATCTCGATCCCGGAAAAGCTGCTCTGAAAGCTGCTTGCCACATCGAGTCGAGTTGCGATGGTGTTTTGCCGTAGTTCGTAGGCAACGAACAGGATGCCAATGAGCACGGCGCCGTTCGCAACCAAGCCCCACCAGCTGTTTTGGGATTCTGAACTCACTTACATCTCCTCGGATTGCACAAGATATGAGGCTTCATTCGAGCGGTTTGGGTAGGAAAGAGTTGGGCCGAATCAGCACTTTGTTTCCGGAGGCAGCGCACCAACAGGCCGCCACAAAACCGTGGAAAACCCAATAGCGCGGAGCGAACTGGACACTCCTAGGCGGTCGACCTGAAAGATGTGCCGAGCCACAACCAACCGCTCTGCATCTCTGTCTATGGCAACAAGACAGGGACAACTCGGGAGAAGAAAGCAAACCGAACCAGCCCCGTCGGGCTAGCTCGATCCCGACCTCTCTTCGACCCCTTCTTGCGTTGAGGGGAGACTGACTTCGATGTACTTGTATCGGCGTCGCTAGAACGGACCGATTCGACCGCGGGCCCTGTTGACGTTTTGCCTACGCTCCCATGACGTAGTTCATGAAGTTCTTCATCCGCTGCGCGCTGTCGGTCACTAACGAAAAGCGGTGGTGTCCCCAACACTGGCAAAATTGCCGATCTGGTTGTTGTAGACCTTGACCAAACCGGTTTCGGTATCGGTGACGGTCAGCTCAAACTCGACGTTGGTCAACGAGCCATAGAAGATCCAATGGCGACCGTTCACCAGACGACCGTCAAGGGCCTTTACCGAGACTTCGAGGTTGTCCGGGTCGAAGAACCAGAAGGAGCCGCTGTCCGGTGTTCGCAAGGCCGCGACGCTGCCGTCGCCCGTGTTGCCGTCGAAATCTTCCCAGCTGATCTTGGTCTTGAATCGCCCTCCGTCGCCGAGACACAGGGTCTCCTCGTCGGGCGTACAGACGTCGCGGAGGCGAACGCGCTCGTTGAGGTCGGGGATGACGAAACCTGGATCGTAGCGACAAGGGCCACTCGCTAGACCGCCTTGGTATAAGGCCTCGCAAGTGTCTTGCAGGTTCTGGACGGTCGGTTGCGGCAGCCCGGCGACCCAGCCTCGAAGCGACTCCCAAGCGGAAACTATTTCCCCTTCGGTGAAGTCGCAGTGCGAGGGTTGGTCCTCGAAAATGATGCCGCTAGTCAGGTTCTGCGGAGGAACCACGGAGGCGTATTCGCTGACGTTCTCCACGATCACCAGGCCGTCTTTGTCCGTGTGAATGGCAACGATCTTGACGTCGCCAACATTGCCGGTTGGAGAGTAGTTGTCGATGAGCTGCCTGCGGGTATTTTGATCGGGCACTACCCGTTCGATGTCTGCGTTCACCGCGGCGTCGCCATAGTCGACATTGGCATTGCCGAAGGCCTCAAGACCGGCGAGCTTGCGCGGGTCGTACACGAGGTCGGCGAGGCCGAAGGTCGCGTAGTTCATGTCTGTTAGTACAAACTCGGCTGGGATTCCGGTCAGGTCAAGGAACTGGGTCAGCCGCTCGGCCTGCTCTGTTGAGGGTGTAGTTAGAACGCCGAAGCATTGATCAACGGCAGCGGCGAGCGCAGCATGGTCGAACGCTGGATCCGGGGGAAACGGCAGACCATTGGCACCACCAGAAATCGCCGCGCCCGGCACCTCCTCACATAGGTGATCGTAGAGCAGCCGTAGATCGACCGCCGCGTCCCAGTAGCGACTGCCTGCCAAGGCTCCACAAACTGGCATCGCGCCCACCACGTTCGGAATCAGGCCCTCCTCGATATCGCGAGCCGTCACCAGGCCGCCATTCGAGGCTCCGTAGATCAACACCTGCTCCGGCGTTCCAAACTCCGTTTCGAAGGCCTGAACCATGCCCTGGTTGTCCAGGTGACTCTCGAACGCCGACCAACCGGTGAGACTGAAACTGGAAGCGGCAACGGCATAGCCCTCCCCAAGCTGGACATCGAGCAAGGGTCCAAGGTCGTTGACCGGGCCAATCGGGTTCAAATCAAATCCATGATTCCAGATCACCAAGCCATTGGCCGGCGACCAGTTATCGGGCACCATGATCTTGTAGTGGGCCCCACCCTCCGTCTGGCCTGTAAGGATGGTTTGAGCAGCAGACTGCTGTGGCAGTGCAGCGGCGAAGATGACCACACTAGCGGCGACGACTGACCGCAATCCTGCAACTTTCGGTCTCATAGCTAGGCCTCCCGGTTGGCGAACCCGACGTGCAATCTCAAGGTGACCGTTGGTCGTGGCGGGCCGCGTATTTGGTGATACCAACCACCATAGCATCGGCTCCTCTTGTGCAGATGGCCGTACAGATGGCCGTGCAGATGGCGCCAGACGCTGTCCTTAAGGGGTGGTCCTAGTACAGCTCCTTTCGCAACCGCCACGTTTCCGGCCTCTCGGCATGGCTCTCCGGAACGACGTCGTTCTTCGCTGATCGCGGCTGAAAGGCGAACTTCCCAGGATCGGAAAGCCTCTTCTTCCAAGCGCGCCACCCTTCGGCGATCTTGTCGTTGTGCTCCATCAAGATCAACAGGCAAAATTCATGAGCGACTGACAGCCCGGCGCTCCTCAGGGACATGGCGTCCATGCATAGGACAGCGGCGCCGACGGCAGGACTACCTTGCTATCGCAAGCCTTGAGCTCTTTCGTTGCCAAGCACTCCGGCTGACCTTCTTCGTGCGACAGGTCGTGTCTGTCTCCTCCTTCGTCGAACGCGGTACGGTCAATCCACCGGCCGACAAGTCGCAACGTAACCAGGAGGGTTTGCCGATGCGTCCGGCCGGCCGTCAGGCCGCCCGGGTGGTCGACCGCGTGCCACTCAACAACACGGACCCTCTGACTCCCGGTGGAGCCAGGTGCGGCCCAGGCGCCAGTCGCGCTCTACTTGGCTTGTGAGACTCCAAGCGCTCTTGCGGCTTCGGGCAAGAATCGTCGCCGACTCGCAATCCATCCAGCGTGACACGGATCATTCCATCGGGCCGTTTCTCTGCTCGGCGCCGACGGGGTAGTCCAGCGGCACACCTCTCATCATCCGCCCTGCTATGCCGGTGTGGCCTGCCTTCTACTTGGCCAGTTTCAACCCCTTAACGCAAGTACAGGCAGAAGGGTGTCGACAGTGAACTGGACGGCTTTCCTCGATGATGCATGCGCCGGCGACCTCCATCTGCGAAGGCGCGTAGAAGAGCTGATTGCCTGCGTGGGTGGAGAGGAAGCACGGAGAGGTCGAGCGCATCGGCAGTCTCTCGTTCACCGAGGCCAGCAAAGAACCTGCACTCAAAAACCCGCGCTAGCCTCGCGTTCATCGTAGAAAGCTTGTCCAAGGCAGCATCAATAGCGATCACAAGGTCCGCCTGCTGCTCGAACCCAACCTCCACTCGATCGAGGGTGATCGGCTGTGCCGCACCTCCACGTTTCTGCGAAGACTGCCGCCGAACATGATCCACAAGAATCTGGCGCATAGCGGTGGCCGCAATTGCAAAGAAGTGATTTGCATCCTTTGCACTCACACCGGCCTGGTTGACGATCTTCAGGTAGGCCTCGTTGACCAAAGCCGTGGTATCTAGAGTGTTACCGGACCGAAGCCTCGCCAATTGCTGACGAGCGATGCGTCGCAGGTCCTCGTAGACCACCGACACGAGCGACTGAAGCGCTTCGCTGCTGCCATCGCGATGGGCTAGAAGGAGATCAGTGAGATCAGGGATGATTCGGGCCTCGGTGTATTGGAGCGGCACCGGCAAGAGCCCGGCCGTCATAGAGCTAGATTCGAAAGCGGTCAGCGAACCGACCTAGTCCTCACTGCAAACCACTCTATCTTGGACGAGATTTTCCGAGCGATGCAAACAACAACAGAGTTGGGCCAGCAGGTGAGGCCAAACCAGGAGTCCTGCTTCTCAGCCAGTAAGCACAGCTGAACCGAACCTGTCTCAGCCAGCTCCTGCCGCTGACTTCGTTTGCACGGTAAAATCGCCCCCTGGAGTTGCGTTGCCAACTGCAGATCGTCCGATTCGAAGCCAGCTGCTGGGGACTAGCCCACCCAACTACGCAGCCAGGACACGCCAAGCGATACCGACGAGCACACTCGCTCCCAGCGTCCGCATCATTCCCCATCGCAAGACGAAGAGAAAAATGAAGGCGCCCACCGCGACAATGGCTGCCCCCAGGTCGAGCGTCGCCCATGACGGGACGTGGAGCCGCAAGGCTCCTATTTCGACTTCGTGCACGCTCATGAAAAGGGTATGCAGAGCGAACCACACCGCTAGATTCAGGATCACACCGACCACCGCCGCGGTGATCGCCGACAATGCGTCGGTCAGCGCTTTACGCCCGCGTAGCCACTCGATGTACGGTGCCCCTAGGAAGATCCACAGAAAGCACGGCGCAAAGGTCGCCCAGGTGGTCACCAGTGAACCGAGAACGCCGGCAACTAGCGGGTCGAGCGCGCCAGGGTTACGAAACGCTCCCATGAAGCCGACGAACTGAACCACTTGGATGAGCGGGCCCGGTGTGCTCTCGGCCATGCCAAGGCCGTCGAGCATCTCACCAGGCGCCAGCCATCCGAAGTTTTCAACCGCCCGTTGGGCGATGTAGGCGAGTACGGCGTAGGCGCCACCGAAAGTGACTACCGACGCCTTGCTGAAGAACAGGCTCTCCTGCACATAAACACTCTGGTTGCCGAGTACCACCCACAGAGCCAGGATCGGAACCCACCAGATCATCAGCCAAAGGCATGCAACCGCCAGCGATCGCTTGAGCGAAGGTCGTTGACTACGATCAGTCTCGGTCGTCTGATGCTGCGGGAGCGGTCCCCCGCTGCTGCTCGGAGCCGTCACTGCAGGTGCTGCCATACGACCACCCAGCCATCCGCACAGTCCCGCCGCCACGACGATCCAGGGAAACGGCACATCGAAGAAGAAGATGGCCACGAACGCCCCTGCTGCGATCAATGCTCGAGTGTAGGACCGCAGCGCACGTCGCCCAATACGCAACAGTGCCTCCACAACAACTGCGAGAACCGCTGGTTTCAGCCCGAAGAAGACGGCCGCTACGATCACCGTCTCGCCAAAGCCGGCATAGAGAATGCTGAGGATCAAGATCGATAAGAAGCCGGGAAGGATGAACAACAATCCCGCGGTCAACCCACCCATCGTTCGGTGCAAGAGCCAACCTAGGTAGGTCGCCAGTTGCTGAGCCTCCGGACCCGGAAGCAGCATGCAGTAGTTGAGCGCGTGCAGGAACCGTTCCTCAGACACCCAGCGCTTCTCGTCCACCAGGATCCTCTGCATGACCGCGATCTGCCCCGCCGGCCCTCCAAAAGACAAAGCCGCGACCCGGGCCCAGACTCCGGTGGCCTCGCCGTAGGCCACTTCGGTGTCGCTTGTCTCGTTCGCTGCAGCATTCTCGATCAACGGGTGTTCTCAGCCTCTCTATGGCAGCCGTCCGCCGAAATGCCGCTCTGGGATGGTGCCCGAGGAACCGTAGAGCCTGGGCACCCACAAAGGGCAGGGGTCGCCATTTGCATTCCGTTAGCTCCACACCGACTGCACCACTCAAGAGTCGGTTTCGCGGATCGCCAGGGTCTCTAATGGTTCTGCGATCTACTCTAGCTCGGAAGACTCTAGGCTTAGGGCTCCATGGCGCTCGGGCCGCCGAGCATCCGGGCGGGCAACAGCACGATAGACCGGAGGGTCTTGAAGACTCCATCGACGGCCACGCCGACCAAGCGAAAGGGCAACAGTAATACCCATACGATCGGGTACACGACAAGTGCCAGCAGCGCCAGCGGCCAGCACACGACCAGCAAGAGACACCAGAGCAGGAATTTGACCATCTCTACACTCGTCCATCGGATTGTTCGCGTTCCCCGCAGAGGAACTGTTCAGGAAAATCTCAACGCCTCATGGACAGACCATACAACGAGCAGTGGTCACACGACCATCGTGTCGCTTGGCAGTTCCTCTACTTCCGCTCTGCCCCGTTTTGTCTCCAACTTCAGGTGCCACCGGAGAGTAGCCCGGGCCAAAGCCCTCGCTATGGCCAAGCGCTCGCTGGGCCAGACTCGAAACCATCCTCGAAGATTGGCCAGTCGGTGGCTATGAAGGTGATGAGGAGAGAAGGTTGAGAGTGTTCTACAGCAGCAGCGGGCGCTGACAGACAAGCGCCAGGGCTGTCCTCCACCAGCATCAACGAAGCGAGGCCAGCTTCCGAAGTTCCATGCAGCGTCGACGGAGCAATGGCTTGTCTATGTCAAAGAACTGGGAGCTGTGGCTGACGCGGTATGAGAACGCGTCTAGCCGCTTGAAGCGAGGAATCGTTGAGGCACTATTCGAGTTCCCGGACGGCTGCTTCTTGCCTACTGGCTTGATCCACAGATCGGCGCTGGCGAAGTTTCCGAAGCCGACTATTCGTTCACCGTTCCCAACGACCTCGGCGGCGGATACGTGATTGCTAGCGTGACCAGCGAAGCCCCAACATACTTCATTCGAATTCAACCAGACGATCGCGGACCGTCCACCGCAACCTTGAGCGAAGGTGATTCGCTCCCCGACCACTTCGTTACGGACTACCAGTTCATCGTAAGTGCACAACCAATTCACCCGTGCGGGTTCACGGCAATCTTCTGTGACGGACTCGAGAGCGGAGACACGACAGCCTGGTGAGCGGTGGCACTATGGTCGTCAAACACCGTGCAAGAACGGGCCGTATATTTCTTAGGCGTCACTTAGCTCCTGACGCAGCCAGACGCGCGCTATGGTCCAGGAGCGCTGCGAGGGTAGAGGTAGGAGAGCGTCGGAGTATTCTTCCCATGTCCTAATAGACGCGGGAGGCAGTCTGGTCGCTCAAGACAATTGACTTTGAGTCGGAGGCTCGCCCGCCGAGTAATCTGTCGATTCGATCCACACTTCTGACTACTCTACTCGTCTCGGCAGCTAGTCGTCGCGCACGGCACGAGGTCATGCTGTCGAACTTGCGGCGAACCAGCTCCCGTTCGCGTACGCTCGTCTGAGGCTAGCGGGTAGATGATGGAGGCGCGCTGCACGCAGTAGTGGGTTCGTGTTTACAATATATGATCTGGATCACGCTTCTGGGGATCTTGTTCACACCTCGGAGATACTTGCTTGACAATCCTCTGGTGAAGAAAACGGAAACGGTCACGCAGCTCCTTCACGCATGGAGAGACGGAGAGGACGCTGCTCTTGATCGGCTCATGCCGAGGGTCTATTCCGAATTGCGACGGCAAGCCAAGGGGCACCTGCGAAGAGAGCGTGATGCTCACACTTTGCAGCCAACGGCTCTAGTCAACGAGGCGTACCTCCGACTTGTCGATCAATCCGGGGTCGACTGGCAAAGCCGCGATCAGTTCTACGCGATCGCGGCCCAAGCAATGCGTCGGGTTCTGGTCGATCACGCGCGCAAGCGACTTGCAGAGAAGCGTGGCGGGGATCGGGTGTTCGTGCAGCTTGACTCTGAGCTCGAGGTCGCGGATGTCCTCTCGGAGAAGAGTCAGGATGTGATTGCCTTAGACGACGCTCTACACACTCTCACGGAGATCGCGCCAAGGCAGGCAGAGGTGGTTGCGCTCCGCTTCTTTGCCGGGCTAACAATCGCGCAGGTCGCTGGGATCCTTGGTCTTTCCCCGGCAACAATCAAGACAGATTGGCAAATTGCGCGCGCGTGGCTCTTCCGAGAACTGAATCCTGGCGATAGCGACTGAGCCTGGCTTAGATGGAGAACAAAGATTGGGACAGGGTGCGCACGGTCTTCGAGCAGGCGTCGGCAAGCCCAACCGCAGAAAGAGAGTCGGTGGCCGAGCGCTTGTGCGAGGGCGACGCGCCTCTTCTCACGGAGGTGTTATCGCTTCTTCGAGCTAGCCGAGGAGCTGAAGCAGCAACCGGCTTCCTGGAGCCAGTCGGTTCAATTGATGACATTGTTCTTAGCAAGAAGCCGGTCATCGGGCTCTCTATTGGTCCCTATCGGATTGACCGCGTTCTCGGTCGCGGTGGAATGGGGGTTGTCTGCCACGCGAACCGTGCGGATGGGCAGTATCAGCAAGAGGTGGCGGTGAAGCTGCTTCGGTCTGGAGTTGTTCCAGAGGATTCGGTTGCCCGCTTTTTGCGGGAACGTCAGATACTTGCCGACTTAGCGCACCCAAACATTGCCCGCCTGCTCGACGGCGGAACAACCGACGACGGCCTGCCTTTTCTGGTAATGGAGTTCGTTGACGGGCAGCCCATCGATCTCTTCTGCGACCAGCGAAAGTTCACGATCGAACAGAGGCTGCGGCTTTTTGTTCAGGTGTGTGATGCGGTGCAGTTCGCTCATCAGGCACTTGTGGTTCACCGTGACCTCAAACCCAGCAATATCCTGGTGACTGAAGAAGCCCAAGTGAAGCTGCTCGACTTCGGGATTTCAAAACTGCTCACGCGCACAGCGGTCGGGGACTCCACGATTCTCGGCCAGCAACTAATGACGCCGCAGTATGCCAGTCCGGAACAGGCCCGAGGCGAGACCGTGACCACGGCTAGCGATGTGTACTCGCTCGGCGTCTTGCTGTATCGGTTGCTCAGTGGCCACTCTCCATATTCGTTGGACGTCCATTCCCCTCACGACGTTGTCCGCGCCATCACCGAGCGCCATCCTGAGGCTCCGAGCCGGGCGATCCATAGGGCGGATGATCGCCCCAGCTCCACACCAGAAGAAGCTGGCACCCGAACCTCTGACACCGTCGCAAGGTTGCGAGGCACCGATCCAGCCAAACTCGGCCGCAGCCTTGTCGGCGACATTGACAACATTGTGCTCAAGGCTCTCCACAAGGATCCGCTCGAGCGGTATCGGTCTGCCGATCACCTCGCCGCCGATCTGCGCCGTCATCTGAGAGGGGATCCAGTTCAGGCTCGACCAAGCACGTTGCGCTACCGGTGGGGAAAGTTCCTTCTTCGCCACAAGAAGGCAACAGCGGCATTGGCTCTGCTGCTCGGATCGTCACTCGCTTTCGGACTTGTCATGGGAGTGCAACGTCAGCAAGTGGCCCGTGAGCGAGATCGTGCGGAAGCGGTCAAGACGTTTCTCATCGACCTCTTCGAGGGGGCGAACCCGCTGAGCAATGATGGGCACGAACCCACCGTGCGCGAGGTGCTGGATCGCGGCTCAGAGAAGTTGCTAGCTAGTGAGCTGAACGACGACTACCAGGTCGGCGTTGACCTGCACGAGACGCTCGGTGTTATCTATCTCCGACTAGGCCGGTCAGACTTGGCTACTCAGCACCTCGACGCAGCGCTAACAACACGGCTGCATATCAAGGGTCGTCATGACCGCGAGACGATTCGCCTTCTCAACCTGAAGAGCGCATCGTTGATAGATCAAGGCGATCTTGAAAGCGCCGAAGCGACTCTTGAAACCGCTCTTGGTCTGGCCACCGATCTCCTAGGTGTCAACGATGTCAGGACACTGAAGATTGCCAACGACATCGGAGTGTTGCTGCTCTCTCGGGGGCAGTATGCGGAGGCTGAGCAGCGGCTAGCGGCGACCCTCGCATTGCGGCTCGAAACTCGTTCGGATCATCTTCAAGACTTGGCCGAAAGTCACAACAACCTAGGGACTGCCCTCTACTATCAGGGTAAGCACGAGAGTGCGGAAGCCCACTACCAAGGTGCTCTCGACCTGTACGAGTCTTTGTTTGGTAGCCAGCATCCTGACCGTCATTCACGCGCTATCGAACCTGGCGTCGGTCCGCTTGGCACGGGGTGCATTCGGTGAGGCGGAAGATGCATACCGAAGGGTTCTTTCTAGTCAACGCGTCACCTACAGCGAGCCGCACTCCTCGATAGCTCTGACGCTGAATAATCTCGGCGCGGCAAAACGCTTGCAGCTGGATCACGCCGGCTCCGAAGTTCTTTTCCGTGAAGCTCTAGCCATGCGGCGCGCGGTCTTTGGCGACCAACACCCACACATCGCGGAAAGCCTTGTTGGCCTGGGGGCCTCCCTGCGATCACAGGGACGCAGCGAGTTCGCGGAGGCTCCGCTAGCAGAAGCTCTTTCGATGCAGCGGAAGATGCTTCCTCCTGCTCATCCGACCATCGGAGGCACCCTCTTTCATCTCGCCAGCGCGAGCTTAGAGGTGGGGAACTTCGCGGCCTGCGAGTCAAGAGCACAAGAAGGAGTGGAGGTTCTCGAACGCACCTTCGAGAGCCCGAACTGGCAGCTGGCCAGGACCCGGAGTGTTCTCGGAGGCTGTTTGGCCGGGCAGGGCTTTCGCAAAGAAGCGGAGGCACTGCTTCTGGAAAGCTTGCCCGTCCTTGAACAGGCGCGTGGCCTGCAAGCGCTTGAAACGCTAGCTACCCGACACCGTTTAGTTGATCTATACGTATCATGGGGCAAGCACGAAAGTGCACGGGCGTTCCAGTAACCGACGCACCCGGGCTTGCTCGAGTGCGTTGGTTTATGTCTCGGATCCTCTTGCCAGAGGACCCAGATCGTTGCGCGAGCCTTCACCAGACTTGTAACATGCTCCTAGTCACAAAGGAAGCGGACTTCGTAGTCTCGACACCCACCTCTGTTCTTGCTGTTCACACAAACGCCTCCGGTTCTCGCCGAGCAGGTGACAACCTGGCCCGCGGCCTGCCAATCTTTCTTTCCCTTGACGGTTCTGCACTGAATCGCCTTGGGTGCCAAGCAGACGGCATGCTGCGCCCGGAGCTCTTTCAGGGTTTCGTAGTCACCGGAGCCAGACGGTCCGTCGCGGTTGAGCCAGGCGCTCCACGAACCAGACGGGTTGAGAAGCGAGACGTCAGTCTCCTCGGTCCAGCCGCCACCCTTCCCTTCGTCCGAGACCTTGAGAGGCAGTATCAACCGGTCGGCCCGGTTCGTGTAGCCTCCGAACTTCTTGTAGCCACCAGACGTGTAGACGCTGTTACCGAGCCCCGTTGCGGACGATACGGGATGGATCCCAGCCGCTGGTTCGATGACTGCACCCACGGTGCCGGCCGTTGTTAGGGGCGTCTTGGAGGGTGTGTATCGCGATATTGCGCCAGAGGAATGGCCGGTATCGAAGAGGAGATAGATCTGCCCGTCGGCCACAGCTCCTTCCTGGACATACTCTGGAGCCGTCGCGAAGTGGCTCCATTCTCCTTCGGTCGGGTCTCCTGCATCAGGCTTGAAGATGCTGACCCCGTTCGTTCCCCCGAAGACAAAGATGTAACCCTTCACGGTGAACGCCACGGCATTTGATTTCGGGACTGGCATATCGCCTATCCTCTCCCACGCGGTACCTCCTTCTCTATACCAGTAAACGGCCCGTGCGAGGTTCTGCGAGGAATCAGCGGTGCCGCCGAACACATACATCGATCCGTCTGGCATGGCCACAGCCCCGTGATGAGAGAGCTCCTTAGCCAGTGCGGGCACTGTGCCCGGCGAGCTCCATTGATCGGTCTCCGGATCGTAGAGGTCGACAGAATCGACTGATAGTGGCCCACTGGTCCCTCCGATCAGGTAGATGCGGCCGCTTGCCGCCGTCACCGCGACGACGCTGCAGCGGGGCGTAGGCATTCGAGCCGCCGGCTTCCACTTTCTTGCCGCGGTGTCGTAGTACTCGGCGGTGTCTTTGCATCTGGAGTTGGCTTGTCCTCCGAAGACGAACGGCACGGTCCTGAAGACTTGGGTTTGCGGCCTTCGCGGATGCGGCAACTTCTTGCGGCCGGGGCTCATACCGTGACCCGTTCGTGCCTCTAGCAGCCCACTCAAAGACTTCCACTCGGGCTTCTGCTTTAGGTAGTTCGGTTGTCCAGCTGCTGTGCCGGGCAGCGTCTGAGAAAGTAGTACGAAACCCGCTAGCGCTAACAGTATTCTTCGATTCGCCATCGCTTTGACTCTCCATCTAGTCCAGAAGCTTCAATTGAACACGGAGGACATCACCGCGCCAACGAACCTTCATAGGTCTAAGCGCGACCAGAGTGGCAAAAGGCTAGTTCTCATGAAAGAAACCTGGACCGAGATGACGCGGTTTTCCCGCGGATCCGGTTGCGCGCCTCGAATACAGGAGCACGCAGAGGACCGGGGAGCGGAACGAATCGGGAGGGGAAGCACTCAAGCCTTGAACTGTTTCATTGCCAACCACAGTCGGAGCAAGAGGCATCAAATGTAGAGAGGGTCTGAAGAGAGGATCGGTCTGTTCTACACCAGCAGCGGGTCCGCTGACCAGTCGGCTGTTCTTTGCTGCTTCCAGTTCTCGGATGTACGGGCGCGTTCGGTCACAGATGATGCCTTTGGCAGCGAGACCAAAGATCATGCCAAGACCCATCAGACAATCGCTCGCTCACGAGCTTCATGAAGCCACGCTGAACTCAGAAATCGGTGCCGGCCAAGTCAAGAAGGAGACCGCTGCTGGATTCAGGCAACGAAGCCGTTCGCAAGGAGTGCTCGCAAGGTGAGAGTGACAGGTTCCCGCCCGCGCCTAAGTTCAAGGGTCGAGGGAGGGTCCTCCAACTGATCTGGCTCCCCTCTCAACGTAGTAGTACTAGACACCTACTCTTTAGACTGTCCTGGTGCGCCGGACTCGGAAAGAAATGTTGCAACTGGCAACCTTCGTCCGTCTGTACTAAGTGGAACGGAAGTGCGCATCGAAAGGAGGCTTCATGAGAACGCAGCAGAACCGACGCGAGCCAAGAGTCGCGGCACCAAGCTATCCACTTTCGACACTAGGTATCGCAAAGTCGCTAGCACCAGGTGTTCGCACACTGCCTGCTGGAATTGTAAGAACCTTCCCGGAACGGGTCGCTGGGTTGGGAGACAGGGAAACGGTCTTTCTTGACCACTTGGTTCCTCCGCCGGATCGCGATCCCGCTGACATTGCCCTACGGTTCGAGAGAAACTTCTTTCTCTGCTGGCCGCCTAATGTGTTTGCGTTCACTTCCTATTTTTTCGACATTACGGGTGCCTACGCACTCATCGTTTCGGATGACTGGCTACGCCATGCTCCCCTGAGCCCAGGAACCTTCGAGCGCACCACGAACCAGAAAGCAAGTCGCTGGAGAGAACATCTCGCCAAGGTTCTTGACGAACCAACCAGCCGGGAGGTCCTGCTTGGCCTTGTGCCCGAGTCGAACATCGACCGCAACGAACGGAAGCTTTCGGATGGACTGGATGCGCTTGCAATGTCGTTCGGCGTCGGGATCGACACCACAGGCAAATGGCAGGACGGTCCAGAATTCCGCAATGCACTTCAGAGCCTGGTCTGGCTCGACGACGAGGAAGATGAATTCGAAGGCTCGTATCTCTGTCGTTGTTGGGACACCTTCTCGCGTCAGCTCGAACCGCCCCGCGACGCCAATCCAGCAGACATCTGGAACGCACAACTACAGCGGGACGAGAGCGGTCGGTTGATCGAGGATGATGCCGGGCAATACACCCCGAATCCGGACGCTAAGGCGCTGATGGCTCTCTGGCAGTTGCATACATTAGCCGATGTCGCATCAACAGGATGGGGGATTCGTGACGACTTGGATGTAGCACTTCCTACCGTTGGCGATGGACCAACTCGTTTGCCCTCGACCTTCCCCTGGAAAAGGAAAGGAAAGGGAGAACCGAGTCTCTCTGGCTTCTTGCAAACACTAATGAGCAGGACCGGCAACCTCTCTTTCGTTTCTAGCGACCGGGCTAGGGTTCTGCCTAAACGCCACACACCGAGCCTCGGCATAAGCCTGCGGGCCGGATCTGCCGCTCTAGCGTTTCACCGATCGTCTATCAATGTTCAATGGTGGTCCGCGAGCGAGAGCCTCCTTTCTGAATACGACAGTACCTCTGAGGCTCCGGTCGGTTTCCCGCCGAACGAGAAACCCGTGAAAGCGCTCAATGTCCTGTTGTTTCCCTGGCCTAAGGAGGTCCTAGCTCAAGATTTCCGCTCTTTTTCCGGAAGCGGCAGGCACTTTTTCTCCTACGAACCGGGGGTCCCAGAATCGGACTCAGCCAGCCCACTGGCAATGGCACTTGAGAAAGTGTTGAAGGAAACGAACGAGACGGTGGCAGGCGGTAGAGTTGATCTACTAGTTCTTCCTGAATCTTCCATTTCAGAGAAGGAATTTCCGGCTTTCCTTGACGCGGTAGACACGGCTAACGTTAAGGCATTCATGGTGGGCGTACGGGTGCCGGCGAAGAACCAAGAACTTCATCTTCGGGGGCCTTCTAAGAACGAGTTGCGATTCGGCTGGCGAGAAGGCAACGGGTACACCGTAAAGAAGTACTGGAAGCATCATCGATGGCAGCTCAATCGGCGCCAAGTGGAAGCCTACAGCCTCGGGACACACGTCCCATCATCTAGTGACATGCGGCTCTGGGAACACATCCAACTTGGCGAGCGCACCGCAGTTTTCGCCAACTTCGACAACGACATCACCGTTTCCGGAATCATCTGCGAAGACCTCGCGCGACAGGGTTCTCTTTCCGAGTTGATCCGGTCGGTGGGGCCCAATCTGCTCGTCACGATTCTGATGGATGGCGCTCAGAAAGCGGATCGATGGCCCGCCAGGTATGCAGGGATCTTTGGGGAAGATCCCGGATGTGCGGTGTTGACTCTGACATCCGCTGGGATGTTGGATAGGTCTGGTATCGGGCGCGCAAATCCTTCACGGTCCGTTGCTTTGTGGAGTGATCGCGGAGGTGCCGTACGAGAGATTGACCTGCCATCAGGCAAGGACGGAATTCTCCTGGTCTTGCACGCGGAGAGAACACCAGAGGAAACGATCGACGGGCGAAGAGAACAGTATTCAACATATTCACTGACGCTCACTTCGGAGGTTCCAATCCCAACGCCGCGAACGCTCTCGCAGGGCGAGCCCGATGATGTGCAGCAGGCTTGGCGCTCGGCCGACTAGAGATAACCAAGGGCCTCTAGGCGGGCACGTTCCAACGCGGTGAGTTCGACTCCTGGGCTCAATTCAGAAAAGATCTTCGCCGCCTTGCCGCGCCTCTCTAGGAGATCCTTGAGCTCGGCAACCCGTTCTGGCATTTGACTCGCCAGATCGTTGAGTTCGGCGGGGTCTTGCGCGAGGTCATACAGAGTGGCTTTGCCATTGGCGGTGACCGACAGTTTGAGACCTTCGTGCCACAACACACGGTCCCAACCGCCGGAGAACACGGGTTTCCCTTGACCTTCGGCCAGCTCTTGCAAAGGATGGCCGAGTAGATGGTCTGGCACCTCGATTTGCATGGCGGTCAGTAGCGTCGGCATCAGGTCAATCGCACTCGACGGTCTCCGAACCACCTCGCCTGCGGAAGCACCGTTCGGCCACTTGATCATCATAGGGACTCGGAGAACCTGTTCCCAGTTGGTTCCATGCTCTACTCTCCCGTGCTCCAACAAGGCCTCGCCGTGATCACTGGTAACGACCAGCAAGGTCTGGTCCCACAAGCCAGCCAAGCGCAGCCCGTTCATCAATTCCCCGACGGCCGTGTCTACTTCGGTGACACCAGCGTTGTATAGGAAGCGGATGGCTTTCTCTTCATTTGGCAGTGGAGTGACGACGCCATCTCGCATAGCGACCAGGAGCATGGCTGCGCAGAGGCCGTCGCGGCACCCATAGTTTTCGAGTCCAAACCGCTCCTTGATCAAGGAGGCGTGCCCATTGATTCCCTCATACGGAAGAGAATGAAAGTCGGAGTGTGGTTCGAAGGTGTGAACAAACAGAAAGTGATCCTGGTTACGTTTCGAAACTGCATCGTTCAAAGCTGCGCGAAACTTCTGTCCTGCTGACCATGGCACAACGGAGTAGCTTGTAAATCCGCGAGAGAAACCGAACTTGGGGTCCAGCCAAACGACGTCGGAGACGATCCCGGTAGTACTGAAGCCCGCGTCTGAAAAGGTCTCCGCGAGGAGCTTCAACTTTGTTGTTATTGGATCGTTCAACCCCTTGGAGCCATGACCGGCGGGAAGGAGCCCACTCAGCAGGCTCGCATGGGCCGGCTTGGTCCAGCTGGCTGCCGCGTAATGCGGCAAGAAGAGCTCGCTCTCTGCCACCAACTTGTCTAGATTGGGTGTCGAACACTCGTTGCAGCCGAGGGCAGCGATTGCGGTCTCTCGCAGAGTGTCGAGCGACAGGACGATGACCAGGCGACCTTCTGATTCCGGTCGCTGGACCGGCGAACTGGTCACCACCTCCAAGTATGCGGAGTCGAGGAGAACGGCACTGTCAGCAGCCGCTTCAAAGCGCAGTTCGATCTCGGTTCCCGGGTCGAGATCATCCAACCTCAGTTCGCGCTCCGACCACCAACCACGAACCGGTATCGTGAACTTGGACTCGAACTCGCTTGGAGTTCCAGATTCTGCGTCAGGCGCGACACCGTTCTGAACGGCAGAGGCGAGCCGCCGACCCACTGAGAGTGTGGCCTCCTGACTACCACTTGGAGACATCGTGCAACCGGACAGACTCAGTCGGCCCGAGGCCGCTCGATTGCCGTCACGCTCCGGCACCCTTAGGGTGTAGGTTGAGTTAGACGCTAGTCGCACCCCATATCGACTACGCTCGTGGCAAACGTGTAAACCGATCACTCCGCCACCGGAGACGGCCACCGGAACTCTCTCTTCACTTGCCCCGCTTACGCCGACCTCGTGCACAGGATCGATCCAGCCGCTGGCCTGAACTTCGACAGTCCTTTCCGCGCAAGCTGACATGCTGACGATCAGAACCGGCACCACAAGCCACCCACCGGCCGCGCTGAACGCCTTCACGAATGCCACCCAAGTAGACAAGACCTTGACGAAAAGGGCCGCCCCGCGAGGTTCTGGTTGCGAACTTCTCGCTGTTGAAAGGCGGTCGATCGAACGCGGCTCAGCCGGTCCAACGCCAGGACCGCTGTCTCCATCTCTTCGGTGCTGACAACGACGGCCAGACCCTCTGCCAGCTCTCGGACTCGCTGCTCGGTGAGCTGGGCCTCGGCGCTGAGCGCGAAACAAAGCAAGAGGAGGCCCAGCCATCCAGTCCGCAGCATGGTTGTCCGAATCCGATGCGGCGCGATCTCGTCGGGTTCGCTGTTCTTCAAACCACTGTCTCCCATTCTTGGAAGTCTTCTATGAAGCGAGCAGGGCGATGCTCGACCTGGTGCCGCCAGCTCTGGAAGGCAGCCGCTGAACCTTACGACAAAGACCCTCTCAGAAGGACGCAGGTTCCCAGCCTGTCTGCTGGTTCGAGACGCCACTATGAATCCAGACGAGTTCCCCTTTGGCCAACCATCCCTTCGCCCATCGTGCACATACTCTGGCAGGCAACGGGCCTAGAACGTACTTCTTCCTTAATCCGTTCACTCACCTGGCTACAAAGGGTGAGCCGCAAAGGAACCTTTGGGGTCCTCAACTAGACCAGAAGATGAGAGCCAGAGCCGGGTCGACGACACGATCCGGTCAACTCACTCACCGACGGTCGGCGAGGCCAGTTGCTGAAGAAGGCTCCGACCTCTCAACAGCCGGCGATCGGAGACGGCTCTCGTCGGGCGAGAGTAGAGAGGGAGAGGGAGCGAGGGGGAGGGAGAGAGGGAGAGAGAGAGGCTCGGAGCGTTCTACAACAGCAGCGGGCTCAAGGTTGTGCGAGTTTTCCGGCTAGCAGTCGCTCAGCCTAGTGGGGAAGCAGACGGCTGAGTGAGGCGGCACGATCGCATTGTCGAGCAGACTCTGACTGTCACAGTCTCGTGTAGTAGAAGACCCCGACCCCCTGTACCGGCGTCACCTCTATCGGCGACCAGCTCCACTGGCGGAAGTGCCCAACTCTTCAAACGGTGGTGAGACGAGGGTAGGGGGCACGGGCGACCTGTGCAGCTCCCCAGTCGGATCGACCATCGCAACATGCCGTGCCCCGGAGTGACTTATCGAGCGGCTGTGAGCAGAAAAAGTGCCGCCTGTCCGTCTACTCCACCGATGCTCACAGGAATAGCTTGAATGAGGAGTCTGCGGGAGTGGACCTACGCAACGGTGTCATGCCAGTTGCCGTCGGCTGCGCTTGGTATCTGGCGCCGAGCTGGACGACCGGCTGGTCGAGGAACGCAAACAGAACCTGTTGAGGCTTCGAGAACTGTAGTGGTGAGGTGTGCTCGCCACGAGGCTGACAACGCCTTGAGTAGTGGGATTCGGACGATGCAAATATTTGGCCAAGAAGGGAAAGCGAGAATGACGAGATCGAGAGCTTTGTTTCGGCACGCGGGCGCGGTTGTGTTGGTGATGATTGTAGGGGGCGCACCAGGATCCTGGGCGCAGTCGACCGAGGAAGACGGTCACAGCTTTTCTGCGGCGCCGTTCCACCGGCCGGCGGACAATGACACCAAGACGGGCTACCCGCCGGAAGGGAAGACAGCTGGTGCCTTGCAACGAGGCATCGGAACGGACGTATTCGGCGCAGAAGTCAACAGTCGCGACGCGATGGTGATGACGAACGTCGCAACACCGGGCACGATTACGGTGCTTGCGGCGCTTGGGCCCGGCAGCACAGGACCCAACGGTGACTTCGTCCAAGGCTGCGATTTTGATTCCCACGGGAACCTCGAGACGCTCTACTGCATCGAGGGCACTGGTGGGTTCTTCAGTGTCGATGTAGGTACCGGAAGCCAATCGCTGATCGGAGTCGCTGCAACTCAAGCTCCCGATGGCGTTTTTACAGGTTTGGCGTCAGATCCGGTCACAGGCACGATGTTCGTGGTCGCAACCTCAGAGAGCAGCCCAGGGAGCGGTAACTGCGCCGCCGATTCGGGTCTCTATTCCATTGACATCGGAACGGGTGGAGCCACCCGTATTGGGCCAATCCCTGACCTTTCTTGTGTGATCGCTGCAGGTTTCGACAACTCTGGCCAGCTGTACGCATACGGAGTGGTCTCGAACAACCTCGTCGCAATCGACAAGTCTTCCGGCGCCAGCACGTTGATCGGCAGCCTAGGCTTCGACCCAAACTTCGCGCAGGGAATGGACTTCGATTCCTCCACCAATACGTGCTACTTGTTCGCTTTCAACGCCGACAACGCCGTTGGCTTCGAAGGAGAGCTGAGAACCTGCGATACCGGTACAGGTGCGTCGGTAGCGGTCGGGAGTCTCGGAACACCGGGTGATTTCAGCGAGATCAGTGGTGCCGGAATCGCGCATGTCCCTGCCCTCTTTGCCGACGGATTCGAATCGGGCGACACGACGGCTTGGGAGTAGGAATCCGCGGACGTTAGCAATCGAGTTTCGACCATGGTGGTAGCGCCCCCTTGAGAGAGGGTCAGTGGTAGCGCCCCCTTGAGAGAGGGTCAGA
This sequence comes from Acidobacteriota bacterium, assembly GCA_029263415.1. Classification (GTDB taxonomy): domain Bacteria; phylum Acidobacteriota; class Thermoanaerobaculia; order Multivoradales; family Multivoraceae; genus JAJCXN01. The sequence continues at coordinate 234,139 of JAJCXN010000015.1, forward strand.
GTGTTCTACAGTAGCAGCGGGCTCAGGTCATCTTCTCGTGTAGAGAAGACCCTGTAGTAGAAGACTCTGACACCTCTTTCTGGACACCTCTATCTGAACACCGCCGCATTGGCGGCGGGTTCTCGGTGCTCAAATGCTGCGGACCGCTCCCGGCCCACGAGTGGTGCCGAGGGTGTTCAGTCTCAGGATTTGAGATCCGCTGGAGGCGGGTCGCTCTCGCACCAATCTTCTGGCTCGGTGTAGCTCTCTTTCATCAGGCCGGTCAGCTCGACGTGTAGGGCTTGCCATCGTTGCCTAAGTTCCGCCGAGATGCTGCTGGGCTCGGCAAGCAAGTTGTCGGTTTCGTCGCGGCCGCCAGACTCTAGGTAGTCGTAGAGCTCGTACTGAACCGGCGTCCTCTTCTGGTTCTTGAGAAACCCATTGGCGTTCACGGTCGGGTCGGTTTGCGAGTCGTAGGCGGCCTTGTAGTAGACGGCGTACTTGAGGTCGCTCTTGACCAGTGCGCGGATCGATGTGTAATTCGACAACGAGCCATCGTCAGTGGCGAAGAGTTGGCGATCGCGCACTTCAGCAGTCGGATCGAGAATGGCTCCTGCGAAGCTCGAACCCTGGACAGACCACGTGTCGTTGAGGGGGCGATCGCTCGCGATCTCGGCGAACGTCGGCAGCAAGTCGATGAGGCCGATCAGAGAATCGGAGACCGCTCCTTGGGGCAGCGAAGGGTTTGAGAAGATGACCGGTACGTGGATTGACTCGGCGTAGCAGTTATTCTCCTTCTGCCTCATGCCTGCCTGGGCCATCGCCATCTCGCCGTGATCAGACAAGCGCACGATAATCGTGTCTTGCTCGAGCTCTTGGCCGACATGACTGTTGTTGCGCAGAGCTGTCAGCAAGTCGCCGGTGAGGCCGTCGACCAGGGTCTGCAAGTAGGCGTAGAACTTCACGTACGCCAGCGCGTCAGACTCGTCGAGTGGCCCCCCTTGGAAGTTTGCCAAGAAGTCCTGCTGAGCCGTTGGCTTTCCGGACAAAGAAGAGTTGTAGCTGTTGGGCAGCTGGAAGTCTTCATAGTCTGCTCCTAGCCAAACCGGTTCGGTATACCCGGCGGTCTCGAGGCTGTATGGACTTACCCAAACGTCGTGAGGGTTGGCCATCGACACCACCAAACAGAATGGAGGCTCGTTGTGTGGGTCGTAGTCGTGCAGAAACCCGGTCGCGGTCTTCTGAGATTCCTCATAGAGCGGCCCATGAACGATTCGACGGTCGTTGTCGACGTTGCCGCCGCCAATGGAGTTGAGGGTCGAAGTGTCTCCGGGTTGTACCGGATCGGTACCTCCAGACTCTGCTGTGCCCAGGTCCGGTGAGGTCCAAGATGGCATCGAGTAGTGATTCTCCATCGCGTCGTCCTCGACCATCATGCGATCCTTGTCGGCAGGCCGCATCTGAGCAAAGGCGTCGAAGGAAGAGTCAAGATGCCACTTGCCCTTGTAAACCATCTGGTAGCCGGCACCGGCCATAACTTGACCGAGTGTGGTCAGCGATCCGCCCATCGGCAGGGTCCGGCTCAGGTTTAGGGTGTCGCCGACTTTCATGACACCGTTGATCGTGGGGTAGGTGCTCGTGAAAGCTGCCGAACGGCTGGGGGAACAGGCAGTTGAGCTGCACAGGGCTCGCCTGAAAGTCACTCCAGTCTCCTGAAGGTGGGTCATCCACGGCAAGTGCTGTGCGGCCCACCCGGCCGGAAAGTGCTGCTCGCTACGCTGTTGATCGGTCATGATGATCAGGATGTTCGGCCGGCGGCCGGAGCGGTTCCAGGGACTCATAGGATGGTGCCCTTTGCGCCACGCGGTGCGCTGCTGGCATTGGCTGCGTTGCCCGTGGTGGGTGTCTCAAATCCGCTCCCGCCGGAGTCGCAGGCGGTGGAGCTGCAGACACCGTCACAGTCATAGCGAACGTTGGCACCCGCCTCTTGCGGCAACTGCCACATGTGGTCGGTTTGGTAGACGATCGGTGTGGCCGCCGTGGATTGAGAAGGAAAGAACCAGCTGGGATCGGGCGTGCCGACGAACCCTTCGAAGGGCTGAGTGCTCTTGAGGAAAGAGAGGCTTGAGCCGGACGCACCGATCGTGGCCATTGAATGGCAGGTTGTGCACGAGGACGTGTTGCCGAATCCTGGTTCGAGGATTGCGTTGCCGAGCAGTTCTGGTCGTCCGGTGAGGTCGGTAAAACGAGTCATGGTGCCCATCAAGCGATAGTGCCGCCAGGCGTCTGGGAGTCCAGCGTCCTCGAGCAATATCCTGGTCGCGGAAGTCAGCTCCCCAGCCGGATAATCCTTCCCCATCTGTCGATGAGGAGCGACATAGGAAGGCTCGACGCCGAAATCGTCGCGGCACCCGATGTAGTCGCAACGCCCCTTGGTGTCTGCGTGGTTCCAAGTTGTCCATACCCAGTTTGGCGTCGCCTTGCTGACAATGTGGAACGCGTACAAGCCCAGGATGACGGGGCTAGGTTCGGCGCCATCTCCTGCACTCGAACTGTTCGACGCACCGCCGCCACCGATCGCCTGCTCGTAGTCGTAGCCGGAGACGACGCGCCAGTGGTAGCGGGGCTTGTCGTCCGCCGTGATCTGCGTCCAATCGGCTTTGTAAACGATCGCGCCTAGTGGCAGATCGACACCCTCGGTGCTCGCGTGTTCGATGAGACCCTGCTGATACCAAATATCATTTTCGACGACATAGTTAAAGAAGGGCCGGTTGATCTTCACCTGTTGCACGTTCTGGTCGCCGTCAAGGGCGTTGAAGGGGTCGTTTGCAACACCTCGTTGCTCGACATGCTCCTTCAAGAATTCGACGAGGCTCGAGGGTCTCGCAGCAAAGGGACCATCCGGTCCTGGCCAAGTCGGAGCTTCACACGCATCGGAATACACCACAGTCTGTTCTGCCCAGGTTTCCCAGACGGCCTGGTTGCTGTCGGGACTGGCCGGTCGATTCACAGCCGCGAACAGTTGCCAAGCGAACTGGTCGGGATCGTTGATGGCCAAGTTTCTGTGATCCGGCGGGTCTTCGCTCATGGCTGACACTCGCCCCGGTCCCATGGAAAGTGCTATCGCGCCGATTGCAAGAATGGCTACAGTACGCATCATCGTTCTCCTTTGTCGGGGGCCCAACTAAACAAAGCCCCCTAGCGTCGTTGGAACGCTCTTGATGAGCGCTCTGCTTGGATAGATCACACTGACCGCGGAGACCGGACGTGGAAATGGAAGATTTCAGACAATAGGTGTGGATGCATTTGAGTCTGTTCGACAGAGCCAATGTCGATCCATGCTGAGTCGTGGCTGGATTGTTGACGAGTCAGAGCGAAGGCTGGCGGAGCCAAGCATGCGCGGCCTGGGCTCGGCCAACTTCGCTGAAGCCTCTAGACCCCTTTGACCCTCTGACCCGTCGGGCTCGCCTGGTTCTGGCCCAGCACGGAATCGGGACACCCGAACCCGTGGCCAGAGGTACCGGCCATATGTTGGGGGGGGATGACCGAACCTGCGTACCTGAGTGAGCGGTAGCTCGAACGAGGTGTGCCGAACCCTGAATGCAGCAAATCAACTGTCGCGGAACAGCAGACCCGGAAAATGGGTCAATGCCGCCTGCACCCTGCAGTTTCCAGGCGAGGGTTGCTGCAGCTACTCGCGTCGCGAGTCCAATCTCAAACCCATCGCCCTTGGGAAGGTCAGGAGTCTCTGGACCGCTTGGGCTCCGTGGCACTCGGACCGCCGAGCATCCGGGCGGGCAACAGTACGATCGACCGGAGGGTCTTGAAGACTCCTTCGACGGCCACGCCGACCAAGCGGAAGGGCAACAGCAATACCCATACGATCGGGTACAAGACAAGCGCCAGCAGCGCTAGCGGCCAGCACACGATCACGAGGAGGCACCAAAGTAGGAGCTTGACCATCTTTACACTCGCCTATCAAGTTGTTTGCGTTTCCGGCCAGAGGAACTGTTCAGCAAGATGCCAAGAAGTCCCCAGACAGACCATACGACTCTCAACATTTGGCCGGCACCTCTTTCGGGCACCTCTTTCGACCGGCACCTCTTTCGACCGCCGGCAACCTCAAACTGCCAGATCCAGCACCTCTCTCAGGCCTTGAGGGCTATCAATATCAACTAGACACCGTCGCGATCATGCGCATACGCTATGCGCATGACCCAGCGCACCACCTTTGATCCAGTCTTTGATGAGTCGGCCGGAAAACGGCCAACCAATCTCTCAATCAATGTTGACCTCTTGGAGAGGTCACGGGCCGCGGGTGTCAATCTCTCGGCCACTTTGGAAGCTGCTCTTGTGGAGTGTCTCTTGAAGGAACGCCGCGAGGCTTGGATTTCCGCTAACAGGTCAGCCATCAATGCGTACAACCAACGAGTGTCATCAAGCGGATCTTTCGGTGACCGAGTACGACGCTTCTGATGGCCCAATTCGATGTTTACGAGAACCCAAATCGCGGCACCCGAGAGTCTGTCCCCTATCTTGTCGAGCTTCAGTCGGACCTGCTAAGCCCGATGGCGACCAGGGTGGTGGCACCCCTCTTTTCCTCAGAGAGTGCCGGACCTCCGGTCAGAAATCTCATGCCAATCTGGGTTTTCTGCTTGAACAAACGGTGGCCCACCTTAGGGTGGGAGCCACACGACGCTTCCTTCTGGCGTGCCCACACGGGGGCGGAAATCGATCTGTACGCGCAACTGGGGAGTCGTCGAGTCGGTTTCGAGTTCAAGGGAACGTCTCGCCGAAGGGCACCGCCTCCATGCGGTCCGCCGTGGAAGTTCTCGATCTCCACGAACTGAACGTTGGCCACGGCAGTGACGCCGCGTTCCCCTTGAAATCGAAGATTCGAGCGGTGGCGGCTAGCCGCCTAGTCCAGGAAATCTAGTCTGCCGCTAGGCGAGCTGAGAAGCGGTAATGATGAGGCAAAAACTGGTTGGGCTCTTGGCAGTGGTGGGTGATGGGTTCTATACTGCGCCGGGCCGTTAGCTCAGTTGGTAGAGCACCGGACTTTTAATCCGATGGTCGCGGGTTCGAATCCCTCACGGCCCATATTCTTTGGGCTTCATGGGTCGATCACTCGATACCCTTGAGCCAGACAGCAGCCTCGGAGGCCTCAGCTTTTTGCCTCGCGCCTCCCTGCACTGTGTCGACCCGCAAGCGCGTCGACGAAGCGCCTTCCTTGAAACGAAGGTTCGAGCGGCAGAAACAGTGTCCCCATCGTCTAGCCAGGTCTAGGACACCAGCCTTTCAAGCTGGCGACACGGGTTCGAATCCCGTTGGGGATACCACTGCGCCTCCTGTGGCGGCTTGCGGCATGCCCGCAACGGGTGTGTATGTCGCTCAGCGCTCGCTGGGCGAGCGATGAGCGGACGGCGAATCCTTGCGGCCTGGAAGCAGGGATCGCTCGGCTTGTGGTGGCTTGCAAGAGGAGGACTGTCCCTGTGCTTGGGCCAGCGCTCGGAGCATGAAACGAACAGTACTGAGCCAGACGCCGTTGGCCCGGTCAGTCCGTCAGCCCGATCGCGTCCCGCCGGCTCATATTCCCGTGAACAGCATGTCGAGCGCTGCGATGATTTGGTCACGTTCTCGTGCCAGAGAGCCGACTCGCGGCCCCAACTGAGACTTGGAAATGCCAGCAAGCTCGGGTCTAGCGAAGTCTCGGCCCGGTACGGCTCGCCCCACCCACCAGCTCACCCTCGCCGGACCTCGAAGTGGTTGTCGGGCCAGGCCCCCTTCTGGCTTCGGCACCCAAACCCCTACACCCAATCCAACTCCGTCTCAGCAAAGTCAGCCTCGAACGTCTCACCCCGATTCATCGCCAACCCGCGCCCTCGCAGTTTGCGCGAGACGTCATCAAAGATTCTGTACACACACGGGATGACCACCAGGCACAGGCCAGTGGAGAACAACAGTCCCCAAGCGATCGCTAGTGCCATCGGCCTTAAGAACTCATCCACCCCAAACAGGCCGAACGCCATCGGCGAAAGCCCCGCAATGGTGGTGATCGAGGTCAACAGAATTGGCCGCAACCGCGCACAACCCGCTTCAATGATCGACGTCAATTCGCTCATGTTCTTGGAGCGGTTGCGGTTGATGAAGTCGATCAAGATCAACGAGTCAATTACCACGATGCCACAAAGCGCCATGATGCCAATGGTGGAGAACATGCCCATCGGTTGATTGCTGATGAAGAAGCCCAAGATCACACCGATGAAGGCGAAGGGCACCGAGAACATCACGATCGGCGGCTAGATGAATGATTGGAAGAGGCTGCCCAAGATCACGTAGATGAGGACGATGGTCAGTAGGAAGGCGCGCAGCATCGAGGCAAGCGATTCCTGAGTGTCTTCGAACTCGCCACCGAAGTCGAGCGCGTAGCCGGGCAATTCGGTTTCGAGACCTGAGAACTCCTCCATCAGCCGCACGTTGGCAGCGCGCGAGGTGATCACCGTGGGATCAACGTCTGCGGTAATACTGATCGTTCGTCGTTGGTTGTGATGAGCGATCGCTGAGAAGCCTTCGGCGCGCTCGAAGCTTGCGATGTTCAAGAACGGCACCATGCCCACCGGTGTTGCAAACTGCATGTCGCGCAGGTTCGAAAGGCTGCCGCGATAGGGCTCGGCGTACTTCACCCGCAGCTCGATTTCGTCTTTGCCGTCGTAGACCCGAGTGGCGTCAATGCCATCAAACGCACCGCGAATCTCGTTGGCAATGGTGCGCACATCGGTGCCGAGTGCCGCGATCCTTTCTTGATCAAGGATTGGGCGCACTTCATCGCGGCCCGGAGGGAAATCATCGGCGATGTCTTTGACGCCATCTATGTTGATCAAGAACAGCTTCACGCGAGCGACGATGTCTTGCAGCACGTCGAAACTGTCGCCCTTGATGCGGACCTGGGCAGGTTCCGGTTTGCCAGTGACACCAATAGGGTGACCAACCGGGATCAAGGCGCGGCTTAGCTGTCGCCGACAGCAGCACCCAACTTAGAGAGTGATCGCGCAACATGGAGTTCCAGCACCTGCCAGTCGCAATTACGCACAAGATCCCTCGGTACCAACCACGAACCTCCCACACACAGAGTGTTCGGTAGTGCCAGGTACTCGCTTGCGTTGGAACCGTCGACTCCACCCGTTGGCATGAAGCGCACGTTGGGGAACGGAGCGGCCAAAGCCCGAAGATGTTCCACCCCACCACTGGTTTCGGCGGGGAACAGTTTGAGCAGACTGAAACCGTGAGCCGTCGCCTGCATCACCTCGCTCGCCGTGGCGACCCCTGGTATCAAGGGGATCGATCCTGCGTGACTCAATAGTTCAACGGTCGATCCTGGAGAGACGGCGAACTGGGCACCAGCAGCGGCGGCACGTTCGAGGTCTTGGGGCGAAGCACTGTTCCCACGCCAACCAAGAGCTCAAGCTCCGCTCTAGCGATCGCCTCAATCGCCGCGATCCCAGCCGCGGTGCGCAGAGTGATCTCGATCGCACCAAGACCAGCCGCAGCGAGGGTCTGTGCAAGCGGAACCGCAGTCCGCAAGCCATCGATAGTGACCACCGCCACCACGCGAGATGCGCGCAGCGCCTGGCTCAGGGCCTCGCTCAGCACATCACCGGGCAACACATTCTTGGGCGATACCTCACTGGCCACATCATCACTGTTGAGACGCCGAACCTGATCGGCATCCATGACTCAGCCAACCAGCCCGCCGGTCCAAGACTCCAGAAGAGAGTCGTCCATCATTATGGTCTCTTCCCGCTTTGGTCCAGTGGAGACCAACGAAATCTCCGCCCCCACTTCTTCTTCGATGAAGCGCACGTACTGCTGCGCATTCACCGGCAAGTCATCAAACCGTAGTCGACCGATGGTGTTCTCTTGCCAACCCGGAAAGGTCTCGTAGATCGGTTGCACCCGCCCTAGCTTCGCCAGATCCGCCGGCAACTCATCGACCCGCTCTCCGTCAATGTTGTAGCCAACACACACCTTGATCTCTTCAAGATCATCCAGTACATCGAGCTTGGTCAGAGCAATCGCCCGAATCCCGTTGATGCGCCGCGCATAGCGCGCCACTACCGTGTCGAGCCAACCGCAGCGCCGCGGCCTGCCGGTGGTGGTCCCGAACTCGCGGCCACGATCCCGCAGGTACTCAAGCACCGTGCCATCCAGCTCAGCTGGAAAAGGACCCTCACCAACCCGCGTGCCATACGCCTTCAACACGCCCAGCACCCCATCCATCGCAGTCGGCGGCACACCGGTGCCGATGGCTGCGCCACCCGAACTCGAGTTGGAACTCGTCACATAAGGATAAGAACCATGGTCAATGTCGAGCAAAGCGCCTTGAGCGCCCTCGAACAACACACTTCCACCAACCCCGATCAAATCGTTGAGCGCGAGGCTCACATCTGTCTTGTACGGAGCCAGGCGCACCGCAACCTCGCGACAGTAGTCAGTCAGCGCAGTCGCATTGATCGGCGTTGCGAGCGCATCTGGATCGACCCCCAACCCCTCAAGCTCCGCTCTAACCCGCGGCACCAACATCTCAAAGCGCCCCATCAACGCCTCAGAATCCAAGTCTGCAACCCGAATCCCAAACCGCGACACCTTGTGCTCGTAGGCCGGCCCAATTCCCCGTGACGTGGTCCCGATCTTTGCGTTGCCAGCAGCTGCTTCCCGCGCTAGGTCGATCTCCGGATGCATCGGCAACAACACCTGCGCTCGGTCCGACACCCACAACCGCCCCTCCACCTCAACACCTCGAGCCTCGAGGTTGCTGGTCTCCTCAAAGAACGCATCCGGGTTCACCACCATCCCATTACCGAGATAGCACTGCATGTCCGCATGCAGAATCCCAGACGGAATCAGGTGCAAAGAAAAGTGCTGATCACCAAACTTCACCGTGTGCCCAGCGTTGTTCCCGCCCTGATAGCGAGCCACCGCTTCGAACTTCGGGCACAGAAGATCAACGACCTTCCCCTTACCCTCATCACCCCACTGCATACCGACAACAACCACGTTACTCATGGCAGCGAAAGTAGCAGAGTTTCCCGTGGTCGTACCACGGGAAACTCTGCTCCTGTTGCTCGCTCCAAGCGACTTCGTCGCGTCGCGAGGAGAAGAGATAGAGAAGAGGAGGGGAGGTAGGGAGGGGAGAGGTAGGGAGAGGGGAGGTAGGGAGAGGGGAGGTAGGGAGAGGAGAGGTAGGGAGAGGAGAGGTAGGGAGAGGAGAGGTAGGGAGAGGAGAGGTAGGGAGAGGAGCACTGGCTCGAACGGCGACTTACGGCGATGCTCGCAACTTGCATCCCGTGGGACTCCATGCGGCACCGGCGGTGCGAAGCCCTCCGGAAGGATCGCGAGGAGAATGGGAAGGGCTCGATCGAACAGCCGTGCCTGGATGCTCGCATCCCCGGACTCCATGGCCTAGCTAGTCGCCAGCCTCTTCGACAATGATGTTCGTCATGCGAAGGACTGACGTCCTGCTAGTCGCTTCGTCCCGGACGCCAACTGCGATGGTCCAGCTGCCATTCGGCAACTCCATATTCACGGTCGCTTCAAACCAACCTCGATCAGTTGCCTCGCTGAGGGTCGCTGCGGACAGCGATTCGAGATATTCCTTCGGCAGCGTACGGTTGCCAGTGCTCGGATCGCGCGCAACGAGAAACATGCGCCAGCGATCCGGTGGGCTCTCGTCGTCAAGAACCATTTTCTCGTGCGGTATCCGCAGATGGACCGCTACCCCTTGTTCAATGCTGGTTGCGCTGACTTGGAGGGCCAGAGGGTTTGATTCTTCTCCGAGCCAGAGCGCCCCGTACAAGCTTGCAACGAGCCGGTCGGTGTCATCGATTGGCCGGATCGCACGACGATGCAGGACGTGTGCGCGCTGCAGGCCCGGACCGACGAGTTCAACATTGACACTCCTCACGGTACCGTCAACCGCTTGCCCGAGCACGTAGGCCAACGAGTATGAGTGCTGCAAATCCCGAGCGACCTGCTTGAATGCGAACCTCACATCCCCCACGTTCTTAAAGAGTCGCCCCCCCGTGGAAGAGGCAAGGACAGAGAGCGAGTCCTGCAGATTCGAAGCACGAAGCTGTCGCAATTGGAGATGGAGGTTCTCTTCCACACGCGCGCCGGCCGCGTCGATTGCATGGATCGACACTCGATGGGCGTTTGCGTTCGCCGCGAGCCGCCGCAACTCTGGTTCGTAGGAAGGACCTGCGAGGGTCCCGACCTGTCCTTGCAAATCCGGACAAACATTGGCCGCTCGTTGGCTCATCTCCAGTCCCGGTTGTAGCGCGAGACCTTCACCTGCATAGAGCAGTATCTTTCGGCCCTCGACACCACCAAGCATCGTTACAACGGCATCGAGTCCCAAGAGGCTCCGTCGATTGCGGCGCTCTACTGCGTCGACATATTGAGCCAACTCACCCAACACTCTCAAGCGAGCGTTCATACACGCCTCATTGAGCAAGTTGGTCGGCGACCCCGACGGCCCACCGCCGCCGCCGATCGCGTCGGCCGCACGCTGTCGGTCAAGGTACCCTCGAGCGGAACTCGCGGGCGGCGTGGGCAACTCGGCTAGCTCCTTCAGAAAGAAGGAAGAGTCATCCGTCGGGCTAATGGCCACTTTCAACGGCAGGTCATTGGTGACCAGTCCAAACCGCAAAGCACCACTTGCGCCCAATTCTTCCAGGTACAACCGCAAGAAACGCAAGACCCGAGCTCTGCGGTCTGGCCGAAGGGCGACGTGGTCTAGAAAGACGACGACGAGTCCGGAAGGTGCGAGTTCGGGCGAACCCACCGCAGCTCCCGGCACCTCTATCGCCGGCCTAGAACCACTCACTGAGCGCTCTGCAAAGCCACCTAGTGGACGTTCGACGCCATTCTCCAACACGCGAAAAGCGCCTTCAAGAAGCCCTCTGATCGGGTCGCCCTTACGATCCAAGACGAGAACATCAAGCTCTACCAGCGATACGTCTACCCGCTCTCCGAAGACCAGCTCGGCCGCTGCAGGCTGGTCTTCGACCTGCGCGTTCGCCAGGCTCGCGAGCAAGCCACAGACGAAAGCGAAGGATCCGCCCCTACGGCCGTTCACGGGGCCCTACGACCGACAGGGCTGTTTCCAGGACAACCGACGTAGTGTGTGCGGCTTCCGACTCACCGGTTCTCAAGGAACCGAGACTGAGGATCCTGCTCGCGGGCTCCGTCGAGGTACGCCCCACAAACAGTCTGTACTCACCGCCGGCGACGGGAAGAACGTCTACTCGGAACCTCAAGCCGCCAGAAACAGGCTCGATGACCGCGCTGAGACGTCTCTCAACACCGGCCGCACTCAGCACCGAAACTTCCCAATCTCCGGCTGTCGTTCCGTTCGCTACAAAGAACTCCATCGGCTCACCCGAACGGCTCCTCAGGACCGCTCCGGTCGGCCGACGGGTCCCAGGAACCATGAAGGTGTGCGCAACCTCAGCTACGTCACGCCCAGGAGCCGTTATCCAGTCCTCTTGCAGAGCGTGCAACACACTCAGTCATTCCGACTCTTGCAACGATAGAGCAACCGAGAAGGGCACGAGCGCGAGCCCACGCCGGTCGGCGACCTTGACTAATAGTCGGCCAACGTATTCACCCCTCGGGCAAGGAGAAGGTACCTAGGAATGCGAGACCACCGGCACTCAAGCGGCTACCGACCACATTGAGGTCCAGATCCAACGTCTGAGCAAAGTGGTCCTTCACACCGCCTTGCGCATCTACCGCATAACCGAGAACCTCCAACCTCAAAGTTCCACGAAGGCCGAGCTCAACCAGATCTCTTCCCTCGACCTCGAGAACCAGCGGAACGATGCGGTTCCGGTCATCGGTTGCGCCCTCGGATCCGGATGCAGTCGCCGGCGGCAGAGCCCGCAACCGGAGCGCCAAGTCACCGACTGCCGCGCCTGCCATCACCCGTCGAGCGAGTTCGAGATCGCCAGCGGTCGTGTCCGAGCCAGAAATGTACTTCTTGTCGTAGCGGAGCCTGAGCCCCTTCCGTTGTACGGTGATCTCTATTTCGCTAACTCGGCTGCGGCCGTCCCGGGAAGCTGCCGCCGCAGGGGGGGGGGACGAACGCGAGAATGTAATTGTGTTCAGTAGTAGCAGCGACACGCGCCAATGCCTGATTGAGAGACATCTGACTCGAGATAGTGCCGCCCGTCTCACCTGCGAGATAGCGCAGGAAACCCGTGCCGGTCGGTGACGAGGACCCCACCGTGCCCAAGTCGACTGCATGAACAGTGGTCGCGCTCAAAACGAAGGAACGCACAGCCAGATCTGTGGCTGTGCGCAGTTCCGACAAACCCTGCGACCGGGAAAGATCGGCCGTGGTCTCCAACGCACCGCGGAATGAAAAATCCGATGCCCTCCCACTCGGTGTTCCGAAGAGAAGGCGATCATCTATGCCTCGAGAAAAGAGCACCACATACTTGGCTGTGGAAGTTGCCTCTAGCCGCTGAGCGAGGTCCTCCAGGGCCCTTAGGAACCTTACGCCACGCGCCGCGTCGTTCGCCGATGGCTGCCCGACGCGGCTCCCACGGGCCTGCCTCGAAGTCTTAGGAATCACTACGGGCCGCGTGCTCTCAGCACTCGCTGGCTCTTGCATCACATCCGTCAGAACGAGCCCGAGAGGATCCTCTGGCTCGCTTCGGTTCTCGTGCTGCAAAGTCGCCAACGCGTGAACAATCTGACGGCGGTCCGTAGTGAACGGAAGAAGCACTTCGAGATCAGTGGCATGAGAATACTGAGCAACGCTCACAAGATCGTTTGGACCGAGCGAGCGCAGCACGAAACTCGCGGCCTCCTCGCGAGCCCGATCAATGAGCGGACCCTCCGTGAGCTCTCGATCAAAGAGAAGAACCAAATTTCGAGGACTCTCCCGCCGGCCGCTCGGCACCCCAGAGACGTCAGTACTACTAGCAATGGAGATCTCTTCTAGAGCTGCCACAGGAACCGCTTTTCCGCCCAGGGTGAGGCGAAAGTCACTGGCCTTGAGGCCCGACACGAGATCTCCCTTTTGGCCCTCGACCCGAAGAGCGCTCTCCACCAACCTCACGGAGATCACCTCGCGCTCTGCATCCTGTTGAGCACCAGCATCGAAGCCAAAGCCCACCAGTAGCAAGCAAGTCCACTGACAGTGACTGCGAAAGTTCCTACTGATCACTGAGCTAATTCCAGTTCTCGGTTCAGTCTTTGTCTCCTTGCAACGGGGTCCGGCGCTCGCCATCCGGTGGCGGCCGAGGATCGCGCCGGGCGCGAAACATCAATTTCAGAAAGTGAACAGATTGCAATTCAATTCCGAAGCACTCACGGGCGATCTCCAGGCCACGCCAACAACGCCGGGAAGCCACATAGATCCAACCCCCATGGTCTTGGACAAAGACCCCGCCACCCCGAGTTCGGCAGAGCCGAACGAGCCGACCTTCAGGAACACTCGGCTTGTGCTGCGTGGACGAGGCCCTCACCCCTTGTGGGTCACGTTCACGCAGCACAAGCCTCCCGCGCCCCACCTCCCGGGACGACCTCTCCCACTTGCCACCACGGCCCAGAATGCCCAGTTCAGAAGCGACGTTCTGACCGCGTTTCTAGCGACGAAGGCGGTGAGGGCGTCCCCGACGGGGGCAGCTCGCGAAGGAGCCCTTCAACAAGACCCTTCGAGAAGCACACCACGTCGCGGGCGACGGAGTGGCAGGCAAGACCCCGCTTCACCGCTCGAGTCAAGGTCGCAGCCGGTGCCCCCAGAGGGGACCCCCGATCCGCCGAAAGGAGCGAAGACGCCGCTCCAATCGCGATCAACTCGAACGATCGTCACCAACTCCATCGCCGTCGCCACCACCGCATCATCCGCCTCACAAATACGGCGCCAACAACCCCACAGTCCCCTCCAACAACCGCTCCACCAAAGGCCGCCGCGCCAACTCATCCCCCGACACCGCCCGCGACCTCAACCTCTTCGTTGCAAAAACATTCTCCAAAGCCCGATTCAACTCCGCACTAGCAACCTCAACGTTCAACTCAAAGTTCAAGCGCAAGCTCCGCGGATCCCAATTCGCACTCCCCACAAACGACCAGTCGTAATCCACAATCATCAACTTCGAATGATCAAACGGCCCCGACACAAGCCACAGTTGCGCTCCCCCATCGATCACTTGTTCCCAGTAGCTCCGAGACGCCCACTGCACCAGTCGCAGGTTGCCGTTCTCAGGCAGAAAAATGTCCACGTGGACGCCTCGCCGAGCAGCCGCCTGGATGGCCTTGTCCAACCCATTGATTGGCAGGAAATAGGGGGTAGCAATCTGCACTCGATGTCGAGCACAAGCGAGGGCCGCAAGAATCGTCCACTGGATTTTGTCGAGATCAAGGTCCGGCCCATCTGAAATAGCGCGCGCGTGCATCTCTCCCGTGGGCTCGAGCTTGGGGAACCACAATCTGCCTTGCAGTTCTTCGTGCGCGGCGAACAACCAATCTTGAGCAAACACACCCTGCAGCTGCTGAACCACGGGGCCCGTCATCAGAAAGTGGGTATCGCGGATCTGGTCATCGCCTTGAGTGCTGCGGTGGCCTTCGCGAATGTTCATGCCACCGGTGAAGGCGGTAGCGCCGTCGGTGATCAGTAGCTTGCGATGGTTGCGCAGGTTGAAATACGGGGCGCGCAGTGGGTGGCGGGTCGGCAAGAAGACCTGAGCATTGACACCCCGCTTGCGCAGCTGGCCGACCATTGACACCTTGGAATAGCGCTGACCAACGCCATCGATCAACACTCTCACCTCGACCCCTCGGTTCGCAGCTGCTGAGAGCGCGTCGGCAAACTCGCGCCCAGCCGGATCGTCGTCGAAGATATATGAGGCCATGGTCACTGAGCGCTCGGCGTTTGCGATCGCTTTGATCATGGCGCCGTAGGCCAGTTCGCCGGTGGCTAAGAGCTCCACATGGTTGCCAGCAAGAATCGGGCGCGGCACCACGCCATCGACAAAGCGTCGCAACCCTAAGGTTCCGAAGCACGGCTCCACTGAGACATTCGCAGGCAGCACCGGCACTGCCGAATCTTGATCGCGGTCGCCAAAGATTGCGCTAGCGCGACGGTTGATTCGGTTGACGCCTAGGATCCAATAGGCCACCGGCCCGAAGAAGGGGGCTGCAATGCACACCACGACCCAACCGATGGCTGCACGGACATCGTGCTTGGTGAGGATCGCATGGGCACTCGACCAGGCGGCCATCCCCGCACAAAGAATCGGGAACACGAACACCGCGATCACCACCGCGTTCGTTTGAGTCAGCGATTGTTGGATTGTTTCGAGCACGGGTTAAACCTAGTCGCAAAGCTTCCCAAACCCAAGCCGCTCAAGGATCTACTTCGGCGATCAACTCGACCACTAGAAGGAGATCTTGAATGCCGCCCACACTGTGGACACCGTGGATCCAAACTCGCTGCCCACCAAGTTGCCTGGTTCCGGCTCATCGCCCAGCCCGTAGATCGCGCCAAAGAGCAGGTCGGCATTGTTTGAGAGCGACCGCGAGCCTCCGGGTTGCAGTAACACCGAGCCGTCGTGCCAGTTGCCAAGCAGCGACACATTCAATGAGGTGAGCGGCGAGAGCAACCAAGACAGGGCCACGCCTGATGAGAGTTCGCCCAGTGACGTGATCTCTCCTCTACGAATGCGGTCCCTACCGATAAGCGGGATGAACTCCTGGGCTCGGCGCACCCCATACTGATTCCAAGTGGTCTCGAACACCAACGAAACCGCAGGCGACAGCAGACGATCAACTCCAATGGTCACTCGCACAAAATCATCGGGATCGCCTTCCGCGCGAGCGAGGTCACTGGTTTCGGTTCGGGCCACTTCAGCACGTACCCCAGTGCCGAACAGACTTGCGGTCACAAATGCGCCAAGAACTCGATCGCGATGGAAGTCACCGATCATCAGGCCAAGATCCGCTCCACCAAGATGGAAGCGACCGAGCGCACCAAAGCTACGATCACGATCGGTCTCGGGGCCTTGCACCGCACCAATCACCTCGATTTCTGAGAACTGCCCCACCGGGACATTGATGCGCACGGCATCGACGCCCGGCTTGTAGTCCCGGTCGATGCGTTCCGGCGAAAACGGTGAGAACAGGTCGAGCACCGGCCAGAAATAGTTCACGCCCCAGGTGACAGCCTGCCGGCCGAGGGTCACCCGGATGTAATCGTTCTGGAAGCGAACATTGACGCGATCGATGTCGCCCCCGATGGAGCGATCACCATTGGTGTCGATGTCAGTGTCGAGATCCCAATAGCGCACCGAGCGCCTCGCATTGGCTCCGCCGGTCTCGAACCCACCTCTGAGCGCGGATGGTGAGGCACCCTCGATCAAACCATGGAGTTCGAACTGCCAGTGATCAGACTTGGCGTCGAACTTGAGCCTGAACGCACCCCGCTCGCTGTGGTCATCCTGCGCAGAACTCTCCAAGGCCTGAAACTGGAACCAACGCGCGTCGCCACCGATGGAGATGTCGGTCTCAGCACCCAGGACTGGACCAACCGATGCGGTCAGCCAAATGGCGATCGTGAACCTGAAGCCGAGTGCGAGTTTCGTTCTCCTATTGAGGCCGACCGAACTGAGGCCGACGGGACTGTGGCAGGCTGAACTCACGCAGCTTGACTGTCCTCTTGAACTTTGCCGTCCACTAAGCGAACGATCCGCCGAGCACGCTCCATCACCAGAGGATCGTGCGTGGAGAAGACAAAGGTCACGCCGCGTTCGCGATTGAGACGTTCCATCAAGTCGAGCAGTTTGATCGCGGTCTCTGAATCGACGTTGGCGGTCGGCTCGTCCGCGAGCACCACCACGGGATCTGAAGCGATCGCACGGGCGATCGCCACCCGCTGCTGTTGGCCACCAGACAGTTCATTCGGGCGTCGATCCTCGAGACCTTCAAGGCCCACTTCGGCGAGCAGCCCCATTACCTTGTCGCGCCTGATCTGAGGATCGACCCCTTGCACCCACAACACCATCTCCGCGTTCTCATAGGCAGAAAGCACCGGCATCAGGTTGTATGCCTGGAACACAAAGCCAATGCGATCGCGACGGAGTTCGCTGAGTTCCTTGCGGCTCATGCGTTCGAGATTGTGGCCTTCAAGTTCGATCGACCCGCTACTGGGCTGGTCCAAGGCACCGACCAGATTGAGCAACGTGGTCTTGCCCGATCCGGATGGTCCACACAGCGCGAGGAACTCGCCCGGTTCAACGTCCAAGCTGACGCCATCAAGGGCAGTCACTTGAAGCTTGCCTTGCTGGTACACCTTACCGACGCTGTTGAGCCGGATGATGCTGTTGGCCTGTTGGGGACTATCGCTCATTGATTTCCTCTGCTGTCTCTTCTCTGTCTCTGATCTGGCTCTGTCTCTGATCTGGCTGCTGTCTCTGCTCTCTGCTGTCTCTGCTCTCTGCTGGCTCTTCACTCTTGGTTCAATCAACCAGCACGACGTTCGCGACTCACACCAGGCGGATAGTCTCGACCGGGTTGATGCGGCCAGCTCGCCAAGCGGGGTAGATGCCTGATGCGAGAACCGCGAACATCGCGGCTCCCAGAATGATCACTAGGCTCATCGGGAAGATGCCGACCTTAAGTACCGGCGCCATCGCCACTCCCGCGATCTCCATCGATTCATCGGTCAGCATCTTGGAGATGTCGATACCGGTCTTCTCAAGATAGAGGTACGGCCCAACGGTCACCAAGCCCGCCAGAATGAGACCGACGACTCCCAACCACAGGCTCTCCAGCATGACCAGCCTGAACAGGCGTCCGGGGCTCCACCCGATGGCCAGCATGATCCCGAACTCGCGCATGCGCTCCATGACGCTGACGAACAGCGTGTTGAAGATTCCGGCCGCCACCAGGATGCCGATCAGCCCCTCGACCACCCAAGCGCCGCCGACCTTCGCAGCAATGAAGCCAGCGAGTTCCGGTTGCGCCTTGTTCCAGCCGAGGACTGCGACATCGTCTCTGAGCGCGCTCACCAATGCGGAAACAGCGCGTTCGGTACTGCGCTGATCGGAGAGAAAGATAGCCACTTGATTCGCTTCGTCTGGGCCGTAGCCGATGACTTCGCGCAATGGCTCGATCGGCAGCAGGACCAGGCTCGCATCGACGCTCGGGGCACCGGTAGTCACTAGTCCTCGCACCCGGCACAGAGCGCTGGTGATCTCGCCATTGCGATCGGTGACCGTGTAGACCACTTTGTCTCCCACTTCGGCATCGAGGTTGTAGGCAAGCTTGGTGCCCAACAAAATGCCTTGTCGATCATCCGGTCTGAGGCCCTCGTCTTCCGCCACGCCGTTCAGGATCGCCAGTGTCTCACTGGTCTCAAGCGCTGGGTCGTAGGCGATGAAGCCAGCGCCGAAACTCTCGTGCGCGGTGCTCAGCATGAGATTGCCAACGATCCGCGGGCGTACGGCATCGATCGGCACCGCGCCCTCGACAGCAGCCGCCAACTCGCTGACCTCTTGGACACTGTGACGCAAGGTCGGTGCGTCTTGGTACTCAGGGTGCTGCAGAGTGACGTGTCCGCCGCCCATTTTGGCTGCGAGGTCGATCATGTCGGCCCAGTTGCGGTCCTGTAGCGCGGTCATGAGGATCGCAAAGAACACACCAAACACGATCGAGGAGAGCGTAATCAGCGTTCGTCGACGGTTCGCCCAGAGGTTGCGCCAGGCGAGCGACACCAACGATCCTGAAGTGGCGGCGCGTTGAGTTGTTTTGGCCATCCTTGATCTACCTTCCTATTGGCCTATTGGTGACGCATGGCTTCGACCGGTCGCAGTCGCGCAGCCTTGAGGCCGGGATAGAGCACACCGAGAAAGACCAGTACAAAGAAAGTGACAATCGGACCAAGGATGGTGTGCGGAGCAACGGCGCCAAACATGCGAGTGCCAATGCTCATGCCGCCAGCGGTGATGTCGCCAAAACCGCTGACGTCAATGCCACGCTCAACCAGGAGCCACAACAACGGAGCACCGACCGCCAGCGCGATCACCGTCGCCACCACTGCTTGCAACATCGCTTCGGTCAACACCAACGAGAGAACGGTGCGCGGCGACAGGCCCACGGCCTTCATTACTCCTAGTTCACGGATGCGCTCGAAGACGGACATCAGCATCGCGTTCAAGATCAGAATCGCGATCGCCACGTACATCACCACAAACATCAAGATGATCATCGATCGTGAGATGTCGATCATCTGCGACATGAGCGGCTGCAGTTCGCGCCAGGTCTTGACCTCGTGACCCTGGATTGTTGATTGCGCCAGTGCGCTCGCGGCATCGAGACCGAGGTTTGCAGGCCTCCTCATCAACACCTGGTGCACGCCTTGATCGAGCGCGAATGTCTCGCGGAAGATGCTGTCAGCGATCAACACACCCGCTAGGTCGGTCTCCGCTGTGACCGCTTCTAAGATGCCCCGCACTTGGAACAGCTCATTGGCCATGCTGCCGTCTGTTGCTTGGCCCAGCACAATCAGCTCGTCGCCAACGTCCACCGCCAACGCCCGCGCCAAGCCGCGTCCTAAGACTGCCCCATGCGGATCGCTTGCCGCCAGCCACTCACCGCGATCGACCCGTTCGGCAATCGCGCTCACGGCATCATTGGTCTCGAGATCGAGGCCCTTAATCAGTGCGCCCGACGAGGATTCGCCGGCGGCGACCAAGCCGCCCGCCAACAGCCTGGCGGTGGCCACAAACCCCGCACCTTCGAGTGAAGCGATCATGGCGTCTGAGTCGTCAATGGTGGTGTAGAGCGACGGACGGTCGCGATAGCCCTCAGCGTGGACCTGCAGATCGCCGACCTCGACCTCGACCAGGTCTGCTTCCAGGTCGCGCACGTAGCCTTCGACCAGCGAGGCGTAGAGCAACATAGCCAGCACGGCGACGGTCATCGCACCAATGGTGACCACGCTCCGACGTGGTGTGCGCCAGAGATTACGCCAGGCGATGACGAAGACCTTGTTCATTGCTTCTGCTTCATTGCTTCTGCTTCATTGCTTCTGGTTCATGGCGTCTGGTTCATGGCGTCGGGCTCATTGGTTTTGACTGATCGCTTCTGACTCATTGCTTCAACGATTGCAGTGAAAACAGGCGGTCTGAGATGTCGATATCGAACTCGAGCTTTGAGTGCTCGACGCGAGTGAATTCCCCGTCCTCGCCGGCGGGAATAGCGGTCAATACGGTCGGAATGCGTTTGCCACCCATCGTACGGACGTTCTCATACTTCATGGTGCGCACGAGCTCGTCATCATCGTCGTAGAACATGCTCTGGGTGGGCAACTCAGAGGCCTTGTCGAGCAGCATCGATACTTTGCCCCACACCACCGCCACGTCCTCGTTGGGGATGCAGTCGATGCGCAGTTCCTTGACACTCGGCTCGCGGGTGGCGGGGTCGAAGCTACAAGCGAAGTCTTCTGAGTAGCGGATCTTGGCGACCAAGTCGTCGTTGGTGAAGTGACTGCCCATCCAACTGGCACCCATCATGGATCCTGGAACCTTGATGGTGCGATCGACCTTGGGCAGGTAGTTCCAGATCTTGTCGCCGACCTTGAGCGTGGCGGTGCCCTTCTCCTTGACCGGTTCTAGGATCCGCACCAGGCTCTTGTCGGTGCCCTTGGACCACGTCTGCATGCTCAAGGTGCGCTCGAAGCGTTTGGTCTTGACCGTCATGGTCATGGTGCCTTGGCTCGATGCGCCGCGCAGAAGATCATCGAACAGGCCTAGCAACCGCTGCATCTCGGCGTCCTCAGACGGCTGGCGTGCAAGAGCCCTCGGTGACATGGCCACGCTCATCCAGACGATTGCCAGCAGAACTATCCAGGGACTTTGTTTCAACATCGATCTCACCTTCACCGCTTGTCTGCGACTGTTGCTTTCGTCGTTGCGCGCGTTGCTGCTGCGCGCCGGGCGCTCCGACCTGCTCTCCGCTTAGCGGGCGCTTCGTCTTCGTCTTCGTCTTCGTCTTCGTCTTCGTCTGAGTGCAGGATGCCTGCAACCAGCATACGCACCAGACTCTCGAAGAATTGCTGGCGGGCTAGGCCTAGATGGAGTTTTTCGTCAGAGAAGAAGGAGGCCGAATGGAAACTCGCGAGCAGAACCTTCGCTTGCTCACGATCGACGTCCTCCACCTCAGGCTTCGCCTTGGCTTCAGCGATCAAGGGGGCTAAGAAGCTCACCTTCATGTCCATGGCTTGCGATACCAGGTCAGCGCCGAGTTCGTCGAGCACAAAGTCGAACTCCCGATCGCCTTCGAGCAACCTGGATGTGAGCGGCATTTCCTGAAACGACTCGAGCACCGTGAGCAACCACAACTTCAAGCGTTCCTCGCCCGGAATCGACTCAGAGAACAGCGGTTTGAAGCGCTCGAGGATCGACTTCTTCTCTTCCACCAGAGCGTGCATCAGCAGATCCGCCTTCTTGGGGAAGTACAGATAAACGGTGCCCTTAGCAACCCCAGCCAAGCGAGCCACATCATCAACACTTGCTCGCCGGTAGCCGTGCTGGATGAATAGGTCGGTCGCGGCAGCGAGGATTCGAGCACGCTTGCGGGCCTTGGCTGGGTCCAACAGCTCACCCGCGCTCATCACGCTGAGCACTCGCTCGATGTCTTCATAGGACCAGGACTGCATTAACTGACTGTATCAGACGATCTGGTCAGTTTGCCCATTAGATCGCAGTCGAATCAACCACGGCGGGTGCGCTACTGTTTGCCACATCCGAACTCCTTGCAATCTCTAAAAGAACCAAAGGTGCTCCATTGACCGACCTCACAGAGTTCTCTCGCTCCATCGATGGCCTGGTGGCTTTCGTCACCGGCGCCGCTAGCGGCATGGGCCGTGCTACCGCCAAGGTGTTCGCAAACGCGGGCGCGAAGGTCGCCGCTTGCGACGTCAACGCCGAAGGACTCGAAGAAACCATCGCGGCGATTCGAGCTGCGGGCAAGGAGGCACAAGCCTGGCACCTCGACGTCTCCGATCAAGGAGAGGTGGCAACGGTGATCGAAGCGGTGGCAGCGCACTACGGCGGCATCGACCTCTTGATCAACAACGCAGGCATCTCGAGACCGACCCCGATCGACGCCGAGGACTACGGCGAGAAGTGGCAACAGACCATCGCAGTGCTGCTCTCGGCGCATACCTTTACCGTGCGTGCAGCCCTCCCCTATCTGCGCAAATCGCGCTCGCCGCGCATCGTCAACATCGCTTCTACAGAGGGACTTGGCGCAACGCCCGGGTCTTCGCCCTATTCGGCTGCGAAGCATGGCGTGATCGGGCTCACTCGCTCCTTGGCAGTTGAGCTGGGCAAGGAGGGCATCACCGTAAATGCGATTTGCCCTGGACCGATCAACACCGGAATGACCGAAGCGATCAACGATGAACACAAGCAGATCTATGCTCGACGCAGAACGGCCCTCAGGCGCTACGGCGAACCCGAGGAGGTGGCCCAGATGACCCTAAGCCTCTGTTTGCCCGCGGCATCGTTTGTCACCGGCATTGCCCTGCCGGTCGACGGCGGCCTCACCATCCGACGCGCTTAAGGAGCGTCGCGGTGGCAGCCGAACGACTGATCGAGATCCTGGTCCCGACCGCACACGAGGAGTCCATACGCCGAGTGGTGCGCACCTCGGATCTGCGCTGGTCGTGGCACCAATCGGCGAACGGCAATACCGTCTTCAAGCTCGCGGTGCCCGCAAATCGCGTCGAAGACATTCTCGATCCGCTCGAGCCCGTGCTCGAAGGCATCGAGGACGCGCGTTTGGTGGTGTTGCCAGTCGAGGCAATGCTGCCTAGGCGCAGCCAGCTCGACGAGGAAGAAAAGGGACCGGCGAATGTGCTTGATCCGCAGAAGTCGAAAAACATCCGGGGGCGTTTGAGTCGCGAAGAGCTCTACCTCGACGTCAAGGGTTGGTCCAACCTCAACGCCGATTTCATCGTGATGACTGTGCTGTCAACCGTGGTTGCGAGCATTGGGCTGGCAAAGGACAACGCCGCCGTGGTGCTGGCGGCAATGGTGATAGCGCCCTTGCTTGGGCCCAACATGGCGCTGGCGATGGCCACCACTCTGGGCGATCGCAAGTTGCTGTTGGAATCCCTGCGCACCGGCTTGATCGGGATTTCCGTGGCAGCGGCTACAGCCTTCATGGCCACCGCTGTGCTACCGATGCAGCTCGTGAGCGACACTAGCATCACGGCTAGCAAGGAGATCCTGTCGCGCACCACGGTCGATCTCGCGGACATCGTCTTAGGACTTGCCGCCGGCGCTGCCGGAGCGTTGGCCATTACCTCCGGGGTGGCGAGTTCGCTGGTGGGAGTGATGGTCGCAGTGGCACTGCTGCCACCGCTGGTGGTCACCGCGGGCCTCTTTGCCCAAGGACAGATTTCACTCGCTCTGGGCGCAGGCCTGCTGCTCACGGCCAACCTCGCCTGCGTCAATCTCTCAGCAGTCACCGTGTTTGCGATTCAAGGAGTGCGGCCACGCGGCTGGTGGGACGCGAAGCGTTCGGCACAGCTGACCGGGATCGCCGTCGGTAGTTGGGCGTTGCTTCTGGTCGCGTTGATTGCGCTGGTCTTGTGGCTTCAGTGGAACGGCTAACGGCGTGGGCGCCTTAGCAAGCTTGCGTCAGCGACACACGTCGCCAGCCGATTCCTCAAACGGTGAGCGCTGAACCCGCGCTACGCGTGACGCCTAAGACTCTGACCTTGATCGCGGGCATCTTCGGCACCTGCGGCCAAGGCGCGGTCTAACCCGCGACGCAGATCATCAACGAGGTCCGCCGTAGCTTCGAGTCCGATCGACAGCCGCAGCAACTGATCGGAGATACCTGCGGCGGCTCGCGCTTCCTCGCTCATCACCACATGCGTCATGGTGGCTGGATGAGCCACCAAACTTTCCACTCCGCCGAGCGATTCGGCCAGCGAGAAACATCGCAGATCGCTTAAGAAAGCGCGCAGACCCGCTTCACCGCCACACAGCTCGAAGCTGACCATGGCGCCGAAGCTGTCTTGCTGAGCGCGCGCAATCTTGTGCCCCGGATGCTGTCGCAAGCTCGGGTGATAGACCGCTGTCACAGCTTCATGACCGCTCAAAAGAGCGACCACCGCTCCAGCATTCTCGTCATGGATGCGCCAGCGTGCTTCCAGCGTACGCAGCCCCCTCAGGCACTGGTAGCTATCAAAGGGCGATGCCGAGAGGCCCAGACAGTTGCACCAGAAGGCCAGACGTTCACCTACTTCTGGAGTTCGCGCGACCACCGCACCGCCCACTACGTCAGAGTGGCCGTTGATGTATTTGGTGGTCGAGTGAACCACGACGTCAGCACCGAGTGCCAGCGGCCGTTGTCGTGCTGGCGACAAGAAGGTGTTGTCGACCACCGTCAGGCAGTCGGCTCGACCGGCAAGCTCGGAGGCACGCCGGATGTCGGTGATCCGCAGCAGCGGATTGCTTGGGGTCTCGATCCACAGGAGCGCAGCTCCCACCAACGCTGTTTCGAGCGTGGCGAGATCAGTCTGATCAACAAACCGAACCTGATACTGGCCTCGCTCAGCCGCCGTTTCGAGCAAACGAAAGGTACCGCCGTAGCAGTCATGCGGAGCAACCACGATCGCACCCGGCTCGACCAGTTGTAGCGCAAGATGCACTGCCGACATTCCAGAACAGGTAACCAAGGCTTCTGCCCCGCCCTCTAGAGCGCACAGGGCATCACCGAGCTGATCGCGCGTTGGGTTGCCCGATCGCGTGTAGTCATACTGGCGCTTGACGCCAAGCTCTGAGAAGGTGAAGTTCGAGGACAAATACAGCGGCGGCATGACTGAACCGTGCTGTTGATCGTGACCAATGCCTGCACGCACCGCGTTGGTGGTTCGGCTCAATGCTGGCTTCTGCGGACGGACGGCCCGACTACGGGCCTCAAGGGGAGTGACTCGTTCGTGATTCATGGGAAAGCCTCCAGTCCCTCAATCGCTGATTCCGATCGAGGGTTCAATAGAGATTCGTTTGAACCCGAAGCGAGGCGGCGTCACATCTTTTCGACGAAGCGGTACCTCAACTCCGGACGACGCTCTATCGAGAGACTCTCTGCGGAGGAGGTGGTCGCACGTTCACAATTCAGCCAGCAACGCCCAGAAATGGGAGGCCGGTGAATAGGAACCTTTGCTCATCTCTCGACATCCACTTTTCCCCTTTTAGGGAAGGCGTGAACGCCGCAGGAGTTGGCACCTTCTTCCGAACGCGAATTCGGATTGGTTGCCCCGGCGTCAAAGGGCCTGTCCCTCAGCCGGTCTCGATGAGTGTCCGCAAATGCGGACTCAGAGAATATAGCGACCATTCCGGCACGATGCAACTGGAAAGTAACAAGGGCCGCTCAGGGTAGTAGACCGGCGCTGCGCCCGCGGAACTTGAGCTTGTTCCTAACGGCCGCCGATTTCCTCGACCACACGTTCTTGCACCGACAGATCAAGGTCGAGTCGATTGGTGTGGATGAACGACAAGATCTCACGCGCAATAATCTTCTGCGGATGACTCATTGCTAGCAGCGTACGGCGATGACTCTCTGAACTCACTGCCACCATCCGATGCTTGAGCCCCCACTCTCGCAAAGCCGTCGACAGGAGTCGGTTCTGGCGAGCAAGCGCGGGCAGGTCCTGGTTCGAGTAAAGCAGTAGGAACCGCAGCTGCTCATCCTCCGAGCGCCTGGAGTTCTGAGCGCAACCACAGGTGGCCATTAGCGGGACGATCGACGCTGCTTCCTTCCAGTCGGCCGGCTCGGGCACGGAAAAACGCTCAGCCCACCAGTCCTCCTTCGGATACAACTCCCAGGTTCGCTGATCGGTCATCTCGAAGCCGGACCCTGAGATCGAGATGACGCCCGCGATGCGGTCATCGGTCAAATCGAATCGTTCCCGAACCTCATGGTCCAATGACACTCGGGACACCAACCACGCTCCGGCTGAATGACCCGAGAGGTAGATCCGAAACTCCCGATCGCGAGCGCTTGCCGCACCGTACAGGAGGATGTTTTCGCGCACCCATTGCACTGCCGCGGCCACATCCTCGACTTGCTCACGCCAGCCGACCAGCGGCTGCAGACGGTAGTTGACCACCGCCACCGCAATACCGCGAGCCGAGTAGAAGCGCCCAATGTTGCCGTAGAAATCGAGGCCCGCGACCGCTAGATCTTTGTCGCCCTTAAACAGAGAACCGCCGTGGGTGAAGACCAGCACCGGGATGCTGCCTTCGTCAGCGATGAAGGGTTCCTCAGGCAGATAAAGATCGAGGCGGTGCTTTTCGGGATCCGCTTGGGCGCCCTCTAAGTACGGGATGTCCCGTACGACGGTAACGCCAGTGCTCAGTTCCGCCTCTTGATAAAGCGGTCTTACAGCCTTCTGGACCGCGTTCGTACAACCGATCACAGCGAAGCACACGAGCAGCAGGCCTAGAGGCAGCAATCGAAGTGGACCGTACTTCGTCGCCGTTCCACTCCTTTGCTCTTTGCTTCCCATGATCGCAACGCGCCCAGGCTGAGACTAGCGTGCGGCCTTCTGCAGAGCGCTGTGGAAACTATCTTGCACAGCCATGCTGTGCACCGTTTCCATCAACGACTCAGATAAGACCACGAAGTAGTTCTCGCAGCTGTAGGAGCGCCCGAATGTGGTTTCGCCTTCGCCATGCATGCCTTCGTAGATCACCTGGCCGTTGGCGGTCGCCTTAAGAAGCAACCGCGTCGTCGCTTTGTATGTGCTGTCTTCTTCGGCGTGAAACGAGCGCAGTTCACCGGTGATCTTCACCTTGCCCTCGCCGGGCCCCACGATGTTGTAGCCGAGCTCTGACAGCACGACCTCAGTATGGCGAGCAACAAAGTCGGCCACGTTGTCGTCGGTGGTGACGTAGAGCGTCTTGCGATCGTCCGAGTCTTCGTCGTCGGCGTCTTCGATGTTGCGTCCGATCTCGCGCAGATCGTCAATCTTGCGTTTATCCTCGAAAGCACCCACCTCGATGGGCACTGACGAGACTCCGGTGAGATTGACTGAATCCAGATCGGAATAGTCCTCTTCAAGAACCCACTCGAGCGAGACATCTTCGCAGCGTTGATCAGCTGGCTTCTTCTTCGCCTTCTTTTTGCCTTCGTCTGTGGTCTCTTCAGCGTTCTTGTCGCCCATGCCGACCTTCTTCTTCATCTTCTTCCACATCTGACCTTCTGCCGGGTTCGCAAGTAATAGCGACCCAACGGCCATGGTGGCAAGCAACATCAGACTTCGTTTAGCCATCTCTATTCTCCTCAACTAGTTGGTCTTACGTCCGCACCGGAACGGGGGGTTCAGAAACCCTCAGATTCTAGCCCCGCACTCAAGCTCCGTGCTCGCTACAATCACCTCTACGCACAACAACAATCCAAGCGGACTGCCGAGGCTCCTGATGCACTACGCAAGCTACACCTCTCACTTAAGCAACCTGTCGGCGAAGGCCTCAGTTGCGCCACTCGCCGTGCTCACTTTGATCCCAGTGTTGAGCCTGTTCGCGATGCCCGCGCTTGCCGGCACCACAGCAGCCACTGCACTCGACGCGCCAACCTTCAGCGAAGACGTGGCGCCGATCTTCTTCAACCATTGCGCAACCTGCCACCGGCCGGATCAAGTGGCCCCGATGTCGCTACTCTCATACAAAGAAGCACGGCCTTGGGCTCGCTCGATCGCTCGCCAGGTCGCGAATCGCGACATGCCACCGTGGAGCGGTGACTCTGACAAGCACACCTGGTCAAACGACATTTCGCTCAGCGATCAGCAGATTGCAACCGTGGTCCAATGGGTCGAGGCTGGAGCACCTGAGGGAGACCCCGCAGCGTTGCCAAAGGCTCCATCCTTTCCCGACGCATGGACCCTAGGCGAGCCCGACCTGATCCTCACCCTAGACGCGGTCGAGATTCCCGCCGATGGCGAAGATCTGTTCCCCAAGCAGGTGCTCAAACTCGATGGGCTCGATCGCACCCGTTGGGTGCGCGCGATCGAGTTTCTCCCTAGCGATCGACGAGCCGCGCACCACTTTCTGACGACCTATTCAACCCCCAGCGGCGGCGAACGGGTTGCTGGCCAAGGCACGGGGCAGAGCCTCGAAGGTCGTGGCGGCAGCGGCATCTTCGGCGTTTGGACCGCCGGCATGCCGCCCTACGCTTTCCCAGAAGGCATGGGTCGAATTCTCTCTCCAACCAGCCAGATCAACGCAGATCTGCACTACCACCCGTTCGGAGAAGCTACCGTTGACCAGACCAGGATCGGTATCTACTTTGGCGAAGGCGAACTACAGAAAGAGGTGGCCACCCTCTTCGGCTCCAATACTGGCATCCGCATTCCCGCCGGCGCCAACAACCATCTGGAAACTGCGTTTCATATCTTCGATCGCGACATGCAGGTCCTCGCCTTCTCACCCCACATGCACGTGCGCGGCAAGGCCATGAGCTATGAGCTCACCTATCCCGACGGCAGCAAGGAGACGCTGCTCGATGTGCCCAAGTACGACTACAACTGGCAGTGGTTGTACTACCCGAACCAGCTGATCGACATTCCCAAAGGCAGCCGCCTGGACATCACAGCCGCCTGGGACAACTCGGAAGACAACGTCGCCAACCCTGACGCAAGCCAAGAGATCATCTACCGCGGCGACACCTTCAACGAAATGTTTGTCGGCTTCTTCGAGGCAATCCCGAAAGACGGCACTTACCATGAAGCGCCCAAGCCAGAGACTAGGATCACCAACCTATTGAGCGCTCATGATCCGGCTCATTCCTATTCAGTGGGAGGATTCCTGCCCTTCGGTTTCTATGCTCCCAAAGAGGGCGAAGGCTGGCTCTACTTGGCCTCCGGAGTCGCCATGTTCACCATCAGTCTCGACGACTTTGAGTGGACCGGAAACAAGCTGCGCATCGTCGCTCAGTTCCCAACTGTGGAGGCCAGCGCCACAGAGACCATCATCGAAGGCACTCTCAACGACAAGGGGGAACTGGTGGGCACGTTTCACTACGCGATCGACAGTCCACGGCCTCTGAAGTTGCCGCTGCTGGCAAAGCCGCTGGCTGCAAACGCGGTCGCAAGTGCAGGCGGGGGCGCAGTAGCTGAGCAGTGAGTCCGTTCAGGATGGAGAGGCGAGAAGCTACTGCTTACCGTTACGGGGGAGGCAAGAAGCCACTACTTACCGTTAGGGGGCAAGGAGTTACTCCTTTCCGTAGGCCTTAGCTACCGCGTTGACCTTGGCAGTAAGCGTCGCGCGATCCAGCCAGCGACCGCGGGTGATCACTCCGAAGATCCGCTCCGTGTTTGCAATGTCTTGCAGCGGGTCAGCGTCCAGCAACAGAAGGTCAGCCTCGAGACCAGCCTTGACCTGGCCAAACACAGCCTCTTGGCCTAAGAAGCGTGCGGGCTGAACGGTCGCAGTCCGCAATGCCTGCCAGGGCGAAAGGCCAGCCTCAACGAAACGACGCAGTTCTTCGTGTACCGAATAGCCCGGGAAGACAAACGGGTTCGGAGTGTCCGTTCCCAACATCAATTCTGCCCCAGCGTCGTGAAGAGCCTTGACGATCGGCATGTGCAGCCTCGCCGAGCGTTGCCGAGCGAGCAGCTGCTCCTCAGTCACGTTCTGCAATCGGAAGTCGTTGGCTGGGTTCCAGAAGTTCTCAGTCATCTGGCCTTGTGTCCGCATCTGCGGATGTGTCTCGAACCATTCACTCTTTTGCTGTGCAGACGCACTAATGCGCTCGAGAACCAAGAAGGTTGGGATGTTCCACACCTTGTGCTTGACCATCAACTGCGCCACTTCTGGCAGCCGTTTGGGGTCGAAGCCCTCCGCGCTCAATCGGGCGCGGTCCGAGAAGCCCAGCTTGCGTCGGTCCGCTTTGCTCATCGTCTGCAACTCGGAATCCGCAGCTTGCATCGCTGGCAAGAACTCCTGCAAATGCTCGATGAAGTCCATGCCCGCTTCAACCGCATCCGCGAGCGGCACAGATAGCGGCACATGTCCGCCAACCTTGAGGCCTGCCTCTTGTGCTGCCTCGAGCGCAGCGAAGAACGGCTCGGGCCGCAGCAAGCTATAGACCTTGATGAAATCGTAGCCAGCCTCGGCTTGGTCCTTAACCGCTGAACGCGCCGCATCGGCAGTGGCCACAGCCGCAGAGCCGGGCCAAAGCGCGGGGTCACCATCGATGATCGGGCCGGCTGTCCACATCCGCGGCCCCCACAGCTCGCCGGTTCTCACCCGCTCGCGCAAGTTGAGACTCAGTGGATTGCCAAAGAGGTTGCGAACCGAGGTGACGCCCCAAGCCAGGTTGAGTTCGAGATCGAGAGGAGCGTTGAGGTGCACGTGCCCATCGGTTAAGCCAGGCATCAGCACCTTGCCGGCGCCGTCGATGCGGGTGGTTTCAGGCGGCACCTCAAGAGAACCCACATCACCGATCGCCCTGATCTGCTGCCCGCAGATCAGCACGTCCTGAGCAGTTGTGGGCGCTTCGACCTCAGCACCTTCCATAGTCAAGATGGAAGCGCCCGCAATCAAGAGGCAGTCGTCGGTGGCGGGAAACTCTTGGGCGAGGCTCAGCTGAGGCGAGACAACAACACTGGTCAGTAGGAGCGCGCACGGCAGTAATCTGGTGTTCATCGCCACATCATGCCACGCCGCCTAGCAGGCGAGTTACCAAACGAAGCATTGGCGGTTCGCGTCCGAGTGTGACGCCACAGTCGTTCGTCGCGACATTCAGGGATGTTCAGGAACTTTCGAGTTGCGAAGGCGCTTGCCGCGATTCGCCGCAGCAATCCCCGCTCAGCTGCGCTGGAAGTCTCGGCTGAAGCGATCACGCAGGCTTGTCTTCTGCACTTTACCCATGGCGTTACGCGGGAGTTCGTCGAGACGGTGGAAAACACGTGGGCGCTTGAAATCGGCGAGGTCGGGCTTGAGGTAAGAAGCGAGTTCCTCATCGGTTGGCAACTCGGCGCCCACCTGAGCCACCAAGCACGCAACCACGCCTTCCCCCATCACCGGATGCGGTACTCCGACAACAGCTACTTCGGAAACCGCCGAGAGATTCAAGAGACAGTCCTCGATCTCGCGAGGGTAGACGTTGTAGCCGCCAACGATGATCATGTCCGACGACCTTCCGACCAGGGTCACTCGACCGCGATCATCGCAACTGGCGAGATCGCCACTGATCAACCAGCCCTCCTCGGCCATCGTTTCAGCGGTCTTCTCTGGGAGCTGCCAGTATCCGGCGAACACGTTCGGGCCGCGAGCGCGCAAGATTCCGACCTCACCTGGGCTCAGTTCGTCACCGCCGTCACCACAAATGGCAACCTCAACCCCGGGCAACGGAAATCCAACGGTGCCGGCAACACGGTCCCCGTGGGGGAAGCCTGCCTCACTCGCACCGCAGCCGCGCTGGTACGGGTTCGAGCAGATCATGCCTGCCTCAGTCATCCCGTATCGCTCAAGGATCGACAACTCAGTCCGCGCCTCGAAAGCTTGAAAGGTGATCGGATCAAGCGGTGCCGACCCCGAGGTGAACAAACGCATTGTCGAGCAAGCGGCGCGATTAAATCCTGCCTGCTCCAGAAGACGCGTGTAGTGGGTCGGTACTCCCATGAAAACGGTCGCTTCAGGCAGTGATTCCACCGCCCGTGAAGCCTCAAAGCCCTCCATGAACAGCACCAGGCCGCCGCGACTGATTACCGTGTTCAGCGCCACGAACAGCCCGTGCACGTGAAAAACCGGCAACACATGGAGTAGAACGTCGTGCTCAGTGATCTCCCAGATGTCGCAGAGGGTTTCTGCGTTGGAGGTCAAGTTGCCGTGAGTCAACATCGCGCCCTTAGAGCGACCGGTAGTCCCCGAGGTATAGAGAATCGCCGCCAGATCGTCGGTGGCGGCTGGGTAGATTTCGCCTGCAGGATCACTGGAGGCGCCAGGAACACTGGAGGAGGCCGTCGACCAAGGCAGCAAGGCCTCCGCGTGCTTCGGCAACCCGATCACATCGTCCGCCAGCACGGCTGCTAAGACGCCGTTGGCAACGCCAACGCTGGAAACTCGGTCAAACGTCGCTTGATCTCCGACCAACAGCCGCGGTCGGGCATCCGCGACAAAGAACGAGACCTCCTTTTCGGTGTAGGCCACATTCAGAGGAACATAGACCGCACCCAAGCGCAGCACCGCCAGATACAGCATTACCCCGCCCAAACTCTTATCGACCTGCACCACCACGCGATCTTTGGGGGCCACGCCCAACTCGCACAGTCGCTCCGCGAGTCGCGCCGAACAGCGCTCAAGATCGCCGTAGGTGAGCGTTTGGGGCGCGGATGAGGGCGCAGCGGGAGAGACGCGCCGGAAACAAGGGCGGTTCGGTTGATCGCGGGCAACCGCTAGCAACATGGTGGCAAGGTTCATTCCTTGGATGCTACGCGAGGTGCCGGGCACTTTGCTGCGATTCGAGTATCGAGGAATGGCTAGAAACATCTCCTGCAGGTAGCGAGTCAATCGACTGCCTGCGGCGCGCACCGCGATCCAACGGACTGTCGGCGCCCGTACCAACAAGCTAACCTCCAAGCCTGCTGCGCTCGACCCTCCAGTTTCGCGCGCGGCTAGAATCTGAAGAACCCGGCCAATCCTCCTTCTGCGTCAAGCTCGACCGTCAAGCACAGACCCATCGCTCAATCCCTCAACACTTCGAACCCTCAGGAATCACAACCATGAAGAACACCCTCCTCCGCTCGGGCCTTACGATCCTCTTGATCGTCGCACTGACTGCCCTCGCTGCACCAGCAACTGCGACTGACTACACGATCGATACCAATCACTCCTCGGCGATCTTCAAGATCAAGCATTACGGAGTGTCGTACTTCTATGGTGCCTTCAAGACGGTGACAGGCACCGTCCAGTACGACTCGGATAACCCTGCGGCCTCGTCGATAGACCTCACAATTGATGCCGAGAGTGTCGACTCGCGCGTGCCCAATCGCGACGACCACATCAAGAGTCCCGATTTCCTCAACGCCAAGCAGTTCCCAGCGATCACCTTCAAGAGCAAGAGCGCAACGGCTTCTGGCGACACCATTGACATCACTGGCACCTTGACGCTCCACGGCGTCTCGAAAGACATCACAGTCACCGCCACCAAGATCGGCGAAGGTGAGCATCCGCGCAGCAAGAAGGCAATGGTCGGTTTTCACTCCGAGTTCACCGTCAAGCGCTCCGACTTCGACATGAACTTCATGATCGGCCCGCTCGGCGACGAGGTGACCTTCATTCTCTCGTTGGAGACAGCGGCTCAATAGCTGGCTATGCTGTTCGACAACATCGTGCTGCCCAGCGTCGTGATCCCGATGATCGCGGCGCTGGTGGCGTTGGTGCTTTGCGGCCTCCTCAGACGTTGGCAACAACGTCGAGCTTCGGGCTCTGTGGTGAGACCGCAGGGCGGAGCGGCAGCGCTGGCGCTTGCCTTCGCCTCGGCGCTAGTGGCTATGAACGGCTGGCCGCGAATGCCGCCAGTCGAAGCGACCCAGCGACTCTTCGTCTTTGTTCTGCTCGCCCTGGCGCTCTCCTACTTCGTGCGCAAGCTGAGCGATGGCAAACAGCTGGCGACGACTTTCGTGCTGGCACTGCCCGTGCTGGCATTCTTGCTCGAATCGCAGATCGAGCACCGATGGTCAACGCTTGCGAGCGTGATTTGGATTCTCAGTCTCGCTGCCGTCGGCGTGCTTTTAGCTTGGGGCTGGTCCACTTCAATCGTGAGGGCCTCCGTCGAAACCGCGCCGAAAGGCTCTGATCCGCTCTGGGCGGCAGCAATCAGACCTACGCTCCTTGGCCTCGCTGCGCTGTGCCTTGGCTTGTCCGGCTCCGCCCTGCTCGGCCAGCTGATGGGCGCGCTGGCTGCCGCCACTGCCACCGTCGAGGCGTGGCAGTTGCTCAAGAAGGAACAGGTTTGGCTCAAGGCCGATGCCCTCGTGTGGACGGTGGCATCTGGCGGCTTGATCGCCAACACCTTCTTTTACGCCGAACTTGCGCCGATTCCCGCAGCCCTGCTGGTTCTTGGTTTCACGCTCCTTGCCCGCAACCGTAGCGGCGCCCCCGCCCTGTTCCGCTTGGCTTGCTTACTACCAATTTTGGTTGCCGCCGGGTTGGTGATTCAAGGCGAGCTGCAACAGGCCCGTGGTGGAGACGACTACTACGACTACGGTGCTCTTGAGACACCGCAGGCCGCTCCGTTCGAAAGCACCGTTAGGTCCTAAGTTCTCCGGGCCATCGCCCGAACAACACAACTTCGCGGTGTTCGCGTACTCTTCTTCTCAGCACTCTCCGCGGCCCAAGCACGCGGCAACTTGCAGCCCTCATCAATCGAAGAAAGAGACCTCAATCGTGTGCACGACCAGACCCCGCAGATCCGCGCGCTCAGCCGCACGAGAGTTTCACCACAGGCTGCTAGCACTCGCCACAACGGTGCTACTGCTATCGGCACCAGCAGCCTTCACAGCATCAGCTGTCGATCCCGACAAGGCCCTTCAAGGCTTCGACGAGTGGGTCGAGAGCGTGATGAAGGAGTGGAAGGTGCCGGGCTTGGGCGTGGCGATCATCCACGACAACCAATTGCTCATGGCTCGCGGCTACGGCTATCGCGATCTTGAAGGCAAGCTCAAGGCAGACGGTGACACCTTGTTTGCCATCGGCTCGAACTCCAAGTCGTTCACCGCCACCGTCCTTGCCATGCTCGAGGACGAAGGCAAGCTCGATTGGGAGCAACCGGTGCGCGAAGTGCTAAGGGACTTCGAACTCCACGACCCAGTGGCCACGGCGCAGATGACTGCCGTCGACCTCTTGAGTCACCGATCCGGACTGCCACGCCACGATCTACTTTGGTACGGCTCGCCGCTTGATCGTCGAGAACTACTGGCACGCCTACGCTACTTGGA
Organism: Acidobacteriota bacterium; assembly: GCA_029263415.1. Classification (GTDB taxonomy): domain Bacteria; phylum Acidobacteriota; class Thermoanaerobaculia; order Multivoradales; family Multivoraceae; genus JAJCXN01. Next base: position 269,141 of record JAJCXN010000015.1, read on the forward strand.
ACCAACGGAGCCATTCCGCGCCAAGTTTCAGTACCAAAACCTGATGTTCATGACTGCCGGGATCCTGGCAGAGGAGATCACCAACAAGACTTGGGAGCAGCTGGTCAAAGAGCGCGTTTTCGAACCCCTAGGCATGGAGCGTTCCAACTTCTCGGTAGATGAGATGCAACGTGACCCCAACTTCTCCTATCCCCATTTTCACGCCGACGAGTCAGAGATCGCCCGGATTCCGTTCCGCAACATCGACGCGGTTGGTCCGGCTGGCTCGATCAACTCGACGCCGCGCGAAATGGCCCGGTACGTCTTGTTCCATTTGAACCGTGGCGCAGCCGGCCCAGGTGAAGATGCCGCACGCTTGCTGAGTGAAACCAACGCGGCCCGGATGCAGTCACCCCAGATGGTGATTCAAGGAGCGCTCGCCGCCCGCGTGCCTGGGGAAACCGAGCGCGGCGACCCGGCCTACGGTCTGGGACTGATGGTCTCGACCTACCGCGGCCACAAGCACGTGGCACACGGCGGTGGCATTGACGGCTTCATCTCGGCCATGGATTGGCTCCCGGACGACGGCATCGGTGTGGTCGTGTTGAGTAACACCAATGGATCAGGAGTGGTACCCCAACTGGTCACGTCCAACGTCTTCGATCGGCTTTTGGGACTGGATGAGGTCGACTGGGCGGGCCGTGTTCGCAAGCAACAAGAGCAAGCCCAAAAAGCAGCGGCGGCGATCGAGAAGCAAACACTTGAGGATCGCCATCAGGGCACTCAGCCCTCGCACGCGCTGGATGACTTCACTGGCACCTACCAACACCCCGGATATGGGAAAGCAACCGTGAGCTTGGTCGACGGCCAATTGCGCCTGGCCATCGGCTTTATCGACGCACCACTTGAGCATCATCACTACGACGTCTTCGTCGTGCCTGAGAGCGACGAACCGGTGGTTGCTGACTTCAGCGGCACCAAAGTACAGTTTCTATACACCAAAGACGGTCGGGTCGATCGTCTGACGATACCGCTTGAGGCCGCTCTTTCAGACATCATCTTCGAACGCGTTGCAAGCGAAGCGTTGAGCGACCCTGAGTTCCTGGAGCGACTGACTGGCACGTATCAGCTCGGAGGAATGGACGCTGTGGTGGCGTTGAGCACGGATCACCTTACTCTCTCAGTACCGGGCCAACCGCTCTACGAGATGGTCCCGGAGTCAGGCCTCTCGTTCGAGATCAAGGGACTACAGGGCTTTCGCGTCGAGTTCGAACTCGACCAGGGGAACGTTGAGAGCACAGCTTCAGCAATGATCGCTCATCAGCCAAACGGCACATTCAGGGCCGAACGCAAGGCCAACTAGCAGCCGCTCGTTTCAGTTGGGATCTACAGAAGCGCCTAGGCCCTTCTAACGGTCCCGACTCTTGCGCCGCCGGCGAGCTTTGGGTCGATGAGGCGCGGCGGCTGCTTCGGTCTGCCACTCGGCAAGCTGTTCGTGGCCTTGGTCGGTGGCCTCGGTCAGTAGTTCGAATAGCTTCAAGGCGTCGCGAAAGGCAGATCGCGAGACGATCGAGTGCCGCTGGCCAACAGGCTCGGGCATCGGTTCGCATAGACGTTGGAAGGTCTCAAGTGTCTGGTAGGTGCGAGCGCTCCGCAAATTGGACAAGCTGAACCGGCGACCCAATCGCTCCACGGCATTCTCGACGATCTGCTGCAGCTGTCCACGAGCCAATGTGCCTTTCCTTTCTTCGGCTGCCATGCGCTGCTCAATGATGGTCGGCGTCAGCAAGGTTGCCAAGGCGAACCACTCGCTCACGCCTCGCTGCTTTTCGACCCACACATCGAGCGTCTCGTAGATACGACCGAGCGCGTGATTCTCGGGATCATCGAGCACTGGCTTTGCTTCAGGGAGCAGAATCTGCAGCAATCCGGAGTAGTTCATCCAGTCAAGGGTGGCATCGGCGTGACCACTGCTCAGAATGCCGATGATCTCTTCGACCATGCGCGCGGGCGATGCCTTCTCGATCTCCTTGCCATAGCGGCGGATGCCTTCGAGCGTGCCTCGTTCAATACGGAAGCCCAAGCGCCCTGCAAACTCACAGGCTCGCAGCATGCGTACCGGATCTTCTTGATAACGAACCTTGGGGTCGCCAATGATGCGAATGACTTCATCATCCAGATCGTCGAGACCGCCGACGTAGTCGACGATCGCGTAGTCGCCGATCCGGTAGAACAAGGCGTTGATCGTGAAGTCGCGCCTAAAGGCGTCTTCGCGCGGCGTGCCGTAGGTGTTGTCGCTGGTGACTAACTTGTCGTTGCGGCCACCCTTCTGCATGCGCGGATCGGGATCCTTGCGGAAAGTGGCAACTTCGACCAACTCGTCGTGGTAAACGACGTGCACCAGCCTGAAGCGACGGCCAATAATCCGCGAGTTACGGAACAGCCGCCGGACCTTCTCGGGCCGAGCGTCGGTGACGATGTCAAAGTCTTTTGGGCGCAGGCCGAGCAAAAGATCACGGACCCCGCCGCCCACCACATATGCCTCAAAACCTGCGCGGTCAAGGCGATACAGAGTCTTTAGTGCTCCTGGGGAGATGTGTTGTCGCGATAGGGGATGGTCACGCCGAGGGATGACTTCGGCTTCGCTTTTGTCGGGTGGGGACACGTTGGGGATTATAGGGGCCGCGGCTGCAGGAGTTGTGTGTTTGTCTCGTGTTTCGCACCGGCCTGCCGTGCGAAGCCAGAGGGCTCGCTGCTACGATCCAGCCTCGTACAGCTATCAAAAGCGAGAGCACTTTGACCGTTACCGAACTGGATGCACAGAATACCGGCCCGTTGGTTGGGATCCGTGTCTTGGACTTTTCTCGGCTCGCCCCCGGCCCCTATTGCGCAATGCTGCTGGGAGATCTCGGAGCCGATGTGGTGCGGATTGATGCGCCGGTGGCGCCGGTTAGGACCTATCAGATGTTGGCGCGTAACAAGCGTAGCCTGGTCCTAGACCTCAAAACAGAGGCCGGACGTGGCGTCATGCATCGCTTGGTCGAGTCAGCAGATGTGGTACTGGAGGGAAATCGCCCCGGAGTGATGGCGCGCCTAGAGGCCGACTACGCGACGCTTTTCGGGATCAATCCGCGCATCATCTATTGCTCCTTAACCGGCTTCGGACAAGAGGGCCCTATGGCTCAGGCCGCCGGCCACGACATCAATTACATCGCCCTCGCCGGGGTGCTGTCGCAGATGCAACGAGGGGCTCACGGAACCCCTTCACCGCCACTGAACCTGGTTGCCGACTATGGCGGTGGCGGCCTGTTAGCAGCACTTGGTATCACCAGCGCCTTGTATGAGCGAGAACAATCAGGCGTTGGGCAGTTCATCGATGCAGCCATGATCGATGGCTCGGCCTCGCTGATGGCGGCTCACTACTCCACTCAGGGGGAACTCTCCAAGGTCGACGGCCTACTTGGTGGCGGCGCGCCCTTCTATCGCTGCTACGAGACCTCAGATGGCAGGTTCATGGCTGTAGGCGCAATCGAAACCAAGTTCTTCGACGCCTTGTGCGAAGCAACTGGTCTGAAGCTCCAATCGCAGCAGATGAACCAGGAGGAGTGGCCAAGGCAGCAAGCAATGTTTGAGGAGGTGTTCCGGTCCAAGACTCGCGCCCAGTGGACTGTCATCTTCGATGAGGTCGACGCTTGCACTTCGCCCGTACTCGATCTCGACGAGGCGCCTGAGCACCCCCATAACGTCGAACGCAATGGCTTCTTGATCGGCCCCGACGATCAGCTGCATGTAGCACCGGCACCGCGCTTCTCACGCACCCCAGGCCGCATCCGTAGCGCGGCGCCCAAGCCTGGCAGCGACACCAACGCCATTCTCAAAGAAGCCGGGTTGGAGCAACCAGCCATCGACCAACTCGCCCAAACAGGCGCTTTTGGCCCCAATCCCTAAGGAAGCACTCCAGGTATGACCGAGACAACTCACACTGGCAACGTGTACGAGGACTTCGAAGTGGGCCAGGTCTTCCACCACGCCCTCGGCCGCACCATCACCACCACCGACAATTCGTGGTTCACCCAGCTCACCCTCAACACCAACCCTCTCCACTTCGACCATGCCTACTCTGCTAAGACCGAGTGGGGCCAGCCGCTGGTCAACTCCGCCTTTGTGCTAGCGCTAGTGACTGGCCTGTCGGTTGCAGATCTCTCCAAGAATGCAGTCAACCTCGGCTGGGACAAGGTCCGCTTGCCGGCACCTGTGTTCGAGGGCGACACAATCTACGCCCAATCAGAGGTTCTCGATTGCCGCTTGTCCAAATCCCGTTCCCATCAAGGCATCGTGCGCTTTCGCACTGACGGCTTCAATCAAGACGGAACGATCGTCATCACCTATGAACGAACCGCCTTGGTCTACAAGGCAGGGCATGTCCCCACTCGACCGCGACCGAAGGTCGCCACTGGTTGAAGACGTCGACCTTTGCCTAGCTCAACCCACAGGATCGTGCCGTGGGGCAGAGACAGTCCGTTGGCGACCAGTTTCTCCGTCATAGCTATACTGTTCAGTGCCACCCCACGACAACCACGCACACCCATAAGACCCGCGCCATGAAATCCATCGTCAAACTCGCCGTCTTCATTGCGGTCTTGTACTCGGTCTTTCAGTACGGGAAACCGCATCTTGAAAGACTGACTGGCACGCTGGGGATCAACGAACTGCCCGGCGCGTCGAGCGACGCGGCACATTGCGTGGGCACCGCAGAACGCACCACCGAGACCTTTGCCGACGTCGTTGTCCGGCGCGCTCGACCCCCGGTCGATATCAACCGCTGGTCTGGCTCATACCGGCTGGCTGAAGGGCGCCTCAACGACGCCGAGCTCGCTTGTCAGTGCCCAGGTGAAGCGTGTGAACTCGGCCAACAAGCCCTGAGCCTGCTCGCCGAGCACATGACACGCTGGGATGAGAGTGTGCACAACAAGGAACCGGTCCTAAACGGCGCGCGTCGACTCGGTCGAATCTACGACCTCTTGAATACAGCTAAGCGCAAGCTTTAGAGGGTTTCTCCGAACGCAACAGAGCAACCAGCGTTCTGCGCTTGCTCACCAACGCCTGGAGGTCACGAGCGTTTGGCCGCCACCACCGATTCCGCCCACCGGACCACCGGCGGGTCGATGAACCTGCCATCGACCGAGACCGCACCTCGCCCTTCTTGCTCCCCAAGGGCAGCTGCAGCTAGGACCCTTTCCGCGAAGTTGAGTTCCTCATCGCTTGGCGCAAACGCGTCGGCGACCACCGCCACTTGTGCGGGGTGAATCAGGAGCCGACCGTCATAGCCCATGCGGCGGGCACGCGACGTGTCCTCCAGCAGACCTTCCAGATCGCGGAGCTTTGGGTATGGTCCGTCGAGTGCGGCGGCCAGCCCGGCGGCTCGTGCTGCAATCGCCAACCGTTGACGTGCATACAGCGTTTCCTCTGAACCCGGAGTCCACTCACCACCGAGATCTGCCAGTAAGTCGAGCGGGCCGAAGGCTGCGTACTTGACTTGCGGGTGCGATGCGCACAACTCGAAGGCCTTCTCCACACCGAGAGCGCTCTCAATGATCACCATGATCGGTAGGTCTAGACCAACCAAGGACTCGATCTCCGAGGTCCGCTCCGCTTTCGGAAGCAGCACCGCACCTAAGAACTCGCCCGCCAGGGCTGCCAGGTCATCGGCGAAGAACTCGGTCTCGGGATGATTGACGCGGATCGCTGTGCGATGACGATGCTTGATTGAAAGCCCCGCTAGCGCCTCCAAGCTCACGGCTCGCGCGTCGTCCTTCCGTGCTCCGGGCACGGCATCTTCCCAATCGAGGATGACCATGTCGGGACTGGCAAAACGCTCGCTCGGACCAGTGAGACTTTCTAGCGCCTTCTTCACCTTGCGGCCCTCGTGCCCGGGCGCAAACAGCCAAGTTCTCAAAGGTTGCATTGCGTGCACACTTGCAAGACATCATGCATCGTAGAACTCAGTACAACTCATTAGACGAGCCTATCCTTGAACTCGGCGGAAGCAACAAACGCCGCCGCCGAGGCCCGAAGCAATCAATCTGCCGAGTCTGCTCGAGCGCCGTCCATCCGACGCAACATCCAGCCATTGAGCAGGAAGAAGACCAACGCCACCACTGCCCATTCAACCAGCAGAAGACCGAGGCCGTCAGGCGCAAACATCGGTGACGTCCGCACTTGCCAGAACCACCACACCACCAACACCAACGCTTCTACCACCACTAGGCGGATCGCCCAGTCCCACCATGCGCCGATCTTGAGGTCTTGGGCACCAGCGTTAACGAAGTCCCTTCTGAACTTGCTCACACCGTAGCGCAAAGCGATCATGGCAAAGATGAGGCCAGAGACCATAAGGGCGACACTCCACACGAAGTCCTGGTTGGCGAACACCTTCTGGCTGAGCGCGGAGGGAACACCCAAAAGCCACACTGCAAGACCTAGCATCGGCATGATCCGCTTGCGCTCGAACCCGAGCTCTTGAAAGACGCGCACCAAGACTTCGAACAGCGACAAGAGACTTGTCCAAGCAGCAAAGACTAGAGCCGCGAAGAACAGTGCTTGAAAGAAGCCGCCGCCGGGCATTTGCTCAAACAACTGGGGAATCCAGATGAAGGTCAGACCCTCGTTGTTCTGCCCCGAAAGTTCAGTCACCGCAGTCGCGCTGTCGGTGAATGAAAACACCGTGCACAGCACCATCACACCCGCCATCAACGAAATGCAGTTGTTGCCGATGGCGAGGCCAACGGCGTTCAGATTGGTATCTTCGTTCTTGCGCGAATAGATCGCATAACAGAGCACCAGGCCCCAACCAGCACCAGTATCCCAAGCGTTCTGAGTCAACGCCTCCAGCCAAATTCGATAGTTGGCGAGATCTGCCCAGTGCGGCGTGAACAAGAAGCTCAGGCCAGCCGAAGCGCCCTCCAGCGTTACCGCTCGCGCGGTCAAAACCACCACCAGTAATAGCAGGGTCGGAATCAGTACCTTGGTGAGCCGCTCGATCCCTGCGACGCCACCCGAAACCACCAGCACCGCTAGCAAGACCGCGACCCCATGGAAGACCAGGGCCATCGGTGAATAGGCAAAACTGTTCCAAAGCTCTTGCGACTGAGCGCCATCCAGGCGACCAACGATTGCGGCGGTCGCGTATCGCAGGGTCCAGCCCATGACGACGGCGTAGTAGAAGCCAATTGCAGCAGCGGTCCAGGCCACCCAAGCACCAGCCCAAGCGAACTTGTCGCCCAAGAACTGTCGTGCCACTCCTAGCGTTCCCTTCTTGGTCGCGTTGCCCAGGGCGAACTCCAGGATGATCAAGGGGATCGACCAGATGAGAAGGAAGACCACCCAAGCCACTAAGAATGAACCACCACCATTGGCCGCTGCGATCCGCGGGAAACGCCAGATGTTACCGGTGCCAACCGCCATGCCCAGCATGGCGAGCATCAAGCCCCACCTACTGGAGAAATGAAGCGCTCGCTGGGTCATGATCGATTCCTCTTTTTGTTGCATGGCCGTACTGCTCCGAGTGATCAAGGAGCAGGCCGGGCGCTGATGGCCCGGACTGGCCGTCCGGAGTTGTTTCAAAGGTGAAGGGTGCGCCAAGGATAACCCGAGACCACACCCGCCGTGCTCACTTGCGACGAACCTCGACCACACACTCTTCAGCGGGCACTCCCAGGCGAATGGGAAATCCATAGTGACCAAGTCCTCGCTGGACGTAGAGCGAGTTCGAGCCTCTCCGCCAAAGGCCGTGATCGGGGATCGTCCGCGCCATCCAGCGCAACACCGTCCACTGCAAGCCAAGCGACAACAAACCAAGCTGGCCGCCGTGGGTATGCCCAGAGATCACTAGCGGCGCAAGGCCGTCGGGGAGGATCGCAAATCCGGTCGGATCATGGAGCATGACGACTCGTAGGATCTCGCCAGTCTCATCCAGTAGCGGCAGCGTTTGAAGAGTTCTGCGATGCCGGAGGATGCCTTCGGACCCACTCCCGCCCCACTGGTGACTCAACCCCACTACCTGAACCCGGGCAAAAGAGCGACCGGGCGCCTCAAGAGTGACTGCTCCATCGACCAGCAGCTTGACCCCAACGCGCTCAAACACCGACCGCACCGTTTCCAGGTCTTCAAGGTCATGATTGCCGAGACAGGCAAACACGCGACCCCGCATCTCGCTCAATGGTTCAAGACCGAACTCCAACCAAGCCGCTTCTCGTTGCGACTCCATGGTCAAGAGGTCGCCAGCGAACACCACCAAGTCGGGATTCGCATCCACCATCCGTCGGCAGGCGCGGCGCAACCGCTGGGCTGAGACGAAGGGACCTACGTGAGCATCTGACAGCACGCCAATGCGCAGCGGCCCTCCTAGCGCCACCGCTGTTCCCAGACCACGGCTCCGTTGGCAGGCTTGCGGTCGCGCACGGCCCAGCTCACCCTCACTCAAACTCGATCGTTTGCCAACCTCAATACACACTGATTCCTTGCGACTCGTGAACGACTGCACTACTCCTACTAGGCCCAATGCGAACGGAACCCACCAGCCCCCAATCGGACCAGGTACGGTTTGCCACCAGCGCGCGCTCACACCGATGACAGCCCACGGCAACGCAAGGATCGTCGACGCCGCAAACCACAGGGCCGGAACGCTCACGCCAAACCTGAACCACACAGGCCTTTGTCGCGGTCGCGACAGCGCGCAGTAGTAGAGCCAGGTCACTACCTGTAAGGCGGCGAACGCCGGATAGATGGAGGCTGGCAGTGCCCGAGACAGGCCCAGCCAACTAAGAGTCAGTACCCCGAAGACGACACCTGCGAAGGCCGCGAACAATCGTGAGCGCAGAGTCCGCGCGCAGACCACGACCAGCAACCAGCCCAGCGCAAGCACCAGCGGACTGATCGGCAAAGTGCTCAAGAGGTTCATCAGCAAGCCGGCACTCGGCGATCAAGCATTAACCAAAAAGAGGCAGCACCCACAACCGGGAGCTGCCTCTCTCGCTTGCTCGCCGAGAGGGCGGAGCAAGCCGTGGATCGCGAAGCGATTTCAGCGGCTAGACCAAGTCGCAGCCGGCGAAGAAGAACGCGGTCTCGATCGCGGCGTTCTCATCTGAGTCGCTGCCGTGAATCGCGTTGTTCTGAATGTCGGTACCGTAGAGGTTACGCACGGTGCCTTCAGCGGCCTCTTCCGAATTGGTGGCGCCCATAACTTCACGCAAGTACTCCTGGGCGTTGTCACGCTCGAGCGAGATCGGTACACACGGACCGCTGGTCATGAAATCGACCAATTCGCCAAAGAACGGACGCTCGTTGTGCACTGCGTAGAAGGCTTCGGCCTGGGCGCGAGTCAGTTGCACCTGCCGCATGCCGAGGACCACAAAGCCCTCCTTCTGCAGCAAGGCGACGATGTTGCCGGAGTTACCGGCGCGGACTGCGTCCGGCTTGATGATGGTCAGGGTGCGAGACATATCGATATTTCCTCAGAAAGAGTTTCAAATGAGAGGCGGCCGCCAAAGAAAGGGCGGCCGCATCGGTCAAAGCCCAGTCACCTGGGCGCTTGTGCTTGTGCTTGTGCTTGTGCTTGTGCAGGGCTACTACGGGTTCGCCCGCCGGACCACCGTGGCGGTCAAGCGGGCCTAGCCCAAGACCTCCGCCACCTTGTTGCCCATGTCGGCGGGAGACTCCACCACGTGGATGCCGTTCTCACGCAGGGTCTTCTGCTTCGCTTCTGCGGTGCCCTCACCGCCAGAGACGATGGCGCCGGCATGGCCCATGCGGCGTCCAGGAGGGGCCGTGGCACCCGCGATGAAGCCGATCACGGGCCGGTCAAAATTCTCCTTGATCCACACTGCAGCCTCTTCCTCGGCGGTGCCACCGATTTCGCCAATCAGGATCACCGCCTCGGTATCCGGATCGTCTTTGAACAGGCTCATGGTGTCGATGAAGCTGGTTCCGTTGATCGGGTCTCCGCCAATGCCGACGCAGGTCGACTGACCAAGGCCAACGTTAGAGAGCTGCCATACCGCTTCATACGTCAGGGTGCCTGACCGGCTCACCACGCCGACCTTGCCGGGCGAGTGGATGTGACCAGGCATGATGCCGACCTTAGCCTCACCAGGTGTGATGACACCCGGGCAGTTCGGTCCGAGCAACCGGACCGGTAGGTCCTCGATGAACGCCTTGACCTTCATCATGTCGTTGACCGGAATGCCCTCAGTGATGCAGATCACCAGTTCCACACCGGCTGCAGCCGCTTCCATGATGGCGTCGGCTGCAAACGGCGGTGGCACAAAGATCATGGACACATTGGCATCGGTCTTCTGACGCGCGCGTTCAACCGAATCGAACACCTCGAAGCCGTCGACCGTCTGGCCGCCCTTGCCCGGGGTGACACCACCGACCACGGTGGTGCCGTACTCGCGGCAGGTTGTGGCATGAAACATGCCTTCCTTGCCAGTGATGCCTTGCACCAATAGCCGGGTGTCTTTGTTGACGAGAATCGACATAGGGCTAAGCTCCTGAGGCGGCGCTTGCCGCTGCTACCGCCTTCTCAGCGGCGCTAGCCATCTGATCGGCAACGATGAAATCGAAATCGGCCTCTTCGAGGACGCGACGGCCCTCTTCGACGTTGGTGCCCTCGAGCCGCACCACAACCGGCATGGTGACCGGTCCATCGGCGCTGAGCTCTTCGAGAGCGCCAACCACACCGCGCGCGATGCGATCGGTGCGAGCGATGCCGCCAAAGATGTTGATCATCACAGCCTTCACCGACGGGTCGTCGATCAGGATCTGAAACGCCGCCTTGACTGCCTCCTGTGAGGCAGAGCCGCCAACGTCGAGGAAGTTGGCGGGATCGCCGCCATACAACTTGATGATGTCCATGGTGGCCATGGCCAGACCGGCGCCATTGACCATGCAACCGATGTTGCCGTCGAGCTTGATGTAGTTGAGCCCATACTCGCTGGCTCGGACCTCGAGCTCGTTTTCTTCCGCGAGATCACGCAACTCAACCAGATCCTTGTGCCGGAACATGGCGTTGTCATCGAAATTCATCTTGGCGTCCAAGGCGTACACGTCGCCATTGGGAGTGATCATCATGGGATTGATTTCAGCCAGTGAGGCGTCGCTCGCCATGTAGGCCTCAACCAGTGAGCGAATCAAATCACTCGCTTGCTTGGCCGTCTTGCCGGTAAGGCCGAGCCCCGAGCACAACGCTCGCAGCTGGAAGGGCTGCACCCCCAAGAAAGGATTCACGGTGACCCTCAAGATGGCGTCGGGATCTTCGGCCGCTACCTCCTCGATGTCCATGCCGCCTGCCTTCGACGCCATGATGACTGGCAGTCCAGACTTACGGTCCAGCGTAATGCCCAAATAGAGCTCTTGGTCAATGTCCAGCGCCTCTTCGATCAAGACCTTCTTGACCTCTTGACCTTCTGGCCCGGTCTGGGGAGTCACCAGTTGCATGCCAAGAATCTCAGAGGCGATGGCCTCTGCTTCCTCGGGGGTCCCGGCGACTTTGACGCCGCCGCCCTTGCCGCGACCACCAGCGTGTATTTGGGCCTTAACAACGCAACGACCGCCGAGTTCTTCGCATATGTTGCTCGCGGCGTCGGCGGTATCCGTCACTCGACCCTGCGGGACTGGAGCGCCGAAACGGCGCAGCAAATCCTTGGCCTGATGCTCATGAATCTTCAAAGCTGGTTCTCCAAAAAAAACGAAAGGCAGAAAGGCAGAAACGCCACTGATTCGAACTTGATCTGGTTGGCGATCGGGCTTCGAGCCCTCGACCGCATCCGCAACTCCGCCCTGCACCCCTCAGACTGCGTTGGCCTTTGCTTTGGTCAACTCTCCCGAGACTCTCAAGCTGCCCGGCCGGACCGCCTTGGTTCGATTCACGCCTAAGCCGGAAATCAGCTCCGGGCGAGGTCCTATGCTAGGGAACGACTCAGTTCTGCCTCGCTCCGTTTCATATCGCAGCGAGTCATGGCTAGCGTCCCTTCGGCCGAGTGTGAGAGCTGTGGCCTTGCGAAGCTCAAGCTGGCTTAACTGGATGCGCCGTTGATGGAGCTGTCCAAGGAAGGCCGCCGGCTCCGTAGAGCGGACGTGAATTGTAGCAAAGGTGCCACCCGGTCGCGACACTTGGCCGGCTTCGATTCAGGGGTCTTCCGGCAAGCGCAGCACCAGCAAGGTCAGATCGTCGTCCTGAGCAGCCTGCTCTGGAGTCAACATCTGACCGGATGCAACGAATTGCGTCCAATCCTCCAGCACGCCATCCCGAACACGCGACGCATCCAGCCCAGTCAACCGCCTAAGGCTCGCCTCCAGACGCTCAAACCCGAACAGTTCTTCACCGCCCAAACGCTTGGCCTCGACCAGCCCGTCGGTGGCAAAGAACACTGCGTCCCCCGCCTCGAGATTCACGTCACAACACTCGACTCGCAGCTGCTCACGCACACCCAGCGGATAGGCGGTTGAGGCAAGTGTCGAGACATTCCCGCTGCTCGACAGCCGGTACGGGTACAGATGCCCCGCCGAAGCGTAGGACATTCTTCGCGAATTAGGATCAAGCAACGCATAGCACAGCGTGGTGAGTAATCGCTGTCGCGCGGAGCCATAGACGACGCTATTGAGCGCGCGCATGACGTCTTCGACCTCGGGCGCGAAGTGCACCTGCACCGAGAGCGCTGCGCGCGTCATCGACATGATCAAGCCACTCGATACGCCATGACCCGCAACATCACCGATGGCCACCGCAAGTCGCCCGTCTTGCAATGCGATCGCGTCGTAGAAATCACCTCCGATTTCGTTCGCGGGACGATACGAGTACGCCACTTCGACACCGACCAGGGACACGGGCAAGTCCGGCAGGATGGATGTTTGAATCCCCTTCGCGGTCTCCAGCTCCACTCGCTGGCGCTCACGATCAGCGATCATGCGAACATGTGGTGGCACATCGTCGTAGCGGTAGTGGTAGCCCGTGCGTGTCGCGACCCAGCGCAGCGATGGCACCAACGGAGCCGCCGCGAGCAAAAACACGCCCGCACCTTGCAGCCGAAGAACAGGGTCGCCACTCGCCATTAGCATCAAGGCCCCGATCCCGACGGAGAGGATCAAGTGGGCGAGCCAAGCCACCACAAAGTCGTAACGGACAAAGAGCGCGACGGTGGCAAGCGACAACGCTCCTGCCAGCAGGCTGCCGGACCCCGTTGGCACCGTCACCACCGGACTGAAGAACAGCACCGCCAACGCGACCGCCGACACCACACCTGCTGCGACGACCCCAAACCGTTGCGCCAACAACGGCATTAAGAACAACAACGCAACCATGACCGCGGCAGTGGAAAAAGCCAGCTGTAGCAAGAACAGGCTAATCCCGGGGAGCAGAGCGCTTTGCCACCACGGCCCGAGCTGCAGGCTCAGCGGTACGGCGAGGCCCCTGCCGCCGCACGCCTCAATCGTGACCAGCAACAACGCCAGCAGCGACATTCCAGCGGCCACTCCTCGTAGTGACGAAGCAGCGACAGTTGCGTTCGACCAATGCCCGTTCAACAGAGCATCCAGCGACGCTAGCCGACTCCGCCAGGTACCTTCAGCCATCGATTCGCCGACCGCGCAGCTCAAGCCCCCGACCAGGGCCAACGCAGGAAAGTAGATCAGCAAGAACGCTCCAGCCCAGCCCAGGGTGAGGTTGGCTCGCGTGAGCGAACCAAACTCTATGCCTTCCGAAGCGGCGCGCGAACTCAACATCAGCGCAACCGCGGCGGTAGAGAAGATGATCGCAAAGACCCGCGTCCCCCGTCGCGCCCCCACCAGGCCAAGGTGGTATCGCCGAACGAAAACAGTCCCGATCAATGGGAGCAGCGCGAACACCGCCAAGAACTGCAACAACTGAACTTGTCCAGGTCGTTGAAGTTTGCGGAGGATATCCGCGCCCGGTTTGTGCTCTTGCCAGGCACTGAATCCCAGGAGTTCACCGCCAGCGAATTTGACCTCCACTCCATGGAGCAGGTCGTCTGCAGTGACCGCCGAGTGATCAACCAATCGCACCAACGGTGTCTCGGCTTCACGCCGCTGGTAGCGCAACTGTTGGTAAGAGAAGGCAGCGTTCTCGACCCTCCGTTCAACCGGGTCGTAGTAATCCGCAAGCGCCAGGCCCATGCGTTCGAGAAACTCGTCTGCCCGTGCTGTCGCGTCTTCGATGGTCAGCTGGATCGGAGAAGTAAAGTCTCGCTTGACACCCTTTGACAAAGCCAAAAGCGTGCCATCGAGCGTCATTTCAACACGGTAGGTCCAGTCGCCAACCGCAGCTTCATCAGGATAGATCGTCACCAACCAAGTGTTGATGCGCGCCGACAACTCGAGGGCATGGTCCGACTGAATCGAAATGCCAGTTGCGGCCCGAGCCGTTTGATCAGCCAGCAAGTGCAGCTCCAGATCGCTACTACTGTCAAGCACCGCTACAAAGTATGGGCTGTTTGGCATCTTGCCGAGGTCAGAGACATATTCGATCGCGACCGCAATAGCAGCATCCCGATCAACGTCCCATTGAGTTCCAGGAGCCATCGGAAACGCACGCGGGAAGACTGCGATCGTCACCGTCACCGCCAGCGCCAGCGCAACGACCCAACCTAGCAACCATCGATTGTCGAGCTCGATGATCCCTTGCGATCGTGGTGCCAACATTGGTTTGCTGCGTGCTCTGCTCAACTGGCGACTTGTAGCTCGACCGCGGGTGCGGGTACACAACCCCTTACGACCTGAAACTACTTCCTAGAGGATACCTAGAAAGGGCATCAACTCCGACGCTAGCCCTCGGCTGCGACCGCCTCGTGAACGTTGTCATACATGGGAAACAAGTCGCTCACATGAGCGACATCGAGCAGATTCTTCACGCGCTCTGGGGCCCGCAACAGAATCAACTTGCGCTGCCGTTCTTGAAAGCGAACCAAATAGCCCACCAACTCGCCGATGCCGGTCGAATCAATGTAGTTGATGCCCGCCAAGTCGACCATCACATTACCGCTGTCTTCGGACAGAGATCGCTTCAGTGCTTCGGCTAGAAAACGGGCGCTCTGTCCCAGTTTCACTACGCCTTCGACGGTTAGCAGGGTGCAGCCTTCGACCTTCTGTTTTTCCACGATCATGTTCGTTGTCCAAGCACTTCTGGGAGTGCACCGACTGATGTTCCGGTGTCACCTCTTCGGTGCTACCCCTCTCTTAAGGTGCGACCTCGCTTTGCGGTACGGTACCGGCGACCCTTTTGGCCTCGCTTTGTACATTGCGAATCTGCGATGCTAGCACCATGTGTGGCCGCTACGTCTTGAGCAAACCGGGCGACGTAATCGCCGAGACCCTGGAGAGCCTAGAGGGTTTCGAACTGGTCGATTCGGCGGCGTCACAGATCGAGGCCCGGTTCAACGTCGCGCCGACACAGCAGATGCCAATCTTGAGGTCAACGGGCCTAGCGACGCTCGATCTTGCCTCGGCGAGCAGCGCAAGACGGTCCAGAAGCATAGAACTCTCGAGCGCGTCGTGGAGCTTCACCAGCGCCAAGCTCAACTCAAGAGCAGCAGGCAAACCTCTGATCAACGCCCGCTCGGAGACCTTGCTGGAGAAGCGCAGTTTTGCCACTAGCTTTCGTCAGCGCAGATGCCTAGTCCCAGCAACCGGGTTCTACGAGTGGCGTCCGCGGGGCAACCGCCAACCGTTCTTCTTCAGAGCAGCTCGAGGCTCGATCCTAGTGCATGGATTCTGTTTCGCCGGACTCTGGCAGGAATCGGTACAGCGCGCTTCATCGAAGAGCGAGATCGAATTCTGCATCGTAACCGGCAAGGCTGGTTCATCGATGACAGAGATCCACCACCGACGCCCGGTCATTGTCGAACCAGATGGATATCGCCAGTGGCTCGACCCAGCGACATCCGAAGATCGCCTGCTTGCGCTTCTCAGAGACTCAGATCCGCCTCTGGAGCGCTATCCCGTAAGTTTCAAAGTCAACAAGGTGGCTTACGACGGGCCCGAACTTCTAGCAGAAGTGTCTGAAGCGCCCACCAACCTGACTCTGTTCTGAGGGTGCAGCGTTCTGACGTGCAGCGGTCTGTCGTGCAGCGTGCTGATGCCGAGTTCTGAATGGCGCAGAGTTGTGATGGCGCAGTCGACGCACAACAGTCACTCCCGGAATCGAGCCCTCACAGGCGCTTCACCACCTCGATCATCTGCATCAGCTTCTCGAGGGTAATCATGCCGATCAGCGCGTCGTCGTCGACCACCAAAACCACCGAGACCTGACGCCCCTGCAGCAATCGGGTGACCTCTTCGAGCGGCGCGTCGGGTCCCACCACAGCCACTTCGCGAATCATCGCATTGAGCACCGCACCATCGCGACCGAGGGTACTGAGACCCGCCAGCAAGGACGGTCGATCGAGCACGCCTGCTGCTCGACCCCAAACATCGACGACGGGAAAGTCGCGCTGGTGGGTGGCGAGCAGCACCCGGCTCGCCCACTCCAAGGTGTCCTGTGGCTTGAGCACTTCAAAGCGAGTCATCATCGCTTCACGCGCATACCGATCGCGCACCATCGACTGAGTACGATGAAACGAGGCTTCTTGGCCGGCGCCTAAGAACACGAACAAGGCTATGAACAAGAGCACTGGAGTGGCTCCACCAAAGATGGCGAACATCGCCATCATCACGGCCATCACCTGCCCGGTCATCGCAGCCCATTTGGTCGCACGATCTTGGCCAACTACAAAACTGAGACTCGCTCGCAGGATTCGTCCACCGTCCATCGGGAAGGCAGGCAAAAGGTTGAACAAGAACAACCCGACGTTGGCGACAACCAGCCATGAGATCAACCCAGCCGAACTACTGTCCCCAGCGGTCGCCTGGAAAGGCATGCCCAGAGCCACCATGGTCAGCGCGCCACCAGCTGCGATCGCGAGGTTCACTAGAGGACCCGCAGCAGCAATCACGAGCTCACCTATTCCGGTCGGCATTCCGTCTAGTCGAGCGACTCCACCAATCGGGTAGAGCACGATCTCCCGGGTATCGATCCCGAACCGTCGCGCGGCAAGCGCATGACCAAGCTCATGCAGCACAACCGATGCAAACACCAGTCCGACCAACAACAGCGCCTGCAAGGCGGGTTGCCCGGTGCTCGCAGCGTAAACGCTGACAAACAGCACCAAAAACACGAAGGTGAGGTGCACCCGGATGGGAATCCCGAACACGGTGAGCAGGAGGATTGAGTTGTTGCTGAACATTGATCAGATCATCTTACGGCGACGACCAGCTCGGTGTTCGCGCGTTCGTTGAATATGTGCAAGCTGTAAACAAAACTCAAAGCGCGGCCGCGAAGCGCTCGAGCCCTTGCCGAAGCTCATCCGAATCCCCGGCGAAAGATATACGCAAATGGCTTGGAGCGCCGAACGCCTCGCCAGGCACAACCACAACCTGGCGCTCATCGAGCAACTTGGCAGCAATCTCGACCGTGCTGTTGCCATAGGCACAAGCATTGAGGTGGACACGCGGAAACGCATAGAACGCTCCACGCGGCGGCACGTATCGCAGGCGTGGATGGTCGCCGAGGATGGCGCCGACCAGCTCTCGATTCGCGGCGCAATGCCTGACGTGATCGGCGCGGTAGGCAGCTTCTTGTTTGAGTGCGGCAAGTGCGCCGTGCATGGCAAAGCTCGTGGCGTTGGAGGTCGTGTGTGTTTGCAGCGACCGCATGGCACAAATCAGCTGTTGCGGACCGAGGGCATAGCCGACGCGCCACCCGGTCATGGCGTAAGCCTTAGAGAAGGCCGAGACCAGCAACACCGTGTCAGGAAACTCGCCCGCAAGGTCAGCTACTGACGTGCCGGCCGGCTTAGCGACCGGCCTATCGTCCGTTCTTGGCGAGCTGTTGTAGACAAAGGCGCCATAGGTCTCGTCGCTCACCACCACCACATCGCGATCGGCACACTCAGCGACCAGCAACCGCAATTCATCTTGCGACATGACTGCACCGGTGGGATTGCAGGGTGAATTCAGCACCACCGCACGCGTCCGATCGGTGATCGCGTCGAGCAGCGGTGCTGCGTACAATTCAAAGCCACCGGCCGCAGACATCGGCACAGCGACCGGATCCCCGCCAGCCAATCTCACCTGAGCTTGCAAGGTCATCCAGCACGGAGACGGGATCACCACTTCGCTGCCCGGGTCGACCAACGCCAGCGCCGCTTGCACCAGCGCGGACTTGGCTCCAACGGTCACGGTGACGTCACCTTCTCCCGTCCACGGAGCGCCAGTGCCGGAGTAGGCTGCTGCAAGAGAAGTCCGAAGATCCGCCAACCCGTCCACTGCCGTATAACGGGTGTGCCCGGCGCGCAAAGCTGCAACTGCGCCCTCAACCGCGCTCTGCGGCGATGGCATCGAAGGTTCACCGGCGCCGAGATCGAAGAGCTTGACGCCTTGAGCCCGCAGCTGCCCAGCTCGCCTCGCCACCGCCATGGTGGCTGATTCAGATTCGCGGAGTACCCGCTGCGACAGTCTCATTAGCCGCGCATGCTAGCATCGCGCCTAGCGAAACCCCCTTTATTTCCGGGCTTTTGCGGCGCTTCAGACAACCACGACCGACGAGAAGCCACTGCCATGAAGTCCACTCCATCCCAACGCTCAACCATGACTAGCCGGTTCTCGAGAGCCCTGCTGTTCTCGCTGGTCGGGTTGAGTATCGGCTTCAGCAGCATCAGCACCGCACAGGGGTTCTCACGCTCTGAGAAGGCGATGGTCGAGGGTTACACCGATCGGTCCTCGTACGTTGGCGGAGAAACGGCAAGGATCCTCGCGCGGGTCATGATCGCGGACACCTGGCATATCCAAGCGCACGTTCCGACCTACGACTACCTGATCCCCACCGAGCTCGGCGTCGTCTCTAAGACGCCCGGCGTCGTTCTCCTAGCGGACCTCAGCGCGAGCACCGCCGAAACCGGAACCACGGCTCTGCAACTCGCCGAACCTTCGTACCCCAAACCGTACATGTGGAGCGCACCGTTCGCCGGCGACGAGATCCTGGCTGTCTACGAGGGCGAGACCTTCATCGAAGCAGCCATCCAGATTCCACCGGGCACGCCCGCTGGCGACGTCGAACTCGAGCTCGTCCTCTACTACCAAGCTTGCGACGATCGGGTCTGCCTTGCTCCGACTGACACCAGCACCAAGGCGATCCTGAGCATCGGCGCGCAGGGTGAGCCCCAGTATCAGGACTTGTTCAAAGCAGCACTCGCAACGCGCGAAACGACTGACGACTCAAGCGCTGGCGGCTCGGCGAGCGCGAGCGCTGGGCGAGGTTTGGCATGGATGCTCGGCTTCGGCTTCATTGGCGGTTTGCTACTGAACCTGATGCCTTGCGTGTTGCCGGTACTGTCGATCAAGGTATTTGGCCTGCTGCAGTCCGCTGAGAAGGGCCAAGGAAGCGTTCGCAGTGGAGCGCTGGCATTCGCGGCTGGCATCATGGTCTCGTTCTGGGCACTCGGCGCAGCCGCGATCGGACTCCGAGCCGCCGGCGAAGCGATCGGTTGGGGCATTCAGTTTCAAAACCCCATGTTCGTCGCCTTCTTGACTTTGGTGATGCTCTTCTTCTCTTTGAACCTGTGGGGCTTATTCGAGATCCCGCTGCCTGCGTTCTTGGGTGGCCAAGCTCAAGGCGGTGGCAACGGTCCGGTCGGACACTTCACCGCAGGCTTGTTCGCCACCTTGATGGCAACACCGTGTTCGGCGCCCTTTCTAGGCTCCGCCGTCGGCTTCGCGCTAGCGCGACCACCAGCCACTATCCTCGCCATCTTCACTGCCGTAGGCCTCGGTCTTGCAGCGCCCAACCTGCTCTTGGCCATATCGCCCAAGGCCGCAGGTCTATTACCCCGCCCTGGGGCTTGGATGGAGACCCTGAAAGGTGTCTTCGGCTTCCTGCTCGCGGGCACAGCGGTCTGGTTGCTCTATGTGCTCAACAACCAAATTGCCCCGGAATCACTAGCCTTCGTCGAAGGCACTCTGCTGCTGGTGGGCCTCTTCGCCTACCTTCACCATCGGTGGCAACAGCAATCTGTACGCCGCCTCTCCGCGCGCCTCGGCCTGGCCGCAGCTGCCTTAGCGACGCTTTGGATCGCTAGCACTGCTCCAGCTGTCATTGCTAGCGGATCGACCGCAGACTCGGACTACGCATGGGTCAACTTCGACGAAGCAGAAGCCCTGGAGCTCGCGAGTTCCGGCGATCTCGTCTTTGTCGACGTGACCGCCGACTGGTGTGCCACATGCAAGGTTAACGAACGCGTCGTCCTTCATAGCGACACTGTGCAGGCTGCCTTCAAAGCCAACAACGTGGTCATGATGAAAGCAGACTGGACCAACCGCAACGAGACCATCGCCAACTACCTGGCCGACTTCGGTCGCTATGCGATCCCATTTTACGTCTTGTATCGGCCCAATCAGGAGCCACACGTCTTTGGCGAACTGCTCACCAAGAGGACGGTGATCAAGGTGCTTGAAGAGTCGGTGTAATCGCCTTAGTCGGTCCCCCAGCGGCGCTCTGCATCTAAGCATCTAAGAAATCTGTTCTCCGCCGTTAGCCCACGTCGCTACCAGCATCACTGGTCGACTGACCGAGTCGACGTGCCTCAGCCCTGAGCCGGTCCAACTCTGAGACTCTCTTCGCCAACGCAACTTCTGCCCCCTCGCCAGATGGCTTGAAGAACTTGGTCCCGCGAACGGCCTGCGGCAGACACTCCAACCCTGCGACGCCCCCCGCAACGTTGGGTGCGTACGCATACCCTGAACCGAAGCCAACGTTTTTCATCAATTCCGTTGGTGCGTTCCGCAAACTCATTGGCACCGGTTCGGCGGGCGACTCCGCAATGGCTGCGCGGATCTCCTTCTCCGCTCGGTATACCGCAATGCTTTTTGGCGCTAACGCAAAGTCGATCGCCAGCTGAACCAAGAGCAGGTCGCCTTCAGGCGACCCCAACCGTTCGTAGCCTTGCCAGGCCGCAACCGCACGACCAACAGCCCCAGGATCCGCAGTACCGATGTCCTCCGCCGCGAAACGTAACATCCGTCGCGCGACGTACCGAGGGTCTTCACCTGCTTCGATCATGCGTAGCAGCCAGTAGGCTGCAGCGTCTGGGTCGCTCTCTCTAAGCGACTTGTGCAGTGCCGAAATCTGTTGGAAGTGCTCGTCACCTGACTTGTCATAGAGCAGCACCTTCTTCTGCACGGCCCGCGTCACATCGCTCATGGTGACCAGCGACCGATCATCGCGCTCTGCATCTGCGACCACCAACTCCAGTTGGCCCAGGGCGCGCCGTGCGTCGCCCGAGGAAAGCTGTACCAGCGCCTGCAACGCCTCAGCGTCGAGTTCGACTCCGCTCGCGCCCAAACCCACCTCGCGATCGGTCAGTGCGCGTTCGAGAAGGCTCTCGAGGTCCGCACTGCTCAACGGCTCAAGCATCAGTACGCGACAACGAGAGAGCAACGCCCGATTCAGTTCGAACGACGGGTTCTCTGTGGTCGCACCAATCAGAACGATGTCGCCACGCTCGACATACGGTAAGAAAGCATCCTGCTGAGCGCGATTGAAACGATGAATCTCATCAACGAACACCACCACGCCACGCTCGCCACCCAGCCGCTCGGCCCGCGACATGACCTCGCGTATTTCCTTGATGCCGGAACTGACCGCACTGAACGGCACAAACATCGAGGCCGTTTGGGTGGCTACGATCCGAGCAAGTGTGGTCTTGCCCGTGCCCGGTGGACCCCAGAAGACAATCGACGGCACACGGTCAGCCTCGATCGCGCGTCTCAGGAACCCACGTGGACCTATCAACGCGGCCTGCCCGGCCACCTGATCCAGTGCAGCCGGCCGCATGCGCTCTGCGAGTGGAGCTGCCCGGCCCTGGCGGTTCGAACTGGGTGCCGCACTTGAGGCTGGCTGCCCAGTTGGCTGCTCCAATTGGTCGAACAGAGTCGGACCCTGCGCTGGTGGACGTCGGTTCACCTGGCTTCGTTCTGAGAGCGCCTAGCGCGCAGCCCACTCGACGTCGCCGTCACCGTCGCCAACAAACACATCGGCAAGTCGGCGCACGATCGCTCCGCGACTGTAGTCAAAGCAGAGATCTTCGCCGTCTAAGGCCCCGGAGATTCCGAGATCACGAAATACCACAACGAATCGGGCACCGACGCGCAGGAGGTCGCCGATTCTCACTCCACCCGTCGCACCTTCTGTCACCTGCTCTTCGGTCAAAAAGGGCTGTGTCCCGTCGAGCTCGATCAACCGCCAGTTCAGTTGCTCCTCTGGCCCCTCGGCTACCAGGTCCTGAAACAGCGGCTCTCGACTGAAGAGCAACCGTGATCGATGTAGCTCAATGATCCGCTGCCGACCCGAATCCTCGAGCCCCGGCTTGGGTTCAATCTGAGATAGACCAAAGACTGCAGCTGCGGTCTCTAGTCTGCCGCTGAGTTCCAACCGCACCCGAGGAAATGACTGAGGCTTAGCGAGCAACGCTTCAGATCCTGGCGAACGAATGCTCTGCTCGGAGACCAGTGAGGTCTCGGTCTCCAAGAACTCGACCCACACTTGATAGTTCTGGGCGCCGAAGGAAAGCTGGCGCCGATCTTCGGCGGTCAGCACTGTGTCTCGCTGGCGCGCGGTGATGGTTGCAATGGCACTACAAGCGACGCCCCAATCGGGGTGAGAAAAGTTGGTGAACTCGAGGCTCTCGAGACGCTCAGTCGAATCGACCTCGAGCAATGGCGCCGACACTTCAAGGGTCTGCCAGAGGCAGCGCATTGGCCGATTGGGCCACGGCCGCATCATCTCAGCGGCAACCTCTTCACCGTCGATCTCAAGTCGAGTGGCCGAGGTGTAGTAGACCGTGGTTTCGCCTTCGCGACCAACAAGAACAGCGTGCAAGCGGATCGGCTCCGTGCCGGAGAAGGTCACCGGACCGACTCGAGCCAACGCTCGAGTCTGCGCCCCAGGCGAGGCCCCAGGCGAAGCCCCAGAGTCACCAACCGTGGGCACCTCGATCGCGACCATCGATTCAGTCGGAGCAAACTCGGGACCACGCAACGCCTCACAACCACTGAGCGCGAAACCGAGTGTAGCTATCAACAGCAGGCGGCTCCCTGGCCAGCGGCTTCGGCGCTCAAGCATCCGCCGCGCCGCCGAGAGCCGCAAGCTTTGCCACCACATCGCGATAGTTGTCGCTCGCTGCCGCGACCTGCGTGAACAGGTCTCGCGCGGCGGCGCTATCGCCGGCTGCCTGCGTGCTGTCTGCCAATTCATACAGCATCCCCACACGCTGTTCCTCTAGCAACTCTGGAGCATCGAGAGCCCGCTGATACCACTTGGCGGCCAGGTCAGCTAGGCCCTTCTCACGGAAGCACAGCCCGAGCATGGCGCAGGACTCGATCAGGAAATCTGAACTCTTGGCCGAGATCTGAAACTCATTGATCGCCTCATCCAGCAGCATCATTTCGCGGTAGGCAATCCCTAGGTTGTAGTGGGTGTCCGACTCCTCGTCGCTAATGTTGTCCGCCACCCCACGCTTGAAGCCTTCAACTATCTCTTCGAGGCTCTGCTCCGCAGCATTGTCGGGCAGGCTCTCATCCAGCGAATTGAGGTCGGTACCGAGCTCGTCTTGAAGTTCGGTCGCGAGATCAAAGAACTCCTCCTCTTCATCGAAGATATCCTCTGCGTCCGCACTTTCAGTGGAATCCGCACCATCCAGCCAGCTCGGAGTGCTCTGGTCGGCGCTGGCCACTTGGTCGGCCTCATCGCCTACGTCGCCCGGTCGAGAATCGACGCCCCAGCTAAGTGGCCGCTCTTGCACCGGGAACTCCTTGGAGTCGAGCATGTCGTGCCCTTCACCGATTTGGATGTCCAACGACTCGCTCGCCAGCGCGGAGAAGTCTGCGCGATCTGCAGCATCCGCAACACGGTCAAGAGCATCGTCCTCGGCATCCGCGTCCTTCGGTACCTGGTCGTAGGGATCGTCAGCAACCGGCATGTCCTCGATTGCGCCCTGGGCCATCGCTAGCTCGCCCGGGGTGCGCACTCGGTCTCCGTCGATCTCGTAGCCTTCGCTCTCCAAGAGTTCTTGAATGCCGACCCATCGGTCTCGCTCGTTGCGTTGTGCGCACAGCAGATGCAGCGTCTCTGCTTTGGTTGACGCGCGGGCCTCGTCGCCTCGCTCCACCAGGACCTGAATCGCCTGTGAGAGCGCGTCGAGGTGATCCGGCACCAGGGCCAGGACCTCGTTCAGCCGATCCAGCGCCTTGTCGAGCAAGCCGTACTTGCGGAAGACACCGGCCTCCGACAGTTTCTCGGCAAGCCCTTCTGGTTCTTCCTCTGCAGCCGGGGCCTCCTCCATCGGCGGAGCTATCGGATCTGCCGGCGGCATCTCGCCGGCGACCGGCCCGGCCAGCTGTCCACTGCCGATGTTCATGACGGCGCCGCCCCCAAGATCAGGAAGGGCCGGGAGGTCGACCGGACCAGGATCTACTTGACGATCGAAGGCAGCGTCGAGATCGACACCGGCAGCTGGCGGGCCTTCGACCGCGCCGGCATCCCAAGCATCCTGATCTGCCCCAACGGCACCGAGGTCGGCCGCGCTGACCGTGATATCGCCAATCTCTCCCAGATCGATCTCGCCGCTGCCCAGCGGGCCACTACCAAGATCATCCTCGGCAGCCGATGTAGGGGGCTGGCTCGGCGCAGGTATTGACTGTTCCGCGTCAGGCGCGTCTGGCCCAGGGTCGTTGAACATGGCGGCAACCCCGCCTCGCTGATGCAGCGAGAACGGTTCTTGGGGCGCCGGAGCATCCCGAGTCTCGGCAGCTGCAACTGAGACCTCAGCTGCAGGAATCTCCGGCTTTGAACTCTCCTCGAAACCGACGAATGAGGCCGGATCCACCAGCGACTGGCGGGACTCCTCACGGTTGTCGTCGATTGCACCGAGGTCGAGTGAGATGTCGAAGTCCGTGTCATCAGAGACCATTGCTGGGATCTCGACCGGTAGCACCGGCGGGGGTGGTGCAAAATGTTCAGCCGGCTGCGCTTCGACTTCTTCGAGTGGCGCCAGCAGGTCTGCAGCAACCACAGAGCCGGGCGTTTGCTGGGGCCTCGTGATCAAACTGCGGAGTTCGCTGGCCGCAGGATTGTGCCGTTCCGCGCGAGCCACCAAATCCAGAGCGCGCTCGACTCCACCTGCATCGCGGATCTTGAGCACGGCTTGGCTCACGAACTCGAGATTGCCGGCTTCAATCGCCAGCGCGCGATCGTAGACTTGTACCGCGTGGTCCACCTGGCCCCGCTGGAGCATCAGATTCGCAATCTTCTGGTAGGCGTCCGTTGCCTTGCCGGGTTGGTTGTTCTCGCGATAAAGATCCGCGAGCCTCAGGAGAGGTGTTGGACTGTCTCTGTCTAGGTCAACAACCTTCTCGTAGACGGTGATCGCTGACGGCGTATCGTTGTTGCGAAGATGATGGTCGGCAAGTTGGTTGAGGTGACTTCGAGCCTCGTTGATCAAGCCCTGCTTGGCGTACAGGTCAGCGAGTCGACCGTGGACTGCGACCGCGCCCGAATCGATTCTCTGAACCTTCTTGTATACAGCAATCGCCTTCACATAGAAGCCATCGAGCGCATAGCGCTCCGCGGTCTTCATGTAGTACTCGACGGCATCTGCATGCTTGCGCAGCCGCACATAGAGATCGCCGACGCGGTTGAGAGTGTTGGTGTCGCTAGGGTTCTTCGCGACGACCTTCTTGTACTCCTTGATGGCCGCCTCGATCTTGCCCTTCTGTACCAGCTTTTCAGCTGATTGCAGAACGTCCTTTTTAAAAAGCGCCATCGGTAACCAAATCTCCCAGTCAATAGGCGAGCGATCTACCCGCACCCACTACGTCAGTATCTATAGCGGTATCGCAAAGAATACAAGCAAGTGCGGTCCGGATGGGATAATCAAGCAGGATATGAGTCCGGACTATGCTCGCGCCGTTTCACTCGCGACCGACCGCGGAACAACCGACCGAAAGGTCAGTCGATGGATCGGAGTGGGTCCAAGCTGCGCAAGCGCCTCGCGATGCGCCTTCGATCCGTAGCCCTTATTGTGCACGAATCCGTAGCCAGGGAAAGTCGTTTCCATGCGCATCATGAACTCGTCTCGTTCGGTCTTGGCAATAATCGAAGCACAGGCGATCGCATAGCTCATCGAATCGCCACGGATCAATGGGACCGTCTTGAACTTGCTGCGCGGAGAGACCGCGTCGATCAGGGCGATGTCTGGTTGCACCTTGAGCTGTTCAAGCGCTCGGCGCATCGCTAAGCGGGTCGCTTCGAGAATGTTGATGCGGTCGATCACCTCGGCGGGCACCGCGACACTCGCTACCGCTACGGCCTGCTGACGGATGACCGCGGCCAGCTGAGTTCTGTCACTGGCTGACAAACGCTTGCTGTCATCGACGCCGGGAATCAATGCTGATGCCCGCGGGTCCATAATCACAGCCCCAGCTACCACCGGCCCCGCCAAGCACCCACGCCCAGCCTCGTCGACTCCCGCAATCCGCAGGTAGCCGCTCATCCCCAGCAGCTCTTCCACGCCACACATCAACCGAAGGCGATACGCCTCGGCCATCAAGCCGGTTAAGTCCAGGGTCGTTGTCGTCGGCACACGCCAAGCTTATTCGCAGTGCCCCGGGGTCACCTGCGCAGAGCCACAAGCGGCGCCCGTGAAGTTCCTCGGATCCGGCACGTGCATGCAACCGGCCTTGAAGCGATTGGCACACGGCAGCATACTAGGCCCCGCGACGGAGGCTCCGAGAAATCACTGATTCATGAGGTGCTCGTGGCAGCAGCGCGAGCCATCGAGCCAAAAAGACGTCAGACTCGGCGCTCTTGGATCCGAGCAGCCTTGCCGCGCAATTCGCGCAGGTAGTACAGCTTCGCACGGCGGACCTTGCCATGGCGGACGACTTCGATCTTGTCGATCGAAGGCGAGTTGAGCGGGAAGATGCGCTCCACGCCGATGCTGCCTGACATCTTACGAACGGTGAAGGTCTCGCGAGTTCCGCCACCACGACGAGCAATCACGACGCCCTCAAAGATCTGGATTCGCTGCTTGCTGCCCTCAACAACCTTGACGTGCACCTTGACGGTGTCTCCGGCTCGGAAGTCTGGAATTCCCTCTTGGAGGTAGGCCTGCTCGTGACGTTGAACGATGTCTAGTGTGCTGCTCATGGCAGTAGTCTCCGCTATCTAAAACTTGAGTGATGAAGCGTGGATCGTGCGGGCAGCGTGCCCTCAGGGTATGGGTCCGTGTAGCTGCGAAAGCGGCAGACACAGGCGGCATCGTGCACCCGCACGTCGAACTGTGAATTATCTCTCGTTCCGCTCAACCCTTGCAACCCTGTTTGGCTCTAGATCTAGAAAAAACTAAGGGTCTAGCAGTCCGTGGTGAAACTCCCGTT
This sequence comes from Acidobacteriota bacterium, assembly GCA_029263415.1. Taxonomy (GTDB): domain Bacteria; phylum Acidobacteriota; class Thermoanaerobaculia; order Multivoradales; family Multivoraceae; genus JAJCXN01. Next base: position 296,657 of record JAJCXN010000015.1, read on the forward strand.
GGCTGAGTTTGAGCGCCGTGGCTCTAGCTGTGTTGCGCCGTGCGCGCGGGCGATGTCCCACGAGAGGCTACGCACCGGTGTCATCGTTGAGCGTGCGCAGGGACGCAGATGAACTACGACGCCCAAACCCAACGGGCGCGGGGCTTTGGGCGGCCAAACTCGTACCGAGGCTCGTCAACGATACGCCGGTGCGTAGCCTCCCGTGGGACATCGCCTCCTCGCCGCGGCACGAACTGACCACCCAGATCCCCGCGCTCAGTCCCGCGCGAGTTCACCACGGACTGCTAGCGCTGACGCCCCTGCCAGCGCTGCCACAAGTCTGGCCGCTTCTCGCGGGTCGCACTCTCGGCCTGCTGCTGGCGCCAACGGTCGATCTTGGCGTGATCTCCAGAGCGCAGAACCGGCGGAACCACCAGCCCCTCAACTTCTTCGGGGCGGGTGTAGTGCGGATAATCGAGTAAACCTTTCCGGAAGCTGTCGTTGACCACCGAATCGTTGAACCCAACCACCCCAGGAATCTGTCGAGAGACAGCCTCGATCAAGACCATCGCGGGCAGCTCGCCGCCTGAGAGAACGTAGTCTCCAATGGAGATCTCCTCATCAACCACAAGTTCCGCCACCCGCTCGTCGATCGCCTCATAGCGCCCACACAACAGCAGCAGACGCTCGTGATTCGCGAGTTCGCGAACCTTGGCCTCGCACAAGGTCTGGCCTTGGGGCGTCAACAGGATTCGATGGGGTGGGCTTGGGTGCAGCTCAGTCACGGCCCGTACCGCTTCGATCCACGGCTGTGCCTTCATCACCATGCCACCGCCACCGCCATAAGGCTCGTCGTCGACAGTGTGGTGCTTGTCGGTCGCGAACTCCCGAAGGTCTGTGGTGCACAACGTGAGCAGTTCCTTGCGTTGCGCGCGCCCGATCAAGCTGCACTCGCTAAAGCTCTGCAAGAGCTCCGGGAAGATCGTTAGAACGTCGAAACGCATGTGTCGAGCAAGCCTTCGGGTAGGTCAAACACCAAGACCCCTTGGTCGAAGTCCATCGACTCAAGGTACGCCGAAACGAATGGCACAAGATAGACCGCCTGAGCTTCGGTAGCCACAGCAGAGGCAGTGATCTCAAGGAGCAAGCCCCCGCCATCCTCAACCACTTGCCGAACGCTGCCAAGGAAATTGTCTGGCCCAGGCGAAGCCGTTCGCACTTCACACCCCTCGAGTTCGAAGAGGTAGAACTCACCTTCGGCTGGAACCTCGAGCGTGGTGCTTGGAATCTCCAGCACCGCTCCTCGCAGCGACTCAGCGAGATCTCGATCCGCGCAGTCTTCGACCGTTCCGATGAGTCGGTCCTTAGCGCCGCGCACCCCCAGCAGACGACGCGCCGATCCGCGCCGATCCTTGAGCCACAGTTCGGCGCCGGATCGCACATGGGCTCCCAGTTCACCCCATGGCTCAATGGAAACTTCGCCGCGCACACCGTGCGGCTTGACCACACGGCCAACTGCTATCCGCAGTGGCCAACGGGCCTGCCGTGCGGAACCGCTACCCACTCCTGCTTCGCCCGTGCTGGGCACCACTGTGGGCCTCTAGCCTTCGAGGATCTCGAGGTCGTAGTACGTCCCGGTCTCGGCACCACGGACTTCGAGCAGGGTACGCAAGGAGCGCACAGTCCGGCCTTGACGACCAATGACCTTGCCCAGATCTGAGCTGTCGACGCCGACTTCGATCAGTTGGGTGTCGCCGACATCCTCTTCGGTCAGCTCGACCGACTTCGGTTCGTCAACCAAGGCCTCGATGATTCCCTGCAGTTCAGTGAGAACTTCTGACATTTATGAGCCTTACGCTTCCTCGGCTTGCGCCGGTTCTTCAGCTGAAGCTTCTTCTGCGGCTGGCGTCTCTTCTGCTGGAGCGGCATCTGCTGGAGCGGCCTCGACCTCACTCGCCTCCTCGGCGGGGGTTTCGTCGGCAGCAGCCTCGACGGCGGGAGCTTCTTCAGCGACCTCTGGTACTGACGCCGCAGGAGCAGCAAGCCCCTTGAGCGCAACTGCCTCGGCCGAGACGCCCTTCTTGCGAAGCTTCTTCAAGGTCTCGGACACAATGGCGCCCTGGCCCACCCAATGCTCGATGCGCTCTTCCTTGAGCGACAGCACCTTGGGGTTGCGAGTCGGATCGTAGTAGCCGAGCTCCTCAAGCGCCCTAGCGCGCGGGGTTCGCCGTGAGTCGTTGAGGACCACGCGATAGAAGGGGTTGTTGCGGGCGCCCTGACGGCGCAGACGAATCGTGAGCATTGGAACTCTCCTGAGAGTCGTTCAGGGTCCGAGCGAACGGATGTCGCGCCCAGACGAAGAATCGGTTGCTGTCGACCGAAGGCTTGGTGCAATCTGCACAGCTCGGTTCGATCTGATGATCGGCCTCTTGAAGCACTGCTTCTGAAGTCGGCCTTCGTTAAGTCGGTTTGAAGCGTTGGTTCTGGGTTGCTGAAGCTGACCTTCGAACGGTATGAGTGCAGCTCCGCCCAGACGCGGCCGCCAATCTTACCAAGAGCCAGTCAGAATCACCATGTGTTCCACCCAAGAATCCGGCAAGTCCTGAGCAAGACGTAACTGTCAACCCCCCATGACATTGCTCATCCAGTCGCCCTTCATCTTTTTCATCATCTTGCGCATCTGTTTGTACTGGCGCAGGAGCTGGTTGAGTTCTTGCGGCGTACGCCCGGATCCCTTGAGGATCCGTTTCTTCCGGCTCTGGCTCAAAAGCCCCGGTTTCTCGCGCTCCCGAGGCGTCATCGAGTTGATCAACGCCTCGATCGAGACCAGCCGCGTCTCGTCGACTTCGGTGGGCATCTGCATGTTCTTGAACGGCCCGGTCTTAGGCAACATGCCCATGATCTGCGACAGCGGGCCCATCTTGCGGATCTGCCGAAGTTGATCGCGCAGATCTTCAAGAGTGAATTGGCGCTTGGCGATCCGGCCCGCGAGCCGCTCGGCTTCGTCTTGATCGATTGACTGTTCGGCCTTCTCGATCAACGACAGCACATCGCCCATGCCCAGGATTCGCGACACCAAGCGGTCGGGCTGGAAGAGTTCGAACTCAGTGCTCTTCTCGCCCACACCGACGAAACGGATAGGTACGTTGGCTACCGCCCGAATCGAGAGCGCAGCACCACCACGAGTATCACCGTCAAGCTTGGTGAGAACAGCGCCGGTGACCGGTAGAGCGTCCGCGAAGTGAGCTGCACTCTTGACCGCATCTTGGCCGGTCATTGAGTCGCAGACGAACAGCAACTCTTTGGGCTCGACCACGCGCACCAAAGCGATCAGCTCGGCCATCAACCCTTCGTCGACGTGCAAGCGGCCTGCGGTGTCGAAAATCACCACATCGTGGCCCGCACGCTTGGCCTCAGCCAACGCGCGAGGTGCGAAGCGAAGCAGTTCCTCGCCATCATTGGGCGTGAGCACCGGGATGTCGATGCTCTGGCCTACCTGACGCAGTTGCTCAACCGCGGCGGCACGCTGCAAATCGCCGGCGATCAGCACCGGGTTCTTGTTCTGCTGGCTGCGCAAGCGGAGCGCCAGTTTGCCGGCCGTGGTCGTCTTACCTGAGCCTTGCAGGCCGCACAGCATCACTACCGCCGGGCGACCTTTCAGCTCAAGCTCCTCTGAGGCGGCACCGAGCAAATCCGTGAGTTGATCGCGAACGATCCGAATCACCTGCTGGTCGGGGGTCAGGCTGGCGAGGACCTCTTCACCCAGAGCCTTGGCTTGCACGTCTTTGACGAACTGCCGCACCACCTTGAAGTGCACGTCTGCCTCGAGCAGAGCGAGACGAATCTCGCGCATCGCCCGTTCGAGGTCGTCCTTCGATACCCGACCTTGTCCGCGTAGTCGCGAGAATGCCGATTCAAGTTTGCCTTGGAGTCCGTCAAACATCAGCTAGGTCCATCCACCATCTTTGATTCAAAGAAACTCACGAGCTGGCCACTTGATGCGATTCGGTACGCTCCGAGTCGGATGCGATACCGCCGCGGCGGCGATCGACCAGCGCAAGGAAGGCCGGCAGCAGCGTGATCGCCACTAGCGCGGTGGATACCGCACCCATGATTGCCACCAAACCCATCGATCGTAGGCCCGGATAGCGAGACAACGACATTGAGCCAAAGCCGACGCTGGTCGACAGCGCCGCAAGGACGATCGCTTTGCCGGTCTCGGTAAGCCCGTCGAGCAGATCGGCTCGGCCAGCCTGCTCGCGATAGCGGTGAATCATATGCACGCCGTAGTCCACACCGATACCGATCACCATAGTGGTAACGAACACGTTGAAGAAATTCATATTGACGCCCAAGAGTCGCATCCCGCCCAGCATCCAGACGATGCCGACGCACAAGGGCGCTAGCGACAGCAAAGTGTCGACCACGCGTCGATAGTCCAAGAACAAGAGCAGGGCGACCACCACGGCGCCAACGATTGCGGCCACAATGGCGTCGTTCTTGACCTGGCCTCGTAGGCGCTCGCTCACCGTGTTGACCCCAGACAACATCACGTCGGGCCCCATCCGGTCGGCTAGCTCGACCACTGCGGGGGGAGCCTCCCGTTTCCAGATCAAAGGTGGCGGATACAAGAACACCACGCTGCGCCAAGTGCCATCCTTCTCGCGCACATAGCGTTGCAAGAGCCGTCGGGTCTCGTCGCGCGCCTCGAGTGTGGAGAGACGTACGGGCTCGGTCACCGACGCCGCCGTCTCAAGCAGATCAAAGCCCTTGCCGAACGCGGCTGGGTTAAGGCCGGCAGCGAGCGCAGCGGTTTCAAACCGTGGCAGCAACTGATCCCGCTGCAACAATCCTGCATTCTGCTCCAGCCAACTGAGAGCTAATCGTTGACGCGATGGGGCAGGCACGATGTCGCCAATGCTCGCGATCCCGTTCAGAGTTCCGTCAGCCACCAATTCGCGGGCTGCAGCTGAGACCAGAGCGGTGCGCTCAAGCACGGCTTCCTCGTCGTCGCCTGTGACCACCAACATCATGTAGTCAAAGCCCGAACCGAACTGATCCGCAACTTCGTCTTGAAGCATCATCCCTTTGTTGCCCTCGGGCCGCATGCTGCGAATCGAGTCGACGAACTCGATCTGCGTGGCCAGCACTAAAGAGCCCATCGTCAACAGCGCTCCTAGGACAAGTACCGGCATTGGATGGCGGTATGACCACCGGATCAGGTGGTGCGACCCGAAGCTCTGTAGGTGCAATCGCGGCCTTAGGTGCTCGGGCTCCGAGGACGCCTTGAAACCTGGCAAGCGCTGCAACATCGCGCGCAGGCCGCCCTTCTTGCGATCCTCGCGCCAAGCCAGCAGTGCCGGCAACACCACCAGAACAGACAGCATGCAAAAAACAATGCCAACCGCGATCAAGAAACCAAGCTGACGCAGACCAGTGAACTTGGTGATGGTGAAGGCCATGAAGGTAGCCGCAGTGGTGATACCACCGGTGATCACTGCCCGCCCCGACGACCCACTCATCTGGCGCAAAGCGGTGGACAAGCGCGCGCCCCGGTTTCGTTCCTCCACATAGCGACCGTAAGACACGATCACGAAGTCGATGCCCAGGCCAACCAGGAGCGCAGCGAAGCCGCTCGTTGCAGCGTTGAGTACGCCCACGGTCATGCCGGCAAAGCCGAACGAGAGCACCAACCCGCAGGTCAGCGGAATGAACGCGTACAGCACCAAGCCGATACGCCTAAAGGCGATGGTGAACAACACCAAAACCCCGATCATCGAGGTCACCGCGTTGGTCACGACGTCTTTGACCAGGGTGCCTGCGTCCTCGAGCGCGGTGACATAGGTGCCGCCGAGCTCTACCACCGGCGGAGCGAGGGCCGTGTCGCCTTCAGCCGCAGCGATGTCGTTCCACTCGCTCAGCGTCTCGTTGACGACGCCGGTTACCGCAGCGGCCAATCGCCTGCCGAACTCAACCTCTTGGGCGGGCTCGGTGGGTTTGCCGACCATCAGCAGCATTTGCTTGTTCTTGCTCAGAACATAGCCTGAGGACCAGTCGACCTTGAGATCGCCGCTGGTGCTCGTCAGTTGGTCGACGAACACATCCGAGATCCCCATCGGATCAAGCCGGAGGAGATCGGCAAGCGCTACCGATTGCGGTGTGCGCAGGTTGCTCCGCAACTCCAAGGCTCGAGCGGCGACCGCTTCTTCGGTCAGCCGGCCCGCAACTTGATCGAGGCCCTCTTCATCCAAGAACAAGAAGGCATTGGGGAAGAACTCTTCCACCAACTCGTCGACCGTACCGATGCGGTAGTCGATGTACTCCATCTCGGGGAGCGCCTCAATGCGTGGACCCAGCAGGTCGACGAAGTCCAAGTACGGGGTCAGCACCGAACTTTCCGGGATACGCACCACCATCAGCAGCACGTCCAGACTGCCGAACTGTTCAAGGGTTTCCCTGAACTGCATCACCACCGGGTCATCAGCCGGGAGAAGGTTGAGGATCTCAGTATCTAAGCGCAGCCGAGACGCAGCGGCGATCGAGAGAAGCAAAAGCAACCCCACCACCAGAAACACGCGTCGGTATCGCCGCCGCGAGAACAAGGCGGTCCGCTCTAGCAGACGTTCAAGCATCGGCTTCCTACTCTTGGTGGGTCAGTACTCGGCGGCCGTGCAGCACCAGGTACTCGATCCCTGAGTAGATCGTGAAAAACAATGCGATCCACAACGCGATCGGCGCCAATTGCTGCAAGCTTCCCAGCTTCGACGAAACGATGAGCAGTGAGATCGCCACGATCTGGGATGTGGTTTTGATCTTTCCAGAAGTGCCCGCGGCAAGCACCAGATTCTGCGAAGCGGCCAGGCTGCGCAGGGTCGAGACTGCGAACTCGCGGGAGACGATGATCACCACCATCCACGCAGGCGCTAGGTCCAAACCGACTAACGAGATAAACGCCGCGGACGTCAGGATCTTGTCGGCGGCCGGATCGAGCAATTTGCCCAACTGCGTGACCTGACGACGTCGCCTAGCGAGAAACCCGTCGAGAAAGTCGGTCAGCGCTGCGACCAGGAAGATCGTCAGGCCAATGAACTCCTTGCCGTCCACTTCTGTGAGCAGAATCACGACCAAGATCGGCACCAACAGGATGCGCGAAATGGTCAAAAGATTGGGAAGGTTGAGCTGGCTTAGCACGGAGGACTCAAAGTGTTGTTCGACGAAACTAGAGGTCAGAGGTCCATTGGAGCTTGCCTGATCGCAACGGTCTCAGCAGACGGCCCGAACTGTAGCAAGCTGCAACCGCGGCTAGGGGCCAAACCGACGAGGACTAGCATTTGCCTCTATCAGCGACGCATAGCCGGGCTAGGGGCCAAACCGACCAGGACTAGCATTTGCCTCTATCAGCGACGCATAGCCGGAAGTCGCAGCTCCCGCACATTCCCGCAAACGCTTCAGCTGCGCCTACGGAGTGAGGATGACCAGATGGCCGTTGGCATCCCGACGAGTCTCGATTGCTCGATACCGAACCTGCTTGCTGGGTGAGAGTCTTAGGCCACCAAGCTCGATCGGAGCGCCGCGATAACGACTCAAGACGCGACGTACATAGTTGCGTGTCTCGCGGTACGGCGGCACCCCGCCGTTGGCCTCGACCGCACCCGGTCCGGCGTTGTAGGCCGCCAGGGCTAGTTCCAGGTTCTGGCCAAACCGATCGAGCATCTGACGCAGGTAGCGCGTGCCTCCCTTGATGTTCGACTCGGGATCCCAAGGGTCATCGATACCCATGTCTTTGGCAGTCCCCGGCATCAGCTGCATGAGACCGATCGCTCCCTTCTTGGACCGCGCATCCGGATCGAAGTTCGACTCTGCGGCGATTACCGACAGCACCAGTTGTTGGTCGAGGTTGGCCTGAGTGGACCAGGTGCTCACCCAATCCTCCACCTCGGGAGTGGCTGGGCTCCGCCGCGGCGAGGCGCCTCGAGACGGTTGAAGCTCCAGGACTTGCACACCTTCCGATACCGCGCTAGTCCTAGCCAAACGATTGCCAGATCGAGTGACCGTACCGCGCTTGTGGTTGGTGATGGTGACTGAGCCGTCTTTGCCTCGTTCTAAGACAACCTGTGTATGGGCTGGCACGGCAATCGCCGTCAGCGACACCAGGAGCGCAGTGATCCACAGCACCCTCACGGCGAGCCCGCAGCGCTCAGCTGCTCAGCTACGGCACTGCGCACCGCACTAAACGCACCATCCAACGAACCAGGATCTTTTCCGCCCGCCTGTGCGAAATCGGCGCGACCGCCGCCTTTGCCGCCCACCGCCTCGCCAGCACTTCGCGCCAGCTGACCAGCATGGACCTTGCCCGCAAGATCCTCGGTTACAGCTGCTAGCAGGGTCACCTTGCCATCGGCACGGGTCGCTAACACCACGACGCCTGAGCCCAGCCGTTGGCGCAAGACGTCGGCCAGGCTGCGCAGCTCGCCCATTGGAGCAGCATCGACTTCACGCACCAAGACCTTGACCCCAGCGACCTCTTCTTCGCCGGCGCCAGCGGCATCGCCGTTCGAATTGCTACCGGACATGAGCTTCATGCGAGTACTCTTGAGTTCCTTCTCAGTATCGCGCAGGCGTTCTTTGAGCGCCAAGACTTCACTCAGGCTTTGACCTGCAGCGACGCCCAGTTCGTTCTCAACGCTGTGCAGTTCGGCTTCGCGGCTTGCCCGATGACTTTCAGCCGCAGCTCCAGCCAGCGCTTCGATCCGGCGTACACCCGATGCCACGCCCCGCTCCGCAACCACCGCCACGCCGCCGATTTGGCCGGTGTTTGCCACATGGCAGCCGCCGCACAACTCAAGGCTGACATGAGGCACATCGACGGTACGCACGACATCTCCATACTTTTCGCCAAACAGCGCCATGGCCCCATCAGCGACTGCTTCAGCGTAGGGACGCGAGGTGACTACTACGGGATCCGCCTGCCGAATCCATGTGTTGACAGTCTCTTCGACGTCACGTCGCTCGGTTGGAGTGAGCGGAGCATCGTGAGTAAAGTCGAAGCGCAGTCGTTCCGGCTCGACCAGAGAACCGGCTTGCCTGACGCCCTCGCCCACTCGACTACGCAGGGCGGCGTGTAGAAGATGAGTGGCGGTGTGGTGGCGCTCGGTACGTCGGCGACGGTCAACATCCACGTTGACGTTGACCCTGGCTCCGACCTCGAGCGAACCTTCAACCAGGTCGATCGCGTGCAAGAAGACTCCTGCATCCTTGGTCACATCGGTGACGCGCACTACCGTGTCACCGGTTCGGATCTCGCCTGCATCGCCGACTTGACCGCCCGACTCAGCGTAAAAAACCGTTCGATCGAGGACGGCGAGCCCCTTCTCGCCAGCGCTCAATGAAGTGACAATCTCGCCTAAGGAGCTATCGTCTTCACCCGCTTCGAGGCGCGCTAGCCCAATCACCTCAGCACCTTCGAGGCTCAACTGCTCATAGCCCTTGAAGTCGGTCGGCTCTGCACTGCCGACGAGCACAGCACGGACCTCCGCCGACAGCCCTTTGCCGCCACCGGCCGCAGTGCGCGAACGCGTGCGCTGTTCCTCCAGAGCTGAAGAAAAGCCATCCTCGTCAATGGCGAACTGTTCTTCCTCAGCAATCTCTCGTACGGTGTCAATCGGCAATCCATAGGTGTCATATAGGCGAAAGACCACCGGGCCAGCCAAGATGCCGCTGCCAGAGGTCTTCGCTTGCTCGATCGCTTCTTGCACCTTCTGCGCGCCGATGGCGATGGTATTGAAGAAACTGCGTTCCTCACGCACATAGGTCGCCAAACTGGACGGCTCGGCCTTCGAAAGCTCTGGGTAGGCATCGCCCATGAGCGATGTCAGTTCCGGCAGTAACTTGCCGAAGAACGGTTCTTCTAGTCCTAAACGCATGCCATGCCGGATGCCCCGGCGCAAAATACGCCGCAGGACATAGCCTCGTCCGTCTGAAGCGGGCAGAACGCCATCCGCCAACAGAAACGCGGAGGCGCGCAAGTGATCTGCGATCACTCGTAGCGACGTGTCACGCACCCCTTCAGGGCTTTGATCAAAGCTGCCGGTATAGCGGGTGCCCGCCAACTCGGCAGCTGCATTCAGCAACGGCAGGAACAAATCGGTTCCGTAGTTTGAGTCGTGCCCCTGCATCGCGGCTGCAACCCGCTCGAGTCCCGAACCTGTGTCGATGGACGGCTTTGGCAGCGGCTCGAGTACCCCACCCTCGGAGCGCTCATATTGCATGAACACTAAGTTCCAGATCTCGAGGTAGCGACCATTCGCCTCACCCTCCTCGAACGGAACTTTCTTGAGCTCAGGAAAACGATCGATGAAGATCTCGCTGCAAGGACCACAAGGGCCGGTGTCGCCCATGGCCCAGAAGTTGTCTTTCTCACCGCAACGCGCAATGCGCTCTGGCGGCAAGCCACTGATCTTGGCCCACAAATCGTAGGCGTCATCGTCTTCACGGAAGACAGTGGCAAAGAGATGTTCTTTAGGGAGAGCCCAAACCCGAGTAACAAGGTCCCAACCGAACTCGATCGCCTCCTCTTTGAAGTAGTCGCCGAACGAAAAATTGCCGAGCATCTCAAAGAAGGTGTGATGGCGCGGGCTTGGCCCCACGTTCTCGAGATCGTTGTGCTTGCCCGACACGCGCAGACACTTCTGCGAGGTAACCGCGCGCGGACCGGGAGGGGTTTCGACTGCCAAAAAGTAGTTCTTGAACGGCACCATTCCAGCGTTGGTGAACATCAAAGTTGCATCCCCGTGCGGCACTAGAGGCGCACTCGGTTGATGGAGATGTCCCCGCTCGACAAAATAGTCGACGAAACTCTGGCGGATGTCGTTGCTATTCATAGTGGCGAAAAATGCTCGAATTCAAGGACCCACAAGGCCCGTAAGGCGTTGAAGAACAAGGCGTTAGCCGCAACCGCAGCTACGTGTTAAGAGCGCGGAGAATATCACCTTTGTTAAACCCCTTGCGACTCAACCGACGCGCGATTCGATCATCGTCGCTTCCCCGCGCTCGCAGCCTCTCCACTGCAGACCGAGCCCGCTCAAGGTCTCCCTCTTGATCCAACTCGCCCACCACCTGCGCTGCTAAGTCCCCATCCGCCCCCCGCTTGCGCAACTCCTGAATCAGTCGGATCCCAACCTCGCCCAACCGTCGTCGGCGCGCAGCTACAAACTGACGGGCGGTGTCCTGCTCGTCGAGAAAACCCTTGTCGGCCAGCTGCTCTAGGGTTCTCGCCACATCCTCAGACGAGAACTCCCGCTGCAGCAGCTTCGCCTCCAACTCCCTGGTGAAGTGGGACCGCAACGAGATCAAGTGCAAAGCCTTGTTGTAGCAAGCCTTGAAGTCCTTCTCGCCTTCTACACCTGGCTTCAGCATGTCGACCCCTCGGATTGGACTGAACGGAAAGGAGTCGCGCTTGGCGACTCGCACTTGGCTAATCGCACTGCCCAGCATCGCTAGCTCCGTTGCCCAAGCTCGAGCCTAGCGTTCGATCTCGAGGTGGTCGTCGAGCTGAAAGGCCGAATCATCCAGGTTCAACACATCGTCTGCGGTCGGCAGTCGCAAGGCGGACTCCATCTCTTCTCTAGCCAGATCGGAGGTTGACTGCACACCTTCGAGACGCAGTTTGAACTCGTCGGGATTCGACGCTCTGCGCATTGCCTCTTCTAGCGTCACCAGGCCGCCCTCGTACAACGAATGTAAGGACTGATCGAATGTCTGCATCCCGTACTGACTGGTGCCCATCGCGATCTGGTCGCGAATGTACTTGGTCTTGTCCTTGTTTTCGATGCACTCCCGAATGTAGGGCGTCATCAACATGACTTCCGTTGCCGGCACTCGACCCATAGCGTCAGCACGAGGCAGCAGGCGCAGGGAAACGACAGCCTGCAAGACCTGACCAAGCTGAATACGAATCTGCTTTTGATGATGCGGCGGAAAGACAGAAATGATGCGATTGATGGTCTCGGCGGCATCCAAAGTATGCAGCGTGGAGAACACAAGATGCCCGGTCTCTGCGGCTAAGAGAGCCGTTTCAATGGTCTCGTAGTCACGCATCTCGCCGACCAGAATCACATCGGGATCTTGGCGAAGAGCTGCGCGTAGCGCTCGCGAGTACTCATGACAGTCAACGTCCAGCTCACGTTGGTTGATGATCGACTTCTTGTCCCGGTGCAGGTACTCGATCGGATCCTCGACCGTAACCACATGCTCTGCTCGGTTGGCGTTGATGTAGTCAAGCATTGCAGCGAGCGTCGTACTCTTGCCCGAACCTGTGGTTCCCGTGCATAGCACCAGGCCGCGACGTTCCTCACAGATGCGTTCGAGTACAGGAGGCAGCATTAGCTCCCGCACCGACAAGATGCGCGCCGGGATGACTCGAAGGACAAGACCAACGGTGCCACGCTGTTGAAACACGTTGCAACGAAATCGGCCTAGACCCGGAACCGAGTAGGCGATATCGATATCGAGCTCTTCTTTGAAGCGCTGCTTCTGCCGGGCATTCATGATGGAGAACGCCATCTGCACGGTGTCTTCTTGCATCAACCGCTTGAGTTCGCCCAAAGGCTTCAAGTTGCCGTCAATGCGCAGGATCGGCGGACTTCCCACTTTCAGATGAACATCTGAAGCCTTGTTCTCGACACCGATCTTGAGCACATCGTTGATGTTCATGACGCTGTGAATCCTCTGGCTGCTGAATCGCCGGTCGTGTCAGCGGACTGTTTCGTGTCAGCGGACTAACGTGTCAACGGACTAGAGCCCTAACCGAACTGCCTACTTAACCTGCTCGCAAGCCTAGCAGGCGCGGAATCTACGATCGGGCAAGCAGAAGAGCGCTGGCAGCAACCGCCGCCGTTTCCATACGCAGCAAGGAGCCACCCAATGCCACCGCCTGCCCGCCACATCGTTCCAGGGCCTCGACCTCCGCTGGGGTCAATCCCCCTTCAGGACCCAAGACCAAGACCGCGCGATCAGGCACAGCGACCACTGCTTCGAGCAATGTTCTCGGGGCCTCCGGCTCGAGCACGAAGACCGGCAAAACCTCGCTGAGATCGCCGAGTGCTTGACACGCTGACTCGAAGCTGGGAACTGCATCAAACCGAGGCATCCACGCGCCACCGCATTGCAGCAGCGCAGACTTGGCCACCCGCGCTAGCCGGTCGAGTCCGCTATCGGTCATCGGCCGCGCGGTGCGCTCGGCGGCATAGAAGACGAACTCTCTCACCCCAAGCTCGGTACACTTTTCAACCAACCACGCTGCTCGCTCTGAACGCGGGGTGCAAGTCCAGATCGCGAGCTGGGTCGCCACTTGCGGAGGCTCAAGACGCGCATCCAAACGCAGCGCTGCGCAGCGCTTGTCGATCTGAACCACGACGCCCGCACGCATCGCGCCCGCGCCGTCACTGACTTCGAGGATGTCGTGCACGCGCAACCGCAGCGATCGAAAGAGATGTCGATAGTCGTCGCCTGAGACGGATATCAATTCATCGGAGCGCAATTGCTCCGGGGTGACCAGGAGTCGCGCGGTCACCCCGCGGACCCGCTTCGACGTAAACGGACTGCCAGCCATTCACCTTCTACCAACCGATCGACTTCAGACCACCCGCAGTCGCACCATCGCTTAAGTGCAGAGGCTGCAGAGGAGTGGCCATCGAGTAGACCGGAGACCACAATCTCGCCGGGGGAACCAGTCGCGGCCCCGATTACCGCCTCTTGATGTTCGATCTTCTCAGGCAACACGTTCACCAATGCGACGTCGAAGGCGCCAACCGTTCCGGCAAAATCACCCAAGGCATGGGCAGTGCCCGCGAAGAACTGGATCGAAGTCGGCAACCCGTTGAGCGCCCGATTCTCGACCGCCAGCACCGCCGAGACCGGGTCGACGTCGTACCCGACCACACTCTTCGAGCCAAGGTGGTGCGCGGCAAAGCTCAGGACTCCGGTGCCGCAACCGACATCGAGCACTCGCTTGCCGACCAGATCGGCCAGCTGCATCAATCGTAAGACCAAGCGGGTGGTCTCATGCGAGCCCGTTCCGAAGGCGCGGCGCGCTGGGACTTGGATCACAAGACTGTCTTCACTGACCACGACCTGCAGGTCGGAATCTTCAGCTCCCAGATGATCATCGGGCTCGCGTGGGTCGATAATGAACCGACCGACTGCTACCGGCTGCGCCAGGCCCCGATGTGTCGCCATCCAATCACGATCGATGATCAGCTCGAAGCCTTCGAACTTGCATCCTTGGGCGTTACCCAGGCCTCCCAGCTGCGCGGCGAACGCTCGCGACCATTGATGGTCAGCAAAGTAGGCATTCAGCGTCGCACGAGCGCCACCCGCCGACTCGAAGTCGCTGGCACCTTGTTCCCAAATTCCCAGAGCGCCCAAGCCGAAGAGTAGCGCTTGAAGCGACTCAATCCCCTCACCCTCAGCACCACCGATTGCAAACTGGGCAGCGAGCGTGCCCTTCGATTTGTGAGGACGCGATTCAGTCGGACCGAGGCCTCTTGATCCAGGATGTGCCATCTCAGCGTCCCTTCACCGCACAGGCTTACGAGAAGAGTTCCTTGACCTTCTTCTTCAGTGACGACTTCTCTTTCACCTCAACTCCTTGAAGCTCGGCGAAGCGCCGCAGGGATTCTTCCTCTTCCTCTGAGAGATCGCGGGGCTTGGGCACCTCAAGCAGCACTTGGACTACGTGTCGACCAAAGCTCTGCGATCCCAACTTGGGAATACCCTTGCCATGCAGCACGAACTGGGCACCTTGCTTGGTTCCCGGGGGAACGTCCACCATCGCCGACCCCTGCAACGTCTCGATCTCGAAAGTGGTTCCGAACACCGCTTGAGGAAACGAGATCGTCTCCTCGGTAACCACGTCGATGCCGTGGCGCAGATAGCGCTCATCCTCTTCCACGTGCAGCACCACGAACAAGTCACCGGCAGGCCCTCCGCGGCGACCGTGCTCACCTTCGCCGCGCAACCGCACCCGCGCACCGGTGTCGACCCCGGCTGGGATGCGGACCTCGAGTGAGCGTTCTTGCTCGACCAAGCCCTCACCGTGACATGTCTTGCACGGGTCTTTGATGACGGAGCCTTGCCCCTGACACTTATGGCAGGTGCGCGCCACCGTGAACAGCCCTTGCGAGAACCGCACCTGACCGCGACCGCCGCAGGTATCGCAAGACTCAGCCTGACTCGCACCTTCAGCGCCGCTGCCTCCACAAGTTTCACAATGCTCGAGACGGGGGATACGTAGCTTGGGCTCAGTGCCCCGAACAGCTTCTAGGAAACTGATCTGCAGGTCGTAGCGAAGATCGGCACCGGGCGCGGGACCTGTGCGTGACCGTCGGCCACCGCCGCCACCCCCACCAAAACCGAACAGGTCTCCAAGGATGTCGGAGAAATCGGAGAAGGTCGACGGATCAAACCCGCCTTGAAAACCTCCGCCTGAATGGCCGAACTGGTCGTAGCGAGCCCGCTTCTGCGAATCTGACAGCACCGCATAGGCCTCGGCCGCTTCCTTGAAGCGCTCCTCAGCAGCGGCGTCGCCAGGATTCTTGTCCGGATGGTTCTCCATCGCCAAGCGGCGATAGGCCTTCTTGATTTCGCGTTCGTCAGCCGAGCGTTCAACGCTCAGGACATCGTAGTAGTCACGTTTTGCCATTCGAATTTTCTCTGTGCTTCACGCTTCGTGCGGTCAGCGAGTCCAGGACCTAAGAAGTGAGATCAAGTGTTTGTCGCTGTTGCTCGCAGCGCTCAATGCCTAGGCTAGGTCGTCAGTTCCCGTTTGATCCAGCATGAGGTCGGTCAACGTGCGCGAGAGCGAGTTGAGGTCAAAGATGGCGGTTTCCATCTCCACTCGATCCTCGCTTCCTAACGCAGTGCGTGCGTGCACCATAATGTCTTTGATGCGGCGTTGGTCGGCCTCTTTAAGAGCCATGCCGAATTGATCCAATACGCGCTCATTGGTATAGATCATTCCCTCGAGCCGATTGCGCACGCGGCGCAACTCGCGGCGCTCGCGATCGGCACGCTGGAACTCATCTGCTTCTTGCACCAGACGCTCGACTTCGTCCGGCGACAAACCACTTGCCGGATTGATCTCGATCGTCTGCTGTTGATTGGTCACCATGTCCCGAGCAGAGACCGTGTGGATGCTGTTTGAGTCAATCGCGAAATTGACTTCGATCTGCGGCATGCCTTTCGGTGCGGGAGCGATCCCGACCAACTCGATGCGCCCTAGAGACCGATTGTCAGCGGCTAAATCGCGCTCGCCCTGGACCACGTGGATCTGCACAGTATCTTGGTTGTCAACAACCGTGGTAAATATCTGAGCAGCCTTGGTGGGGATGGTCGAGTTGCGTTCGATCAAGCGCGTGAACAAGCCGCCCTGGGTCTCTACGCCCAAAGACAGAGGGGTCACATCCAACAACACAACATCTTTGATATTGCCCTGCAGAATGCCGCCTTGAATGGAAGCGCCCATCGCGACCACTTCGTCGGGATTGATGTCGTCGTTGAGCTTGTCGCCAAAGACCTCGGTGACAGCGCGGCGGACAATCGGCGATCGGGTCTGTCCGCCAACCATCAGCACCTGATCGATCTTGTCTGCGGAAAGACCGGCCTGTTCGAGGGCGTCGATGCACGGCCCCTTTGTTCGTTCAGCGAGGTCTCTCACCAATTCTTCGAAATGAGCTCGAGTTAGTGAACGTGCGAGATGCCGCGGTCCTGAATCGTCCGCCGAAATGAAAGGCAGATTGATCGCCGCCTCGTCGTTCATCGACAGTTCGCACTTAGCCCGCTCGGCCGCTTCCTTCAGGCGCTGCAAGGCCATGCGATCGCCACGCAAGTCAATCGAGGTTTCGCGCTCGAATTCGTCTACCAACCACTCCATGATGCGGCGGTCGAAATCCTCACCACCCAGATCAGGATCGCCGTTAGTGGCCTTGACCTCGAATATGCCTTGAGACAACTCCATGACCGAGATATCAAACGTACCGCCGCCAAGATCGTAGACCGCTATGTTCTCGGTGCCCGATTTGCGATCGAGACCATAAGCGAGCGCGGCGGCGGTAGGTTCGTTGATGATCCGAAGCACCTCCAGCCCCGCAATCTTGCCCGCATCGCGCGTGGCCTGACGTTGCGAGTCATCGAAGTACGCTGGCACAGTGATGATCGCCTCGGTGATCTCTTCCTCCAGCACCTCTTCAGCAAAACCACGCAACTCCTGGAGAATGATCGCGGAGATCTCCTCAGGGCTATAGCTACGATCGCGAATCTGAATCTTGACGTCGCCGTTTTGAGATTCGACCAACGGATAGGGCAGGTGCACGTCGAGTGCTCGCTGAACCTGCGGGTCATCAAACTTGCGACCGATCAGACGCTTGACGGCGAACACTGTGTTCTGTGGATTGGTGATGGCTTGACGCTTGGCGATCTGACCAACCAACCGATCACCATCTTCAGCGAAAGCGACGATCGAAGCAGTGGTCCGAGAGCCTTCTCGATTGGCGAGCACGCGTGGTGTCGACAACCCTTCAACGACCGCTACGCAGCTGTTGGTGGTACCTAGATCGATCCCGAGAATTCGGCTCACGATTCCCGCTCGCTTTCCTCGGCACCGCCCGCTGAATCGCCTCGCCCAGCGTCGTTCGCTTCCTCGGTCTCGGCCCCTGTCTCTGCAGGCTCCGCCCGCGCTGCCTCAGCGGCCCGCGACTCGCGCTCGATCGGCAGCGCAACACGAACCATGGATGGACGGAGTAACCGATCATGCAACAGGTAGCCTGACTGGTACTCCTCTGCGACCGTTGGCTGATCGACTTCACTATCTTCGGCCTTGGCGACGGCCTCGTGGACTGAAGGGTCGAACCGCTCACCGACAGAAGGCACAGCGACCACGTTCAAACGGCCCAAGAGCTCCACCGTCTGCCGTTGGATCATCTCGACACCTTGCTTCAGGTCAGTTGCATCACCCTCGGCTTCAAGCGCTCTGTTGAGGTTGTCAAGCACAGGCAAGAACTCCAAAAGGGCGTTCTCTGCCGCATAGCGTGCGTACTCAACGCGCTCTCGCTCGACGCGGCGCCGGAAATTCTCATAGTCGGCCAGGGCGCGCATAGCCCGCTCCTCCGCCTCCTTGAGCCTCAGCTGCAACGCTTCGGTGTCACTCGATTCGGTATCGCTGCCAGCTTGCACATCGACGCCTTCGTCTGCCTGCGCCGCTGAGCCAGTGGCTTCCGATTCATCCTCCAACTCGCCATCACGGCGCACGGAACCAACGGCCTCGACAGCTTGAACAGCCTCGCGCATGATCTCGTCGGTATCAGGTTCTGTCTCGATCTCAAGATCGAAGGCCTTCCTGTTGGTCGGCTCTTGCTCTTCTTCTTGGTTCATTTTCAGGTGGTAGTAGGCAAGAGCCCCATCGAATCGAGCAAGCCGGCAATGATCGGCCAGAGCTCTGGGCGGAGCAAATTCAAATTAGTTTGGGACTTCGAGCGAACGACTCATTCGAGCACCGAGGTAGTCGACCAACGGGATCAGGCGCTGATAGGCCATTCTCGATGGGCCGAAGACCCCAACTGTACCGATCCTTCGACCGGCTATGTGGTAACCACGGACGATCAGTGAAAAATCGAGATCCGAGGTCAGGTCGTTCTCTTCACCGATCAAGACCCGAACCCCCGGCCCTTCAAGGCATCGATTGAGCAACGTCACTACGCGTGCTCGATCTGCGAACGTATCGAACAAGCGGCGAACTTGTTCAAGATCATGCAATTCTGGCCGAGCCAGCAGTGACTCGGCCCCGTCCATGACGAGTTCTTGATTCGGCTCGGTGAGCATCCCGCCGCGTGCCAACTTGACTGCGCCCGAGAGGAGATCATCGACCACTCCTCGATCGTCGTCCATCATCTCGACCAGACGCTCTCGAACTTCGGACAGCGTACATCCGCGGAAGTTCTCTGTGAGGTAGTTAGAGAAGCGCGTCAACTCGTCCCGGCTGACGTGTTCGTCAGCTTCAAACACCTTGTTCTCAATAAAACCGGTGCTCGAGATGGTCACGCACAGAATGCGTCGATCACTCAAGCCGACAAACTCGACTCGGTGCAAGACCGCGCTTCCAAGGTCCGGGGTCAATACCATCCCAACTTGGCGAGAGAATTTGGACAAGAGCTTCGACGCTTCGCTCGCCATCTCTTCCGGGTCGGCGCGCACGCCGGAGAGGGTTTCATCGATCTCTCTACGAATCTCACCGGACACGCCTTCAGACTGCATCAGAGAATCGATGAAGAAGTGGTATGCCAGCGGAGTGGGAACGCGACCAGCTGAGGTATGAGGTTGGCGCAGTAGCCCCAACGTTTCCAGGTTGGCCAATACCGCCCGGATTGAGGCGGCGGACAGCCCATGCCGGTCGCTGCGCACTAGTCGCAGCGAACTCACCGGCTCACCAGCCTCCAGAAAGGTCTCAATGACCTCGTGGAGGATTGCTTGTTCTCTTTCTTTGAGGATCATCGGCATCGAAAGTGGGACACGGAACCTGGACTCCATTCGGAGAACGACAACGTCAACTTCCCCGTGCTTCAGTTAAGCACCCATGATTGTGGTCCGGCAACCGGACGACAGGGCCAAAAGCAAAGTCGCGCAGCGACCGCTCAAACGAAGGCAGAAGGGCCAAAACCGCATGATCTTATGGCAACTGTTGTTCCGGTGCCTACCTTGAAGGCCCTCTGTGCCAATGGTAACCTGTCCTGTCAGCGCAAAAACCGTTGCCGCAGAGGGGAAATGAGACGCGTCTTCGGCTCTCCAGACGAGTGCATTAATGCGCAAGCCTCGATAGGATCACCTGTTGCTGGTCCTGCTCCCCCTATTCTTGCGGCCTTCGGCCTTCGTTGCCTTGCCAGTCGCTCACCCGACTAAACCTTCTTGAACTCTGACTTGGGCTCCTCTCCTCTCCAACACTAAGAGCTAATGGTCTTCTTCAACTACAGCACCATGCAGATGGCGGCCAAGGTCGTCTACTACGGCCCTGGTCTGTGCGGCAAGACAACGAATCTCCAGCACATCTATAGCCACACCTCGAGTGGCTCGCGTGGCGAGATGGTGTCTCTGGAAACGGAAACTGATCGAACACTGTTCTTCGATCTGCTACCGCTTGAAGTCGGCAAGATCCAGGGCTTCAAGACTCGCATACAGCTCTACACCGTGCCCGGCCAGGTGTTCTACAACACCACCCGTAAGCTAGTGCTCAAGGGAGTCGATGGCGTGGTATTCGTCGCAGACTCACAGCGCGCAATGGAGCAAACGAACGTCGAGTCTCTGGCCAACTTGGAGGCCAATCTGGACGAGATCGGCCTGACCTTCGACGACGTGCCGATCGTGCTGCAATACAACAAGCGCGACCTCGCAGACATCAGCTCGGTCGAAGATCTGGAAGCTTCTTTGAATGGAAGAGGTTGGCCTAGCTTCGAGGCTTCGGCCTTGACCGGCGCTGGCGTTTTCGACACGTTGCGCGGCATTTCGAAGCTCACACTCGTGGGCCTGAAGAAGCGACTAACAGAGACGTCAACAGACGACCCGCCGAGTCCGCCACCTGTACGTCCACCCGCAGCCGTAGCACCAATGCTGAGCCCGACCGTTGATGTCGTCGATGAACCGGCCCCACCCACAGAGGCTGCCAAGCCTCAGCCCGAACCCGAGACCCGAGCCGACGAGAAGCTGGAAGAAGAGAAGGCTAAGGAAACCTCAAACAGTCAGACAGCGAGTCGCCGTAGCGGTGTCGACATCCTGGCCGAACTTGAGAAGATTCGCCAGCAGGCAGGCCAGAAGAGCGACTCGCGCGCCAGCGCACCACGGTCAACAACGACGCAGTCCGCCAACGACGATTCAGACGCTGAGCCCAATCCAAGCGGAGCCTTTGACGTCAGTGAGTTGCCGCCCGACACTGAGGCCAGCACCAAAGAGCACGCCGCGATCGTCGACGGCCAAGACACCCTCAAATCCAACACCGCCGACGCGGGCAGTGCTGAGTTGGGCCAACCTAACCCCGAGATCGAGTTCGACCTCGAACCGATCGGAGACAGCAGCGAATTGGGACTAGCGGAAGGCGAGGCCACGCTCGGTACAGGCTCCCTTTTCACCGATGCGCCGGCGGCGCGACCGGACCACATGAGCGGCAATGGGCGCCGAGAACTAGAACACTCCGTGGCCTTCCACCCAAGTCTCAAGTCGCTTGAACAGGCAAGACGAATCTCTTTCCGTCTGCGGATTGAAGACGGCAATCGTTCCGTTGTGGACACCTTTGACGAAGCCATCCAGGTCGACGACCCTGAATCCATCCAGCATCTGCTGCTCAACCTGCGAATCGCCCTCGACCCATCCGGCAGTCGCAAGAGTGACTCCGACGAGTGAACCTGATTCGGACCCGGCGAGTTTCGGGGGACGGTAGTTGAAGTGCCCCTTCTGTGCGGGTACTGATGATCGCGTGGTCGACTCGCGGGAAAGCAAGGACAGCCTCACCATCCGGCGGCGGCGAGAGTGTCTAGCCTGCAACCGCCGCTTCACCTCGTATGAACAGATCGAAGCCATCGCCTATCGGGTGGTCAAGGCCGACGGTTCGAGGCAAGAGTTCAATCGCAGCAAGCTGCTTTCCGGATTGCTCAAGGCGTGTGAGAAACGCACGGTTTCAATCAAACAACTCGAACAAATCGTCGACGCCGCAGAGGCTGAGCTCCACTCGCGAGAGGACCGTGAACTCGATACTCGCGAACTGGGTGAATTGGTCATGGACCGACTCAAGAGTCTCGACCAGGTTGCGTATGTGCGCTTTGCCTCGGTGTACCGAGAGTTCGAAGACATCAACGCTTTCATGCGCGAGTTGCGGACACTGGTAGGAAAGGCGACTTAGATGTCGACTCAACCCGAGACCTACGAGACGTTCGACCCGAATCAGATTCCCGACGTCCTACCCGTGTTACCGCTCCAGGAGTCGGTGCTCTTTCCGTACATCATTGTTCCCCTCTCAATCGGCCCCGACGCGAGCATTCAAGCGGTCGAACGGGCGCTCGCGGAACAGCGCATCGTCTTGTTGTGCACCCAAAAAGAGAACGTAGAGAGCCCGAGCCCAGAGCACCTTGAACCAATCGGTACCGCCGCATTGGTGATGCGCATGCTCAAGCTTCCGGACGGCCGGGTGCGCATCTTGGTCCAAGGCCTTGCCCGCGCGCGTGCGACCCATTTTGGCCGAACGACTCCATTCCTCGAAGCACGCATTGAGATCCTCGAAGACACCGACGCCGCACCTACCGACACCGCGGACGCGCAGATTCGCAGTATCAAAGAGAACCTCGAGCGCGCAGTCAGTCTAGGCAAGGACATCTCATCCGAGGTCATGGTGATTGCGACCAACCTCGAAGAACCCGGCCGGCTCGCAGACTTGATCGCCAGCAATCTCGATATTGCAGCTGATGAGGCACACAAGATCCTCAAAGATCGCAACCCACTCAATCGGCTCAAGACGGTAAACGCGCTGCTGACCCAAGAAGTGTTGCTGCTCGAGATGCAGCACGAGATCACTACCCAGGCACGCGACGAAATCGACCGCGGCCAACGCGAGTTCTTCCTTCGTCAACAACTGCGCACGATCCAAGAGGCCCTCGGCGAAGGCGACGACCTAGCCGAGGATGTCGCCGCTTATCGCAAGGCGGCCAAAGCTCGAGGCATCGAGCAAGAAGCCCTCGAGGAGATGGAACGTCAGATCCGCCGACTCGAACGG
This sequence comes from Acidobacteriota bacterium, assembly GCA_029263415.1. Lineage (GTDB taxonomy): Bacteria > Acidobacteriota > Thermoanaerobaculia > Multivoradales > Multivoraceae > JAJCXN01. The sequence goes on from JAJCXN010000015.1 coordinate 319,437, forward strand.
ACACATCCTGACAGTGCTGAAAGTTCAGTCATCCGCACTTACCTTGACTGGCTGACCGGCTTGCCCTGGAACCAGGGCACCGAAGACGACCTCGATCTTGCACGCGCGAAGACCATCCTCGACCAAGATCACTTCGACCTGGAAAAAGTCAAGCAGCGGATGCTGGAGTTCCTGGCAGTGCGCAAGCTCAAGCCCGACGCCAAGGGCCCCATTTTGTGTTTGGTCGGACCACCGGGCGTCGGCAAGACCTCGCTGGGGCGTTCGATCGCAAGGGCCCTAGGCCGAGAGTTCATTCGCCTGTCGCTCGGCGGGGTCCGCGATGAGGCTGAGATCCGCGGCCACCGGCGCACCTACGTGGGCGCTTTGCCTGGTCGCATCTTGCAGGGTCTCCATCAGGTCGGCGTCGGCAATCCGGTCTTCATGCTCGATGAAATCGACAAAGTTGGCGCCGACTACCGTGGCGACCCGTCGTCGGCGCTGCTTGAAGTCCTCGATCCGGAACAGAACCACTCCTTCCGCGATCACTACCTAGGGGTGGGCTACGACCTGTCCAAGGTCTTGTTCATTACAACCGCGAATTTGCTCGACCCGATTCAACCGGCGTTCCGGGATCGCATGGAGATCATCCGCATTCCCGGCTACACACGCGAGGAGAAGGTCGAGATTGCCAAGCGTCACCTCATCCCCAAGCAAATCGAAGAGAACGGGCTGACCAAGAGCCTGATCCGATTCACCCCAAAAGGCCTACACGCTGTCCTCGACAACTACACACGCGAATCGGGCGTCCGCTCGCTTGAACGAGAACTCGGCGCGCTATGCCGGAAGGTGGCAATGGAAGTCGCGACCCGGGAGCCGTCGTCGGCGGGCGCAGCGCCTACGGGCGCCTTAAGGGGCGCATCGCCTACGGGCGCCCCAACAGGCGCATCGCCTACGAGCCGGCAAAAGCCGACGTCGATCGACGCCGCGCGGGTTGCTTTGTGGCTCGGCCCTCCCCGCCACTACAGTGAACACTTGTTGGACCGAGATCGCATCGGTGTCGCGACCGGGCTCGCTTGGACAGCAGCCGGTGGCGACTTGCTCCTGGTCGAGACGACCGCTGTGCCTGGCAAAGGAAAGCTGGTGCTCACCGGCCAACTCGGCGAGGTCATGCGCGAGTCTGCGCAGGCTGCGTTGAGCTTCGCTCGCGGCAACGCCGGCGCTCTGCTCGCCACCAATCCGCCAACACGCTCGCGCAAGCGCACAAGCAAGCCGCTAGCACCCGACACAACCTTCGCCGACTTCTTTGCCCACCACGACATCCACATTCACGTGCCAGCGGGCTCCGTGCCCAAGGATGGACCCTCCGCAGGCATCACCATCGCAACTGCTCTCATGTCGCTCTTGTCGGAACGCGCGGTCAAACGCCAAGTTGCAATGACCGGCGAACTCACCCTTCGCGGTGAAGTGATGCCGATCGGCGGGCTCCGCGAGAAGCTGCTGGCTGCGGTCAATTCTGGGGTCAAGCAAGTACTCATTCCTGAGGCCAACCGGCGAGACCTCGAAGACATCACTGCCGACATCGGCAACCAGATCGAAGTCCTGCCGGTACAAGACATGGCGGCCGTGATCCAGCACGCCCTCCGGGCCCGCTAGTTAGCAACCCGGACTAGCCAGCATGGCTCACTCCAGCTTTCAGTCCGAAGACGAACTCACTCGGTGGCTGGCCCTCAAGGCGCCCGCTATCGGCGACGATGCCGCATTCCTCCCTCGGCTAGGAGCGACCGCAACCACGGTCGATAGTCAGCGCGAGGGTGTCCACTTCCTTCCCGGCACACCTCCAGCTGTCATCGCTCGTCGACTGCTAGCGGTTAACCTCTCAGACCTAGCAGCCACGGGCGCAAAACCGCACCACGCGCTGTGCACACTGGCGGCGCCGACAAATTTCGATCGCCGGGCCTTCTTCGTCGCTCTACTTGAAGCGTGCGCTCACTACCAGATCGAGCTTGTGGGCGGCGACCTCTCCTCTTCACAGCATGTGGAGTGCACTCTCACCGCGACCGGCACACGACTAGCGCGCGGTCAGTTCTTGACTCGAACCAACGCCCGCCAGGGCCAAGACTTATGGCTCGCCGGTAGCCTTGGAGAGTCAGCGTTGGGACTGCGACTCCTTAGAGCGGGCGCGCACTTTCGAGGCAAAAGAATCTCTCTTCCTCGAGGCATCCCTGCTCACCTGAAGACTTACGCTCGGCATTGTCTCAACCAACACCTCCAGCCTTCACCAGAGCTTGGCATCTCGCAGTGGTTGGCTAGCAGGAGATGTTCAATCGCCGCGATCGACATCTCAGACGGCCTTGCTCAAGACCTCCATCGCCTGGCCGACAAGAGCAATGTAGGCCTCAAACTCGACCAACCCGCGATCGAATCCAGGACCAGCAAACCAGCCTTCACAGCCCTCTGCCGCCACCTCGAGAGCGCGCCACTCACCATCCAGCTTAGCGGCGGCGAAGACTACGCTCTGGCCTTCTCCGCGCCGACCAGGCTCGCCAAGCGGATCCTCAGTTTGGATCACCCTCAGTTAGCAAAGATCGGCAAGGTTACTGAGAAGAGCGAAGGGCTTCGCTTGATGAACGGACAAGCGAGGCACGCCCTGGCTGCGAACGGCTGGGACCACCTCAACCTCTAAGGTTAAGGTCGTCGCACCAACCGCAAGCGGGCAGACCGCTACTCAACTCGGATGAAGAGGGACTAGGCAGTCCTCGCTCGACACCGGATCGTCCCTTACGGTGCGCCCGCACCAAAGGCGACTAGCGCTTCATCGTCAACACGACAGGCCGCCGCAAGTACTCCGCCAACTCACGGACTTGCCGTTCCAACTGCACCTGCGAACGTTGCAACTCCACGATCTTCCTCTCCAAGCGAGCCGATGCACTGGCGGCCTGGGCGTTAGCGGACGGGGAACCGGCCTTCGGCTTGCGGCCACGCGGACTGTTCTTGCGCAGATCTACGAAGACATCAATTGCCTCTTTGGGATAGCGCCGCTTGCGCCCCTCCCCAACGTGAGGAATCTTGTCTAGGTGAAGGCTGACGTAACGAAGCAAGGTTGGATAGGAGATACCTGTGATCTCTTTGATCCGCTGCAAGGACAGTAGGCCCGAGGGTGTCCTGGATCCGCTGCTGCTCTTCGGCTTGGTCGTGCGCGGTTCGGAAGAGTGGCTTCCACCTCCGCGACGAGCCAATCCCTCGCGCCTGAGGCGCTCAAACACTGGCAGTGACTCCAACAGGTATCGCTGCTTGCGGCCCTCGCCGACTGAGGCGAGATCTGAAGCGTTGAGGCGTTTGTACTTTTGAAGGGTAGGCATCGAAATGCCGGTTCGTTTCGACACCTCTGAAAGGGTCAATAGTTTCCGTCGACGTGCACTCACGTAATCTCCTTGAGCTAAGAGGTTGAGAGCGGGACAACTCCCGAGCCTCGAAGTGGGCACCGCGGCACAACCGCAAAAAGGAATAAGCATGGACAAACCACGCTCGGAGGTGCTTCACAACTAGGCCCCCTTCGGGACAAGCTCTTTTTTTGGATTCACATCAAATCCAAAGAAAAGTCTAACTCAACAGAGACCGAAAGAACTAGTAGATACTGAATATCCGAGTTTTTGCCGCTCTGGTCACGTCAGCCCAGTGGTGGCAACGGGCTATTAGGGCGTTGGCGTCGTTGGGCCTACCCCACCGGGGTGACGCACAAAATACCCCGCCGCCCAAACGATGTCCTGGTCATAGTCGGTAGCGATGAACTTCCCCTGCTGATAGGTGTCACCGTCGAACGTCGCATCCGCTCCCGAGGAGCGCATTCCAAATGGAAAGTTGGTCGCTAGCGGATCGGACGCCGACCGGAATTCGTAGTAGGAATTCCAAGGGTCTCGCGACGGAATCTCAAGTGCATATTGCGGAACCAAAATTTCGACCACACTCTCATGGGTGCTGACATCGAACACCGCTGCAAAGTCGACTTCCCTGCCCCCCTCCGATGAGCCTCGGCCAGCGGCGCTGGCACCCGCAACGTCGGACAACCACGACATCCAGGCCGTACCGATGATGTGCATGTCAGTCATAGCTCTACGTTGTTTCGCCTTTTGCAAGGCATCAAGGAGGCTAGGAATCAGAATCGCCGCAATGATCCCGATGATCGCCACAACGATAAGCAGCTCGATCAACGTGAACCCCCGAGATCGTTCGGAACGATCAAGGCGGGGTCGGACTCGACTGGCAATTTTTGTCAACATCTTTCAGCATCTCCGACACCAAGTTACACAGCAAACACCGAGAACCTGCGTTTTGTAGATTGCATTACGGAGATCGGCTTCGATCCTGGTTCTCGCAATAACCATCAGAGCAAGGATCGTTCCAACTCTTGACTCCCCTTGGTTATGTATCGGTGTCTGGGATTCGACTGACACCGCTAAGTCAAACCCAATTGCCGGACCAAATAGGACAACGCTTGGCGCGTTAAACCTAGGCTCCGAGCAGTGGCCGACTGATTCCCGTCATGCCTTTCGAGCTCCAGGACCAGCCGCTCTCGCTTCATGTCTTCCAACCACTCGTGCCACCCGGCAAGCGCCTCGACCTCCTGTAAAGCGAGGTGCTCTGCGTCGATCAACGGCCCGCGAGCCAACGCGCACGCTCGTTGCACGAAATTCTGAAGCTGCCGCACATTGCCCGGCCAATCGAACCGCTGCATCGCACTAAGCGCGCCCTCGCTGAATTTGAGCTCTGGCCCGAACTCGAGGCGAAAGTGCTCTGCCAGCAGCAAGACGTCGTGTCCTCGCTCGCGCAACGCCGGCAGAGTGACGATCCCCGTGTTGAGCCGATACAGAAGATCCTCGCGAAACGTCCCATCGCGAACCTGACCTTCTAGATCGCGATGTGTGGCGGTAACGATGCGCACATCCACCGACCGTGCAGTGCTCTCTCCAAGCCGTCGCACTTCCTTCTCTTGAAGAACGCGCAGCAACAAACCCTGTGCTCCAAGAGACAGGTCGCCGATCTCATCAAGGAAAACCGTGCCCCCGGTCGCAGCCTCGAACACACCTCGCCGATCCTTGTTGGCACCGGTGAACGCTCCCTTCAGATGTCCGAACAGATCCGACAAGGCAAGATGCTGATCCAAAGCAGCACAGTTCACCGGCAGAAACGGACCCCTGCGGCGCTGACTCGCATCATGAACGGACCGGGCTGCACTCTCCTTCCCGGTTCCGGTCTCGCCCAAGATCAGGAGCGGCATCTCACTGGTCGCGAGTCGGCCCAGATCGGAGTAGGCCTTGAGTAGTCGTTCGCTCTCGCCGACGACGCCTTTCGGCAGTGAACGCGAGGACCCCGAATCAACCCGCCCAGACGCGAACGAGTCCAGAGCCAGGTTGGGCGGCGAACTGAGGATGCGAGCGACCAACAGCGCCATCGCGCGCGACCGACCGTCAAACGCGGGTGCGAGGAATCGGAATCGCGCGCCCGAAATCGACTGCTCGACGCACTCCTTCCCGCCGGGACCAACCACCAAGGTGCGCACTTCGCGCGAGTCCTCCACCTCGATCCGCACACCGGGCACACCCGCGCTCGCAAAGAGCGATCGCAGCGACTCTTCTAGCTGGTCATCACCGTCAGCGCGCTCAAGAAACTGAGCAACCGCTTGCCAAGAGCCATCCTTGTGACCTGACACAACCTTCGCCAACCGGAGCGCGCCCGCCGTCTCCAATTCGTTGCTCGCCATCTGCAGTACCTCGTCATCAATCTGTGCGCCGCATATCAACCCGTCAAAGATCAGCCGAGCCGCACGATACGGCTCGAGGTCTTCGCTCAACTTCACCCATTCGTCGGCCGACAGCCTGGCGACACCCAGCTCGGATTGCTGCTGTGCCAACGACACCCAGAATCGTTCCGAGGGAATCCCGCTGGCCGCGGCCTGTGCTGCGTCAGTTGCGCCTGCTTGGAGCAGCAACGCTGGTAGCTCTTCGGGTTCCAAGATGCCCTTCGGCAGTTCTCGCGGATCGATCTCAGCGTGCGCTTTGGTGCCGCGTGCTTTGGTGCCCGGTTCTTTGGCGCCGGACCCTTGATCGCCATCGTCGCAGGCCCTGACCAATGCACGGTTGGCAGCTGAGCTTCGGCCAAGCCAGGCCAAGCATCGTGCCAACAGAAGTTCGATCTCAGCGCGGATGTTGCCGCCGCGATCCACCTCGCCTAACAAGTCGAGACATTCTCTGAAGCGTCGCTCGGCGGCACCGAGGTCGCCTCGGGCCATCAGCAGACGTCCGAACAGAGCAACGTCCATGGCTCCGCCCCGCTGGTTGCCCGACAACGCGTTCTCGCTGATCGAGCGATGGAGAATCTCCTCCACACCCTCAAAGCGGCCACGCCGAGTGCGTATCTCGGCGAAGTTGAACAGCGTCAATGTGGTACGACTCGGTCCATCGCAGTGGCGGAGCAATCGCAACGCATGGCGGCAAGCGCGTTCGGCACCGGCAAGGTCCTCACCTAAGGCACGAGCAAGGACGGCCCCCGACCACAGCTTGCCGGCATCAAACACACGCATCGAACGACGACCCGATGCCAAGGCCGACTCAAACGCCGCCATCGCAGCAGCTGGCCGCTGTCGCGCAATAAACAAGAGGCCTAGGCTCTGCTGGTAGCGCCAATCTTCGACGATCTCGGGGTCGCGGTCGGCTGCGACTTGCAGGTGGTGCATGACGCTCTTGAGATCGTTGAGATCCCATGAGGCCTCCGCCGCTAGGATCCGTCCATAGGCGCGACCTGAACCGCGCCAACGAAGAGCCCGCTGAATCCAACCCTTGACCTCGCCCCAGTTTCCTTGGTTCGCATGGAGTCGAATCGCCGTATCGTAGAGATCGAAGCGATCGACCGAAGGCAAACTCGACCAATCAGCCTCGCGCTCCAGAAGATCCTTGAGCGCACGCGACGCCACAGTCAACCGGCCCAGTTCATAAGCGCAGCGAAATAGTAGGAGCGTCCATCGCAGGTTCGGTCGTGCCTTCGACCCGCTGGCGCGAGCACGCTGATCTCGCGCCATCCGCTCTGCCTCATCGAACTGACCAAGGCAGTATAGGCATTCGGCCATCGTCAGTTCCTCGAGAGGAGTCTCGGGGGGAGCATTCCGCCAACGCGCAAGCGCCAGACGCCACCGGCCGGTCTCTACCAGGTCAGTGGGTGACATCGCCGCCTTCGACTCAGTTTCGAGTGGTCGCCCTCGCCACAGCGAACGGGCTCGCTCGCTGGTCACCAACTCAACCAACGCTCGAGGCTCACGAGATTCGGCCAAAGCACGCTCGCGAAACGCCGAGCCACCGACAACCCAGGAATACTCCGCTTCGTCGCCGGCCTGATCAGCGCCGCTGGCTTGATGGACGGCCACCATTGCCGCTCGATGCTGTTGATACCGAACATCCCATAGAAAGGGTGCGGCCCTGAGGATTCGGCCCACCTGCCCCGCCGCTGGTTGCTCCATCAAGGGGTCCTCCCAGCCGGCCAGTAACTTGCGCACCGCCTTGCGTGCCTGGCCGCGGCCTGCAACGGCATTGCGCGCACCAAACAGCCCGAGCGTCACCCGCTCGAGGACGGTTTGGGTTGCAACCAGCGATCGGCCTGGCACCATTTCCAGTCCGCCCAACACCAGTTGTTCATCGAGCACGGCGCTCTGCAAGGGGCGAGCATCCTCGACGCCGGCCAGAGTCGACTGCCTGAGCTGGGCATGCGCAAGCACGCAGGCGAGCTGTAACACAACACCAACGCGATGACCATCGCTCAGGTGGCGGTCATAGAGGCCTTGGCAAGCCTCAAGCTCCGAAACCTTACGCAGGGCGCCGTGCTGCAAACCGACCAACTACCCAAGCCCCGCGCCGGGGTCGACCACACTGTCGAGCAAAGGCAAAGCTTGATTCATCGGTTCCTCGCTCGGCAGGTGCCGGAGCAGGAACCTGATGAGCCTAGGTGGGCAGAAGTCGAAAAAGGTCTAACCAAAACTCAGGGTACGACTTGGCAACAACCCCTGGGTCAAGGATCTCGAGGGGGCGCTTCAGCCCGACCAGCGCAGCGCTCATCGCGATGCGATGGTCGTCGTATGTCGCGATCGCGGACGGCGGACCGGAGACCGGCTCGGTCAACCATTCAGGCCGACCGTCGATCTCGAGTCCGTCATCAGTCTCGCGAACTGTGATTCCCAGTTTCGACCATTCTAGGGCAACTGCTCGCAATCGATCGCTTTCTTTGACACGGAGATGAGCAACATTGCGAATCTTGGTTGTGCCCGGACAGAACGCCGCGACCGCAGCCAGCGTCGGTACCTGATCGGGCATGTCGCCTAGATCAACGTCCAGAGCACGCTGCGGCCGTCCGCTGAACCGAACAGCACCGGCGTGTTCTCCACTCGAAGGCATCCACTCAATCTCACCCCCGGCAGCGACCAGCACGTCCAAGAACTTCCGATCGCCTTGAGGAGACCTCGGATCAAGCCCTTCGATCAACACACTGCCGCCAGAGATCATCGCGGCTGCTGCTGGATAGGCTGCGGCCGAGTAGTCAGCCTCGATCTCGAAGACGTCATGCTCTTGCCCGCTCAAGTCGAAGGGTTCGACCACCCAACGGCTGCTGCCAGCCCTGGCAACCTCGCACCGCGGCGCCTCAGCGCCAAAACGCTCAATCGCTGCCAGCGTCACATCGACGTAAGGCGTCGACACCAAGGAACTCACTTCGATCACCGTTGTTGAGTCGAGGAAGCCACACGCCATCAACAAGGCCGAAAGATACTGGCTCGATTCGCCGGCATCAATACTGGTGTGGCCAGCACGCAGTGACCCGCCCTGGATCCTGAGTGGCGCACAGCCCTCGCGACCCAAAAACTCAATCTCAGCGCCAAGCTTACGCAGCGCCGTAACCAGCGGCGCAATCGGCCGTTCCCGCAACCGCTCGGTACCATCGACGACAGTGACGCCGTCCAACACACAGCAGGTTGCCACAAGGAAACGGAACATCGTGCCAGCGTTGCCGCAATCGATCCTGGGGGGTTCGGCGCTGACCGGCACCAAGGAGCCACCCGGTTTAAGCAGTAGGTCCTGCGCGTCACCAGAAACACCCCATCCGCGGGCAGCAAATGCGCCCTGAAACAGATCGAGGTCTTGGGCAGCCAGGAGCTTGATGATCCGCTGACCTCGGCCCTTGAGCATCGTCAAATTCATCATGCGATGCGAGACACTCTTCGAGGACGGCGGCCGCACGACACCATCGACGGTGAGCCCCACGGGCACCGCAACGCGGGCTCGGTCGAGCCAGCCTTCAGATTCGCTCATCAACGCGACACCTCTCCACTCGCCGTTAGCCAACGCATTTCTCGGTGCCTGAACCAGGCATCCAACAACCAGACTTCCCCTCCAGCGACGTCAATACGGTGCGGTTCGTGGAAGTGGCCTAACACCAGTACGTCTGCATCGGTGTTGATGCGGGTCTGAGCAAACCGCTGGATCGACTGCACCGGAATCTCCTGCTTGTGCTTGAAGTTCGAACGCGACAAGCGTTGTTCGGTGCGGTGCACCAGGCGTTTTGCAATGTTCCCAGGAACCCGACGCACGAGGAACTCAGTCGGTGCACTCTTCGACAACCACCGCCAGAATCGATACTGCCGATCGTTGTCATTCAAACCATCCCCGTGCACGAACCAGAACCGACGCCCTTCATGAACGAGTGAGTACTCAAGGTGAATGCCGTCAAAGGCATCAGCATAGATACTGCCGCTCAAGAAAAAGTCGCGATTGCCTTCGATGTAGTCCACCCGCACGCCACGCCCTCGCAGCCGACGGAGCGCGTCGACAACTTCAACGATCTCTGGAGTTTCGTAGCGTGGGTCGCCAACCCAGACATGAAAGAGGTCGCCCATCAACACCAGGTTGTCGCACGCGCTAGGCCCAAGTGCGTCGAGCTGCTCGACCAACGGCCCGGCTGGGCCACCCGGGCCGCCAATGTGTGCGTCAGCAATCAGAGCGATCGACACTGCCGAGTTCTCCCTTGAAGAACACCAAAAGGAACGCTAGAGAATCTGAAACGACGGTCGCTTCTTCGCTTCCTTGGCAACTTCCTCGATCATCGCTTCAGCGATCTTGCCAAAGGCCAACGCATGAGCACCATCGGGATCAGCGGCGACCACCGGCACGCCGTCATCGCCACCGCGAACGATGGCTGGGTCGAGCGGGATACCGCCCAAGAAGCGGCAGTCCAACACCTCAGCGGTATGCCGTGCTCCATCTTGCTTGAAGATGTAGCTCACCTCGCCGCACTTGGGGCAAGCGAACCCCGACATGTTCTCAACCATGCCCAGCACCGGTACATTGACCTTACGGAACATCGCCAAGCCCTTGCGCGCGTCGATCAAGGCAACGTCTTGCGGAGTCGAGACAATCAACGCCCCAGAGAGCGGCACCTTCTGCGTCAAGGTGAGTTGCGCGTCGCCGGTCCCAGGCGGCAGATCAACGAGCAAAAAGTCGAGCTCCCCCCAGGCGACGTCGCCCAGCAACTGCTCGATAGCCTTCATCACCATTGGCCCGCGCCAGATCACCGGAGTGTCCACATCCAACACAAACCCCAACGACATCACCCGTACGCCGTGCTTCTCGAACGGCAGCAGCTTCTCGTCAATCACCCGCGGCCTAGCTTCGATTCCGAACATCAAAGGTACCGAAGGGCCGTAAATATCGGCATCCATGAGCCCAACCGAGTGGCCCATTTGGGCGAGCCGAACCGCCAGGTTCGAGGCCACCGTAGACTTGCCGACGCCGCCCTTGCCACTGGCAATTGCAACCACGTACTTGATCCCCTTCAACAGACTCGGATCGGCAGCGATCGCCTTCTGCTGCGCGGCTTCCGGCTTCACCGGCGCCACCACTTCGACCGAGACGCGAGCTCGTGAGATGTCCTTGAGCGCAACCAGCGCTTCCTCGGTTGCAGCACGCAGGGTGTCGCCCACGCCGGGATTGTGGGTGTTGACCTTGAGCTTGACCGCGGCTGTCGCGCTGCCGTCTTCATCGAACACGGCAACCTCGCGCACGAAACCAAAGGAGACAATGTCGCGAGTCATGCCGGGAAAGCTCACCGTCTTGAGGGCCGCCCAGACCAGCGCCTCGCGGGGATCGTTGTCTTGCGTGTTCATGTCACCGCGCCAGAAGAATTTGAGTAGATCATTTGGTGGCCAGCCGCTCTTAGCGCGACACCAGGGAGCCGGGACAATACCAGGGGACCAACCAGAGAGTTCATCCGTCGGTAGCCAACGGCTCGCCCGACAAACGCGAGACCTCGTTGCGCAGGGTTTCTAGAGCCTCGCGCTTCCCACGGACACCTGCGCTCTTGGCATCGAACGGTCGACCGTAGCGGACAGTGACCGTGCCAGGCTTGACCAAAATGCTCCCCTTAGGGCGCAGCGAACGAGTCCCTTGCACACCCACCGGCACAATCTGAACGCCAGCGCGCAAAGCGATCAGCAGGCCGCCGGGCTTGAACGGTTGAATCTCTCCGCTCAGCGAACGAGTCTCCTCCGGAAACACGAGTATCGAGCGGCCCAACTCCAGCTGTTCGGACGCAGCGCGCAAAGCAGCCTTCGCGGCACCCGCGCCTGCGCCCCGATCGACCGGCACGAACCCTGCCTTCTTCATGGCGAAACCGAAGATTGGCAGGGAGAACAACGACCTCTTGGCCAGGAATCGAGCGTCAACGGGCAACGTATCGAGCAACGCCGGTACGTCATAGAGACTTTGGTGGTTCGCGAAGAACACATATCGAGCATCAGGGTCGAGCTCGACTTCGCGTTCGGCACGGATCCGGACAGCTCCTGAGCGGATCACCGATCCTCCCCACCAACGGGCGCACCGAAACGGCAACGTGCTGTTCGGGCTCACTGCGCCGCTGAGTGCCGCCACCGAAGCAAAAAACAGCGAGCCCACTAGCCAGTAGGCGTTGCTGAAAATGGTGACTAAGACTTGGACCAGAATCTGGATGGCGAACTTCATTAAGCGAACGTTTCTAAGGACCTAGCGCACGCGAGCCACGCAGCGGGTTTCAGTGAGCGGTGATGCTAGCAACTTAGGGTCAATCAACAACTTCCGGCGAAAGCGAACGAAAGCAGCGCTAGACTGCATTCTGTTCGAATCTCTTACCCTGAACGGCTATTCGCGCTCACCGCCGATGCTCCGTTGTTGCTCCTCGACCACCGTTCTAGATGCTGAGTCAAATCACCTTCTTCTTACAGACCCTTGGCGAACTGGCCAGCCTCACCGGCCGTGCGTTCATTGCGCTGGTGACTCCCAAGTATGAGATTGGCCTTTGGCTCCGCCAGATGGAGTATCTGGGGGTGCGATCGCTTCCGGTCGCCGCCATCACCACCCTTTTCACCGGCATGGTACTGGCGCTCCAGACCGCATACGGACTTCCCGAACTTGGGGTGAAGTACTACATCGGCACGGTGGTATCCAAAACCCTGACCCGCGAACTCGGCCCAGTGCTGGTGGCCCTGATCGTGGGCGGCCGCATCGGCTCAGGCATGACCGCCGAACTCGGCACCATGAAAGTTACCGAGCAAATCGACGCACTACGCTCGATGGCCACAGATCCAGTCAAAAAGCTGGTCGCGCCCAAGCTTGCCGCAACGCTGCTGATGGTCCCAGCACTGACCATCCTCGGCGACGCGATCGGCATCTTCGGCGGCCTGCTGATCGGTGTCTACCAACTGCATTTGCCACTGGGCGTCTACGTCAATGACGTCACCAGTAACCTCACCTTGAGCGATATCTTAAGCGGTGTAGGCAAGTCGTTCTTCTTCGCCTATTTCATCGCGATCATCGGCTGCTACAACGGTCTAAAAGCACAAGGCGGTGCAGACGGTGTTGGACGCGCCACCACCAACACAGTGGTGTGGACCGCCATCGTGGTTTTGGTCTCTGACTTCTTCTTGACCAAGTTGTTCGTGCTATTCGAAGGATAGGGGCGAAGGACCACAACACTCATGGCACTCTTTCAAGTTCGCGAACTCACCAAATCGTACGGACCGCGCGTCATCCTCGATCGACTCAGCTTCGACATCGAGAAGGGCGAGGTCTTTATCATTCTCGGCCGCTCAGGCACCGGTAAGAGCGTCGCTTTGCGCCAACTCAACGGGCTCGAAGAGCCCGACAGTGGTTCGGTCAACTTTGACGGCGAGGACATCTCTTCGCTCACCGAGCGTGAGCTTTACCCGGTGCGTCGCCGCATCGCAATGCTGTTTCAGTCGGGGGCTCTGTTTGATTCGTTCAACGTTCTCGAGAACGTGGGTTTCCCACTCAAAGAGCACACCGACCTCAACGATGACGAGATCAGGGCACGCGTCTCAGAAGCCCTCAAGCGGGTTCGACTCGACGGCATTCTGGACAAGTTTCCTGCTTCGCTTTCTGGCGGCATGCGCAAACGAGTCGCTCTCGCAAGATCGCTAGTCCTGGACCCAGAAGTTGTGCTGTTCGATGAGCCGACCACCGGCCTCGATCCCATGACCGCAGCCACCATTGGACACCTGATCAGGGACAATCAGCGCGAGCTCGGTGTCACCTGCGTAGTGGTTACTCACGACCTAGCGTTGGCCCGGCTGGTCGGAGACCGACTGGCCTTCTTGGACCAGGGTCGATTCCGCTTCCTTGGCAACTGGGAAGAAGCTTCACAAACTGATGATCCATTGCTGCGCGATTTTCTCGCTGGCAGGGAGGAAACTGATGCGCAATGACGCCAGTATGACCAAAGTAGGCCTGACCGTTCTTCTAGCAGTGATCGTCCTGGCCGCCGCCATTCTCGTCATCGGGGAGCGCTCGTTCCTGTTCACCAGCACCAGCTCCTACTCCGTGCGCTTCGAAAACGTGGGCGGGCTCGATCAAGGCAGCCCAGTTCAACTCAACGGCGTGGTTGTCGGCCGAGTCAAGGACATCGTCTTGTCGCGGAACGTTGAGGAGTCTCTGCTCCTGGTGTGGATTGAGATCGAGTCCAAATACACTGACAGGATCCGCACCGACTCGATCGCTCGGATTAAGAGCCTCGGACTTCTCGGCGACAAATTCGTGCAGGTCGTCTCAGGGAGCTCAACGGAGCCGAAGATCGAGGCCGGCGGCGAGATCCCCGGCGGCCAGCCCACCGACGTCGACTCGCTCATCCGATCAGGCGAAGACGTCGCCGACTACGTGGTCTCTACCGCCCGCTCCTTGACCGCCATTCTCGGTCGGCTCGAGCGCGGTGAAGGCGTCGTGGGCGAGCTCCTGGCCGGCCAGGGTGGCCCTCGGATCACTGAAAGTCTGACCAAAACTCTAGCCTCAGTTGACCGCGTGGCGACCACTATCGACGCTGGCAAAGGACCGGTGGGGCGCCTCATCTCCGACGAGCAGCTGGCCAATCAGATCGCGACGTCCGTCTCAACCGTAGAGTCGCTCCTAGCTGACATCCAAGACGGGGACGGCATGCTCAAGAGTTTGACCAGCGATCAAGAAACCAAAGAGAGCTTCCAGCGAACCCTGAGCGGTCTGGAGACAGCGGTCGCCGACTTGGGCTCGGTGGCCAAGAATCTCAAGGAGAAACAGGGTTTGGCAGGCCGCTTGGTCAACGACGAGGAGTACGCTACCCGACTCCTCGAGCGACTCGAGTCGGTGGTCACCAACCTCGATCATGTCACCGGCCGCGTCGCTCAAGGTGACGGTTCGATCGCGCGCATGATCAACGAGCCTGAGCTCTATGAAGCGATCAACGACATTGTGGTTGGAATCAATGACTCCAAAATGCTGCGCTGGTTGATCAGGAATCGGCAAAAGCAAGGGATCGAGAAACGGTACAAAGCTGCCCAAGCTGAAACCGAGGACGCCAACCAGGGCGCAGGCTTCCGCTAAGCCTCCGCTTCCCAGGGGCGCTGTTTACAAACCCGGAGATTCGCACGGAACCGGTGGACCAAGTGCGGTATCTTTGGCCGCACTTGGCCGCTCGTTCTCGGTTGCTCCTTTGGGCACCGCTCCTGAGAGGCTCCGACCTCCCGGCCGCCCTTAGTTGGTGCGACCACGGCCACTCGGTCCAACACCAAGCGGCCCCCCATGAACATGCTTCCATTTGAGGAGTGCCATGAAGATCTGCGTCATCGGCAGCGGCTACGTCGGCCTCGTGACCGGCGCCTGTCTGGCCGACTTCGGTATCGAAGTCACCAATGTCGACAAGGACCCAAAAAAAATTGAGACGCTGCTCGCGGGCGACATTCCGATCTACGAACCGGGTCTCAAAACGCTGGTACGCAAGAATCGTGAGAACGGTCGCCTACAGTTCACCACGGACTTGAATGCGGCCCTCAGCGATGCCCAAGCCGTCTTCATCGCAGTCGGAACCCCCCCGCGCGACGATGGCTCTTCAGATCTCCGCTTCGTGCGCGAAGTCGCCCACTCCATTGCCGAGAACCTCAACGACTTCAAAGTGATCATCACCAAGAGCACTGTGCCGGTGGGCACCGGAGCGATGATCACAGACATCATCCGATCTGAAGCTGGCGAAGACGCCGACTTTGCGGTGGTTTCAAACCCGGAGTTCCTGCGCGAAGGTTCAGCCATTGAAGATTTCTTGAAGCCCGACCGACTGGTCTTCGGCTCAGAAGACGAGCGCGCGACAAAGGTCATGCTCGATATCTACTCGCCCCTACGCGTCGCCGACGTACCGTTTGTCGTCACTAACGTCGAGACATCGGAAATGATCAAGTACGCCTCCAACAGCTTTCTGGCCACCAAAATCTCATTCATCAACGAAGTGGCTGAGCTGTGCGAGAAGGTCGGAGCCGACGTCGAAGTGGTTGCTAAGGGCATGGGTCTCGATAGCCGCATCGGCGCGCAGTTTCTCCACCCTGGCCCAGGCTTCGGTGGATCGTGTTTCCCCAAAGACACCCAAGCTCTTGGGCACCTGGCGCGCGAGAACGACATGCGCTTGGAGATCGTCGACTCTGTGATGTCGGTGAATGACCGCATCAAGCGGCGCATGGTCGAGAAGATCAAAGGTGCCGTGGGCCACCTTGAGGGCAAGACCATCGGCATCTTGGGGCTCGCCTTTAAGCCTGAGACCGATGACATGCGCGATTCCCCTTCGCTTCCCATCGTCCATGGCCTGGTCGCGGAAGGCGCCATCGTTCGCGCGTACGATCCAGCCGCCATGGAGGTTGCCAAGCCCATGCTGCCACCGATCACCTACTGCGCGGATGCCTATGAATGCGCCGCAAACGCGGACGCATTGGTGATCGTGACCGAATGGAATGAGTTCCGGAAACTCGAACTCGCCAAGGTCAAGAGTGCCATGAACGAACCCCTGTTGATCGACCTGCGCAACGTCTACGGCCCTGAGGCGATGGCGTCTACAGGCTTCAAGTACACCTCCGTGGGTCGACCGCAACGCGACCGTGAACAGCAGTCTGGAGACCAGCCTTGACCATCACACGCACCCTCGTCACCGGTGGGGCCGGCTTCTTGGGATCTCACCTTTGCGAGCGCCTGCTCAGCGAGGGCCACCACGTTGTATGCCTGGACAACTTCCTCACGGGTCATCGACGCAACGTCGCCCACCTGATGAACGAAGAGGCCTTCACCTTCGTTGAGCACGACATCACCAAGCCCTTCTTCACCGATAGTCCGATCGACAACATTTTGCACTTCGCGTCGCCGGCTTCTCCGATCGACTATTTGGAATTGCCCATTCAGACTCTTAAGGTCGGCTCTTTGGGCACCCACAACGCCCTCGGCCTCGCGCACAAGCACTCAGCACGACTGGTTCTCGCATCGACCTCAGAGGTCTACGGCGACCCGCTGATCCACCCGCAGCCGGAGACCTATTGGGGCAACGTTAACCCGGTGGGGCCACGCGGGGTTTATGACGAAGCCAAGCGCTTCGCCGAGGCGATGGTCATGGCCTACCACCGATACCACGGTGTGGAGACACGCATCGTGCGGATCTTCAATACCTACGGTCCTCGTATGCGTCGCAAAGACGGTCGAGTGGTGCCGAACTTCATCCAACAAGCCCTGCGGGGCGAGCCGCTCACCGTCTATGGAGATGGCAGCCAAACACGCTCGTTTTGCTTCGTCACCGATCTCGTCGACGGCATCTATCGATTGTTGATGAGCAACGAAACGGATCCGGTCAACATCGGTAATCCGCGCGAAATGACTATTCTTCAGTTCGCCGAAGAGATCATCAGACTGACCGACAGCGCCAGCACCATCGAGTTTCTCGATCTACCGGTCGACGACCCGAAAACCCGCCAGCCCGACATCACCCGAGCCACTGAGATTCTCGGTTGGGCACCGCAGGTCGAACTGGAAGAGGGGCTCACCCGCGCCCTCAACTACTTTCGTCAACTCGACGTGAGCGAAGGTTCTTAAGGTGCCACTGCTGCACTGCACCCGCTGCGGCCTAGAGAGGGACTCTCTCGACAAAGCACCCTTGCCTGCTGAAGATGGAGTCCTGGTTCTCACTTTAGTCTGCGCCGAATGTTGGGGCGAATGGCGTGAAGAGGAGGTGCGAATTATCAATGAACTCAGACTGAACTTCATCGACCCCGAAGCTCAAAAGACGCTTCGAGATCGTATGTTCGGCTACCTCAATCTCAAGAGCGACGACGAGAGCGTCTCCCCCACTGATGAACCCTTGTGCGATCGCACGGAGAGTTCGGTCTAGCGTTGCTGAACTTCAGCACCAATCCGTATGAGTGAACACCCCGACGAATCTCATTCGTCCGCCGTCACTCCCAGTGAAGGCAAGCGAGTCCGCAAGGCAGGGCTCATCCGAGCCGCCTTCATAGGCCTTGTAGTCATCGCGGGCATTTTGGCCTTGCGGCACCCTGCGGTCCAGGAGAACCTCAACGAAGAGCAGGTGATCGCGTTCCTCGAGAGTTTCAGGAACCACCCGCTCGGCGTTCCGATCTTGATCCTCGGCTTCGTCACTCTCGCCTGCCTGGGAACCCCCGTCACCTTCTTGATGTTGACCACGGGAGCGGTCTACGGAGCGTTTCCTGGCGCGCTCTACGCAATAGCGAGCACGGTCATCAGCGGCGTTTTGACCTTTGTCTTGGCCAAGATGATTGGCGAAGACCTCAACATCGATCGCTTCGGCACCAAGCTCGGCCCAATGCGCAAGAAGATCGAGCGCCAGCTCAATCGGCACGGCTTCTGGAACCTGGTCTCGTTTCGATTCCTGCCGATCCCTTACGCAATCGCCAACACGCTACTTGCGCTGACCGGAGTCAGGCTCTCGATGTTCACGCTCTCAACCGCACTAGCCGTGGTGCCAACAAGCCTGGCGTGGACCTACTTCGCTCAGTCAATCGTGGGCGCAACTGAAGCCAGCCGGTCGGTCGCGATCCGAAACATCGCGGTGGCTCTAGTAGCTCTATTGGCTCTATCGCTCGTACCCGAAGTGATCCGACGGATCAAGCGACGACGACGATTAGAAGCCCTAGTGACCGAGAGACGCGCCCGCGACTAACCGCAATTGGAAGAACCGACCCTAGACGTCGAGGATCCTCTTCACATCATCGACGTCTAGCAGGATCATCCCATCGGTCGCGTGGTCTTGCGGGGCGAACTCCATCTCTTTGAGTAAGCGCCGGCAGATCTCCTGCAGGGCGCGTGCTCCCAACCGCTTTCTGGCAGCAGCACGGTGGGCTAGCTCGCCGAGCGCCGCCGGTGAGACCACCAATTGGTAGCCCATCTGCTCGAAGTATCGGCACGCACGGTGGTAAGGGGAATCGTCGTTCCCTAACAGAATGGAGACCAGTTCTTGCTCAATCAGTTCGTCCATCAAGGTGACTGATTCGAAGCGCGACAGAAACTGTGGCGACATCCCGTACTCGAAGAGATCCTCGCTGCGCAGCCAATCTGCCAGGACAAACGGATGCTCTTCCGCCACCTCACCATCGACCACCTTGGTGATCGGCTTGAGTGAACCGCGGTCAGCACCGATGGTGACGCGATCATAGACGGCGTCATAGAGCCCTTCGAAGGCCCCAGCCGCAACAAACAAGAGCCCGCGCGAATCAACGCGGATTTCTTCTCCGCCGAGCCAGCTGGGCAGCACCATGGGAATCGACTCGTTCTCCGCGAGGGTCAGCAAAGCTTCTTGGGCTCGGACTCCGGCCAAGTGGACGTCAGTACCGATCACACTGCGAATCTTGTCGACCTCGTCGACGAACACGATGCCGTTGCACGCGCGATCGAGCAAGACGTCTTGGTCGGCACCTTGGTCCTGCTCACGGGCAGCTTCGAGCAAGCCGTGCAACACCGCCTCTCCTGGCCGCCCCTCTTCGCCGGCGCGCCCCAAAACGTTGGCGTGAATGCGGAGCAACGGCACCGGCGCGCTGGTGTGCTCACGCAAGAACCACTCGGCCGCGCGCATCAAGGTGGTCTTGCCGGAGCCTGAAGAGCCAATCAGCAGCAGGTTGCCCGATGGCTGGCGCACGAGACGCTTACACAGTGCAATCGCCAGGTCGCGGACAGCGGCCCGCTGTCCGACGACCTTCCGAGCGAGCAGGTCGGCGATCTGTGACGGCGTCAGCGCTGAGCGCGCCGCCGGAGTGTCCTTGGAGATGCCATCGGGAGAGTTGTTGTTCATACAGAGTCCATTGTACGGACGTAGAATAGTTACGGGGCGCTTCACAGTCTGATCGGACTGCGCAAAACCGCACCGCAAGCCCTTTGGAAACACTCGCTGGAACACACAGATGAAGCCACTTGTCTTTTTGAGAGCACTCGCCATCGTCGGCCTTGTTACCAGCCTATGCCCGCTGCTGCCGACGAACGCATTGCAGCAGGCGGACCTGACTCAAGTCCAGAGCGCTCTCGATCAGGGCAACGGCGACACTGCGCTCGCACTTCTCGAACCGATTCTCAAGAAGTCCTCGAAGGATCCAGATGCGCTTCTCGCGCGGAGCACAGCGCATTTTCTTCGCGACGATCTCGAAGCAGGCGCTCGCGACCTCGAACGGGCGCTGAAGCTCGACTCGACGTTGCGCCAGGGCTGGCTCAACCTTGGTGCGCTCCGCCTCTCAGAAGGCGACGGCGAGGCCGCTCTCGACGCCTTCTTCAAGGCGCGCGAACTGGATCCCACCGCCACCGAAAACGCCCTCAATATCGGCGCTGTGCAGTTGCTCTTAGGCCGCGTCGACAAAGCCCGGCAGGAGTTCGGCAGTTATCTCTTGACTGTTGGCAACACGGCTGAGGCCAACGCACTGATCGCCAAGAACTACGCACTGGCAAATGTCCTCGCCGACGCAACCGACCATGCCGAAGCGGCCATCGTCGCCGACGAGCGCCAGCGTGTTGCGATGCGCACTGATCCAGCATTCTCGCTGGCGCTGGACCACCCGCCGTTTCAGGCACTCTTGGCTCGTGACCAGTTCAACCCACCGACCGGCAGTCTCACCACCACTCACACTCTCGAAACACCCTACGAGACCAATCTCATCGCGGGCGCGCTGATCGATGCTCTCAACACGCTCAGAATCCCCTTCGATCCAAGGGTCGAGGCGACCCACCAGTGGGCACTGATCTGGGCCGACCAGCTGCGTATCAAGGTGGCGCCCGCGACGGCCGCTACAACCTTGATCACCATCGTGGCTCCACCTCGCTCGCACACGCGCGCTTCCTGGCAATCGTTGCAGGACCGACTGTTCAATCAAGTCGCCTATGAACTAGCGCCAAAGATTCCGCAGGTTCGTCGGTAGCCTCTAGGAGCTGCCGTTCAGACGACGACTCGCTTTCTGCGCAAGCGCTAGCGGTACGGTCGAATCGACCGACGCAGTGGATCCCTGCGTCGCCGCTCAATCGGATCTAGCCGGTCGCCCTTGCGGAACATGCGCGTGAGATCCCCATACTTGACGAAGCGATAGGTCTTTGCTGGTTTCTTGCCATCCAAGCCTTCGCCTGTGGCCTTGCGGTCGTAGGTCCACATGAGGACATCCGGGTCATCTACGTTGCGCAGCTCCTCCATCTCTTCTTTGGTCGGTGGACCGTAGAGGATGAAGATCTTGCCGCGGTCGGTCCGGCGTCCGGCAACCCCCGCTTCGGTGAAGACCCGGTCGGCTTCTGCTGCGCGCTCGTCGAAGATCCCTTGAATCAACTGATGCTCTGGATTCGCCCAGAATCTCTGGATGAACTGCTGTGCCTCGGCGTCGGTGCGGAGAAAGAGAAACTCGTCACGCTCCTGTTTTGACGCGATTTGCCCCACGGCACCAACCATCCACTGCGCGTACCGGGGTCCAAGCAGAGGGTTCATGTCGTCGACTTGCGACGACTCCTGCGCTTGGACAGACGACGCGAGCAGCACGACGGCCACGCAAGTACTGAGTACCTTCACAGTCGGCCTCACTAGTCCAAACAACCTCCTAGGTCTTCCGCAGCAAGTCAAGAAACTCTTCACGAATCGGTCGTTCATGGAAGATGCCGCGGATCGCTGACGTGATCGTCATTGCGCCAGACTTCTTCACTCCGCGCATCTCGACACAGAGGTGCCGCGCCTGGATGACCACCATGGCTCCTTGCGGCTCGAGTTCTTCAACCATGAAGCGCACCACTTGCTCAGTCAAGCGTTCCTGAAGCTGAGGACGCTTGGCATAAAACTCGAGAATGCGCGGCAGCTTGGACAGCCCAACGATGCGCTCGCTCGGCACATAGGCAATGTGCGCGTGTCCGTAGAACGGCACCAGGTGGTGCGAGCACATCGAGTAGAACGGGATATCTCGCTCCATCACCATGGTCTCGTAGTTCTCGTCATTGGGAAAAGTGGTGACCTTCGGTCGCGCACCTTCGTCGAGACCCGCAAACATCTCGAGATACATCTTCGAGACCCGACGGTCGGTTTCTCGCAAGTTGGGGTCCTCGAGGTCAAGACCAAGCTCGGTGAGCAATCCACGCACGTGAACCGACATGCGATCGACGCGCGGATCTTGCTCTTGGTCCTTACTATCGGCCATCTCTATCCCTCCTACCCTTCACTGACATTCGATTCTGCGGAACTACAACTCAAGACAGCCTTACCGACTAGAGCACCAGTTGCGGAAGCCCAGGCTTAAAGCCTACGGCAATGCGGCGCAATAGCTCGCGCCCTGACCGCTGGTCTCGTCAATCGACACGCGCACACGCTCTACACTGGTTTCAGTCCAGCAGTCCGCGCCCGCAAGCATCTTCCAAAACAACTCAGCCAGTGCTTCTACTGTGATGTTCGTCACCGCCAACAATTCGGTTTCCTCTACCGGCACCCGGTAGCGCCGCTCGGCATACTCGATCTCCAGCGATCCGTCTTGTTCGGCAATTCGCAGATAGGGCGCTCGATCGGCCATCAAGATTTTCTCATCCCATCGCGCACAGAGTTCTCGGATCACTGTCTTGATTGCGGCGAAGTCGGCTAGAAAGCCAAGCGCGTTGAGCTTTGGACCCCACAGTTCGACGCGCACCCGGTAGTTGTGTCCGTGCAGCCCTTCGGCTCGACTCGGGCCGAATACGGTGAAGTGTGCAGACGAGAACTTGAAGTCCTCTTTCGCCAGCTCGGCACCGAACTCATGACCTGTTCCCACGCTCACCTCTCCGGTGGTTTACGCGGCTTACGAGGGCGAGCGTTTGCCCACGGATCATCTCCTGGCTCAGGCCTAGACGGCTTGTCCCTCTGCGGCCGGTTGGGATTGGTCGGCGAACCTTTGCGCTCTGAGCGTTCGCGGGGACCGGGACGTTCAGGCGGGCCGGGCCGCTCGCGGCGATCCACTCTCCGCAGCTCGGGGCGCTCTCGAGGCTCACTGGATTCCCGTCGATCCTCACGTCGAGGCGGCTTGTTCGAGCCTGAACCGGGACTAGAACCGGGCCCGCGACGCGACCAAGCACTGCTTGCACCCTCCGAGGGTGATTGCCGGCTCGGCGCATCCTGGTTCGGTCTCGACCGTCTCGGAGGACGGTTTCCGCCAGTTCGATCGCGATCGCTGCCCTGAGTCGGAGCGGCCCCTCGACGCGGATCATTGCCTCGACTTGGGCCATTACCGCGACCCGGAGCATCTCCCCGACCGGGGCGACGGTCGCCACCGGCCCGAACCGGACGGCCGGACTCTCGTCGTTCTCGGCCAGTGCCTCGCGGACCTCGACGATCGTCGGGTCTTGGACCCGGGCCGTCTGCAGTCTTGTCCGGTTCTGGACCCGGGAGCGGTTCTGCGCGAGCTCGGAGCTGAACCACGGTCTCGAGGTGAGCTGTCTGGGGAAAGAGATCCACGAAGGTCAGCTCTTCCACTTCAAAGAAGCGATGCAACTGCTTGAGGTCTCGAGCTAGCGTCGGCGGCTGGCACGACACATAGGTGATCCGCTTTGGCCTCAGCCTGCATGCGCCGTGCAGCAGATCCTTCGACAATCCCGTACGCGGGGGATCAAAGAACCAACGCTCGGCTCGAGGCGGAGGCTCGCCTGCTTGTGCTTCTGCGCGCTGAGCATCACTCAGCAGTGAGCGTAGAAAGTGCTCCGCACTGGTCGGGCTGACTTCAATGTTCTCAAGCTCATTGCGTTTGGCGTTGCGCTTCAAGTAGCGCACAGCAATCCGATCACTTTCGACGGCGAAGACATGATCATTGGCCCGAGCCAAAGGCATGGTAAAGAGACCGACCCCAGCATGCAGCTCGAACACTGTCTCGCCTTGATCGTCGCCGACGGCCAAGGTAATCAGTTGCTCAATCAGGGAACCGTGCCCCTGGAAAAAGCAGCGTGCGTCGAGCTCGTACTCGAAATCCCCGACCTTCCTCACCACCGGCCGATGCGGCAGGCTGTCGGTGGCCGGTGCCGTCGTCAACGTGTCATCGTCTCCGAGCAGGAGGTCGAGCCGCGAAGGAATCGGGTTGTCGAATTCAGCGCCGAGCTGCGCAGTGTCACCATTCTCAGGGCCAGCCTTTTCAGCGTCGCCCTCTTCAGTGCCAGCGCTAGCGGCTGGGGCCGTTTCTGAATCGGTCGCCGCGAGCGCTTGGGAACTCTCGCCGCGCAGCGATACCAATATCGCGCCAAGGCGTTTCTCGAGGCCGGGAACCAGAACCGGGCAACTCAAAGTTGGGACCAGCTGGTTGCTTCCCCGTTCGAAGAAGCCGATATCGAGTTCGTCTCCTTGGCCTCTGACTTGAAGCTGCGCTCTTGAGCGATAGCCGAACGGAGCACCAGAAACCACCCTCGGTGTCGCGATCTCCACACCGCCGATTCGCCTTAGCGTTTCAGCAGCGGCGTCCGCCTTCAGTTGCGACTGGCGTTCGACACGAATGTGCTGAAGATCGCAGCCGCCGCACCGATCGTACACATCACATGGCGGATCAGTCCGATCGGCACCGGCCTCGAGGACCTCAACGATCTCCGCTCGCGCGTAGTCCTTCTTACGGTCGCTCAGCTTGACCCGCAGAAGGTCGCCCGGGGCAGCACGCGCGACCAATAGTGGAAAACCCTCAACCCGACCGAAACCCAGTCCACCCTCGACTAGACGATCGATGCGCACATCGATCGTTGCTCGGCTCAGGAGTTCATCTGCGCGAGCGCGAGCGGCGGCTCTTTCTGATGGAGTGAGTTTCTTCATAGGGCATCGTCAGCTAATCCGCTCGACAGCGGGAGCCTTCTAGATCTCGCGATACAACCACCGACTAATCGGTTGGAGCCGTTCTTGGACGGAGTCCCAATCGGGCTCCATCCGCCATAGTGTGGCTGCGATCGACGACAGCAGGGAATTGCCATCTTGGGGCGTGAAGCAGAAACCATATATCTCACGTTTGTTGCGCACTGCGAGGGTAGGAATTGCCACCACCGTTTGCGACAGGATTCGACCGTAGTAACCATGGTCTCTGCCGAAGCTGAAGATGAGATTGGCGTCCATCTTGTCGGTCAAGGCAACCCGAGGATTCCCCTTCAAGCGATCCACCACCTCGTCGACCGTGGTGTCTTCGTTCACCCTGATGCTGAACCAGATCGAGTGCATGTACTGCGTGTTGACCTTAAGAGCGCTTGAGAAGAGATCAAGATCGAGTCCTTGAGTGGTGAACAACTCATGGGCGTCGCGCGCGTGATGGGTGCCGAACTGCGGATCACTGTGCCGGCCCACCGACGGTGACGGGACGTACCCACCCGTCTGGGTGACGTCATTCGCACGACGGATGCACACGAAGTTGGCCGAGTCCAGGAGGTATCCATCTTCGCTATTGCATAGCGTCTTGACCAGAGTGGTGATGTTGTGCGTGTTGCAAGAAACGATCTGAACAAACCGATCGGCGTCGGCGTCCAGGACATCGTCGTTAACTCCGCGTGCGTAGGGCTTGCCGAAACCGAACTCACTGCCCTGCGCCAAGAACCCCGACGGTTGGGAAAGGTGCTGGTAGATCTCGTCCTTGTTGGCATTACCGGACGGAGTGCAGTCGATGATCACAGAGGCGCGCTCAAGCGCCTCGCTGGTCGGGTAGGACACCGTGTGGCCCAGCTCCTCGAAACCCGCCCGCACGCCTTCATCCGCGGCCAACTTTGCACCCCGGCTCATCAGGTGGTTGATCTTCGCGCGATCAGTCGCTAGCGGCGTGCGCTTGTGAAACGTCACTTCGTCAATTCCCATCTTGGGCGCGAAGTCGGTCAGCATGCCGATCAGCGGCTCGCCGATGGTCCCGGTACCAACAACATGAACGGTCCTGCTCATCTCTGGTTCATCCTCTGAAGGCACAGCGTGCCTTTGGGTATTTGGTCAGTGTTGCACTTGCCGCTGGCATGACGCACCAAAGCAACAGGTGCAGGGCGCTAAGGCAAGGAGCACGAAATCGTGCATGAGGAACTCGACTCTTCACGGCCAAGCCCGATGCGCCGCGAGTCTACGCCAATGCGCCAACCGAAGGTTGGTACAGCCGGCCAAAAGAACCGTTCCTGCTGCCCGAACGGCCGCCAGCCGGTCTACGGACTCTCTTCAGCGCCCCCAGTGTGGGATTTGCCATGTCGCCAAGTTGGATCGCGTTGGGCGTACTCGTCTAGCTCAATCGGAACCTCGATCAGGGTTCGGCTCCGCGCTGGATCGCAGACGGAATTCTCGCACTCGAAAACGTACACATTTGAACCATCTTTGCTGCCGTACTCGCACAAGGTCTGATACTCCGAGCAGAAGCCGCACTTGATGGAGAAATTGCGGAGATTGACAGCAGTCGGAAGAACTTCCTGCCCGGCGCCAGATTCGTTCAATGTTAGCCGCCTAGGGCTAGGGCGGGCGCCGCACTCACGGGTTCCGCAAGCAGCTCATCCAGGGTGTCGCGAAGAAACCGGGCCGACGTTAGCCCCACACGCCGGAGCGCAATGGAGCCGTCTCGATCAACGATGATCAGAGTGGGTAGCCCCGCCACCTGCGCCCGACTCGAGGATGACCCATCGGAATCCATCAGCACCGGAAAGGCGATGGGGTGTTCCTTAAGAGACGTCTCTACCAAGTCCTCTGACTCGCCGACATTGACCGCAAAGAAGTGGACTCCGCGCGCCGTGTACTCAGCGACCATGTCTCCGAGGAGGCGACTTTGCACATGGCACGGGCCACACCAGGAAGCCCAAAAGTCGAGGACGACCACTTCACCCTTACGGTGCGCCGGCCCGTCCAAGACGGTTGCCGAGGACGCTGCACCGTCACTGGAATAGACCGATAACTCGAGGCCCGACACATCGATGCCGGCTCCCGCTTGCGCACCTTCGCGTGGCTGACTGGCCAGAAACCAGCCACCTAGGGCTGCGACAACGCCCGCGTAAACGATCAGAGCAGCAGCGACACTTTGGCGAATCTCCATGAGCCGAAGGATACACCCTCCTTCCCAAATGCAAAACGCCGCGGACGCTTTGGCGTTCGCGGCGTTGTGGGCTCCTAGGAGCAAGCAGTCGTCAGAGGCGTCTAGCGCTTCTTCTTGGCCACCTTCTTCTTGGCAGCTTTCTTCTTAGTGACCTTTTTCTTGGCCACCTTCTTCTTGGCCACCTTCTTCTTGGTCGCCTTCTTCTTGGCTACCTTTTTCTTGGCTACCTTTTTCTTGGTCGCCTTCTTCTTGGCTACCTTCTTCTTAGCCACCTTCTTCTTGGTCGCCTTCTTCTTAGCTACCTTCTTCTTAGCTACCTTCTTCTTAGCTACCTTCTTCTTGGCCACCTTCTTCTTGGCTACCTTCTTCTTGGCCACCTTCTTCTTGGCTACCTTCTTCTTGGCTACCTTCTTCTTGGCCACCTTCTTCTTGGTCGCCTTTTTCTTGGCCACCTTCTTCTTGGCCACCTTCTTCTTGGCTACCTTCTTCTTGGCTACCTTCTTCTTGGCTACCTTCTTCTTGGTCGCCTTCTTCTTGGCTACCTTCTTCTTGGTCGCCTTCTTCTTAGCGGCCTTCTTCTTGGTGACCGCTTTCTTAGCTACCTTCTTCTTGACGGCCTTCTTCTTGGTCGCCTTCTTTCTTGTTGTCTTCTTCTTCGCAGCCACTGTTTACTCCAATGCCCTTTCGGGGCTCTTATGGAACGAGGGACCCGACACCAGGTCCACTCGCAAAATGACAGGAGCCTGCGAAGCGAAGTTGCTCGCGCTTGCTCCAATAGCCAAGTACAACCTTCAGGTTGGCTTGGCTACGACACACTCTGATTCCGATTCTCACTAGTTGAACTCTCAAGTTCTTGGTCGTGAAACCTAAAGTGTTAGGTGAACTCGGTCGGGACAAACGCGGCGTGAGTCGCCCTGGAGGTCGTCGTGCGATCCCCAACGCTGGCGCCTTGGTTGTTTGTCCGGGGTTCTTCCCACCAAGTTACGAGAGCGTTCATTGAAAGTCAAGGATGGATCGCAATATCTAGTGGTCCCAAACCACGGCACCCCAACCTGTTCCTATCGACCAACCAAACTTCACGAACTCTTCGCGCGCGTCAATCGCCTCCGTCGAAAGTGCTTCACCCACCCGATCGAGACAAGCAACACTCAATCGCCGGCACCACATCCACGAGTGACTCCGCCGCGCTGAACTCACTCGCCCCGGGACCGAAGGCGATCAACGGCACAGCGTTTCGCGTATGCAGTTGGGTTGCGGCATCCTCTACGTTGCCGTGGTCACTACTCACCACGACAGTCAAGTGAGGATGCTCTTGGCGCGCTCTGAGCAAGCCGCCAAGCAGACCATCAACCCGCTCGAGAGCAGTCTGGGCATCGACCAAATAGCGACCGTGCCCTGCGAGATCGGTCAGGAATGTCTCGTAGAGCGTGAAGTCGCGCGCTGAAGCGAGCGCGCCCAATCTCCGCCCTGCCTCCTCCGGCTCAACGAGCGCCACCTCGAAACCCTCGTCCGATACAACGACATCGCTCTTCTTAGGTTTCAACCTCAGTTGCTGCAACGGCACTCCGAAATACTGCCCGGTGACATCCCAAGACAGTGCATCTCCGGCACCAAGATCCGCCTGCGATCGCAACCTGACTCCGCCCGCGAGGGCAGCAACCAGAGAAGCTGACGGCCGGCGGCGCCGCGGTTGCTTCAGGTATTCGAAGAACCCGTCCGAGAACGCATTCGCGAACGCACAGTCGAAGCCCTTCAGCGAGAGCGTGCGAAACACAGAGTGTTCTTCGATCAACGCGCGCAGCCGTGCACCGGGCAACGCGGGAACATGCCGACCAAGCAACTGCGACGCATTGTGGCCAGTGAACAGCGAAGCCTGACCAGTTGCGCTTTGAGGTAGCCCTTCGAGGCCCAAACATGCATCCAGCGGGCGGAACAGTACCGGCTGACCCACTTCTCGCTCCGCCAACGTCTCGCAAGTCAAGTCTCCACCCAACAGCTGCTTGATCTGTGGCAAAGCCAGTCGGGCCAACGGGTTCGCCACGCCTCGAGGCGCAAGCCCTAGGCCATCAACGAAGACCAGCAGCACCGACCTCTTCACATCACTCAAGTCAGATCCAATCTCAAAAGCTGTCTCAGCTCAACGCAACCAGTTGTATTCTCTCGATCAAAGATTCTCCAACCCACAAAAGGACACCACGCTCTTGAAATCCGCCTGGGAACGCGCCCTAGAAAAGCTCGACGACGCTGGCATTGACCGACCTGACCACGAGTCAATCTCAGACGAACTCCGCGCTCAACTCGAAACCGTGCGCAGTAGAGCAGACGCTCAGCTGGCCGAGTTAGAAATCATGTTCAAGAAGACGCAGGTCACCACCGACCCTGCGTATCAACAACTCGAAGCCAACTATCAACGGGATCGCCAGCGGGTCGAGTCGAAGAGAGACAGGGACCTCGCCAAGCTTCGCAGCTAGCATCAATCCCAAACAGTGCAAACGACGGCGCGCTAGAGCTAGCCGCGCCGTCTCAAAAAGAGTCCCTTGCGGCGGATCTCGATTGGACGATTCGAAGCGCCAAAGCGACCCTCATTCTTCGACTGATCCACGGCAAGCGCCCAAAACCGAAACGCTTCGTCGCCATGAAACTGTTGCGGCACCGTCACTCGGTACACACCCTCGCCCATAGGCACTGCAGCGATGGTCGTTTCTTCACCTTTCTCGTTGCGCGCTCGTGCCTGGACTCCAACCACCATGTAGTCATCGCTCACCTTCATTTGGATGACTGCAGGATTGCCCTTCTCGAAATCGACGTCCTGCCTTTCATCAAACGGCAAGAACTGTGGTTCTCGACGGTCACGCCGACTTAGGTCCTCACGCAACCTTGCGCGCAAGCGCTCCACTCGGTCTCTGAATGGGACTGGAATCTTCCGATTCTCTAGCATCTGGAGGCCAACATGCGGCTCGCCGGCGGCGATCGTCATCTCCGCCTCCTGAAAGACGCCCTGCCCCGTTTGTGCTGCATTGCTCATCCGCGCAATGCGCTGAAAGCGCGCACGCAACCGAGGACGGTCAGGCCATACCCGGCGAAGAGCTTCAGCCGCCTCGCGGGCAGCGCGAAGTTCTCCCGCGCCGACGAGTCGATCAATCCGTTCCTCAGCATTGCGAGCCGCCCGTTCTTTGGCGTTGATCGAGCGAGCAATATCGGGTTGTGACTGCACCAGCTCAAAGGCGATTGTCAGGGCTTCGGCCGGGTCGGACGACGCCAACGCACTTTCGAAGCGAGCCATCGCCACCGACGCAGAGCGGGCCGAGGTGAGCACCGCAGCCCGATCCGCATCCACCACAAGTGCCCGCTCCTCCTGAGGCGACAACTGGTTCAGAATCGAGTCAAGGGTACTGCGATCTCCCTTGGCGATTGCGGTCTGAAGAGCGTCTGCAACCCGCATCACTTTCTGTTGAAGGAGCTGGTCTCGCAGCACTGCGATCTGCGTCGCTACATCCGGCGACAGCGTTGGTTGCTCAGCGCCTCTCTCGCCGTCCAGGACCTCATCGATCTCGGCGAGCTTCTCGCCGAGCAACTCCCAGTCTCCGACGTCGAGGGCAGCAACCGCAGACGCCACTAGGTCCGCTACCGGATCTGAATCACTGGCAACCGCGACCGCGGACGCCTGAGTTCCTTCTTGATCACCGTCGGCTGCCACCGCGCCAACACCAGCAGAGTTCTCTTCAGGTAACGCCTCACCATCACCACCTCGGGTTGCCAGCACCACCGCGAGAATCAACAGCAAGCCACCGAACACCGCGGCGACCGCGACCAACGGGTTGAACTTCTTGGCGGGAGCCGCTGCGGTCTGAACCGCTGCAGCCTGCCCGTGTGCAGTTTGCGCAAGATCCGCGGAGGTAGCAGAGAGACCCGTCTGTTGCACACCGCCATTGGGTGTCTTCATCAGGCCATTCTCGCCAGCCCGCAAGACATCCGAGTCGGCCTCGGAAGCGGTCTGGGCAGCCGGGTTTGCGCCGTCCTGGTTGGTCGCTTCCATAATCACAGTGGCGCCGCCAGTGCCTTGGTCTGCCGGGATCTCCGTTGAGCCCGCCGGAAAGAGGTCGTCGATTCCCGCTTGAGTGCCGGTGCCTGGTTTTGCCGCCGCCTCTGCGCGCAACCGATCGCGAAGATCGATCAGCGCCTGCACTTCATCCGGGTTCTCCGAAAGCCCGACCTCCTTGTGCACAGCCTCCAACGCCTCAACCATCTCTTCGGCGTCTTGGTAGCGGTCATCCGGTTTCTTTGCCAGCGCCTTGAGCACAATCTGGCGCAGCGATTCAGGAACTTTGCGCTCAGGATCTGACTCATCGAAACTGAGCGGGTCGCGAAACAAGTGCCCAGCAATCACCGACGACACATCGGATCCAGTGATCGGGTGTTCGTTGGTCAAGAACTTGTAGAGAACGATGCCGAACGAATAGAGATCCGAGCGGCGATCAATGCCCGAACCGGAGGCGTCTTGAAACATCTCGGGTGGGGCGTACTTGTACTTGCCCAAGAAGGTGCCGGTCTTGGTGACGCCCTCGGCGTCATCGTTCTGCACCAGTTTGGCGATCCCCAGATCGATCAGCTTGACCAGTGAACGACCGCGCAGGTCGCGGGTCAACATCAAGTTGTCCGGCGAAATGTCACGATGAACAAAACCGGCCTCATGCAGGGCGCCAAGCGCTTCCAGCGACTGAGTAGCGATCTCGACGGCCAGACCGACGGACGGTGGACCGGAGTGATGGAGAACGTCATCCAAGTTTAAGCCGTCAATGAACTCCATGACGATAAATCCGTTTCCGGATTCGTCGGAGCTGAAGTCATAGAGCTGCGCGATGTTTGGGTGGCGGAGCTTGATCGCAATGCGCGCCTCACGGATGAAGCGATCGACCGCACACAACTCGTCGTTTTGGCCCAGCGAAGGACGCATGACCTTGATGACGCGCACTTCGTGCAAGAGGCGGTGGCGGACCTTATAGATAGCCCCCATCCCACCTTCACGAATCTTCTCGAGAACCTCGTACTTGCCCTCGAGTTCGGGCATCGGAAAAGCCACACGTGTCTCCGATGAATTCGGACGGAAAAGGAAGCTGCTACCAGATCACGGTTGAACCGCAAAAGCCGACCCGCGCGGGTGCACGGAATAGCGAGGCCTGCACTCGAGCGCGACTTGAGTCACGCCACCAAGCCCTGTCTAGACGTTAAGCCCAAAGGCCATGGAAGACCGAACTCGACTCACTAAGCGGTGCCGTCTGTTGCGACCATTGCAATGCGGCTACACAACTAGCGAGACCTCAAACATCCAGCCCACGGCCCAGTGGCGTCAGGCTAGCGCTCGACCTAGGCCCTGTCAAACCCAATGAACGTACAGCTTCAGCGCGAACGATCGGGCTGGTCGTCGCTGGGATCATCCATCCAGTCCGACAGGTCTTCGTCATCAGCGCCAAACTCGACCCCGACGCTCAGACCGTCGTCCTCCGCCTCGGGGATCGGTGGCAGATCCGGGGGCGACACAAAGCCCGAGCCGGATTCAGCAGCAAGCCCGAGCCTCGAGTTAACGACTGCTCCTAGACCGACCGAGACCGCAAAGAACTGGATGATCGCCGCGGTGAAGCCGAACAGAACGGTGACAAAGGCCGGGAGACCGATGGCGTCGAGCAAGTCGCCCGAAAGGCCCATTGCCCTTAGAGCCACAATACCGACCGCCAGCATCGCTAGTCCCGAACCGAGCCCCAAGCGTAGCTGGCTGCGAAGGACGTTGCCCACACCGAGGGCCACCGCCGAGTAGCCATAGAACAAGACCACCAGAAAACCGATCAACGCGAACGGCAGCAACAAGCACAGAATGACCAGGAACGGAATGCCGATGATCGAGATTGCCAGGACGATCATCACCGCCACTAAGGCCGGGATCGACAAAACCAGGATCAAGAAGCCGGTGAGGAACGACCGCAACGGTGCATCAAAAGCGACGTCGCGAACCCGTTCGACCGGACGTTGCAAGATGAGGTACACCAATCCCGCAAGCACCACTAAGAACCCAGTGAAGAGCAGCGCCCAGAAGAACTGTACCCAGTCGGCCCAGCCGAAGATCGAGCCGATTGTTTGGCTACGCTCAAAGCCTCTGAAGTCACCCATATCAAAGGAAGCGCCGCCGTCTCTGGAGCCGCCAACATAGGCGCCCGGATGATCGTAGATCTGACCACCGACGCTCGAGACGTCGCCTTCCACTCGAGCGTGCGGCCCCAGCTCCACATCGCCACCAAAAGCGGTGACATTCCCTGAAACGCGCCCATTGATCTTGCACTCACCACCGAAAGTGGTGACATCACCAACCACGTCTCCATCGATCTTCGCGCCGCCTGCGACCACCACCACATCGGCCACGGTCTCCCGCGAGCGAACCTTGATCGTGCTACCAAATCCGAACTTCTCGTTCGGCTTACGAGCCCTTGCCCGTTCAACCCAGCCGTCGTCGTCGCGCTCGAAGCCTTCTTGGTCATCAGCTCGGTCGCGCTCCACATCGCGCAACGTCCGTTCGAGTTCGCGACGTGTTTCTTCAAGCCGTTCGGTTTCTTCTTGGACGGCTTCGATGCGCGCTTCTTCCGCTTCCTGTGCGCGCCGGTCGATCTCTTCGAGACTCTCGTTGAGTCGCTCGCGCTGCCGCGCTAGTTCTTCGATCTCGCGCCCGATGGCCTCCGCGGCGCTTGCCTCCGGAGCAGTGGGCACTTCCGGCGGCGTTTGCTCCGCGGGCTGCGCAGCAGGCGCCTGGGAAGGCGTTTGCACGGCAAGCCCAAACACCGGAGTCATGGGCATCACAGAGAGTCCGCTCACCAACGTCAAGATGAAGAGCACGATCACCCGCAACTGACTTCTCCGTTGCGCGATCACCTTAGGCCACACCCAGAGAAGCGGAGCCGTACGCCCGACGCGCCTGCGGCGCAGGCAACAACCGCTCGAGACTCAACAGCGCTAGTGCCGCTATGAGCAAGCTCGCAGCCCCCACCAGCAACGACCAAGGCGAATACGCAAAGGCGGTCGCCTCGCGCGCTTCGAGCAAGATCTGGCCAGCACCACCCACCACATCAGCAGCCGCTTCGGGCACAACAACGGTCATCTGTCCGATAAGACCTGCCACTCCAACAACGCTGGCGGTTTCCGTCGGCGGGACACCGAGGAGTGCTGCATAGACGAAAGCTCCAATCCAGCACAGAAGAATCGACGCTGCAATCAACGTTGCCGCGTTGCGCAGCGACCAACGATCCTTGGAACGGGCATCGTGCTCGATTCTCTCGATCAAACGCTGAGCAAACGCTTTGGCAGTGACAGGCGCTGCTTGCGCTTCGGGCAAGTGCGACAGCAACTCCAACAGTGCTCGCTCTGATCGAGACTCCTCTCCAGCGTCCTCGGCTGCCAACCACTCAAGCAGATCACGGTCTAGGCTCGTTAGCTGCTCGCTAGCGGCCTGGCACGGATTGTCGTGGTTTGGTTGGGTGGGCTTCATGAGAATTGCGCGGAGAATTTCGCCTGAAAGTTGACTGCAATGCGGGGAACTTGACCTGCTACGTCTGGGAAACTTGGCCTGCGGTCGGCCATTGTATTGCCAACTCGCGTGTCCAGCGCATCAAAGGTTCCTACGGACATGGGGGACTACGCCGCTGCTACGAGCCGAGTTTCACCCAAATCGACAACGAGCAGCACCAGCCGTAGGTGCTACGCAGCGCTAACAGCGGACATGTGGGCATCACCGGGGCATCACCTACGTGGACCGATCAACGGCCCACTCCAAGTGCGCTCTCAACAGCCGCCAACACGGACCCGATCTGGCGAGCCAGGAGACCACGCTGTTGAGATCCGCGACCTTCAAACCAGCGCCCGACCAAGTACGGCTCAATCGAGGAACCATGCACCCATCTGGACAACTAGGCTGAGCTAGACAACGGTGCTGAGCTAGACAACCGTGCTGAACTCGACAACTATGCTGGGCTAGACAACAAGGCCGCGAGATCCCGTCGCGCACGATGAATCTTGGTCTTGACCGTGCCCAGCGGCTGATCGGTGACCTCGGCCACTTCAACGTAGGAAAGGCCCTCGACGAAACGTAGGGTGAGCACCTCACGGTAGTCGGGCTTCAAGCGAACCATCGCCTGCTGCAACAGCTGCCCGAGCTGTAGCCCCTCGACCCGTCGATCTGGGCTCAAACACTCGTCGTCCTCGACTGTGTCGATCCAGGAGCGCTGGCCCGTCTCCCCACGATCCAAAGCCTCGGTTGGCAACTGCTTGCGTCGCAGATGGTCGATAGCGGTGTTGCTGGCAATCTTGAACAGCCAGCTGGCCAGTCTTCGCGACGGATCGAACGTATGGAGTGCACGATGCGCTTTGATGAAGGTTTCTTGCGCCAGATCTTCAGCCAAGCTCTGATCGCGCACCTTGCGCACGATCAAGCTCAGTACCGGCCGCTGATAGCGCACTACGATTTGTTCGAACGCCGCCATGGAGCCGCGATTGGCCGCACGCACCCACTCAGCTTCGCGCTTGATTACCGCTTGAACCTTGAGTTCATCGGCGGTCAGCGCGGGTGTGCGGGGTGCCGCCTCAGCTGCCGGAACCAGTGACTCGATCGTCAACCAGGACCGGTCGCGCGGTAACGCTAAGGCCCCACCGAGGCCATCGAAAGTGTCTGCGTGAGCGTTCATCAACAAGTAGTACGTGCCAACACCACAAAAGATTTCGCCTGCTAACATTGATCTTGAGTTATCACCGGTCTTTTGGTCCCGACTCGCTTGCCGCGACTCCTCCTTTCCGCCGTTAGCTCCACCGACGCCACGCGACCCCGAGCGATCGCTAATCTGAGGTTCTCAAACGCCGTGCCGTCGTTAGGTCTCCTTAGACCGGCCGAGGCCCCAACGGCTCCTGTGCTCTGGGGCTGCGCCAACCTCTTCCTCACCTTCGACACAACTGCTTTCGACACAACTGCTAAGGCATCTCTTCTCATGACGGACTCTGAAACACCGGTAGTCGCATCGCCATTCGATGGTGCCGATGGCGAACTCTTAGCAGCGGCTACCACCGCCGCCAACGCAGCGGCTCTGGTCTGTCGCACTGTGCAGGCCGAGTTGGTCAGCGCCGACACTTACACCAAGAAGGACCGCTCACCGGTGACGGTGGCCGACTTCGCCGCACAAGCCGTGGTCTCCTATCGACTCCTACAGCAGTTCCCCCAGGTGCCAATGGTCGGCGAGGAGAGTTCGGCAGCTCTTCGTACCAACGAGGGGGCGGCGATCAAGGAACAGGTGGTCCGGCACGCCCGGACCGTTCTCGGAGAGGGCGTCAGCGAAGCCGAAATCCTCGAAGCCATCGACTCAGGCGCAGACGCCGGCGGTGCCCACGGCCAGCGATGGGTGCTGGATCCCATCGACGGCACCAAGGGTTACCTGCGCAAGCAGCAATACGCGGTAGCGCTGGGCCTGCTCTCAGAAGGAGTACCAGTGTTAGGTGTGCTGGGTTGCCCCTCGATGGAGCGGAGCAACGAGGCGGAGGCTTCTGGCTGTTTGTTCTTCGCACGCCATGGCCAAGGAGCATTCGAGGCCGCGATCGTGGACGATCCAGCAGCGTCAAACTCAGCCTTTGATGGTGCGGTCCGGCTCGGAGTCACCGAGGTCAACGATGCAGCAGGTGCAACGTTCTGCGAATCGGTCGAATCCGGACACTCTTCCCACGATCGCCACTCGGCCATCGCCGCTCATCTCGGTGTGACCAAGCCATCCTTCCGCATCGACTCACAATGCAAGTACGCAGCAGTCGCCCGGGGCCAAGCCAGCATCTACCTGCGCTTGCCCACATCCGACACGTACCAAGAGAAGATCTGGGATCACGTCGCCGGGTGGGCGGTCGTCACCGAAGCCGGGGGTACTGTCACCGATATCCATGGCAACCCGCTCGACTTCTCACTCGGCCGCACCTTGGCAAAGAACCGTGGCATTGTCGCCACTAACGGCAAGCTACACGATCGCGTCATTAGCGCAATCGACGCCACCAAACCGTAGTCGCCTCCCACAACCAACAGGACAAATCTCGATGACGATTCTTCTCACCGGCGGCGCGGGCTTCATTGGATCCAACTTGGTGCGGCAGGCCCTTGAGCGCACCGACGACCTGGTGGTGGTGTTCGACAAGCTGACCTATGCGGGCAGCCTAGAGAACCTCGAAGAGGTCAAGGAACACCCACGGTACCGTTTCGTTCAGGGCGACATCGCCAATAGTGCAGACGTGCAATCAGTATTCGCTGAGCATCAGCCCACCGCAGTCCTCAACCTCGCCGCCGAAAGCCACGTCGACCGGTCCATCGACGGGCCGGGTGCCTTCGTCGAGACCAACATCGTCGGCACCTTCGAGCTGCTCGATGCCGCGCGCGCCCACGTCGCCAAGCTCCGAGGGACCGACCAGGAGGCAGCGGACAGCTTCCGTTTTCTGCACGTGTCAACAGATGAAGTGTTTGGCAGCCTCGGACCCGAGGGAGCCTTCAGCGAGACCACCGCGTACGATCCCAGCTCTCCATACTCAGCATCCAAGGCAGCCGCTGATCATCTGGTGCGCGCTTACGGTCGCACCTATGGCATGAACACCGTGGTCACCAACTGCTCCAACAACTACGGCCCGTTCCAGTTTCCTGAAAAGCTGATTCCCCTGATGATCCTCAACGCCAGCGAAGGCAAAGACCTGCCGATCTACGGAGACGGCACCAACATCCGCGACTGGCTGCACGTCGAGGATCATTGCTCCGGCATCCTGCAAGTACTTAAGCGCGGCGATTCCGGCGAGAGCTACAACATCGGCGGCAACAGCGAGCGCTCCAACCTGCAAGTGGTCGACGCGCTGTGTGCGGCCCTTGAGCAAGAGCTGCCCAACAACCCAGCGCTCGGAAAGCGAGGTTATGAGCGCTACGAGCAGCTGGTGACCTTCGTCAAAGATCGACCCGGCCACGATCAACGCTACGCGATTGATGCAAGCAAGATTGAACGCGACCTTGACTGGGTGCCTAGCCACAACTTCGAGGAGGGCCTCCGCCAAACCGTACGCTGGTACCTCGATCACCGCGACTGGTGTGCGTCCGTGACCGACGACACTAGTCGCGAGCGCATCGGTACCAAGGCTTAGTTCTCGGGCGCCTGGACAGCAATCCAGCTCTCCGCCGCTCTCTCTTCCTCTCCCTTCTCTATACCCTCTTCCTGCTTCGAACTGCGAGCGATCTCATGACGCCACATCCAAACGCCGAGCCAAACGCCGCTCCATCCGGCGACCACGCATCCAACAACGAACTGCGCGGCATCCTGCTCGCTGGCGGTTCTGGCACACGCTTGCACCCGATCACCCTCGCGGTCAGCAAACAATTGCTACCGGTGTACGACAAGCCGATGATCTACTACCCGCTGTCGACCTTGATGATGGCCGGTATTCGCAAGGTGCTGATCATCAGCACACCGCACGACCTGCCAGCATTCGAACGGCTACTCGGCACCGGCGAATCGCTCGGACTCGAGCTGAGCTACGCCGCGCAACCCGAGCCGGAAGGCATCGCTCAAGCATTCTTGATTGGCGAGGAGTTCATCGATGGCAACCGCGCCGCACTCGCGCTGGGCGACAACATCTTCTACGGTCACCACCTCGGCGAGATCCTCCAGCGCGCCGCACAACGCACTGACGGCGGCACCGTCTTCGGCTATCGCGTCTCCGATCCAGAGCGCTACGGCGTGGTCGAGTTCGACCAAGACAAGAGTGTTATTGCACTACACGAGAAACCTAAAGACCCGCCATCAAGCTACGCCGTTCCAGGTCTCTATTTCTATGACAACCGTGTGGTTGACATCGCCAAGAACCTAGCGCCATCGCCGCGCGGGGAACTGGAGATCACCGATCTCAACAAGAAGTACCTGCAAGAAGGCGAACTGCGCGTGGAACTCTTGGGCCGAGGCATTGCCTGGCTCGACACCGGCACTCACGAGTCCTTGTTGCAAGCGTCGAACTTCATCCAGGCGATCGAAGAGCGCCAGGGTCTGAAGGTCGCTTGCATCGAGGAAATCGCTTTTCAGATGGGATTCATCGATGCGACGCAAGCATCGGCCCTAGGACATGCGCTGAAGAACAAGGAGTATGGCCAGTACCTCTTAGACCGAATCCAGGAAGCGGGCCGATGAGCGCGCAGGCGACGTTCGCTCTAGCGAGCGAGATAGTCAAATGAAGGTCACGACCACTCCCCTAGAAGGTGTTGTGGTGATCGAACCAAGAGTGTTCCGAGACGACCGCGGTCTCTTTCTCGAGACGTACCACGTCAACAAGCTCGCGGACCAAGGCTTCACCGCCTCGTTTGTCCAAGACAATCACTCGCGCTCGATCAAGCACACCCTGCGCGGCCTGCACGCGCAACTCGAGAACCCCCAAGGCAAGTTGGTCAGTGTCGCCCTGGGAGAGGTATTCGATGTCGCAGTCGACATGCGCCCTGAGTCACCAACCTACAAACACTGGTACGGGCTCAAGCTAAGTGCTGAGAACCTGCTTCAGTTGTACGTGCCACCTGGCTTTGGCCACGGTTTCAGCGTCTTGTCCGATGACGCCGCCGTGCTCTACAAGTGCACCGAACTCTATGACCAGCCTGATGAGATCTGCATCCGTTGGAATGACCCAACACTGATCCCCTGCGATGGCCTCGCCGAGCCCTCAAGCACCGCCGCCGGCATCGACTGGCATCTCGAGGGTTCAGCGCCGCTGCTGTCGCCTAAGGACGCGGTTGCTCCATTGCTCAGTGAACTTGAACCGCAGCTCCGCTCCACCGACGCTTATCGAGTGCGATGAACGAGTCCGGCTCCGACGCTCAGGCAGACTCGCAAACTGAAGCCGGAGTCTCAGCGCTCACCCGGTCCGACATCGAAGACCTCGCTGCTCGCGGCATCTCGCAAGAGCAAGCGCAGCACCAACTCCGCCGTCTTCTTAGCGGCACACGCTTCTCAAACCTCGACCGCCCCGCCACCGTGGGCGACGGCATCGAAGTCCTCAACCCCGAACAGACTTCACAACGCCATCGTGCCTTTCAACGCGCTCTCGCTCGCGTGACACGGTTCGTTCCTGCATCGGGTGCAGCGTCCCGCATGTTCAAAGACCTGCTGCAACAGCTCGACAGCCCGACCAACGCGGAATGCGCGACCAGCGAGCGCGGCTGCTTCTTTGATCAGAATTGGCCTTTCGCCACAGCACTAGGTCGCGCCTTGGAGCATGGCTCCGCTCGCAAAGAACAGTTGCGCTTTCTACTGCTCGGCGAGCCGCAGATGCGAGGCCTCGCCCGGCAACCGAAAGCTCTGATCCCATTCCATCGAGAGGGCTCGCAAGAGTTGACTGCCTTCGAAGAACAGATTCTCGAGTGCCTTGAGCTCACTCAACTGGGAGCACTCGACGAACAGCACGTGACCAAGCTGCACTTCACCGTTTCGCCTGAACACCGCGAGGCGGTCGCTGAACTTGAAGGAGCGCTGCGCCAACGGCTCAGCAGCAGCCAGCCGATCGAGATCAGCTACTCCTCGCAGCACTCAGCGACAGACACTCTGGCCGTTGATCAACACAATCGACCACTGCGCGAGCAAACGGACACGGTCGACGCTCCGCTGATCTTGCGCCCGGGCGGCCACGGTTCGTTGCTTAAAAACCTGGCCGAGCTCAACGGCGATCTGGTCATGATTAAGAACATCGACAACGTGCAACCCAAGCACCGCCGATCCCGGACTGTGAGTTTCAAGGCGTCACTTCTTGGAGCATTGGTGGTCTGCCAAGACGAAGTTTTCACCCTGATCGAATCACTGGAAGACTCCGCCGCGAGCGCCGCAACCATCCAACACGCTCTTGACGTCTTGCGACGATTCGGCCGAGAACCTAGCGAGCGCGACGCAGCGACACTTCAACACGAACTCTCACGCCCCATTCGGCTCTGTGGCGTCGTGCGCAATCAAGGAGAGCCCGGAGGCGGCCCCTTCTGGGTGCGCGATCAGAGCGGCAAGCTTTCGCTGCAGATCGTCGAAGGCGCTCAGATCGATCGGCGGTCAACGCAACAACTCGCGATTCTGAACAATGCGACTCACTTCAACCCAGTGGACCTGGCCTGCGGACTGCGTGATCGCCATGGCGAACCGTTTGACCTCACCCAGTTCCGCGATGACGACACCCATTTCGTCGCCAGCAAATCACACAACGGGCAGACGATTCGTGCGCTCGAGCACCCGGGACTCTGGAACGGGGCGATGGCACACTGGTTGACGTTGTTCGTTGAGGCGCCAAGTTCGACGTTTTCGCCGGTGAAGACCGTTTGGGATTTGCTGAGGCCTGAGCATCGGAGCGCACTGGGCAGATCCGATTCGACGGCCACATGAAAGTCAGGCGCCTTCAGAAACACCATCCAGTCACGCTAAACTGCGGCGATGGTCG
Organism: Acidobacteriota bacterium; assembly: GCA_029263415.1. Taxonomy (GTDB): domain Bacteria; phylum Acidobacteriota; class Thermoanaerobaculia; order Multivoradales; family Multivoraceae; genus JAJCXN01. The sequence continues at coordinate 360,766 of JAJCXN010000015.1, forward strand.
ATCAACAGACCCTTCCCGATCTCGGCGAGTCGGGGCCATTGAGTCCAAAAGGGAAGGACGCGCCGATCAAGCGCCGTGGCAAGTTGACGGTGCACGATCCGTTCGACCTGATCCGGTGGCTCGCGATGAGCCAGCCAGACCCGCGCAAGGCTGTAGCTGAGCTGGTGCAGAACGGGCTCGACGCTGGGGCCAGCGAGATGACAATCGAGCGGGTCCGCAGGCAAGGCACGTCCCGACTGGTCTTCAAAGACAACGGCGACGGGATCATTCCAGAGCTGCCGCTGGACCAGGCACTGCGCTACCTTGCGACACACATTGGGCACAGTCGCAAACGCAAGTTGACGCCCCAGGAACGTCAGGAGCTGATGACGCAAGGCCAGTACGGCATTGGGCTCCTTGGCTTTTGGAGTCTAGGGGAGTTCTTGGAGATCCGTGCCTCGCGCCCGGGACAAAGCCCTCTGCGACTGCGCCTGCAGCGGAACCGACCGGAGTTCAGGATCGAGGGCCTTCCCGGAGCCCCCGCCGCTACCAGCCGTCAGACCGAAGTGATCGTTTCTGAATTGCACAAGGAGGCGATGCCGGTGCTCGGCGCACGGCGCCTCAGTGACTACCTAGCAACCGAACTCAGGGGCCAGCTCCTGGCCAGAGAATGCCGGTTGGTCGTGCACGATCGACTAGCGCGCGGCCGTACACCTAAACGACTCGAAGTACAACCGCGGCGGTTCAGCGGCGTCCGGTTCGATATCGATCGACTCGAAGTGGGTGCTGGCGAGCCATCGATCGCGCTCGACCTCTTCATCGACGCGAGCGGCCAGAGAGAACCGGTGGCTCTTTACGCTGCAGGCACCTTGGTGGCTGAGGCGTTCGGAGAACTAGCTCCGCTCGGTCTCGATCATGCGCCCTGGACGAATCAGCGCCTAACCGGAGTCGTGGACTACCCGCTGCTGACCATTGCCCCCGGCAGCCGCCGAGGCGTTTTGCCGAACGCCTCCTCGTCCGCTCTCGCTCGCGCCCTGCAGACGATCGAGCCACGCTTGCAGCACTTCTTAGCTCAAGAAACGGAACAGCGAGACGAAGAAGTCGACCCGGCGACGGTGAAACGCCTGCGCAAGGCCTTCCACAGTGTCTTCGAACAACTGCCTCGATACGAATTGCTGACCCGGCCCGACGCAAGGGTCGCGACCTTAAAACCGGCTGCAGCAGATCTCGAACACGAGCCGGCCATGGCCAATGCGGAGCAGCTCGATCCCGGCGTCGCTTCCGAGCCGGCCTCCCAGGAACTCGCTCAACCACTCTCGGTCGAACTGCAATCGAGCACCGTACCGCCCGCTCCTCTTGCACCGACCAAACCACTGCACGCTGTCACCATCAAGCCTCAGAAGATCATCATGGCCACCGGAACCACACGCTGGGCCACAGCCACACCACTCGACGTAGACGGCAGAGTGACCGACGGCAAGTGCACCTACCTGTGGCGCCTTGTCGATCTCGACGGCAAGGTCGAGGGCCAGCCGGGCACGGGGCCGAGGATCAAGGTGCTCGCGGGCACAGAGCCCGGCATCGGCACCTTGCGGGTGGTGGTCGAAGGAACCAAAGGCATTGACGGTTCGCGCCCCACAGCGACCACTGAGATCACGGTCGAAATCAAAGAGCGTGACGCCTCCGTCGGCTCTGGCGCCGGCATCCCGCGACCGGACCTAGTGCACGATTCATCAGGCTCCTGGCGATCGCGGATCCGAGGCTCTCAATGGCAGGTCAACGCTAGCCACCCGTCCTACCGCGCAGTGGTTCAAAAGCGCGCTCTCAAGACCCGCTACCTCGCTCTACTGCTGGCAAAGGACGTCGTGCTCCAGAGCAGCAAGAACCCCCGTTTCGAGGAACCGCTGGAGGAGCTCATCAAGGTCTACTCCGCCGCTGACCGCGGGCTGTGACGCGGTGAACGAGTCGCCAGCCGCATCGTTCTCCGATTGTCGGTCGCCGGGCTGAGAGTAATGGGCCTGGGCCTGAAGCCCTGGGCGGTACGCGCTTACTGCGAAAGACGACTGAGGTGAGGCGACCGCCGGTAACAATGTCTCGTCCCTAGGGATGAGACGTCAGGACCGGCCCTGCTCAAGCTGGGTCGCACGTGTTCAAGAGCGTTCTACCCTGGCTGGACAAGGCTAGATCTCCTCCAATACCAGGTGCCGCGGTGCCGAGATTCTCGGTCTATCACTCATGGAAATGCGCGAACGCGCAAACTCCTGGGTGGTGTGAGGGCCCCTGGGGATGAAAGGGCACAGCGTCGACTCGGTTCAGGCATCATGGGATTGTACACTTTGAGACCTCTACGTGTACATTTGATGTACATAGATGCCGAGAGCGCTGACACAAGAACGGCAAGTTCCTGAGCTTTGCGGGCTGGCACAGCAGTTGCTGTCCCAAAGTTGCCATGAACACCACCACCGCCTTGCAAAGACGAATTCCTCGGGCGCACGTACTCGTTGCCTGCCTTGCTGTCCTCGGCTGTAACAGTGTCGCCCAGATCCGCATCGAGAACCTGTCGCCTCATGACATCTCGAGACTGCGAGTCGCAAATGAGGTGTTCGGCGATGTTCCCGCCGGCGACATCACCGCCTATCGAGAGCTGAAACTCGCGTTCGGATACTCCGCCATGGAGATGGTCATCGACGGCCAGCGTGTCACTGCGCAAGCCCTCAACCTCGGAGCGCGAAGGTTCACCTATCGCATTGTGCACAAAGATCTCTCCAAGGCCCAATTGGACATAGAAGTCTTGCGAGAACGAGGCAGCACATCCGATCGAGCGGCGGCTTCAGGCCAAACCAGTCGCGCGGACCGCGGCGCGACGTGCCGTGCCGTGCCGGAGAACCACGGCGGCGAAGGAGAACAGGGAGATAAGCAACGCTCCAGATGCCACCCAATCAAGCGGAAGACCTGAACCTAGGACGCCCGAGCGTCCTCTAGTTGATTCGAAGCGAAATCAATTCCCCCCGGACGACTTCCAGGAGACCCTAGTGACTACTTCTCGATCGACCACATGCTGCGCCCTAGTTCTGAGCCTCGTCGGGGTTGGAGCCAACGCCGCCCCGGCGATCCCCGATCCCACCACTCTAGGCCCGCCCTTCGAAGAGTACGAGCTCGTAACCGGACAGTCGACCGAAGTTCAGACGATCTTGCCTGGTTTCTTCCTCGACGGAGGCATGGCAGACCTCGCGGTGCTGAGCACTGACGAAGCCGGCGAACTGAGCCTGCGGATCTACGCCTTCTCAATGGCAGATCGCCAGTGGACAGCGCAAATGGACGCTTCACTGGGATCCAATGTTCAGTTCGTCGACAAGGCCAACATCGAGGGGCGCGACCGGTTGCTCACTTACCAAAGTGGGCGCCTCAATTGGTTCGACCCGGACGCCGGGATGGAAAAGCTGCTGTTGGAGATCGCCCTGGACTACAACTCCGAGCACGACGCCGAAGGGAGCCCAAACGAGCCTGCGGGCGAGCCGCCTCGCGTCGACATCACGCGGGACCTAAACCACGACGGCCAGGACGACATCATCGTGCCAGACTTCGATGGCTTCTGGGTATCTGTTCAGAAGGCCGACGGATCGTTCTCCGACGTCGTGAAACTCGGCCCTCCAGAACCATTCCTCGACGCACTCCTGGGCAATCTCGATCCGGGAGGCGGTTCCAAGGACCGTTCACGCACCTACCGAGACATCGGCCTTACCGCTGCGACCTTGCCTTGGTATCTGAGCCGCGTCCACGAGGTGGACTACGACCAGGATGGCCTCACCGATCTGGTGTTCTGGAACGAGGACCATTTCGAGGTGCACTTTCAGAGGGACAATGGGCTCTTTGCCTCGGTTCCCGAGACCTTTGTCACCGACGTTCGCTTCGACTCGGAGGGCGTGCTATCGCGTGCTCTCGACTTCAAAGACCAGGGGGTTTTCTCGTTTCTCTTCGGATTTGGAAAGAAGACCTCCGCGACGGTGCTGCACTCGCTCAAAGACCTGAACGGTGATGGCGTCTCAGACTTAGTGACTTTGACGCTCTCTGGCCGCAGCATCATCAAACAACGGAGCCACTACGAGGTTCACTTCGGCACGTCGACTTCAGTGGGAACCCAGTTCTCGCCGCAAGTTGGCGCACGGATTCAACCGCGTGGAAGAGGCGGCGCAGTGCAAATCTGGGGGTACTCAGCTCAGCGCTTTGAGGATCTCGACGGTGACGGCCAACTTGAAAGTTCGTTCAAAAACGTCAACATGGGAATTGGCGGCATGACCCGAGCGTTGGTCGGCAATTCCATCTCGATCAATCTCGAACTTTTCCGAATGGAGGACGGTACCTACCCGAAGAAGCCTACTCTCAGCAGGAAGATCCGCCGTTTCGCTCCCTTCGCCGGAATCGGCAACATCTTTTTTCCACCAGTGCTGATGGGGGACGTGAACGGCGACGGTCGCTCCGATTTGTTGGTGGGGCTCAAGCCCCGAGAACTGCACGTGTTCGTCGGTGTGCCGGGCTCCGACCTGTTCTCGAGGCGCTCCGAGAAGGTGGCTGTCACTTTGCCTTCCGACGAGCGCGGCATCTGGCTAGTGGACCTCGACCGAGACGGCAAACAAGATGTCATCATTCATCGTCGCCCGACCGAGCGCTCACCCGGTGAACCCCATCGCGTGACCACGCTGATCGCCAGATGACACTACCCAGAGTTCATGACCTTACCCCTGACTCTCGAATGATCTGGGATCCCTGGGGAGCCTCAAATCCGCCTGTGGGCGGCACCTTCTCTGGGAGCCAAACACAATACTCCCTCCCGACGCACCATCGCAGGCCCACCATCAAGAGAACTGTTCTCAGAAGCTCGCAGACAGTCAGATGAGTGGAACGAATCGGAAGAAAGAAGCAAGACCAAACCTGCCTCTGACGGGCCAACTCGATCTCGACCTCGTCTCCGGTCCTGCTTGAGGAATGTGGCCCGAGAGAGCACCGACACCAACCGTCAAAGCCGGCTGTTCGATATGCAAAGCCACAATCTGACACAGCTCCGCATTGGCGCGAAATCTCGCAGCAAGCAGAGCACTCAATGCCGCCCGCGGCTCGCGCTCTCGAAGGCGCCTATTGCCAGGCCGAATTCATCTGGACCTTCCTCTGTGAGAGTCTCTTCCCTCATCCCACGGCAGCACTCAGACCAGGATCGGTAGGTGGCGACCCCGCGGACCCGCACGGCAGAAGCAGCCGGACGGCAGAAAGCAACCCTCCGGAAATTCGTTGAGCGCTTCAGCGATCCCCTCCCGGAGGCGCCGTGATGCTCGTTCGTACTGGTTCACCCAGTCGTCTCACTCGATCTTCCAGAGTCGCCACGTCTCACTCGACTCGGCATGGACCTCCTGCACGATGTCGCTCTTCGCTGATTTTGGCTGGTAAGCGAACTTATTCGGATCGCAAAGGTCCTTCTTCCAATCGCGCCGAACCTTCGCGATCTTGTCTTTGTGCTCGATCAAGATCGATGAGCACAGCTCGTGGTCGCTTTGCTTGCCGAGTTGGCCGGCACCGTATGTTGCACCGTATGTTGCACAGCCCTGGCGGGGGTCTCTGACCGTTTGTGCCGGGCTGGCACCTTCGCCCGAACCACCGGCCAAGCTACATTTTGATGCCACCTAAAGAAACCAAGGCACGCACAATCCAAAGAATTGCCGTTTTGCAATTGTTCGTTCCCGCAGATACCATCCTCCCACTCTCATTTGTCATCGGCAGCGCGTACGGACGCGACGCTTTCACCTTAGCCCGGTCTTGGTGGCAACGCCGCGTGGGTGAATGCTGCCTTCTATGCATGACTTCGGAGTACCTCCAGTGCGAAAGAATCTCCTCCCCCCAATCATCGGCCTCGCCCTTCTTTCCTTCCTCCTGCTCGCGCCACTGCCTGTGACCGCGCAGCAGGACTTACGCTCTCTGAGCACCTCCCCCGGAGCGGCCAAGATCGCTCCGGGACTGCTTCAGAAGTTGGAGGGCGACGCGGACCGTCGCTTCTTCGACGGAACAGAGCTACCAACGTATAAGGTCATCGTCAGCCTCGATTCAGTCGAGAAGGGCGCGGACCTGCGACGGGCGTTCAATGACCCCGCCAGCAACCGTCGCTTGGTGCGCAACATTCAGGCCCGACAGGACCGTGTTCTGCGAAGCCTCCAGCGAGGCACGACGGGCCACTTCACGGTCCTGAATCGATACCGCAGCATCTACGGCTTCTCTGCCATCGCCGATGCGGAAGGCGTCCGAAGACTGTCCGAGCTCGGAACCGTCACCTTCGTCGAGGAAATGCCGATCTACTTCAAGACCGATAGCGAAGCGCATCCCTTGACCAACACAGATACCGCTCACGCCTCAGGCTTCACTGGCGCAGGCGTGACCATCGCCATCATCGACGACGGCATCGATCATGACCACCCTGCGTTCGGCGGGCAAAGCGCCTATCCCAATGCAAAGATCCTCGGCGGCCGCGACTTCGCCGACAATGACTCAAACCCTCGAGTCGATTGCAACGCACAATCTCACGGCACATCGGTGGCCGGAGTAGCTGCCGGAAACGGCGGCGGGGTACTCGGTACCGCGCCCGATGCAACACTCGTGTTCTTGAAGATTCAAAGTGCCTCCCTGTGCGGACAGAACGCACTCGACGGCGACATCCCCGGCGCCATCGACTGGGCCGTCACGAATCGCAACACATACAACATCAAGGTCATCTCCATGAGCCTTGGGACCACCAGCACCTTCAGCAATCCTTGCAACTCGATCGCCGAGGCTTCCGCGTTGAACGCGGCCTCGAACGCTGGGATGCTGACGCTGGTCGCGTCTGGCAATGGCGGAGCATCCAACGGAATCGCGTCGCCGGCGTGTCACCCTGCAGCGGCTAGTGTCGGCGCAACCTACGACGCCAACATTGGCGGAGCGAACTTCGGTTTCTGCAACGACACTTCTACCTTTGCCGACAAGATCACCTGTTACTCAAACAGCGACACGTTCTTGGATCTACTCGCTCCTTCGCACTGTGCCTTCACGGCTCAGACCGGCGGCGGCACCAACTCGTGTTTCGGCGGAACCAGTTCCGCCACTCCTTACGCGGCAGGCGTTGCAGCAACCCTGTTTGCCAAAGACAGTGGCCTAACTCGCAGCGAAGCACTCGGAGCATTGACCTCGACCGGTGTGTCAATTACTGACACGCGCAACGGCGTTTCCACCCCGCGGGTGGACCACATCGCTGCCCTTGACGCAGTCGATGGCGGTGGCGGTGGCGGTCCTGATCCTTGCGAGGGCTGCTTGGACTTCGAAACCGTGTCCACGGTCGGGTACTCCACTCAGGACGTCGCTAGCTCCGGTAGCGTGAGCGTGCCGTCAGGCGGCGCCTCTTTGGAGCTCACAGGCAATCGCTGGCGGAGGACGACCCAAACGTTCAACGTCACCGCGAACACCGTGATCGAGTTCGAATTCCAAAGTACCTCCCAAGGCGAGATCCATGGAATCGGATTCGACGAAGATGACTCACTGACCAATGACCTGCGCATCTTCCAGTTCTTCGGCACTCAGAACTGGGGCGGTGCGATTCAGGGTGAGGCGAGCTACACCACCGCTGATCTCGGCAGCTACCGCACCTATCAGATCGACGTCGGCAGCTTCTACACCGGCAGTGCAATGCGTCTGGTCTTCGTCAACGACAAAGACGCAGGCTCGGCCACCAACACAAGCAACTTCCGCAACGTCCGTGCCTTCGAAGAAGGTGGCGGCGGTGGAGGCACCTGCTCTGTCGACGACTCCTTCGAGAGCGGAGCCGCAGGCTGGAGCAACGCTGCTTCTAGCACCTGTTCCACCGGAGCGTTCGTAGTGGGTTCGCCTTCACAGCAGACCAACAGTGGAGTCACCACTCAGGTCGGCGGTGACCACACCGGTGGCGGCGACGCCATCTTCACCGCCTTCAACTCGACCGCCGGCAATGCCGACGTCGACGGTGGTGTCTGTGTCCTGGAGTCACCAACCTGGATCGTAGACGACGTATCCGACTTCTCGGTTTGGTACTTCCATGGGCAGAGAGATACGGCCGATGACCCAAGTGGCGACTTCTTCCTTCTTGAGGTGTCCACAAACGGCGGCTCAAGCTACACGCCGCTGGTCGACATTGGCGATACTAGAACCCAGGCTGCGTGGACCGAAGCGGTGCGTTCGATCCCAGCTGGATCGAGTGTGAAGCTACGCTTGAGCGTCGCCGACGGCTCGGGTCCTGGTGACCTGGTCGAAGGCGGAATCGACGATCTGTCGATTTGCCCACAGTAAGGTGACCGTAGGATAACCGTGAGATTGCCAGGCTAGAGATTGCAGCTAGAGTCCTTCGTCACACGCTTCCCGGGGTCTAACCCTGGGAAGCCATGACGGAGCGCTCGGGCGCACTCGATGCCAGCGCCCAGAAACGGGTGCCAGCCGTTTGTAGAAGTCTGTAGAAGCATGCCGGGAGGTTCACCCTGCCAGCCTGCGTCAGGCCGGCTTGCGACCGTGAGCGTTGCAGAGCCGCCACTACGTCATGAACCCAGTGAGAGCCCTTCTAACTCACGAGGTGTTCAGGGGTCAGAGCTATCTTCAGAACCCCTATGCGGTGGAAATAGAGGACCGCTCTGAGCGACCAATCGACCACACCACGTCTTTCTTCTATGGGCAACTGGTGCTCAGGGTTTGCCCTGGAAGAGGTCCAGGCAAGCGTCGAGAGCCGATCACTTCGGGCGAGTCCAGCTCCCCTTCGCGTCTATGAAAGCGGAGGGATACTCATGCACCCAGTCCGTTTCCTCAACGGCGCTCAACAGAACGGCAAGAGCACCGTCGAGATCACAGCGAAGACTCTTCAAGGTCGATTCCTGCTCAAGCCAGACACACACGTCACCAGCATCATCGTCGGCGTCATCGCGCGCGCCAAAGAACGCTTCGGCGTAGAAGTGCACGCCCACGTCGCACTCACTTCGCACATGCATCTGATGATCAGCGTCGATGGCGTCCGCATGCAGTCGCGCTTCATGCAGTACGTGATGTCGAACGTCGCGAGGAAGGTCGGGCGCTACCTCGGCTGGCACGGAAAGTTTTGGCATCGCCGGTACCGCACTCTCAATCACTCGTGTGACACCTTTATCTGCAGGATTGCCCGGCAACTATTACTTCAATCCCAATCGACTCGATGTGGGCGACCAAGCCTTCCGTTAGCGCCTTCCACTGAGACAAATTGGCCGCTCTCGGAAACAACAATCTGATCCCCTGTGATCATCGACCACCGCGCGGCTGATCCTTCAGGGTTCCCCTTGCCGCTAGGCAATTCGATAACAATCAGGCGCGAGTCTCCTTGTTGCTCGCGACGGGAAATCTCGCGAAGGAAAAGCGTTCTCCCGTTCCTAGAGAGCTCCGGAACGAAGTCTTGGAGATCGGTTGATCGTAGTCCTTCAGGGCGGAGATCCTCACCCGAGTCTTGGAGACTAAACACGAGATCGCCTTCGAAGTCATACACACCATAACCTCGATCAAACTCAGCTAAGACTCGGCCCGTCTCACTAACACCGGCGACGCTATAGACGGGTTCCGTGGCAAGCAACCGCATAGCGGGTCGCCGCCCTGGCTTGAGACTCAAAAGTCCAAGAGAAAGTCCATCTGTCGAAACCGCGCGATGCCGATCTGCAAGGACTAACGTGTCCGGGTTTACTTCCATCAGGTCAAAGACGGCTATGGGCTGCGAGCCTCGACTCGCCTTGTCAATGCCAAAGACGGAAAGAGTGGGATCGCCAGCGTTCGATACAACGAAGGCTGCGTCGCCCTTCCTCGACATTCCAATTCGATCCTCAAGATGCAGTTCTGGAGTCTCGGCGATCAAATTCCCCGTTGTGTCATACACCTCAAGCCGTTTCCCCGCCTCCGTAGGTATGACCAACAGAGCTCGGTCACCTGCAGGCGACTGCCAACCTCCAAGATATCGTTCGCCACCGGCCATGACTTCCGCACCTGATTGATCAAGCCATAGGAACGATCTTAGCTTCCGGTCACTTCGCCCAGGAAAAGAGACCCATAGATTCCCAGTCTTGTGTCCAAACGACATCGCGGCCGGGTAGGAGGGAACACGGCGACGTTCCTCTCTCTCACCGGACTTGACCACAAGTTCCAATGATGAGTCCGCTGCTTCGACTACAGTGGCCGTTGTCGTTTCATTCAATACCGCATGCTTCTTCTGCGCGTACACAGGAAGCGCAACGACAAGTGCCGAAAACACTAGGAGAAGCGAGTTGTACTTGACGTGTCTCATTGGCAGTTCCCCATTATGGTTGCACCATTTGCCGGGTTGTTGTCGACCCACCTCGTGTAGTGCAGGTGATCGCCAAAGGAGTTACCACTGTCGTCAGCTGTCCCGATCTGGGTTCCAAGAAGCACCCGCTCACCCGCAGCCACGTTGACGCCTTCGAGGTGCAGGTACACGCCTTGCCCTACTCCTCCGTCATAGTCGATCCTTACGTAGTTTCCGTTGCTCGGAGCAGCAGGATCATCTGTATTTTGGTTGCCATGACCAGTGTCAACCCGTCTAACGGTCCCGCTACGGGCCGCGAAAACAGGGTCACCGCGCTCCGCTCGAACGTCTATACCATTGTGCGTCCACCTGAACCCATCATCGGGACCACCGTGCTGCCCTCCAAGGTTACGTCTAGGTTCAAGGGGCACCGATGTCTCTCGATTCGGGGCATAGACTAAAGATACGTAGCAATCCGTCTCACCATCCTGATCAAGGTCTCTCGGATTGACACCACCGGGAAGCTCTGCAGGCCCGACTGCATCAGGGTCAGGCCCAAGTGGCTCTGGGTTCAGTGTTGGGTCAGCACAAGTGACGTCCCAGTAGGTTTCCCAATGGCATTCGGTGTCGCCATAGATGGTGTAACACACGTAGCTGGTCTGAGATGTCCAGTCACATGCCCAGGTAACAGCAGCTCCTCCGAACAGAACTGCGAACGATGCCAAGAAGTACCTCAACGCGACCCCCTCTTCTCGGATTGGTCGTCCCCATATTCGTCTTTAGGAAACGCATGCCGCGCTTCACCCGGAAGTGAACAGCACCGCATTCTTGTGTTCTTTACCATACCACTGGCCGGAAGCTTGCCAACAACTTTGAGACAATGCTTTCGATTACTTAGTGAGTTTTTTCACTTTGAAGTCAACATCGAGTGGCTTGTTGATCCAGACGGCCTCAACGTGGAATCCGACGTGCCGTAGTAGTTGGCGGGCAAGCCCGCAGCAGCTGGCACGCGTTGTTGTAGCGACGAACCGGCTCATGTTTGGGCGTTTCGCCTGCCCCCTTGCGTCCTTGCAGACAGGGGTGTGGGACGATGCTCTCATGAGAAGTCAAGTGCCTCTAGGCTTTGGGTCTTGGAGTTCTGGACGAGTGGGTTGTCGGTGGTTTTGCGTTGGGGTTCGGTTGTAGTCGCGTTGTCTTGTAGAAGGAGAGCGAAGACCCGACGTGCGAG
>JAJCXN010000016.1 GCA_029263415.1 Acidobacteriota bacterium
GCGTGAAGCCACTGCTATTCCAGCCATCCCTTGGAACAATTGACCTAGTGCGCGCCAAGAAACGCACGAAGTACCACCGAAGAGAGAATCGACCACCGTACGGAACTCCCAGAAGCGCCATTTCCGGACAGGATCTAGCTAGCCGGTTCCTCAACGAACCGACACAAGTACACCATCGCCAGTCCAATCACGATGATGCCTGGGCCCTCGCCTAGCACCCAGTACAAAGGCATACCGGCATAAAGATCGATACCGATCAGCAGAGCGCCGAGCAGAGCATTGCTCCAGCCCATGAGCAGCACCATCGGCCGGTAGCGCTCCACGTCCACGCTTGCGAGCCATCCAAACAGCCCGCGCGCCCCATACATAGCGGCCAATGATCGCGTGAGGTAGTCCACGATCGGGATCGCGGGCAGAACGTCCAGGCCAAGCATCTCGTTGCTTGATGCCATGACACTGCGCGGCAGAAACACCGCTATCCAGGCGAGGGTCAAGAAGGCTGCATCAAATCGCAGCAGGTAGACCAGTAGCTTTCGTCCTGTCATCGGTGAGTCTTTCCTGTAAGTGGTGATCTAGGCAGCGCGCATTCTACGCTTCGAGCGTCATGGATGAGCAACACTCAAGTTGGGAGACGACTGAGTCGCTCCTTCACCGCCCGCCCACAGAATCGCATCGACCACCAGGCCCTGGAAGAGTGGATTCGTCCAGACATCTTCCCGGTGGCCCATGGCGTTGTAGTACACCCGACCCTCGCCGCGCTCCATCGTCCAGATCACGGGGTACGGATCTCCCCCGTAGACCTTGGGTAACGCATCTTTCTCCGCGCCCGCATCCAAGAGTGCGACTGCATGAATTCGGTCAGTGGCCAACTGCGAAAAGGCGTACCACTCGTCAACGACTGCGGCGCCATCCTTCAAGCCCGCAGCAACCGGGTGGTCCGGATCGATCACCATCAGTTGACCAGCGAAGTTCCTCGGCCCATGCGCTCGAAACTGGGCACCTAGCATTTCGACATAGGGGGTGACTGCATCGTCAGCCAGGCCAAGGTCGGTGTTCTTGAATGTGTCACTTGCCGAGTGGAAGGCAACAAACCCGCCACCCGCCTCGACCCACTTGATCAGATCGGTGACGCCATCTTTGCCCATCGCCCCCTCTCCATCGCCTCGAAAGATCCCTGCACCGGTCCCGCCTGACTTGGTCAGGTCGCCGGTGGTGTAGAAGATCACCACATCGACATCTTGGAGATCAGCGGCGTTGATCGATCCCGCATCTTTGGTAGCGCTGAGTCCAAACCCGTGCTGCTCGGCTAACTCTCCAAGTACCATTTCAACGCGACTAGGATCGCCCTCTGAACGCTTGATTACCGCATGCTCGTAGCCACTGGACTTGCTCAAGAAGAGCACGTCGAGTTGTTCTTCGGCCCTCGCCTCCGGCGCGAACACGCTGACTGAGCACAGCACCAGGAGTTTGCTGAGAAAGCCCCGCGGTACTCGTGCGGGGATCTGAAGCTTCAGCCAAGGTGTCGCTGGCATCGGCACTTCGCGCGAACAGGCTCTTAGGCAAGGTATCCAATTTCTCATCTGCATCGGTCCCCAATCGTCTCGAACTGCTCCTCAGTTGGCCCGCCAAACCTGGCACGCCCATACCCGCCACGCCAAACCCGGCGCGCCAACTCTATCGAGACCCTCAGAAGCCCCCTCTGGTCTTGGGGCCAGTCTGCTTTGCTACGCTGGAGCACCCCCCATCTTTCAGTGAATCGACGCTCACAACACCACCGAGGCAACCCTCCCGTGTACAGAAAGCAACTGGCCTTGGTCGGCTTGGCCCTGGTCCTGGTCCTGGTCGGTCTAGCAAGCCTCGCTTGTGAACCAGGGCGCCCCGACGCGAATCCCGAAGTCGCTGGCTCGCCCGAGAGCGATTACCCGAGCGCGGACCTGACCGAAGTCGAGAGCGACCTCAGCGTCACCTTCACCTACTCCATCCTCAACGTGGATGATGTCCCCGCTGTGGCGACCGCTCTCGAACAGTTCTCAGTGCCTGAAACCACCACCTACGCCCTATGGACCCCACGCGACCTCGCAGACGCAACACCCTTCGCTGGTCTGCTACCGAACCAATTGGCGTTCATGCTTGCCTGGCAGGACGACACCGACGCTGAAGCCGTGCTCAGCGAACGGCTCTCAGCGATCGACGGAATTCGGGACTTCGACACCACAACCTATGAATCCGTATACCTCTCCGACGAACTCAGGGTGCCCACAGCGGAGGGTTTCTACGTGCACCGAGACGAGTGGTATCGACCAGAAGACGTGGCTCGAGCCGTGCAACTCAGCAAGGAAGCGTGGACTACTTTCGAGCCGACCTTCGGCGTGCGCATCACCGGGCTCTTCCGTGAGCGCCCGGACGCTCCTCGCGCTGGCCCGGCCATCGTTGCAAGCTTGTTGCGCATCGTCTGGTACCCAAGCGAAGCGGCTTGGCTCGACTCCCGCAACTTTCAGCGTGACCCGGCCTCACAGCGCCGCTTCGCCGAGCGCAGGACGATTCAAGTCGAAGGTTCAGGCATCGCGCTTGCCACCAATCGAGCTATGCCTGTCCCCGGGCCTGGTAACTAGCAGCCTGTGGTGCGTCAACTCGCCCTTTTCTTGGTATTCGCAATCTTGACCCTCTCTTGTTCAGGTGAGCCGCCAGGTGACTTTGCGGGCACAGACGCGCTAGATGCGGGAGTCACCAGGACTCTGGCAGTGGCGCGGGCACACAGCATCACTGACGTGCACTACGACTATTCCCTTTCGATCCCGGCTGCACGAACCGCTGCGATCACCGGCCGCTTGAAGGCAAGCTTCGAACTGTCCAACACCAGCCAACCCCTGGTATTCGATTTCGCGCAACCGGAAGACCACGTCAAGAGCGTCGCGGTCGCGGGCGAACCAACAGGGTTCGAGGTGATCAACCAACACATCGTGATCCCGCCGAGTTCTCTTCATGAGGGCGCCAACGTGGTTGAGATCGAGTTCATCGCCGGCGACGGATCACTGAACCGCAGCGATGACTATCTCTACACCCTGTTCGTGCCCGATCGAGCTCGCGTCGCTTTGCCTATCTTTGACCAACCCGACTTGAAAGCACGTAACGACCTACACCTGGAAGTTCCAATCGATTGGCAGGCGGTCGCGGACGGCGCCCTGGTCGAACACAAAGCGAACGACGACAGTCACACTTTCCACTTTCGACAACGCGATCCGATCCCCACCTATCTGTTGGCGTTCGCCGCTGGCAAGTTCGAAGTAGAAACTGCACAACGCGGTACTCGGCTCTATCGAATGCTGCACCGCGAGACTGACGCCGCGAAAGTCGCACGCAACCTCGACGCGATTTTTGATCTTCATCACGCCGCTCTGCAGTGGCTAGAGGACTACACCGGCATCGACTATCCGTTCGAGAAGTTCGACTTCGCCCTGATCCCGGACTTCCAGTACGGCGGCATGGAACACCCAGGGGCCATCTTCTACCGAGACCGAAGCCTCTTCCTCGATGAACCGGCCAAGCAAAGCCAACTACTAGGACGCGCCAGCCTGATCGCACACGAGACCGCCCACATGTGGTTCGGCAACCTGGTCACCATGGAGTGGTTCAACGACGTTTGGATGAAGGAGGTCATGGCGAACTTCATGGCTGCCAAGATCGTCAACCCGACGTTTCCGAAGGTCAATCACGAGCTGCGTTTCTTACTTGCGCACTACCCCAGCGCCTACCGAGTCGATCGAACGCCAGGAGCCAACCCGATTCGGCAAGAGCTCTTGAACCTCAACGAGGCCGGTTCGCTCTATGGCGCGATCATCTACCAGAAGGCGCCGATCGTCATGCAGCACCTCGAGTTGTTGCTCGGCAAAGACCTCTTCCAGCAAGGGATTCGCGAGTACCTCGACGCCAACCGCTACGGCAACGCAACCTGGACCGACCTCATCACGGTGATGGACGCGAAGACCAAGGTCAATCTCGAAGCGTGGAGTGAGACCTGGGTCAACGAGGCTGGGCGTCCGACTGTCAAGCCTCGAATAGAGGTCAAGGACGGCGTCATCGTCGCGCTCAACATCGAACAGTCGGATCCCCAAGACCAAGGTCGACTCTGGACACAACCGCTACAGCTCCTGCTCGGAAACTCTGGATCTGCTGATCGTTGGTTGAGCATCGATTTGGACCGCGAGACTGTCGCGGTGGGTGAAGCAGTGGCACAACCCGCGCCAGACTTCCTTCTACTCAACGGCAAGGGCATCGGCTACGGCAATTTCGCGCTGGACCCGGCAAGCCGCGACTACCTGCTGCAAAACCTACCGACCATCCCCGACGCTCGCACTCGAGCGATCGCCTGGTTGGCACTGCAAGACGCAATGCTGTCGAACCAGGTCACACCCTCCAACATGCTTGACCTAGCGATGCGGGCCCTGACAACGGAAAGTGACGAACTCAACAGCCAGCTTCTCCTCGACAGCACCAGCGACATTTTCTGGCGCTACCTAACAGAGGAACAACGTATCGCACGGGCGCCTCAGGTCGAAGGCCAACTCTGGTCACTGGTGGAATCGGCAACCAAGGCCAGCCTCAAGTCGTCGCTTTTCAGCGCCTACCGAAACGTCGCTTTGAGCACCGACGCACTAGACCGGCTACACCGGCTTTGGCAACAAACAGACACGATTCCCGACCTCCCGCTTTCAGAAACAGACATGACCGACCTCGCCCAAAGCTTGGCCTTGCGCGGAATCGCGAGCGCCGAAGACGTGCTCGACCAACAGTTCGGCCGCATCACCAACGCCGACCGACAGGCGCGATTCACATTCGCCCGCCCTGCGCTATCCGCTGACCCTCTCGTTCGCGAGCGCTTCTTCAACAGCCTGAAAGAGGCCAAAGAGCGCGAACAAGAACGCTGGGTGCTCCAGGCGCTTCGCTTCTTGCATCACCCACTGCGAGCCGAGAGTTCGCGACACCTGATCCTGCCCAGCCTCAAGATGCTCGAAGAGGTTCAACGCACTGGCGACATCTTCTTTCCCTTAGGTTGGCTCGCAGCCACGCTCAGCGGTCATAGCTCCGTCGACGCGGCGCGTATCGTCCGCGACTTTCTCGACCAAGCGACCGAGCTGCCGCCGAGGCTACGCGGCAAGTTGCTGCAAGCAGCGGATCCACTGCTTCGGGCGGCCGAGCTTAGAAGCGGCAGCGTAGCGCGCTAGGTCGAAAGCGAAGCGCTTCCCTGTACCCTTAGTTCCTTGTTCCAGAGCATGCGGCGACTGCCGAGGTGCTCAGGAGATCTTCTAGTCCTCGACAAAGCTGTAGCGGCTTTGCCGGATGTGAACCCCCTGTGCCTCGCGTTCGCCAGCAATGCGGCAGCCGTACGTCGCAGAGCAATGGCGACAGGCGATTGAGAGAACGTGTTCATCGTAGTGGCGTTCAAGCTCCTCAAAATCGATGTACGCGGTCAGTTGCAGGCGACCTTCTTCCTCAAGGCGTTCAAGCTTGGGCAGGAGTTCAAGAAAGCTCTGCTCCGTTTCTACAGTGTGCCGCCGATCGCCGCGGCTCGTTCGGTGTCGTAGCAAGAAGCAACAGACATCACAGTCCTGGTATGTGGCATTCGGATCCAGCGAAACCTGAACGGCAAATAGAGTGCCGTCGATCATCGTGGCTTCAACTAGTACTTTGGTGCCGATGTACGAACCGGGTGCTCTATTCGTCGCAAACCGCGTCGCAGGAGCTGACTGTTCCGAATCGTTCAGATCGACGCCAAAAACGTACTTGCCCGAAACGGTCTTGAACCGATACTCCCACGCTTGGCCATTCGCCAGTTTGGTTTCGTCAACATTGCGACCCAGATAGACGGCCTCTTCCACATCCTTCTCCTCGGTCATCGACAGTAGCGCACCGGATGCTGAACCAGCGGTGCCGCGATTTCGGGTTTGTCGTAGTCAAGACTAAGCCTTCTTTGGTGCCCGTGCCTCAAGATGTAGCCAAAGCGAGAACCTGGGCACCTCTAACTGACGCACGTCGATCTGAGACACGTCGATCTGAGGCGATCGTATTGGGTTTGTGATCGGTGTCTTCGAGGGTAGACCGGGTGTTCCCACCTTTCTACAGAGCTGCGCGGCTCGGACACCAGTCGGCAACTAGGACGATCTGAGCGTCGACATGAGGCTGTCTTCCATCAACTTCAGCTCATCGATTCCTGAAACGACGATTTCCGGATCGACCTCAAACATCTCACTCGGACCTTTGCCTTCATAGTCGATGTTGGCCAGCACATGCTTGACGCAATTGAGGCGTGCCAACCTCTTGGTGTCGGATCGCACAACGGTCCAAGGTGCAATCGTTCGATTGGTCTCGGACAGCATCTGGAACTTCTTCACGGTGTACTGGTCCCACAACTCTTGGGCGCGCTCGTCCACCGGCGATGTCTTGTACTGCTTCAAGAGGTCGGTCTTGCGTGACACAAAGCGGCTTTGCTGTTCCTTCTTCGACACTGAAAAGTAGAACTTGAAGAGCTTGATGCCATCCTTCACCAGCATCTGCTCGAACAGCGGCACGTCCTTAATGAATCGTTTGTTCTCCTCGTCTGTACAGAAGCCCATGACCGGTTCGACCATGGCCCGGTTGTACCAGCTGCGATCGAAGAACACGATCTCGCCGGCCGCGGGAAGGTGAGCGATGTAGCGCTGGAAGAACCACTGTGTGCGTTCTCTATCGCTCGGTTTCTCAAGTGCTACGACCCGCGCCCCACGGGGATTCAAGCGTTCGGTAAATCGCTTGATGGTGCCTCCCTTACCTGCTGCATCTCGACCTTCGAACAACAGCACCATTCGCGAGCCGTTCTGGCGCACTTGGGACTGCATCTTTGCCAGCTCGATCTGGAGGTCGTGCAGCTGTTGCTCGTAGTCAAGAGTGGCCGATTTGACCCAGACTTGGCGGCGGCCTTTGCCTTTCGTCTTGCCAGCACTCTTGCGAGCCCTATGTTCCTTGAGCTTGGGCCGCTTGGCCGTTTCTGCAGACTGCTTCGAAGTCTTCACACTGGTCACTTCTGCACTGTCATGTTCGTGACTCCGAGGCGGGCTCAGCTGGTAAATTTTCCATACTTGCGCTTTTGCTTCTTCATTAGTTCGAGCTCGACATCACCTGGAATGACCACCTCCGGATCTGGCGAGAAATCCAGCGACCGACTCCGTCCGGTGTACTTGATCTGACGAAGGATCAGTTTGATGGTCTCGAGGCGAGCCCTGTGTTTGTTGTCTGAGCGGATCACGAACCAAGGGGTCTCAGGGGTATGGGTCTTCTTGAGCAGCTGATACTTCATCTTGGTGAATTCGTCCCACAGCTCTTGCGCTTGCAGATCCACCTCACTCAGTTTCCACTGGCGCAATGGATCATTCTTGCGCCGCTCAAAGCGACGTTCTTGCTCATTCTTCGAGACCGAGAAATAGAGCTTGATCAAAGAGGTCTTGCCGTCGGAAATGATGCGGTCCTCGTATCCCACGACTTGCTTCATGAAGCGTTTGTACTGCGAGGGTGTACAGAAGCCCATCGCCGGCTCAACCATTGCTCGGTTGTACCAGCTGCGGTCGAAGAGAACGATCTCGCCAGCGTGCGGAAACTGTTCAATGTAACGCTTCATGTGGAGTTCGGTGCGCTGCTCATCGGTCGGCTTGCCGAGCGCGACCACACGGTAGTGCTTCTCGTTCATGTAGCGCGTCACGCGTCGGATGGTGCCGCCCTTGCCTGACGCATCTCGACCATCGAAAAGGACGATCGCCTTCTTCTTAGTACGCTCATTGTGCTGCTGAAGCTTGATCAACTCCGCCTGAAAGGGCTTAAGGCTCGCGGACTCGAAGTACTTGCCAAGCGCTGCCTCAACGAGTTCTTTTCGCTCCTTCTTTTTGATGCCGCGTCGTGCGGTATTGATCTGCTCAAGCAGCGTCGCTGTCTCATCGCTCTGTTCCAGCCGCTCGACCACAGCCCGGATTCGCGACGAGGCGCCTTTCGCCTTGCCTTCTCCAGCTTGGTTCAAAACTGCTTCATTGGCACTCAATGTACGGACCTCACAGATCGAACGTAGGGATACGGGAACGCTGATGACGATACTTAGCGGGCGCTCGGCGAGCACGTCGAAGGGGCAGCATCAAAACGGGTTGAAGTTCATAGCTGGAGTGCGCTCCTTAGGTGTCGAGTAGCTACCGCCAAGCAGGACCGCAGGGGAGTTTCCAGTCGGCAAGCCTCGAAGGATATCTTCGGGCTGCAGTTTCTCTACCCTAGGAGATACCGAAGTGGAATCGCGCATTTCCACATGTGCAACCCTTGGCCATGGTGGGTGGAGCGCTTGGTGCCTCACAGGAGAAGGTGTCGAGGGCGTGTTTGGATAATGCGGGACAGACACCCCGCGGTCGCAGAAACCGCTCGGCCGGTTCTCTACTGCTGGCTAGTTTGCTTCTTGTCTTGTTCTTCATCTCTGACGATGCAGCCGAACTGCCCGTAGCTCCGCGCATGATCGGCCACCTAGAGCACTAGCCGGAACGATGAGGGCCTTCACTTGCAACTCGTAGACGGGCTTCACGAGGTCCGGCTCCGGACCCCAGTTCTGTTGCTGTTCGCCATGTTGCCGATCGGGGCGATAGCCCTTCGCTATGGCACATTGGGTACGATCCAGGTCGATCATCGACCAAGTGAAATCAGGTGCCATAGCTAGCCCTTGCAACTGCGCTGACCTCAGCATTCGGTTGCATTGTCGGCAGCGTCCTCGGCGATCGATTCGGAGTGTTCCGTGGTCAGTTCACCACATACCCAAGAGCCCGCAACCTCTCCCGTTCTTCGTCCGACAACTGAATCCGCGCCCTTCCCTCTTCGCCCGTCGCCTCCGCTAGATGTGCGGGCGACAGGTCTTCTCCGTTCAAGACGACCCACCGTTGCTCGAGCTGGCGGGATGCTTGTGCCAGGGCACCTGAGACCACCGGCGTCGAACGAGTCGCGCCACTCCACGATCGGATCTCCACGGCAGGACGTTCGAGAGCACCAGCAAGCGGCGGAGCTTGAAGAAACGCTAGTGCCTGTCGACCGAAGATCTCTTCTGGTGCTTCTCCCGACGGCAGCAATCCTGCCTTCAACGCCGCCTTTCGAGCAGAAAAGTACTCAGGCTCGGAGGGGCCGAATTGGGACTGCCAGTGGATCTGCTCGAGCGCACCGTCCGGCGCCGCCCGAACCAACGAGAAGCGATTGACCCCGTTACCCAAATAGAGCTCCGAGAGAGCCGCGGGCTCTCGATCAACGAACAGTGAATCAAGCGTATGCGCACCCGGTTCCGCGCCGATCGCCTCAAGTACCGTGGCAAACAAGCGCGCGTTGGACACCCCAGCACGCGGCACAAACGAGCGCGCGGGATGCGCTTGTTCCCTTAAGGTCTTGGGCAGCTTGACCAGCAATGGCACTTCGATCAGGGCTCGGTGAAGATTGCCGCCGTGAGTGATCTGATCCGCCTCGCCGAATTCTTCCCCGTGGTCTGAGGTGATCGCAACTAGCGAATCTTCCCAGCCATCACTGCGACGCAACGCGTCCAGCAACTCGCCCACGACTTGGTCCGCGTGGGACACATGCAACCGATAGAGCGCCCAGTACTGAGCCAGGAGTTCGGGAGCCGGTGTGCGACCAGGATCCAAGTATTGCTCCAACTCGCCGGTGTTCACCCTGTTCGGCAAAGCGTCCCAATTTCCACCCTCAACATTGGGCCCCGCATCGCCAAGGCGATCGAGATACTTCCGGTGAAGCTGATATGGAGCGTGCGGCGGCAAGATGTGAATCCACACAAAGTTCGGGGCATCGTCACCGTTGGCTTCTGCCTGCTCGGCTGCAAGCGACTCGAGCAGACTGGCCGCACGCTTACCTCCTCTGAGACCTTTGAACTGATCAAACCCCTGCGCATAGCCAAAGCTCCCGCGCAGCCAAGTGTTCGATCTGAAACCTGCAGTTTGATAGCCGCCTTCCTTCAGAGCCTCAGCCAAGGTTCGATGTGACTCTTGCAACGCCGCGCGCTCGCCATGCCAGTTGCCGTGTCTCCACGGTTGCTGCCCAGTCATCAACGACGCCATCGATGGCACTGTCCAGCTTGAGGTGGACACCGCTCTTGTCGCCCAATCAGACTCTGCTGCAAATCGATCGAGGTTCGGCGTGAGGCGGGTCTGATCGAGCGGGGTCGCAGGACCAGCCAGCGCCCCAACCACATCCGCTCGCAGCGTGTCGATGGTGATCAGTACGATCGGCCCGCGATGAGGCACCACGGGCGGCGGCTGGCAGCCAACCAAGAGACCGATCGCAACAATCAGCATGAGCATCAGCGGTTGCGTAGTGGCCGGCGCGGACGACGGTTTGAGAAAGCCGTTCATGCGCGCAACTTTATCCGCACCTCGCGTGCTCACACAGGCATAGTTTGCCGTCACCATCTCGATCGTCTTCGCTCGGCGCCAACACCATCCGGAGCGCCCCTCAAGTAGGCTGTCGCGCACTAGGTGTCGTCCCTCCAGGATTGGCACCGAAACGCGAAACACGAAGCGCGCGGAGCCTGGGCTTGTAGCCCTAAGATGTGCAGCCTCATGACGCGCGGTGTCGCAGTTCAAGCTCCCTCGGCAACTTTGGACGGCTCACCTGCCGATCTGCTCCCAGCCCCTCCGCTCATCTGCTCTCTGTTCTCTTGTTCTCTGTTCTCTGTTCTCCTCCGCAGCGAAAGGCCACCTAGGCACTATGCAGCAACGACAACTTGGCGATCTTTATCAGACCAGTGCGCTCACTCTCGGAGGCGGCGGCATCGGCCAGGTGTGGGGCACCACCACTCAAGATGAGGCCATCGCAACCGTGCATGCCGCTTATGACGGCGGGATCAGACTGTTCGATTTGGCGCCGCTCTACGGTCGAGGCGAAGCCGAATCGGTCATGGGCCTCGCGTACGCCGACGGCTATCCAGGAGACCTTAAGGTGACAACCAAGTGTCTACTCGGCACGGTTCCAGAATCTGAAGTGCTGGATCGTCTCTCGACCTCGATTGCGAAGAGCTGCCAACGGCTCAAGCGAGACTTCATCGATCTGTTCATCCTTCACGGAGCCGTCGTACCAGACGGATTCAACGGCGGACCGCGTGCGGACCTCCTGCCGCGCATCGCCGTCCCGCTCGCATTATTCGATGCAGCGGTGGTGCCTGCGATGCAGGCTCTCAAGGAGCAAGGCGTAATCGGAGCCTGGGGCATCACCGCCGCCGGACCCTATTCAGTCAATCGAGACGTGATCGATAGGGCCGGTTCCTCTTCTGCTGTTGCGCCACAGGTGATCCAATGCATCACCAACCCGCTGGATTCACCCGGAGGTATGGCGCTCAGCGACGAGGTACCGCAGCCACGTGAATTGATCGCAGCGGCCGAGCGACACAGCGTCGGCGTCATGGGCATTCGTGCAGTAGCGGCGGGGGCGCTGACTGATGCCTTGGATCGTGAACTCGACCCGGCCAGCCCCGAGGCAAACGACTTCGTGCGCGCCGCGCCCTTCAGGAGGCTAGCGCAGGAGCTGGGAACGTCCGCGGCTTTCTTGGCACACCGCTACGCGCTCACCATGAAGGGGGTGAGCACCGTTGTTCTCGGGGTCAAGAACCGAGAGGAACTAGAAGAGTGCCTGGCTGCGGAGGCGGCTGGCCCACTAGGAACCTCGGTGATCGACACCATCGACGCCCTGCTCTCGGATGCCCAATCCGATGAACAGTAAGACTGCTGGATCAGCCCAAGACGGCCCCAGCGAAAGCGTGAAGACTGCCACGGGCTTCTTCTCGATCGGCATTTGCGGTGGCACCAACGAGACCAACATGGGCACCTTGTGGCGGTCGGCATTCATCTATGGCGCCACTCAAGTCTTCACCGTCGGCGCGCGCTACAAACCCCAAAGCACAGACACCGCAAAGACATGGCGACATATCCCTTTGGTCCACTACCGAGATATCGACGACCTCGTTGCACACCTGCCGCGGTCGTGCCCACTGGTCGGCATCGAGCTCGACGAGCGCTCCGAGTGCATCTCACAGCACCGCCACTTCGATCGCTCTTGTTACCTTCTCGGAGCGGAAGATCGCGGTCTGACCAATCGCCAGCGCGAGCGCTGCCATGCGTTGGTTCAGCTCCCCGGCGAACACTCGCTGAACGTCGCTGCGGCGGGCACCGTCGTCATGCATGATCGGTGGTCGAAGCAGCAGTCGTTGGACAGTTGAGGGATCAGCTCAGCGGCGCGGTCGCCTCGACATAGACCGTCGGGATGGACAGCGCCAACTCGCCGCGAGCTACAGCAGCTCGATTGAGCGCCTCTTCTAGAGCCACGAACACGACTGCCTGCGACTGCACGTACAAGATGCGCTTTCGATTGTTCCTGTTCTTGGTGCTTCAAGAGTCGGGGCCGCTGCGGGTGGGACGCCGACAGCCTGGTCTTTGGCCGAGTGCAGGGAAAGGACCGTACGAGCTACTTCGAGACCGAGTATCCCTTCTCCTTGGATGGCCCGACCCTGGTACTCGATGAGGGAAGCGATCGGGCTCCCACCCGCTACCAGCGGGCTAGAGGCGGTGAGGTCTGTGCGGAAGTGAAGGGCTAGTCCGCAGCCCGAGTTCTAGCGTTGCGGGGAGCCCGCTTCATTTGACTTCTTTGGCCGTCCCCCAGAGGTCTCTAACACGGAGCAATACGTGCGGGGCAGCTTTGCAGCCGCTTGCTCACTCCGATACCGAGCGCAGCGTTCGCTTGATCTTCGCAAAGCATTTGCGCAGACCAACGTCCGGCGGCTCACCCAGGTTAGCGACCGCGGTGGTGATCGGAACACGGCTGCCGAGTAGGCCGATCACGTCGTCGAAGACGGGTCGATCCTTTCGAAGTCGGGCAATCTCTGCGCAGAGGTCTTGCGCTCTTTGAGGGTCGTCTTCCGGCCGGAGGTTGATCACCACGATTTGGGCTCGTTCGAGGCCTCGATAGCGCTCGCTCAGCGCCCAGCGTTTCGACCCAGTCGGGCGTCGGCCGCCGCGGGACTTGCCAGGCTTCTTCTTCTTGCCGAACAGCATTTCTTCGATTGGATCAGGTCTGTCGAAAGCGCTCGGTCCGGCGGTTGACCCGAGTTGCTTTGCCAGAAAGCGCGCCAGTGTTTCTTCACCATCCGCGAAGCCCAACAGTTGCTCGACCGGGGAGCCCCCTCTTGAAACCCGATCTACGGACACCCGCTGCAGCAGCGACTCGTCGGCGCGCGGGGCCGGTGCCACAAAGATAGTCAGGTCAACACCATCGACCGGGCAGTCACCCTCGAAGACGACCGCTTCTGAATAGTTCGTCATCACATTGCTGACGTAGAACGCGTCGGTGGATGGGCGCGGGAAGCGGTACAAGACGGCCTCGGAAGCCCCCGACTCGCGGTAACGACGAAGCTCGAGCTGCCGCTGCGGCGTGGTCTCCGTCTCGCTCTTCAGCTCCGCGACCTGCTGTGCACGAACACAGATCGCCAAAGCCATTTCGGTGTCCAAGAAGCGTTCGATGAAGGTCGTCTTCCCGCTCTGAGGAGGTCCTGCAACGTGCAATAGCGGTCGGTAGATCACGGCGTTCCTAGACTCCGGCGGAGAGCCTGGGCAACGAAGCTGTTGTGAGATTCCGCTACCAGGCTCCGAATACGATCGGCAACGGCCTCTTCCTCGCCCAGTTGGACTGCGGCGGCGACAGTCGCGTGGTGGGCGGCATTCACGTCCGCAGATGTTACCTCGTAGCCATATCCTGCGGCGAGCCAGCGGAGGGCTTGAAGGCCGGCCTCCATTGCGAACCGAGGTTGCTTCATGGCGAAGTCTCGACTCGCCCGTGTGAGGGTTCTCGGGTCGCACGGCGAACGGCGCGCGAGGTCCAGTGCTTGATCGAACAACCCGACACTCTTCGCTGCTGCGAACCACTTCCCCTCCTCGCCAGGAGTGGTGAGGACGAGGTCGCGCAGGATGGTCTCAGGAGCCTGCGACGGATAGCGTTTGGCCACGGCACGGAAGCTCGCAAGGTAGGTGCCCGCGCGGTTCGCGGCGAGACCGTAGCGCTGATACGCCTCCTCAACCATGCCGGAGGACAGAAGGATCTCCTCGCCCAACCTGTCGATCTGGTGATTGGCTGAACCAGCGCCGCGGCTCGACTCAGCCACGCGTAGAGCGTCGGCCTTGCGTCCGAGCGCTGCAAGGGCGCGAATGGCAAAGGTCCTGTAAGGCCAGAAGACGTGTTCTCCGCTCGCGATCTCGACCAACTCCTCGAAGCGCTCTGCCTTGTAAAGAGCACTCAGACAGGCCGACGTGCCGGAGAAGAACTCACCCGGCCTGCGCTCCGGCGCGAGGGCACGGCGGGTAAGAGAAAGCAGCTCGTCGGCCTGCCCGGAAGCGACCTCCCGAGTGCCGCAGAGTTCTCCCCAGCGATCCCCGAGGCGCTCGATGTAGGGGATCTGGTCGTTCTGAAGCGCCTCGAACAGCCGCTCGATCCAGGCCCGTCGTTGCGCGTCGTCGACCGGCGCCTCCGCGATCACTGGAACGAGCTGATCGATCGCCCGGTTGACAGCTGTGCCGATCGCACCAGAGGAACTGTCTACCCGCTCGAGTGCGGGCGAGACACGCTCGAGAAAAGCGATGGCGCCTTCTGCTGCGAGGACCGGGTTCTTCCGCCGGACCAGCTTGATCTCGGAGACAGCTTCCTTGACCCGCTGGGCGGCTGGCTGCGTTCTCCAGCCGAAGCTGTGGCGGCGAAACCGAGCCTTGAAGACCCATTTGTGCTTCTTACTCGTAGGCATGGTTGCCTCTAGCCGCTCCCTTCTGGCTCTGCTCTCAAATTGGTGCGATCTCGTTGGACGGCCCACTCTATCGCCGCGTCCGTATCCCTTGTTCTCCCGCCTCCTTCCCCTCTCTTTTCCGCGGCCATCACGCCTAGACGCGGCGTCGCCTGGGAGGTTGCGGTCCGGGTCGGCTCGCGGTAGCTTTGCCGTCGCGTAGAACTTCGTGCAAACTACTCGGAGGCAACCAATGGCCACGCATCCCCGCTTCGAGATCTCTAAGGACCACGCCGGCAAGTTCCGGTTCACACTTACCGCCAGGAACGGCCAGGTTGTACTAACGAGTCAAGGCTACTCGGCTAAGTCTGGCTGCAAGAACGGCATCGCCTCGGTGAAGACCAACTCCAAGAACGACGGTGCGTTCGCCCGTGCGGAGGCCAAGAACGGAAAGCACTACTTCAATCTGGTGGCCAAGAACAAGCAGGTAATCGGTACCAGTCAGATGTACGCGTCGAAGGCGTCGGTGGAGAAAGGCATCCAGTCTGTCCGGGCCAACTCTGCATCCGCCGAGTTGCACGAGGCGTAGCTTCTAGTGCGTCGACCGCACGTAGGTAGTTGCTACCTGGTCGAGCGTTAGGGTCGTGGCCGCAGCGGCGTTCCTAAGGGGCGATGACGCTAGGAGAGCGAGCACCTCGGACGCCTTCAAATCGCGTCGTTCAAATCGCGTCGTCCGGGGTTGCGTGCGGCTGCGGGGCAATGCGTGTGCAGTGCCTTAGCGTCGCTGCGATCGGAGTCTTAAGGCTCGACAATGGCGAGAGCTGCAGCCGGCAGCCTACTCATCTCGTCGTCTCGCCGCGCTTGACCGCTTGCAAATGCGCGAACGGTCGCCAGGTCTTGCCGTCGTCGTAACTGCGCTCGCCCTGGAACGAGTAGGTCGTCTCGCTGATGTTGAAGTAGCGATAGCGCTCCTGGAATTCGCCCTGCGCATCGACACCGTGGCCCTCCGCGTGTAGCTCGCCGTCCACCACCTTTTCTTCGAGGTAGGTGTACCCAGGCAGTCCCGCCATGGCCCAGTGCACAATGAACTGGCCTCGCTGCGGCGACCAGGTGCGGATGGTGGTGCCACGGAACGCGGGGTTGCCGTCCGGGCCAAGACCGTAGTAGTCCGCTTGCATGGCGGTACCGTCCAAGATACGACGGACCTCGGTGCGCGCACGACCGATCACCTGGCTGTCCTCCGCCAGTACCTTTACGTCCCATTCACCAAGGAAGAAGTCGACTGCTGCGTTGGCTTTGGCGTGCGCGCCTTGGCCCTGCGCCGCCACCGCGCAACAGAGGAGGAACGGGAGGGTGATGCAAGAGAAGCGCATGATCGTTGGGTCTCCGTGGCCGTTCGGCCTAAGTGGGTTCCCATGAGATACGCGGACACCGACTTTGAGTTCTGGAGGGCTGAGAAGGACTTGCGGGACGCTGGACCTGGCACTGCCTACTCGAGACGACCCACTTGAACCCAAGGACTAGCTTTCGATCTTAAGGGTGGACTCTACGATGTTCAGCTTGAGCGGCTCGCTGGCCTCTGCGACCTGTCGGCAGGCGTCGAGTTGAGCCTCGTCGGCGATCAGACCGGCACAGTCCGACTCGCGCCACGGATGTTCGCCGACGACAACCACCGGACACCTCCGCGCGGGTCGTCCGCCCCTCGAATCGCCGTTCATCGCTCCACCTCGAGAGCACGTCGTTGGCTCCGAGAAAAGACTCTTCTGCACAGGGACCCCACAGTCCCGACTTCCGGTTGAGAGAACATTCCCATGAACCACCGGCCTCAACTTGCTACCCGTTCCACCAGACCACTCATACCCCGCCTCTACATCGGCAAATCCCCCAACCAAGGCCGGTGGCGGGATTGACGACAGTCGCGATCCGCAACGCGTGTCCTGAGGGGTCGAGTAGCTGTCGTCGCGATCGCTTCGACGTGTCCATTGGGACGGTCAGCGCCCCAGGACGATGCGCCCAGCTGCCGCAGTATCACGTGCCTGTTCCAGGTCCAGACACTGGAGGCTCAAGCGGTTCTGGCGAAGACAAACGCTGCACCAGCACCTTAGACTCCTGCACCTGATGAACCGTCGCTCGAACTCAAACTCCGTAACACCGGAGTCGACACCTCTCGCCAAACGTAGCCTGGCGCTGCTTGGCTCGCTATACATCGCGCAGGCCATTCCCCTCGGCTTTTTCATTGTGGCGCTTCCCGCAATCGCTCGTAGTGAAGGCCTGAGCCTCGAACGCGTTGGTCTGCTGGGCACCCTGGCATTCCCCTATCTACTCAAGTTCCTTTGGGCACCCTTGGTGGATCGCCACGGCAGCAGCAAGCATGGGCACTACCGATCGTGGATCGTGCCACTGTCGATCGGCTCGGTAACCTCGGTCCTGGCCCTCGCGATCTTCGAACCAGCGCGCGCGTTTGCAACTGACTCGAGCGGAGTACTGATCGCGGGCGTGATCGTTCTGACTGCGCTCTTCATGCTGTGCTCGGCGACCCAAGATGCAGCCACTGATGGACTTGCAGTGCGGCTGGTAAGGCCTGATCAACGCGGTACCGCGAACGGCATCCAAGTAGGCGGCTACTACCTTGGCCAAGTGCTCGGCGGTGGGCTCATGCTGGTGCTCTTCGGGCAGCTGGGCTGGACCGGCGCTCTTCTCATCATGGCCCTGATCCTGGCGCTTCCCCTGCTGCCCCTACGAGGCTTCCGCGAACCAGCAACAAACCACGAGGGCCAAGGACTCTCGTCCGGCTTCAGCAGCCTCGCAATCTTCTTCCGGCGCCCCGGCGTCCTGCTTTGGGTCGCGGTCTTGGTCACTTTTCGGGCCGGTGAAACCATGGCTTTGGCGATGCTCAACCCAATGCTCATCGACCAAGGCTACTCCTTGGAAAGCGTTGGACTCGCCGTCGGGCTTGCCGGCTCCTTGGCCTCCATGGTGGGCGCTGTGGCGGGCGGCGCAATCACCCAACGGCTCGGACACCGGCGATCGATCATCCTCTTAGGCTTCGTTCAGACTGCGGCAATCATGCTCTATGTGATTCCCGCCAGCACTGGCTCCTGGACATCCGTACTGGTAGCGGTGGTGGTCGCTTCGGCTGCCGGCGGCGCTGCTACTGCCGCTCTGTACACCTGGATGATGGATCGCTGCGCACCCCACTCTGCGGCCTCCGACTTCACCGTCCAGCAGTCGCTGTGTGCCCTTGGCCCGTTGCTCGCTGTTGGTCTCAGCGGAGTTTCCGCCTCCTCCTTGGGGTACGCCAACCATTTCGTTCTCAGTGCCGGCCTAGCGCTGACCGCGACCATGATGGTGGCCTTGTTCGTTGGTGCGCGGCACGCTGCAGTAGCGGCTCCTCGAGACGCTTCAGCCTCCTAGAGCGTCGGTGTCGCGGCGCTCAGCCAGAGGCTGCATAATTCTACTTTCGGCATATATGCAACTAGTAGTGTTGGCTCGCGTAGATGAGCAGCATGAAGTCGACACCACAGAAAGGTCTGAGCAACCTCGAGTATCACGTGCTCCTCGCCATGGCCACCGAGCCCCTTCATGGATACGCGGTCAAGAGCGCGATCGAAGCGGAGTCCGAAGGCGCCCTAAATCCGGGAGCCGGATCCTTGTACCGAGTCTTCGGCCGGCTGATGACGCGCAGCCTGATCGACGAGGTCGCAGCTCCCAACGATGAGCAGCACCCGGGCCTAGCAAGGAAGTACTACGGCCTCACCGCGCTCGGCGAGCAGACCCTGGCATCCGAAGCACGGCGCCTAGGTGCCGTCGCCGCGCTTGCTGCCAAACGCCTCGGAATCACTGAGTAGGGCTGATAGGCGATGAGGCTGCTACTCACCAAAGTCCTCCGGCTGTTCCCGCACCCGTTTCGTCAACAGTTCGGCGACGACCTGATCGAAGACATGCTCGCCGAGTACCAGCGGGCTGCCAGTGGTGGTCGTGGGCCCAAGCTCTGGTTCATCGGCACCTGCACCCTTTCCCTACTGCGCTCCGCGCTAGCTGAACACTGGTCACCAAGCTGGACCGGCGTCAAACGCACACTCACACCACGAAGGATTGAAGCAACGATGTTGGAAAACTGGACAAGAGACCTCAAGAACGCGGCACGAACCATTCGCCGAGCACCGGGATTCGCGTTGGTAACCATCGTCACGCTCGGGCTTGCTCTTGGCGCCAACGCTGGCATCTTCAGCGTAGTAAAGACCGTGCTACTTGATCCGCTGCCCTTTCAAGATACGGATCGCTTGGTCCAGATCGCAGCCTCGGCGCCCGGCAGCGACTTTCCAGATGAGTTCGGTGTCTCGGCCGAGTTCTACGTGCACTATAAGGAGCACTCGAAACTTCTCGAAGACGTCTCAACAACAAATTCGTACACCAACACCCTACGCCTCGGTGACCGAGCGGAGCGGGTCCGGATGTCATCGCCAACACCGTCGTTGTTCAGTACTTTGGGTGTGGTCCCATTGATGGGTCGCTTGCCAGTCTCAGAAGACGAGAACGTGGTCATCATTAGCCACGCACTGTGGTCCACTTGGTTCGGCAACGATCCCGAAGTCCTCGAGAAGACCGTCTGGGTCAATGGGCGTGACCAGTCGATTATCGCCGTGATGAAGTCAAACTTCTGGTTTCCGAGCGACGACACCCTGCTTTGGTTGCCCGATGAACTCCGTGCTGAGGAGATCAGGGTGGGCCGGTTTGGTAGTCGGCTGGTCGCAAGAGTCGCGCCCGGCGTTTCAAACGAAGCTCTGGCCCTAGAACTCACCACGCTGGCAAAGCAGCTACCTGAGCGCTTCGGCACCTCAGAGAACTACGCACGTCTAATGGAACAACACCAAGCCGTGGTCCATCCGCTGGAAGAGCAGCTGCTGGGCAACATCAAAGGGCTGCTCTGGGCTCTATTGGGCGCCGTTGGAATTGTGCTGCTGATCGCCTGCGCCAACGTCGCGAACCTCCTCACGGTTAGGGCTGAACAGAAGCGCCGAGATGTTGCCGTACAAATGGCGATGGGAGCAAGTCGGGCTCAGTTGATCCGAGCAATGCTCGCGGAGGCTCTCGTGCTGTCAGCTCTCGCCGGTGGATTGGCGATGGCGATCGCATGGACAACGGTCCCCCTGCTCGTGCGGGCAGCTCCCGGCGGGATTCCCCGTCTCGACGACGTCGGCATCTCTATCGCCACCTTGGGCTTCACTTTCGGCGTCTCGGTCTTTACCGCGATCCTTTGCGGGGTGATCCCGGCCGTGCGAGCTTCAAAAATCGAGCTGTCACGTCTGCGCGAGGCCGGACGAGGCAACACCAGCCGAGGGCATTGGGGGCGCAACGGCCTAGTGGTCGCACAAACCGCGCTGGCCCTGGTGCTCTTGATCGGATCGGGCCTACTCACTCGTAGTTTCTTGCAACTCCGGAACGTCGACCCTGGCTACAACGTCGAGGACGTCTTCACATTTCAGATCGCACCCGAAAGCGCACACCTCACGGACGCTGCAACGTACGCCCGATTCCACACAGATTTCATGGACAGTATTCGCGCCCTAGCGGGGGTTGAATCAGTAGGTTTGATCGAGAACCTCCCACTCAACGAAGGTACGAGGGGGGCGCGCTACCGTACCGAAGAAACCGGAGACGATGAGGGTGCTGGGACTCAGCTACAGGTTACCTGGGCAGGCCCAGGCTATTTCGAGACCATGGAGATTCGCGTGCTTGAGGGGCGAACGTTTCAACAGAGCGACCACACCAGCAGCCTCGGCAACGCCCTGATCAGCAGGACGACTGCGAACCTGATGTGGCCCGGGGAGAGTGCGATTGGACGACGCTTCACACCCGAAGGCACTGAGGCTGACGCCGAGACCTGGACCACGGTCGTGGGCGTGGTGGATGACGTCCTTCAGAACGACTTCCGACAAACCGCAAACCCAACCATCTACCATCCACTCGTTCAGCCGGAACCAAGTCCCTACATCGCCTCAAGCCCCGCCTACGTGGTGAAAACGCGGCGAGCAGAGACCATCGGACCCGAGATTCGCGCACTGGTCAAGGAAGCGGCACCGGGCGCGCCGATGTATCGCATGTTCACTCTCGAAGGCCTAGCCGCCAACTCGATGCTCCAACTCAAGTTCACCATGCTGACTCTAGGCATTGCCGCAGCCCTAGCGATGATTCTGGGAATCATGGGCCTCTACGGCGTACTGTCTTATGTCGTCGCAAACCGCAAACGAGAAATCGGCGTGCGCATGGCAGTGGGCGCCGCACCTGGCCGAGTGCAGCTGATGGTCGTCGGGCAGGGCGCGAAAGTTATTCTCGCCGGCGTGGTTCTCGGCGTCGCAGCAGCAACCGTAGCTACGCGATCACTCTCGAGCTTGTTGTACCAAGTCGAGAACATCGACGTCGCCACCTTCGCTTGGACATCGGCCATCATGACCGCTGTCGGTCTATTGGCTACGTACATCCCAGCGCGACGCGCCTCCAAGGTGGACCCGATCGAGTCCTTGAGAAGCGACTGACGCTCGGAAGCGGGATGTCGGCTCACACCGAACGAGGCAAGTTCTCGTAGGACGGCGCGTACCCCATTACGCCGTCGCCAGTCATTCAACTCGTCAGCACGGATCGAACCAGCAGTACGGGTGAAGGTTGAACTCCTATTCGAGGCCCAACAAGGCTCTCTCGAGAACTGTGGACAAAACCGAGCAACGACGCTATGAGTCGAACTCCTGAATCAAGGATCAGCCCTAGGCGCAATCACTTAGACTAGAGCGGCTACAAGCGCCGTAAGTGCACCCCCAGGAACGGATCCCCAGAAAGGTCCCTCTACGACTCATGAAGACCAACTCGAGCATCCTCCTTCTCGCCGGGGGCGTCCTGGTCCTGATTGCGGCCTCGGCCAACGCGCAGTACCCAACTCCGCCCGAACCTAACTTCGGTCCGGCCAAAGGGTCATTGCAGTTCAAGGATACGGATCCCACAGCGGCCGTCGCAGGAACCCTGATCATGGGCCGCGCCGTTGATCAAGATGGTCAGCGCATCAACGAGAAGGAAGCTGGCCTCACCACTTACATGATCCACTGGGGCCTGGAGGTCGGCGAGCCCGGTACTGCCGACGATGCCGGCAACGGCGATCTTGGGGGAGACTGCAAGGGCTTTCGCGACACGTCGAATATCGGGATGGTGTCGGCGAGTGATTCAGCCGAGGTACTACAAATGGAGATCCCCGCAGGAACGGTGATCCCGCCAAAAGCAAAGTACTTCGTCGGCCACTCCATTTACGGAAAGATTCACAATCTCAAAAAGTGCATCCAGATACCGATCGTCAACTGGATCGAACGCTGATGACCCCTCAGTCTCTTACTTGATCTGCTAGTACGTCGTGGCTCAAAACACCCACACACTTCGTTTCAACCGAGCGATCGTCCGGCGTCCTGGGCACTCCGTTACCAGTGGCTTGCGTGCGACTGACCAGGGCGACCCGACCTACAGCCAAGTTTCCGCTGAACACGACGCTTACGTTGCTGCTCTCCGTGACGCAAGGGTCGAGGTCACAATCCTCCCGGCCTTAGAAGAGTTTCCTGACTCCATCTTTGTTGAAGATCCTGCCCTAGTGTATTCGAAGGGCGCAGTTCTTCTGCGACCAGGAGCTGAGAGCCGAGCCGGCGAAGTCAGCCACTTGCGCGCGGCGCTCGAAGCTGACTTCGAGACCGTCTTGGAGCTCGGTTTAGGATTCGCCGATGGCGGTGACATCTTGACCACGCCCAACAAGGTGATGATCGGCCTCTCCAACCGTACAGATCAAGCCGGTGCCACCGCACTCCAAACGCGGTTAGAACGACTGGGAATCACCAGCGAGATCGTCACCACACCGGATGGAGTTCTTCACTTCAAGAGCGACTGTTCACTGCTCGATGACGAAACTGTTCTCGCGACGGAGCGCTTGGCTGCGTCCGGAGTGTTTGCTGGCTTCGATGTAGTCAACGTGCCAGCTGGCGAGGAAGGAGCGGCCAACGCACTGAGGGTCAACGATGTGCTCTTGGTCAGCTCTGAGTACCCGCGAACCATCGACCTCCTAGAGCAACGCGACTACCAGGTTGTTGCGCTTTCAACCAAAGCCATCGGCAAGATCGACGCAGGTCTGTCCTGCATGTCGCTCCGATGGACCGAGGCGTGACCGCCTCCACTCAACAGCCCGATCACGCGCACCCGTCGCCAGCTCCTGCCGCCCCCGCGATGGGGTTCTGGAAGTGTTGGTCGATGAGCGTCGGAGTCATGATCGGCTCAGGGGTCTTCCTGCTGCCGGCCGTGCTCGCGCCGTACGGCGGCATCAGCTTCCTCGGCTGGTTGACCAGCAGCGTCGGCGCAGTGTTGATCGCGCTGGTTTTGGGCCGCCTCGCCAGCCGCACCCAGCGGAGTGGCGGCTTCTACCTTTATGCACGAGGCGCATTCGGTGACCTCGCAGGCTTCGTGGTGGGCTGGAGCTACTGGGTCAGCCTGGTCTTTGCAGTCGCAGCAATCAGCATCGCGTTCGCTGGGTACGCAGGTGCTTTCATTCCGGGATTGAGCGCCAGCAGGACAGCCCAAGCTGCGGTCGCAGCGGTCGCGATCTGGGCACTGACCTCAGTGAATCTTCGAGGTGTCGCACAAGCAGCTTCGTTTCAGCTAGCAACGACGCTGCTTAAGATCGCGCCCCTTCTTGTGATCATCGCTGCAGGCTTACTGTACGGTGACACAAGCCATCTCCCTCCATTCAACCCTCAAGATCTTTCTCCGATCAAGGCACTCGCGACCACCGCTCTACTCACCATGTGGGCCTTCATTGGCCTCGAGGCCGCCGCCGTCCCTGCCGGTGATGTCATCGACCCCCAGAGCACCATTCCGCGCGCGGTGGTCGCTGCCACCGTATCGGTGGCAGCGATCTATGTCGCGGCAACAGGCGCAGTCATGTTGCTGGTCCCACAGGCGACACTCGCCACTTCGCAGGCTCCCTTCGCGGACGCAGCACACGTTCTCGGCAGCTTCGGTGCGCCGATGATCGCGCTTGGCGCGCTGATCTCCACTGCCGGCTCGTTGAACGGCAACATTCTTCTCAGCGGGCAAATGCCGGCAGCCATCGCCCGAGACGGCTTGGCTCCCAAGCAGCTGGCGAACACAAACAAGGGCCGGGCACCTGCAATCGCCCTTGGGCTCTCTTCGGTGCTCGCCAGCTCATTGCTGTTGCTCAACACCAGCGCGGGGCTGGTCTCCGCGTTCACCGTCTTGATCTCAATTTCGACGCTTGCAGTGCTGATGCCCTACGCCATCTCTGCGCTCGCTGAGTTCCGCCAACCCATCCGATCTAGCCCTGGCTGGACGCTCATTACTGTTCTAGCCTTGCTCTTCGCGCTGATCGCGATCGCCGGTGCCGGAGCCACTACGCTGCTTTTGGGGGTCGTCCTATTGGCCTCGGGCCTGCCGGTGTTCTTCTGGTCAAGAAGGAACCGCGCACAGCGCTGAGTCCCAAAAGAGGCGCCCAGCAGAAGGCCCCGCCTGAGAGTCGCCAAGCCGAGACGGCTTCGAGCCTCGTACATCCACGGTCAACCGAGGCGGGGTGTGAGGCGGGCGAGCTGCTCAACGACCTGCTCAGCCGCTTCGAGCGCGCCCTCGAGGTAGCCACCGAACCGAGCAGCGACCTCGGTCGATCCGAACAGAAGACGGCCATCCCAAAGGTTGCGCAGGGCATGAGGGAGACCATAGGTCGGATGGCCTGCGGCCGGCACTGCGTCGAGTTCGGTCGCAGTCCGGTGCTCCGTTGCCCAGTCTTGAAAAAAGACGGTGATCGGGATCAACGCCTGCTCACCGAAGATGCGAGCAAGTTGCTCTATCGCTGCTGCTTGTATCGCCCGAGCGTGCTCAGCCCGAGCCGTTGCAGCCTCGCCGAGGAATCCGAACAAGGCCCCCTTGCCGGTTCGATGATCAGACGCATCGTGAATCTCAACCATCGGTCCGAACCGGCTCATCGCATCGCCGGACAAACCCATTTCCTGCCAGAACGGGGTCTCGTACACTGCGACGCACTTCGCCTGGCCCGCCATCCAAGTCGAGATCCCCGCAGCGGCATCCATTGCTTCTACTGGTAGCGACGGCTCAAACGAGAGCTTGGCGGCCACCCGCGGCGGCAACGCCAGGATCACCCGCGACCCGCTAGCGATCGGTTGACCGTCATCGTCCAGTAGCTCGATATGACCCCGATCGCGCAAGGCGCGGACCGCCATCCCTTGGTGCACTCGATCTGAGTCCATCTGCGACGCAAGTCCGTCGATCAAGGTCGACATGCCACCGGCAAGCCGATAAGAGCCTTCCATCGAGGCGTACCCTCGCCCTCGCGATACTGCGGCGGTCTCGTCCTCGAAGCTCAACGCGCCGTGCGAATACTGATCGATCACCTCAAGGCCCAATCGCTCCACCAAAGCTTGCACCCTGGGCTGTCCAGGCCAGAACCACGACGGCCCAAGATCAAACGCAGCTCGTCCCGCCTCAGTCTCAACGAACCCGGTCTTGATCCGGCCACCGAGCCGAGGCCGGGCCTCAAGCAACTGGTAGTCAACGCCAGCGCGCTCGAGTGCATCACCGAGAGCTAGCCCCGCTAGGCCCCCGCCTACAATCACCACATCCGTACGAAGCAATGGTTCAGAAGCTCTCGGTTTGAGGACGCAGGTCAACCTCGTGGGACCAAGCCGAGGCAGGCTGACGAGCGAGCTGCCAATACGCCTCAGCCACATCCGTCACCTTCATCATCCTTGAAGGATCGAGGCTGTGAAGCTCGCGACTGCGCTCCGTATCAAGGATGCCATCAAGGATGGCGTGCACGACGTGGATTCCCGACGGTTGAAACTCGCGCGCCAAGGATTGCGCTAGGCCGCGCAATGCAAACTTCGCCGACGCAAAAGCAGCAAACCGTGCGCCTCCTCGCAAACTAGCGGTCGCGCCTGAAACCACAAATGCTCCACCACCGCCCCGCACCATTGGCTGAAGAGTGCATTGCGCCAACACAACAGCGCTCAGCACCATTGATTGCCAGCAGTGTTCGAACTCTTCTTGGGTTGTCTCTAGGAACGGCTGGATCACCAACGTCGCGGTGTTGTGAACAACCAGCTGTGGCGGGCCGTGCTTTTGAATCAGTTCCTGGATGACCGCGTTGGCCTGAGTGGCATCGCCAACGTCACACGCCCGAAGCTCAAGACCAGACGAGCCGCCCGATCCCCTCGCCGCCGCAGCCTGAGGAGCATCCGGCAGCGTACGCACTAACCCCACCGCCTTCATTCCACCCTGCTCGAAACGGCGCAACAGCGCGTGTCCTAGGCCTGGCCCTGCGCCTGCAACGAGGGCAAGTCTTGGCTCGCTCATTGATGACTCCTGCTCATTGATGACTCCTGAAGGTCTAGGCAATGGCAGCGACCGCCGCCTTTACCGGCGAGTATAGAAGTCATCATAGGGGGTACACCCCACTTACCAACCCTGCTGCGGAGCAACTATTCGCCGCGTAACCCCTGTGCTGCGCTCATCCGCACAGCGAGCGCAAGAGACGCCGCCAACGCAAGCACCAGGATGGATAGCGCGATGTACACCATGCACGGCGACGGTTTCGGTGTCCCGTCGCACGCTCAAGCCGTCGTCGAGCAACAGTGACCGCTGACCGCCAGCAGTCCGAACCGAGTGAGCTCGTGGTTAACGCAGGCGGATCCGCGGCCGCGCGTGCTGCCACTGGATCGCCCTTTGCGCATCAACGCGCTAGTGAGAAACGAAAACGCTGACGCAGGCTCAATCCCGCCGCGGGATTGAGCTCTGAGCCAGCGTTTGGGAGATCACATTTCCTTCAGGAACTTAAACAGATCGCTGTCGGTAGTGAGGACCATTGTGGTGTTCTCCGAGATGATGGTCCGGTACGCCTCCATGGTTCGAGTGAACTCATAGAGCGAGACCGCTTGCCTGCTCTGGTTGTAGGCCCCGGCATAGATGGCAGTTGCCATAGCGTCGGCAACGCCGCGAATCTCCTCAACCTCACGGTACGCCTCAGACTGGATCTTGTCCAGATCGCGCACACGGTTGCCACGGATTCTCGCCGCCTCACCGTTGCCCTCAGACAGAAAGCGCTCAGCAATCTGGCGACGCTCGCTGATCATACGATCGTAGATCTTCGGCCGCACGCTCTCGTTGTAGTTGATCCGCTTAAAGCGAATGTCCAACAACTCAATACCGAAGACACTGACCTTGCTGGCGGCGGCATCAAAGATCTCTTGTTCGACCAGCTTGCGGCCCTTGGTGATCGGCACCAAGGCGCCAACATCGATCTCCACCTCACCGGCCAACAG
The DNA here is from genome assembly GCA_029263415.1 of Acidobacteriota bacterium. Taxonomy (GTDB): domain Bacteria; phylum Acidobacteriota; class Thermoanaerobaculia; order Multivoradales; family Multivoraceae; genus JAJCXN01. The sequence continues at coordinate 27,175 of JAJCXN010000016.1, forward strand.
CGCGTCTCGCAGTGGCACCCGATCCTTGGTGGTGCGAATCAATTCGATCAGCTCGTGCTTCGCAACGGCGTTGCGGGTCTCAGATCCTAGGATGTCATCCAATCGAGACTGTGCACTGCGCTCGTCGCGCAGGCGCAAGAAGTACTGCAGTGGATCGGTCACCTTCCACCGCGCGAACAAGTCGACTGAGATGTAGAGCTTGTCCTTGGTCGGCATGTCAGACGGTGCGCCATCCCATTCCAGAATACGCTTGTCTATAGGGTTGATGTGCTGAATGAACGGGAGCTTGAGCTTGAGCCCAGCGTTGGTGACGGGCTCGCCAACCGGCTTACCGAACTGCGTCACGATGACTTGTTCGACTTCGCTGACCGTGTAGATGGAACTACCGCCGACGTACAGGCCGCCTGCGACGAGCAGCAAGAGGAGCATGCGTGTTGCTTGGTTCATCAGTTGCCTCCCTTGACCTGCGGTGGTTGGGTACCGAGATTCAGCAGCGGCAGAATGCTGCGCGCGTCATCGTCAACGATGACCTTGTTCTCAATCTTTGGCATGACCTCTTGCATGGTCTCGATATAGAGCCTGCGACGGGTGACCTCCGGAGCCTTGCTGTACTCCGCTAGCAAAGCAGTGAAACGGGCAACATCACCCTCGGCTTCGTTGATCCTCTTCAGACGGTAACCGTCAGCCTCACGAATGCGCTGATCCTTCTCACCCTCGGCCAACGGAATCACCTTGTTGTAGTCGCGCCGAGCTTCGTTGATCAACTTCTCTTTCTCTTGTTGTGCCTGGTTGACCTCGTTGAACGACTCTTGAACTGGTCCCGGAGGGTTGATGTTCTTGAGCTGCACTTGGTCAATACTGATGCCCATGGCGTACTTCGAGGTCAGTTCCTGCATCTTGGTCAGCGCCTCGGCCTCGATTTCTTGACGGCCAATGGTGATGACCTCGTCAACCGTGCGATCGCCGACCACCTCGCGCATCACGGATTCTGAAACGTGACGCAGAGTCATGCTTGGATCGCGCACCTCGAACAGGAACTTGACCGGTTCGGCGACGCGATACTGAATCACCCACTCGACCAGTGCGGCGTTCAGGTCACCTGTAACCATTTGGGTTTCCTGGCGACCACTAGTTGTGCGTGAGCCCTGAAAGGGGTCGGTGGCACCGGGTGTGGTGAAACCGAACTCCTGTTTCAGCTGGCGCTTCACCGGCACAATGGTCTGCCGATCGATGCCCAAAGGCAGCTTCAAGTGCAGCCCTGGCGGCACTTCCTTCGCGTACTTGCCAAAGCGCTGAATGACTGCAACCGAGTCACTAGGAACTGTGTAGAAAGCGGACCACAGAGCGAGCACGCCCGCGACCGCAAGAGCAATGAAGATGAAGGTGTTCGGAGAGCCGCCCTCTGCGCCTCTACGCTTCATCCATTCGGGGATATTCAAGTCTTCTATGTCGAAGCTCGGGGGCTTGCGCCCGCCGCCGTCGTTCTCAGGTGCCATACGATTCCTTTCGGGGGGAGATGCTCTTACGGGTCACTGCCCGTTCAACGGAGCACCGTTGGTTCGGTAGATCTACGATAGACCTTATGTCAGATCGGGGACAACTGCCCACCATACGTCCGAGGCTCGGAAGCAATTCGCTTGCTCACAGAAGTCGGGCACGCATCCTGAGAGCGAGGCTTTCCGGAGCTGTGTCGGCAAACCCTTGGACACTTATGGCGACCACTCCTCAGTGGTCCTCGACTCGAAGCCATCACCGAAGCACCGGGATAAGGTCTTGGTTAGGAAGATCTGGTCTCGCTGAAGAGGACCGCGGCCGGCCAGTTGGCTAAGCCTGCTGTCCTTTCATCTCGGCCACTTTCTTTAGCGCCTGTTCCACATCCGCTTCCGTGTTGGTGACCGCCGGGGTCAAGCGAGCCAAGGTTGGGTTGTAGGGCGTGTTGCTGCCGATCACACCCTGGTCGAGCAAGTGACGGATGGTCTCGGTGTTCGAGAAACCCTCGACCTCGAAGCAAGCGAGACCGCTCTGCAAGCTCTCATCCAACGGCGTATGCAGCGTGACGTGCGGCATCTTGTCGAGCTCTTGGACCATGTGTCGGGTGAACTCATGGATGCGATCCGCGATGCGCTGGCGACCGATCTGCTGATGCATCTCAAACGCTTTGGGTAACGCCCACCGATTTTCAAAGCTGTGAAACCCACCGGGGGTAATCCGCCATGCCATGGGTACGTCGTCGGGGGTGCCGCCATAAAGAAACGCGTCTTGTACTCCAGACTCGAAGGCCGTGATCGTCGGCTGCACCAGTTCCCACGCGTTGTCGTTGCCCCAGGCGAGACCGGTGCCCCGCGGTCCCCAAATCCACTTGTGGCAGCCGGCCATGAAGGCATCGCAGCCGAGATCGGCGATCTCGAAATTCTCGACCCCGAAGCCGTGCACACCATCGATGAACAAACGAGCAGGTTGGGCCCGTCTCTGGTTGGCAACCGCCAAAGCGTCCGCGATCGCCCGCACCGGCAGCTTGGCGCCACTCGAGGAATGAACCCAGGTCAAAGCAACCACCTTGGTATTGGGTTCGAGCGCCTTGATCACACGATCAACGATGTCCTTGGTTGAGGTGTTGCGCCCCGTTTCATAGAGCGGGATCCGTCGATAACTCGCTCCGGTGCGCAAGCCCGCTAGGCGCAAGGCCTCATAGGTGGCGTTGTGATCGTGAGTCGAGCTCAAGATGTCGTCGTCAGCCGACAGCTGTAACCCGCCGTAGATCACACCGATACTCATGGTGGTGCTGTCGGTGAGTGCCACATCCTCTGGCCGAGCTCCTAAGAACGCGGCGCAGGCTTCACGGGTCGCGGCGTGGGCACTGCGATAGTGCTCGCGGAGATAGAGCGCTGGGTTCTCATTCATCGCCCGAGAGATTCGATCGATCTCGTCTTGCACCGGTTTCGGGTGAGACGCCAGTAGCAAGCTGACCATGTAGACGTAGTCGCGGGTCAACGGAAACAGGTCCCCAATCTGCTCCCAGGAGGCGCTCGCGAGATCGAGGGTCGAGAGATCGGCAGTGTCGCTCGTGCCTTCAGCGGCCGAAGGCTGTCCGCAACCGGACAGCGCGACTGCCAGCGTGCTCGCTCCGGTCCCTGCAAGGAAGGATCGGCGATTGAAGCCGGGGTTTGAATGGGCCGTCATGAATGCCTCCGAATTTGTGGGTATACCTCAGCATACCCCTCTGCCGCCACCGCCTAGTTGAAGCCGTCGATCGGCGGAGCAAGCTTGCCTGACAGCAAGAGCTTTCGCTCCTGCTCAGTGAATGGTTGCGCCAGCAAGCCGGGCGTCTCCTGGCGCGACCGGAACAAAGCAAATATGAACCGCATGCGATCCTCCAACTTCTTCCAGTTGCGAGCACCAGAGTTCGCACCAGTCGACATCGAGCCGCCCCATCGCTCAATGAGCTCGGCCAGCTGCGGCAACACCACGGGCTCTAGATCGGGCGGAAACATGGTGCCATCGGGGTTGGGCGGCACGTCCTCGCTCAACGGCAAAGTCATTGTGTGCAACTTGATCGACATCATGAGCTTGGTCCCTAGCACTTCAGCCAATCGTTCCACTTCAGGCAGAAGGGAGCAGAAAGCACGATCGAATTGCTGGAGCAGCCACCCCAGAACCGGCACTTTGAGTAGCAGCCTAGTCAACCACCAGTATCGCAGTTTGAGCAGGCCTTCCTTCACCGGCGCATCGAGCGCCGAGGCAATCGGTCCTTGCAATCGCTGTTGCTCGTGAAGCCCGGCCTGGAGGTTAGCGAGGCACACCAGCTGCGCCCGCTCAACTTGTCCCCGCGTGTCCATGGCAAGGAAGTAGTTACGAATCGCGTCTTCGAAGATCGCGATGCTCTCCGGTTCGCCTTCGAGCTTCTGCTCACGGATGAACTGCTCAAGCGCCTCTCCTTGAAGGATCTCTCCAGCATCAAACTTGGCGATCATGTTGGCGTAGACCGGCGCTAGTTCAGCAAAGACGATGCCGTTCCCCTCCGCCACATGCCCACTAATCCTGCTGAGTTCATTCTCGAAGATGCCCATTAGGGTGTCGTTCTCCATGAAACGAACAAGACCCAACCTGCGTAGCCACGAGTGTTTGCCGACGCGGTCCAGAGCCTCGCGGAAAGCGTGATCTGCATTGTAGGCATCGCGGATCTCCGCCGGCAGTTCCTGGTTGCGCATGGTGCTGCCGGCCGTCCTCGAAGCCCACGTCCCGTACGATGCCCAACTTCCTTCCGAATTCCCTTGCTCACCAGTGAGGTGCGCGCACATGCGCACACCGAGGTCGTGGTAGGCCTGAGTGATCCAGAGGTTGCGCACTATTCGGTCTGGCATCTCGATGATGGTGGCTACATCGCCCAATTCGATTGGGATCTGAGACGGTGCCCCGGCACCTGTTTGTTCGGTCATCAAGCGTCTTTGCCGGTCGCTGCAGGCACGCCAAAGAGCAGTTGCCCAACCGGAATCTTCCACAAGAAATAGAGCCTGAAGCACTCATAGGAAACGACGGCACCCCAAGACGCCACCAGCCAAAGCAGGATGGCCTCCACCGGTAGGTTGCCCCAGGGTCCAACGTACATCCCAGTCATCAGTTCAGGTTTGTACTTCCACCAACCATAAGGAACGCCAAGCGTGGCTTCCCACATGATGCTGACTAGCACCAGCACTGAGAACGAAAGCGCGAAGGCACGCCAGTTGATTCGCGCTTGAACGCCACGGAAAAACAGGAGGGTGGGCAGTACGGCCAGCACGACGAGAAAGATCAAATAGCCAGGGATCCCATCCGGAGCAATAGCATCGTGGTTCTTCTTCCAATAGAAGCCCAGCGCAACAACCGCGGCCCCAACCAGCAGCGCTCGCAGATCCAGACGAAACAGCGGATGAGGCTTTGCTTCCGTGTCGTGAGGTGGGGAGTAGAGCTTCAACCAGTCATTCGACGTGAAGACATACATCAGCAGCATGAACAGGCCACCCAGAAGGTAGAAACCAAATTCCTCGATTGGGAGATAGTCACCCACCCACTGAAACTCGGCCCAATGGAAAGCGGGCAGTCGAACACCAATAGTGGCGTCAGGATTCGGGAAGTGGAAGAAACCAAAGCCAAAGAAGAAGTCGAGCACTGCTCCTAAGAGGAAGATAACTGCCGTAGAACACCACACCGCGTTCCAGCACACGGAGTGCCGCACGTGCTTGTAGTGCCAACCCAAGAGGTAGACACAAGGCAAGACAAACAGAGTCAGGCTCCAGGTGTAGCCATGAGGCGTCGGGTCAAGGGCCGAGATCACCAGTTCGCCCGAATCCTCGATGCGCCAGATCGTGAGCACAGCCGGCACCACTAAGGCGATCAAGAAACCGATGACGGTTCCATGGCCTTCCGACTTATCAGAATCAGACATGACGTTCCTCCCTTTTCTCGTTTCAGTCTCTCTAGACACTAGGACCTAGTGGCAACGACCACAAGTCCCTCGGTTCGCTCCGCCCGCGCACCCGCACCCCGCGATGCTGCGCGAAGGGCAAGTGCTGATGCCGACCCTTACTCCAGGTCTCAGCATCCACCACCACACTGGCCGACAATTCGCGGGTCATACTTTGCAGTCGTGCGGCCAGATTGGTGGTGTTGCCGATCGCGCTCCAAATGTCACGATCGACCGCACGAATATTGCCGACGAAGGCTGCGCCGGTCGCGACACCCACTCCAACCTGGAGGGTGACTCCAGGTTCGAGGTCGAGTTCGGGCATTTCTCCAACAATGGCCAGTGCACAGCTGATCGCTGCTTTCTCTTTGTGCTCAAGTGCCACGGGAGCACCGAAGACCACCATCATGCCGTCGCCGTTGAACTCGACCACCGCTCCGCCAGCCTTCGAGACTTGATCGGAGACCATGCCGGTGTACTCGTTCACGGTCGAGAAGATCTCCGACGCGCCACGACCCTCGGAGTATTGGGTGTAGCCGCGAATGTCAACAAACAGGACCGTGACATCACGCTCGCCGGGTTCGAGGTCGGCGCCCTTCTCGATCTGCGCTGCGATTGCGCCGGGGACATATCGCTTCAGCGCGGCGTGCATCGTGCGCGCTTCCTCGAGAACCTGTTCACGACCGAACCGCTCGAGCTCGGTAGCGAGGTTGGCACCGACGGCGCTCAGCAAGGCAAGATCGGTAGGGGTGTAGACGTCACCCGACTGCTTCTCGCCCATTGCGAGCAGCGCTTGCCCGTGGCCGCCACGCGCGACCGGCACCAGAATGTGCGCCTCTAAGGTGTCTAGAGCTGCGCGATCGGCCGCTTCTAGTTGGTCGCCGCTTTGCGCCAACCAGGCTTGCACCCGCACCGGTCCGCCATCGAGGAGGTCTGAGATCGGCGAGCGACAACTGAGAGCTGGAGGAATCGCTGCCCCGCGGGCGGCCAGCATCCGGAAGTCTTCTCCATCTCGCAAGTAGATGGCCAGGACCCGGGGCCTAAACAAGCGTTCGAGATCGTCGGCGACTTGGCTAAGCAGCGCCTGCGGATCGGTAGCTTGGGATAGCGATGAAACCAGTTCGCCCATACCGAGCTCGACCATGTGTCGCTCTGCAAAAAACACCTTGTCGATCTTAGGGCGCAGTCGGCGCCAGGTAGGCGCAATCGCTAGAGCAGCACCCACTGCCACCAACGCTTGGCCTGGCGCTTCACCCAGCCCGATGGTTTGCCCGAGCGCCGCACCCGCCCGCGGTAGCAAGACAAAACCAACCACAGCAGCCACAGCAGCCACAAGGTTAAGAGTCGCGGCGGCACCGATCAGCCGATCGATGTCTAGGAAATCATCCAGCAATATCGCCGCCATCACGGTGACGGGAAAGATCGCCATCGATGCTGCAATCAGTACGCTGAAGTAGACGATCTTCAACTCAACATTCAAAGCGATTGCAGCCCAAGCAATCAAAGCAGGAACCGTGGCCGCGTAGACTCCAAAGGCAACCCAACGTAGCTGGCGACGCCCTGCCAGCGAGCTTCGGCGGTAGTTGCGCGTGAAGATCACGATGATCACAGCGATCAGCGCCAGCGTCGAGGGCCCAGCCCATCGGCTCGCAAACTCTACGTCGAGCGGAATTCCAATCGTGGAACTCATGGTGAGCGGGCCCCGAATCGCGAACAACCACGGCCAAACTAGATGCCACCGCGAGGACAGTCGTGCTTCGTCAGGGAGGTGCAAGAAGGCAAGGATCGTCAGCGGCGTCCATAGAAGACCTGCCGCCGAGAGGACGCACCAGCTGGCAATGGTCAGCGCAGGCAAGCCCGGATAGAACGTGCTCACCTGCAGGGCGCCAGCCAGCAAGGAGGCCGCCAGAAACCGGACGCCTGAGGTGGGAGGCCCACGCAGCAACAGAACAATGGCGACCAGAAATAGGATCGGCGATGCGATCAAGAACGGCCAATAGATCGGCTGACTGCGCACCGGAACAACTAGCTCTTGACGCGTACCGGCTCGCTCGATCACAACTCGAGCTTCACGATTCGATCGATCAGCCTCCATCAGCGCGAGATACTGGAACTCCGCTGCGCCAACACCGGTAAGCGAGCTATCGCCGAACTGAATCAGTCGATCGCCAATCACCAGCCCGGTTGCGTCGGCGTCGATCTCGCGCCAAATACCGGCTAACGTTGGATAGTCGTCATCGGTCGCTGCAGCGGTCACCCAACCAGGCGACCGATTCACGCTGTTGACCCGCGCCACGCTCAGAACGAAGCTGGCCGCCCACAACAGCCCAACGGCAACAACGGCCGCTGTGATTTGATGTCGTCTCGCCATCAGTTCCAGAACTTCTTCGCAGAGTGAAAGCCCGCACCCGCGCGGCAGCTATTCGTGTATCTTCAGCACACTACCGGCAATTATTTGGATTCAGGGTCAAAGGTATCAACAATGGACTTCCCACCGCTGTTCGTTTTCACCACTGTTTCGGGCATCACTTTCGGTGCGATCTATCTCTGGAAGGCCACTAAGCTAGGGCGCCTGAGCGCCCTCGTGCTCTTAGTGGCGATGGTCTACGGCTTAGCGATCGAGATCCTCGACCTGCGCATGACCCATGAGTACTTCTACGCCCACCTGCCCCTCATGGTCGGCAAGTTCCCCAACTGGGTTCCGATCTGCATCCCGCTCACCTGGGGCGCCATCGTGTTCACCACCATGCACACCAGCAACCAGCTGCCACTCCGTTGGTTTGAGAAACCCGTTCTTGACGGGCTATTGGCCTTGTTCCTCGACCTGGCGATTGACCCGGTGTCGGCCTCCAGCTTGGTCGTCAACAAGCTCATGCAACCGTGTTCGAGCGGAAACTTCGAGGCAGGCGCCGCCAACGGTGCAGGCGCTTGGGTGTGGTGCGTTGCTCCTGAACAAGGCGCCAAGTATTTCGGCATACCGATGGCCAACTTCTTCGGTTGGTTCTGCGTGGTCGCCGCGTTCTCGTTCAGCTTCCGCTTCGTCATTTACCGTTTCAAGCTTGCCGAACGGTCTTGGCCTTCGCAGATCGGTTTCCTGCTTGGCGCATCAGTCCTTGCGACTATTCTGATGGCACTGCCCCAGCTCGCGTTCGATCGCTTTGCACGTTCTGGATTGTTGCCCTGGATGATCATGGGCACCTTGATCCTCGCGTCGATCGCGTACTTGGCACGCGCCCTGCGCAGGTCGGTGTTACCCAGCGGGCCACGGGTCACGGGACTCATGCTGTTACCCGCGTTCACCTACGCCGTCGCGATCACCACATCTTGGCGGCGCGGTCAGCTAGGCGAGACGCCCTTGCTCTTCTGGGCGTTGCTGGTCGTAGCCGTGGTTGGCATGTCGTTGTTCAGCGCGCCGTCTATCCATCGTCGGATGCATCCGGGATTGGGTGGTGGTTCGGGTTCAGACTGAGATCAACCTAGTCCCGCTAGAGGCACGTTCGAGACAGGCCCAGTCCACTCCCACCGCTCGAGTGGATGCACCCTCTCGAACGAGATCTGCGGGAGCCTGAGTCACGGTGTGAGCACCACCGTTCGAGAGTCAACTACCATTAGCAGTGGCCACATCACCAAGAGCCTAGCGTGACCCGCATCACGCTGCTGACTCGCTGTGCATGGACCAACCTGCTGGAGGCCGAGCTAGGCTCCGACTCGATCAACTGTTCGTATGCGAAGCTACACCGCGATCGGCGGGAATGGCTTTGCTGTCGCGCAACCAACGACCCCGCGACGGTGCGGGCCACCAAGGTCTCAAACGACCTCGATCTCTTGTTAAGCGGGAAGAGTGCGACACAGATGAGAATCTCTACGACAGGGAATTCACTCGCTCCAGTCGGAGTCACTGTCGTGGTCGTTGCACACAACGAAGAGTCGAGGATCAGTGACTGCATCGGCTCGCTCGCGCAACAGATTGCGAAGGGCGTAAAAGTCGAACTCATCCTGATCGACGACGGCTCCACCGACAGGACGGTCGAACTCGCCTACGCCGCGGCGCCTGGCCTAACGGTCATCAGTAATCCATCGCAATCAATCAGCTCCAATCGCAACTGTGGACTGCGAGCAGCCTCGCACCCATACGTCGCCTTTATTGACGCCGATTGTGCAGCTCCAACCCACTGGCTGGCGACACTAGCGAGAGGAATGTGTGAGCTCAGCAGTCTTGACGGTGAGCCGGTGGCGGCCGTGGGCGGAGCGAATGTCCCGCCCGCCGGTGAGACCCCCTTCTACGATGCCTTAGCGCTGATGTTGAACACTCGACTCGGCTCCCGCGGATCCGTTCAGGGCATGGTGTTCGACCAGGCTCGGCAAGTGGCACATCTCCCGGGCCTCAACGTCCTCTACAACAAGGAAGCACTCGAGAAGGTCGGTGGATGGGACGAGCGTTTCGCCTTGATCGGTGAAGACGAGGACCTATCGCGGCGCTTGGCGCTAGCCGGATTCAGTCTGTTCTTTGTGCCAGAAGCCGTTGTCGTCCACCGACAACGGTCCAATTTTCGAGCCTGGGCAAAGAACATGTTCACCTACGGCAAGGGTCGGATGTGGTTGATCCGACATCACCCCACGGCCTTCGAATCTGGGCTTCTGATCCCTCCCCTCTTGCCACTGCTGCTGTGGGCCTACTTGCCTGTGATTGCTGTGATCAGCCTCGGACTGGCGTGGCGCTCAAACCGCCTAGACCTATGGCCGCGCCTAGCTCTACTGTACGCAACAACCCACGTCAGCTACGGCCTAGGACAATGGGCCGGACTCTTCAGTGTGCAAGACGGAGTCCAACGCAATTCAGCCTAGACAAGCGTCGATCGGTAGTGGAGTGTTCGAGGCACGACGGGCATAGAGAGTGCAAGGCAGACTTCGCACCACATCACCATCGGCGGACCCAGACGAGTCGAGCACCGACACCTCGGAAAAGCCCCGTGTCTTGAGCTCCTGCCGAAGTCGCGGGATCTCAGTAGTGAGATGTGGCGAGACCTCCATCACCAGTTGACGAATCCCGGACCACTGTTCTTCTCTAAGACTCTCCAAGACAAACAGCTCGCTGCCTTCAACATCGATCTTCAGCAGATCAATCGTCTCGATGCCTCTCTCATCGAGCACTTCGCTCAAGGGTCTGAGACGACAGCGAAACCGGCGCGCTTCTCCGAGTTGGCTTCTGATCTTGGCGTTCACGAGATGACGTCGAAATGGGAAGGCCAGCAGCATGCCGAAGAACAGCCACTTGTTTCGACGCCAAAAGTCACCCATGGTCAGGGCACTTGCGATCAGGCGGCTCTCTTGCCTTTTTGCATCAGGAACAGCCGTCGAATTGCCAGGGGCGGCCGGATACAACACGAGTTCTGTTTCTACTTGCTTCAGGGCAATGCCCTCGTTGATCAGATCAACCTGATGATCTTCGATCAACGCCCCGCCGATATTGGCCTCGAGCGCTTCAAAGATTGGGGGAAGCGGCTCCAGGCATACCACTCGCAATCTCTTCCGTCCCAAGAGGACAAACATCGTGAACAGACCAATGTTGGCTCCCACATCAACGATGCAGTCGCCGTCCCGAATCTCGATCCCCTCCCGCGTGTACGTGAGTTGCTCGAAGATCTCCCGGTAGATGTAGATCACCTCTGATCGCGACTTCGCAAGAAGATGTACCTCGAGACCATTGGGCAATGTCATCGTTGCGAGAGCCTCAGAGTCAGACCTCACATCGTGGCCCTCACGACTCATCCGGTCGGCGCGCAAAAGCCCACACAACAAGCGGCGTTTTGGGGTTGTTCATCAGTGGACACAGAATCGGCACATAAGGAAACCAGAACCAAAGGTTGGCCATCGCCGCGAGACGATTGCCCCAAGTCTTGGCTTCTAGGACTTCGAAGCCCGCGCTCTCGAGTAGCCGGCGCAGACCGTCGGCAGAGAACCGCCAATAGTCGCTAGGCTCCGGGTGGATTCGAATCATGAACGGCACCGAGACTACTGCGTGACCTCCCGGTTCGAGCGAGGCCAGCAAGTTGCGCGCCGCTTGCAGAGGATCCGGCAGATGTTCCAGAACCTGCTCACAAATCACCACGTCCGCACAGGGTAAAACCTGATCCCTCGTGCATAGATCGAAGTCGGGGAAGCTGGTCGACCTGTAATTTTGCCACGGTCGCTTCTCGTGAGCCCACCCACTCACCTCCAGCACCCTCGACTCCTCGACGGGGAGCATGTCAAGGAACCGCTCTACATCTCGATTCATCACGACACGGACCCAATGAGGAACCCGACGCAACAATGTCGTTGTCTCCATTTCAGCATTGTACGGCTCTCGTTGGAGAATGGTCGACGTGTGTGTCGAACTTTCGATAAGCCCGCACAATCGACCAAAGCCGAAGCAGTAAGCTGTGTCGATGTGGAAACGCTTCGCAGTCAGCGTGCTGGCCGCCCTGTCGGTCATCACGCTGCTCTTGAGCAGAGTCGATGCCGAGCAGCTTGTTGCTGTACTCCGGCAGGCCCAGTGGCCTCTCCTGCTGTCGTCACTTGCTACGGGCTATTGTACGATCTTCCTCAAAGCCCATCGATGGTCGACAGCGATCGCGGCAGGAGGCACCGAGCGGCCACGTAGAAAACTGTTCGCTGCCAGCGTCATCGGCACGGCCGGCAATGGCCTGCTCCCTGCAAGGCTCGGAGACGTCCTACGGGCGTTGGTGCTGCGCAAACATAACGGGACACAACCTGGGCAAGCGCTGCTGGCTGGATGGGGCGTTCTGGCACTGGATCTGCTAGTGCTCACTGTCCTGCTTTTGGTAGGCGTGGCGTTCGGCAAGCGGCTAGCTTCGGTTCAGGTGCTGTGGCTTGTTCTCGCCGGAGTAACTACCGGAATCACTCTCGTATCGTTCCTCGCGCGCCACCCGCGAACCGTTGCTGGCTTGGCCAATGCTCTGCCTGGAGCACTCGGCAGTCGAGCTGCGAGTCAAATCGAGCAAGCGCTGAACGGTCTGGCCTTTCTTCACCGACCGAGAGCATTTGCTTTGATAGTTGCCTACACCACCGCAATCTGGGCTGTGGAGCTGGCAACGATGTGGCTTGCGCTAGCGGCTTTCAGGATAGAGCCCGGCCTCGCGGCCTGCGGGCTGCTGGTGGCGGCTCTCGGGCTCTCCTTCACACTCCCGATGACCCCCGGCAACGTAGGCACCTATCAGCTCGTCGTCGTCTTGGTGCTGGGCCACTTCAGCGTGGGCTACGACTCCGCGCTCGCCTTCGGTATCGGATACCACGCCTTCGCCTTGCTAGCGGTTCTGGTTGGTGGTCTTTGGTTCTTCCATCAAGAAGGATTGTCGCTCAGACAGCTGAATGACGTCAGCACCCCGCAGACTTGAGACACGACCGTGACCACGGCCATTCGCTGGACGTCAACTAGGGTACAAGGCAGGCACACCAAACCCCTCTACCTCAGCAGTCAGCGCCGCTCAATCTGGGTCAGGCTGAACAGAAACGAAGCGAACACGGTCTGCACACCAACCACCATTGCGGTCAGGCCCAGCGTCATACCCCGTACCGCCATGAGCTCGCCCCGGCCGGCCTGGATCCAGTCCCACACAATCTTCGCTTCTAGGCCGAATCCTGCAAAGAACGCCACGCTTCCAAGCACCAAACCGCGCTCGAGACTGAAAATGCGGTTGCGGCGATCGAGCCACTTGCCAGGTTGCAGGAAGCCCGCCGCGATCGAAAAACGCTTGGCCAGGGTATCGAAGATGACTAAGTTGTAGCCAAGAATCAGTGCAAGACAACCGAAGAGCAGGACGTGGTAGTCCCATACGCTCGCGAACAGTTCACGAGGTCCACCGCCCAGTAGAAAGACGGTGGCGACTCCGAATAGCATCAGCAGCAAGCCCGGCAGCAAGAAGAGATATGACGGCGAAAACAGCAGCATAAAGCGCACGTGGCGCCACGCGTCTCGGACACCCTCTAGCTTGGAGTCGCCTTCTCGCGGATAGTACGTAATCGGAATTTCATCGATCCGCAATTCTGCTCGCAGTGCGTTCACCACGATCTCCGAAGCGAACTCCATTCCCGTGGTCTGAAGCCGCATAGTCTCGTACGCGTCGCGAGTGAATGACCGCATGCCGCAGTGACTGTCTGAAATAGACGTACGGAACAACAGCTTCAACATACCGGAAAGAATGGGGTTACCAATCCAACGGTGCGACCAGGGCATAGCTCCGGGAAGAATTTCCCCCCCGAGACGGGTCCCCATCACCATGTCTGCCTTGCCTTCATGTAAAGGCGAGATGAAGCGGGAGATGTCCTCGAAGTCGTAGGTCTCGTCGGCGTCGCCCATCACGAAGTACTTCCCGCGGGCTTGTGAGAAGCCTTGCAGGTAGGCCGAGCCGTAGCCGCGTCTTGGCTCGGAAACAACCCTCGCACCAGCGGCACGCGCGGCTTCGGCGGAGCCGTCAGTGGAACCGTTGTCCGACACCACGACTTCGCCGGTGAGTCCCGACTTCTCGATCCCCTTCAACGCCTTCTCGACGCATTTCGCTACCGACTGGACCTCGTTGAGGCAAGGGATCACCACGGAGATCAGGGGTACGCTCTGCTTCTCCGCTGCGCCGGAAGAGGTGTCGTCTGCGCTTGTCATTTCAGTGGTGCCTCGCGAAGTGTGGGGCGTTCAAGACTAACAGCCCCAAATTCAATCCACGCGCAACACGCCTGCCACTTCCTTGTCAAGAAACCCGGCGCCACACGCAAAAACCGGCTCAACGCCCGCTTGGCATAGGATCGATCCAACTTGCTCAGTTCGTGCGCGCACTAGTCGCTCATCTTCCCAACAAACGGAACCCACAAGCCGCGTGGGCCAAGAGGATTATCGCTCGGATGGTTGACCGAAAGGCTCTTCTGCTTCTCGCACTCGCGTTCCTGGGCGGAATTCTCGCGCACCGAACGCTGTCCAGTGAGGGCAAGGTTGCTCGCCTGAAATCGGCGGTTTCCGGCCGCGCAACGCACCGGTTGCCGGACGAAGGCAAGAAGATACATATCGAATCGGAAACGGAGCGCCTCGGAGCACTACGCTCCTTAGGCTACGTAACAGCTTCCTTTGACCCGGACAGTTCCAAAAGAGGGGTCGTTGAGCATGATGCCGAGCGGGCGTTCAAGGGTTACACCTTGTACGACTCGGTGCTGCGCGGCCGGGCCTACCTATTGGATATGGATGGGAGGCCAGTACACCGCTGGCGGTACGACATTGAGCCCGTGTCACACGTTCATGTCGAGCTACTAGGCAACGGTGATCTCTTGGTTCAGGTCTACGAGCAGGAACTACTGAGAATCAACCAGCGCTCGGAGGTCCTTTGGCGCTTTCCCGCTCGCGTTCACCACGATCTCGCCATCGGACCGGGAAACGACATCTTCCTGCTCACGCGCAGGGAGATCGACGACCCTCGATTTCACTCCGTCAGACCGTCTTTGGAGGACACTGTTACGCGCCTTTCCGCGGACGGTGAAGTCAAGGAAGTGATTTCTCTCTTGGCGATGGTTCGCAACTCGCCCTACTCTTTCCTACTACCTAGTGTGAACCAGCTTTCCTTCGCACCGACGGAGGGAGGCCTGGACCTGCTCCACACGAACCATATCCACTATCTCGATCACACTGGCATTGTGTTGCCGCAAGTGTTCTCCGAAGGCCGGTTCATGGTCTCGATGCGCAACATCAGCACCATTGCAGTGTTCGACTGGTCCGAGCAACGCCTCGTCTGGGCCTGGGGACCAACCAACATCTCATTCCAGCACCACTCCACGCTGCTAGACAACGGCAACGTTCTCCTGTTTGACAACGGACGGACGAAATCCAGGGTAATCGAGATCGAACCCGAGCAGCACCAGATCAGGTGGGACTACGCGCCTGAGAGTGGCTTCTTCTCGAAGACCCGAGGAGGCGCCCAACGGCTGCCCAATGGCAATACCCTGATCACCGAGTCCGACAAGGGATACGCCTTTGAGGTGACCGAGCAGGGAGAGGTGGTGTGGAAATTCGCAAATCCCGAGGTCAACAGCCGCGGCGAACGCGGAATCATCTGGCGGATGAAGCGCTTCGCCCCCGAAGAACTTCCATTTCTTAGCCAGGCAAATTCGGATTAGTCCAAGCTCTACGGGAGCGCCCCCACCAATCCCGGCTTTGACTCAGTACCACCTACCGAAAGCGGGAGCGGCTTGAAGTGTAGTATGCGGTCACCACGAGGCTGGCCTCTGCCAACCTCCAAGCAACCTACGGCACCACAACGCGACTATGCGAACGCCTACAACAGTTACGCTGGTACTTGTCCTAGTCGCTCTGCCGGCCGTGCTCACCTCATGCAGCGGGCAGGCAGCGGTCCCAGCTAGGCCGCATCTCGTCATGCTCATGTTGGACGCAGCGCGAGCGGATCTCTTTAGCTCGTACGGTCATCCCCTACCAACGACGCCCAATATGGACGCGCTGGCGCAATCTGGCCTGCGCTTTGCTCAACACTTCAGCCATTCCAACAACACGCGGCAATCTCTGCCCCAGCTCTTTACGTCCCGGTACGACGCACCGTCGCTGCTGTTGTACGCCCCACAAGCACAAGATGCTTGGTGGAAACGAGACGAACTGCTGCAAGAAGACGCCGCGTTTCTACCAACGGTGCTGGGGGAAGCAGGGTATCGAACCGTCATGGTCACCGCGCATCCGTGGACAGTCGGCAGTTCTAAGTTTGGCCAAGCCTTTCAAGAAGTTATCTTCGTGCCACCGGGCCGAGCTCACTACGCGACGGCCAGCGCCTTGGTACGCCGATCGCGAAGAGTTTTGAAGGACCATCGATCTCAGGCCGAGCGCCCGCTGTTCTTGTACGTACATTTCCTTGATTCGCATACGCCTCACAATCCGGCTGAAGACGACCTTTTCTCTTTGAGCGCCCTCGGCTGGTCGTCCAAGGAGTGGGCTCAAAAGCAACCGGCAAAGCGCGGTCGCAAGTTCATCGCCGACGCATCACCGGAGCTCTTAGAAGCATACTTAGGCGCGGTCCGCTCATCGATGCGCGGTCTGGACAAAGAAGTAGGCCGACTGCTTCAGTCGCTGAAGTCCTCTTTGGGAGCGAAGACGATAGTCACCGTGACTTCTGATCACGGCGATGCCCTCGGTGAAGGCGGACACTTCGAACACGGTTCCTCCACCTTCGGCATCAAGGCGCTCCATCACATTCCCTGGATACTTTCTGGTCCCGGTGTGCCGGGAGGGGGCGTTGAGGAAGGGTTTACCGAAAGCGTCGATGTGATGCCAACCCTGCTGGACCTGCTTGGCGTTGCACCTCCTCCGAGTGCGTTGCTCGACGGAACATCGATGGTCCGGCTGCCGGCGGGGGGAACGATCAAGCGACCGGGGGTTCCGATGACATTTCGAACAGGCTCGCAGCAAACTCGGTTGGGCTATCTCAGCGAGACCGCTACGGTGCTAGCGACTGAGCAAGACGAAGTCTTCCAGACCAAGGAGGGGGCGCTGCACCGGTTGGGAAACTTGCCCGGCGTAGCAAGTTCTTTGCCGCGGGACTTCTTGCGCTTCATCAGGACTTATCGGCAACGAGAACAGGGTCGCAAGTTTCGACTCGACTCTCGAGCGCTGCTAGTTCCAGCCGCCGAATTCCTACTCGACGACAGCGGTCCGCCCGGGTGCTGGGAAGCGGGGAAACCACTAGACCTTCGAGCGCAGGTCGTGTTCGCCTCCCGCCCGGCATCACTCGATGAGACCAACGGCAGCAAATGTGGCCCCTTAAGGGTCACGATCTCGATGCCAAGGGGGCGCTATCAAGCTCGTTGGCAGATTCGAGCGATTGGCCCCGAGGCCAAGCCGAGGATTCGGTTTCGGCATTCCCAGGGCGAAGTCCTGGTAGAGGACCGGAGCGGCAGCATCACCGTTGATCTGGGTGAGATTCAGCACCCAGGAGGTGCATGGACCGGTTCTGTCGCGGTGGAGAGCGGAGGCATGGGGCTTAGCCTAAGCCTAGGCGCCATGAACTGGCTGCGGCTGGGAGTAGATGCTGAGGACCTCGAGCAACAACCAGACTCTGACCTCATCGAACAGCTGAAGGGCCTGGGATACCTCAACTGAAGGCACGGGGTTCAGCGTGTTGCTCCGGTTCAACGATCAGTTCGCGGCGCACCTGAGCGCGGCCCATCAGGCACTCTCGACCAACGTCGAGATCACCTCTTTGCGGGTCATATGAACTGGACCTCCAACCCCGGCGAAAGAGAGCGAAAGCGCTAGAAGCGGAAGCAAAAAAGAGCGACCTCCGGAGCGACCGAAACTGGCTCTTCAGGATTTCGTGTGGGTAGGCATATTCTCAGCGGATGCGAGATAGAGAGCTATGCAGCCGGCTATTAGGGCTGAGTGATCCATGGCGAGTAGACGACGTTCAGCTGGGCACCAAGACGGTCGAGGTGTCTATTTCTCATTCGGGCGGCACATTGGAGTGTCCGAACTGTTCGACAAACTGCCCTGGCTACGACAGCCGCGAGCGGCGTTGGCGTCACCTGGACACAATGCAGTATCAGACCATCCTGGTGGCTGCAGTGCCGCGAGTTGAGTGTCCAGACCATGGTGTGCATCAGGTGGGCGTTCCGTGGGCCGAGCCGGGTTCACGCTTCACCGCGATGTTTGAGTGGCTCGCGATCGATTGGCTACTTGCTGCGAATCTGTCGGCGGTAGCGAAGCTTCTGAGCTTGAGCTGGGATGAGGTGGACGGGATCCAAAGCCGAGCGGTGAAACGCGGGCTGGCTCGGCGAGAGCTGGTGCCGACAGAGCACCTTGGAGTGGACGAGACGTCGTTTCAGAAGCGCCATGAATACGTGACTGGGATCGCTGACGCGAGTCGAGGCACGGTGCTGCATGTGGCAGATGGTCACAGCGGGAGACGTTGGCCGATTTCCTGAACGATGCCCCAAAGTCCTGGCTTTTCAAGGTCAAGACACTGTCGATGGACATGCATCGACCCTACATATCGGCGGCGCTCGCGCACCTGGAGAATGGCCCTGAGCGAGTCGCCTTCGACAAGTACCACGTGGCTAGCCTGCTTGGCCGCGCGGTTGATCTGGTCCGTCGCGCGGAGCACCGCAAGCTCTACTCAGAGGGCGACGATCGGCTCAAGCAGACCCGCTACCTGTGGCTCACCAATCCAGAGAATCTATCGACCAAGCAGCAAGCGCGGTTTGCCGGCCTTCAAGCGAGCACACTGAAGACAGCACGCGCCTGGGCCATCAAGGAGCTAGCGATGACGATATGGGAAACGTCTTGCATGCAAGAGGCTGAAGAAGCGTGGGCCAAATGGTACGGCTGGGCCATTCGCTCCCGCCTAGCTCCGATGAAGAAGGCAGCCAAGACCCTCAAGTACTACCTCTGGGGAATCCTCAACGCGATGAAGCATCGAGTCACCAACGCCATGAGTGAAGGCATCAATACAAAGATCCAGTACCTCAAACGAGCTGCTCGTGGCTACCGAAACAGGGACCGCTTTCGCAACGCCATCTACTTCCATCTTGGGGGACTCGATCTCTACCCGAGACCGGCGTGACCCACACGAAATCCTGAAGAGCCCCGAAACTCCGAGGGAACCGAGCACCGTCACATAGACGGGTTCTCGCACACCAACGCCACTGACGGTGTCGACAGCGCTACTCCGCCCAGATACTTGGAACGAGGTAGCAGAAGTGCTGCCAGTCAATAGCAAGGTCCAAGCTCTGAGAAAGGAAGAGAGCAGAAGAGAGCACTAATATGTTCAGCAGCAAATTCAGAAACTGGCATTCCAGAACGCCGAGCGCGCCCACTCGACCTGCCCGTTCTACAAGATGACGAGGGCGTCACACGATGGAATGGGACTCCCCTTCCCTTAGGCCCCCGATAGAGGCTTTCGCTCCTTGCAAGATGTGAGGCGCCGAGTGCGGCAGCCGCCAAGAACAGAAGAGCGGAATCGGCCTAGGACGCTCGCGACCAAAGCTGAGATGAGCTACATCCGTTGAGCTGAGAAGCACGATCAGCAACGGCCCTCCCACCGATCATCGCCATCTCTTGGCCAGGCTCAGGGGGCCCGGGTCCCCCACTGATCGGGGACCTGGTTTCGCCACAGCAGTTGTTCGGGCGTGGGAGTGGTCGTAACCATTCCCCGCTCGCCGAGCGTCGCGGGTGAAATCAACTCGACCCGAAAACTCGCGTCTAGTATCTGATGTTGGCCCGGCGTCAGTCTTCTCGTGTTCATTACCACGGGACCCTTGAGGAACAGCGGGTCGCTCCGGACAAGATCCCGTGCGTACCACGATGCCTCGGCATCGATGAGCACTATCTCAGCATCTCTCGAGCGCAGAAACGCATCGGCGCTAGCAAAGGGGGCAACAAAGGAACGAACTTGCCGCAATCGGTTAGGTAACTGCACCACTACTGCTCCGATGAGACCGACGGCAACAAATGCGACTAGTCGTCTGTGCTCCAGCCTCTCCGCCAAGATCTTCCAGCCAACGGTCGCCAAGAGCATCAGGTTGCCCAGCACCGGAAAGAAGTACCGGTAGCCCCAACCGTGTCCCTGGCTGTTCAGAAAAAACACGTATAACCCGAACGTCAACAAGCAGCTCAAGAGCAGGTCCTTAACTTCGTCGCTAGCGCGACCTATGCTCATTACCGCAACGAGGGCAAGCACGGCAACAACAGGCGCCTGCCACGCCGCGATGCCCACAAGATTGACCATCTGATTGAAGTTCTGTCCCGAGAGCGGGAAGCCCCAGGATGCGGCGATGTCACTGTTCGACAATCCGGTTCGGGCGATCCGCATCCACAAGTACCAACAGTAGAGCCCTCCGCTGTACACGCTCGCTAGAAGCGCAGAGAGAATCCACCGACGCCGCAGCACCAACCTCAACAAGAAGGGCGCAGCAAACAGTGGGTGCATAACGAACTGATGGAGTCCCATCGCCAACACCCCTACCACGGCCACCCCAACCCAACTCCACCGCGTGTCTCGCAGGTAGAGGTGCAGCCAAAGCAGATTCAAGGCGAGATGCGCCGGCATCGTGTAAAACGACATGCCGTTCACCAACAGTTGACTCGACGACGCGAGAAACAACGCAGCTAGGACAGGTGCCTCGCGGCTCTGCGGCCACAACTGACGGGCAACAGACGCGACCAGCAGCACACACCAACCGACCAGCAAAGGGTTCAAGAGGAGACTAGGGTGCACCGAGATGAAAAGTGCACGTATCAAGGCGTACACAGGTAGATAGAAGGAGATCCACTCACCACTCTCGGTGAGCGTCACAAAGATCGGAGTCATCGCTTTCGAGTAAGGCAGCCATTGTTCGGGCACTGGCGCAGACACCAGGCCTGAGGCAAAGATGCGGGCCTGCATCTCAGCACCGTACTCGTCCATACTCAACGGAAAACCAAGGTAGACGAGGTGACAGCCAAGCCACGCGACCACGCACGCGCCGGCAGCGAGGCCCCAAACGAAGCCCCTGTGGCCAACATGCCAGCTGGCACAGCGTGTGATCACGTCTAGGTTGCGCCAACGAGCGGCCACTACTGCCAGGAGCAGCACTGCCACCGACAGCGTCAGACCCAACATCTCGTTGGAGTCGAACAGCACTGCAAAGATGTTGTAGTGCGGGGTAAGCCCAACATCAATGTCGGGCAAGCGGCGCGCTCGACTCAGAAACAACGCTACGAACCCGAGCACATGGAGTAGCAAGAGTGCGGCCAACGCACGGCTCAGAACAACAGGCAACCGTCTTGCCGCTAGTTGGTCGTCAACCATCACTGCCCTTTGCGACGGCGAGAGGACACCCCAAGCGTAGGACACATGGACGATGACCAACAGCAGAGGCGAAGGTTGCACGATCTGAGTCAACCAGTTCAACGCAGGGCACCGCGTCGCCGTCCACGAACGCCAGCAATTGCGCTTCCGCTTGAGCAATCCCTAGGTTGCGCCCCGCCGCAGCGTTCTCCTCTTGGTTGCGAAGGAGGGTGATCGCGCTGCCATCCTGAGCCGCCTGTAAGATCTCGAACGTGCCATCGTCACTCATCCCGTCGACGAAGATCAGCTCGTAGTCGCTCTTGAAATCTTGATCGATCAGCGCCTGGAGGCATTGCTCTACTCGCGACACCTCGTTGCGCACTGAGACGATCACGGATACCACCGCCTCACTCATGAAGGATGTTCCGGCCGCTCTGGATAGTGTCCATATGGCACATATCCTAGAAGACACAGGCGCGATTGCGGGTGGGAGATTGGGCCCCATCTAACCACCGTTTCATTGATACCCCTCCTTACTAACCCTCTGGCTACCCGACGCGGTCGAAGCGTCGCGACCCATTCACCGCGCCCAATGCTCCCCGAGCGGTAGCAACTGACTCCCGCAACCGCCGCTCAAGACTGCTACCCTGCACAAGAACCTCAAGCCTCCCACTAGACCCAAGGAGTTGACCATGACTCGCACGCGCCTCAAACCAGCTAGCCTCACGATCACGCTGAGCCTCGTCCTCGCGCTCCTCACGCTGCCGGCGTTCGCCGCGGACGTTGATCTCGGTTCCGGCGCGACCACCGGAGCCCTCGACTTGCAATCGATCGGCCCAATCACCTTTGGCAGCAACGGTGTCTTGTTCGTTGCGGACTCCACCCGAGCAGCGGTCTACGCGATCGACACCGGCGATGCCAAGCGCACAGATGCGGCCGATGTATCGATCGATGACATCAACGCCAAGGTCGCCGGACTCTTAGGCACCACTGCTGACGACATCGTCATCAACGACGTCGCAGTCAACCCGCTATCCAACAACCTCTACCTCTCGATCACTCGAGGACAAGGCGAGAGCGCCGACTTTGCCATCGTTACCGCAAGCGCCAGCGGCAAGCTCGCCCTCTTAGACCTCGATTCCATCCGCTACGCCAAAGCCGACCTCCACGACGCACCGACCGAGGACCAGCAGGATCGTCGCGGCCGGGCCTTGCGCCGCGAAGCACTGACTGATCTTGAATTCCATCAAGGAACCTTGTTGGTCACCGGTCTCTCAAACGAAGAATTCTCTTCCAAACTACGCAAGTTCTCCTTTCCCTTCAAGGGCGTCGCCGGCGGCACCAACGTCGAGATTTTCCACGGCGCTCACGGGCGCTGGGAGACCAACGCACCGGTGCGCACCATGACTGTCTATGACATCGACGGAGAGCCCAACGTGCTCGCGGCCTACACTTGCACCCCGTTGGTCAAGTTCCCCATGAGCGATCTTGCGAACGGCAAGAAGGTGAACGGCCACACAGTCGCTGAACTGGGCAATCGCAATCGACCGTTGGACATGTTCGTCTACAAACAAGGGAGCACCGACTACGTCTTGATGGCGAACAGCAGCCGCGGTGTGATGAAGATCGATCTGAATCGCATCGATGAGGTGGACCAGATCACGGATCGCGTCGCTGACAAGGCCGGTCTCCCCTACGAAACGATTGCCGAACTTGTAGGTGTCGACCAGCTAGCTCGCTACGGCGAGGATCGCGCGGTGGTCCTGTCGCGAACCGACAACGGCTCGAGCCTGCGGACGATCGCACTACCCTGACCCAACAAAGTCGCTCGTTCGGTCCACCGGCCAGAGCACTTCTGACTCCGCTGGCTATCGGAATCGCACTCTTGATGGGTTGCGATGGGGGCTCGTGGACCAAGGGAGTGACGCGGTTCGAGGTCATCAGAGGCGGAGTTGAAGTTCGCGGATTCTCGACCGCGGAGATGGAGACCTTGCGTGCGGCATCCGTCGATTCGCTCAAAGGTACGTTTCATCTACACGTCGACTCCGAGTCGATGCCGGCGATGGTCGGTATCCACCAAACCATGGCAGATGGCCTCCGATTCGAGCCCCGCTTTCCTCTGCGGCCAGGCGTCGACTATGTCGCAATCTTGAGTCTCGAGGGTTTGGACCAAGCGACGTCCGGACGTCGCGCCCAACAGTTTTCGTTTGTCATACCGATGGAGACCAAGGAGCCATCGACTGTTGTCCTTGCGATTTCTCCCTCAGTACCCAAGCTGCCGGAGAACCTACTGCGCTTCTACTTACACTTCAGCGCACCCATGGCGAGCGGCAACGCGTATCAATACATCCAGCTGCTCGACGGTTCAGGAGCGCCCGTCGACGACGCGTTCTTGAGACTCGAAGAAGAACTCTGGGATGCCGATGCCAAGCGCTTGACGCTCCTGTTCGACCCGGGCCGGATCAAGTCGGGGCTGGTGCCACAAAGGGAACTTGGCGCCGCGATCACCACCGGCCGTGACTTCGAACTGACGATCGACCCATCCTGGCCTGACGCGGAGGGCACTCCTTTGGTAAAAGGCTACCGTCACCGCTTCACCACCAGCCCGCCCGACCACCAGAGCTCTGATCCCAACCAATGGCGACTGACGCTCCCGAGGGCCGGAACTCGTGAGCTCCTGCTGGTCGACCTCGACGAACCTCTTGACGCAGCGTTGCTCGAACGGTTGGTCACCGTGCGGAACGCGCAAGGTACCCTTGAAGGCGTTCCTGATGTGACGCGGGATGGCACGCGTTGGGAGTTCGAACCGGACCAGGCATGGCAAGCCGGACTGCATCAACTGTCGATCGACGTTCGACTTGAGGATCTGGCCGGCAACCGAATTGATCGCTTGTTCGAACGCGAAAACCTACCGGGGGCAGCTAGCTCCAACCCGAACCAACCCGCGGCGTTCGTCCAACTGGCGTTCGCGCTCGAACCGATGCGATGAGCTGCAGGTAAGGGGGTTAGCTTTCACGCGGTCATCGGTCGACGATTTCTTCTGACCGGGCTCGCACACCAGGAACCCTCGCAGCCGCGAGCGGAACTAGGCTTGCCCTCTACCGCAGGTCTTCGAAGGCCGCGTCTCGCTTCTGCAAAGACGCCATCACCGCTTCAATCTGGTTGGGCTTTCCGATCACTTGATCCTGCTCCTTCGACTCTTGCAACAGGGCCTCTGCATCGCTGAGATCGGGAAGGCGGTTGTAGATGCGCTTTGCGGATTGGACCGCCGAAGGGCTCTTGCTCGCGATCTCCTTTGCCAGCGCCAACGCGACCTCACGAGGCGACTCTGCAACTTCCGTTGCAAAGCCGAACGTCAATGCTTCGCTCCCAGAGAAGATACGCCCTGAGTAGGTCAGGCTGCGGACCACGTCATCGCGGGCAATCGCCCGCATGATGGCGGTGCCGGCCATATCGGGGATCAGCCCCCACTTGATCTCCATAATGGACATCCGGGTATCGGGAGCAACGATGCGCACATCGGCGCCCAAGCAAAGTTGAAAGCCGCCTCCAAACGCCACGCCGTGCACCGCAGCGATCACTGGAACGGGGCATTCGCGCCAAACCCAAACCGCCTGCTGCGGCCGATTCGCGATGCCATGAGTACGCTGCTCCAGCGGAACTCGTTCAGGCGAGCCGCCGGGTTTGGCCTCAGCCATCTTGCCGAAGTTGCCCATGTCTAGTCCGGCACAAAACGCGCGGCCCGCACCCGAGAGGACAACAACTCGAGCGCTGGCTTCTTGGGAAACGTAGTCGCCAGCCTCAATCAAGGCCTCGAACATGTCGTTGTCCAAGGCGTTCATCTTGTCTTCCCGAACGAGGACTACGTCAGCGACGCCAGAGGAAAGGGTCACCTTGACCCGGTTGCGAAAGTTCTTCTCAGTCATGTCGGATGCGCTCCATGGTGGTCGGTCGAGTCGGATCGAGATGGGTCGGGGTGATCAGCGTCAGGCTGAGCATCTTGGGTCTAGCGGGGTGCTGAGAACTGCAGGATACAAGTTTGTGCGCGACAGGTTCTTGCAGAGACCACGGCCCGATAGACAAATCGTACGGGGTTCCAAACACTCGCCGCCACCCTTATGTGGCGCTGCTACTTGCGGGCTACCGGACAGAGTGAATCGACGCCTGCAGCTCGCGAGGTCCATGTCGATCTCTCTTCGTTTGCGCGTGCTCAGCCACCCTTCGCGTCTAAGTACGTGGAGGATAATCATGCACCCAGTCCGCTTCCTCAATGGCGCTCAAGAGAATGGGAAGAGCACCGTCGAGATCACAGCGAAGACGCTTCAAGGCCGATTCCTGCTCAAGCCAGACACGCACGTCACCAGCATCATCGTCGGCGTCATCGCACGTGCCAAAGACCGCTTCGGTGTCGAAGTGCACGCGCACGTCGCGCTCAGGTAAGAGTGGGGACCCTGCCGCCTACCGGACTTTCATCCGACGGTTTGCAAGGCCCCCTCTTCCAAACCCGGCGTGCGACTTTCGTTCCGCACCGGGCTTTCCATCGATGTTTCCGCGTAGTTGGGAGAGCGAAGC
>JAJCXN010000017.1 GCA_029263415.1 Acidobacteriota bacterium
TCTCGAGCTGTCGAAAGAGAAGACGCTGATCACTCCGGTGACTCGGCCTCTTCGCTTCTTGGGACACTACGTGCGCTACCAATACCATCCTCGTTATGGCTGGCTGGGCAACGCGGTGATTCCAAGGCATCGGAGCCAACAGCTTCGCGAGACGATCAAGCGACTCCTGCATCGCAGGACCACTCGATCATCCCTCGCGGAGCGCCTGCAGTTGATTAACTGGGCGCTCAGAGGCTGGGGCAGCTACTACCGATATGCACGCGGAGCGAAACAGGTTTTCAACAAACTGGATAGCTATGCGTGGAAATCAGATAAAGGTGTCACACGAATGTTTGGGAGCGGGCCGCGAGGAGCCTGATTTCGGTGGCGGCAGCACGCTTCGGGTCGGCCCGGAACGCCGTGAGCGACTCGAAGCGACTCTGCTGCCCCTAGCCGACTGATTTTCGGCTCTTTCCGGGCATGGCGAAGCCGCCGGGGTGTTACTCAGCGGCTCGTGAACGCAGATTGTGGGGTTTGGTGGGTCGCTAGGGTTGCGAACCGTCAGCTTGACTCTGGTACCGCGAGTGGAAACGGCGGGTGACATCCAGACGGGAAGTAGTATGGATCATCCTGTGGCCTTAGGAATCTTTCGAACCTCGCCGTGGCTGCGTAGAAGTTCCTGACGAACTGCCGGTAGGCCTCGCGCATTTCCTTGCGACGGGCTGGATCTTTGCAATGAACAGGCGGAGCGGCCGACCGCTTCGGGTTCATGGCTCGATCTTCAAGCGGCTGAGCGAGGATCTTTCGTTCGCCCAAGAACTTGAGGTCTGAGTAGGTCGTCCCAGTGATCTGCGACCTCCCACCGCCCTTGAGCGTACCTCACCAAGGCATATCGCGCATGCGCGAGGCCAGGAAGCGCGTACGCCGCACCGACTATCAGGCCAAGGAATCGTTCGAGCTCGACCCGCTGCCCTGTTGGCAGCACCCAATCGCGATGTCATCGAAGCCGTCACCATCAACGTCGCAAACGGCCAAGGCGGCGCCAAAGTGATCGCCGGACTCGCTGTCTCCTACAATGCCTTCAGTGTTTTGAGTGAAATATTGCGCCCACCCCTGCGCGACCAGGGCATCAAGACCGGTCGAACTACTGGAGAACACCCACACCGCACTAGCTCCAGGCTCTTGGTCCGCCCGAATCTCGCTGTCAACGGCGAGGTCGTCGTAGCCGTTGTCGTCAAAGTCGCCAACCGCCAGCGCCTTGCCAAACCGGCCCAGATCCCGAAACTCCCCAATCACGCCGTGAACACCTTGATGGAGCAGTTGCAACGAGGGACTGGCGCCACCGCCCACGAGACGATCTGGACCACCGATCAAGATCCACACCTGGCCCGCATCCTCAACGTCCTCGTGGGCACCGCGGTCTCCCACTGGAAGATCCTCACTGGGCATACCGATCGCTAGGTCGTCGCAAGGTCGCCCATCAAGGTCCTCACCGATGAAGTTACCGACCGCAAGAACCTCACCGAGAGCATCGAAGTTCTCGCGTTCACCACCTAGCAGTGAGAAGTCGCTCTCGGTGATGGTCACTGACCGAGTGGTCAAGCCGCGCTGTCCGCCAAAGATCACGTGCACCATCCCGGCCCGCTGGATCACCGTCGATGGCGGCGAGAACCCGGACTGTCCAGCGTGGCCACTCAAAGGTGGAACCCAGTGGAACCCCTTACCGTCCGGCACGCAAGAACTACCTCTGCTTTGGCCAAAGCGGTTAGCAACACTCTTGCGGCTGCATCAACCGTGGGATCGCAGCCGCTGAACGGCCTTCCAGTTGGTTGGTGTCGATCTTGCAGTTCAGGGGTATTGCTAGGGCCGCAAGTACCAAATGGCAGTTGCGGATCGACGAATTATCCAATTAGGAGACTCACGATGAATACAGACTCAAGAACCTCAAGGAAGAGCCTGCTCTTCAGCGCCCTCGTCATCGTCTTGGTGGCCTCACTCGGCGCCTGCGCAAGCACAAGCTCACCCAAGGCTCAGTTTGATGACGCCGCCATTACCACCACGATCAAAGGCAAGTATGCCGCTGATCCAGAAATCAACCCGTTCAATATCGACGTGGATACGAACGACGGACGCGTCCGTCTGAGCGGCACCGTCGATGATGAGAAGACTCGGACTGAAGCGGTCAAACACGCGACTCAGACCAAGGGCGTAATTGACGTCTACAACAGCATCACGGTTGGGAAGCGCGCGATGGGCGACAAGGCGTCAGATATAGCCCTCGGCACAAAGGTCAAGGGACTACTCGCTGCAGATCCTGAGATCAATCCCTTCAACATCGACGTCGATGTTCAAGACGCTGTGGTCACCCTCTCTGGCACGGTCGCGACCCAACAAGCGGTTGACGAGGCGGTCAAGCTTTCCTCCGGCGCTAAAGGCGTAAAGCGGGTGGAAAACCTCCTGAAGGTCAAGGCACTGCTCAAGTAATCGTCGCGCATAGCTGCAGGTGCCGCCGACTCGCCGCCCACTATCTTGCGGGGATCTACCACCCGCCGGGACGCAAGGAGCCTGATTTCGGTCGCGGCTGCACGCTTCGTGTCGGCCCGGAACGCCGTGAGCGACTCGAAGCGACTCTGCTGCCCCCAAACCGACCGATTTCCGGCTCTTTCCGGGCATGGCGAAGCCGCCGGGGCGTTACCCAAACAGGCGGAGCGGCCGACCGCTTCGGGTTCATGGCTCGATCTTCAAGGGGCTGGGCGAGGATCTTCCGTTCGCCTAAGAACTTGAGGTCTGAGTAGTCTGCACCACATTCGAGAGCGGCTGCAGCTTCGCCCGGCGGAGCCACAGCTGGCGCAAGAGCCTTGGCTCGAATACTTCGCCAACGGGCCCAACGCCGACGCGTTCGCAACGGCGATCGAAGACGGGGACGAACTGCTGGTCCCCGCAATCGTCATCTACGAAGTCTTCAAGCGACTACGCAGTCAAGTGGGCGAGGCGACCGCCCTTCGCGCGGTTGGCCAGCTAAGACAAGGGCAAGTTGTTGACGTGGACGAGGACCTGGCTCTCCGAGCGGGGGACCTGTCGCTCGAGTTCGGCCTGCCGCTGGCCGACAGCCTTATCCTCGCCACGGCCCGACACCACGACGCCGTTCTACGGACGCAGGACGCAGACTTCGAGGGATTCGAAGGCGTGGAGTTTCGACGCCACGCAAAGACCAGCGCCGAGTAGCCGTAGAAGCCGGTGGTACTCCGTAACAGTCGCCGGGCAGATAGAGGTGTCGCCGGGCAGATAAAGGTGTTGTCGCCGAGCAGATAAAGGTGTCACACGACTGTTTGGCAGCTTCCCCAGCCGGCCTGCCGGATCGGCTCCATGCCGGCACCGACGGGCTGGCTCTCGCGGTCGCAGTCCGACAGCCACGGCGCAGCTGCAAACGTAACGTGGCGCGTACGTTGCTTCGAGCCGCAGAGAACTCTTGGCCGCTTTCTTGGCGTGGTTCCGCTCTTGATACTAGAGCCGAAATCACATTCCGGCCTCACCACTGTTCCTGTGAAGGAGGACCACACGTGCTGCTTACTGACTACTCTGGTCTGTGCCTAAGGCACCTGACCGCTGTTTTACTTCTGGCTCCAACCGCCCTTGCCGCTCAGACGGCTACGGTCGAACCGAGCGATGACGAGTTCCTCGTGCACCCGGGCCATAGCTCTCAACCGAGGGTGGGACTCGATGATGCTGGGCGATCGATCTTCGTCTGGACGACCGCTGACGAGATTCTTGCCTACCTGGTTGACGGAGCCGATTTCATGGCGCTTCCGCCGGTACAACTCAACACAACATCCGTGGGAGACCAATTTCGGCCCGAGGTCGCCGTGCAGCCCAACGGCTCCTTCTTGGCAATCTGGCGTAGCGACGAGGCGAGCGACTACCAGATCCGCTACCGCTACTTCGATTCCGCCAATGTCGGCCCTGTCATCGACACAATAGCCGCGCCCGCTGACCAACTAGCCAACGATCTAGGCGAGGCAGGGACAGCAGGATCCCAGGGGCTCGGCGTGGCACCGTTGGACGATGGCAGTTTCGCGGTGGTGTGGGAGAGCTACCTCGGCCACGGGGCGGATAGCGACAACGGCAGCACAAGCATTCAATTGCAACTGATAGACAACATGGGCACCGTTTCAAAGTCAAATCAATTGCAAGTCAACACGACGAGCGGAAACTGGCAACTCACTCCTGCGGTCGCACCCATGGATGGGGGCGGCTTCTTTGTGGTTTGGGAAAGCAACGGCTCGGCGGGAACAGACGGAATCGGATACTCCGTGCAAGGCCAAGCCTACTCCTCGAGTGGAGCGCCAATAGGTGCAGAAATCCAGCTCAATACAACGATCCCAGGCCATCAGTACGATCCTAGAATCGCTCGAAACAAGAATGGTGACTTGTTAGTTGCCTTTAGCTCTAACGAGGATTCCACTGTGGTGCGGGGTCGTCTTCTAACTCCCGCCGGAGTGCCGACTGGAGTCGATTTCGAGATCACAACTCGGCAGGATATCGACCAGTACTACCCCGTCGTCGCCGCGCTCGACCGCGACTTTCTGGTCATTTGGCAGAGAACCGACGGTGACACAGACATCATCGGCCGCGTGGTTTCAAGCGATGGCGGCCTTCCCGAGTCTACGTTCCAAGTCAATCAGCATGACGACCAGTCGCAGCAGTTTCCAGCCGTCGGTGGGCACAACAGTAGGGCGCAGGCGGCATGGATCGGCACGAACGATCTTGGAGGCGGTAGCATCTCGGTGGTCGCACGTGGCTTTCACGAATGCCTGTTCTGCGACGGCTTCGAATCCGGAGACACCACTGCTTGGAACTAGTGGTGTTCAACTCTGAATGGCAATAGAGGGGCTTTCTGGGCCGCTCAAAGGCCGCTCAGCAGGCGGCTCAGCAGGCGGCGCTGGTATGGAAAGTACCGTCTCCTCGGCTGAACTAGTCGGAGAGACTCGCAAGAACTTCCTGCAGTTCTGCCGAGGTTCTCGAATCCCCAACCGACTCAAACCAGGCGCTTGCAGCCTGCAGGCATTCTCGTCGATACGACGAGACACCTTCTTGCCTGAGGACGAAGACAGCTGCTTCGAAGTGAGCACGAGCCGCCTTCGAATCGCCTAACGCAACCAGAGCGCGACCAATCCGGCAGCGGGCCACAGCGACTACGTGGTGGTCGAGCGGCAACGTAGCGCTGAACACTTCGAGCGCCTGGTTCGCCGCGTCTCGGGCTTTCTCAGGCAAGCCCAGCCCAAGATAAACACCGGCCAAAGACAGAGTAGGGAATGCCCGCCGCGGATCAGTTTCAGCCCTATTTGTTGCAAAGATTGGCGCTGCGCGCTCGTGTGCCTCTCGTGCATCGGCCCACCGCTCTAACCGGCCCAGAGTGACACCACGGTTTTGGAGGAGATCGCCAACGACCGCATGATCCGGTCCCTTGGCTTTGGTGGCCAACACCACCGCCTCGGCCAGCATCGCTTCGGCGTCATCAAACTTTCCCATCCCGAGCAACATGACCGCCAGGTTGTTGACCTGGACTAGCCGATCGCTGTAGTTCGTACCAGCGACAAGTTCGAGCCAATCGATTGCCTGCCTATATGCAGCTTCCGCTTCTGAATACTGCTCGAGGTCAGCTAGCGAATCAGCCAACGTCCCATATGCCAGGGCGAGCGGTGTGGATGGGCCGGAACCGAACGCTCGCTCCTTGAGTCCGATCGCATTGCGCGCCGTTTGTTCGGCCTCCACCGGATCGCCTTCCAGACGCTGGAGGTCAGCCAGGACCCGAGTCGCTTCGCCGAGGTTCGCATCTGAGGGAACGTGCCCCGGATGCGCCTCCAGTGGGCCGCTTCCTAGTATCGCCTCCACCTGCGATCGAGCTTCTTTGAGACGATCTGAGTCACGGTACAGATGCCCCAGTCGAACGCGAACAGCCGCTACCTCGTCGACGTCGACCTGACCTGTCGCCAACGCGAGCTTCAGATGCCGCAGCAACGTTGCTTCAGCTTCGACCATCTGCCCCACTCCCCCTTGCATGACGCCGACGAGCCCGAGACTAGTCCTTGCTCCCTTCGAGAGCTCGCCGTCCAGGCGTTGGAACAAGGCCAGCGCCCGTTGCGCAACCGGAAGGCCTCGACCGTACTCTCCAAGCCCCTTGTAGGTCTGCGCGATAGCGAGCAGAACGTCAGCTTGCACTCGCGGCTGATCGGGCAACGCCGACTGAAGTTGAAGAACGCCCTGATCCATCGCATCCACGACCGTCAGGTCGGGGCCCCGCTCAGCGTCCGGGAAAGCTTGAACGTCTGCACGTCGCAAAACACTCACGAGAAAGTCCTGCACTCCGCGTGCTCGGTTAGCCTGCTCCTGTGCAATCGCTCGTTCTCGAGCCAACTGACGGGTGTAGCGCACCACCACCACTCCGAACGCTGCCAGCGCTAACAGCGCTGTTGCCACCACTGGAACTACCCATCGATGGCGGCGCACGAACTTGGATGCTCGGTATGCCCAAGACTCAGGACGAGCAAGAATCGGACGATCGTCGAGGTAGTTGCGCAGGTCATCGGAGAAGTCGGCAACCGTCCGATAGCGGCGTTCAGGCTCTGAGTGCATCGCCTTTGCAAGAACGATCCTGAGGTCACCGCCGAGGCCTGCTTCAATCCCACGCTCGTCAGCCGTCTTGAGCGAAGAACCGATACTCGCGGGCTCAGCAGCACCCAACGCTCGAGCAGAGGAACGCCTGGGGGTGGCGGATGAGTTCAGCGCCGCTGGCGGGCGCCCGGTCAGCAAACGAAACAACAGCCCACCAAGCTGAAACACATCCGTAGCCAGGGAAACCAACTCGCCCTCTACTTGTTCCGGCGCAGCGTATTGCGGAGTGAAGACACGAAGGCCTGTACGAGTGTGAGCCGTTTGCTCGCCTGGCTCTGGAGTCAGCAACTTGGCGATTCCGAAATCAAGAAGCTTGGCGCGACCGTCCTTGTTGACGAGCACGTTGGAAGGCTTGATGTCGCGATGCACAACCAGTCGAGCGTGAGCCGCCTGCACGCCTGCGGCGACCTCCAGCAACAGCTCGACCCGTTGTCGAGTGGTTAGGCCCAAGCTCTCTGAATAGTCCGTGATCGGCGTGCCTTCGACCAGTTCCATTGCCAGGTAGGGCCGGCCATCTGCGGTCATGCCCGCGTCGTAGAGCTGAGCAATATTGGGGTGTTGCAGGGTCGCCAATATCCTGCGTTCGGTTGCAAACCGACGCAGTACATCCTCCGTGTCGATTCCGTGTCGCAGCACCTTGATCGCCACCTCACGCTCAAATCCATCACCCAACTGAGTCGCCCGGTACACAGTGCCCATGCCACCCCGACCCAACTCGCTGTGAAGCTCGAACGAGTCAATCTTCGGCCATAGATCAGAGCGCCCCGCGAACTCGTCAAGAGCTCCAAGAACCTCATCGGAAGAAGGCCCCTGAAATTTCCCTTCTGACGAGCCCATTGCAACCAGAAGCTCAAGCACACGACGTTGCAACGCAACGTTCTCTGGCTGCTGTTTCTGCAACCAACCTTCGCGCTCAGACGCAGGGAGTTCCATCGCTCGATAGAACAAGTGACTGACGTCATCCCAATGAACCTCCCCAACACCTCCGGCAGTCATGTAGGCAGCGTCCCAGCGGAACCGCAGAGAGAACTTGCGCACTGAAGTGCACCAGCAGAAGCGCCACACTTGCCTGGACGCTCAATGGCCACCTTCAGGCTCCGCTCCCCGCCGTCTCTGTTTCCGATAAGGCTGCATAGAGAAATGAGCGCGCAAGTACCCAGCTCCGTCGCACGGTGCGGGCCGAACATCCGAGCGCTTCGGAAATGCTCTCGGTGTCCATGCCACCGAAGAAC
Source organism: Acidobacteriota bacterium (assembly GCA_029263415.1). Lineage (GTDB taxonomy): Bacteria > Acidobacteriota > Thermoanaerobaculia > Multivoradales > Multivoraceae > JAJCXN01. The sequence continues at coordinate 7,884 of JAJCXN010000017.1, forward strand.
CGATACTCAACGATACGAGCCAATCGTTCGTCTTGCTCGCCCAACCGATTGAGCGCGTCGTCAATCATCAGAACATCAAAGGACTCTGCCTCGGTGTCGCGATCAACGGCATCGAACGACACTCTGACTTGGCCGCCGCCACGCTTCTCTGCTCCGCGCCGGCGCGCGTGATCCACCAACAGATGACGCATGATGCTCGAGGTCAGCCCCAACAGCTGCGGGCGGCCACGCCAGTCGACTTGGGTGCGATCTGAAAGCGCTAAATAGAGTTCGTTGACCAAAGCCGTTGTATTGAGCGTGTGGTCGCTCCGCTCGGAGCGGAGGTGGCGATGCGCAAGCCCTCGCAGATCGTCGTACAGCACCTCCACTAGGAGTGCTAGAGCGGAACTGTCTCCTTCATTCCACCGCTCGATCAAAGGCTCGAGTTCCAGTTCTTGCTTCACACGACACAGACTACACCGACGTCTTCACGGGTACCAACTAGGTCCAACCTCGTAGCTTCATGTGTTCAACCAGATGACACTGGGAAGGCTGGCAGAGAGCAAATCGGTGTCACCCGGGACTCCAGTGTTCCAGTGCTCCGGTGCTCCGGTGCTCCGCAGTCAGACCATACCGCTGTGAAAGAGGCAGTCGACCCACCACCGGTCCCAGCAAGAGCTGCGTCCGCCAGCGAGCCACTGGGTCCGACGATATGCAGTTCTTCAGTCCCGCTGCGCCGAGCCGACGTGCAGTCCAACAACCCGCGCCACCAGCACTGCCAGATACAACTGCCCCATCGCGGCCTCGAGCACCGACAACATGCGTGCCGCTGCGCTCATCGGAGCAATGTCGCCATAGCCAAGTGTGGTCAGCGTGACCATGGAGTAGTACAACCACGGCGCCTCCCCGTCTCGTTCCGCCGCGAATCTGAAGGCATCGGGATTCAGGTGGTAGATCAACGCGAACACGTGCGAGAACACCAACGCAACCAAGAGGTAAACACACAGCGCCCCTAAGATCGTTTCTACGTCCACGTGTTGAACGACCAGCACGTAGCGAAGAATCGCCACCGCTGAGAACAGAAAGAAAGCCGCAAGCAACGAGCTACAGACCAGCTCCACGCCGTCAGTCTGTGGGCTCACGGCACGCCACACCAAGAGTGCAAACACAGGAATCGAAGCAAAGAAGAAACGCCGCACCACCTCCGGCCGATGACTGATCGCAACCACCGCTCCGCCGAGAGCCAAGACGCTCAGCAGAGTGACAAAGCGGGCCGAACCCACCTCTTGCAACTGGGGGGCCACGATGTAAAGCACGGCCAGCGTGGCAAACAGCGTGGAGAATCGGTGTCGCTGCAGCCAACCGTCTCGGTCGCCTTGTCCTACCGCTGAGCTCACTTAGCCGCCGCCTCTCTCATAGACGAAGTCCTTGAATCCAACGCGATAAAGGATGGAGTACAGCAACGGTACAAAACCCAGGTCAGCACAGTTGCGAACAACAGGCCAAACATAATGGTCACCGCCAGCGGTTCAAACATCGGCCCGCCACCTAGGGCCGTCTCCGGCCGATCATTCTGACGACGTTGACGACCCTTGGCGGAATGATTCCGCTCTACCGCTGAGCGGCTTCGATGATCGCAACCGCAGGCGAACGACCATTATCGTCGATCTCGAGCTGGATGCGGTCAATCAGAACGATGGCGTTATTGATGTGTGTTTCGATAGAAGCGGACGCTTGGAGTTCGTCTTCGCCTTAGCCCACGGCAGAGTCGTAGGCAGATTAGAAAGGAGTGGGCGGAACCATCGGGTCCGCTAGCGGCCTAGAGATCCAGCTCCAGGTACCGTCCGTTCTTGTCGAGCACCGAAGCCCAGACCTTGCTCAATGCCTGATGCCGCTCCGGCCCGAAACTCAGCTCCGCCCCAATTCCGAGATCGAATTGACTCATCGACTCCATTGAATCAACGAATCCCTCCACCGTGAGCTGACTGCCAGCGCGCCGCAGCGCTTCGGCGAACACCTCTGCAACCAGGTAACCCTCCAGGGAAAGAAAGCCGGCCTGCTCGGCTGGGAAGTGTCGCGCCAAGCTCTCTCGGTATCGCGCCACGCCCGGTAGTTGGGAGTCGAAGTGCGGCACAACTTGGGTCACCACAACGCCTTCGGAGTAGCTGGGCCCGAGTTCTTCGGCAAGAGCTCGACTGCCAACGAAGGACAGGTTGGCGAACACCGGTTTGACACCTGCATCGCTCAACGCCTTGATGAACTTGGCGGCCGCACGATAGGTGGCCACCAGCACAACCCCCTTGGTTTCCGTCCGGCGCCCAATGACTCGGTCCACCGCATCTTGGATGTCGGTGCTGTTGCGGCGATAGCCGACGCGCAGCGTGTCGGCGCTGTAACCGCGGTTCTCGAGCGCTGAAACGACGCCGTCATAGCCGGCATCGCCGAAGCCGTCGTCCTGAGCGAAGACCACGATCTCAGCAGGTTGGATCAACCGCCGATCAAGAAAGTTCTGGATGATCGCCGCCGTTTCTTCGGCATAGCTAGTCCGGTAGTTGAATACATAACGATCGGGCGGTGAGCGACGCAAGAGTTCCGCACCCGATAGGGCTCCGACAAAGGGCACGCGTTGCTCGAGCGCTAGCGGCACCGATACTGCTGTCGTTGGCGTTCCGACGTTGCCGAGCACTGCAAAAACCTTGCGCTCGAGCACCAGGTCGACCATGTTGGTCACGGCTCGATCGGGCTCGTAGGCGTCGTCGAGGGCCGTGAGCGAGAGCATGCGACCGTGGATGCCGCCGGCCTGATTGATCTCCTGAAAACTGGTTTCGATCCCGGTCTGCATGCTCCGGCCGAGCTCTCTAGATGGGCCTGAGAATGCAGCACTCATGCCCACCGCGATCTCGGTCGCTGTGACGCCTCGCGTCTCTAGATTGGCGTTTTCTAATGTCGAGAAAGCGTTACCACCGTCGCGTGTCAGCCACCAGAACCCTCCTGCAAGAACCAATAGAGCGGCCATCGACGCTACAGCCACACGAGCCGACAGACGTTTGCTTTTCGGCGCCAACGCAGATGCTGACGAGGACGCGGACGAGGACGAGGATGAGATCGGCGCCAGCCGAGTCGGATCGGGCGTTCTACCCTCAGCGGTCGACTGAGTGGCAATCTGCTGCCCAAGCGTCCCGACGCCACCCCGCCCCTCGGCGGCGTCGAGCGCTTCGACCAACTCGTCCGTCGAAGCGAACCGATCCTTAGGATCGATGCTCATCGCCTTACCGATGGTCGCCGCCAAGCGACCCTCAGCGGCCAGGAGGCCCAGGTCCAGTGCGGGTGGCTCCTGCATCTGCTGAATCAAGATCGAGTGCGGCGTCTTCCCCTCGTAGGGACGGTTTCCGGTCACCGCGAAGTAGAGGATTGCTCCCAGCGCGTAGACGTCGGAGCGCGCATCCGCGTCACTCGGTGACTCAATCTGTTCCGGGGCGATGAACCCCGGCGTGCCCACCAGGAAGCCCATTTGAGTCAACCGCGTCTCCTCGGCGTCCTCAACTGTCCGGGCGATGCCGAAGTCGAGAATTTTGAGAACGTCGGGTGCACCGCGGTTTGAGGCAATGAAGAGGTTCTCCGGCTTGAGGTCGCGATGCACCAAACCACAGCGATGCGCGGCCCCAACTCCCGAACACGTTTGCCGCATCCAATGCAGAGCCTCAGACATTGGAAGACCAGCGCCAGCTGGAACGGCATCCCCGAAGGTCTTGCCGCGCAGATACTCCATCACCATGAAGATGGTGCCGTCTTCGGTATTGCCGAAGTCGATGATCGATACGACGTTTGGGTGGCTGAGCTGACTCAGCAGCCGCGCCTCTTGGAAAAACCGAGAGATGACGGTCCCGGACGAGTCGGTTGAAGACGAAAGGATCTTCACCGCGACATCTCGTCCGAGAGGCAGCTGGACCGCTCGAAAGACATCCCCCATGCCACCGGCACCAATCAGTTCTTCGATCCGGTAGGTCTCTTTGAGAACCCGACCGATGAATGGATCGGTCCGCTCCTTCTCCAGGACGAGAACAGCACCATCGGCGGGACAGGATTCGCCTTGGTCGTATTGCTTGCCGCAAAGCGGGCAGAACTTCACTGAATCGCTCCGTGGTCTTCGGGGTAGTCGCAGAGGAGAAGGGCCGCTGGCGATCTTACGCGAACGGCCCGCAAAGGGTGTGCTCGAACAGGGACCGAAAGAATGCTGCGGAAAGGGCGTTGGAAAGGGCTCTAGCCCATCGTAGAACCCCGCACGGCCTCGCCAGCATCCTCGCAGTCGGCACTTGTCGTTACTCGGCCCGAGCACGCGAACTCGTGTAGGTTTGTCAGCGATGAAGATCATTATTGTCGAGGACTATCCCGCAATCGCACGTTCGCTAGAACGAGAACTGCGACGAATTCTCGGGAAGCGCGTGCACGACATTGCTGTAGTAGGAAATCTCGAAAGCGCACGAACCGCACTCGAACGCGACACCGTCGATCTTCTGATCCTCGACCTGAACCTGGGTGGCGAGGATGGCTTCGATCTGCTGCGTAGCGCGACTGGAGCAAGCGCGCACACGATCATCGTTTCGGCAAACACCCACCGAGCGCTCGAGGCATTCGAGTACGGCGTCCTCGACTTCGTACCCAAGCCGGTGGAGCCCGCGCGATTGGAAAAGGCGCTAGCGCGCATGGATTCCACTGGCACTACACAGGACGACAGACCACCGTTACGCTGGCTTTCGGTCGGGGGTCGACGAGGGTACGAACTGCTCGCGATCGGCCAGATCCTGCGAATTGAAGCAGCGGGAAAGAACTCCGAGCTTCACCAAGAGAGCGGGCCACCACGCATTCACAGCAAGACGCTCAGCAGCCTCGCGACCCTGGTGCCCGACAACTTCGTGCTCGTGCACCGATCGCACATTGTGAACCTAGACTTCACCAGGCGCTTGATCGTCAAACCCGGCGGGCGCTACTCCATTGAGATGGACGACGGAACCGTCGTTCCTGTGGGCCGCAGCAGATACGCAGAACTGCGGGCACGCATCCCATAGGCGAAGAAGTTTGGGAGCTTTCGCAGCGACGCATCCTAACTAGCTGCCGACCCCGAAGCTGGGCTCCTCGCGTCGATTATGCGGTGCACGTTGGAGCCGAACCAGCCAATGGTCGACGACAAATCTGTAGCTCACCGCCCATTGGCCATACGGCTGTCGCTCCAGTTGCGACCGCACGAAACGAAGGCCTGTGCCGTCGCTGACTGTCTCGCGAGGGGCGCTTGGATTTGCCACCTCAATGACCAATCCGCTGTCTTCATATGAGGCTCGCACCGTGATGTGACTTGCAGCACTGTAGTCACCGTGGGTAATCGCATTCTCGATCAGGGTCAGAAGAACGCCCGGGGGAAGCTCAGAACCAGCAGCCGCGGCGCTTACATGCAAGTCGAGTGAAAGAGTGCGATCGAGCAAATGGCTCATGGTGGCAACGTGTCTTGTGCACAACTCCAACTCCTCTCTGAGCTCAACACTCTCACGATCGCCGATTGCAAGGAACAGCTCGAGCTCAGAGGCTAGATCACGCAATAGAGCTACTCCACGCGCCGGCGCATCTTCGATCTGCGAAATGGCCACTGCCAGTGAGTTCATCAGAAAGTGAGGCTGGATCGTTTTGCGCAGCAACTCGTTGCGCAGCCTCTCCGTTCGCAGTAGAGCCAGCTCGCTCTCCCGAGCGCGCTTACGCAACCTCGCGATGACCCGCATGAATAGCACGCCGACCATGGCGAGGAACCCGACGAAGAACCAATGATCTGCGTAGCGCTGCCCAGTCAGAGCGATCGGCGGCAGATTGGCGGCTGCAGCAGTAAGAATCCAACCGGCTCCCTTTCGTGCACGCAGTGCACCAAGAAGCGCCAGGAGAACCGTGACTCCGACCGACAGACGCAGAATGTAGAGGCTGTGAGCATCGGGATCCGGAAACAACGGGATCAGCGCGACGAACACCAATAGCATCGCGAGGGCACCCACCGCTACAAACCGCGAGCTTGCGGTGCGTAGGTGCAGAGCAACGAAGACGGGTAGAAGAACCCCAACTGCCAGAGTCAACGCAGAGATCGCGATCAGCCGTAGGAAGTGCCAGTGATAGGGATATGGGTACACAAACCTGGCGTACTCCAGAACTAGCAGCACACCAACCAGGGCCGTGAGCGTCGCGAACCACCGCGTGTCGGCGCGCGCTCCAATAGAGCGATGCAGAAGCTCGATCACCACCGCAGAGCACAACAGCAAGCCTGCGCAGAATAGGAAGAAGCTAGTGCGCCGCAAGAGGCTTCGCTCGTACACCGCACGGTTGACAACTTGCAGGTTGATGGGCCCATGCATGCGCAGGAGCCGATGAGACGAAACACGAACCACCACCACATGCGCTCCGCTTGAGGTCAGTCTCGGATCGAGCGCCATCCAGACTCCGTGACGACCTGGTCGCTCACTCTCGCGATCGCTCCCGATCTCACCATCGGCACCGATTCGCTGACCGTCCCAAAACACTTCGATAGCACCAGGCACGCGGACTCTGAGCGCGGGATCATCGTCGCTACGAAGGTCGCGATCGAGTGTGATGGTGGCGGACAACCACCAATTCCCCGGCTCCTGCGGGCGGGTGGCAACAGCGTTCGCACCGACCCAGTGGGATGGATCGGCCCACGCTAGGTCGTCTCCCTGGCGGAAGAGCAAGCCAGATGAGCGGTACTCAGGCGCAGGCTGACCAGTTTCGACGGAACAGCTCACCGTGATCATGGCCGCAATGAACAAGCTCAGCGCGAGTGCAACTGAGGCCCTTCGGTGCAGTTCGCGCCTCCTGGGTGCACCTGGAGAACTATCGACCCTCACCCGTGCAACATGAGGTGCCTTCGCTGCGTCTTTTGATCTGTTCACAAGAAACCTAGAGGGAGAAAGCCTTGATGAGTCGTTCTATCGCATCTTTGATTCTGTGGCTCGCAGTCTGCGCTCTCACCAGCCTTGCACATGCTTCCTCGGGACCCGACCCCAGCGATGGCCCCTGGTTGCAGTACGCCGATCCGACCCTCGCGGGCTTGGATCCAGCCAAGCTGAACCTCGTGCGCCAACGCGCCGACGAACTGAACACAGGCGCGCTGGTCGTCGTTCGAGGCGGCCATGTGGTCGCCGCATGGGGCGATATTGAACGCAAATTCAAAAGCCATTCGATGCGCAAGAGTTTTCTCTCAGCGCTCTTCGGACCAGCAGTAGCAACTGGCGATATCAACCTCTCTGGAACCCTCGCCGACTTGGGCGTGGATGACATACAACCTCTAAGCGTCATCGAGAAACAAGCGACCGTCGAACACGTGATTCAGTCGCGATCCGGCATCTACCACCGGGCTGCGAAAGAGCCGCGCTCGGTCAATGAGCATCGGCCAGCGCGAGGGACAAAAGCGCCGGGCGAGGCGTTCTGGTACAACAACTGGGACTTCAACACTGCAGGACGCATTTACGAAGAAGCAACCGAGCAAAGCATCTTCGAAGGGTTTCGCGACCAACTTGCGACACCGCTCGGGATGCAAGACTTTTCAATCGACGACACCTTCTATCAATACGAACGCAACCTCTCTCGAATGCCTGGTTACGCCATCCGCCTCAGCGCGCGCGACGCCACTCGCTTCGGCCAGCTCTACTTGCGCGAGGGTTCATGGAGCGGAAAGCAGCTGGTGCCCGCAGAATGGATCAAACGAAGCTGGTCGGCACACTCTCGCCTCGATGAGAACCGAGCGTACGGATACATGTGGTGGATCTACGAGCCAGGCTTCGACGCAGAGCAACCGGAGTTGGCAGCGTACGCGGCAAGTGGAACAGGTGGGCAACTGATCGCGATCGTGCCCGGACTCGACATGGTGATTGTTCACCGTGCGGACACTGACTTTGGTGGCGGAGTTCGGGGTGGAGATGTTTGGAAGCTAGTGGGTGACATCGCCGGTGCGGTCGTGGGCGACGTACTGCCGGACCCAGAACTAGAAGCGGTGAAGGCGATTCCCTTCTCGAAGACCCTGCCGCCGCTCGAAACCCACAAGGTCATCAGCCTCTCCGCAGCCGAACTCGACCTCTACGTCGGAGAGTACGCAGTCGGCGACCGCGCCCAGATTAGCCTGCGGCGGCTCGACGACGTTCTTGTTGGCACGATGTCCGGTCTTGGCGAGGCTGATTTCTTCCCGGTTGGCGATCATCGGTTTTGGGGTCGGGCGGCTCGCACCACCATCCAGTTCGAACTGAACGCAAACGGAGCGGTCGCACGCATGTTGATTCGCCTCCGAGGTCAGGACATGGTCGCAGAACCTCGCCGATAGCCTCGGCCGGAATGCACAGTGGCGCGAAGGCCTCACTTCACGCCATCGTCTTACTAGACTGCGATCGATCGTGATAACGTAAGACAATGGAGATCATCACGATTTCGAGCAAGTACCAAATCGTCATACCCAAGAAGGTTCGCTTGCTACTAGGGCTCCAACCAGGCCAGAAGCTCCAAGCGATTCCTTACCAAGGGAGGATCGAACTGATTCCGGTGGAGCCCGTGCAGGAACTACGTGGGGCGGCAAAAGGTATAGACCGAGTGGTCAAGCGCGACGCGGACCGCCGTTGAATGTCGTCGACTCCTCTGCGTGGCTCGAATACTTCGCCGACGGACCAAACGCCGGCGAGTTCGCAACAGCCATCGAGAACACCGACGAACTCCTGGTTCCCACAATCGTCATCTACGAAGTCTTCAAACAGTTACGCCGTCAGGTGGACGAAGCGACCGCGCTTCGGGCGGTTGGCCAGCTCGGACGAGGGCAGGTTGTTGACGTTGACGAAGATCTAGCCGTCCGCGCGGCCGACCTGTCGCTTGAGCTGAGCCTACCGATGGCCGACAGCCTGATCCTCGCTGCGGCCCGGAACCACAACGCGATCTTGTGGACGCAAGACGCGGACTTCAAAGGGTTGGACCGCGTGGAATTTCGGCTCCACGCCAAGACCCGCTAGGAAGACGACCGGGAACGACTACACGGATTGATTACATCCGATCCCCGGCGAGTCTCAGTGCGCGCCCCGCGCAGCAAGGCCCGTCCCGTGGCCGGAGACTGCCAATAGAATGTCGAGTGACCAACCATCAGAACCCAACGAAGGATCAAAGATCATGACTACCCTCTACGGCATCCCGCTCTCCCCATTCGTGCGCAAGGTGTGTTTCGCCATGGCGGAGAAGAACATCGACTACGACCTGGACCCCGTCGCGCCGTTCCCGCCCCACAATCAGTCGCCGGAGTTCCTGGCAGTGAGCCCATTGGGAAAGATCCCAGCGCTGCGCGATGGAGACTTCACCATTTCGGACTCTTCCGTGATCATCAACTATCTCGACCGCAAACATCCCGAAATCAACTTGCTACCGCAAGACGCGGAAGATTGCGCCAGAGCGCTTTGGTTCGAGGAGTTTGCCGACACCAAGTTGATCGAGACCATTGGTCCGATCTTCTTCAATCGCATCGTAAAGCCCACCATCCTCAAGCAGGAGCCGGATCAGGCTGTCATCGATGCGACGCTTGAAGCTCTGCCTGAGCGCTTCGACTACCTTGAAGCGCAGCTGACCAACGGAGATTTTCTGGTCGGCGACAGGCTTTCGTTGGCAGACGTCGCGATCGGATCCATGTTACGCACACACCAAGTGGCTGGTGAAACAATCGACGCGACCCGGTGGCCCCAACTGGCGGCCTACTACGAAAGGCTCACAAATCGGCCCGCGTTCAAGACCGTCATTGCAGCCGAAGAACGATTGATCGCGTCAATGGGCGGGTAGTGGCATCGGCGCTCAACGATCTAAGGGTGAGACGATGCCCGATCTTTTGCGTCACAGGCCTGGTGGCCAGCAAACGCGGCCAGAGAAAGCGGCCAGGGAAAGGCGGCCAGGGAAAGTGACCGGCCACGAGACCGGCGGCTACCCCGGCTACAACGCCCTAAAAAGGGGACCATTCTCGATCGTCGCATTATCTCGGGTCGTTCAGCCGGCCGGCACACCTCTTCTTTCATTGGGTTCCTGAGCGAATGTGCACCGTGAGATGCCCCAACGGCACAAACCTTCAGCACTCCGCAGCCTGAGGGGGCGTCCCAGAATGATCTCAGCCGAAACTGAGCAACGCAGGTGAACACTTCCGGCGTCCAGCAAGCACCGGAAGAGAGTGCCAGCCAAGGGCGTGGCCCGAAGGGTCGTGCTCTCCGGTGGCTACAACGTGCTGCCCTCGCAATCGTAAGCCTGGCGATACTGTGGCTGATCGCCGTCAACGTTTGGCTCGCGGTCTGGGGCGAGTCGGTCCTATCTCGACGGCCTGAGAAGATGCAGGTGAGCTACAGCCGAGCCTGGAGCTTCTGGCCAGGTCGAGTTGTGGCCAGCGACCTGATGCTCAGTGCCGAGACGGCCCGTAACCAATGGCAGTTACGTGCAGATCGCGCGGTGCTATCTATCGACCTGCTGCAACTTAGCGACAGGGAGTTTGTGCTGCGTCGCGGGCGCGTCGACGGCGCGGACTTCCGTTTGCGCCGGCTGGCGTCAGAAGGCCAAGAACTCGAACAAGCGCTTCGCTACCTGCCACCGATCGAGGTGTACCAGTTTCGAACGGCCAGAATGGGCCCGCCAAAGCCGTCCGCTAAGAAGCCGTGGCGTGTGATTCTCAATGATCTCGTGCTCCAAGGATTGCGCGAGGTCTGGTTCGATGAGATGCACCTGCGCGCACCGAGTGGCAATCCAAGCGCTGTGGGTTCGGTGCATGGCGCGCTCGAAGTCGTCATGCGCGGCGATCTCTCCCTCGACGACGTCAAGGTGTCATGGAGCGGTGCCGAGCTGGCGATTGCCGAAAACGTCACGGGCGAGAATCTCGAACTCAGTACAGATCTCACCTTGGCCGCCACCTCGTCGCGCTCTCTTCGACAGCCCGACACGTTCTCTGGCCTGAACGGGAGAATCCAGGCTGGCGCCAACGTCGAAAACCTCGACTTCCTGCGCGCGCTGCTGCCACCCAGCCAACAATTTGTAGTCAATGGTCGCGGCCAGCTGAGCCTGTTGGCATTGGTGCAGAACGGTGAACTGGTCGAGGGCAGCACCCTGGAGCTGCGGGCGCCAGAACTCGAGACACAGATCGCGTCGTTTTCAGGCTCCGGAAAGGGCTCGGTGAAAGGTGCAATCGAACTGCGCGACGAGACTCGTTGGGTGAACCTCGACGTCGAGCTCAAGGATGTCGAACTTGCCGCCCAATCTGCCGTCCGATCTGCCGCCCAATCATCTGGCCGATCGTCCACCAGACTAGGTGGCCAATCATCTGGGAGCATCGCGAAGGTCCAGCGCGTTCAGCTCACCCTCGAAGGCGAGCGCCCACGACTCGGAGCGCCTGTAGAGAGCTATCGGGTGCTCCTCGAGATGCCGGCGCTACAGATTCCAGACCTAACGGTGTTTGCCGACTTGATTCCCAAAGGCCTTGGAATTGACCTCCTGGGAGGTGCTGGGGTCGCCGTCACTCGCCTCGAACTGCGCGAAGACATCGAACGGTCAGACTTCGAGTTCGAAGCCAAGAACGCGAAACTTCAGTTCCGTGGAACTCATGTCGAAGGCACACTCAAGCTGGCCGGAAAGACTTCCGGTCGCCGTTCCACCGGTCGCTTGAGTCTAGAAGACGCCCAGGTCTCGTTCCGTGGTTCCTCGCGGCCCACCGGCCAGCGACGTTCCCGGGCCTGGCCAGTCGAGTTCGACCTGGAACTGGGCGACACCGAGTTCCTCCTACCCCCCACGGGCTCCGGACTGACCGGCGGTTTCCGGCTCGCTACCGGCGTTGTCGAGATCACCGGGCGAGCGGCTGACCTTGGGTGGTGGGAAACACCGATGCCCGGTGCCGAGTGGCTCAAGCTCGGCGGGCAAGCAGCGCTCTCTGCAAGGCTCCAGGTGGTTGGCTCTGGACGGTCCACTCGCTTGGTAGCCCCGAGTGAACTGCGACTTGACGTTCCCAACCTTGCAGCCCAACTCGGACGCTGGACCGCCCAAGCCAAGGGAGTACTTGAAGGCCGACTGGTGCAAGATCGTGGTTCCAATCAGAGCCAGGTCGAGCTGCTATTGGGCTCCGCTTCAGTCGTTCGCACAGGTGCTCCACCGCTCGCAGTTCCGTCAGTCAGCCTACGAGCGAGCGGTCCCGATCTCTCTCGAGGCCTGGATCTAGAAGCCACGCGACTCACGCTCAAGGCCGCGCGCACCGACATCGACAACCTCGCCATCTTCAATGACTACTTCCCCTCGCAGCAGCTCTCGGTGCAGAGCGGCCGAGGAACGCTTGAGGGTTCGCTTCGATTTAGCGGCAACAGTGCAGATGGCAGACTCCAGGTCGAGAGCCCTGGTGTTGAAGCCACCATCGCAGGAGAGGCTGTTCATGCTCAGCTCTCTCTCGAGACTCGCCTCGCTTCGGACAATCCCTCTGCGGGTCGTTTCACTCTCAACGGCAGCACCCTGCGACTGACCAACGTCGCATTCCCCAACCTCGAAAACCCCTCTGGCGACTGGTGGGCCATTGTCGACCTAGGCGATGGCCAGGTCCAGATCGAGAAACCCCTCAAGCTCGACACACTCGTCAAACTGCGACTCCGAGACACTGAACCGCTCATTCACCTGATCGGCAAGTCGCGCAATCTAGTGCGCTGGTTCTCCCGCCTGCTCGAAGTCCAAAACATCGACGGCACCGGCCGCCTCATTCTCGACGAGACTGGCTTACGCATCCATGACCTCGACGTGAGCGGCAACGGACTGAGTATCCATGGGCGGATCGATCTCCGTGATGAAACCGCGGCTCTCCTCCTCATCGAACTTCGCGGCCTGCGAGCAGGCATCGAAATCAATGGGGACTGGCGCGACGTAAATGTACTGCGCCCACGCAAATGGTTCGCTGAACGCTCAGCAGTTTGGAGCGGCCACTAGCAGGGGCAAGGATCAGCGTCAGGATTGGTGATTGACAAGCTTGAGCAAAGCGAGTGCAGGCCAACTCTCCCAGGCTCCTCTCCCAACTGACTACCGCGGGTTGCCTGCTCCGCCAAGTTGGTCCTTACTCGTGTCGCAATGCCGAGATGACCTGGAGTCGTCCGGCTTTTCGTGCTGGCAAGTAGCCGGTTGCAAGGCCAATGACAAGCAAAGCGATAATAGCTGTGGCCAGCGTGACAACGTCGGTGGTCTTCAGCCCGAAGACAAAGCTGCCTAGGAGGCGAGAAGACAGCAGTGCGATTGGAATTCCCACCGCGCCGCCCGCACTGACCAGTCCGAGGTTCCGCCGCTGGATCAACCAGGCAACCTGACGCTGTGTGGCGCCCAGCGCCATCCTCACCGCGAACTCGGACCGTTGACTCGCTACGACACTAGCGAGCAAGCCGTAGAGTCCAATCCCAGCGAGAAACAACCCAAGCGCCCCGAAGATCGTTGCCAATCGGGCGAGAATGCGTTCTCGACTGACTGTGCTGTCAATCCAGGCGGAAAGCACCTCTATTCGGGTGATCAAGGCGCCCGCTCCTAAGCCCTGTAACCTCTCCTCGACAGTGCGCGACAAGGAGGAAGGGTTGGTGTCAGTCCTGACCGCGACCGACCCCACCGGCATGTCCCATTGCCTGGAGGCAAGAAAGAACATCGGCGTCTTCTCCTCCCTCAAGTTGTTCCATTGAAGGTCTTCGTAGACGCCAACGATCTCCAACACGCGATCATCGCCACTCAGCTGAATTGTCTTGCCAATGGCGGCCTCCTCCCCGAAGTACATCTCGTGAAACGTTGAGTTGACGATGGTTACAGTCGGTGCACCGAGGCGATCGGAATCAGTAAAGGCGCGTCCCTCGAGTCGGGCTGACCCGTGCGTCTCGAAGTAGCCGGGAGACACCGCGTTGAGTCGTGCCTCAGGGGGTTCTTCGCTGACCTCGAAGCCCTCGATCTCGACCTCCGCGCTCAGGTCTGCTGTGGAGAACAGCCCAAGCCAGGAGTAGGCCACACCGGTGACACCAGGGATGGATGAAAGCTCTTGATCGAGCCGAGTCAGAAACTGTTCTCGAGATTCTGGCGTCTGTTGTTTCGATTTGAAGGAGACCGCGGCAGAGAGCACCCGCTCGGGCTCGAATCCCAAATCAACTTGATTGAGTAAAACAAGGCTCTTGAGTAGCAGGCCCGAGCCAATCAGCAAGACCAAAGCGAGCGCCAGCTGGCCGATGACCAGCGCAGATCCAAGCCTCCTCGCCGATCGAGTTGGCGTGTGGTTGCCGGCACCGGCACGAAGGTTAGTCTGAAGTGAAATACCCGAACCCCGGAGGGCCGGTAGGAGCCCGAAAAGGACACCGGTGGCCGCGGTTACGGTTGCGGTAAACGCCAACATTCTTAGGTCGAGTTCTAATGTCAGAGCTTGTGAGCCGCGGTTCTCCACTAAGAAGGTGCTCAGCATGCGTAGCCCATATGGGGCCAGGATCAGGCCGACGATTCCACCGAAGCAAGCAAGCAGAAGGTTCTCCGCGAGCAGCTGGCGAAACACACGAATCCGGCTAGCGCCGAGTGCGGCACGGGTAGCGAATTCCCTTCGCCGGGAAGTGACTTGGGCGAGTTGCAGCGCTGCGATATTGCAGCAAGCGATGAGGAGAACAAGGCAAACGATCCCCATCAGAACCTGAAGAGGCAGCGAGTACGAGGTTCGCAGCGTTCCGAAACCATTGGCGGCTGGTTCAAGCCCAATCCGCAGATTGCTGATCTGCTCCTCAGCGCGAACCATCGTCTTCAGTCCTTGTTGTTCCTCTTCATCTAGGACTCGCTGCAACAACGCTGAGGCGCGTTCTTCCACCAACTCTTGTGCGAGGTCGGAATCTACGCGCGCCATGATCTTGAAGAACGTTCCCGTTCGCCAACTGAGCCGACTTTCCGGCATCGAAGTTGACATGGGCAGCCAGACATCTGGCTGACTCCCTAACGACGCTCCGAAGAATCCAGATGGCGTGATCCCCACAATGGTGTAGGTAAGTCCCTCGACGGTCAAAGTCTCGCCGATCGCCTTTGGGTCAAGGAGAAATTGCCTTTTCCAAAAGGCATGACTGATCATCGCGGCTGGTCCAGTGTCACCACCGCCTGGAGAATCGTCGCTTCGGTTGAGAGAGCGGCCCTTGACGTTGCCTACTCGCAGCACCTCGAAATAATCACCGCTCACTGACTCGGCAAACACATTGCTTAGCGCACGACCATCCCTTTGTGCACGCACCAACTCCGATCCGCTCGCTGCGAACATCCCGCTGAACACCTCCTGTTCACGATGCAACGCTTCGAAGATCGGGTAGGAAATGTTGAAATCGCCAGCGACTCGGCGCGCCTTCACCTCGAACAGTTCTCTTGGTGATTCAACCGGAAGAGCGGTCAGCAGGATGCCATTGAGCGCCGTGAAGGTAGCGGTGGTGCCGCCGATCCCCATCCCCATGGACAGAGTTGCAACAAGCGTTGCTATCTTGTGTTTTGCCAAAAGTCTGAGGCCACCGCGCAAATCGCTCGGCAGGTCTGAGAGAAGGTCCGAGCGACGGCGGTTGGCTCGAACCTGTTCCGCCGGCTTGGGGGCGACTCGGTATGGGGAGAAGATTTTGTCGAGGTGAAGCCGGATAGCGGTACAGAGCAGATTGAGAGCCAAGCGGCACCACAACTTCGCCTTCCTCATGGGGCCAGGGCTGGCAGCCAGGAGGCAGCTCGCATGATCAAGAATCTCTCTTTCGTTGCTGAATCGGAAGGCCTTGGGGCTGAGGCGAACGAGAGCCTGGAGGACAAAATCACCGCAGCGGTCCCACCTGCCTCTAGGCGTGGGTTCTTGATCGTTGCTCATCGGGTGCCCCCCGGCTTCTCCAGCAGATTGCTCTTGATGGCGGCATTCACCAGATCTTGGAGCCGGTGCGCTTCGGCTTGCAGTGCAGAGCGGCCCAGTGCGGTGAGTTGATAGTAGCGACGACGCGCATCATCGAGCACCTCCTCCGGTCTCAACTCGGAGACTTCGATCCACTCACTAGCTTCAAGTCGCGACAGCGCTCGGTAGAGGCTTCCGGGGAGAAGCTCAAGCCTTCCGCCTGTTCGCTCTTTGACTGTGCTCATGATCGCGTAGCCGTGCAGCTGCTTCTCGTTCAGTGAGAGCAGGATTTCAAAAACGGTCGGGGTGAGTGGGGTTTGTTTAGTAGAGCGGTCTGCAGTTGCCATTGGGTTCTTGCCTCGTTGGGGTAACTCGATAGTCTCTTGAAGAGTATACTCTATAAGAATCTATTCCCAAAGAGCATTCTCCGATATGCCCTTTGGTGTTCGCTGCCCCACTGAATGGCCCGGCATGCACTGCGCCTGGCACTACGCTCAAGGGCAGCGGGACGTCGACGGTCACTGGGACGATCTCACCAAGGCTTATCGAATGCGACAAGCTGGTAGCCGAGTCAGACGCGCCGACTACCGATCTAACGAGTCGTTCGAACTCGATCCGCTCCCCTGCTGGCAACACCTCGATCGCAACGAGATCCGGCGATGGGTGCTGGAGCGCCTCGAACAAATCCGCGACGACTACTCAGACCTCGAGTTCTTGGGTGAACGAAAGATACTCGCTCAACCCATCGAAGATCGCACCATGAACCCGAAGCGCTCCGCTGCGCCCGCGGTCCACTGCAAGGACCCAGCCGGTCGCAAAGAAATGCGAGATGCCTACCGCCAGTTCGTCGGGAGCTTCTACGCCGCTACGGCGAGACTCGAGATGTTTCTAAGGCCCCAGGACGATCCCTACTACTTCCCTTCCGGGTGCCACCCGCCCTTCCCGCCTGCAGTGCCCTAGGTCAAGCTAACGATTCACGATCGAAGCGACTCACGAACAACACAATCTGTCCGCGACCCGCCGCTGCGAAGAACCTGGCGGCTTTGCTCTGTCCGAAGAACGGTAGAAATGGGGCGACGAGGGCGAACAAGCGCCCGACGACTCGCTCAAGGGCTACCGC
>JAJCXN010000018.1 GCA_029263415.1 Acidobacteriota bacterium
TCTGGACAGTCGAAACTGAGCCATAGATTCTGTAAAATCATTTTGGACACGGTTTGGCACCGAAGATTATGTGGGGTACCGAGGTACCAAGGGCTAGTATCTAGGAAAAAAGATCAGGCCTTAATCCAGATGGGTGACTGGTGCGAAACAGTTTGCTTAAGACACCAAAGTAATGATGAAACGGGTGCGATGTGCGTAATAGCGATGGATGTTTTAATTTTTATGCTGCTCAGCAGCAGGATATTTTTTGCTCTATTGACAGGGGCGGGCTAATGGGTGACACTTTTGGACATAAAGCACGATTAAATCGTACTGTCAGCATTCGACCCAATGGAGCCACTCAATCTATATTTCCGAATGACAACATATCTACTGAAAGCGGACAGTCGATTCCATTGAACAACTCGATTTATTAACTCGACCATTGGAAAAAATGATAATGATGCACTAATTCTAGTTCAATCAGTCGCTTACATTATTCCTCGGACTGGCGCAGTAAAGCTCATTAACTATCGGATAAAAGTTAACCCGTTCCCAAGGCCTAGCCTGAATATTGCACCAGTTGCTGGAATTTTAACGCCGAGCTGTTTTAAATTGTGCGTGCTCGCGACCAGAGGCGCAGTTATTCTGCGCTAGAGGAAGCATGTGCGTTCAATTTAAAACAGAGCAAGTTAAAAACCGGCAAGTGAGACCTTGGAGACAAACTGTATTTTTATCAATATTGCTAAAAGCCAGTAAGTATAAAGCTTTCAAGCTGAAATATAGCGCACTGGTGCAATATTCAGGCTAGAGAAATCATATTTCTTTATTCCTTTCCCGAACATGTAACATGTTGATTCCTGCAGACTGTAATGCCGCGAATGCGCATTCTCAATATCACTAAACAACGCGACTTTGATTCGCCGCCATCTTGGAATCCAGTGCGATCACTAAAATTCTTGATTATTTCAGCTAGCCGGTCCGGGCGCCGCCTAGAGCGACTGCAAATCCACGATATTTTCGAGCCAACCTGCTCTCGTGCTCGCTCCTTTCAATCCGATTCATCACTGGGCTGATCTTTACCTCTGGGCGTCTTTCGCCTGAAATACCAAAATGCAGCAAAATTATGTTTTTTATGTGCTAACCTGAGCCGCTATGCAATTATCTTTCGATAATTACAGTGTGTGATAATCGAGCCAGTTTTCAGTACATTCACTCCTTCTGAAAAAGGTAGTTTATTTACCTATGCTCTTACGAGACTAGGGGCAATTTGCTACAGTGTTAATTAGTTGGGTGGATAAACTATTGGAGAAGATCAAGATCAAAAACGTCTTTTTGCGAGCGGGCGCAACGAGGATATAGCGCCACTCACCCATCTCATATCAATCGCCACATTGCTGCTTCCTTTTGGACCGAAGCGGCAATATTAAGATAGAGGAACACGTAATGACAAGTATAAATGGACTGACAAACCCTTTTGAGAACTCGATTCTCAACATGAACCTGACTCAATTGGAGAAAGACAAACTGCTTGCAAATTATTCTGACGCGATTTCGCAGGGCTACGAGCCGCCCGCAAGCGTTCTAGACGAAATCGCTGCTCTTCTTGTGTCAGGCGATCTGTCCACTGAAGCCCAAGCGCGCTTGCAGGAGTTGACCGATCTGATCATGGCGGAGATCGGCCCTGTCATCACGTCGGATGGCGGCGGCGATACTGCTCAGGTCGCCGTCGACGAGAACACCAGCCTAGTGACCACGATCACGGCGCTGGACCAGTATTCGCTCAACGACGGAGCCGAGGCGCTGAGCTACTCGATTATTGGTGGTGCAGATGCCGGGCTTTTCACTATTGATGCGGCTACTGGCGCGCTGGCTTTTGCAGTGGCCCCGGATTTCGAAGTGCCAGTTGATTTCGGTGGCGACAATATCTATGACGTCAACGTCCAAGTGAACGATGGTGCCTTGCTACTAGACACCCAGGCGATCCAAGTGACCGTGGCCGATCTGAACGACAACGCACCTGTCATCACCTCGGGCGCTGCCTTTGGCATCGATGAGAAATCGAGCGCGGTGACCACAGTAACGGCAACCGATGCGGATGCGGTGGGTACGCTGGGCTTTGCCATTGCTGGCGGCGCAGATGCTGGGTTTTTCACCATTGATGCGGCTACCGGTGCGCTGGCTTTTGCAGCGGCCCCGGATTTCGAGGTACCGGGCGATGATGGGGGTGACAATGTTTATGACGTGACGGTCGAAGTGTCAGACGGGGTACAGAGCGATAGCCAGGCGCTTCAAGTGACCGTGGCGGATGTGAACGACAACGCACCGGTCATCACCTCGGGCGCTGCTTTTGGCATTGACGAGAATTTGACTGCGGTGACTACGGTGACAGCAACCGATGTGGATACGGTAGGTACGCTGAGCTTTGCCATCGCTGGCGGCGCAGATGCTGGGTTTTTCACCATTGATGCGGCTACCGGCGCGCTGGCTTTTGCGGTGGCTCCGGATTTCGAAGCGCTGGCCGATGACGGGGGCGACAATATTTATGATGTGACGGTCGAGGTATCAGATGGGGTGCAAAGCGACACCCAGGCGATCCAGGTGACCGTGGCCGATCTGAACGACACCGCACCGGTCATCATCTCTGGCGCTGCTTTTGGCATTGACGAGAATTTGACCGCAGTGACCACAGTAACGGCAACCGATGCGGATACGGTAGGTGCACTGAGTTTTGCCATTGATGGCGGCGCAGATGCCGGGCTTTTCACCATTGATGCGGCCACCGGCGCGCTGGCTTTTGCAGCGGCCCCGGATTTCGAAGCGCCGGGCGATGTAGGGGGCGACAACGCCTATGACGTGACGGTCAAAGTGTCGGATGGGGTGCAGAGCGACACCCAGGCGATCCAAGTGACCGTAGCGGATGTGAACGAAGGGCCGCCACCACCCGCCCATTTTGGCGCTGTCATGAACGGCATTGATGCCGAAGACTTCAGCGGCTTTTCCGTTTCCTCAGCGGGGGATGTGAACGGCGACGGCTATGACGACATGCTGATAGGGGCACAGTATGCAGATCCCAATGGCAGCGATAGCGGCGAAACCTATCTCGTCTACGGTGCGGCATCGGGTATCCCGGCCAGCCTAGATCTATCAACCCTCGATGGCACCAATGGCTTCGTGATGAACGGCATTGATGCTTTTGACCACAGCGGCAGATCCGTGTCCTCAGGGGGTGATGTGAACGGTGACGGCTTTGACGACATGCTGATCGGGGCACTGTTTGCAGATCCTAATGGCAACGCTAGTGGCGAAACCTACCTGGTTTACGGTGCGGCATCGGGTATCCCGGCCAGCCTAGATCTCTCGACCCTAGATTGCAGCAATGGGTTAGTGATGAACGGCATTGATGCCCATGACGGAAGCGGCAGAGCCGTGTCGTCAGCGGGAGATGTGAACGGCGACGGCTTTGACGACATGCTGATTGGGGCTGACCAGGCAAGTCCCCATGGCAACCAAAGTGGCGAAACCTATCTCGTCTACGGTGCGGCATCGGGTATCCCGGCCAACCTTGATCTCTCGAGTCTCGATGGCAGCAATGGCTTTGTGATGAACGGCATTGATGCCCATGATGGCAGCGGTAGATCCGTGTCCTCAGCGGGTGATGTGAACGGTGACGGCTTTGACGACATGCTGATCGGGGCTCACCTAAGTCCCCTTGGCGACTTTAGCGGCGAAACCTATCTCGTCTATGGTGCGGCATCGGGTATCCCGGCCAGTCTTGATCTCTCGAGCCTCGATGGCAACAATGGTTTCGTGATGAACGGTATTGATGCCTATGACTTCAGCGGCTTTTCCGTCTCCTCAGCGGGTGATATGAACGGCGACGGCTTTGACGACATGCTGATCGGGGCTTTCTTGGCAGATCCCAATGGCAGCCATAGCGGCGAAACCTATCTCGTCTACGGTGCGGCATCTGGTATCCCAGCCAGTCTTGATCTCTCGAGCCTCGATGGCAGCAATGGCTTCGTGATAAACGGCATTGATGGCGGTGACCGCAGCGGCTTTTCCGTGTCATCAGCGGGGGATGTAAACGGCGACGGCTTTGACGACATGCTGATCGGGGCTCTCGGGGCAGATCCCAATGGCATCACTAGTGGCGAAACTTACCTTGTCTATGGTGGCGAATCAATCCTAGACGCTTTCGATCTGGCTGACGGTGTTCAGGACGGCAGCATCGAGCTAAGCGGCGTCACTGAGGCATTCGCCGTTTGACGCGATACGCTTGATTAGCAGATGACAATGAAAAGGGCTGCCACATACAGGCGGCCTTTTTTAGCATCAGATGCATCGTTTGGGATTAGAGCGATCATCCGCGAGAGAAGCGGAAACCCAGAGGCTGATAACTAGTTTACGGTCCCCCAACAGAACCTGACCTGGAAAGATGGATAGATGAATCAACC
>JAJCXN010000019.1 GCA_029263415.1 Acidobacteriota bacterium
AGCCTTGCAAGCAGGTCGGATGCCGACCTGCTGCGCGAGTTCTACGGCGGTCACGAGCAGTTGCTCCCGTCGGACAGGTTGAATCCCAGCAGCCCCGCAACTTTTCCCTGGACATCAAGAATGGTCTCGGCCTTCGTGAGCAGCGCGCGTAACCGTTGATTCTCACGCTCGAGCTTGACCACCTTCTTCTCCAGAGTCTTGCTTGGGTTCGGTTTGCGACCGCGCTTTCTCTCGAGGCCATCCGTCGATGACTCCGCTCGCACCTTGCGCCAATTGGCAAGGTGAGATGAGTGCAATCCTTCGCGACGAAGAATGCGGCCCACGGCACCGGTCTCGGAGCACTCCTCCACTTCCTCGAGAATCCTCAACTTGTAGCCCGCCGTGAACCGACGTCTGCTTGCCTTGGCCACCACCTCGGTGTCGGGTGGGGCGCCGTTGGTGGAAACTCCGGATCGGCTCAAGTCGCTACGCGACTCTCCCCTCGACTCCGTTCCTGTCAACGGGCTTGGTATACCGCCATCTTGCTGTTTCGACATCTCTGGTTCCTGTCTCCGCCCTCATTGATTTCGCGAGGCCTTCGTGTCTCGGGGATGTTGGCAGATAGGGTTGATCCTGCTGGAGAATGAAGACATCTGGCAGTTTGGACCTCACAAGATCGCGCCGCCCGCGCACGATTGCTCGTGCTCGTTCTTTGGCGACGGTTCGAGACTGGCAACACGAATACCAGGACCTCAGCGCCTCTTATGCTCAACTGGTTTCGCCGGTTGTGCGGCGCACCAAAGCCGATTCAAACGCCCCTAACCTCAACTAGGATCAGGCCATGATCCTAAAGTTCCAGCGCACCGACGATCTCCGCCATCGCTTCACTGATGGTGAACCTAAGGCTGTAGAGACAGTCAGAGCCCTCGTAGCCCGGGCCGTGGGCCCGTACAAGGCAAGTTTGGGTGAATCTTGGGAAGACGTCGCGTCCAAGGCGTTCCTCACGGTCTACGAAGCATGTACGGCAGGAGAGGTTTCCGGCTGCGGTCCATTCGAGGGCTGGATCTGGCGGGTAGTAGCCCACGACTGCCTTGACGAGTTGCGCCGTCGTCGACGCTGGCACATGGTTGGCCTAGACACCGTGATTGATCTTGAAGACGGCGAAAACTCGCTCTCCCAGTTGCTGGAGTTGGAAAGAGAGGGGTCGGCCTTAGAACTGCTAGGCGAGGCAAGTGCCGAATGCCGTGAGATCTGGGCCCTGCAGCTGCGAGGCTGGACTTACGGAAGAATGAGCGAGTACCTCGGTGCATCCGAAGGAGCCCTCCGCGTTCGTTGTCTACGCTGCCGTCGTTGGGCACGGAGTCACAACGGCTCAGACCTCACCTAGAACCTTCAGTTCCTGCCTTCTCAGCCACTTGGAGCACCAGCCAGATCACTTTTTCTGGAAACTTTGTAACGAAATCCACCCCGGCGCGCTACACACTCTGAACGGAGTAGAACCAGAATGAGCCAGGAAACCATCACCAACCCCATCCCACCTCCATGCTAGGCGGTGAGATGTTGGGCGGCACCCACCCGTCCGCCGAAGTTATCGTGCGCCACTGCCTCGGTGAAACTAGCGCCGCTGAGCAGGTGTGGCTGACCGAGCATGTACAGGTCTGCGATGGATGTCGGCTCGACTTAGAATCCACGCAGCAGAGCCACGCCACCGTTTTTGTGGAAACAACTACCTCAGCTGCTCCGCCTTTTGGGAAACGTCAAATCGTGCTCGCTTCAGCGGCGGCACTGCTACTCACAATTGGCGTAGCCACGAAACACAGCATCGGTCCGGAATCCGATCCAGAGACAACCATCGTTTCCGTTGGCGAAATCAACCAGGATCAGGAAATGATCTCGTCGGTCAGTTTTGAGGGAGGGCTCCACAACACTGATCTGCCAACAATCACTCACACCTCAAAAGCGAATACCCCCGCTGAGAAGATCCTCACGGGGAGCTGAACAAACCTCATTTTGAGTACGAAGAATCTGCGCAGGCAGAATCAGAGTACGAAAAACACCAACCCTGAACCCAAGGAGACTCAAGTGAAGAATAGAAATGTAGTCCTAGGAGCCTGTCTGCTGCTGCTAGTTACTGGCGGAATGGCCTCTGCGCAAAACATGGTCGACGTAAACGGCTCAGCGGCAAAAGACGGCAGCTTTGGAATGGAGACCATTTCAGACGGTTCGAGCAACTCAATGTTTGTCCAGGATGACTCCCCCGAATTAGAAACCGTCTACCGCGCATCGTTCTGGTTTAATCCAAACGATCTTCCGCTAGCCAACGGCCAAGCGCACTTCATTCTGGCTGGAAATATGCCTAAGGTAAACGGAGATCCAGGATTCAGCCCTAAGCTACAACTGGAGATCAGGAAGCGAGCCAACGGGAACAGCTTCCGCGTCCGGGTGGCTTCTTGGTCCGGCAGCATCGGCAATCCGACTCGGCACTACACTGCATTTATCGCGTTGACACGAACTGACTGGCATCAACTGCAGATTGAGTGGCGGCGCTCAACCAGCAACGTGACCGCCGATGGATTCCATCGTCTATCGATTATCGGTGGTCCTCAGGCCGGCCAGTCGGTTGAGATCGCCAACGTGACCAAAGATGCGAACGTCACGGTCGATCGCGTCCAGATGGGTGTGATCTCAGGCTACGACGGAGCTGTTGGCAGCTCATACTACGACAGCTTCGAGTCTTTCCGTACACTCGCTCCGTAGGCTTTTCGAACAGAGCGATCTTCACCAGAAGGTCCGATCTAGAGGCTCGAATCCCAGCTGGGGTTCGAGCCTTTCTTCTTTGAAGACCTCAGCTTTCGGTCTTGATCGCGTCCGGCGAGCCGCTACACTATGGGTCTACTGTGGCATACCGTACTTGCCTACTTCGCATGCACAGAGTTCCGTGGGGACCGGGTCTTGAGCTCCGCGATTCCGCAGCCTGATGAGCAAAGCGACCAGAAGATAGTCGCTATCTTCGTCGGCAAACTAGGCCTCGCAAATGGGTGTATTGATGGGCAAGAACGCCGAACCTAAATCCGCTACGGGCAACATGGTCGTCGAGAGGTTCCAGAGCCTGGAGGGTGCCAGATCCTTGCTCGCCTGGTGGGTGGTTTTCTCTCACCTTCTGCTCAGGTCAGGTGTGCCCAGAGACGAGCTCATTTGGCCACTGGACGTAGTTCGCGCAGGTGGCTACGCAGTAGATGTCTTCATGATGTTGAGTGGGTTCGTCATCACGCACCTGCTTTCGGTGAGCAAAGAACGCTACTCCGTCTTCTTGATTCGAAGGTTCCTACGCCTCTGGCCAGCTCTCACTGCCTCGATTGCCTTCGGTTTTGGGATTTCCTGGTTGTTCTCCATTCGAGTCTTCAGGTTTGACCAAGAGCACTTCTGGACGTATTTGTTGTCCCACCTGACCCTCTTGCATGGCGTCATACCCAACGAGATTGCAGCCAATGCCGCCTCCGCATTTATCGGGCCAGCTTGGAGTATCTCGCTCGAGTGGCAGTTCTATCTCGTAGCACCCCTTGTAATTGCCGCTCTGCGCCACAAGCCTCAGTGGATCCTGGCAATTTTGGCGACTTTTGCGATCTTCGTGAATTTCAAGAATGCCGTGACTTTTGGCGACAACACCTGGATTTTCTCTCACGGCGCCTTCCTGCCAATCAACTTTCACTTCTTTGTGTTCGGGATTGGCACCTACCTCTTCTTGAAGAAGTTTCAAGACCGCCTCACCACAAGCTTCGTGCTCGTACTCGCTGCGGCACTCTTGGTAATGAAGATGAACTATCCGTTGGCCGTTTGGGTCCTGATAATGGGATCTCTTCGGTCAGACCAGCTTGGACGCTTCTTCTCTTGGCGCCCGTTCATTTTTCTCGGAAAGATCTCTTACAGTACGTACCTTGTTCATATCGTGATTATCAGGGCCCTCGAGATTGGAATCGGCCTTGAAAAGTACGGTCGCGGGTGGGATCTGTTCTGGTTCCTGTCAGCGACGGCAATTCCAGCAACGTTAGCCATGTCGCTGATCATGTTCTACTGTATCGAGCGACCGGCAGTGAAGCTTGGGAGCGCTCTCAAGAAGCGATTCTCTTGACGCACGCTAGACGCCCGTTCCACATCCACATTAGCCGCAGAACGCACTCCTCTCAGGAGTGCAGAAAGGACGATCCGATGGCTCGCCATGCGAATGCTCATGGGCTCGGACCGCGAGCGCTTCTTGGTCTCACTGTCGCCCTGGCCGTTTCTAGCCTAGCTTGCGCCCCAGAACTCCCGAACGAAGGCCGCGGTCCGACTCAACTAGACCTGCGTTTCACGCAGACACTCGGCAACGTGGTCCACCAAGAAGGGTACTCCCAGGCCGGGGAGCCACTAGAGGCTGTTCACTCGGCTCTTGGTCGTGATTCTCGGCTCGGGGTCCGGCTCGGAGCCGGAGACGTCGCCCTTTTTCGCTCCTCCACCGGCCAGGTCACGCATGGTGATGATGCTCCCGGTGAGTTTCGATTCTCCATTAGATCGCTTGCCACGCAGCCTGAAGAGGAAGTGAGAGTGATTCATGGAGCGGAGGAATGCGAGCATCTCTTTACTCCGAAACGCCCATGGGAGGAGCACGTTCTGGAGGTCGAGCCAAATGAGAGTCAAGTTCGGGTAGAGACCGAGGGGCCCGTTTTCGTCGGTGAGATGCGCTTCGTCAGGGCAGTAGTCGCTGATCAGCTTCCACCCAACAACTATCTAGTCTGGCTGATCGACACCCTGCGCGCGGACGCCCTGCGCGACTCTGATTCAGAAGGCTCAGCCACTCCCTTCTTGTTCCAACTGTCGAGCCGCGCTACGACCGCTATCAACAGCTACAGCACCGCCGCCTGGACGCGGCCATCCACGGCGAGCGTCCTAACAGGGTTGTTCCCGTCCCATCATCGAGCGAACGCTCAACGTTCTCTCCCCGAGTCCGTGGTCACCATAGCCGAACTCTTCCGTGAAGCTGGTTTCGCCACGGCCGCGTTCGTTGAGAACGCGAACATCGCCGCAGAGGGTTTGGGGTTCACGCAAGGCTTCGATCGTTTCGCGGCCTATCGTCCCAGAGGCCTCGATGGAGCGGAAGACGCGCAAAGAGATGCCGTCGAATGGATACGTCAACACGAGGGCGAGAGAGTCTTCGTCTACGTCCACTCAATCATTCCACACGCGCCTTACGATTCGCCCAGTGACTTGCAGGCACGCTTCTTAACAGACTCCTACGTAGGGCCGATTGGCATTTGGAATGCCAACAAGAAAGATCTCGCGAAAGCGAAGCTGACAGAGGAAGATCGCCGCCACGTGCAGAATCTGTACCGCGCTGCGGTCGCCACGCAAGATCGCTACCTTGAGGACTTCTTTAGTGAGCTACAGCAGATCGGTGCTCTAAAAGACCTCTTCACCGTCATCACTTCTGACCACGGCGAAGAATTCTACGAACACGAGGGTTGGGAGCACGGTAAACGCCTGTGGCAAGAGCAAGTAAGAGTTCCGCTAATCTTGCTACCACCGCTACACGAACCGCCGCAGAGAACAACGATCAATCTTCCCGTCCAGGGAGTCGATGTGTTTCCGACTCTCCTCGCTCACGTCGGGATCGACTACAGCGGCACCATTCATGGATTCGACCTACTAAACCCGACCCTCGACTCCTCGATTGTAGACCGGCTCGTCCTGTTCGAGGAGATTCGCCATGACAGCAAGATCGCCCTCTACGGACTGATCAAGGGCGACCGAAAGCTGATTATTCGGCGCAATGCACAAGGCAATGACCGGCGGATTCTGTTCGATTTGGTCGCCGATCCGGGAGAGTTCCAGAACTTGTGGAAGAACCAACCAGAGGATCTCGAACTGCTTGAGCTGTTCAACACGTTTCGGGAGCAACTAGCGGGTGTGCCGCACCAGCCAGTGATCGAACCGAAGTTCAGCGGCGAAGTCAACGATACTCTCAAAGCTCTCGGCTACCTCTAGCCCGCTTCCTAGCGGCGACCATCACATAACAGTTGGCACCGATTCTGAAGTTATCCGACCAGGTGGTCGGATAACTTCGGAATCGGTGGTCGCTTTGCGTCGGAATCACTAGTCGGATTCGATTGGAATCAGTGGTCGGATACCGTCGGTGCAGGCAACATCTCTGGTTCCTGTCTCCGCCCTCATTGATTTCGCGAGGCCTTCGTGTCTCAGGGATGTTGGCAGATAGGGGCTGAACATCAGGCAAAGCGACCACTTCAGTCCTGGATCAAACTAGATCTCTGAGAACCACCAAAACTGGTCGGATAACTTCGGAACTGGTGGTCGGATTCGTCGGAATAGGCACTCCTTGAGTCGATAGGAAGCGGCCTCGATCGAGGTCAGTTCGCAACGGTGGAGCAAGCGATCAA
Source organism: Acidobacteriota bacterium (assembly GCA_029263415.1). GTDB lineage: Bacteria > Acidobacteriota > Thermoanaerobaculia > Multivoradales > Multivoraceae > JAJCXN01. Next base: position 6,408 of record JAJCXN010000019.1, read on the forward strand.
CGATGGTGATGACGCAGATCGCGTTGGGGAAGACTTCGGCCCATTCCGCGAAGGGCTTGTTAGTAGTGACGAGGGTGGACTTGTGTGCCTGCACCGACATACGTGCCACCGCGGAACGTTCCCGACTGTCAACGCCGACTGGTGGCACCCGAGCACCACGACGCCTTCCAACCGCTCGACCTCTTCTCGAAGCACCAACTCCGTCCCCTTGGAGCAGGCTCAGATTCGCTGTACCGCGTTGGCGGAGCAGCTATCGACCTTTCGGTCGCCCAGGCGCCAGATTCACCGCACCCTGAACCCTCTGCAGGGCCTGCTGACAGAGCATCAGAGTCGACCGAACCTGGTCAACGCAGCGGACCTGATCATGACTCGCTCGATCTTCCGCGTCACCTCGAACTTGTTCAAGACCACGGAGTCCAGACGTCACCGCATGAAGCTGCTTGGGATCAAAACGAGGAGGCCCTCCCTCAGCCAAACTGGCCCACAGGTAGCTTTCTGCATCTGAGAGGTCCTCTACAAACTCGGGCCAAGTGGACCACTGGTTCAGCAGAGATGTCTCTAAGCCAGAGAGCTCGCGCACTGACCGCCCAGAACTGAGCTCGGGAAACTCTCGCAGAATCGCTGGGAACGCAGAGTGCCCTCCTCTGACGAGCGCGCTGAAGTTGAGAATCTCAAGATCTCCCCCGCCCATCCCTTCGAGAGCTCGTAGGTTATAAAAGGCCCACAGTGCCCTGCTGTGTCTCCTCGTCAATAGGTTTCTCGCTCGCAAGGACCACGCGACTTCGCAAGGGTCTCGAACCACCAGCACGTACTTCACGTTGTCACCAAAATGTGGTTTCCAGGCTGACAGTAGGAGACAGAATCGTGGTTCCTTAACCACAAATGGAGCACCTTGACTCCTCAGGTCCTCAACGATCGCCTTTGCGTCCCGGTCAAAGCGAATCATGACCTCTTCGGGCACGCGGCTCGGGCAAAACTCTGCGGGCCGATCCCAGTCACATCCCACACTGCGAAGCAACAGATCGTTCAGATCTCGAACGTCTCTTCGCTCAAAGAACCCACGACGATTCTGTCGATTGCTGCCGATCGACTGGCCTGGGGCGCCAAGCGAGAAACCAGCTTTGACGAGAATCCTCGCCACCGCCGAGGTGCCAGACCTGTGGCAACCAAGCACAATGACCCCCTCGATGGGGCTCTTCCGGCCCCGCCCAGAGCCCATCCGCCCTAGGTCCCTTCCAAAACCATAAGCTCCGACGACGCCGCGCGGATTGCGCTGTAGCTCAGAGCCTCCGGCGTCGCTGCTGTTGCAAGACGCTCCCTAAGTCCGCGATCTAGGACGAGTCTCTTGAGAGAGCGAAAGCACTCATCCTCGTCCTCAGTATCCACAACAAGTGCTGTCTCCTCGTGCCTACCGAATTCCGGAGCGCCCCCAACCGCAGGAACGACCACCGCACACCCACATGCCATCGCCTCGACCGAGGTGCGACCGAAAGCTTGATACGTGGAGAGGTCGGCAAAGATATGACTCGCGCGCAGCACTTCCGCGACCGCTTCTCTTCGCAACACACCGTGGTTTCGGCGGAACGTTCCTGGTGTCAACGCCTGCAGGTCCTCGTCGTCACAACCAAAGAAGTCGACTTCGACCTGATCTCCCAACTCCCGAGCCAGCCTCGCAAACACTCTCACGGTCCCCTCCGGATTTCTCCTAGGCGTTGCGGGACGGACCATCGCCGAGAGCCTCACCGGCGAACCCGACCGCTCAAGGCCAGGGTGATAAACGGACGTGTCCACGCTTGGGAGAACACGATGCACCTTGACCCCATGCTCCTGTTGCACTCTCTCGCAGATCCAATCGGTCTTCGCGAACAAACGGCAGTCGTCGATCAGAGTGTAGGACGCGAGCGCTTCTTCGTAATAGTCGCTACCCTCCGGCACAATCCAGGGCTCGTAATCTTGAACGTAGTAACCAACGTTGAACCTTGTATCCAGATCGGTCTGGAGCTGCTTAATGGTCTTGATTGAGGTAAAGAGGGTTCCAATCAACCAACCAACATTCTTCACCTTTCGCCCAAGGTCTCGAGAAGAAGAGTAGCCGAAGAACAGGCTGGAGGGCATCGAAGGATAGTTGCTCAAGTATCGGTTCAAAGCGGTCTGGGGTACAGCAACTCTGGCGTCCAGTCCAATGCTCTGCATCGCTTGAGCCTCCTGAACGATGGAATGAACGCCGCCACCTCCGCCTTTGACAGGCAAGAAGAAGACCACGCCTCTCTCCAAGGCCGAAGGTTCCTGACTCTCGATCGGTGGTGGCTCCTTGGACAGCCGAGCAGAAACCGCCTTTCTGACTTGTTCCATTGCGGGTTCTGCTCGCAACGAAGCAACCGCTTTCTCGACTCGAGCAGCACCGTGAATGCGAGCCAACGCTTCACGGCCGGCGGCTGCTAGAGGCTTCCGCCCCTCTACAGAATAGCTCTTCGACTTCTCGTGGTGAACGTACACGCTCGTCGCGATCCGGATGTCAAACCCCGCGTTGACAGCACGAAGGCAATAGTCATTCTCCTCCCCGTAGCCTTTCGGAAATGACGCTTCGTCCAAGAGACCGATCGCATCAAGCACCTCGCGGCGCACCAGCATGCAAAAGCCATTGACGATTTCCACTGAGCTGCCGCTAGCTACTCCGACCTCACGGACCTCGTTTGCAAGGCCCTCATGTGTCCAACCATCAGGCAACGGGTTGGTGCTCCACGTGCCTTCGTCGCCGAAGCGATGAGGCACGGACTGCCAACTTGCTGCGTTTGAGAGTGGGCCGACAATCGCGGCGCCCGTGTTCTCTGCAGCTGCTAAGAGGCCTCGCAGCCAGCCTGTCGTCACCACCGTATCGCTGTTGAGGAGAACGACCGCATCGGCGGTGCTCTTGGCTAATCCGGCATTAGCAGCGCGGGTATAGCCGCGCGCCGACTTGTGGCGGACTAGAGTTGCTCCCAAAGCCTTCGCTTGCTCCCTAAGGTACTTCTTACACTCTGGATCCGAACCGTCGTCCACGATGATCAGCCGGTAGTCCTGCAACGTTCGGGACGCAACCGACTCAAGGCACGCCTTTGTGTCAGCCAGAGCATTGTGCACACAGACGATCACATCGATCGTCGCAAGCCTCGACAACTCAACGTCAGCCCGAGCCACCTTGCCTCTCTGCTTCGTTTGTCGCTGAGCAACGACGACTTGTGGTGCTGGTGCACCTACAACCGGTCGTTTCCAGCCCCGCAAACGCCGTAGCGGCTCTGTAATACGCCAACTCAGACTTGACTCATAAGCAGCTAGGACGGACCGCACCTCACGCTCTTTGCCCTTGCGAAGCGCGAGTGCTTCGCCAGCCCTTTTTAGCTCGGACTTCATTGCTCTGACCTTGCGGGTCGCTTTCTGGGTCGCACGCTCTGCGGCGAGTTCGGCATCTCCGGCAAGCTCCTCAGCGAGCCTTACACGTTCGTCCGCTTGGCCCTGCGTCTCCAAGACTTCAACCTGCAACGCCAAAAGCCGAAGCTCCTGGAGTGCGGACAGCTCGGGGCTCGGAATCGGTCCCATCTTCGATTCAAGTTGAGCTAGCTCACTACGGAGTTGCCGCGCGATCTCTCGCAGCACCGCAACTTCCGCACGGACATCGGCTTCGATAGAAGTCAACTTAGCCGAGCCTCTTCTACGACCTCATCGTAGAGATCCAAGTACAACTTCCCCATCTCCACCTCATTCCTTGCGTGAGCGGCCAGATCCTTGACTGACTCTATCGCCTCAGCGTGTTCCGCCGGAGTTCTTATCAGTCGCATGAGCAAGCCAGTCACAGCGTCGGCGTCTCCCGGTGGCACGACCCACCCGCCACCATGACGCCGAACCCGCTCTGCAGGCGCCCCCAAGTCGCCCACAATGGCCGGCAGACCGAGCTGCCAGCCCTCCGTGAGAACGTGACTATAGGTCTCCGGCCAAATGGATGGGAGAAGCAGCAGATGGGCGTTGATGCCTGCTGCACGAGCGCGCAACTCGTCTCTGCTGTAGCGCCCTGAGTACTTGAGGCAGCTGAAACGTGTGAGTTCTCTCAGGCTTTCTCCATCGGCACCCAGTGAGTAGATTTCAATTGGCCAGCCGTTGCTGTCGATTTCAGACATGATCCGGCTGAGCCAACCCGCTCCCTTGTGCCGGTTGATCGCGCCGAGCACAAGAACCCGAAGTGACTTCCCCTTACGAAGATGTCCAACGGCTTGCTGTCGCCCCGGAAGGGGCTGGCGCCCGTGCTCGAGAATCACAATCCTGTCTTCAATAGTAGGAAAGCGAGCCGCAAAGAGGTCCTTGACGCTCTCGCTCGTGACCACCACACGCTTCGCCGATCCTAGAAACTCCCGTGCGTTTTCTTGCCACGCCCGAACCCGGCCGTGCTTGAGACCGTCTAATTCTCCCAACCAACTCAGCGGAGGGCGACACTGTCCGTCCCCCTCGGTGCAAACGCCACCGCAATACTGGCCGCGATCGTCGAGGAGGTGAATCGTCGGGCAGACAAGAAAGTAGTCGTGGGCGGAGAACACCCAGGGCGCTCGATTTGCCTCGAGAGCGTGACCCAAGTCGTGCGTGTGCCCAAGAAGATGGCGAACATGAACCACGTCCGGCTCAAGGAGCGCCAGAACCGAATCATAGGCCGCCCTGTAGCGTGGACTTAGTTGGGGGAACGGTGACCAAAAACCGGCCAGCTCGATGCGCCTAAGATCTACCCAACCCTCACCGGGCTCAAACAGTCGAAGGGTCATTCCATAGGGATCAGCCTCCAACGAGAACACTTGCACGCCAACAGCAAACTGACGCGCTAGATCTGCCGTTGTCTCTGCCACCCCTCCGGGTGCATCATGCAGAACAAACAAGAAACGGCGACCGAGTCGCTTCGGAATCGGGGCATACCTCTTGCGAAGGCGTCGCGCTCGGCGCACCGCCTTGTGCCTCAGCGAGGGTACGGGAATGACTAGTTCTCGGAGGGGCACAAATCACTCATTGCGGCCGTGACGCCCTGCAACGGTTCTTGCTCAAGCCAGGCGGAGATTGCCTGAGTATAGGCCGGGTAAAGGCGCTTGAGTGTTCGTTGTGCCCGCAGAATATGAAAGCGGCGACGTAGTCCGTGACTAGCACCCTCGCGATGAAGCACAATCGTGTTATCCGCCAAGACATGTACAAACCCTTCCTTCGCACACCTCATACAGAAATCGTTCTCGCTGCCATACCCGTTCGGGAAGCGCTCCTGCGAGAACCCACCTACCCTCGAAACAGCGTCTCTACGAAGATAGAGACAGAAGCCATGGCCAGTCGGAACGACCGGGAAACGCGGCACCCAAACCTCTTGCAGCCGCCGCTGCAGTTCAACGGCTGATTGATCAGCCAGAGACCCTAACGGCACTGAAAAAGGGCCTGCACGATCTGATAGCGGGGTCGCTGTTGCCGCATCGTCATACTGATACGCGGCCAATCGAAGCGATGAAGCCCATCCAGAGGCAACCAGTGTGTCGGAGTTCAGGATGATCGCATCGCTGGGAGCAACCTGCGAAAGCCCTTGGTTCACCCGGTGTGTGAACCCTCTCCGGCTGCGCCCTCGCAGAACCTGGGTCGAAGGCCATCGGCTTGCGGCCGAGAGCAATCTAGCGACGGGGGCAGACTCGCTGCAATCATCTAGCAACACCAATTGGGCGATCTCTCCGAGCGTCGGCCGCAGCGACTCTAGGCACCGCTCAAGGGCCTCCGCGGCTCGAAAAACAGGAACCACCACAGCAGGCCTGGTGTCCCTCAACCAACGATCGTCTGGTCCAGCCACTATTTTTTGCTGCGGAGCACCGTTCGAGTCGGCCCCAGCGTGACCTTGCGCTCCGACCACACGACATCTAGCAGAGCAAGTCGGCGGAGCCCGTCAATTCTCTCCTGCAAAGCTTGCACACTGTACTGATCAACAGCAGCCTGCAAGGCAGCCACCACTTCTTCAGAGTGCGTGGGCACACTGCCCTCGGACGCCTCAAAGGAGTGTTGTTGAAACCCTCCAAGGCGCCACTCAGTTGCCATCTTTGCGACCTGCACGCTGGGCGCTTCCCTTAGCCGAGCGACCAGGTCTGCTTCCTTGAAGACCGCGGTGGCTTTCGCCGGAACAAAATCAAATGACATCTCCGCAAACTCGAGTGACAGTACTCGGCGTAGTGGCCGCGTCGCTCCAACAAGGACGACGTGCTGGCTATCGGCACCCAACTGTAGTTCCTCGCGCAGGTGCATGTAATCGAGAAAAGCCACTGCACCCTCAGCGAGCAAGAGCGCTTGCTCCACCCGCAGCTTTTCTTGTACTTTTCGCCCTACTCCGCTCCAATCTTTCTCCTCAAGCGCTCGTGACTCCCAGTTGGTTCGAGGAGCCCGTTCCGCCTTGCGCATGCGCTGCACTCTCGAAAGAAGCAACTCCCAGCGAGTATCAGAGATATCGTCTAAGCGAACACAGCACACAAACTCACGATAAATCGGTCGATCAAACTGACACACCGGCTTGGGTGGGTGCACTTCGGGGTCAAACTCGTGCTGATTTCTAGCAACCATGAGAGAGTGAAGTGCCTTGTCTTCGGAGTCGTACATCCTGTCGCGCCCCCAAATCCGAAAGTTGGGCGCACCGAGCTCCCGCAAAAGCTCTCCTAGGTCTCGTGTCGTCATGTGGTAGCGGTGGCCGCTCCAGTTCGACCAGTACGGCCGCAGTCCCAAATCTTCTAGATACTCGTCCTCGTCGTACCAGGGTCCGGCGATGTAGATCCATTCGCTCGCAACGCGAACTGCCGAGGCAATGACTGCTTTGGCCTGCTCTCGGCTATCCAGGTGCTCAAGCAAATGACTGATCAGGACGAAACGCACCGACTGTGACGGCCAATCCAACTCTGTAAGATCACCTTCGATACAGTCCAGCCCTGCGGCATGCATTGTTGCCACCTTGGCTGGATCAATATCGACCCCAAGCCCTTTGACACCGCCGAGTAGAGAGTAGCCAAGCTTCAGTGATCCTCCTGTGGAGGCACCAAAGTCCAAGAAATCGCATTCCTGGGCGGAGGGTGGTTTCGCTTGCTCTTCCGGATTCACAGTACTTGCCTCGCTCTTCAATTCTTGCGTATACGAAGGAGCTTCATTGTCTCGCCACGACTGGGATACCGCTAGAAAGCTGGAGTTCCTTGCTTTCAGCACCGCAGCGGAGTCGAAAGCAGAGGGCCAACGGACCTATCTGGGGCTACTTTGGTGGTTGATCGACCCGGCCGTGAGCTTGGTCGTCTACTACATCGTCTTCGAGATGGTACTCCAGAGAGGCGGCCCGAACTTCGTTCTTTTTCTGTTTGTGGGACTTGTGCCGTGGAGGTGGCTATCGGCGTCCCTTGAGCAGAGCGGCCCGGCCCTGCTCAACTCACGTGCACTCATGCAGTTGGTATATGTACCTAAGGCACTGTTCCCACTTAGGATCCTAGCGAGCAACACGATCAAGTTCCTCCCCGTCTTTTGCCTCGTAATTGTCATTGTCTTGGCCTCCGGAATACCGCCGACCCGCGCCCTGCTCTTCTTGCCGTACATCATCCTCGTCCAAGGCATGTTGATCACCGGTTGCGCACTGTGTTTGGCCAGCATCGTCCCCTTGTTCCCCGACCTACGGCTGATCATTGGCAACCTGATGCGACTGTGGCTGTTTCTTTCTGGAGTGTTCTTCGATGTCGGGATACTGGAGGGGAAACTTGAGCAGACCTTTAGACTCAACCCGATGACAATCGTCCTTGAGGCCTATCGAGACGTGTTGCTCAAAGGCCAAGCACCGTCCTCGGCCATGCTGCCCGCCCTAGCGCTCGGTTGCATATTCGCTGCAATCGCCATTCTTGTAATGAGACGACTCGACTTCCAGTATCCAAAGATGGTCTGAACATGACCTCTGCTACCCATCCAACCGAGTCCTCGTCCTCCGAGGTCATCCGAGTTAGCAACGCGGGCGTGAGCTATCGCCGGCGCCTCTCTTGGTTCGGCAACAGCAACAGGCTCTGGGCACTGTCCGATGTTTCAATGTCCTTGCATCAGGGTGAAACTCTCGGCGTAATCGGAGCCAACGGAGCCGGCAAGAGCACCCTCCTCCGCCTGTTGGCTGGAATCATCCAAACAGATCGCGGCACGATCACACGAACCAACATCACTGTGTCGCTGCTGTCTCTGCAAGTCGGTTTTATCCCGGATCTCTCCGGTCGCGACAACGCCATCCTGAGCGGGATGTTGCTCGGCTTAAGAAAGAGAGGGATCATCGCCCGACTCGATGAGATCATCGAATTCTCCGAGCTCGGTGAACGTATCCTCGACCCGATCCGCACCTACTCGACCGGGATGCGCGCGAGGCTCGGTTTCGCAGTGGCTCTTGCGGTTGATCCGGACGTGCTGTTAATCGACGAAGTCCTTGGGGTCGGCGACGCGGACTTCGCGCAGAAATCGCGCGACGCGATGCAAACTAGGATCCAATCAAACCGTACCGTGGTTCTCGTGACGCATAGTGAAAGCCTCTTGCGGAGCGTTTGTGATCGCGCCATCCTGCTCCATCGGGGTAGGACGATCGCGGACGGAGACCTGGATACAGTTCTGCTTCTCTACCGCCGCTCTAGAAAGAAGGCAGAGCAAGAGAATTTCGCAGGTGTCGTCAAACCCGATACCGAGCAAGACCGATGAGAAGGCCGATTCCGTTGCGCAGCGTCATTTCCGACAGCGTCATTTCCGAGGGTCCCCGCACCCCAGCAAATTGGTATCGTGGTCTCGATCGGGGGAGCACGCGTGGCCCCCTTTGGCAATTGTCTCGGTCGCGATCTCATTCGCCCCAATAGGAGTCACCAAATGAGTGCAAGCGCTTACTCAAACGCCCAACGTTCATCAGCAGCAACTTCTTGGTTTGCGTCTTGATGCTTGATGCCGCCCAAAAAGCAGCTGGCCCAGGCTCTATGCCGCAGCATACTTCGAACGCACCCGCCCCCGGGAACACCGCCAACGCCCACCCCGACCTCAAGCCCCCCCGCCTCCTCTACCTAGCCACCGAGGGTCGTACCCTGCTCGAGTACGGTTGGTACCTGCAGTCACTCCTCTGGCTACGCACCCTCCCAAAAGGCGACGGCCACCCCGTTCTGGTCCTCCCCGGGTTCACCACCAGCGACGCGACAACCGGCGCGTTGCGCCGGTTCCTACGCAGTCGCGGCTATCGCGCCTACGGCTGGCGGCAAGGCCTCAACCTTGGCCTCAAACCCGGCCTCGAGATCAAGATGACGAGGCGCCTGCGCGATCTCCATCACCGCCACGGCCGTCGCGTGTCGATGATCGGCTGGAGCCTGGGCGGCATCTATGCGCGTGAGCTAGCACGGCAGAACCCGGAATTCGTGCGTCAGGTGATCACGCTTGGTTCACCGTTCAATCACTCGCCCCGCGCCAATCACGCTTGGCGGCTCTACGAAAAGCTCGCCTCAGACAAGGTGGAAGAGCAAGCGGAACGGTTGAGCGGTCTCGAGAAACCGCTCGATGTGCCGTCGAGTGCTGTCTACTCGCAGACCGACGGGATCGTAGCGTGGCAGTGTTGTCTGCAAGAAGAAGGTACGGAGGCTGAGAATGTCCAGGTCTATGGCAGCCACTGTGGACTGGGACATAACCCGATGGCGCTCTATGTGATCGCCGATCGGCTGGCGCAGTCGGAGAACCACTGGGCACCGTTCGACAATGGCGGGATGCGTCGCCTGTTCTTTCGGTCACCGCCAGGCGCCCGGTCCCAGGACACCGAGCCGCGACCAGCACAGGCCGTTAGCAAACTGGAGTTGGCGGCCCGGTAAACCTGGGCACCCAAGCCGTTCCGAGAGCGGGAATCAGATTAGGAGCACGGAGCCCATCGGGCTTCAACGCGGAACGATCCCTGCGGCACACGTCCGCGAGCTATGAGTCGCCGCGACGGCGGCGAGCCACTCAGAAACTCAGCGCGTCCTGCGGGCCATCTCGCCAAGCGAGCCGGTGCATCCTCTACGCCCGTTCCACGCTTTGCTTGGCAGGCCTCCAAGCAAAGCGGTTTCCGATGCCACAGCAGTCGTTGCCTTCGACCGCTCAGCTCTCAGGGTGACCACAACCAGCCAAACCGCCTTCGCAACGAAGTCTCCGTCTTGAAGTGAGGCCTCGGCCTTGAAAGCGCAGCCCCGAATCCTGATACCCCTCTACCCGCTCCCAACCTTCGCCTGCACCCGCGCAACGATTTCACCCATCCGCGCCGCCACCTCTTCGGGCACCCGGAACGTACTCATCCACAACAGTACGTCGAGATCTTCAGCCGTCGCACTCCTCCGACCGCGCAACAACGCCCGACCGCGGATCAGCTTGACCGCCTTGACCAAAAAGCTGCGATCGGTGAGCAGTGAGTTCGACTCATCGCACTCTTCATCGGTGACCAGCGTACGCAACACCTCCAAGAGTCCGGCACGCACGCCGTCTGGCACCTCGACGTTCGAGAGCTCGTCATAGGCGCGATCGAGATCTTCGCGATCGATGACCGCACTCGGTTCGGGCCGTTCTTCGACGTCGCCTGACGCGAATCGATCGATCAGCTCCCGCGCGGCTTCGCCGCCGTCGTGAATCAAGCCACGAACCCGCAGCTGCAAGGCAAACCGGTCGAGGTTCGCGGGATCAAGAGGCTCGTTGTAGTACTCGTCGTCCATCGGGTTGCCGGTCGCGATCGCGGTCAACAGTGGAATCTCGTCGCTGCCGAAGCGACGCTCATTGAGCAGGCGCAGCAGCACGTTGAGCGCTTCACCCGGGGCCCGCGAAATGTCGTCGAGTACGCAGATCTCGGCGACCAACAGACCGCCCGGTTCAATGCGTTGGTGAATGCGTTCGCCAATCGACGCACCGGGCGCTTCTGCGGCCGGCGGCTTTGCATCAGACGGCCCTGCGTCCGGCGCCGGCGCCCCCCCTGGACCTGCAAGCAGCTCTTCTGGGGCTTGCTCGATCGGTCGGCGCTCGAGCACGATGTCACCGACCAACTCCGCAAGCCGCGTGTCGCGGTGCAACTGGTAAAAGAAGAACTCGAGCCCGCAACCGCTGGCAACAATCTCAGCCAGCCGGGTCTTTGCGGTTCCTGGCGGCCCTTCGATGTAAATGTGCTCGCGACATACGAGAGCCAGCAGCAACGCTTCTTTGACGTCATCGTGCGCTACGACATGCTGATCCAGCAGTCGTGCGAGGCCAGCTAGTGGAGTGGACGGTTGCTCTGCAACAGGTTCGGCGGTCATTCTCTTCGAGAGTCTCTAGTGATTCACACGTTTTGATTCAAAAAGGCGATTCAACCGCGAGGTCCTCGCCAAACGGGCCAACCGAGAGGTTCAAATCGGCACCGCACTTTATCGGGTTGCAAGTTCGGACCCTCTTGATCCTAGGGATGGCGCAGCAAACCTGCGTCTAGCGATCCCGCGGCAAACCCGCGTCTAGCGATCCCGCAGCAAACCTGCGTCTAGCGATCCCGCGGCAAACCCGCGCCTAGCGATCCCGCGGCAAACCCGCGCCTAGCGATCCCGCGAAAACTCCGCCCAGGCACTACAATGACCCTCCCGCCCCACGAATAAGACTCCCCCATAACCCTAAGGCGCAAGGCCTCATTGGTGATCAAGCCAATTGCTATGGGGGAGCCAACGACACTGTACTGCGAAATCCATCTTCCGATCAGTCGATCTCGTACACCTGAACAGGTCCCAACCACTAGCTCTTAGGCGCGCGACCTGCTCGTGAGCATGGAGGAGATTCGAATGCCTCAACCGTCTGCAACCAAACAGCTCTTCGTGTCTCTCGCAGCCGCTGCAGCGCTCACGAGCCTCGTCTTGGCCGCGGCACCGGCGACCGCTCGGTCTAGCCAAGCCACTCAGCCAGGCCAGCCAGCTCAGGCACCACAGTCAGCCCAGCCAGCGCAGCCGGCCCCACAAGTCGACTTTGCGACCGACATCCAACCCTTCTTCGCCGCTTATTGCCACGAATGCCACGGCCCCGAACGCGCAACGCGAGAGGCCAATCTAAGGCTTGACGAAAAGCAGTTCGCCTTCCGCGACCTGGGCGCTGGCTACCACACCATTGTGCCCGGTGATGCCGAAGGCAGCGAGGTGTTCGCGCGCATCAACTCAGAGTTCGCTGAAGATCGCATGCCGCCCTACGCGACCGGCATCGAGCTCACCAAGGACGAGATCAACCTCGTTAAGCGCTGGATCAACGAGGGTGCCAACTGGCCCGACATCGACCCGAACGCCGCCAACACGGCTGCTGAAACCGCAACCACCGCCGCCCGACCGCGCCGCGGCATGTCTGGCATTCCCGCGATCAGCCTCCCCGATCAACCGATCATCATCAACACGCACGCCATCCCCGAAGTCCGCCTCGTGGTCCTCGCCCGCGGTCTCTCACACCCGTGGTCGCTGGCGTTCCTGCCCAAGGGCGACATGCTGATCACCGAGCGCAGTGGCAATCTGCGCATCGTGCGCGACGGCGTACTGGTTCCCGCGCCCATCTCAGGCATCCCCACCGACATCATCGCCAAAGGACTCTCGGGCATGATGGAAGTCGCGATCCATCCCGATTTCGAGAACAACGGCTACGTCTACTTGACCTATACCCGCGACCTCAAAGAGGCTGGCGGCACCGTGGCCCTGGTGCGGGGCGTGCTCGAAGGCCTAACGCTCACCAACGTCGAAGATGTGTTCGTCGCCGAACCTTGGGTGAGCGACGATCAAGCTGGAACAACCCAAGGCGGCAACTCCTCAGCGACCGCTTCAGCGCGACTCGCCTTCGCTCCAGATGGCAAGCTGTTCATGACCATGGGTGGCTCGTTCGGCGTCGAGCGCGACGATGGCACCTCGAGCTTCTTTGGCAACGGTATGTTGGCGCAAGATCCCAACAGTCACGCGGGCAAGTTGCTGCGCCTCAACGACGACGGTACAGCGCCTAAAGACAACCCGTTTTATGGCCGTCCGGACCACAAGCCGGAGGTCTACTCAATCGGTCACCGCAACCAGATGGGGCTCGTTTTCCATCCAACAACTGGCCAGCCCTACGCCACCGAGCACGGACCCCAAGGTGGCGACGAGCTCAACGCAATTGAACCCGGTGGCAACTACGGGTGGCCGGTGGTTTCCTACGGCCGTCACTACGACGGACCACGCATCGCTAAGCAGTTCTGGCGAGAAGGCATGAAGGAGCCGCTGGTCTACTGGGTACCTTCCATCGCGCCCTCTGGGCTCGCGTTCTACACCGGTGAGCAGTTTCCCGAATGGAAAGGCAACCTGTTTGTTGGCGCGCTGATGGAAGGCCGGATTCCGCGTACAGGTCACCTCGAGCGCATCATCTTCAATCCAGCGGGGGAAGAACTCGGCCGCGAATCGCTGCTCACCGATCTCCGGCAACGCATCCGCGATGTCAGGCAAGGTCCAGACGGCTTGATCTACATCCTCACTGAGGAAGCACAGGCCGCCTTGATCCGCTTAGAACCGGTGCCCGCGCCCGCTCCTTAGCTAAGCGCCCCACGCAAGCCGGCTCTTAGGTTCGCCGGGTCGGGTTGGATCGGGCGTTGTACCGGCGTTGGACAGGGCACCCTAAGCCGGCGCGGCAACCATCGTTGCTTCGGCAACATCACCCGGAGAACCAGGAGCACCAGGAGCACCAGGAGCACCAGGCAGGGCACCACGCTCAGACAGCACCAAACTGCCACTCCGCTCGATCGCTTGAAACCGCAACCCCGATGTCTCGTGCGAAATCGAGTCGAGTACCGGCGGACTCGCACCATCGCCGACGAACACCGTGTGCAAACTAACGCCAAGCTTCTTGGCCAAAGCTCGCTCGGCGCGGACCTGCGTATCCCCTAGGATCGGCAACCCATCGGTGAGCATCACCACATGCCGGTTCGCCCCGCGCCTGCCGCGCAGGGCATCCAAGGCCATGCGCAATGGAGCTTCGTAGTTGGTCTGCCCCATGGGACGCGCCTCACGCACCAACTGATTGAGCTGCTCGTAGCGACGATGTAGCAAGCGGCCCCCAAGTATGCGTGGAATCGCTCGCTGATGAAATTCGAGGTAGCCCACCCGCATCCGTCGTCTTGCAGCTGCCCGCACCAAGCCGCAGATCAACTCACTCGCCCAATCGTTACGGAAGCCCGCCATGGAGCTCGAAACGTCGCGAGCGATGACCACCGCGCCACCGAGCGTTCGGCGCCTGCGCCGCAGCACGCGCGGCGGCCCAGCCAAGGTGCCGTCGACCAACAACAGTGCATCCAGTGGGTCCGCGTCAATCAACTCGTCAAATCGACGCAACGGCCTGAAACCGCGCGGCTGACCGCCTGGGTCATCGTCCAGATCGCTACGTCCACGATCCAGCCGACCCTCAAACGCCTTGATCAACGGCTCGACATCAGCGGGACGCGGTTTGCGACGACGAGGCGGCAGCGCTGGCGCTTCGGGCAACTCCGCCTCGGTGGTCGGCGCACCCGGAACTTGTCCGGGCAGAGCATCGGTCATCACCTGCTCGTTGGCACCATCGGCAGTCATCGGCAGTCCCTGATCGCCCTCCTCGCTGGTGCTCATAGACTCGGGTGAAGGCACTGCGATCGCTTCGTGCAAGACCTCTTCGAGCACGTCTAACAATCCTTGTGGCAATCGCTGCGCAACCATCACGCGCAACACCCGAAGATCTTCAACACCGACCACCGCAGCACCACGGACAGCGGCATGCGCGCGCAGCACTTTGGGCAAGACGGCGCCAAACACCCGATCCGATAGCAGCGCCCGACCATCGCCACCGCGAGTCGCTGCGCGCACGCGTGCTGCCAGCGCCAGGACGGTCTCTCGCACGGAGGCCTGCACGTCTTCAGGATACGGAATCCGCGTGACCCAGTCCTGCAACCGCAGCCGCTCCGCCGCGTTCAGCTCTGCCAGCCGAACCCCGGGCTCAGCTCGCTCGAGACTCGAATCCAAGACCGCGCGACACAGCCCCCATCGCCGCGCGGTCACCAGACCCTCCATGCGTACCTGAAGCGCAAATCGATCCAGCTGACTGGGCTCCAACGGATCGACAGCAACCCCCTCGTGCCCGACCTCGCCACCCGGTAACGCCATGGTTGCCACCGCCGTCTCCAGTGGCAAGCGCATCATCCCGCCTCGACCGAGATCTACAACCCGGCTGCCCAAAAGCTGCAGCAGTGGCGCCAACGCTTCGCCGGGCGCTCGTCCCAGATTGTCTAGCACCACCAACTGAGCCTTCAGCATCCGACCCGGTTCAAGATCGAACGACAGCCGCTCCGAGTTCCCGTGCACTCGACGATGAAGATTCACTTCACCCAACAGATCCTCACGTCGCGTATCTCGATGAAACGAGCACAGGTGAACGTCCGCGCCCATCGCCCCGAGCCCTGCTTCTGCGAGCAAGCTCTTGCCGCACCCTGGAGCCCCCTCCAACAGCACATGCTCTCGAGCGAGCACGCCAATCAGTACGGCCAGCTTCGCCTGCTCTTGGCCCACGAGTACAGCGTCCAAGCGCCGACGCAAGCCTTCCACTAGGTCCAGCGCAAAAGAATCGATCCGCTCAGTCGTCATGCAAGCACAATACCGCGGACCCAAGGCGCCGCCGACATTACAGCTCGGACGCCATCGACAGGTCTACCAGTTCAGTCAGGTTCAGCATCCAGGACGGCCCATCTTTCTCAACAACGAACCGTTTGTCCTGCTTTAGATCCCTGGCCAAGGCCTCCTCCTCGAAGCACAAGTACTCACCCCAGAACACCATGAACCGAATCTCGCAAACATCCGCCCACTCCGCCTCTGCCTTCAACCACTGATAGATCCGTTCCCTGGTTCCCTTACCCAGTCGCACCACCGACGGCTCAAAGAGCCACTCGAAGTCGCGCTCACTGAGCCCCTGCTTGAAGAGCACGTCCAAGATCAGCTCCTGCACCTCGTAGGCGTCTGGACGCTGGGTGTGCATCACCGTCAACCAACGCATTGCCGGCTTCAAAGCCCCCTGCTCAATCAGTTCGTCGCACAGATCCAGATCTCGGTACCACTGCTGCTCTTGTTCAAAGCGATTGGTGCTCTCGCTAACCACTCCCGCTCCTTGAACCCTGAACGCCGCGATCGACTCCTGATCAGCGACGCTCCAATGCTCTAGGTCTTGCAAGGTCATGCTCTTCGGTCTCCATAGCTCTTGAGGATGCCGGCGTGAATCGCCTCGGCTCGATCGCCCCCGTATTGGTGCGGCCGATGCCCTATGTCCTCATTCACCAAAGACGTCAATTGCAAGCGCGCAAGCTCAAATCGGCCTCAGACCAGGAACAACCCTCGTACTATTAGAATCTCTAATATCTAGACTACGCACATTAGATTTCCTTGACATAGAGGTGTCGAGCGTCTAGAATCCGCCACCCATGCAAGACCTACGACTATTCTGCGACATCGCCCAACTCGGCAGCATCAGCAAAGCCGCGCAGAAGCACCGCGTCACACAATCCGCGGTGAGCCAGCGTATTCGACACTTCGAGATGCGCCTTGGCGTCCAACTGCTCGATCGATCCGTACGCCCCTTCCAGCTGACCTCAGCCGGAGACTTGCTGCTCAAAGAGGGCGCTGGGCTGATCGGCCAATACTCAGATCTGATCGACCGGGTGACCGCACTGGAGCCTGATCTCGGCCGGGAGATCCGCATCGATGCCATCTACTCTGCCGGCATCGGCCCCCTCAGATCACTTGCAAAAGCGTTTCAGAAACGCACTGGCGTCGAGGTCATCTTCGAGTTCAAGCGACCGGAAGAGGTTGCCGATTCCGTGCGCGCGCATCGCTGTGAGTTCGGCATCATTTCGTACCCCAAGCGCTGGCGAGACCTCAAGTCCAAAGCGCTGCGCAACGAGCGCATGGCGCTGGTCTGCTCAATCGAGCACCCACTCGCACGCCGCCGCAAGATTCAAGCAAAGCAACTGAATCAGGTCGACCTGATCGGCTTTGAAAAAGACCTGCCTGTGGGTCGCTCGGTCAGACGGTACCTACGTGAACAGGGCCACTCGGGCGAGTTCGTCAGTGCCGTCGACAACATCGACACCATCAAGTCCATGATTCTGGAAATGGCCGGCGTCGCGATCCTGCCAAGCCCGACCGTGCGTCGCGAAGTTGGCGCCGGCCTGATGAAGGTGATCGCCCTCGAGCCGGTGTTCGAACGGCCTATGGGGATCATTGTGGCGCCAAAGACCACGCTGCCGTCGGCAGCCCAAGAGTTCTTCGAAATCTTGGTCAAGGAAGCCCAGACCGGCGCCGACCAGAGCCGCCCCAATCCCAACGTCCGACGGGTCCGCGCTCGATGAACCCGCTGAACACACTCCGCTCACTGAGCTCAGTGCCCCACTCCCAGTGCGTGCTCGGCCTCAGAGGCAACACCGTTGCGCCTCTCCAACTCAATCCCGCGGTGGAGTTCTAGAGGGTGGCGCCGAGGCCACCCCTCCAACCAGTCTCGACCAAGCGCCCAGGAGCTACCGGTCTGTATCGTCCTGCCTTCGAGCATGACGCCTGCGGTATCGGTTTCATCGCGCAGATCTCTGCCACACCATCTCGCACCCTAGTGGAGCAAGGGCTGGGCATGCTGTGCCGGATGGACCATCGTGGCGCATCCGGCAGCGAAGCTAACACCGGCGACGGCGCGGGCATCTTGGTCGCAATGCCGGACAGTTTCGTGCGTCAAGTTGCGCTCCAGGCGTTCGGTATCGAACTACCCGCTGCCGGGCAATACGCGGTGGGCAACGTCTTTCTCCCCCACGAGAGTGGCGCGCGCAGCCAGTGCATAAGAAAACTCGAAGGGCGCCTTGAGGCACAGGGCCTGCAGATCGCTGGTTGGCGCGAGGTGCCCACCACTCCGGTGGCAGCAGACCTAGGGGCCACTGCACTTCGATCGATGCCCTTGATTCGGCAGATCTTCGTGGTCGACCAATGTGTCTCTAGTGAAGAGACGCCCACGCAAGGCACGTTCGAGCAACGCCTACTGATCGCTCGAAAGACAGCTACCCATCAGCTACGCACGTCGCACCCGGATTTCACGGTGTGCTCGCTGTCCTCGCGCACACTGGTGTACAAGGGCATGTTGATGCCGCACCAGCTCGCCGACTTCTTCACTGATCTTCAACAGGACAGCTTCGCTTCGCACCTGGCCATGGTGCACTCACGCTTCTCCACCAACACTTTCCCGTCTTGGGATCGCGCCCAGCCCAACCGCTGCATGAGCCACAACGGCGAGATCAACACCTTGCGCGGCAACGTCAACTGGATGGCCGCGCGCGAAGCAGCGCTCGATGACCCAGTGTTCAATCAGCATTGGAAGGAACTGCTGCCGATCATCGAAGCCGACGGTTCCGACTCCGGCAACTTCGACAACGTGCTCGAGTTCCTGACCGCCAGCGGCCGATCAATCCCCGAAGTCATGATGATGATGGTGCCCGAGGCCTGGCAGAACGACGATCTGATGGCCGCCGACCGCCGCGCTTTCTACGAGTACCACTCAGGCGCCATGGAACCGTGGGACGGCCCTGCTTCGATCGCCTTCACCGACGGGCGCTACGTCGGTGCGGTCTTGGATCGCAACGGGCTGCGACCGTCGCGCATCCAAGTCACCGACGACGGCCTGGTGATCATGGCCTCGGAGACGGGTGTAGTTTCACTGGACCCGGCTCGAATCGTGCGCTCGTCTCGGCTCGAACCAGGCCGCATGTTCTTGGTCGACTTCGAAGAGGCACGTATCGTCGAAGACGAGGAGATCAAGACGCTGGCGGCACAGCGTTACCCTTATCAAGACTGGCTCGCGCAGCAGCGTGTCGACATCCGCGACCTGGTCAATCCCACGACGCCCAAGCCCGATGACGCGCTCGCTGATCCCGGCGTCGATCTCGGTGCCGATCTCACTGCCGATCCCGGCGTCAATCTCACAGGCGATCTCACAGGCGACCTCACAGGCGATCCCGCAGCGACTGCACCGTACGATCCTGAGCTGCTGCTGCAAGCGCAGCGCACGTTCGGCTACACGGTTGAGACCCTACGGTTCATGCTGCGCCCGCTGGTCGCCTCCAAGCGAGACCCGGTCGGCTCCATGGGCAACGACGCAGCCCTTGCGTGCTTGTCAGAGAAACCCCGCCTGCTCTTTGACTACTTCAAGCAGCTCTTCGCGCAGGTCACCAATCCGCCGATCGACTCCATCCGCGAAGAAGTAGTGATGTCGCTCGAGTGCGCCATCGGACCCCAACAGAACCTGCTGAGGAGGACCGCCGAGGGCGCGCGACGCCTGCGCCTCGAATCACCGATCATCTCAACCGAGGAGATGACGGCACTCAAAGCACTCGACCCCCAACAGGGCACGGCCGCTCACGCAAACGGCTGGACATCCGCTAGTCTCGACACCACCTGGCCCGCAGCGGTAGGCGAAGTAGGGCTAGCACCCGCCCTGAGTTCACTGACTCAAGCGGCGGAACGAGCCGTCGACGCTGGCGCCTCGTTCCTGATCCTGACCGACCAACGCACCGATCAAGCGCGCGCACCAATCCCCAGCCTGCTTGCCTGCGGCGCGGTTCACCAGAGCTTGCTCCGCACTCGCAAGCGCACTCGCGTCGCGCTCATTGTTGAGACCGGCGAAGCGCGCGAAGTGCACCACCACTGCCTGCTCCTAGGTTTCGGCGCAGACGCAATCCACCCCTATCTCGCCTTTCAGTCTTTGTGGCAAGCCGAGTCCGATGGTCGCTTCAAAGAGGACGAAGAGGGCGGCCTGTTCCAGCACGATGAATTGGTCCGTCGCTACCGCCTTGGCGTACACAAGGGCCTGCTCAAGGTGATGGCCAAGATGGGCATCTCCACCCTTCAGTCGTACAAGGGTGCGCAAATCTTCGAAGCCGTGGGCGTCCGCCAGGAAGTGGTCGACACCTGCTTCACCGGCACCGTCAGCAGGCTCGGCGGTGTCGACTTCGAGATTCTCGCCGGCGAAACCCTAGAGCGCCACGCCACAGGATTCCCCAACAGTGCTCAGCCTCCACAAACCGCGGCCCTCAGCAACTTAGGCGAATTCCATTGGCGCGCCGGCGGCGAGGAGCACATGTGGAGCCCGAACGCCATCGCGTCGTTGCAGGAATCCGCACGATCGGGAGATGAAGGCGCTTATTGGAAGTTCGCCAAAGAGGTCAACGAGACCACCACTCGCAACTGCGCTCTGCGAGGCATGCTGCGCTTCCGCACCGAGGACCCGGTAGCGCTCGAAGACGTCGAGCCTGCCAAGGAGATCGTGCGGCGATTCTGCACCGGTGCGATGAGCTTCGGGTCCATCTCGGCCGCTAGCCACGAAGCCTTAGCTATTGCAATGAACCGGCTCGGCGGCAAGAGCAACACCGGCGAAGGCGGCGAAGATCCGGCGCGGTTCACAACGCAACCGAACGGCGACAGCAAGCGTTCAGCGATCAAGCAAGTCGCCTCCGGGCGTTTCGGTGTAACCGGCTGGTACCTACACAACGCCGACGAGCTGCAGATCAAGATCGCCCAAGGCGCAAAGCCCGGCGAAGGCGGCGAGCTACCGGGTTTCAAGGTAGACAACATCATCGCTCAGACCCGCCACTCGACCCCGGGCGTCGGCCTGATCTCCCCGCCTCCGCATCACGACATCTACTCGATCGAAGACCTAAAGCAACTGATCTCCGACCTTAAGCACGCTAATCCAACAGCCCGCATCAGCGTCAAGCTGGTCTCGCAAACGGGGGTTGGAACGGTGGCTGCGGGTGTGGTCAAAGGATTCGCCGAGCACGTTCTCATTTCCGGTCACGACGGCGGCACCGGTGCCTCGCCGCTCACTAGCGTCAAGCACGCCGGTCTCCCCTGGGAACTTGGTCTTGCGGAGACCCACCAAACTCTGAGCCTCAACGGCTTACGCTCGCGGGTGGTGCTACAAACAGACGGACAGCTCAAGACCGGCCGTGACGTGGTCATCGCAGCACTACTAGGTGCAGAAGAGTTCGGTTTCTCAACCGCGCCGTTGATCACCATGGGCTGCATCATGATGCGCAAGTGTCACCTAAACACCTGCCCGGTGGGCATCGCCACCCAAGACCCAGAGCTTGTGAAGCGCTTTGCGGGTAAGCCCGAACACGTCCTCAACTATCTGTTCTTGGTCGCCGAAGATGTAAGACGCACGCTCGCAAGCCTTGGCCTGCGAAGCCTCGCTGAAGCGGTCGGCCGGAGTGACCTGCTGGAGATGGACCAAGGTATCCTCAACAGTGATACCCATCGCAGGCGGGCTGCGAAGGCGGCTCTGCTTGATCTCAGCGCTTTGCTCTATGCGCCAACCGCAACCACGGATGCGAGCTGCGACGATCTAACAAGTACCGAAGCCGCCGCTCTGCTCTATGCCGCAGACCGCAGGCCGGAACAAGGCCACGACCTTGAAAGCGCGATCGACCACCTGTTGATCAAAGCAGCGGGCCCTTTGTTCTCGAATTTCCGCCAGCGCGAAGTGTCGCTTACGGGCATCGACATCACGGCTCAAGTCACCAACACCGACCGCACCATCGGCACCCTCTTGAGCCGCGAGGTGCTGCTGCATCGAGGCCCCGGCGGCTTCGCCCAAGACAGCCTGCGGGTTCATTGCACGGGCTCAGCGGGCCAAAGTTTCGGCGCGTTCTTGGCACCCGGAATTCGCTTACAACTCGAAGGTGAGAGCAACGACTATGTGGGCAAGGGGCTCTCCGGTGGCCGCATCGTCATCGCGCCACACCGTCGCTCGCGTACAGCGCCTGAGGATAATGTGATCTTGGGCAACGTGGCCCTCTATGGCGCAACCTCGGGCGACGCCTTCTTTCGCGGCATCGCCGCCGAACGTTTCTGTGTGCGCAACTCAGGTGCAAGCGCCGTGGTCGAGGGTCTAGGCGACCACGGTTGCGAGTACATGACCGGCGGGCGGGTGGTCGTGCTCGGCCCCACTGGCCGCAACTTCGCCGCTGGCATGAGCGGAGGGATCGCGTGGGTTTGGGATCGCGACGGCCGATTCAGTGAACGCTGCAACCAAGGCACGGTCGACCTCGAGCAGGTCGATGAACAGTTCCAAGAGGAACTGTTGGAACTGATCCAGCTCCATCTCGAACTGACTGGATCCACCGTCGCCGCCGATCTCCTGGCCGATTGGCCCTGGTGCCTCGATGGGTTCGTCCAAGTCATGCCGATCGACTATCGCAAAGCGCTCAAAAGTGCCTACCCTGAGAACGGCTCTGAGAACCACTCTGGCGAGGCTGTGGCCTAGATGAACGGCATTCAGCTGAGTGAACTCCAGGCGAACCGGGACTAGGTTTTGGGCAAGGTCACTGGATTCAAAGAGTTTGTGCGACAAACCATTCCCTACGCCGGTCCGCTGGTCCGGCTCGGCCACTGGCAAGAGTTCGCAGAAGCAGTCCCTGCTGAGCATCTGCGCACCCAGGGCGCCCGTTGCATGGACTGCGGTGTGCCCTTTTGCCAATCGGACACGGGGTGCCCGGTGGACAATCTGATCCCCGAGTGGAACGACATGGTCTACAAGGGGCGCTGGCGCCAGGCCATCGACCGACTGCATGCCACCAACAACTTCCCGGAGTTCACTGGCCGTGTGTGTCCAGCTCCGTGCGAAGGTGCTTGTGTTTTGGGCATCAACCAAGAGCCGGTGACCATCAAGAACATCGAGAACGCGATCGTCGATCGGGCGTTTGCGGAGGGCTGGATCCAGCCGCGCATCCCGCAACGGCGCAGCACTCAGAGTATCGCGGTGGTGGGCTCGGGCCCCGCGGGTCTGGCCGCGGCCGATCAACTCAACCAACTCGGCCACACCGTCACCGTGTTCGAGCGCGAAGACCGTGCAGGCGGCCTGCTCACCTACGGCATTCCCAATATGAAGCTCGACAAAGCCACGGTCGAGCGCCGTGTTGAGCTGCTGTGCAAAGAGGGCGTTCGGTTCAAGACCGGAGTGGAGGTTGGCGTCGACATCTCGCCCGACGAGCTGCAACAACAGTTCGACGCGGTGCTTCTCGCCTGTGGATCGACCGTGCCGCGCGATCTTCCAATCGAAGGACGCGACCTTGGAGGCATCCACTTCGCAATGGACTTCCTCACCGAGAACACCCGCGCGCTACTCGCTGGCGGCTCCTTGGCGAGATCGGCGCGGGAGACGACGACCGGGGAGACGACGACCGGGGAGACGATGACCGGGGAGACGATGCAAGTTGAGGAAGCCACCGACACAGCACCCAGCGCACTCGGCACACTCGGGGCACTCGGGGCACTCGGGGCACTCGGCGCACTCGGGGCACTCGGCGCACTCGGCGCACTCGGCGAGAACGCAAAACTCATCTCCGCACACAATCGTAAGGTGCTGATCATCGGTGGCGGCGACACCGGTACCGACTGCTTAAGCACGTCCTTGCGGCATGGTTGTAGCACCGTTGCAAACTTGGAACTCCTCGACGCCCCGCCCAGCGCACGTGCTGAGGCCAATCCTTGGCCCCAATGGCCTCACATCTTCCGCACCGACTACGGCCATCACGAAGCTCACGCCATCGCGGGCTCCGACCCGCGCCAGTTCAACGTGCTCACCAAACGCTTCGTCAACGACGGAAGGGGTGGTGTCGCTGGCGTCGAGACGGTCCACGTCGACTGGACTCAAACCGAGGACGGCCGCCCAACCTTCACCGAGATTCCAGACTCGACCGAGTTCATCGAGGCCGACCTTGTCTTGCTCGCCATGGGCTTTGTCCACCCCGAGCAGACCCTTGCCAAGCGCATGGGATTCGCCGTCGATGAGCGCAAAAATTTCGCCGCAGACGCTGGCGACTTCGCGACTTCAGTGCCAGGTGTCTTCGCTGCCGGCGACTGCCGCAGAGGCCAGAGCCTCGTGGTTTGGGCGATTCGCGAAGGCCGCGACGCCGCCACAGCCATTGATCACTGGCTGACCTCGCGCTGTTAGCAGTCTGTGGTGAACTCCCGCGCGGCCGCTACCGCCTGATCCGGTTCGGCAGAGGCTCGTAGTCCTGCAAGCTCGGAGCGCTCCTCGCTCTGATCAACAACCGCTCCTCATCCCGCCAGCGGTGATCCAAGATGTACACCCGCGGATCGACCGGCCGGAAGTCGCCGGTCTCATCCTCGCGCCTCACCTCGTAGTGCAGATGGGGATTGGTACTCCAACCGGTGCTGCCAACAGTGCCAATGACATCACCTTGCTTCACCATCGATCCGGCCTTGACCTTGATCTCATCAAGGTGACCGTAGAGCGTGATGAAACGATCGCTGTGCTTGATGGTCACCAGGTTGCCGTAGCGCCACCAACCGACGCTCTGTCGAACGCTGTAGCGCGAGGCGAAGTTCACCCTGCCATCTGCGGCCGCGTAGATCGGCGTGCCGGTGTTCGCGGCTAAGTCGATACCACCATGAAAGTCGCTGGCCTTGGTAAACGGGTTGACCCGATTGCCAAACGGGCTGGTGAGCACGAACGTGTCGCTCCGCAGCGGCGAGATTGAGGGCGTGGTGGTCACTTGATCGCGATGGTCGCGCTCGAACTCCTCGATCTCACGAATGAAGGCATCCAAGACTGCGGCCTGTTGGCGCAGCTGAGCGTCGAGTGCTGCGGTCTTCTGTAGCTGCTCGTCCAACGACGTTTCAGGCAGATCGCGCGGCACCGCCGGATACCCGCCTTGGCCGATCGACGTTTCGTGATCCAAGCCGTATGCAAGGTATATCTTGTTCATCTTGAGCTGCAGCGTGTCGCCGAAGCCCGATAGCTGCTCAAGCTGGTGATCGAGCGCTTGCAACCGTTCGTTGAGCTGACCGCCGGTGACTAACTGCGCTTGATACTCATGTTGCGACAGCATGCCGCCGATCACAGACGGCCCGATAGTCACCGCGTAGCCAACCCCTACTAGGTAGGCCAGAATCCCAGCGGCAACGGCAGCCAACTGACCGCGAGAGAGAAACAGATACTTGACCCCGCTTTGAATATCGCTCGGGTGGATCTGAATCTCAAAGCGCGAATGCGCACGATCGCCCTCAGCGTCGTGGGGACTGTGGGCCGCAGTCGTGCTGTGGCGCTTTTTGGATTTCTTGGAACGCATGGGGCATCGGGTTGGGTGAGGTGGTAGCAAACGGCTGCTACCAGCTGACACAAAGAGCACAGACTCTTCAAACACGGAGAGGACAACATCAATGCCAGGCGAGCACGAAAAAAGTGCTGAAGCGATCATTCGCTCGAACACCACGATCGCCTGAACTGGCCGATTATACCGCGAAGGGCGCCTGCACGGTGCTTCAACCAACTCGGCTACAACAGCCAAGGCCATCACGACCCCACTAGTAGGAAGCCCGGGATCCAACGGAGGGGCTGTGCCCGCTTAGATGATGCGACCGCTCACTACAGTGCCTGCGGGAGCGCCCGCCAGTGTCCAGCCGTCGAACGGGGTGTTGCGCGAGAGACTCTCGAAACTCCCAGCGTCGACGGTGATCTTGCACTCCAAGTCAAGCAGCGTGACGTCGCCGATGGAGCCCGGCGCCAGCGATCCACCCGGCAGCCCCATTAGCTGAGCGGGCACCGTCGACAGCAGCTCGACGAATCGCGCGAGGTCAATGTGACCGGAGCGCACAAACCGATCCAGGATCAACGAGACCATGGTTTCAAGACCTACGATCCCAAACGGTGCCGCTGAAAAATCCAGCTGTTTTTCATCCGGATGATGCGGAGCATGGTCTGAAGCAATGCAATCGATGGTGCCGTCTAGAAGACCCGCAACCAAGGCGTCGCGATCGGCAGCTGAACGGAGCGGCGGATTCATCTTGATGTTGGGATCAAGTCCGGCTTTCCACACATCCTCATCGGTGAGCAGCAGATGGTGAGGCGACACCTCGCACGACACAGCGAGGCCGCGTTCCTTGGCCTGCTTGATCAGCTCCACACTGCGGCCACTCGAGAGATGCTGCACATGGTAGCGACCGCCAGTCTCTTCCAGCAGCAACAGATCACGCGCGACCATGAGGTCTTCGGCGATCGCCGGGATACTCGGCACACCCAAACGCGCCGAGAACTCGCCTTCGTGCATGACGCCGTCGCCGCTTACTTCCATGTCCTGCGCGTGCTGCACCACCGGCAGATCAAAGTGGCGCGCGTAGTCAAACGCTCGACGCATCAGCTCGGCGTTCTCCACCGGCTTGCCGTCATCTGAGACCGCCACCGCGCCAGCCTTCGCCATGTCGCCGAACTCTGCCAGCTCGCGACCCGCCAAACCCTTGCTAATCGCGCCAAGCGGGTAAACCCGCGCACACGCTGCACGGCGCGCCTCTTCGACGATGTGCTCGGTCACCGACCGACAGTCGTTGGTGGGCTGGGTGTTGGCCATGCACGCAACGGCGGTGAATCCGCCGGCCGCAGCAGCCCGAGTACCGCTCGCGACCGTCTCTTTCCATTCTTGCCCGGGCTCACGCAAATGCACGTGGATGTCGATCAACCCAGGAATGACCACCTTGCCGGTGGCATCCAGAATCTCGGCTCCCTCAGGCGCCTCAAGATCGGTGCCCACGGCTTCTACCACCCCGTCTACGATCAAGACATCGCACACCGCATCCAGCGTTGCAGCGCCCTCGCTAGCCTGTGCCTGGGCCGCAGCCTGGGCCTGGAGCGGTGCTAGCTGCGACTGCGTCGGGTCAACCACCCGGCCACCCCGCACCAGCACACTGCCCGACGGGAAGCCGTCGATCGCTTTTGCAGCTCGCACCAGTTCCACTGGGTCACGCTGCACTGGGCCACGTTCCACTGGGTCTTGCTCCTTCATCACGCCACCCCCGCCAGCAGGTAGAGAACGGCCATGCGCACCGCTAAACCGTTAGCAACCTGTTCGAGAATCACCGAGCGTGCTCCGTCTGCCACTTCACTGGTGATCTCAACACCCCGATTCATCGGTCCTGGGTGCAGGACGATCGCGTCGTCCTTCGCCAATGCCAGGCGTTCAGCGGACAGCCCGAAGAGATGAAAGTACTCGTCGGTCGACGGCAACAACAGTTGCGAACCAGAGTTGCCCTGCCGTTCGAGCTGAATGCGCAGCATCATCACCACGTCTGCACCTTCAAGGGCATCTTCGACCCGATAGGCCACCTCCGCACCCAACGCTTCAGCGTGACGCGGCATCATGGTGCGCGGTCCTGCGACCACCACAGATGCGCCCATCTTGCGCAGCAACAGCACATTCGATCGCACCACTCGACTGTGTTCGATGTCGCCTACAATGGCCACTCGCAGACCCTCTAGAGTCCCTTTGTGGCGGCGAATGGTGAACGCATCCAACAGCGCTTGGGTGGGGTGCTCGTGAGCTCCGTCGCCCGCGTTGACGATGCTCGAGTCGATCAGTCCGGCAAGTTGGTGCGGCACCCGCGGATGTGGATGCCTGATCACCAGCACATCGGGCGCCATTGCCTCTAGATTGCGCGCGGTGTCCAACATCGACTCACCCTTAGACAAGGACGAAGTGGAGGTGGAGAAGTTGATCGCGTCGGCCGACATCCGCTTTTCAGCGATCTCGAAACTCGAACGCGTTCGCGTCGAGGATTCAAAGAAGACATTGAGCACCGTCTTACCGCGCAACGTCGGCACCTTCTTGATCGGGCGCGAAGCAACCTCGCGAAAGGACTCGGCGGTATCTAGGATCGACGTGATGTCATTGGCCTCAAGCTCAGCAATGCCGAGCAAGTGCTTCGCCGACCAGTGGCCCTCAGCCATTCCTGCGCCCCGTCTTCAACGCGAAGTTAAACGCGATCAAGGAGCTTGACCTCTTCGACCCCATCGGTGTCCATGAAGCTCACCTTGATCACCTCGGAGTCGCTGGTTCTGACCTTCTCCCCAACGAAATCAGCGTGAATCGGCAGTTCACGGTGTCCCCTATCCACCAACACCGCTAGCTGGACCGTCTTCGGTCGGCCGTAGTCCATCAGCGCGTCCATGGCGGCGCGAATGGTGCGACCGGTATAGAGCACGTCGTCGCACAAGACCACGGTGCAGCCATCAATCGGCTCTGGAAGCTTGCTCTCTTTGACGACCGGCTGTGGCGCGATGGTGGACAGATCGTCGCGATACAGCGTGATGTCGAGGATGCCTTCGAGCGGGCGAGCGCCTTCCACGCGTTCGATTTCTCTCACCATTGCGTCAGCGAGCGGAACACCTCGAGTGCGGATACCGATCAGCATCAGCTTGTCGATGCCGTTGTTGCGTTCGACCACCTCTCCGGCCATACGACGCATCACACGGGCGATCTGAGCCTGGTCGAGCAGGGTCGACTTAGTGACGAGTTCGGTCATGGCACTTTGCTCCGCGGATACCCCTCAGGTGGTCCGCAGTGATTTAACGGTCGCGCTTGCGTGGGCCTCGTGGTATCGGCATGCTAGGCCCGCCACCCCAGCGTGTCAATCGTCTTGGCGGCTGAATCGAAGACCGTGGTCAATCCAGCAGCGCTCGTTTGTCACTCCCCTCCTTTGTGACTCCCCCGGGGCGTCACCTTTGCTATCGTCGCACACCTCGCTAGGGCCCGTGGCCAACGTCAACTGCACGACTTCGCGCCTCAAGGCACCTCCGGCAACATTGCCCGTTATGACCATCGTCTCAGGACCTTTCCCCGTATGACCGATTCGCCCAAAGCTCAGAGTTCCAAGACCGACCAGACTGACAAGCCCGCAGGCTGGCGCCAGTACAAGCAAGAGATCACTTTCCTTACTTTGTTCCTGGTCCTGTTGGGCGGCGGCTTCACCTTGCTGTCGCTCAACTGGGTAAACAGCGCCTTCGTCGATCCGTTCACTATGGGCGTGGCCAAAACCTCAGGCGCCGTGCTCAATCTGGTCGGGCAAAACGTCACCATGAAGGGCACCCAGGTCTTTGGTTCCAAGTTCGCCGTGGACATCATGAACGGCTGTAACGGACTGGAGACCGTGATCATCTTTGTCTCGGCCGTGCTCTCATTCCCGGCGCCGATCAAAGCGCGGCTGATCGGTCTTGCGCTCGGCGTGGTTGCCATTCAGTTCGTCAACCTCATCCGGGTGGTGGCGCTCTTTCTTACCGGCTCCTACTTTCCCGCTTTGTTTGACAGTTCCCACACGGTGATCTGGCAGACCATCGTCATCGCCTTTGGTGTGCTGCTGTGGATGTTCTGGGCCAACAAGTTCGCCGCGCCCGAAAGGCCGGATGCTGAACCGACCGGTGCTCAAGCCTGAGCCCGTGACACTGCCGTGAACTTCAATCAGTTCCTCAAAGGCCTCGCGATCTGGCTCATCCCAGTGGTGCTGGTATGGCTGCTAGTCACCCCGTACTACAACCTGTTTCTGACCACCGCGACCAACAATGTTTTGCGCCTGTCGGAAATCGGTAACAAAACATCGGTTAGGCGACATGACGATCACCACCTGCTGATCAACCGCACCGACCTGAAGCTCAAGACCTCCACCGGACATGTGGGCTCGGTGCGGGTGACTGATGTGCAGTTCAACTCCTTGCTGATGGCGCTCTTGTTCCTCGCAGTGCCTGGGGTCCCCTTCAAACGACGCATGCAGGCGCTGGGTTGGGCCATGCTCGCCTTGGTGTTCTTTCACATCATCTTGCTCTTCTTCTGGGTCAAATTCACCTTGGCCACCCAACTCGGCAGCTGGAGCAGTGAGAACTTCAGCAGTCTTTGGCAGAACTTCTGGGGTCTCGGCAAGCATTTACTCGACCTACCGTTCAAGTTCGCCATGCCGCTGGTCCTTTGGGTCGTGTTCTTCTTCGACAAGATCAGGCCCCAGCCTCAACCGGAGCCCTAGGTCTCGGCAGGCCAGAGCGCTTCCGCGGGCATAAGAGCAGCGTGCGCCCCGTGCACGTCACGGCGCTACCGAAATCAGCCGGTGTGATCGAACGCTCTGAGCTGGTCGGTCCCGTGCTGGCCAGGCCCGCGCTGGTCGGCCCGTGCTGGCCAGGCCCGTGCTGGACGGCCCCGTGCTGTTAGGTCTCGTGCTGTTAGGTCTCGTGCTGGACGGCCCCATGCTGGTCAACCCCGGCGTTGCTCAGCCGTTTGGAGAGCGAGCCCTGTGTGCGGTCGACGATTGGCTGCTCGGCCCCCGTTGCTTACCACCGCCGAGCCGGCTCTGGTGGAGCCCGGAATCTCCACACATATCGGCCCCCGACCGAAGACCGGATCAAGCGCCCACACGCGGCCCTCAGCGTCCTTCCACAGCCCCACTTATCCACAGGCCATCCACAGGTGTGGGTAACCTCGAAAGTACTGTCAATAAAGGCTTTCGACGATCACTAGAATTGCCGAATCCGCAAGCATCCGCAGCAGATCGCACCGGATTTCCACAGGCAAAAGCCACATCGAACTTCCCCTATCTCACTCTATATATTGGGGTTACACGATTACGCACCACTACCTGTTGTGGTGGTTCCACTGGGCTTGCTATCGTGTACCCACAGGCCAGCGAGGCTCCCGGCTCGGATCAGCCCGCAGTCAGCTCCCGTTTCCTTCAGGCCACTCGAAACGTGCCAAAACGGCACCGTTCCCCCGATTTTTTCTACCTAATACCTCGGAAAACCGCAGCGCCTAACAAACCTCCACTTCCTCACTTTGAACACGGCGAACAACACTCTTAAATGCTTAAGCTAAAGAACATCGACATCTCGGGCTTCAAATCGTTCGTCGATCCCGTCAGCACCGAATTCGCCGACGGCATTACCGCGATCGTGGGCCCGAACGGCTGTGGCAAAAGCAACCTCTCTGAGGCCATCACCTGGGTTCTGGGTGAGCAAAGCGCCAAGTCGCTGCGCGGCGGCAAGATGGAAGACGTCATCTTCAGTGGCACCGATCGACGCAAACCGCTCGGCATGGCAGAGGTCAGCCTCACTCTCGAGACCGACGAAGACATCCACGGCGCAGAAAACGGCAAGCTGATCATTGGCCGCCGCATCTTCAGGAGTGGCGAGAGCCAGTATCGGCTCAACGACAAGATCGTCCGCCTCAAGGAGATCAAGGACATCCTCGCCGACACCGGTCTTGGCGTGCGCGCCTACTCGGTGATCGAGCAGGGGCGGATCGGCCAGATCCTCTCGAGCAAGCCAACCGAACGTCGCAAGCTGATTGAAGAGGCCGCCGGCGTCACCCGTTACAAAGCGCGCAAGCGGCTCGCCGAGCTCAAGCTCGAAGACGCCACCGCCAATCGCATGCGGCTCGACGACATCGTCTCTGAAGTCGATCGCGCCTTAAGGTCGCTGAAGCGGCAGTCGAACGCAGCTCTGCGTTTCAAGGAACGGGAGGCCAACTACCGCCAACTGCTTCACACCGTGTTGGTCGGCCGCTACGCTGTACTCCACGAGAAGCTGAGCGCACTCGGAAGCTCTTTGACCGAGAACTCAGATGCCGACGCCGCCATGGGCGCAGCGCTTTCGAGCATCGAAGCTGAGCTTGCCGAGGCCCGCGAGAAGCTCGACCAACTGACCCGCGACATCGGTAAGCGTCACCAACTCAGCGCCGAGCTAGGCGCCAAGATCGAGGGCCGCCAGGAGTTCATCCGGGGCACGCGTGCCACCATCGGCCAGATTGCCGAACGCATCGACAACGGCGTGCGCATCGCTGAACAGCGCCAGCGCCAAATGCACGAGCATCTCGAAGCACTCAAGACTCTCGAAGCGCGCAAGCAGACGCTGATTGATGATCGCGGACAAGCGCTGTCACTGGTCGAATCAGGATCCAGCAAGCTCGAGACGGCCGCTGGTGCGCTCAAAGAAGTGCAGGCCAAAGAAGCCGAGATGCGCCAGAGCATGGCGGCCTCGTCTGCCCAGGTGAACACGGTGCAGCAGCGCGTGCAGCGCAATCAAATGGACCTCGAGAAGGCCCAGTTCCGCTCCGAACGGGCCAAAACGTCGCAAGAAGAGAAGGCGACACAGATCGAGCAAGCCAAAGCCATTCTCGAAGAATCCGACAAGCAGACCAAGATTTTCGAAGTCGAGAGCAACCAGGCTAGCGAAGAAGCAACGCAGGTTCGCGCGGCGCTGGACGCAACGGTCAAAGAAGAGGCCGCTTGCAGCGAAGCCTGCGAGCAACAGCGCCTCGAAAGTTCGCAACTCGAACAGCGCCAGGCCATCCTCGAAGAACTCGCCAAGGCCGACGAAGAACGTCGCGAAGGTGTGCGCAAAGCGATCGACGACATCGGCCTTGAGGGCACGGATTTTCTCGATCAACTGCTATCGAGTTCGCGACTGCCCGCAAAGTTCGAAAAGAGCATCGACACCTTCCTCGCACCTTACCTCGATGCCGTTGTGCTCCCGGCGGACGAAGATCCGGTTGCGCTCGCTCGCGAGCTCGCGGCCCGCAACCTGGACGCCACCGTGCTGCGATCGGTCGAGAGCGACGAACTGGCGGGCGATCCGTATGCCTCGTTGCGGGTGCATGCGAAGGCGCAGAAGACCCAGAAGGCCAAAAAGACCGTCACCAAGACGCGACGCGTGCCGATCCAACGTGAAGTGCAGCGCACCGTCGAAGAGACTGTCGACGTTCCGGTGCCAGTTGAAGCAGCCGATGTCGCCAGTGAGGCACCGGAAAGCACGCCCGCGCTCGAACCCACTCCTGCGCCGACGCCCACACCGGCACCGGCAGCGGTCAAGCGCAGCTGGCTCGATGTCCTGCTTTCTCCGTTCCGTCGGCAGACCGCAGCCAGAAGAGCCGACGCGCCCGCTACAACCACCCCGGAATCGGCCTCAACTGCCAATAGCAGAGTCTTTTCCGCAGCGGCTCCCAAGACCCGCAAAGAAACGCGCTCCCGAGTGATCACCGAGACCGTCACCGACTACGAACACCAGGAGTACCAGGTCGAGATCGACGTGGACGACCACGCGAACGACTACTCAGGCGACCACGCACCCGACGACGCCACAGCAGGCACCTGGTGTCCGGGCGTCGCAGGCATCCTCAGCGACGTGCTCGACCTAGATCCCAACCTGGCACGCGCCCTCCCGCCCGCAGTCTTCGCGGAGTCGGCCCAGATTGCGTCCGAGTTGAGTGTCGCTCATCCGCACCTCGCCTTCCTCAGCGAAGACGCCCTGTGCATGCAGGCGGGCCTGGTACGCGTGCGCTCTGAAGCCGCAGCGCCTGGAGCCCTCGGCCGCTCCAACGAGATGCAGCAAGTCGGCGAGCGACTGCCTCTGCTGCTCACCGAAATTGCCTCAGGCAAGGAGCGGCTGCAAGAGCTCGTCGCTCGCCGCACCGAAACAGCAGCCAAGGCCAACAAGGTGGCAAGCATCTTGAGCGAGAAGAAGCAACAACTCGCGATTGCCACTGCCCGTCGCCAAGACCAGCAGCATCGTGTGGAGCGACTAGACGCCGAGAGCCGCGGCATCGCCGAAGAGCATCAGGAGATTGCCGAACTCATCACCAAGATCGAAACCACCGGCAAAGACGTCACGTCCGAGTTCGACACCGTGCAGAAAGCGCACAGCGAACTCGAGGCGAAGGTCGAAGGCGTGCAAGCCGAAATGGCCAAGGCGCGCGACTTCCTGCAAGAAGCCAAAACCGAGGGCGAGGGTCGCAAGAGCCAACTGCGCTTGCTGGAAGAACGGGTCACCTCGCACGCGCAGGAGACCGATCGCCTCCATCTACTCAGCGAAGAAGTCAGCGAATTCCTGGTGCGCTGGGCAGAAGATCGCACTGCCCTCGTCACCCGCCAAGAGCAGATGTCTGGCGAGGTGGAGCAAGCGCGCGTGGACCTGCAGCGTGCACTGGAGGATCGCGGCGAAGCTGAAGAGGCAAAGGTGCAAGTGCAACAGGCGCTAGACGCCCAACGCACTCTGCTCCGCCAACATGAAGAGGCCGCCGCCACCAAGCGCGAAGAACGTGACTCCATGCGCGCTCAGATGCAGGAACTGCGCGTCAGCGAAGCACAGCAAAAGCAGCAGGCCGAGCACATCGCCGAGACCTACGAGAAAGAGTTTGATGAGCTGCTGGTCTTGCCGACTCAAGTAGCAGTAGCAGAGGTCGCTCAACCGGAAGCAGCCAGCGGCGCCGACGACAGCGACGCGAACGAGGGCGTAGCAGGATCCACTGAGGCAGCTGAGGGTGACGCAACAGAGACCGAAAGCACGGAAGTCGCCGCCCAAGAAGCGGACGCCGAAGCAGAACCACCCGCCCCCCTGATCCCGCCCAACCTGCCCGAACTCATCGCCGAGCTCGACAACCTCAAGCACATCATGGACCGCATGGGCCCCGTCAACGTGCTCGCCGCCGAGGAGTACACCGAACAAGCAGAACGCCATGTCTTCTTGACCCAGCAACGCGCCGACGTGCAAGCGTCAATCTTGAGCCTGCGTAAGACCATCGAAGAGATCAACGCCACCTCCATCGATCGCTTCATGAAGGCCTTCACCGAGGTCAACGAGTACTTCGGCGAGTCCTTCACTAATCTCTTCCGCGGCGGCGAGGCCGGCATGCGCCTGCAAGACGAGGACGATCCGCTCGACTCAGGCATCGAGATCGTCGCTCGACCTCCCGGCAAACGCCTACAGAACATCCAGCTCATGTCCGGTGGCGAGAAGGCCCTCACCGCCATCGCGCTTTTGTTCGCTCTCTTCCGCCACAAACCCTCACCGTTCTGCATCCTTGATGAGGTCGACGCCCCGCTGGATGACGCCAACTGCATCCGCTTCATCGAGACCTTGCGCGAAATGTCCAAGGACACTCAGTTCCTGGTGGTCACCCACAACAAGCTCTCGATGGAAGCTGCCTCCACTCTGTATGGGGTGACCATGGCTGAGAAGGGCGTGTCCAAGCTGGTGGGCGTGAACATTGACGAGCTGCATCCTGCGGAGTTGATGGCCTCTTAGCTCGCGGCCCGGCTCTGCTGTCTCTCAGCCCCACAGTTTTGCGGCGCTACAGATTCGCGGTCCTGCAGATTCGCGGTTTTGCAGATTCGCGGTCGTGCGGTCTCTGCACCCTGAGTCTCTTGGCCCTGCAGTCTCTTGGCCCTGCGGCTCTTGGCCCTGCGGCTCTTGCCGGCCATAGCGACGATCGACGCAACCTATTGACAGTGCCTTCGTATTGAGTATTCTCATAACGAGACTACTTACGCGGAGAGCACCCGATGGCACCCAACTCTGTCCTTTCACGCCCCATGCAACCTATGGAGCTGATGGTCCTGACCGTACTCTTTGATGACAGCCACCACGGCTACGGTCTGGTGCGCGCCATTGAGGAACGAACGTCACACTCGGTTCGTGTACGTCCCGGCAATCTCTATCGCGTGCTCGACCGCCTAGTCGACGCTGGCCTGCTGACCGAGAGCGAGGTCAACGACGGCCCCTCTGGCGGCGCCGATCGCACGCGGAGCTTCTCGATCACCAAGGCTGGCCGCACCCGAGTCATCAACGAAGCCGAGACCTTGGGTCGAGCGCTAGGCGCTTCACCGGACTTGAGAAACGCGATCGAACGCGGTCTGGAGTCAACCCCGTGACTGACAGCTCCATTGACCGAACGCCCGCTACGAAGCCTGCCAACAGTGCTGGCAACACAACTTCCAGCACAGCTGGCAACACGCCTGACGGCGCGCCTGAAGCCACGAACGGCCCGCAGACCCGCACCGAGTCCCGTCCAAACACCCCCCAACCGAGCCTCCTACTGCGACTGTTGGTGCGCCTGTACCCGCGCCGACTCAGGGAAAGGTACGGGCAAGACCTCATACAACTGCATCAGCAACTGGCTAGCGATAGCCGCAGCAGCGATGGCGATGGCGATGGCGATGCCGATGCCGATGGCGACACCGGCGGCCGCGGCATCAGCGACGGCCACGCCCTCAGCAACCACAACGCCCAGTCCAACGCCGGACCCGCCAAGAACCACAAACACGGCACCAACGGCCGTTCCGAAACCCATCGCAAGCAAGGCGGCGAGCGTTCTCGGGGGTCCTGGCAAGCAATCCTCGACACCCTTGTCGACGCACCTGCCGCTCACTGGGCTGAACTACGCCGCACACTCTCCCCTCCCCAACCGCTCAACACCAGCGAACCGGGCACCAGCGCACCGGGCACCAACGCACCGGGCACCAGCGAACCGGTCAGGCACCGTCTAATCTTCGACAACCTTCAACGCGACCTCACAGTCGCCGTACGCGCGCTCGCCCGTCGACCCGGCTGGACCTGCTTGGTCATCGCCACCCTTGCCATCGGCTTAGGCGGTGTCGCCGCCATGTGGACGGTGGTCGACGACGTCCTACTCAAGCCACTGCCGTACGCTGAACCCGCACGGCTGCTGCAGCTGGTAGGCACAGAGGATGGCGAGTTGAAAATCGGTGCCACCGTTGCCTTTCTAGATGTCATGGATTGGCGAGAACAAAACGAAGCGTTCGAAGACATCTCGGCCTACGATGAATGGAACCCGATCCTCACCGGCAGCGGCGACCCGGTACGTCTCGATGCCGCGCAGGTCAACTCCGGCTTCTTCGAAATCCTCGGCGTTGAACCTAGAGCCGGTCGTTTCTTCCTCGCCGAAGAAGACGTCGACGGCAACGACGCCGTGGTTGTCCTGAGCAGTACCCTTTGGCGTAGCCGCTTCAACGCTGACCCAGACGCGATCGGCCGGTCGATCCTGCTCAACGGCTCACCGCACGTGATTGTTGGAGTCACCAAATCGACCTTTGAAGACCCGGGCCTCTCTGGTCGCTTCGAAAGCGCCGAATTGTGGCGCCCGCTAGGCTACGGTGGAGTCGAAGACAATCGACTACCCAATCGAGGTTCGGAGAGCTACGTTGCTATCGGCCGGCTCAAACAAGACGTCAACATCGAAGCGGCGCAAGCGGAAATCGGCACCATCGCCGCTCGGCTGGAACTCGAGTACCCCAGGAGCAATACCGGGCGCGGCGTGGCGTTAGTTCCCATCAAGGACCGACTACTAGGCGACGTGCGCGGCACCCTCGTGCTGCTCTTGATTGCAATGGCTTGCCTGCTCGCCATCGCCCTTTTGAACATCGCCAACCTAACCCTAGGCCGCAGTACCGAACGCGTGGACGAACTTGCTGTGCGCGCATCATTGGGCGCCGGCCGCATGGCGCTCTTAAGACCAGCACTCGCCGAAGGCATGCTGTTCGGCCTAGCGGGCGGAGTGGCGGCCGTGGCCTTAGCGCAACCGCTGCTCGGCAAGATCCTTACTCTTGCCACCGCCGAACTACCACGCGCTGAACGCATCATCATAGATCCTAAGACCGCAGTTGCCATCGTCGTGTGCGCGATCTTGGTGGGTGCCGTTTGCGCCGCCCTGCCAGCCTTGTCGATCACCCGCGGCGCCTTCAATGTCCAATCAAGATCCCGCACCTCGGTCGGCAGATCCACCCTGCAACTGCGAACAGGTCTGATTGCAGCAGAAGTTGCCATTGCACTGGTCCTGCTCACCAGCGGAGCCGTGCTTGCCCGCAGCCTGTTGAACCTGCAACACACTGACGCTGGAATTGATCCGCGAGGCGTACTGACCTTCGATCTCTCGCCTCCTGGAGCAGACTACGAAGGTGTACCAGAACTCGACGCCTACTACGCCCAAGTGTTTGAGGGACTGCGGGCCATCCCAGGCGTCCGCAAGGTGGCGACCGTCAACATCATCCCGCTTTCTGGCGGCTTCGATGGCAACGGCCTAATGGTCCCAGGCCAACCAAGCGACGATGAAGACGGAGAGTGGTCAATCGAAGTGCGCACCGTCACACCCGACTACTTTTCAGCCATCGGCACGCAGCTGAGCGCAGGGCGCGGCATTGAGCATGCAGATCGAGCATCGAGCGCCCCCGTGGTGGTCATCAACCAGACCGCAAAGGAACGCTTCTGGCCCGATGCCGATCCGTTGGGTGCTCAGATCAAGGTTGCCGGCAGCGACGCGGTGATCGTCGGAGTGGTTGCAGACACCAAGCACTTAGCTCTCGACGAGCCCGCACCCTTTCAAGCGTACCTATCTAGGAGCCAGGGCCTCGTTCCGTGGCAGGTCAGGCGACAGTCGGTGGTGCTCCGTGTCGACGGTGATCCGCTCAATGCAGACCTAGGCTTGGTGCCCCAAGTGCGTGATGCAGTCTGGGCGGTCGATGGCAACATCCCACTAGCCAACCTGCGATCTCTGCAAAGCGTTGTCAACCAGACGGTCAGCAAAGACATGCTGCGCGCTGCTCTGGTGGGAGCGTTCGCCCTGGTCGCCATCGGGCTGAGTGTGATCGGCAGCTACGGGGTCACGTCTTATGCCGTCACCCTGAGACGGCGCGAGCTCGCCTTGCGAATGGCGCTTGGCGCAAGACAAGCAAGAGTGCTTCGCGACGTGGTGCGCCAGGCTGCGCAACCCGCGCTCATCGGACTCGCACTTGGTATCGGCGGGTCTTGGCTAGCAGTCAGGCTGCTGGCGGGCTTTCTGCACCAGGTCGAAGGCCAAGCCTTGATCGGTCCACTGCTCGCTCCGCTCTTCCTTGCGGTGGTGGTCATCGCGAGCCTAGGCCCCGCGAGGCGCGCCACGCAGATCGAACCCATGATTGCGTTGCGCGAGGAGTGATCTGGGCCTAAGCGGTGGTGGCACCACGGGCACGCCCGAAGCACTTGTGACTCTGCGGCCTTCCCCCGAAGCGCCCCTGAAGCGGCACTGAAGCGCCACTGAAGCGGCACTGAAGCGGCACTGAAGCGTGTGCGATCACAAGGCGCCTAGCGTTAGGGTGGGCAGAACCGTCCGCCAACCGCTGAAGACCATTCACGCCGAAGATCATTCACACTGTGTTCGTACCGTGCAGGTCTGACCAGCACTGGAGAGTCCATGCCGCACCACTCTGTCCTCTCCGAAGTCCTCTCCCAAGTCCTCCCCAAAGGCTGCTCCAAAGTTCTCTCCGAGATCTACCTGCATCCGCTCTCGCATGTCTCCGTGGAGCAACTCACGCACCGATGGAGACGCTACTGCTGCCTAGCTCTTCTAGTGGCGACCGGTTGCACCGCACCGACAGACGATCTCCAGAAGACCGAAGATAAGGTCGACCTACTGATCACCGGTGCCTCGATCGTCATCGCCAGCGAGAACCGCGTGACCTCGCCCAAAGACATCGCAATCAGCGACGGCGTGATCGTGGCGATCACAGACACGATCTCGATCACCGGAACGGGCTCAGAAGCGGCCTCAGAGCCCACCATGCGAGCCGAGCAGGTTGTAAACGCAGAAGGCCTGTACGTCATACCGGGCCTGATCGACGCACACGCTCACATCGGTGACGGCGGCATGCAAGAGCAGACCGAGGCCGACCGAATCCAAGCGCTCGAACAGTTCCTCAGCTACGGAGTGACAACGATCTTCGTGCCAGGGGGTGGCGGCGGCAACGACGATCAACTGCGCCAGTGGAAAAGCCGTTGCTCATCCGGCGAACTCCGGTGTCCCAGGCTGCTCGGATCAGGCGCGTTGATCACGGCGCCGGGCAGCCACCCAATCAGCACGATCTGGGGTTTTCCGCCTGACGCCGACCCGGCTGTGGTCTATGAGCGCGGCGCAGTCTCGATCTCGGAAACCGAGCCAGTTGAGCCTTTGCTCGATCACAAGAAGAGCCTCGGCGCGGACGCAATCAAAATCATCATCGAAGACCAGTTAGGCCCCGACCCACCGACGCCGCGGCTTTCTAACACGAAGATCGCACAGCTCACCAGCGCCAGCCACCAACGCGGCCTCAAGGTGTTCGCACACGTTAGCCTAGCGGAGCACGTTGCTGACGGAGTGGCAAATGGTGTCGATGCAATCATGCATTCAGCAGACGACCCCATTGCTGCGGAAACACTTGCTGCAATGGCTCAAGAGCGTGTCTTCTACGTGCCCACGCTGTCGCTGTTTGAAGGCCTTTTCGCCAGAGGTGAAGGTCACTACGAAGCGGAACCGTTCGCTCAGCTAGGGGTCTCCAACCAAGCGCTGGAGAGCCTCAACGGCCCAGGCTTCGCATTCGGAGGCCCTGCCCAATCCGAAGCCGAACTCGAAGAATGGAAGCGCGCCCTCAACAGCAACATCATGCGAGCAACAGCAGCCGGCGTCCCTCTGGCCCTGGGCACAGACACCAATAACCCAACCGTCTTTCCCGGCTACTCGGCGCATCGAGAGCTGGCGCTCCTGGTGGAAGCCGGCCTCACTGCCGCCCAAGCTCTGACCACTGCGAGCCTCAGCAGCGCCGAGATGTTGGGGCTCTCCTCACAGGTGGGCCAAGTGGAAGCTGGGTTTGGCGCTGACCTGCTCTTGCTGCGCAACAACCCTCTCGACGACATCTTGAACACCCGCAGCCTGCAAGCAGTGATCAGCCAAGGACGGATGATGGAGCCGGTCGAGCAGTAGCGTCCGGCTCTCCGTCTTGCCTCAGTCAGCGCTTGAGATCTGCCCTGAGATCGGCCCTGAGATCTGCCCTGAGTTCGACACCTGGGACCACCTCCTCAACTCAGCCCCTCAACTCACCTCCGGTCCCCAGTTCGGTCCTCCACTCGACCTCCCAGTGCGACCTCCTAGTGTGCGGCCCCCAGCTCGGTTCCTCAGTACAACCACGGGTTCTGGCCACTCAACCTCGCCACCCGAACCCGCCGTGACGCGGACATGACGCACGCTGGAACTTCTCCCACTGCCCGGCGTACAAAGACCGACGGCGGCGCCCCAGGGAATCTGGGAACACACACCTAAGGAGAATCATGTTTCCCGGACGCATTACCCTGTGTTCAGCGATAGCGCTGAGCCTAGTCACCTCGCTGGCCTTCCCATCGCCCTCTACAGCTGCCTCAAAAGACTCGTGGCCCTCGTTCCGCGGCGAGCACGCGCGCGGCATCGCCGACGGCCAAGACCTACCCCTGACCTGGGACGCGGATCAAGGCACCAATGTGCGTTGGAAGCTCGAGATCCCTGGCACCAGCCACTCGAGCCCCATCGTCTCCGGCGGCAAGATTTTCTACATCTCCGCCATCCCGCTGAGCGAGCTTCCGGCACTAGCAACCAAGCCTGCGGACGAGGCAGTCGCGGCACCCAACAACACCAGAGCCGAGCTGGACCAAGAACTAGCTGCCTCCTTCTCCTGGCGAATCTTCTGCATCGACGCAGAGACCGGCGAACCGGAGTGGGATCGTGAGGCCTACAACGGCAAACCCCGCATCAGTCGGCACCCCAAAGCGAGTCAAGCGAACGCCACCCCGGCGACTGACGGCAAAACCATCGTCGCGATCTTCGGATCACAAGGTGTCGCGGCCTACGACTTCGCAGGCAAACTGCTATGGCGCGTCGACTTGGGCGTGCTCGACCCCGGCCTGTTCGAAGATCCAGGTTCGCATTGGGGCCACGCCAGCTCGCCCACCATCTTTGGCGACAAGGTATTTCTGCAGGTCGATCGACACGCCAATTCCTTCATCGCAGCGTTCGACCTCGCAACCGGCGAACAGCAATGGAGAGTGACCCGCGACGAAAAGCCGATCTGGGCAACCCCCACCATTCACCAAGCCGACGGACGCACCCAGCTGATCGTCTCAGGCGGCGACTTCGATCGCGGTCTCGATCCCGATACCGGTGAAGAACTCTGGCGGTTCGCTCGCGATCTCGAGGTCAAGACACCGACCCCCTTCGTCGCGGGCGATCTGGTGATCCTCGCCGGCGGCTACAAAGGCAAAGAAATCTTTGCCGTCTCTGCAAAGTCTCAGGGCCTAGTCGAGGGCAGTGAACTGGCTTGGACATCCGAACCCGGAGGTCCCTACACCTCAACACCGGTGGCCTACCAAGATCGACTGTTCTTTGTGCGCGACACAGGCGTCTTCAACGTCCTAGATCTCGCCACCGGCTCCCGGCTTTTGAGAGAACGCACCGACGGCGCCTTCAGCGCATCCCCCATCGCCAGCGACGGCAAGATCTATCTAGCGGGCGAAGATGGCGTGGTGCGCGTACGGTCCAGCTCCCCGCCGTTTGCCGAACTCGCAAGCAGCGACATGGGCGAACCGTGCATGTCCACACCGGCAGTCGCGGGCGGCACGATGTATCTGCGATGCACTTCGACACTGTGGGCGTTGTCTACCGACGAGTGAGACCTTGCCCTAGTCGCGGTAAGCGGCGAGCTTGGTTTCGCGTGCCGTGTGCACGACATCGATCACATGAACGACTGCCGCTTCATCATCAACAACGTAGAAGACGCGGTAGGGCCAACTTGGCGTAGACCAAGACTCCTGCACGTTCGGTCCACACAGCGAAAGCTGTAGGCAGGTGTTCGAGCTTCGAGGTCGAAGCAAGCATGGCCTGAAGCCAGCTTGAAGACGCACCGGGACCACCGGGACCATTGCGTTCTTTGATGTACTCTGCCGCTTCTTCGAGAGCGGCCAGGGCCAAAGGCTCGTATTTGACCTGGTAGCGCTGCTGGGTCACAACTCCAAGCCCAGCTTCTTCGCAACGCCTTCAATTGCCTGGCGGGCGTCAACGCCGCGATCTTCCGAAAACCGCGCGATCGCTTCGTCCCAAAGATGGCCACGTTCAAGCGTGATCCGCATCGCATCGTAGGTCTCGGGGCTCATCACCACCATGGCTGCTTCACCGTTTTGGGTGATGGTTTCCACCCGGCCTTCGGCGAGGCGCTCAAGGTGATCGCTTGTGTGCTGACGAAAATGGGTCAGCGGGTAAGTGTCCTGTGTGCGGTGTTCCATAGCGAGCCTCGTTCGTTATTCGTCCCTTATTCAGTATGCACGAATCAGGCGCGGCGGTCCACAAAAATCGAACCACCCTGCGCCTGATAAATGAGGCTCTACGCTGCCACTTTTGCAGCGGGACGCTCGGCCCGCGAAGTGCCGCGATCCGGCCCATAGGCCTGGGTGGCCAGTTGTGAGATCCGCAGCAGCTCGGCTCCTGAGAACTGTCACTGTCGTTGTAGTTGCCGGCATCGTTCTGGTAGCGCCTGGTGAGCTGGACGCTGTGGAGGCGGCTGACCCGTAGTAGACGTAGTAGTGCCTTCCGCCTTCGTTCGACCATTGGAGAGGCTTGGCACCGATGTCCGTCAGGAGCCGTGGTGTCGAGCCACTAGAACCCCGGGGATCCACTCGGGCTTCGCCATCCATGGCATTGGACATCCGACAGAAGGCCGGTGTAGCGGAACAAGTCCTTCTTCCGGGGGGTCAGATGGCCGGTTTGCGGCGAATAGCTCCTTATTCCCCGCACATTTTGCGGCGCATAAAGAGCGATCGCGCACATAACCGCATATAAGCACCGCAGAAAGCGCGGCGATTATGACCTCATCTACCAACAGCCTGACTGGCCAAACCTCACGTGGAACAGCGATGAGCTGGTCAAGCGACTGGCTGCGGTAAGGCACAAGCAAGGAAGGCACCTCGGCAAGTTGGAGGCCCTAGGCTTCGAACTCCGCGAAGAAGCCAACCTCTCCGCGCTGACCGAAGAGATCGTCAAGTCCTCGGCCATCGAAGGCGAGCACTTGAATCCAGAAGAGGTCCGCTCATCCATCGCTAGCAGGCTTGGCCTCGATCACGGCGGACTTGTGAACCCCTCGCGCGAAGTGGAAGGCCATGTCGAGATGACGCTCGACGCAACTCGCAATTTCGCCGAACCACTGACCACCGAACGCCTCTTCGGTTGGCACTCTGCCCTCTTCCCAACCGGGCGGAGTGGCATGCACCGCATCGTCGTCGGCGCCTGGCGCGGTGACGAGACGGGTCCAATGCAGATCGTCTCAGGACCACTTGGTAGAGAGAAGGTCCACTTTCAAGCACCCGATGCCACCACCGTCGCCAGTGAGATGGACCGCTTCATCGAGTGGTTCGAATCATCCCCTGCCATCGATCCAGTGCTCAGAGCGGCCGTTGCACATTTCTGGTTCGTGACGATCCACCCGTTCGCCGACGGCAATGGCCGCATCGCGCGAGCAATCGCCGACATGGCGCTCTCTCAAGCAGACGGCACCAAGGACCGTTTCTACAGCATGTCTTCAGGCATCGAGCAGAAGCGGAAGGAGTACTACCGTCAACTCGAGTTCGCCCAACGCGGCACTCTAGACATCACAGGTTGGATCGCATGGTTTCTGGATTGCCTCGATCACACCATCGAAGATGCTGAAAGAACTCTGGGTTCCGTGCTGCGCAAAGCGGACCTCTGGCAACGGATCAACCTGACCCAGTCAACCCGCGCCAACAGCTCATCATCAATCGCCTGCTCGACAACTTCAAAGGGCAACTCAACACGTCGAAGTACGCGAAGCTAGCCAAGTGCTCGAGCGATACCGCGCTCAGAGACATCAACGATCTTGTGGAGCGAGGCATCTTGATCAAAAACCCGAGCGGTGGACGAAGCACCAGCTATCGGCTAGCGAACGTTTGACCGCCGATTCATCCGCGGACTCCTCGTCCGGCCCCTTGGGACCGTCTTCTTGGAACGCTGCGAAGAAACTCTCGACCTTCTCCCCCATTAGTCCGGAGTCAGGGCCCTATAAACTCAATCAATAATGCTTGCCAACCCTCGGCCACCAAGGTCGCCAGCCACGAGGCTGTCCAACCGCGCCGCATGCGCCAATGACCAATGACCAATGACCAATGACCAAACGAGCAATCAGCTTCGGTTCTCTTCTCCTGCTCGCCGCGCAAGCGGAGTCCATGTGCATGA
The DNA here is from genome assembly GCA_029263415.1 of Acidobacteriota bacterium. Lineage (GTDB taxonomy): Bacteria > Acidobacteriota > Thermoanaerobaculia > Multivoradales > Multivoraceae > JAJCXN01. Next base: position 51,100 of record JAJCXN010000019.1, read on the forward strand.
TGATTCCTTGGACCCGTGTCTGGGCACATGAGGTCGACGTCTTGCAGTGCGGAACGCCGCAACGGTTGCTCCTTTCGCGCTACTCACTTATCAAGGGGCGCTGGCAAGGCTTGAGCTTCGACCTTCGTGGTTTCATTGAAGATCAGCCATACGTGACGCTGCTCGTGCGGCCCGGGCGTACATTTGTCGCGCAATTCAAGGAACGCAACAAACCGTATCCCCCGCCCGGCTGCTGGGTGTCGAGCACCTTGGAACAGACCGAGTTTCTGATCCCGGCCTCTACTGCCCAAGATTGCTCGAGCGTTGAGTTGGGAAGACGAGTGTTCGCCGTGAACTACCACTGCGACGACACTCCAAACCTAAAGTCCATGCTGCTGAGCGGCCTAGTCCTGTATCCCGTGGAAGATCCACAAGCCCTCGAGCAAGCGGAAGAGTGTCCTGCCGATCTCGAGTTTTGGCCAAGGCGTAGGACGAATCTGCAGAAATGAACCGCCACACCACGGCCCTCCTCGCACTGGCCATAACAACCACCAGCATCCTTGCGCTCCCCCAACCAGGGACGGCCCAAGAGACCGCGCCCGTCGTTATCTTGCGATCGCTCATGACTCCGCCAGAGATCGCTCAAACCGGCCAAGCGCCCGAAGTCCAGATCAAAGCCACCATCGACGCCCGCGGCAACGTCTCCTCGGTCGACGTGCTCTCGGTCACCCCCAGCACGGAGTTCGATCCAGTCGTCGTCGAGGCGACCAAGCAACTCATCGGCAGCTGGCGCTATGCACCCGCGCGCACAGCAAGCGGCGAACCCAAAGAGACCGTCTTGCAGTGGACAATGGACTACTCTCAAGGTTCCAACTTCGAAACCAACGCACCGTTTAGGCAACTCACCCCTAACCTAGCCCGCACCGAGCGCGACCTAGAAATTCGACGCATGTCTCGAGGACAGCAATCCGAAATCCTGGTGGGTTATGCCGCAACGGCTGAACGCTTCATCAACAAGGAGCAACGCAAACGCATCGCCAGCCAACGTTTTGTGGTCACCACAGATGCGGACGGCGATGACATCGCCCGAACGATTGCCATCAACCTTGAAGCAACCTTCAACTTTCTCGATCGCCTGTTCGGTCGTGACATTGAGCTCATGCCAGACGGAAACAAACTGGCGGTCTACTTCTACGGGCAGCGGTCGAACTTCCTAAGGCTCTCAGGCAGCATGTTCACGATCGGCGGTAACTACTCAGGCTTCTACTCTCACCCAGGATTCCTGGCGTTTCATCAGGAACGGTCCAACACCGAAGAACTCCTCAGTACCCTGCTGCACGAGGCGACACACGCGTACCTCTATCGCTACTTGCTTGAACCGGGCGTGAACCCAGGCCCGTGGTTCAACGAAGGCTTGGCTGAGTATCTAGGCAACTCCACCGTCAACCGGAAAGGCGAGATCGAGATCGGCCGAGCCATCAAGGGCCGCTATGTCTTGGACTACCACGGTGGTGCCACCCGCAAGCGCACCGGCACAGGTTGGACGCTAGACCAAACCAAAGATGCCATTCGCAAGGGCGACGCACCCACACTCGGTGAGTTGTTCTTGACGCCATACCCTCTGTTCACCGGCGAGCGCGGTCCACTCAACTATGGAATGTCGTGGCTGTTTGTTCACTTTCTTCGCCACGGAGATGCGACCAAACGCGGATCCAAAGGTGTCGATGGAGACTGGGCCTTGACCAAATTCCCGGCCTTCCTGCTCTACTTGATTGAAGGGTACCCACCCCGAGACGCGATCACGCAGGTCTATGGAATGACCCTGAGTGAAATGAACGAGCAATTCCGCGAGTACGCGCAGCGCTTCTGAGCAAGCGGCCTTGGCCTCCAAGAGAACGCCTCAGCCGGGCCACCACCAGGGCAGCACGCCGGCGCGACACACCAGGGGCAACGTGCCAAAGCAACAGAGCCACCCGGCAGAGCAGCAGGCTTACGCAGCAGGCTTACGCAGCAAGGCTACCCAAGCAGCTACACCGACCTACCCAGCAGAGCTATGCAGCAGAGCTATGCAGCAGGCCTACTGGTTGGCGTCGTACGCAGCGCGGTGCTTTGCTGCCTCAGACTCGTTGCCTAGCGTCCGAAAACTCACCCACAGCTGGTAGTGCGCCGAGCGCTGTTTGGGATCAAGCTCCAAAGCGCGCTGGAGCATCGGAATGGCCTCTTGGTGCTGGCCTTGCTTCGCCTTAGCCATACCCCCGAACACCAACGACTGCACTCGTTCGCTGTGCTCGAGCGCGTTGCCAAAGGCGTTCGCCGCATGCTCCCATTGTTCCACCCGATACGCCGCAATCGCAAAGTTGTACCAAACTGCTTCACCCTCCAACACACCGTCATCGGCGAAGTCACTCACCACCCGCAGCAACACATCGTAGGCCCCCTGGTAGTCACGACCGGCGAGCAAGTCTGCTCCTTGATTCACGAGCTCCACAGGGTCCGTCGTCGCCGCGCGCTGAGTCGCAACAGCGTCTTGGTAGGCGGCACGCTCTGCGTCGCTGCCGTAATAGTGCAGCAGCGCCTGATTTGCGATCACGTGGTTTGGGTCCACTGAGAGAATGCGCCTGAACACTGTTTCCGCATCTTGATCGTGACCACCATCGCGAAACTGCCAGGCGATCTCGGTGGCGATCGATGTGAAGAAGCGGACCTCGGTGTGACTCCCACCAATGCCCTCACCAGGCGGTTTGGCGCCGTTGCCAATGAAGATAGCGGCTGATTTCGCGGTACTTCTCTTAGTGCCCTCCCCAGTGGTCTGCACAGCGCCTTCCGCAGCGTCTCCAGCGCCGTTCGCAGCCGAAGTCGTCGCCGTTGCCCGCCGGCTCTCCGCTTCAACGGCCAGAGCCTCGAGCTCCTTCATCAGCGGCGCGCGTCGGCCAGCCCTGGCTAGGGTGAGCACATACGACGGCTGCAGATGCGGATTGCTTTCTTTGAGGCCTTCTAAGAGTTCGAGAGTCCGGTCCCAGTTCTCGGCTTCGCGGTAGTAGGTCAAGAGTGCCCATGCCACATCGTCTGGCTTGTCCAACGCAAACAGGCGTTCCAACGTGGCCGCGTACTGTTCGTGGTTGTCGAGCTTGAGGTGGGCCTCTGCCACAACACGCAAGCGCCGAACCTGAAGTTCTCGTTCTGCAAAGCCTTGGCTACCGGCGGCCTGCTCACCCGTCTCCTGGTTACTTCGCGCCTCGAGTAGCTCCACCACGCGACGGAGAATGTCGGGATCGAGATCGCTTTGGCGCACCAGTTGCTGTGCCACGCCGAAAGACAATTGGAAGCCTGGCACCGACGTCTTGTCTACGACGGCGCGACTGAGTGCATCGAACTCTTCCGGCGGGAGAGGTGCACGACGATGAAACCGGAGCATGGCCGCTAGACCGGTGATCCCTGAATCGCAGGGTGGCTGGGCAGCGCGCAGCTTGGTCAGTTCGCCTGCGGTGTTGCCTTTGAGGCGCTCGATATTGGCCGAGCGCAGGGCTTCGACGCAGTCGGTTGGAGGCAGGGGTGCGCCAAGCGAGTTGGGCGCTGCTTGGGCGGTTGACACGGCTTGGATGAGGGTGGCGACCGCAAGCGCTAGGTAGGCCAGGGCGGCGGTCGCGCTTCTCGCGCGGCTGGGCGCTGGTGATGACAGTGGCGGCGTTTCAAGAGTCATGGCAACTAGAGTAACCGGTCTAGCGCCCAGAAGTGGGCACTGGTGAGTGCCAGAACTCGTCCCTCCTAGGACTTCAGCTCGTCTTCTGGATGTCCCCGAGCAGAGCGCGCGAGCAACTGGAAAAATTCGAAGCTGCAGGACTCCTTGTGAGTCGAACCGTCGGTCGGGCCCGCGTGTTCGAATGGAACCCACGCAACCCAAGAGTCCAAGCGCTGCGAACCTTCTTGAGTTCTGTGCTCACAAAGACCTCCACTGACATTGCGAAACGGTACTTCCGAGAGCGACAGCGGCCTCGAAGGCGCGGCAAGCCGTAGCCGCAAGACAGGCCAGGCCCCTGATCAATGAAAAAGCCGCATGTCGATCCGGACCACGCCCTGGTCTCTGCCCCGCTCGCCCCCGCCCCCACCTGACCCAAGTTCTCAGGCGATAGAATCTCCAAACCGCTCCTTCGCTTGAAGCGCTTCCAAGCACTTCCCCGCCACCTCACCCCCAAAGTCCATCGGCAGGGTGGCGACTAATATGGCCCCCTGAGACAGGACTCCGCAATGATCCCGATCATCGTCCGCCCGCGGACTTTTGTCCTTGCCGCGCTCCTAGCTCTCGCTCTAACCCTGGCTCTGATCGCCCTAGCGCCAGCACCCGCACTTGCCAGCACCGGCAACGGCTCAGCCCTAGTCTCCACGGCCGCTCTGGAGCCCGCCGACTTCATCGACCTAGGCGAGGTCGCCTGGCGCTTTCAAGAAGGAGACTCTCCCGAGTGGGCCAATCCTGAATTCGATGATTCTTCATGGGCACTCGTCGACCCGGTGAAACCGCCTGCCACCGAAGGCACATTCTGGCAAGGCATCGGTTGGTTCCGCCTGCACCTGGAGGTCGAAGGGATCTTAGAGAACACCTCTCTGGCTCTGTCTCTCTACCATCTAGGCGCATCCGAAATCTGGATCGACGGACGCCTAGTTGGTGGCCACGGAACCATCGGATCAGGACAAACCGCCGACGCAATCTACGCTCCCAAGGGTCTCCCCACAACCTTCACCCTTACCCCGGCCCTTACCCCGGCCCGAAGCCACTTGATCGCGATCCGCTTCTCGAATCGATCCATCCCGACAAGCACGATGATGGCTCACCGCGAGAACGTTCACCTGCCCGCCGGACCGCACGTACTGATCGGCAGAGCGCAGCAGTTCATTCCGCGCTACGTGAACGCCGCCCGTTCGCTCTGGACTGAGGGCCTGATCATGGGAGTGCTGGGGCTCTTGAGCTTCGTGCATCTCCTGCTCTACGCCCTGGATCGGCGCGACCGCGCCAACCTCTGGTTCGGCCTGTCCACGGGCATACTCACCATTGCAGTGATCCACGGAGGCTCGGTCGGCAGACCGGAGCTGGTCTTCGACGGCAGCGCCAACGGACACATCGTCAGCTGGCTGATCATGATGACCGGCTTCCCGGCGTTCTTCGTGCTCTTGTGGGCCGCCGTCCGGGAGCTCTTCGGCCGCCGCAAGATCCGTTGGGCCTGGCTCGCGCTCGCGAGCCTCGTCGTCGCGGTGCTCTATGCCGGTCTGTGGATGCTCGAAGCAGAACTGGCCAGCCAATCGATGCTGGCAGTCTTCTGGGCTCCTGCATGGATTTGCCTCTTGGATGCCGTTCGGATTTCCATGTGGGCGGTCTGGCGACGCGAAGACGACGCCTGGGTGATCGGACTTGGCGCACTCCTGACACTTGTCGCGGCGTTCACTGGCTTCAACATCGGGGCCTTCGTTAGCGAGCCCGGCTTGTGGCTTGCGTTCCAGAGCCCTCAGCTGGTGTATCCATACCTTCTCGGGATGGTCTTTCTGGTGCTGCCCGTACCCCTCGCCATGTCCGCTCACTTGTCCTTGAGGTTCCAACGCCGTCGACGCCAACTCGAGCTTGAGCTTCGCCGGGTGGAGGAACTCCAAGAGCAGACCATTCGACAAGAAGTCGAACGGGCGCGACTGCAAGAAGAGGACGCACGTAAAAGCGCCGAACTGGAAGAGGCACGCGAAGTTCAGCTCTCGATGCTCCCGGAGAGAATCCCCGTCATCCCAGGCTGGGAGGTTGCAGCAGCAATGCAGACCGCAACCGAAGTGGGCGGCGACTACTACGACGCCCACGTCCGCTCAGACGGCACCGCCACGCTGGCCCTCGGCGACGCAACGGGGCATGGCCTCAAGGCAGGCCTGATGGTGGCAGCAACCAAAAGCCTGTTCATCGCAGAAGCACCCCGAGATGACGTCGGCGATTCCCTCTCGCGCATGAGCAACGCAATCCGCGGCATGCGGCTGCCACACCTTGCGATGTGCCTGGCGATCTGCCGAATCGAAGGACGCGAGCTTCGCTACTCCAGCGCCGGAATCCCACCCCTGTGGATCCAGCGTGCAGCCGACGGCAGAGTGGAAGAGATTCTCGCCCCTGGGCTGCCACTGGGAACCATGAGTGACGTCACCTACGCAGAACGCCGCATTGAGGTCCAACCTGGCGATGTTGTGGTGCTCATGAGCGACGGACTGCCCGAATGCGTGAATGGCGCGGGCGACCTCTTGGGCTACGAGCGCCCGAAGAGGACTCTCCAGCGTCTCAGCAACCGGTCAGCGTCAGACATCCTCGCTGGCCTCTTGGCGGAGGCAGATCAATGGCTAGACGGCGGAGCCCTCGACGACGACCGAACCATGCTCGTGCTGCGCTACATGCCTGACTGACGGGCCCGACTGACAGGCCGCAAACTGACAAGCAAACGCGCCGGGCCGTCCTTCGAGATGAACACGCCTGGCTCTTCTTTCATGGGTCCACCGGAAACCCTGACAGTCTAGGTAACGTACTGTTACCCAGACAAACTGGGCAAAGGCTCAGCGATGAACACCACCACCCATACCTCGAGGCCACGCCAATGACCGTAACCCCAAAGAACGACCTGCTTCGCGGCACCCTCGACACTCTGATCCTCAAGACCCTCTCCTGGCAAAAACTCCACGGCTACGGCATCGCCCGCCTGCTCGAGCAACGCACCAACGACGCCCTACAAATCGAGGAAGGCTCGCTTTACCCCGCGCTCTATCGCCTAGAAACACGCGACCTGATCGAGGCCGAGTGGGGCAAATCCGAGCTCGGCCGTCGCGCCAAGTTCTACAAGCTCACACCCTCGGGCAAGCGCCAACTGAAGGAACAAACCGAACGCTGGTCTGACTTCTCTCGCGCTGTCTCCTCTGTCCTTCTGGCAGAAAGCTAAGACGAGGAAATCCCACCAATGACAAACCAAAGCAACTCCACCAAGTCCCCCCTCTGGAAGGTCTCACCGCGCAAAGAGGTCAACGACGAACTGGCCTTCCACGTCGAAATGCGCACCCGCGAGTACATCGCCGACGGCCTCTCCCCTGAAGACGCACGCGCCAAGGCGCTTGAACGCTTCGGCGACAGCGAACGTCACCGCAGCGACTGCCAACGCCTGGCCCAACAACGCAACCGCCGGCTCACCGTGGCCGAAGCCCTGCGAGACCTAGGCACCGACCTGCGCTTCGCGCTGCGCCAGTTCTCGAGGCACCCAGCGTTTGCAGCCGCCCTGCTCTTGACCCTGACCTTTGGCGTGGGCATCAACCTCGCCGGCTTCTCCATCCTGCAGAACGCCTTGCTCGCTCCGCTTCCCTTTGCCCAGCCCGAGCAGATCATCAGCATCTGGGAGCAGAACGCACCACGGTCAAACACTAAGAACGTGGTTGGTCCCGCGAACTTCATGGAATGGCGCGATCAATCCGAGACCTTCCAAGACTTCACCGCCTTCATCACCTTCGACGTCACCCTGCAAGACGCAGACGTGGCCACTCGCGCCAAGGCACGGCTCGTCACCGACGGCTTCTTTGACGTCTTCAAAGCCAAGCCAGCTCTAGGTCGCTCCCTAGATGCAAACGACTACACCGAAGAGGCGAGCTACGCGGTTGTGCTCACCCACAGCTTCTGGCAACAACGCTTTGCCGGCCGCCCCGATGTGCTCGCCCAGATCCTCACCGTCAACGGCCAAGCCCGAGAGATCGTGGGCGTCATGCCTGAGTCGTTCGATCTTGACCTAGGCCCCGGCACCTCTGGCTTCGGCCAGAAGCCCGACTTCTACACACAGATGCCAATCAACGAGCAATGGCGCACCCATCGCGGCCGCTACTTGCTGACTGCCGGGCGGCTCGCTGACGGGGTCACGGTTGAACAAGCGCGTGCAGAAATGGACACCATCTCCTTACGCTTGCAGGAGAAGTTCCCAGAGTTCGACAACGGCTGGTCGGCCCAGCTTGAGCCCATGAGCGAGCATCAACAGTCGCTGGTGAAGCAATCCACGCTGACCTTGTTCGGCGCCGTTGGGTTGCTGCTCCTGGTGGTCGCTGTGAACGTGGCGAGCCTGCTGGTGGCACGCGCCGGCCTGCGTGGTGATGAAGTCTCGGTGCGGCTTGCCTTAGGCGCCGGTCGATCGCGCTTGGTGCGCCAGATCTTCGCTGAAGGCGCACTGATGGCGTTCATTGGCGGCGTGGGCGGTGTTGCCATTGCCTGGATGCTCTTGCGAGTGGTCCGCCCCTTCATGCCCACCGCACTCGCGGGCAGCAGTGAGATCTCACTGGGCGGTCCACTGATGCTCTATTCGCTGTTGCTGGTGCTTGGCAGCACCCTGCTCTTCGGCATGGCGCCGGCATGGCACGTGTTGCGCGGGCGTCATCGCACCGGTCGCAAGAGTGTCGGTGGCAGCGTGAAGGGACAGCGTTTGCGCTCAGCCATGGTCTTCGCAGAAACGGCACTCGCCGCCGTGCTTCTGGTGGTCGCAGGGCTACTCCTGCGATCGTTGATCAGCATGACCACCGCAGATACCGGCTTTGAGCGGGATCGTGTTCTTACGGCTAACCTCGCCATTCCGCGCGGCAGCTCCATCGAATCGGCGGCGTTCTTTAGAGACCTGCTCGATCAAGCGGCGGCTCTGCCTGGTGTCACCAAGGCGGGCGCTGTGAGTTCGATTCCCATCGCTGGGCCGGGTGCTGCAACCAACTTCTGGCCGCTCGATCGGCCTGAAACTCCTGTGGAGGAAAGGCAAGTTGCCGATATCCGGATCGTGCGCGGTGACTACCTCGAGGCGCTCAACGTGCCCCTGATCGAGGGTCGCACATTTGACGAGCGTGATCATGATGAGGCGGCTACGGTTGTGCTGATCAGCCAACAGGTGGCCGATCTCTACTGGCCACAGGGCGGCGCGGTGGGCCAGGAGCTGCATGTGCAATGGGACACTCAGGAGCCGCGGCGTGTGATCGGCGTGGTTGGTGATGTGCAGAACGCGGGGCTCACGACCCCGGCACGGAATACGATCTACCTTGCTCATGAGCAAGAGGGACGCGGGACCATGACTGTGACGTTGCGCACGGATGGGCGGGCGGATTTGTTGGTGGCGCCGTTGCGGCAGCTGGTGAGTGAGCTGGCGCCCACGGTGCCTCTTGCGGATGTGTTGACGCTGGACGACGCGGTGACTGGCAGCGTGGCGCAGGAGCGGTTTGTGTTGAAGGGTGTGGTGTTGTTTGCGGTGCTGTCTTTGGTGTTGGCTGCCTTGGGGTTGTACAGCGTGACGAGTTATTCGGCGGCGCAGAGGCGGCCGGAGATTGCGTTGCGGATGGCGCTTGGGGCGGGGCCTGGGGAGATTCGGGGTTTGGTGTTTCAGCAGGCTGGGCGGTTGGTGGCGGCGGGGTTGGTGGCGGGGCTTGGGCTGGCGGTGTTGGCGGGGCGGGGGTTGGAGAGTCAGTTGTATGAGGTGCAGGCGCGGGATCCGTTGACGTTTGGGGTGGTGGCGGTGGTGTTGGCGGTGGCGGCGGGGGTGGCGGTGTTGGTGCCGGCGGTGCGGGCGGCGGGGGGGATGCCGGGGGAGGTTTTGCGGGAGGGGTAGTTGGCGCTCGCTCGACTAGAAGCGGGGCTGGTATCTGCTTCGGCGGCGAGTTCTGGTGACTCTTTGGGCATGACTAAGCTCGAGTGCGCTTGGCAAGCGCTCTCAGCTCTCTTAGAATGCAGCGCCCGCGACGCGCTTCCTTTCACGGAATCCGCCTGCGCGGATGGACTTGCCGTTCGGCGGGTTCGAGGCCGGGGTAAGCCGATGTAGCTCAGCGGTAGAGCAGCTGATTCGTAATCAGCAGGTCAGCGGTTCAAGTCCGCTCATCGGCTCCAAGTGATCTACCGATTCGTCCAACACCTCTGACTCACCTCTGACTCGCGTTCAGTTTCACCGCCTGTTGAAACCAATCCGTCTGCTGGACGTAGAATGACTGACTTAGTCATTTATCTATCACAAAGGAGCTAACCAGTGGCACTACCCGCATTTCTCTCGAGCCGCATCGCCACTCAGGCGGCGCGACCAACAGGTCTATTCGGTGGCGTCTTGGGCCGAATCATGTTCTTCGAAACGGCACGCACGAATCGCGAAGCCGTCGATCTCCTGGCCCCGGAAGACGGCGACGCCATTCTGGAGGTGGGCTACGGTCACGGAAGGACTCTGCGGGAGATCGCACGTCGCGCTTCGGTTCGTCTTGCAGGGGTGGATCGCTCGGAGGCGATGCGCCGACAGGCTGCAGCTAGGAATCGGACTCTGGTTCGCTCGGGACGGCTCGACCTCCGCCAAGGGGACGTCGCCTCTCTGCCGTTCGCGAACGACTCCTTCGACCGTGCGCTGTGCGTCCATACGTTGTACTTCTGGCCAGACCTAGAAGCTCCACTCTCGGAACTCGCTCGGGTCCTCGTTCCCGAAGGAGTGCTGGTCCTCGGATATCGAGACAAGCGCGACATCCAGTCGTTTGATCGCTATCCCCCGCCGACCTACCTGTTCCGATCCAGCGAGGAGATCGAAGCCGGACTGTCCTCCACAGGATTCGGCAAGCTCTCGACCACGCGTTCACCGGGCCCGATGCCCACGTGCTCCACGGTCGCGACCCGTCTGGGGACTCAGGATGGCGCGTAAAAAGGACCCCGACTTCCTGAATCGGCTGGTGGACGCAGGCATCAGAGTTTTTTCACGCAAGGGGATGAATCAGGCCCGCATGTCAGAAGTCGCCCGTGAACTCGGTGTCTCCCAGGGCACGCTGTACAACTACGTCGCAAGCAAGGAGGCGCTCTTCTATCTCTTGGTGCTGTCTCGACCCGGCGACGGACCTCTGGAATTGCCCCACGAGCTACCGATCAAAGCGCCGGCCCAGCACGTGCTCGAAGCGCGACTCAGGGAACGCGTCAACAACGACTTCGCCCTTCCGGTTCTCGCTGAGGCGCTCGACAGAGCCGAGGCGATGGATCCAGAACACGAACTGGAAGAGATCGTCCTCGAACTCTGGGCGGCCACTGCACGGACCCGCGGACCGGCTACGGCCTTGGAAAGGAGCGCCATCGACCGCCCCGATCTGTTCGGCCACTTCCTCGAGTTCCGGCGCGAGCTCTTTGGTCGATACGAGCGCTATCTCACCTCGCGCGACCAGAGTGGCCAACTCACGCCTCTGCACAGTCATCGGGTCGCCGCGCGCTTCCTGGTCGAGACCGTGACCTTCTTCGCACGCCATCGCTACCTCGACCCGGACCGCAGCCTGCTTCCCGACGACGAAACCGTGGAGACCGCGGCGGTGGACCTCGTCCTCCACGGCTTGATCGGTCCGGGGCGCCGCCGTCAAGGAGGCACCTCGTGAGCCAATCGAACCTAGCGCTGCTGACACTTGTCGTCATGCTGGCCGCGACTCTCGTGGCAGCAAGCCGCCCGAGTGCGAATCGTCCAAACCACTGCAGCGACCTGCCGTCTCGTCAGGCCCCGCGCCCGTCGATGGAGACGGTGGACGAAGCAACCGAGAGCCTGGTGCGTGAGATCGAGTCGAACGAAACCAATCGTCGTTTCACGACGCTGGTCGAATCTCACGCTGCAGCTCTACGTGCCGGTGCGGCCGAGAAGGGCTCGGATTACTTGGTGCTCGTGGTTCCGGGCTTCCTCTATCGGAGCCTCCCGGCCAACGGTGCCGATCTGGCCGCCCCGCGAAGACTGTTCTCCAACCTGGGAATCGACGTGCGCCTGCTCGAAGTCGGGGAGTCCGCACCCGTAGAGCAAAACGCTCAACGAGTCGCGAGTTCACTTCGCGCGCTAGCTCGCGACGGACGGAGAGTCATCCTCGTGAGTGCGAGCAAGGGAGGAGCGGAGACCCTCGAGGCTCTTGCGGAGATGGGTCGGAGCTCGACCGAGACAGTCGCAGCATGGATCAACATCGTTGGCACTCTGAACGGCACTCTGCTCGCCGACCGCGCAATGTGCGGAATGGATCGTCTCCTCACAAAGGCCGCCCATACGGTCTGTCGCTGGGATCTGGGCGGCGTCCTCAGCCTATCTCCGGCAGTTCGGCAGCCGAGACGCTGGTTCGAAGACCTCCCAGAGGACCTGCTCGTCATCAACGTCATCGCGGCACCGAAGAGCACCGAGGTCTCCAAGCGAGCACGGGAGGGCTATCGAGCCCTCGCGCCGTTGGGGCCGAACGACGGGCTGACCCTCCTCGAAGACGCCATGGTCCCGGGTCGGGTCACGGTGACGCGCCGAGGCACCGACCACTTCTTCGGTGGGACGGCGATCGACGAACTCGCATACGGTCTGCTTCGTGCCGTCGAGGAGCAACTCGCGATTCCACCTCCGCAGAAGCGCGGGCCGTCGAGCTGATCCGGGCTAGTCTCTCGTAGCATCGTGCTATCCTCTGCCAGACCAGACCAGACCTGGACTGTTACTTTCTCGGAGATCTCATGCACATCACCAATATCAGCGAAGCAAAGACCCAGCTCTCCGCGATTATCGAGCGGGTCAGCCGAGGCGAGGAGGTCATCCTTGGTAAGGCGGGAAGGCCGGTCGCAAAGATTGTTCGTTTTGAACACCCTTCTGAACCTCGTACGCCGGGTGCGCTCAAGGGCAGAATCAAGATCGCTGATGACTTTGACGAACTCCCGAAGGACCTGGAGATTGCTTTTGGGTTGCGCGATTGAACTTGCTTCTGGATACCCACGTGCTGCTTTGGTGGCTCAATGGCGATCGAGCATTGCGCACAGAGGCACGCAACGCGATCGCCGATCCCAAGAACACAGTGTTCTTGAGTGCGATCGTAGTTTGGGAGATCAGGATCAAGGAGGCCCTTGGGAAACTCTCGATTCCGGGTGATTTCCGAGAGGCGCTGGCGGCGGAGTCGTTCTCGCCACTTGCGGTGAGGCTCGACCATGCTCACGCTGTGGGTGACCTGCCCGCGATTCACCGGGATCCATTTGACCGGCTCTTAGTGGCCCAGGCGATGATCGAGAAGATGACAATCGTGACCGCCGACTCTACGATCTCTCGGTACGCGGTGAAGACGCTCTAGCAACGCGGACATCTTGAGTTCGCAAACGGACGATGGATGGAAGGATGGATGGAAGGGTCATACAACTCTCACAGAGAGAACTGAACCCAGCGGACTGTCGGCTTCGGACAGCAGGCAGTCGCACGATGAAGCTGCCAGACCACTTCCCACAACATCAACCGAGCCTCGTTGGGCCAGACTTGACCTTCCTGGACTCGGCCGCCGCTGTCTTACTCCACCGCCAGGCGCAGCCGTGCATCCCGCTCAAACGAGCACGGGAAGACGAGGTCGAGGCCCAGAGACGGCCCAGGTCCGAGGAATCGCGTGGGAGTGCTCTGCTGTTGACATCTGATGTGAGATGCGTGATGCTCAACGCATGAGAACGACTCTGGATATCGACAACGAAGTCCTCTTGGCGGCGAAAGAACTGGCTGCGCAACGCGGTTTGACTGCGGGAAAGGTGCTCTCCGATCTGGCACGGAAAGCACTGCGTTCGGATGCTGCGAAGGCCGAACAACGAAATGGAGTGCCACTTCTGCCGCGAAGGGAAGAGGCGCGACCCGTCACCCTCGCTACCGTCAATTCGCTCCGCGATGACCAGTGATTCCACGACTCTTGGACCTTGCCTCCTTGACGTCAATGTTCTGATCGCGCTATTTGATCCTGAACACATTCAGCATGAGACCGCCCACCGGTGGTTTGCCGAAGAGCGCGATGGCGACTGGGCCAGCTGCCCGCTGACCGAGAATGGCCTCGTTCGAGTTGTATCGAACCCAGCATATCCAGGTAGTAGATGTTCGGTCTCTGAGGCCACTGTGCTGCTTCGCAGGTTCCGAGAACGGGAAGATCATGCTTTTTGGGGTGACTCAGTTTCGATCCTTGACGAGCGGCATGTGAGTGTTAAGTCGTTGCAGGGGTACCGGCAAATCACGGATGTATACTTGCTTGCCTTGGCAGTCGCCAACAAAGGCCGATTAGCCACGTTCGACACCTCGATTCCGATGGCGGCGGTGCCGGGCGCTCGTGAGAAAAGCCTTCTTGTACTTTCATAGCTGGATGGCCAGAGCAGCCAAGAGATAGGCGCCAGAGGCATTGGCGAGACACTGGCGATCGGGCGAACAGGAGTAGGGTGTTCCCTCCTCGACGAGGGCCCTCACTCATATCTCCACACCCCGCGATTGGTCCAGCATCGCCTGCTGCCTCTCCCTCGGCTAAGCTCTTCACAATCCATATTGTGAATTGGAGTTCTTCAGTCGAAAGGGAACGGGAACTCAGTGCCTGATGTCCCGCGTCAATTACTTTGTCCGGTTTGGCGACAATTACTTTGGCCGGTTTCCGCAGCTGGTTAGTTGAAGTCTTCCTTTCGATTCCCAAACCATTGGTCAGTTGTTCTTGCTGCCTCCCTTCTTCCTTGGAGCGCTAGCCTTTTCCCTTTTGAGTTTGTCCTTTGTGCGGTAGCTGGTGACGTCGAATTCCAGGATTGCTGAGTGATGGACTACACGGTCGATGACCGA
>JAJCXN010000020.1 GCA_029263415.1 Acidobacteriota bacterium
AACCATTGGTCAGTTGTTCTTGCTGCCTCCCTTCTTCCTTGGAGCGCTAGCCTTTTCCCTTTTGAGTTTGTCCTTTGTGCGGTAGCTGGTGACGTCGAATTCCAGGATTGCTGAGTGATGGACTACACGGTCGATGACCGAACTTCGTTGTAGGTCCGCAGAGCCATCGGTGCGACAGACCTCGGCGCATGACATCCCGTGCAGTGGGATTCGAAGATCGGCGCCACCGTTTCCCAGGTCAAACCATCGTCGGCCGGACTTGTGACTGAGGCACCCGAGGAGGTTGAGAGCACCAGCGACGCAGGGAGCCAGAAGAGCGGCACGGTCAACGTCTTACCCGCTATTGAAAGCCACCTTCGAAACCGACGCGTACGGTCAGTTGACACTTCGCTGCAAGCGGTTCTCATCGCGATGGTCCCCTTGGCCTGTGAGATGTTCGCGATCCGGCAGGTCGTCCAATCGTCTGCCCTGGATGCGCCCTTGGAATCCCATTCTGTCAGGGAAGTTGTCCAACCTTGTGAGGCTGGACGAGACCGGGGCTTCAGGACGGCCCGCGCACAAGCCGATCTTCACGGTGCTTGAAACCAATGTCCTGGTGCCCATGTCTTCGCCGAATCGGCCCGCGATCGAGATACTGCCTTTGGTGTCGAGGCGCAATCTGTAGGCTCGCGGCGAGGCTGAGTCACGGCCAGCGACCGTTGCAGGAAGAGCGTTTAGAAGGCGACTCGCACCGACACCAGGGTTCCATCACCGGTCGCGACCGGGACTGCTGAGTTAGGTCGTGCCGCACGCAGAAATCTCCCTTGTTCTGGTAGATCGTAGGAGCGATCACTAAGCCAGATGCTTCGCTTCTGTGCGTCATCAAAGACAAGTTCAAACTCAACTCCGGTCGCTGGCATCGTCCACACAGTAACCACCTCGTATCCGGTGACAAACAACGGTCTGTCCGTCTGATCGGGCGGTACGACTACACCATCGATGCGCCACTCGGTTGGCGCCTCGTCGGTTTCAAACACGGCCTGCAGGACGGGAGCACCACGTCGAGAGTTGACTTGAGCCCGGATGTGGCGCCGTCCTTGCTCGTCGATACGTTCGTCGCGCAGTTCGAAGTCCGGTGACGAAAAGTCCGGCTTTGAGGCAGCCCAACGCGAGCCGACTTCGGCGGTGGACCAGGGGAGCGCCCTAACGGTCTCCGCTCCGAAGCCGATCTGCTCGAGCTCTTGAGGCACTGGCGATCCTGTGTAGATCCAGTCAGCCGTCTGCTCATCAGTGTCGGCCACGTACAGCAGGCTGCCCCATTGCGGATGTGTGGTCGAAAAGGCGGGCGACCGCGCCCCGATCGCAAGCGAGAGCGTGGCCAATACGAGGAAAGCGGCTGGCCAAGCCCACGGCCGCTTTGCAGCTAGCAGAAGGGGTAGTGCAGGCGTCAGTGCCAGAGCAAAGAAGGCCGCCATCGGTGGCATGTTGCCAAGGCCGATGAGATCCAGCACAAGAACGAGCAGTGGAAGCCACACGATGATCGTGACCGCAGCGGGCACGCCCCACGCGACTGCGACCGCAAGCCGGCGCGATCGCCCGGTCCACCGCGTACTTACCAGAGCGAAGCCACCGAGTGCGGTCGCCCCCAGCGGTACTGAGAAGAGGTAGCCGAAACCTGGCGCTAACAAGCTGACACTCACGGCAAGCGCACACCACCAGCATCCGGTGCCGCCCCAGAAGCCGTAGGACCCGGCGCGCCGCCGAAACAGCAAGCAAAACGCGAACATGAACATCGCCGCTACCGCAGCAAATCCTAAAACAGTCGGCCAAGGGTCGCTCACCCACACCAGGGGTAGAGGCGTCGCCGCCTTGCGTAGGGCATTCGCCACAGCGCAACCGAAGAACGTTGTGATCATCGCTAGGGGAAATCCGGCCGCTCCCCACAGTAGCTGCCGCCCAGTGACGTCTCCCCGTTTTCTCACTCGCACCAAGAGGACCAGAAAGCATGCCGACACAACAAGAGCGATGGCCCCACTGCCGCGTTCCGGCCAGCGCAAGACCAGTGGTCCGATCGATACGAACGTCAAACGGCCGATGTCCTCTGCACCAGCGCCAGCGGCGAGTGCGCGCGCGACCGCTAGTGCTTGATCGCCTTGCTGTTGCAAGCTGCCGGGGTTGAGGTGCGCGAGATCGTCGCGCGTGGTGTGGTAGTGCCGGATATTGCGCGCAAAACCAAACATGACTCCGGGCACGTCGAGGCGTTCATAGACAGCAAGATCATTGGTGTTCGGTAACAGCGCGCTGATCGCCCGGAGTGCCGATCCACCGGGAACGCGGCCTCCAGCTGCTGCAAACGGAGCGAGCACCTGACGGTCGTCACCCTGGGTGTAGGCGGGGAAACTCGATCCGCTCGACCCCCGCGCGTCAAGATTGACCACCGCGCGCACGTCCGCTGCCCAGGGATGATGTTCGACGAATGCGGTGGCTCCGAGTAGCCCAGCCTCCTCGCCATCATTGAATAGGAAGATCAACGAGCGTTCAGGCGACGCCCCAGTTGCGAACATCCGCGCCACCTCAACGAGAACAGCAACTCCAGACATCGGATCTGCGGCGCCAGGCGTGGCCGGCTGGGTGTCGTAGTGGGAGTTCAATAAGAGTGCGTCGCTGCTCTTTCCTTCAATGCGCACAAGCACGTTGTTCACGGTCCCGCAGTATCGACGGAATGAGCCGCACACGAACCGCGACTGGATCTCGGGCGACAAGCCAGCGCTCTTGAGCGACTCGATGATCCGGGCCCGGACGTCCGCATTTTCGCGGCTCCCGATCGGGTGCGGTTCACCGGTGCCCATGAGCTTGCCGAGGGTGTCGAACGCGCGAATCCCCGGGAAAGCTCCGGCGGGCCCTCGGTCTTCTTGTGGGGTTGGAGTTTGCAGTACCCAAGCGGAGATGCCGAACGAAACCAGGAGGGTAGCGGCAAGCGCCAGAGATCCGAATGTTGACGGCGTTAACGTTTTGGGTGAGTCCATCATTGTGCCTGCTTTCCCCAATCGGGGCTTAAGAGGGTTCGCGACGCAAACCGTCAAATAGGTGATCCATTGACGTGTGCCAGGTCCGGCGGAAGACGGTCTCATCGCCGCCGAAACGACCTTGAAGGTGCAGGGCGATCAAGCCGTGTGCCTGCGCCCAAACCGTGATGGCGACGCTGGCGGGTTCGAGCCCTTCCGGCATTGCTCCGGTGTGGATGCACTCACGAACTCGATCGATCAAGAGGCCGAAGTTGGGCGAACGCATTTCGAGCGGTAGATGGTCGGGATCGGTGCGTCCACGTAAGAAGAACAAGACTTCGTACGCCGAGGTCTCACTCAAGGCAAACTGTTGGAGCGCGTCAAGGGTGCCTTGGAAGCGAGACCAGGGATCCGGTGCGTCCATGCCATGCCGCAGATAACCACCTAAACGATGGTTGGCTTCATTGATGACCATCTTGACTAGCGCCGCTTTGTCCGGGTAGTGGCGGTAGATGGCCGTTGCCGAGATCCCAATCTCATCCGCAACGCGACGCATGGTCATGGCACCGAGGCCTTCTTTGAGGCAGATGGACCGCGCCACGTCGAGGATCTGCTCCTTGCGGGATCGCGGCGGGTTGTGGCCAGTGGTTTCGATGGTCATGTTAACGATGTTAACACACTCTCTTGTCAGTGAGCGTCTTCTGACCTGCTCTCTTGCGGTTGCGGTTGCGCAGCAGGGATCCAGTGCTTGTACACATTCACGGCCGCGAACAGATGCCAAGCGAACTGGTCTGGATAGTGGACTGCAAGGTTCGTGTCGCTCGGCGGGTACTCACTGATTGCCGACAGCCACCCCGCGCTCATGGAAAGTGCATCGCGCCGATCACGAGTCATGTTGCAATACGGATCGTCGTTCTCCTCGTCAGTGGGATCCCGCTGATGAAATCCCAAAGTCGTCGGGACGCCTCTCTATGGGCGCTCTACCTGAGATAGACCACATCGAATGCCGAGGCCGGACGCGGAGAAGCGCGGAACCATCTGGCGTGCTGCAGAGCCCAAGGTGACTGGCAGAGGCAGCCCTGGCAACAAAGCCGGGTGAGCAGATCGAAGGCTGGACAGCTGACCCTAGGCAGAGCTAGCAGCATACGGAGTCGCGATCGGCTTCACCTCGCGATGTCTGCAATAACTCCGCTCCGGATGCCCTAAAAATTCCGATCGCCTGCCCAGGCTCTGGTGTTAGCCAATCACGATCGGCGAGGAGTGGGGCTCCTGGATCTCCTGGCTACAAGGCGGTGTGGCAGGCCTACTCTTCGTGCGCGAAGAACTTCTGCAACGTTGGGTGTAAGAACAGGTACGCGTTTCCAGTTCGGAGCACCAATCCCCGTCTCTCGGCGAGGGCTAGAGTCTGTGCCAGTGCAAGCGGTAGTCCCTCTCGCATCCGGAGTACCAAACGCAAGGACAGGTGCTTAACGATCTCGGTGCCGCCGAACCAGAAGAAGCCAATCACTCCTGCAACAAATGGTGCGCCGTAGCTCCGTACCGACTGATTGAAGAGCTGGAACGAACCCGGATCAGGCTCAATGAGCCTGAGGGAAAGCTGTCCCAAAAGACCAGAGAAGAGCAGCAAGAGCGAACCACCGAGCGCGGCATTGCGAAACGCCACTTTGGTTCCCTGGTTGACTCTGGCAATGGGGTCTATGGACCTACCACTCAGTCCAAACACCCCAACAAAGAAACCACCCATCGTGAGCAGCCAGCGCTCTGCGACGACTGGTGCATCGGCCTGCCCTCCGAGGAGCACCAGGGCCAGTATCGGTACCGACCCTGCGGCAACCAACAAGCCTAGTCCAAGCAGGGCACCTCGGTGTGACCAAGCTACGCGCGAGGCCGGTGCCACTTCGGTGCTGCGAGATCGGGCATGCCGGGGCAACCCGTAGAGCAATGTGAGAGGTAATGGGAAGGCGAGCATCGCACGAAAGTCAACCGCCGACTTCAGCAGCAAGTTGGCTATCAAGAACAGGCACAGAACAAGGCTTGTCGGGACCACCAGCACGTAGGTCGCTTTCCATATCCTGCCGTGGAGGTTCAGTTCGGTCCTTGCCCAGTCGAGTGCGCCCACCAAAGCGCCCAGAGACAGGCCCAGCAGAGTCAAGTAGCCGAGCTGGTTCTGGTCCGCACCTATCAGCCGACTGACAGCCTCTATGGCCAGTCCAAGCAGGATTCCTACGATTCCTCGAGATAGGGCAAAGTACGTCAGTCGGTCGCCTCGGCGGGTCAGGAGGCTTGGTTGCAGGTCTTCGATCAGAAACAGAGTCTCAGACTCAGAAGTCATCTTGCGAGCGATCCACCGCAGAGCGGCTTCGGTTGGTAGCGGTGCGCTAGCCGGTCGCTTTGCCTGCGTGTCTTCGACCGTCCGAGTTCGATCGACATACGTGGACCACAGGGCTCCTCGCAAGCCCGCCGAGCGGCGCCACTGAGCAGAGACTGCGTCCTGTTGAGTCTCTGCTTCGTCCGGTGAAGTGCTCTCGTTCTTGC
This sequence comes from Acidobacteriota bacterium, assembly GCA_029263415.1. GTDB lineage: Bacteria > Acidobacteriota > Thermoanaerobaculia > Multivoradales > Multivoraceae > JAJCXN01. The sequence goes on from JAJCXN010000020.1 coordinate 5,520, forward strand.
GCAGGCACGTCGCCATCAGACTCAGCATGAGAGGAGTGCGGGCCAGTTTGCGCAACTCTGCGTCCTGCAGCAAGGCGAACTGGAGCTCGGGCCCCAACGAGCCGAGGCTCTCGAGGTACTCTTGGATCTGCTGCTCGGTGAGCGGTTCAAGACGAATTGCGGTGCCGAGGCTAAGCGGCGTCTGGTCAGCGAAGTCCGCGGCTTCGGTCTTACCCAAGCCTGCAGCGCTCCGATACTCACTGGTGCGACTGGTGACGATGACGGGAGTCAGGCCGTGTTCTGCACGATGATCGTTGATCGCCAAGATACACGTGCGCCGCTGCTCAGCCGCCACTTCGTCTAGACCGTCGAGCAGAAGCATCAGGTTCTCATCCTCGAGCCAACGGGCCGCCATGCGCTTAGGAATCTGGTATTTGCTTCCGAGTTCGCTAATCAACCAGTCGCTGAGAGACTCGAACTGGCGGGACCATGAAGAGAGCTTAAACACCACCGGCACACTCTCAGCCGCATCATGGCGAGCCTTCTTCAACAGGCTGCGGGCGAGTTGGAGCAGCGTCGTTGTCTTGCCTGCACCAGGGCCTCCGTGAATCAATAGCGCCCGACCAGACTCTTCGAAGACGTCAGTGATCGGTTTGTCGTGACTCAGCAACTCAGGTTGCCCCGCGGGTAGCTCGACGACACGTCCCCAAGGGCTCGACAGAGACGATGGGTCGCGCTGACGCCCGAGGCCAAGGAGCAGATTGCCGTGCAGTGATCTGTCGAAAACTTGATCGATCCAGAAGCTCTCGACCTTCTCGAGCAGCATGAGTTGGTAGCGCCGCTCTCGGGACGAAGCTGTCTTGGTGCGCCTTGGGCCCTCTTGTCCCAGACGCAAGCCCATCAGTGCGCTGTGGACTTCCGCAGCAGTCGCGAAGCGCTTCTCGGGATCCTTTTCGAGACAAACCTCAAGTATCGGCACCAATGCCGCCGGCAGGTCTTCTTCGGATAGCGGATCACTGGTCAGAATCGACTCGAGTAGCGCCACATGAGTGGCGCCCGTGAAAGGGCGTCGACCCATAGCGAGTTCGAAGAGCAGTATTCCAATGGCGAATACGTCGGCGCGTGCGTCCACTTCGTCTCCGCGCACCTGCTCCGGGGCCATGTACGGGGCGGTTCCAATCCACCGGCCTTCGCCGGTTCTAGACAGCGTTGAGCCGTCCATTGCCTGGAGGGTTGGTGCGAGCTTTGCCAGACCAAAATCGAGTACCTTGACCTCGCCGTCACCCGACAGCATGACGTTCTGCGGTTTGAGGTCGCGATGGGTTACACCTTGCAGGTGAGCAGCAGCAACTGCAGACGCTAACTGCAGAGCGATTTCGAGCAGGGGCACGAGCTCCATTCCGCCACTGGGAAGCTCTTGATCTAGGGTCTCACCCTCGACCAGCTCCATGGTCATGAAAACGGTCCGCTCCGTTTCCTCGATCGAATAGACGGTGACAATGTTGTGGTGATTGAGGCCTGCTACCACCCGAGCCTCGCGCCGAAAGCGCTCGAGTCGGTGGCTGTCGGTAGCAAGATCCGATGGCAGTACCTTGATCGCTACGAGCCGATCAAGCTTCTGATCGCGCGCAGCGTAGACGGCGCCCATGCCGCCTTGTCCAATCTTGCGTTCAACGCGGTAGTGCAGGAGCTGGGTGCCCTGCTCGAATCTCGGACCGCCGCCTAATTGGATGTCGATGCCCTCGTAGTCGAGCACGCAGGTCTCGAGCTGCTGACGCAGTTCGGGGGCTTCGGCGCAAAGCTCGTCCAGGGAAACGCTCTGTCCTGTTTCGGCCACTTCGATGTACCGACACAAGAGTTGCCCAAGAGTCGGAGCAGAGGGCGTTGTGGGCTCGCGCACGTCATCTCGCTCATGACTCGGTGGACTCATTCTGCCTCGCGCATCTGTAGCGTTAGCTGGGTCATGGCGCGTGCAAAGAGCTTCCGGCAAGCCTCGCCCGATCGCCCCAGGCGTTCGGCAATCTGTGGAAAGCTGAGCTCTTCCAGTCGGCGAAGAACGATGACTTCTCGATGGTCCTCGGTCAGCTTCTCGAGCTCAGACTCCAGACGCTCTAGGCGATGTTCGAAACCTAGCCGGCTGACCTCAGATCGGACTAGCCGATCGAGTATGGGGTCTCCTTCACTCAACGGAACCGTGCGGCCAGCGTCTCGTTTCTGGCGGCCATGAAAGTTCGCTTGTGCGCGAATTTCGTTGCCCGCGATCGTTCCTAGCCAGGCCATCAATGCTCCGCTCTGGGTGCCTTGATATTGGTCGAGGTGCACAAAGGCGCGCAGCAGCGTCGCCTGCAGCACGTCGCGCGACTCCAACCGGTTGCGCAGTGACGGTCCCATGCGCAGACGGATCAATTGATGCAAACGAGGGCCGAACTGTTCGACGACCTTGCTCATTGTGCCTGGTTCACCGGAGCTGGCTCGAGACAGCAATTTGAAGCCGTCGTCTTCTGGGTGCGTCTTCTTTGCTATCACGGGTTACTCGGGCAACTTGCAAAGGACAGTTGATTAGCTATGGCGCTCCGCTGGGGACACCGGGAACATAAGGCCTGATGAATAACATTGTATCGAGTCGGTGCGCCCGCCTCTGGAACAATCGCGCGCTCTGGCCTCGTCGACGTGAATGATGTGATCGGCGTGGGGACTTGATCTCTCAGTTGGAGGCATAGCACCGACGTTCGGTGCGTCCGTCGGCGACGCGGCTTCCCGGCTAGCGCATCCGGGTCATCTCCCGCCGCAACCCTGGCCACCGCAGCTCGATCGCGTCCCAGTCGACCCATGTCGCGGGGTAGTAGCCGTCATCAGTTCGTTCGATCACAGCAAGCACCGGATCGGGACGCAAGGTTCGCGCTAGGCGAAGCATGTTGTTAGATAGCAGCAAGAACAAGATTGCTACTGCCAGGCTTCCAAGCACCTTGCGAGGTGTTCTCGGGGCCGAAAATCGAGTGCTGAGCCAGAGTCCTGAAACTGCAAGCAGATTCAGTCTCAACACCCAGGTGGTGATCAGGACTGCGGCCCGGAGGCCGTCATCGAACATGGGTAGGCCGTGCTCACCGACGAGTGCCTTCCAGGTCTGAACTTGATAGAGAACGAAGAGCGATTCGAGTCCCACAAGCAGCGCTAACGACTGAGGCCACCATGCTTCTGGGCGTCGGCGCGCTCGGCCTCGAGAGTCTTGCAGGAAACTACGCGTCACTTGTCACCTCCGCTTGGGCGTTCTCTCCTCACAGGCTCATTCGCTCGTGCTTGAGCCGCCGGTGGCCTTCTGGCTAGCAGTCGCAGCCAGCTCTGGGTGCACTACGGGCGCGGCAGTCCCGCTCTTCCGGCCAACGGTGCTGGTCTCGGGCGTCTCGGGGGTCCCGGGAGCCTCAGATGTCTCGGGTGTCGGTCGGGCTCTCCCCCCGACCGACGTCGCCTTTAGTTCAGTCGCTTGGTAAACAGCTTAGAAGCGGCCAGGAAGCCGACCAAAGTAAAGACCGCCAGTGCTAGGACATCAGGCCACATCTGGGTGACGCTGCTGCCGCGCAGCAAGATACCGCGAGCAATGCGCACGAAGTGGGTGAGCGGCAAGATCTCTCCAAGCCACTGAGCTGGGACGGGCATTGCTGAGAACGGGAACATGAATCCGGACAACAAGACAGACGGCAGAAACACAAAGAACGAGAGCTGGGTGGCCTGAAACTGAGATGTGGTAACGGAAGAGATGACCAAGCCCAAGGTGAGGTTGGCACTGATAAACAACAACGAACCAAGGCCGAGCTGGAACAAGCTTCCGCGTGCGGGGATCTGGAACAGCAAAAGTCCAGCAGCGATCACCAGAAACATCTGCACTAGCCCAATCCCGACATAGGGCAGCAACTTACCCACCATCAGTTCGCTGCGTCTCACTGGGGTTGCGATGAGAAATTCGAAACTCCCACGTTCTCGTTCTCGCACCAAAGACAACGAAGTCATCAAGATCATGGTGGTTGTGAGAATGACCCCGAGCAAGGCAGGTACCACGAACACCGGCGTGCGCAGTTCGGGGTTGTAGAGATTGAGCACCGCGAATTCGACGAACTGTGGTTTGACCAGTTCGGGCTGGACGCCAAAGACACTGCGATCACTGGGTGCACGCGTAGAACCACTGCCGGCGTCGACCACGAACTGGGCAAGCCGATCGTTGTGCATGCGCGCAAGGCCCTGGGCCGCTGCATCTACAGCTCTTGCCAGTGTTGGATCACTAGCGTCGACTAGCACTAGGACTTCCGCCCCGCGCCCTCGGTAGTAGGCGCGGGCGAACTCTGCGGGAATCACCACTGCGGCACGCACCAGCCCCGATTCCACTGCGGCACGAGCCTCGGACTCGGTTGACAATCTTTCGGTGACCTTGAAGGTCTGAGATGCCTCCATCTGACCAACGAATAGTCGAGAGACCGAGGTGTTGGCCGAATCCACAAGAGCTGTGGGGATGTGCCGAATGTCCTGGTTGATTGCGTAGCCGAAGAGCAGCAGCTGCACTAACGGGACTCCGATCACAAATCCCATGGTCATGCGATCCCGCGCTAGCTGGCGCACCTCCTTGCGCGCCACGGATGAGATCCGGCGCCAGGCAGCTTGCAGGTTCGTGTTGCTCACGCGCCGCTCGCCTCGGCCAACGGCAGCGTCTCGCCTCGAGACAAGACGATGAGTGCATCTTCGAGGTGTGCGTCGGCGAGTTCGCCGGTGACCCGGAGGCCCTGCTGTTCGAGGCGTTGGATCAAGTTAGCAAGGACTGCTTGGCGATCACCCGCATCGGCCTCCAGGAGCACGTGGGCGCGGTGACCTAGCTGAACTACTGAGGCAACCGCGGGCTCGTTGTGCAACGCTCTGACCAATTGACCGGTGTGCTTGCCGTGGAACTCCAAGACCCGAGGCAGTACCGAGTCGACCAGCTCCACGGGCGACGCCAAGGCTACTCTGAGACCGTCGCGAATGACGCAAAGCCGATGGCAACGGATGGCTTCGTCCATGTAGTGAGTCGACACCAGGATCGTGGTACCTGAGTCCGCCATGCGAAAGAGCTTCTCCCAGAAGACTCGGCGACTGTCCGGATCGACTCCGGCGGTTGGTTCGTCGAGGACCAATAGCTCTGGCCTGTGGATCGTTGCGACCGCCAACGCAAGACGCTGTCGCCAGCCACCGGAGAGCTTCGCCGGCAGTTGTTTCCGGCGTTCGAGTAGATCGAACTCGATCATCGCCTCCTTGACCCGAATGGCGCGCTCGGCTGGTTCGATACCGAAAATCTCGGCCGCAAAGTCTAGGTTCTCTTCAACCGTGAGGTCGGTGTACAAGGAGAACTTCTGGGTCATATAGCCAACCCGCTCGCTGAGCTGGTTCGCCTGCTTGGGCAGGTCGAACCCTAGAACCTTGCAGGATCCGGCAGTGGGCTCCATCAAGCCGACCAGCATTCGGATGGTGGTGGATTTGCCAGCGCCATTGGGACCCAGGAAGCCGAAGATCTCACCCCGGCGTACTTCTAGATCGAGGCCGCGCACGGCTTGAATCTCGCCGAAGGTCCGCTTGAGACCGAATGCCTCAATCACTGCTGCGGCAGGGGCGTCCTCAGCCGAGGGTGGGGTCGCTTGGGTGGCGGAGCCATCCACTGATGACGCTGCAAGAGCGTCAGTTGTGCTCATTCCTCCGCGCCGCTCACTGTTTCAATGCGCACGCGCGCAGCCAGACCTGGCCTGAGGGAATCGGGCGCGTCGTCTAGGGTGATGCGGGTTGCGTAGACCAGGTGTGCGCTTTCCCGTTCGGTCAGCGCGTAGTGAGGTGTGAACTCAGACTGTTGAGCGATGTTGGTGATCGTTCCCTTGAAGGTCGCGTCGTAGCCCTCAATCGATATCAACGCTTTTGCGCCCAACTTGGCTTTCGCAACGATCCGCGCCGGCATCCAAACTCGAACCCAGGGGGCTTGATCCGCAAGCACCACGGCCACCACGCCCCCTGCGGGGGCCCGTTCGCCCGCATCGAACGGCAGTTGATCCAAGACACCGTCGACCGGCGACTTAAGCGTCAAGTCTTCGACTTCTTTGGTTGCCCGTGCGATGTGTGCCTCGTTCTCGGCAACCAGCGCGAGCGCTTCGTCGCGGCGTCTGCGCGCAATGTCTAGAGCCTGGGCGGTCGCCACTCGGGACTTGCGCAGTCTGTTCTGGCGCGCAAACTCGCCTTCAGTCTCTATGAGGCCCGCGCGCGCGGCCCCCAAGGCAGCGTTGCGTGCCCTGAGGTCGGCTTCGGCGACCTGAGTGTCAAGCCGGGCTACCACTTGTCCGGGCTGGACTTTCTCGCCAAGTGCTATGGGGAGTTCGATGATCAGTTCAGATCTCGGGGAGGACAACTCCAGCACCGTGCGCTCCACGATCCCGGCCAGATCAAGATCCGCCTGGGTGCACGAAGACAGAACAGCGAGCAAGAAGACGGGAGCCAACAGACGTCTGAAGGCTCCGCTAGAGAACGTTGCCTCTCCAGCGAGACTTGCGAGCCGCGAGCATCGATTCCAGCCTCGATCCGATCCGTTGTTGTACCAGTTGAGCCAACGCTTGAGCTCTTGCCTCATCGTTCTTGCCGTCCACTTCTAAAGGGGTGATGGGTTCGAGGAACACAATATGCCATTTGCTAGGCAGTGGAATCGGAGGCCCGAAGGGAAACAAAAAACCGATGGGTAGCGTTGGCCAGCCGCTCGCCTTGCGCCACCAACGCCAGTTGATGCGCTTGAACACAGGCAGCGCCTCTGCCGGGCCGATCGCCGCCACCGGCACAATGGGTGCGTTGAACCTGACCGCCAGTCGCGCAAACTCGATGCTCAAGAATGGCTGCAAGGGGTAGGCGTTCTTGGTTTCGATCATCGCGCTTCCAGCACCTTCCGGGAGAACGCCCAGCACACCACCGTCTTCGAGAACTCTCTCCGCGTTCGACTTGGCGGCGATCCTTCCACCGATAGCCGGTAGAAAGATCGAGAACCATGGCATTTTCACCAGAGCCGGATGGATCAACGTCCTCACGAAGCGACCAGAGGCTCTCGCTACGAGATGGTGAAACATCATGGCGTCGATCGGCAGATAGCCACGGTGAATGCCAACGAGAAGGGTGGGGCCTGCTTTGGGAAAGGCCTCTACGCCCCGACTTTCCACTCGCCAATAGAAGCGGCGCGCGGGCTCGAGAACCCATCGGCTGAGGCGAGCCACTGTGGCCTGGTCGAAACCGAAAGAGTCGGTAGTCGACGAGGCCGCCGGAACTGATCCCTGCATGCGACCAAGGGACGGCAGGTTCAGTTGCTTGAGCAGCGCGCGGTTCGACACCGTCCAAGTGCGCCGCAAGAAGCCGCGCAGCTGAACGTCGCAGGTGGATGTCTTGCCCGCGAGCGTGTGTATCGCGGATGGCATCACAAGGCGCCTGATACCGAGCCGTCGACAGATCGAGCTGAGGCGCTCGGCATCGTCTGGAGCAACATAAAACTGTCGGTGCTGTCTTGGGGCTTGATCCGCGTGCTGATCCGGGATCGCCTCCTTGGCCAAGGCGATCAGTACCCGGACCAACTCTTGCGTCGACAGGAGTTGGATCGGAGGGTCAAAGCCGAGCCAAGTCATCAGGGATTTCTTTCGAAAGAATCCTCCGAAGGGATCGGGCAGCTCTAAAGATGGAGCACACCGAAGAATCGTCACTAACGGCTGATGAGGATTGGTGGCGCAAGCCTCACGCACTGCTTTCTCGAAGGCGCGCCAAGCTCGTGCCTCGACGTTTTTTGTCGCCCGCTTGGTTGTCTCGTCTAGAAAACCAGGATTCCGATAGGACAGCCCCTGCGCTCGAGCACTCGAGATGACGACCACGTGGCGACAATCGGTAGTCGCCAACTGGCCCAGGCTAGTCTCAGACCATGGATGAGAGCTGGCGCCTGAACGGGCCCCACGCTGCGTGAACCTCGCGCCGAGGGCGGGAGGTAGCAGCAGAATAGGCGTACGGGAACTGCCTGGCCTGGTCGCAACTTCTGAGCATGTCGACTCCACCGCTTGACGATCGAGAGCATCCGTCAGCGTGTGCCAGGCCTTCTCTTCGGCGGCAACATCGTCCTTCGACGCTGCAAACTGGATTCGATAGGTCATTTCGCTTTTGAAGCCGCGCTATATTGAGGAACCACACCTGGCTTCAGAGGCGGCCACGAGCTGGGCTGAGTTCGACACTCATACTCCCCGACGTTACGGTGCAAGATCTAGAATTCGACAGAAATGAGGAGGTCATGATGGACCAGCAAGAGACTAACCAGATTCCGCCCGTGGTGGTTGATCTGGGAGCGGTGAAGAAGAAACACATCAAGCGTTTGCGTCGCGGTGAAGGCAAGTTGCTGCCGCAGATTGACGAGGTGCTAGCAGTCTTGAAAGAGGAACTCTCAGACGAGTTGGGTGACCGCCAGCTGGTACCCGTGGTGCTGGTGTATGAGCAGAAAGACAAACCTCGCCCTCTGTTCAAATTCTAGCCCCGCACGGGTTCATGATCGCTAACTGCTCCGCATCGTTCCCAGCCTAGTCAATCGAAGGAGGCCCAAGCCATGAAGATCACCGACACCGGCAAGGCCGGAACCCAACGACGAGTGCTGTACGTCGATCTGAGAGAGAAGAAGAGCAAGCGACCGAAGCGCTCACCGGTCATCGCGGACCTGCGCGTTTTTGACCGTCGCAGCTCGGCAGGCGCAGAACGACTCGCGGAAGCTGCCTTGAAGGGCATCCAGCACTACCGGAAGGAACGAGCGCCAGAAGACGGAAAGCGTGGTCGCTTGATGCGGATCCCCCTCGACTTGGCGAAAGCGATGGTGGCTGGGATGGAAGAGGCCGAGGGCGTCGGAGAAGACGCGCGAAAGGCTATTTCGGCGCGCCGGACGCGGGCCGAAGTGCGCCGTCGTCTTGGCTAGCAGCGTGAACGCCCAGGCGTTGGGCAGCTGGCTGGTTGGCGCTGGAGTGACGCCTTCATGAAGGACGGCGCTGGCCGCTTGCGTCGCGTGCACAAGGCCGCTCATCAATGGCGCTCTTTGATGGAAGAGCGCACGATGCGAGTCGCTGCGGCAGACCCTGACCGCGAAGTCCTGAGGCCGCTTCCTCGGCGGACCCCGGTCGACTTTGCTGCGAGCTCTATGGTCACCGCAGGTGCCCCCATGCGTCTCAGATCGTCCGCCAAGGCCAGCATCTTCAGGGCCGCGTTTCGATTGTTCCGATGGCTTGTTGCGTTGCTTGGCTTCGGATTCGCCGTTCTAGTGGACAAGGTCACCGGTCGCGACTCTCTTCAGCGACGTGCAGAGCGCCTCTCCAAGGCTCTCGAAAAGCTGGGCGGCACTTTTCTCAAGCTGGGTCAGCAGCTATCGATCAGGGTCGATCTTTTGCCCGAGCATTACTGTCACGAGTTCGGTCGACTGCTCGATCGTGTGGAACCGTTTCCCACCGAGAAAGCCATCGAGATCGTTGAGGAGCAGATCGGCAAGCCTCTTTCCGAGGCGTTTGCCTTCTTTGACCCTGAACCCATCGGCTCTGCATCCATTGCCTGTGTGTATCAAGCAAGACTGACCAGTGGTGAACGGGTCGCGGTTAAGGTCCGTCGGCCCAATATCGAACGCACATTTGCTGCCGACTGGCGTGCGCTGGGCTGGCTTGCAGGCCTAGCCGAGATCCTGACGATTGCCCGAAAGGGTCAACTGAGCACGGTGTTGCGAGACCTGCGCGCCATGATCGACGAGGAGCTCGATCTGCGCATCGAGGCGCGCAACACGGAGTTGTTCGATCGGCGTGCGCGCCAAGCTGGACTACAAGGGGTGTCTACGCCCAAAGTGTGCTTCGAGCTCTCGACCGAGAGAATCCTGGTCACCGAGTTCGTTTCGGGGCTTTGGCTGTGGGAAGCGCTCGCGGGCATTGAGCAAGGCAGCGAAGCGGCCCTCGAGCTGATGAACGAGCTAGGAATCAAGCCGAAGGCAGTGGCTCGCCGGCTTTATCGCGCGAGCTTGTTTGGGATCTTTGACAGCCACATTTTTCATGCCGATCCGCACCCAGCCAATGTGGTCGTTCGCGCGGGCGGTGAAGTGGTGCTGATTGACTTCGGTTCTTGTGGCGCGTTCTCCGACCATCAGGTTCGCTTGATGCGGCAGTTCCACGCAAACAAATCCAATGGTGATCTGGGTGGAATGGTGCAGTGTGTTCTGGCCTTACTCGAGCCGTTGCCACCGATCGATGTCGACGTGCTCACTGCCAGGATCACCGAGGTCTTGCTGCGCTCAGTGCGCGCCATCGACAGTCCCAACGCAGAGTGGTGGGAGCGCACATCTGCGGGCGTCTGGCTGTCGTTCATGACGGTGGTTCGCGCTTTCGATATCCGCGTCGATATTGACGTTCTCAGAATGATTCGTTCGACCCTTCTGTACGACACATTGGCCTTGCGCTTGGATCCAGAACTGGATATCTACGGCGAATACCAGCGCTACCGGAAGGTGGTTGCCAAGCGCTCTCGCCAGCGCATGAAGAACACTCTTCGCAAGCTAGCGAGCGGTAATGTTGATGACCGCTGGTTTCTGCGATTCGAGGAGGGTGCGAAGGTCTTTCAACGCGGTTTCCACCGATTGGAGAGGCTGCTCGACTCGCCGACCTACCGATTCGCCTTTCTTGCAGGCAAGACGGTCTTCGCTCTGGGCTCTCTGGCGAGTTGGCTTGGGCTAGGGCTCTTGTCTGCCCTGGTCTCGACGCTTGGTGTGCTGGGCTGGCGCGCGCCTGATGAGGCCCAGGTCGCGGGTCAAAACACAGCCAGTGGCGCGTTTCTAGATGTGATCAACCATGCCGGGTTCTTAGGTTTCTTGGCCCTAACGTTTCTGTTTACCATGCGCGTCATCCTGGTCCGCCTGAAAGACCCTGAGATCTAGCCGCGCAGGATGATTCGGGTGGTTCAGCGAAGCGCCGGCATCACAACGTGCACTGTTTGAATAAGGAAAGAGACCCTATGACTGAGAACGAGAGGCGCGGATCCCGTGCTCCGGCGAACACTGCTCAAGAGCCGAACCTACTCACCCAATGCCAACTCACCCAATGCCAACTCACCGGCGACAGAGGCGCCCGCTGCAGGAGCGCTGGAGCACCCTTCGCGACCCTTGCATGCGTAGCGGTACTCTCCGGTTGCGCAGTCGAGCAAGATCCAAGCCCTGCTTCAGCATCCGGCCTGCGGCTCAATGACATCCAGGTCATCGGTAGCCACAACAGCTACAAACTTGCAATGTCACCAGATCGATTCGAGAGCTTGCAGAGCACCAACCCCGAGGTTGCGCTGTCGCTGGACTACGAACATGTAAGCCTAGAGGAACAGCTTGATATGGGACTACGAATCCTAGAGCTGGACGTGTTCTACGACCCAACGGGCGAGCACTACACTTGGCCTGAAGGAGAACAACCTGCCGGTGGCTTCCGTGTCATGCACGTGCAGGACCTGGACGATCGAAGTCATTGTTCGACCCTGAGGCGTTGTCTAGAAACTCTGGACTCGTGGTCAGTGCGCAGCCCGGACCACCTTCCCGTCGTGGTCACCGTCAACGCCAAGGATCAGCAGATCGATCAGCCAGGGTTTGTCGTGCCGCTGCCGTTTAGCGCGCAAGCTTGGGACGATCTTGACGCCGTGGTTCAAGAGAAACTGGGTTCGAAGCTCATGACGCCAACAAGCGTCGCGACCGACGCAGGGCCTATGTGGCCATCCCTCGACGCGGCGAGAGGACGTTTCCTGTTTGTCTTGGACGAGGGCGGTGAGAAACGCGACAGTTATCTTGCACGCGAGCGCGATGCGGCGTTCTTCGCCAACCTCCCCGCCGAGCACCCCCAGGCAGCCTTCTTGATCGTCAACAATCCGGTTGCTGACTTCGATCGTATCCAGAGCCTGGTGCGTGAGGGCTTTCTTGTGCGCACCCGCGCCGACGCTGACACCGAAGAAGCGCGCACGGGCAACACTGAGCGCCGCGATCGTGCGTTCGCGAGCGGTGCTCAGTTCATCAGTACTGACTACTACTTACCAGCGAAGTTCGGGACGGGCTACGTCGTAGAGCTGCCCAATGGACAAGCAGCGCGTTGTAACCCGGTTCGCCTGGGGATCGACAGCTCGGCTCCCGACTGCGAGATTGACCTCTAGCGACTGTGCCGTTGGCTAGCGCTGTCTGTTGGGGCTCACTGTCAGACGGCATCCCAGTGGCCGGCGTCCCGGTGCTTGTTGTTCACGCCGAGAATGGCCTTCGCTGCGCTTGTCTAGACGGCGTTGTTTCTCAGCGACTGTGCGCTTAGAGCGCAGGAGGTTACGTATTCGATTCGGCAGGCAGAGCCAACCGACTCAGCACCAACGAACTCAGCACCAACGAGCTCAGCACCAACGAGCTCAGCACCGTGACTTCCGCAAGGTCCACAACTGCTACGGGCGAGGCTGCAAGCGTGTTTCTTGGCTCAAGACATCTATAGCTTCATTGGAGCTTCGCGACAGTCAAACGACTGCGCCCCTCAGCCTTCGAGCGGTAGAGCGCTTGGTCTACTCGAGCCATCCAGTCGCTGAGGTCCTCGCCGGGAAGAAGTTCGCCAGCTCCCATGCTGCATCGAATCTTCAGGTTCGTAAGCTCGGTTGGAGTCAGTTCCAGTTCACCTTCGAGGCGTGCCACCACGCGTTCGATTTCGCGCACCGAGGTCTCAGGCAGTAGAACTGCGAACTCGTCACCGCCGATTCGACCAGCGACATCAACCTGCCTGGTCGCCTTCTTGAGAGCTCTCGCGACGTGGCACAAAGTTTCGTCACCGGTGGCGTGTCCGTGGCGGTCGTTGATCGACTTGAAGTCGTCCAGATCGATGAGCAGCAGGCTCATCGGTCGTTGGTGGCGACGGCTCTGTTCGATGAGGTAGTGGGCGATCTCGTGAAACGAGCGGCGATTGGCGAGACCGGTGAGGTGATCGGTCCGGGCGGTACGCTCTGCATCGTCGCGTGCTGCTTGAAGTTCTTGTACCAAGCCGAAGTACTTTCGGACTAGGTCTCCGTGCGCAAAGACCACGCGTGCCGTGGCGACGAGAACAAACAATCCACCGGTCGCTATCAGCCGAGCGAGCGGTTCCGCTTGTAGCCAGAGCCAGACCGTGGCAGGCATCAGCATAGCGATGACGGCAAAGAGTGCACCGAGGCGCTGAGCACTGTAGAACAGCGCGGTCCCGGTCGACATACCGGTCACGAAGGCGTACAGGAACATCTGCCGATAGGGGCTCAGGTCTGGCATGAACACCACGACCCCGATGCCCCAGGAGGCACTACTGGCGATCAGAGTGACGGCCAAGGCTTGACTCCAGAAGCCGACGGACGCACGGTCGCGGTGGTGCCGAAAACCGTAGGCCGCCGCCAGCCTTGGGATTGCAAGCGCGGCGGTGAGGCCGTACCAGATGGCTAGGGGCTTCACTGGGATCTCTTCTGAGAGGCCGGCGACGACCAGCGCGAGTATTGCCAGGTTCATGAGTACAGCGCGCCCGACCTGTTTGCAAGCAACCTCCAGGACAGCGTGCCTTACGGTCTCATCATGCACGCCGGGGTGATGGGGGTTGTTTGAAGCGTCTGTGAACATTACAGATATTGTAGGGCCATCGACCTGCGAGCAGGCGAAGATTTGTCTGGCAAAATTTCAGTAGCTAGCTCTGCGCCGATCCCTCGCTGGCCGGCGTCCCCTTCGTGCAGCCGACTGCTCACTTTGCTAGCGAGCGGCGCCACGGTTGGCGACGGGGTTAGGTGTTCATCATTGAAGCGGGGTGTTGCCGTGCGACGCGACCTACCAACGGAGACGAGCCAGGTGCGGCGATCGCAGAGACCGCTTCGTGTCATTGGCAGGTTGGGGTCCGCGATCTTGATCGCGATCCTGGGCGGAGTCCAACCGGTTGCGACGTCCTCGGCGCGCAGCGGCCAGGAAGCGGTCTCGCGGAACGCGTTGGCCCTGACCTGGTCGCCACTGCAACCTGATGCTCAATATGAAGCGTGGTTGGATTCTGTTCGACCGGTCATCACCCGCCGAGAGCGCGCTGTCTTTCGCGGTCTCACAAGCGGTGACCGTCGAGAACGTTTCATCCATGCGTTCTGGCAAGCGCGCAGTGCGACGGACGGGAATGGGTTGCGCTTGGAGTGGGAGCGTCGCCTTGCAGCACTCGAACTCGCGGGTCTCGAGATCAATGAGGATCGTGCCCAATGGCTGCTTGCCCGTGGTCGCCCCGCGTTTGTCACCTCCCTTGACCAGCGGTCAAGAAGCGCCTGCGGACCACTTAGGCCGGTCGAGCTTCACTACTACAGCGCCACCCCCGACCAAGGTCGCTACTACCTGCTCTTCTACCCGGACTCACGAGGGTCCGTGGTTCGGTGGAATCACGAAGATGGTCTGGCACCGTTGCTGGAAGAGCCAGATGGGGAAGCGGGGCGGCAACTCCAGCAGATGGCACTCCACGAGGCACTTGCGACGCTTCTGGAGGCGCAGTTCAAGTCGGGTTGCGGACGTCCTTCGACGCTGGCTCGCAGCGCCCTCCTCGCAGCGATTGGCTCTGCGCTGCCAACACCGACCCTCCCCGCGCACCCGATGCCGCCCCTCGATCCGCACTGGGTCGAAGGGCTCGCGCGATGGAGAGCTGGGCAGAGTGCCCCGAATCTGCTGAGCGCCGTGCCCGACGCCAGCGTTGCGATCTCGGCGGGACCTAGGGGCGCGACGATCGAGATCGGCCAGGCCATCCATGCCGATCAGCTTGCTCAGTTCCCTCGTGACCAGCGCGGGCATCGTTCCTTCGTAGTGTCGGCGACGCTCCACAGCCGTCGACGCCAGGAGCGCAACCAACAGCGCATTCAACAGCGCTTCTGGGTCGTTGCTGAGGCTGACCAGGACGCTACGACACCGATGGTGGCAACGAACACTGGTGCGCTGCGTGAGTTCTTTCTCGCAAGCTCGATCCGACCCGGGGACTACACCTTGGTCTTGCGCCTCTTCGCTGGAAGCGCGATGCCTTGGACCAGGTCCACAAGCATCACGGTGCCCTTGCCGAACTCCGGTAGGGAAGTCGAGAATGCGTCGCTAAGGGCCAGTGTCGATGCGCTCAGGTTACATGTTCCGCCACCACCCCAGCAGGACGAGATCCTGGTGTCGGCCGCGGTCTCAGGGATCGGTATCAAACGTGTTCGCTTCTTAGGCGGTGAAGATCCTAGTGATCTCTCGGTCCGCTCTGTTGATAGCGAGTCGCCGTTTGAGGCTTGGCTTGACGTGGGCTCAAAGCTGCGCCGCTTCCACGTGCGCGCCGAAGGTTTGGATCGTTCCGGCAAGGTGCTTGCG
Source organism: Acidobacteriota bacterium (assembly GCA_029263415.1). Lineage (GTDB taxonomy): Bacteria > Acidobacteriota > Thermoanaerobaculia > Multivoradales > Multivoraceae > JAJCXN01. The sequence goes on from JAJCXN010000020.1 coordinate 20,896, forward strand.
TCGGAGAGTAAGGTTCTGAACGCTGGTCCGCACCGCTTCGTTCTTACTCTTCGCGAGGTACAGCATGCAGCTGGGGGTGTCGTGTTCGACGCTGAGATTACGTCTCCTCCGGGAGCTTTGGTCGAGCGCGTCGAATTCTTCGCTCGCGGTCGGCCGCTTGCGACTGTGTTCGGTCCTCGTTGGCAGCTGCGTTTGAGTAAAGAGACTCTCGGAAAGGAGCCGCTCGGCATCCGTGCCGTTGCTTCGCTCGATTCCGGAGCCACCGCTGAGGACACACTACTGGTCAACGCACCGGGAGTCGTGGATAAAACCGACGTGCGGATTGTCGAAGTGTTCTTTTCAGCGACCGACAAGCGCGGCGATCCGATCACCGATGTTGCCCGAGAACAGTTGATTCTCGAAGAAGAGGGGGAGGCGCAGCAGATCCTCGGGTTCTCTGCGGTCGACCGGTTGTCGGTCTCTGTCGCTCTGCTTACTGATGCGTCGTCTTCCATGACGGACTTGTTTTCGATTGTTCAACAAGGATCGGTCGACTTCTTTCGAAGCTTCCTACGTGAGGGCGACCGTGGCTCATTCGGTGTGTTCAACCACCACTATGAGCTGGTCGTGCCGCTCACCAGCGACATCGATTGGCTTGCGGATGGGTCCAGTGCGATCCGCGTCTCCGGCGGTACGGCTCTGTACGACAGCATCATCTATTCGCTCTACAACCTCGGCGGTCTTGGAGGCCGACGAGCCCTGGTGATTTTCTCAGATGGCGAGGACACCGATAGCCGCTTCAGAGCAAAGGACGCTCTTGATCAGGCCAGGCGAGCCGGGGTGGCGATCTACCCGATCCTTCTGGAAACCGAGCAGACCGGTGGCACCTCGATGTCGCCGACGCAGAGCTCACGGGACTCAAAGCGCGTGTTGATGCGCCGGAGTGCTCTCGGCCGCATTGCGCGACTTGCCGAGGCAACGGGAGGGTTCTCGCAGGTTCTGGGATCGGCTGGCGATCTCCGGCCGTTGCTCGGCCGGATCGCGGAGGACTTGCGCAGTCAGTACCGTCTGACGTACCAGTCGCCGTACTCGAAGGCTGACGGTGTTTACCGCAGTATCTCGCTGGCCACGCAGCGCAAGGACATGACGATTCGCACCATCCGTGGCTACTACGCACACTAGTGGTCGAGGCGTCGAGATTCAGGGTTCCCTCCTTGTAGCTCGACGCTCAAGGGCACGGCTCTTTGCAATAGGATCTCGAAACGATGGCTGCACTACTTGTCCTGGATCTCCGTACGGCTGAACATCGCGCATCCTTGGAACTTGAGTACCTTCGGCGCTTTACCATCGGACAGGCCCGCAAGGTCTTCGACCGCGTCCGTGTGGAGACCCTAGACGTCGACGAGACGCTGCGGCCGACCGTTTTTGAGGGGGACGAACAGTACGTTCTGGTGTGCGACCAGTCGCCCGTATTGCTCGACCATGCCTCACTCGAGGCCATGCTTCGCTGCGTTGAAGACCAAGCGCTGGTGGCGGCGCCCCGCCGACTAGACAGTACCGATCTCGGCTCGCGGTTCCCGATGTTCACTTTGCGCGGCTACCAGCGAGCAGAGGCCGACTATCTCGCACACGACGCACACGACGCACACGACGCACACGATGCGGAGGGCGCCTCGGACGGCTCTGATTCTTCAGCGCCAGGCGCACTGCCGATCTCGTTGTGGCGCCGCGAGGATCTTGCTTCCGTGGTTGATCGGGTCGGTGAGGCTCCGCTGACGGCTCTCATGCAAGCGGAGAATCTAGGCGCGGTGTCGATTGCGAGTCGGGGCCTCATTCACCAGTTCATCGACTACTACGGAGTCGTACGGAAAGACGTACTTGAGTTCATCGATGATGATTGCGGCTCGATCCTTGAGATCGGATGTGCGCGGGGGCTGACCTCGAGTTTCCTACGGCAAGAACTTACTGCTCGCGGGAGAGAATGCCGGGTGGTCGGGGTCGAGATGAACGCTGAGGTTGCCCGTGATGCCGCTACAACGCTCGATCGCGTCCTGGTCGGAGACGTTCAAGAGTTAGAGCCAGACGAGACGTTTGATGTTGTGCTTGCTCTGGAGCTATTCGAGCATCTGACCGAGAACGAGCGCTTCCTTGAGCGTGCGTCTCGTTGGCTACGACCAGGTGGGTCGATCATCCTTTCAGTGCCCAATGTCGGCCACTTTTCGATCGTGGAAGACTTGATCGAAGGGCGTTGGGATTACCTCCCGATTGGCCTCTTGTGTTACACCCACTATCGGTTCTTTACCCGCAGCACGCTCGAAGACTGGCTGCTGTTTTGCGGTTTCTCGGACTTTGAGATCGTCGCTCAAAAGACGGAAGTTCCGGCCGATCTAGGTGCATGGGCAAGCAGTGAGACTGCGGATCGAGAGAGCCTGGCGACCAGCGGCTTCTATGTCGTTATCCGCTGCAACTAAGCGCTCTTTGCGCGAGCTACGGTAGGTACGTTTGGGAGCCGGTCAGGTGCGGCCCTTGTGCACACCCTGGATTGCTCTGTGCTCTTGCTCAGCCTCTTGGGCGTCCGCCGGACGCCAGGATACGTTTTGGTTTCATACCCTCCGCCGAAGCAAACATGACGGAGAAGTGTCGGGAGATGGCGAGCCCGTGAGCAGGTGCGGCTGGCGTTCCGTGGGCCAGGACTCTGTGACCTTCTGGCACCGTTGAAACGGCCAGTTTTCTCAACGAACCTGCCCAGTGAAGCGCTCGGCGCGTAGGGCTTTAGCGCGGACTAGACGACGCACGGGTCGACCCGCACCTGGGTCACCAGATAGTGGTTTGTTAAAGGCGCGGTGGCGGCTATTATCTCTGCCATTCAGACACTATTGATCAATCTAGGACGATACTCATGGGTACCACTGCTGGCGGGAACCAGGACCTCGCGCGCTTCATGGCAGGACTTGTCAAGCGCAATCCGGGGGAGACGGAGTTCACTCAGGCCGTTCAAGAAGTTGCAGAAACGGTTCTGCCCTTTCAGCTCGCTCACCCGGAGTACGCGAAGGCGCAGATCCTCCAGCGGATGACCGAGCCCGATCGGATCGTTAGCTTCCGTGTCACGTGGCAAGACGATCAGGGCAACATCCGCGCAAATCGTGCCTGGAGGGTGCAGTTCAACAACTCCATTGGCCCATACAAGGGTGGTCTCAGGTTTCATGCTTCAGTGAACCAGAGCATCTTGAAGTTTCTGGGATTTGAGCAAACCTTCAAGAATGCGTTGACCACGTTGCCAATGGGGGGAGCGAAGGGCGGCGCCAACTTCAATCCGAAAGGTAAATCCGACGACGAGGTCATGCGTTTTTGCCAATCGATGATGATTGAGCTGCAGCGTCACATTGGCGAAGACACGGACGTGCCGGCTGGCGACATCGGCGTTGGTGCTCGCGAGATCAGCTTCCTCTTTGGCCAGTACAAGCGCCTTGCCAACCGCTTTGCAGGAGTCATGACGGGCAAGGGTTTGTCGTTCGGCGGCAGCCATGTGCGCACCGAGGCGACCGGCTACGGCTGTATTTACTTCACTCAGAACATGCTCGCCCGGTTGAATGAGAGTCTCGAAGGCAAGACGTGTGTCGTTTCTGGCGCCGGCAACGTCGCCCTATATACCGTGGAGAAGCTGCTTCATCTGGGTGCGAAGCCGGTCACCATGTCGGATTCGAGTGGCACTATCTTTGACAAGAACGGGATCGATGAAGAAAAGCTTGCTTACCTCAAGCATCTCAAACTAGTGACGCGCGGGCGGATGTCCGAGTACGCCGAGAAGTACGATTGCGAGTACTTAGCCAAGAAGGCGCCCTGGTGCGTCCCATGCGATGCCGCGTTTCCGAGTGCAACTCAGAACGAACTGGACGTAGATGACGCTCGCGAGCTCCTCAAGAATGGTTGCAAGGTGGTCGCCGAGGGCGCCAACATGCCGTGCACTCGAGATGCCACGAACGCGTTCTTAGACGCCAAGATTGCGTATGCGCCGGGCAAGGCCTCGAACGCCGGTGGGGTCTCGGTGTCAGGGCTCGAGCAGAGCCAGAACTCCGTGCGCGCTTCATGGAGCCGAGAGGAAGTGGAAGCGAAGCTCGAAAGGATCATGTCTAAGATCCATGATCAGTGCGTCGAGATGGGCGAAGACGACGAGGGCCATGTCGACTACGTCAGGGGAGCAAACCTTGCAGCATTCAAGAAGGTCGGGGGCGCGATGCTGGCCTACGGGGCGGTGTAGTCGGCCTAAGGTCTGCCGCTACTTGGTGTTCACTACTGAACGCGAAAGTCAGTCAGGTCGAAGTCGTTCGCGGCGGGCATGACGTAGGCCATCACCGCATAGGCAACGAGTCCGCCGATGCCTGCAGAGATCACAGTAGCGAAGATCCACAGGATTCTGATTGCAGTCGCGTCCCATTCAAGGAAGCTGGCGATACCGGAGCAGACGCCGGCAAGCTTGGGGTTGGGGCCCTTTGTGAGTTTCGACTTTTGCATGTTCGATTCCGAGGGTTCGGGGGGGTCGGTCCTTCGAAACTGTAGCACTGGGTCAGACTTGACCGGAAGAGCGGTGCATAGATACCGGTGCGCAGCGGACTGGTACCGGCCTCGTCCTAGATCGCGGCGACTTCTTCTATGGGCTCTTCCGGCTCCTCCTCTTCCTCGGGCTCCTCCTCTTCTACAGGATCCGCTTCGGCATCCAATGGGATCTCGTAGGGGATTGAGCCGTCTACACAGTGCAAGTGCATTCTGGTGCGCAAGAGCAGGCAGCCGGCACCGACCGCTGGACTCGCGTTCGACCCGCGCTCGCCGAGGTAGTTCTGAGCCAGTTTCTCGTACTCGAGACCGGTCTTGATCACCGATACGTAGCCGGAGGTCGACTGAATGTAGAGCATGCCGTCCGCGGCAACCATCGACGCCCGGTTGCGTCCGTGCCCGATGCGCTGGTTGTACAGCACCTTGCCGGTCATTGGTTCCCGGGCCGTCAACACCCCTTGGTCGGTGACCGTGTAGAAGATGCCGTCCAGCAGGATCGGCGACGCGTTCTGCGGCGCGAACTTGACGTCCGTCCACAACTGCGAGATCTTGGTGTCAGCACCAGAGCCAGTCAGTTGAATGCCGACGTTGCTCTTGACGTTGTGGGCGCCGCCGGCCACCACCACCAAATCTCCTTCAACAACTGGTGAGGCGACGATCTGATTGATCACGTACTCGGTCTTCCACAAGAGCTTTCCGGTCTTGGCGTCGTTCGAAGTAAGGCCGCCTGACTGCGCCACCCAGACCTCTTCGCCTGCGCCACGGTCAACAACCAGCGGGCTCGAATAGGTGCAGCAATAGTCCGGCAGTGCGGTACGCCAAAGCTCCTCGCCAGTCTGGCGATCAAGCGCAGCAAGCCACCCAGGGTCGGCGTCACCGGCACTCTCGCCATCCCTCAGCACGACGACGGCCTGTGATGTGAGCGCGGAAGAGCTGGCTGCGCCGTAGCGAGAAACATCTGCGTAGGTTTCGTCAACTAGTTGCTTCCACATCACCTCGCCAGTGTCTTGGGCTAGTTTGTAGACCACGTCGCCGAAGAATACGTAGACCCCTTCTTCGCCTGCGACCGGAGTTGTGGCAGCCCGAGTACTTGTACGATGAATCTTCTCGGGATCCGCTTGGAACAAATCTTTTGTCCAGAGAACCTCGCCCGTGACACCGTCGATTGCCATCGCAGAACGCCAGGGTACATCATTGCCCGCGGAAGCATCTGGAGTCCGGACATAGGTCAGGAACACGCGGCCGTTTTTGATGATTGGTGATGAGTTGCCCGGGCCAGGAATCTCGGTCTTCCAGCGCACGTTGGGTGCGTCCTGTGCCCAGTGCACCGGCAAGCCAACGGCCGAGCTGATGCCGTTGCGCTGAGGGCCACGCCACTGCGACCATTCTTCGGGCCCGGGCGCCCCGGGCGCTCCGCAACCAGCCGCGAGCAGCAGGCCAGCCACGAGAGAACAAGACAGAAGAAACTTCCGCGAACGCCTGACTTCAATTGACATAGCCAAGTCTCTCTAGTTGTTCGATGTCTTCGGGCGAGAGTTCCGGTCCCTCGCCCATCTCGATGTCGCCCGACCACCCGGCAAGCAACTGTTTCAGTCCTGGCAGCACATTGGCTAGTCGTTCGTCTTCGACGGGGACCAAGTTCTCAGCTTCCAAGGGGTCTGCGACTAAGTCATACAGCTCCAGGTACTCCTGTTCCAACCCTGGGTACCGAATCAACTTCCATTGTGTCGTCTGCACTGAGTGAATGAAGCTCTCATGATTCAGTTGGTAGCCGCGATCACTGTGCTGTTTCGTGCGAGCCCGATTGCTGGCGAACGCTGGCGACCGACTCGAGCGGCCGGTTTCGCTAAACAGCGACTCGCCTTCGAGCGGATACGGAAACGTGTCATTCCAGTCTAGGAGATCGAGCACACTTGGCAAGAGATCGGTGGTCTCGGCGAGGCGGTCGTTGCGCCCCGGTTCGATACCAGGCCCAGCAAATACCAACGGAATCCGGATCTGCTCTTGGAACACTGAGGTGCCATGGTTGAGATTGAGTTGCGTCGCGCGCTCGAACAGGGTCTCACCGTGATCCGCAGTAACAATGACCAATGTGTCATTGAGGTCGAGCACGTTGAGCAACTTGCCCAGCTGCTCGTCTTGATAGCGCAGCCCCACGTCGTACCGATCAACGAAGTGGTTCTCGAATTCAATGGGGTTGCCATCGATGTCGGTGATCTCTTGGTACTCCTGGACGAAAGCGGCACGCTTGCCGGGCTCAGGTGACACGAAGTCATCGTTGAACTGCGCGCGGTAGCGAAACGGACCGTGGGCGTCATAGAAGTGGACGAACAGAAAGAACGGGTTCTCGGTCTCCGCGGCACGCAGCTGGGCAAGCCACTCGATCGCTCGCGCCACAGTGTCCTCACCGTTGCGACGACGCTGCATCTCGCTATCGTAGTGATCGAACCCTTGACTGAGACCAGTGATCTGCTTCCTCAACGGGTGTCCGCTGACGAACCCGCCGGTACTGAAGCCGTGATTCTTGAAGACCTCAGGAAGCGAAAGGAAATCATCCGCGAGCTTGCGACTGTTTTCTCCCACTTTGTGAGTCCGCGGGTAAAGCCCGGTGAACATAGTTGCGTGCGAAGGGTTGGTGATCGTCATCTGAGCGACTGCTCGATCAAAGACTAGTCCCCTGCCACCGAGTGCGTCCAAATGCGGTGAGGTGTCGCGCTCGTAGCCGTAGATGCCGAGGTGATCTTGGCGGGTGGTGTCTAGTGAGACAAAGACGACATTAGGCGGATCAGGCACCTCGCTGGCACAACCGGCGACGAACAGCAGCGGGAACGCGAAGGAAAGCAAGCCAATAGTTTCACCAAGCCGGTGCCAGCGGTGCCAGCGGTGCCAGCGATGATGAAGCGATGGGGTGACACGCACTGGCCTACGGCAATCGACCGCAGTCGATCCCAGTGTGGGATCTCGGGAGAATCGGGGCCTTGGGCCCGCGGCGCGTTTCCAACTTCGACCAAGGCAAGCGAGCATAGAAGGACTCACGGGACCGAGTTCTGAACTGGTGTGGCATGCACGATTGGGGCCTTCATCGAACGACCTCATCGCGAGAGCCCGGAAGAGGAGCGGAAGAGCGGAAGCGGGGAACGAGGAAAGCGGGGAAGGGCAAGCGCAAAGGGGAAGCGCAAAGGGCAAGGCGAAAAAGAGAGGCGCCGGATGATTCGGTTGCGCGGTTTGCGATTGCTGGGGTCTCGGTCATGCCAGGGAAGATAGTACTAAAGAGACCAGGACCCAACGTCGGGCTTCGGCCGTCTCAGTAACACCGCGTCGTTCCAAGGCTTGGGCGACCGACCGCGCTCTTGTCCTTAGGCCAAACCGGAGTCAAAGAACTCGAAAGGCGGCGCCGCACTGCCAGTGCAGGCTACTGCACTCAGCCGACGTCAGAGCGAGTGCTAATCTTGTGGCAAGTAATGCCTGAAGCGATCTCAACTCGAATTGATCTCGAGTCGAACAAACTCCGTCGAAGCCGATTCAGATGAGCAATAGGGCCCTTCAAGGCATGGCTACCTGCCGCGGCGCTGCAGCCGTTTTGGCGTACCTCTTCTTCGTTGCGGCGTGTCAACCAGACGGTGCTAGTCGCGATTCTGCGGGCCTGGTGACGCTTGCTCCGCCGGCTTGCCACTCTCCGTCTGACGTGGCCGAGATCGGCAAGCCCTCTTCGCAGGGTGGCAACCGTCTGGTCAATGGCTGGTCGAGGGCGTCTGGAGGCAGCTTGGCAACGTCCAGAGGCCCGCGAAGCTCGATCCTCGTTCAAGCGGGTCCGGGGGCAGATCGACTTGCACTTAGGTTCACCGAACAGTTGTCGACGTTGTCAGCGTCGATTGGCTCGGAGAGTCTGGAGTCCAAGATCGAGGGGGCGACAGTGTTCTTGACGATTCCTCCATCGCTAGATTCCGCAACGGCGACGATCGATCTCGAGATTCCTTTTGGAAGCGAGCTAGTTGCCGCGCGTTTGCTTCCCGGCGAGTTTGCAGTTCCGGATGCTGGTTGGGGTATCGCGCTTCTGCCCGGTGGGCGGCGAGACTGTTTCGTTGAGGCCGTTCCCGGCGCAGCGATCACCGCCGACATCGAAGCCCGTGAAGGCTCGAGGGTGGATATCGAGTTCACTTGGAGACTGCCGCAAGCCGAATCGTTCGAGGTCAGCTCTTCGAGCTTGCGTGCGCCATTCCCGGGAGCAACATCGTCTCCGGCCTACTTCTCGATCCACAACCGTGGCCACGATGCGATCAGCATCGCTGGGCTTGCGCATGAGGTTGCCGTGGACCCCGACCCGCCGCAAGCCACAGCTTCACCTGTGCGCCCGAGTGCAGTTGTTGTCTATGTAATGGATGCTCTTCAAAGAGCAGCGCTTGAGCAACTTCCTGGAACCGACAGTGGTGACGATTGGCAAGCACTCCGAGATGCCGGTTTTGAGTTTCAAAATCACCACTCTGTCGCGCCCAACACTCTTCCGTCGACCAAGGCGCTCTTCACCGGGAAGGTCTGGGCTCAAGGCGGAGGTAGGAGGTTGCCCGAGTCGACAGGGAGAACCTTGGCGGAGGATTTTGCGTCGGCCGGCTTCCTAACCGCGATGTTCTCCAACAACCCCTACGTGTCTCCCGAGTTCGGAGTGGATCGGGGATTCGACCATGTCTTTGGAGGTGAGATCACCACCTACGAGACTGAGAATACGGACTCAGCGGACATAGTGCACGCTGCCGACGAGTGGTTGTCGACGGCCGTACAGAGCGGCCAGCCGGTATTTCTGTATCTCCATGTTTTGAACCCGCACAACCCCTATACGCCGCCTCCTCGGTTCACGTCGTGGATCGCTGCGCAGCGCCGCTCCACTGCAATCGGAACGACCAAGAGTCTGCTCGATTTGTCGCGAGGAACTAGAGCGTTTGGGGCTGAGGACACCCTGCATGTGCGTGATCTATATGTAGCCTCGACGCTCCAAGCTGTAGAGAGTCTCGGCGTCTTGAGAGAAAGTCTCCGCAAACATTTTCTGCCCGAGCAGACGCTCTTGGTGGTGACCTCTGATCATGGCGAGGAACTAGGAGAGCACGGTAGCTTTCTTCATGGGTACACCCTGTTTGAAGAGATGCTTCATGTGCCCGCACTGCTGCATTGGCCCGGTTCGGTGCCGCCCGGCCGAAGCGGCGTTCTGTCAACCACCTTAGACTTGGAGTGCTACCTGCGATCCATCGTCGTTGCCCCTCGATCTGCGTGTTCGATGCACAAGGCTCTACTCGGGGTGACGCCGGCCACTCGGCTCGCCTATGCAGCAGCAGCAAGCCTCCGAGGCGGCGTCTACAGCGTGCGCGGAGATCAGTACAAGTTCATCTTTGCGCCACAACGGGGAAATCGCTGGGGCATGGGGTCGGGCCCCGGTCGCCAGCGGGATGCTGAATACCTGTTCGATCTGGTCAATGACCCCACTGAATCTTCCAACCTGCTTGCGGGGGCGCAGAGAGATCCCAAGTTGAAGGCTCAAGCGGACATGCTGCGCATAGCGTTGCAAGCGTGGGTTCAACAGCGGGAGACGGAAACTGCCGAGTTGCGATCCGAGCATGCTCCGCCTGCGGAGACGGTCGAAAGGCTCGAGGCTCTTGGGTACGTCAACCATTGAGTGTGTGGCAGAGGGTGGCCGCTACGCCCTCGACCACCGTATCGTAGGGGACCAAACCCACGTGCTACTACCCGGAAGTCGGCGCCCCGCCGCCCTCAACAAAGGTTAGGGCAGCCTCCAAGGCAGGGTGTACACCGCTGGGGTCTGGACAAATCTCGAGCAAGGACTTGTAGAAGCCCCGAGCAACATCCATGTCGCCTAAGGCCTCGGCTGCTTGGCCGGCACCAAAGAGGCTGTTGTAGCGATTCGGCGACCGAACCAACATCTCCTCATAAGCAGCAAGCGCCTCTGCAGGGCGCCCCGCAGCCAGCAACATGTCACCGTACAGCTCGCCAGCCGGTAGCACCTCGCCCGGTGTCACCGGGTTCTTTTCAGTAGAGCCTTCCATCTCTGCTGCACGCCTTGCCAGCTCCAACCCTTGGTCCGGCTCTCCGGATTCATAAGCCAACCAAGCCTGCGCCGCGGTCTTTTGAATCGCGACTTGAACGCCCCAGTCGTAAGCACTGTTTAGTGCTGCCGCGGCTGTTTCCAGGCCTTCCAGCCGCGCAATCGCAGCACGCGCCGCTTTAGGTTGGCCAGATCGAGCGGCACCCAAAGCCACTGCGAACTCGGAGATGGCTTCCAAGTAGGGATACTGAACCCACATGATTTCCTCAGGCTGCCGCGGCTCGATGGCTGCTGCAGCCTCCCACTGGTGGCGCTCTAGCGCGATCCGTACCGGTATCGCCGCAAACGCGTACGCAGTCGCCGGATGATTTTGGAACGGCGCTTGAAGCTCGTTCACGGCCGCCAACACCTGCTCGGCGGCTCGGTCGTCCGCCTGCTGAAGATGGGCGTAGGCCAAGTAGTCCAGAGCATGGAAGTGATGTAGAGAAACCGTGCCCGCCGGAGTCCGTTCGGTCGATGCAATGGCCGCGCGCACGTTGAACTCGATTGACTCCTCCCAGAGCCCAAGCCGCGTGAAGATGTGACTGGTCATATGCAGAGCGTGGGTATTCTCAGGGGCCAAGTCGTCATAGCGCCTAGCGATGTCGAGGCCATCTGCTGCTAGCGGTGGAAAGTCATGCGCGTGAATTGCATAGTGGTGGGCCCCGGGATGCTTGGGCATCTTCTTGAGCAGATCCTTGAGAATCGCAGCTGCTTGGTGTTGGTTGGTATAGCTCTTGTCCTCGGGCGCTGCAGTGCCCAACAAAGCTAACGAATAGAACGCGGCCGCCTCGAGGTCCTCTGGAAAGGCTTGGTGTACTTCAGCCCAGCCGTCTTGGAACGCAGCCAGTCGAGCCTGCTCGCTTCTCTCGTCACCTTCATAGAAGGCAGCGAGCGCGGCTACGTAGCCAGCCTCGCGCTCACTGGTTCTACTCGCAGCCTTGGCAGCAGCAAGCCTTGCGCCGCCTGCAGCTAAGGCCTCTGTAGAGATCAGATCAGGCCAGAGTGGATGAACATAAGTCATCGCCACCCCCCAATGTGCGATCGCGCACTCTGGGTCCACCAGAGTGGCCGCTTCGAACGCCGGTTTGGCATTTGAGTAGTTCATGTGGTGCAACAAGCCGAGCCCAACTTCCAGATCAGTTTGAACCGCCGGGTCGCAGGATGTTGGAAAGTTGACCCGCCCCAAACTTTCGCCGTCTTGAGTGAGCACCTCAGTGCCCATTGCTCGGACCTCAGCTAGCCCCTCGTCCGGTGGACTGGAGCACGTGGATAGCAGAAGAGCCATCGAGAGAGGTGCCAGGAGTATGGCTCCATGACTTCTTGAACGGGTACGCAGATTCATGGCTTGCTCCATTGGTCCAGCAGGCAAAACTAGATGGTTTGAGTTTGTTGGTAACTGCCGAGTACTATACCCAAGCGGGACCATTCACACGTGCGCTGCCCATAGATCAAACTCGATCTCTGGCGTTGACCCAGGGACCTTCTTCAACCACAACCGAAGGGACAGAGTGTCTTTGACTGGAAGAATCCCCGGGGAGGATTCCCGACCCGTGTTGGGAGGCGGCTACTGAAGAACGGCCCGACCTCTCCGTAGCCTCGGTGTTTCGGTTGCCTCCGTTGTCCCGCACACTGGGGTTCCGGGTCTGCGGCCGACCCGTGTTCGGCCCGCATCGCCTGGGTTCGCCAGTTAGTCTGTACGCCTTCTACGTTGATGTGGCGGTGTCTTGCTTCAGGTGGCCTTTGCCTGGCACGTAGTTGACTTCGATTCGGATCCCGTCTGGATCTTCGAACAGGGTGGAGTAGTAGCCCGGCGCCCAACCACCATCTTCGGGAGCTCGAATGATCGTCGCGCCCAGAGCCAAGGCGGTCTGGTAGACCTCATCGACATCGGAGTTGCTGCGCCCGCGGAAACAAAGGTGGTGAAGCCCCGGGCGACGTTGATGGAACTCGTCGCCGGCAAACTCATCTGCTGCTGGTGCGATTGAGATGCCGGTGCGGGCACCGATGCAATAGAAGTAGTCCGGCTGATCCATCAGGATCTGCATCTCCAGTGATTCGAGCAGACCCCGATAGAACGGAACTGACCTCTGCATCGAGGACACAGTGAGTTGGATGTGAGCGATGCCGTTGATCTGGGCCATCTTGAATCCTCAAAGAGTCGGATGAACTTCCGCGGGTGGAGGTGATTGGAGCCGAGGGCACTCCATACGGAGTGTCGATCGCATCGAGTCTGTTTGGAGCTCGACGTTACTCATGGTGGTTCACCAATGGCAAGGAGGAACACAAAGGTTCAACTTGTTCGAGTGTTGCTTTCGAGCAGGCCCGCCGGACCGCTCCGGGAGAGTAGGATTCGCTAGCGCTGTGAAGTAGGCCGTCAGCTAGAGGCTGTTTTCTCTGTGGGTGAGGCACTCACGGAGTTGCACCGAGCCTGTGCACTGGCATCGGTCGGCAGTTGCTCGGCGAACAAGAACGCGATGAGGCATGCGAGTCCAAGTGGTGAATGAGCTAGTCCGCAGTTTGCGCAGAACCCCCGCCAACGCAGCGGCGATCGTGGCGACCTTGGCCCTTTCGATCGCCGCTATCACGACCATCTTTAGCGTTGTGGATGGTGTGCTGCTGCGGCCCCTACCCTTCGCTGAACAAGAGAGGCTGTTGTTACTTTGGCAGCGCGCACCGGGCGTTGGTGTTGAAGAGGACTGGTTCTCTCCTGCTCAGTACTTCGATATCAAAGAACAGGTGGTGGCTTTCGAGCGTGTCGCGCTATTCGGTGGTCGAAGCCTGACGCTGCGTGGGTCTGAGGGTGTTCCGCTTCGTATCGGAGCGATCGAGGTGACGTCATCGTTCTTTGAGGTGTTGAGCCTGGCGCCGACCCATGGCCGGGTGTTCGAGGCACAGGATGATCTGAGTGGTGCGGATCCGAAGGTGCTATTGGGGCATCGCTTCTTTGTAGAACGGCACGGGGCAGACCCAACCGTTGTTGGCGAGACGATGATGGTCAATCAGGAGAGCCTCGAGATTGTTGGTGTGCTGCCGCCAGGCGCCCTGGATGCGGAACTTTTTCCAACTCTGAGTACGCTGCCTGAGTTTGATATCGCTCTTTCGATGCCGATGGGCGATCCACAGCAGACCACACGTGGATCGGAGAACTACAATCTTCTCGCCAAGGTGGGGGAAGGGATCGGGACCGAGCAGTTGGAAACGGAGCTGCTGGCCGTCGCCGGAGAACTCGCCAAAGACCCCTTAGCCCTGGGCGCCGGACTTGCCGCTGGAAGCGAGTTCAGCATTGCCGCGGTTCCACTGCTAGAGCACGTCGTCGGTTCGATCAGAACACCGCTTACATTGCTTCTTGGCGCAACATTTCTGCTTCTCTGTGTGGCGTGTGTAAACGTTGCGAACTTGTTGCGCACACGCTGGGCCGGTCGCGCGCACGAGCTTGCGGTGCGCGCTGCCTTGGGTGCTTCGCGCACAAAACTTGTAGTGCAGTCGTTGCGGGAGGGCTTGCTGCTGACCATGCTTGGAGGCTTGCTTGGAGTCGCTTTGACTCAGCTGGCGCTGCGGTTGGTGCGCACTCTGGCCCCACCGCAGCTTCCTAGGCTAGACGAGGTCGGCATCAACCTCGGCGTGATGCTCTTTGTTGCTGGCGCCTGCTTGTTCACCCTGTTGGTAGCGGGAGTTGGACCGGCCCTCAAGATCTCCAGTCAAGCGAGGTCGGCAGCCATACTTCGTTCGTCCGCAGTGGGCGTGCGAGCGCGCTCGGCATGGCTTGGGGATGCCTCGGGGCGCCTGGTTGTTGCACAGGTGGCTTTGTCATTGATGCTGGCCTTCGGTGCAGGTCTGTTGGTCGAGGCTTTTCGGAACCTACGCCAGGTCGATCACGGTTTTGTTGCCGAAGGTGTGCTCTCCTTTCGCATCTCGCTGGTGGGCGACCACTATCAACAGCGGGGCGAGCGAGTTCGTTTCTTCGAAGAGTTGTGGCCACGACTCGAAGCGCTACCTGGTATCCACCGGGCGGGCGGCACCTCGTTGCTACCGTTGACCAGTGGTTTGGCGTGGACCGATTTCGTGGTGGAGGGATTCAACGCGACAGGAGAAGAGCGCCGAGTCGTAGCTGATGTCATGACCATCACGCCAGGGTTCTTCGACGCCATGGGGATTCAGCTGATCGCAGGCCGTCAGTTCGACAGTCGGGATTGGGCGCCGCGAGCGACTGAGAGTCCGATGTCATCCGAAGCAAGCGAGCGCTTGGCAGCGGAATCTCAGTCTCGATCGGAAGCGCCGCCAGTGGTGATCGTGAATCGGGCATTTGCGGAGCGGTTCTGGCCGCTGCAAGACGCGGTTGGCAAGTGGGTGCGTACGGATTTCGCCGAGCAGTCAGTGATTGCCGGGGTTGTCGAGACAGTGAAGCAGTATGGAGCCGCTGCCGATACACGGCTGGCGGTGTTCTTCCCTCACTCGACCCTAGGGAGTCGTTCCCTGTTTGGTGTCGCCAGGTCATCTCAACCGGCAATGGCTCTTGCCTCTTTGGTGCGAGACGCGGTGCATGAGCTGGACCCATCTCTACCGGTCTACGATGTTGCTGCGATGACCTCTCGCGTAGACGATTCTCTTGCTGCCAACCGGGCGGTCATGTTGCTGTTGGTGCTCTTCGCTGCCACGGCGTTGATCCTTGCGGCGGTCGGACTCTACGGAGTCTTGTCCCTGGTTGTGGCGAAGCATCGAAGGGAGATCGGCGTTCGCGCGGCTCTTGGAGCACGAAAGATCGACCTCTACGGCTTGGTACTGCGCGGCGCCGGAACCGTAGTCGTGGTGGGAATTGGGCTGGGCAGTTTGGGGGCGGTGGCGGTCTCGCGAGTGATGGCCGGGATGGTCCAAGGAGAACCGGCTACTGGGCTTCTAGCCTACTGCGCGTCACTTGCCGTACTTGTGGCAGTAGCGGCCGCCGCCAGTCTCTTGCCTGCTCGTCGCGCTGCGAGTGTCGATCCAGCCCAGGTTTTGGTCGCCGACTGAGACCAAGTCAAGCGGTCAGGCTTTCCGGGGCACCTCGCAACACAACGGGTCAGCCGCTGGGTTGCGATCGCTAGAAAGATCAGCCCCGCTACTCGCCAGCTAGTCTTTGCTCTTTATGCGATGCGGCGGGCGTCGTGCTGCTCATGGCTGCGGTGCGGTGGAACTCCAAGAGATCGTGTCGCCGCTCTCGAAGCCGTCGGCAAAGATCGAGAAGTTGCGAAATCTCGCTGCCGCCATGCCCGGTCCAGAAAAGTCGTTCTTCCCGACGACCACCAGTTGTTGGTTGAGGTCGAGCGCGATGGCATAGCCGGCTGAGTCGTCGTTGCCGTCGACGTCCGTAAACTGAAAGCCCACGGGCGCTGCCCAGCTGGTGTCGAGGGTGCCGTCGCCGTTGTGTCGAAAGGTGAGGAAGGAGGTTGAGGATTCGACTAGCGATTGGCCGGCGGTGATGATCTTGCCGTCGGACTGCACTTGCGTGTCCCAGGCGATGTCGTCGCCTAGTCCGGCGTTCAGAGCCGCCACAGGAAAGCTTGGATCGAGGACACCGTTGGTGAGAAGGCGAGCAACAAAGGCTTCGTCCTCCGGTCCATCGAGGAGGTTGGCGTTGCCGGCAATGACGATTTTTCCGTCCGCCTGCAGGTCCATGCCACGTGCACACGAGCCTGAGCCCACAACCTCGGCGATGCCGTCCGAGTCGAAGGTCGAATCGAGGGTGCCGTTGGTGTTGTAGCGCAGCACCACTGCGCTGTCGGTAGTATTGAGAACCGAGCAACCAGCGACCACTATCTTGCCGTCCGTCTGGATGTCGACCGCCCAGGCGAGGTCGCGACCAAGGCCAACGTCTTGATCGTCACGACCGTCGCCAGAGAAGGTGCTGTCTAACGTTCCGGCGGCCGTGAACCGCGCCACGTAGATCACCTGACTCAAGGCACCCGTGTAGCCAGCGACGACGATTTTACCGTCGCTCTGGAGTACGACCGCCTGAGCGCAGGTGCCTGAGACGAAGTCGTTGGCGATGCCGTCCAAACCGAAACCGGGATCGAGGACGCCGACGGTGTCGTAACGGAACAGGTAGGCGTTGAGACCTCCGTCGGGGACGCCGCAGCCGACCACCACGATCTTGCCGTCCGGTTGAATGACCACGTCGTTGGCGTAGTTTGTGCCAAACCCAACACTGTGGATGTCAATCCCATTGTCACTGAAGGTTGGGTCGGGGGTGCCGTCCTCATTCAGGCGCAGAGTGGCGAACTCGCGGCCGATCCCCGTGTTCGAGTCAGAAAAGCCTACTACCACGATCTTGTTGTCGGATTGGATCGCGACGCCCAGGAGCTGATCGTCAATTGGACCGGGCTGGAAACTGACCATGCCATCGCCGGCGAGGCTCGTGTCGAGGGCCCCATCCTGCGTTGCGGCGGGTGCGATGAGCAGAAAGACGGCGAGCAGGGTGCAGATCGAAGTTGAAACCGTGCGTTTGGACAATTTGAGCGTTCCTCCAGAAAGCCGTTCAGGCCGATCAACGCGAGACGGAAGCCAAAACGGCCACTGTCTTCTGAGGGAGTGCCTGCGCCCCTATTGCTGTGCTCGACTCACCGTAGATGGCAACCCGGCTTAGTCACCAGCTCAACTTGTCGTCTACCGCCATCAGAGTGGAGCGCTTAAGGAACATACCAAATCGGCGACGACCAGGCCCGCTCCTGAATGGTGAGCGCTAACCCTTCCCGCGGTTCCACTCCGGTCCTGATCGCATCCCACGTTGACCAGCGACACGTGGGGTTCTCGAGCACTCGCACGTAGTAGAGCGACCGCTCTTCCGCGTCAAACTCCGGGTCCGCCCACAAGGTCTTCAGCTCCGTTGCACCGAGGCCTTCGGAAATACTGCAGTCGCTGGTATCAACGGTTGCGCCGTTGTCGCCACACCGGTGCGTTGCAGGGTCTGGTGTCAGACCGTCTGAACACGCCACGTCAAACACCTTCTCTTGCGGCCCGTCCTGCTTGTCTACCCAAACCTTGACCATCTGCAACCGCTGAAGTGCTGCACTGTCCACATCGCGTGTGGCCCACACCAAGAAGTTGGGCGCGGCGCCATCGTTGGCCAGTAGGTCGCCGCCCATAGGCACTCCGCCGGCATAGGCCGCCTTGATCATCTCGGGATTGTTGTCGAGGCCATCCGCGTAGTCATAGCCGCCAAAGAACCGAACCCGCATGCGGGGCCCTGAGGTGCCAAAGGTCTCTTTGTTGCGCATCGCATCGAACAACGATGAGCGTGTGTTCTCTTCAGCCCAAACTCCGGCTAGGCCGGCCGCGCTCCAGGTGGGGAAGGCTTTGCTGGTGGCGTACGCCTCGCCATCAACCGGTTCAGCCAATGGCACGGAGCCGCGAAGTTCGGGGGTGCCGTCGGCGAAGCCAACTTTGCTGTGGTAGTCGTCTTCTTCAGGATTGCCACCCGCATTGTGACTGTCGGTAGCTGCGAGCATGCCGAAGCGAAACGGGTTGTAGCCGAGTTCGTCTTCCATCGCCAAGCCGTCCTTGAGTGCGGTGCGCACATAGCTGCCTTGCGGTTCGCTATAGAGCTCGGTGGCTACTCGAAACGGCATGATCTCGAAGTTCGCCCATTCGTCGTTGGGCGACAGCAGCGGGTGGACTTCGGAGGTGCCCTTGATCTGACTGACCTCGACCACTGGTTCGTTGCGCATGCGCTGGTCAGCGTAGCCAGCATCTAGCGGCGAGCCATCAAAGCGGGTGCCTTGGAACATGGCGCCATTGGAACCGTTCGAGTTGTGCGGAATGGCCAGGGCGTCGTGACCTTCGGCGCGTTGATCGTCAAGCCAGTCCCACAGGCCTTCTGGATCTTGAGAGTCGTTGCGCGAGAACGGCAGTTCCGGAACCGAGCTGCCGCGGAAGATGACGTTGCGATGCAAGTTGCCGCGGTCGTCGGTGGAAGAGGTGTATTCGTAGCCGATGAAGGCGGTGAACTTGCCAGGCTCGTTGTGCTTCTCAGCGGCGGCGATGATGTCGTCCCAAGCCGACTTGTGAACGGCGTCGCTATCGAGGGCGAGAAGTTCACCGGTGCCCATGGCTTGAATCGCGCGGGTGAAGCCCTGAACGCCAAGGCTCTGTAGCTCTTTTGACAGAGGTTCCTCGTAGAGCGGATTCTCCGGGTCATGCATCGCTGGGATCAACCCCAGATAGAAGGCATGGTCGGTAACTGCCTGGAAGTCGAGTGCGCCGCTTTCCAACTGGATGTTGTAGCCCGACGGATGTGAGATCGCTTCGCCCTTGGCAAAGCGGTATGCAGCATCCGGGGTTTCGCGGACGCCAAAAAGGTAGGCGTCGAAGGAGTGTTTGGTGTGCACGTGCAGTTCGCCGAAGTAGGCGTTCTTCTCCGGATTGGGCGCCGGCATTGTGCTCTCACTCGATCCTAGAACTGAGTCGTCTTCGGCCGGGGTGCAGGCGGTTAGCGAAGAAAGCAGCACTGTTGATACCAGGCCGACGAGGAAGAGGCTTCGAAAGACAGGTGCTCGGTTCACTAGTGACTCCTTAGAGACAAGTTCTTAGCAGCGATGCAAGACGCGTGCTGTACAAGAGGGCGGGCGAGCAAGTGTACTCCTTTGGCACTTGCCGGCCGAACTTTCAGCTAGCCACGAACTTGTAGCCGCGCCCGTGCACGGTGACGATGTAGCGCGGTCGCTTGGGGTTGTCTTCGAGTTTTTGCCGCAGAGACGCAACGTGCACGTCGACGGTGCGGGTAAAGACATCCGCCTCGTAGCCCCACACTTGGTCTAAGAGTTGTTCTCGGCTCTGCACTGCACCTTTGCGATCCACTAAGTGCTCGAGCAGCTTGAACTCAAGCGCGGACAGATCGACGTGCTTTCCGTTCTTGGTCAGCTCAGCGCCCAGTCGGTCGATCTCTAGGTCGCCATAGCGTTCCGGACCCGGCCGATCGCTGGCTCGTGTTGGCCCAGCGCTACGCCGCAGCAAAGCCTCAATGCGCGCGCACACTTCTTCCATGTCGAAAGGCTTGGTGAGGTAGTCGTCTGCGCCGATTTTGAGACCGAGCACCTTGTCGAACGTCTGAGACTTGGCGGTCAACATGAAGATAGGAAGGCTCTCTCCTGCAGCACGCAGATCACGACAGACATCGAAACCGTTCTTCTTGGGCATGGCGACATCGAGCACTAGAAGATCGATGTTGCCTTCCAAAGCGATGCGTTCGGCCTCGGCCCCGTCTTGGGCGATGATCACTTCGTAGCCTTCCGAGCGTAGGCGATCGGACAGCACCATTTGCAGGCTCGGTTCGTCCTCGGCAATCAGAATTCGATGGCTCACGATTTGCGTGCTCTAGATGGTGCGAGAGGGAGAGTGAGAACAAAGCGAGCCCCTGATCCACCGTGCGACTCGCCAGCGAACTGTAGTTGCCCTGCGTGCTGCTGCGCGATTCGCAGGGCGAGGTAGAGGCCGATGCCGGTGCCTGCTTGCTTGACGTCAGTGCCTCGAATGTAGGGTTCAAAAAGGTGGGGGACGTCTTCCCTAGCGATCCCGGGGCCGTCGTCTTCGACTGCGATACGCACGGTTGATTCGTCAAGGTGGGCGGCCGCGGTGACGTGCTTTGCTCCGTACTTGATGGCGTTGCCGAGCAGGTTGGTCAGAGCGCGTAGCAATGATTCGCGATCGCCGTTGACCGAGTCGTCCGTTGCCAGCGGTTCGATTCGGATGACCGCGTCTTGCTCGCCCGCGATGAGATCGACGCGATCGACGGCTTCTTGAAGAAGTGCATTTACTGCGAGCGGCGTGGTGGCTGGCTCGTTCAACGATGATTCGACGCCGGCCAACAGCAGCGCTTGTCCGACCAAGTTGTTCAGCCGCGCGCCTTCCTTTTGCAGCATGGCGCCGTATTCGCGGACCCGTTCCGGGTCGGAGACCACACCGTCTTTGAGGTTAGCGCCGGCTGAGGTGATCGCGGCGAGGGGCGTGTGCAGTTCGTGGGTGAGCCCTGCAACAAAGTCTAGCTGGCGTTCTGCGAGCTGGCGGTCGCGGGCGGCTGAGCGCAACAAGTAGAACGCTGCGGTTGCGAGCAAACTGAGGATGGCGGCGCTGATGCCTAGGTTGCGCAATCGTGTCTTCTGAACGGCTGCTTCGAGTGTGCCCGTTTGGTGGGCCACCTCCAGGATCCAAACCCCGTTCGGAGCGAATGGTGACGCGCCCTGAGCAGTGGGATCGCCAGATAGCCAGGGTAGGCGAATTCGCTGGCCGCCCGAAAGTCGGTGCAGACGATCCGTGATCGTCTTGCGTACATCTTCGGACGCGCGCAAGCGCAATAGGTCGAACTGAAGGGCTTGCGCATTGCTTGGCCAGCCGTCATATGAAGCCGACGATTCGGGTACCGGAACAGGAACTCCTCGCCGGTCGATCACCCGGACCGCGAACTGTCGTCCAAGGGTTTGCTCGAGGCGATTGGTCACCTGCCGATGGACGATCTGTTCGAGAACCTTGCGATTGAGAACTAGGGCGAGGATGCCGCGTTGGGGTTCGCCGAGTCGTTGGCGGCGTGAGCGGTCGGCGTTTAGAACGATCGCAGGCAGTGTTGGCTCGATGTCGCCGAACGCTTCACGGATCCGTTCTGGCCCACGTCGCTCACGCCGCTCGCGGCTCACCGATCGCATCAGGGGGTGTAGCTCCGGCGTCCATGCGATGGGCTCGAATTGCTGAGTGTCTTCGTTGAGTTGCTCGATGGATGCGTTGAGCTCCGGTGGAGAACCGCGATCGCCTCTGCGGCTGTTCGGTTCGCTGCGAACTCTCAAGACTCGAGCGAGGAGAGCAGGGTCCTTGGCGAGTGAACGCCAAGCCGACAGCTGCGGTGCCAGGTTGCCCGCGCTGTACGATGCGATGCCCGCAGCTTCAAGAGAGTGGGCGAGGGTAGAGATGGTCTCGTCGAAGTCGTCGATCGCCATCGTCGCTTCGCGTGCGATCGACTTGCGAATGCGTTCTCGTTCGGCCTCGCTCACCTCGCCGATCCATCGATACTGGAGGGTGGCTAGGGCAATCAATAGCACGGCCAAGCCGATCGCTGGAAACCAGCGCGAGAGGATTGCGGACATGGTGGGTGAGTGTTGAACCATCGGTTTGTTTTGAGCGTGAGCAGGTGAAGGTGCTAACGAGGTCAGTGTAGCTGTGCCCTGCGCTGTGCGGGGCTAGTAGTGGGGCAGCTTTACATCCTTGACAAAGGGCTTGCCTTGGCTTGATGACCCCAACGGCCAACTCGTCGTATCTTCACCATCGAGCAACGGAAACCAGGTGCTCGGGTCCAAGAGATCGAGGTCGCCAGTCGACGGGCAGCACCTAGAACTCTCCTAAAGCCGTCCGTTGATTCGATGACACACAGTAGATGTCGCCGCAAGACGATGAATGTTAGAAGGAACTGAAATTATGAAAGAAGCAACACAGAATTCGAAGCCCGCACGCGTTGGCTTGATCGCGATCATCGCGACGATCGGTCTCTTGATCTCTCTCGTCTCGGTCGCGCAGCCTCGGCAGCGTCGGGCTGGAGGCGGAGGTCCGGATGGCGCTGGGCAACACGAGCGTGGTCCTAAAGCAATGATCGGCCAGATGCAGCAGTTGCTTGATCTGACTGAGAATCAAGTTGCTGCGATCGAATCTGTCTTCGAGAACCAACGAGAGATCGGTCGGGAGAACCGCGCAGCACACAGGGCCAACGCTGAAGCGCTCAAGGCTGCCCTCGAGCAGGATAGTCCAGATGCTACGGCTGTTGGCGAGCTGCTACTCGCTGGTAAGGAGCTGAGGGCTGCAAGTGCTGCTGATCGTGAGGAACTGCAGGGTCAAGTCAATGCAGTTCTGACCGATGAGCAGCAGGCCACCTGGGAGGGTTTTCAGAAGGGTCGCCGCGGTGCTCGTGGCGACGATGGTAAACGCGGAACTCGGAGGCAACGTGGTCCCCGCGGCGGTGGTCAAGGAGCAAACGGCTAGCCGCTCCTGATTCCGGATCATCAGTGGATCAACCAAAGGGCGGGCCTGCTTCCGGGTCCCGCCCTTTTCTGTTGCACGGATTCTGTTGTACGGACAGCTCTGTGCGCCTAGCGCGTATATTTGAGTCTCCATGAACTCCAAAGACCTCATCGACCGATTAGCGCTGGCGCCACATCCGGAGGGTGGGTACTACCGTGAGATCTATCGATCGAGCGGTACGGTCGAGCGCACCGACGGCGACAAGCGATCCACCCGAAGCAGTCTCACGACGATCTATTTCCTGTTGGAGCGCGGGCAGCAGAGTCGCTGGCACGTGGTCGCTTCAGACGAGGTCTGGCACTTCTATGACGGTGCACCGCTGGAACTCATCTCGTTCGACCCGAGGAGCGCGTCTGATCCCAAGGGTGGTCGACTCACTCGAGCCATCCTAGGCTCAGTTGCAAGTGGCCAAGGTCATCAGCAGGTCGCTGTTGTGCCTGCAGGATTCTGGCAAGCGGCGCGACCTCTCGGCGCTTACTCTTTGACTGGCTGCACCGTCGGGCCTGGGTTTGAGTTCGACGACTTTCAGTTTGTCGTGGACGTGGCGGACCACGAGCGCGTCTTCAAGCACGCACTGAGCGAGTTTGGGAGTCTTCTCTAGCAAGAAGCGCCGGGTGGTTGCCTTGCTGGAGAAAACCAGAGGTGATCCGCGCGTGGGCCAAGCGCGCGGCACCAGGACTTGGCGGTCGAGAGCTATTCGATCTCGAAGACTGCGTCGATCTCGACTGCCACGTTGAAGGGCAACACGTTCGCGCCCACCGCGAATCGGGCATGGCGGCCGTTCTCTCCGAGAACTTCGACCATGAGGTCGGAGGCGCCGTTGATCACTTGCGGTTGTTGGTCGAAGTCGGCGGGGCAGTTCACAAAGCCGCCCAGTTTGACGCAGCGGCGGACACGGTCGAGGTCGCCGTCGCAGGCCGCGCGGAGCACCGACAAGATGTTGATTGCCACCAGCCGGGCGCACTGTTGGGCTTCTTCGATGGTGAAATCCGGGCCGACTTTGCCTCGGTATTCGAGTTGGCCGTCCTTGAGCGGCACTTGGCCGGAGATGAAGACAAGGTTGCCGGTGACGACGAAGGGGATGTAGTTGGCCGCTGGTTTTGGCGCTTCGGGGAGGGTGATGTCGAGTTCGGCTAGGCGTTGGTCGATGGTTCCCATGGGGGCTCCTGAGGGTCGGTGCGTGGGTGAGCGTGGGCTGAGCTGACGATGTAAGGAGGGGTTGGGTCGAGTTGAGCGTTGCAGCCGCGTGTTGGCGCGGATGTTAGCCATTCTGCTCGCTCATCTGTTGAGCACTCGGTGTCATGCGTTCGAGGGGCTGGTGACTCCGAGTGAGCGCTGATTGCGGCTGATGGCGCTTGGAGGCTGTCGGGGAGTGGGGTGGCGCCGGTGGGCTACGCGACTTCGAACGTGGGCTGAGGATGGCCCATGGCATTCGGGGGTGCGGCCGGAGTGGGGTGGGTGCCTGCGTGTAGAGGTGGTGAGTGTTGTCGCTTGCAGCGGTGGACACTTGTTTTTACGCGGACGCACCCTCGGCTTGTCTGCTTGGTGGGTGAGTGTCAGTCGCTTTTTTGGCGGCGGACACTTGTCTTCGCGAGTGTGTTCGTGCGGTCCGGACCACTTAGTCGATGACTGTCCTGGGCGCAGCCCAGAACAGTCATCTTCACGACCACTCGCGCTTTCGGCTCGTGGTCTTAGTTGGTGATATCCGACGTGGTGCTACTGCCACGGGCCGGGAGGTAGACCTCGTACCACTTCTTTTGGGCGTCGGATCCGGAGTAGTCCTTCAATGCTTGCTCGTCGGTGAATTCCATGACGAACGCAGCTTGCTTGGTCTGCGACTTGATGCTGCGCAGCCAGACGCGCGTGATGCCGTCGTAGTCTTCGGCGAGTTGGGCTACTCCGTCAAGGGCAGCCTGCTTGGCTTCGTCGCTGGCTCCATCGGCCCAGTCTAGGGTGACCACGTGAATCACGGATTTGGGCTTCTCGACGCCGCGCTTGCCGACGGCGATACCGGCAAAGAACAAGGCGAGAGCGAGGCAGACGATGATTGATTTCTTGGCGTTGAAAGGCATGAGAACTCCTACTGTGGTCATTCGGTCTTAGCCGCGCGCTGCGGCCATCTAGTGCGGCCCTTGAGTCTATCGATACAGAAACGGCCTGACTGCGTTACCGCAGGCAGGCCGTTGTCGGATTGGTCGTCGAGGAAATTTCGGAGGCCAGCTTGCCCTCTCCAAGAGGATCACTAGCGAGTCGGACTCAGCCCTTTGGAACCACCGTCTTCTGTGCTTCGAGTTCGGCGGGCGTGGCCGTCGCGGTTCCGCCTCCAATATCCATGACCAAGTTGCCGGTGGCTTCATCGACGGTGCCTGAAACGACCATCGGTTCCTGGCCGGGGATCAGCGCCTTGGCGGTCACCGCGTTGCCCTCCCAAACGATTTCTTGGATCGGTGCTGGCAGGACCAGTGAGCCGAACTGGACGTACCAACCGCCGGCGTTGCCGTTCTTGGGGAGATGAATGGCCATGGGCTCTTCCGGACCGTCTGCACTGCGCTGCGCGTCGAGGCGCCACACCTCACCGGGGAACTCCTCGGATAGCTCCGCGAGCTTGCCGATCACCAAGCTCACGGGCTTGGCGCTGATGCCATCTTTGACCACGTAGTCAACGAAGCCGATCAGCATCTCGTCGGTGGAATCTGTGCCCCAGGTGATGTCGCGAGTTGGATCGGGGTTGAACTGATTGCCGGTCGAGTTGTCCCAGTGCGCGTCGACCACCAACTTGGTGCCGGCGGGGATGTCCACAGGTTCGGCGAAGTCGTAGTTGGTTTGCCAGTTGAAGTCGTAGTTTGAGACGCTGAGCAGTTCTCTGACTTCGCCATCCGGGAAGTGCGCGGTGTACTTCATGTCCTTGCCGCGGTAGTGCATGTGCGGAGTGAGCGACAGGATCTCTGCGTCTTGGGGAAAGACGTATGAAGCGCGTGCTCCGTAGTTGGGATCACCGGCAGGAATGTTGAATGAGGCGTTCAAGACCCACAGGTTGGTGAATTCCTTCTTGATCTCGACAGGATCTGCGAAGTGGATGCCGATGCGCGTCTTGTCGGTCGCGGCGTTGCCGTTTGGATGGTAGTGAAAGTCGCCGAGCATCTTGCGGCCCGCCGGCAGGAGGCGGGCAGTGCCTTCGGGAAAGGTGCTCGGTCCTGCACCGGCAGCCCAGCCGCTCATCCAAGCTTCCTGGTTGCTCGTTGTCTCATCAGCGCGCCACAAGATGAAGTGGTGCACGACGTCGGGTGCGCCTGGGAGAACTTCAACCGACTTGATCCAGCGATCTTCCGGGAAGCTGGCTTCGATCGGCACGATGTTGAACTGGTCCGATCCATCAGCAGCGATCTCGAACTCGTCGAATTCATACACGAAGTCGGGTTCGCCCAGCTTCCAGCCGGCTACCTTGGTGCTGGTTGGGGCGGCCGGCTCGTCTCCGTCGCCGCGCGGAGCGCCATTCTCGACCCAACGAGTGATGGTGTCAATTTGCGCCTCGCTGAGCGAGATGTCATTGGTGAAGGGTCCGTAGCCAGGATCAGCGTCCCAGGGCGGCATGTCACGATTCTTGACTGCCTTAGCGATGGACTTCGCCCAGGGCCTGACTTCATCGTAGCTGCGCAGCGCCATGGGAGCAATCTCTCCCGGTTGGTGGCAGCTGGTGCAGTTGTCATGGAGGATCTGAGCCACGTCATGCACAAAGTTGGGTTGGTCGAGGTTGGACGCAGCCTTGGTTGCAGGCGGCGTGGCAGCCAGCAGGGCTGCGCTTGCGATCAGCGTCACACAAACAGCCGTAGCCACGGCGCGAATAGGCGCAGATGGAAGGGGCGCAGATGGGTTGGTAGTGGTGGTCGACATGACGTTCCTCAGTAGGGTGGGGTCTTGAATGGACATTTGGACAGAGTGGATTGGACCGAGTGGATATGGAACTGTCTACGGGGCTTGTGCTGTTTGAGTTTCGGCTGCGCTCCTGGGCGTTCTGTTCAAACGTGAGATCGCGTGAGCGCGTACAATCGTCCAGAGGTGTTCTCTGCCGCGCTCAAGGCGCCTTTTCGTGGATTGACCAGTATGTCGCTTGAACCAACAAAAGCCAACAGGATCCGGCTCGACCTCGCGGCAGGGGTCGCTGCAGCTTCGTGCCTTTTTGCGTTCTCGGCTTCGGCTGATTTGGCGCTGTTGACCAACGGCGACTTCCTGAAGGTCGATACCTACGAGATGGTGGAAGAAGAGAAGATCCGGCTCGATCTACGTGACGGCGGCTCGTTGTACTTGCCTATCGGGCGGGTGGAACGCATCGTTGACGATGAGATCGTCGTTGTTGAGGAGCCCCCGGCCTCACCGGTCGGTCCACCGCCGGAGACCGCGCCTGAGTCACGCCTTGAGCTACATTGGCACGCAGATGCCGTACGCCCGGACACCCCATACGGTGCTTTGTTCTTTGATGCCGGTAAGCGTTTCCAGTTGAACCCCATTCTGCTGGCGGCCATGGCTCGCGCCGAAAGCGCCTACGATCCCCGAGCTTTGTCAGTGAAGGGGGCGAGAGGGCTGCTGCAGTTGATGCCCGCCACCGCTGAACGGTTCGGGGTCAAGCGGACCGAGCTTTATGATCCGCAGCGCAATATTGAGGCCGCATCGCGCTATTTGAACGTCCTGATCAAGGAGTTTGACGGCGACTTGAAGTTGGTGCTTGCGGCATACAACGCGGGTGAGGGCAATGTACGTAAGTACAAGGGTGTGCCGCCGTTCCGCGAGACACGCAACTACATCAGTCGTATCTACCGGTTTCTAGGACTGGCCGGCTGACGGCTGAGAACCCGTGGTGAAACCCGGGACCTCAGCCTCGTGTTGAGGCTCACACCAAGCGCCTTCGGCGGTGCGCAGGCTCCCGTGGGACGTCGCGAGGAGATGGGAAGACGGAGAGGCCTCTTGCTTGAATCCCATGGGGACGTCGCGAGCAGATGGGAGATTGGCTGGAGCTGCGATACAAGCACAGGGCAAGTGTGGCTTGGTTGCACCAAGCCTGCGAGAACAAGGTGTTGTGCGTCAACCGAGGACTCGAGCGAAATAGGCTTCGGCGAAATCGACCAGTTCTTGGGTGGAGAAGAGTATGGCGTCTGCGTTGCCGATTTTGCCAGTACGGGTCGCGCCGGTCTCAGCGAACTGGCCGCCAACGAGGGGAAAATGCACGCCGTCGTCGGTGCCCATGTCGGGTCTTTCTACCCAGACACGGGTGCCATCTCGCATGATGGGAAAGCGACTGACTGTTGTCCGTCTCGATGGCACCAGTGATTCTGCATAGTGCAAGGATGTGCAACGATTGAATCCAACACCTAGCAACAAAGTCTGGCCGTCGAGCTTGTAGAGCTTCTCAAACGGCGTGCCCTTGCCCTCACAGAAGCTCATGGCGTGGTCCTTGGTGATCTCTTGTGCCTGTCGACCGTTGGCGCAGACCGACACCGTCGGGTGGTTGCTCCTCAGCGTCTGCGGAAACGTTCTGAATGCTTCCGGGAGCGCGCCCATGGTCGTTGGTGTTGTTCGTGGATCGAAGACCGGGAGGTTGGCTCGAATAGTGTCGTGCCACTCGGCTTTGACTCTAGGGTCGTGCCAGGTGCTCGGGTCGGAAACGGACGGCGACTCGGCTGGCATGACCAGGGTTCCCTCGGTGCCGAGCACTTCCAGCAATGAGCGAATCACGGTGACGGGACCGCCGACGGTCCAGCCGATGTTCCGCAACGAGGAGTGAACCATCACCGTCATGCCGGGGCAAAGCCCCAGGTCGGCCAACTCCCGGCGCAATGAGTGCAGCGTGTTTGGGAGAGGCACTATGAAAGTCCTATGGGTCGTTTGAGTATGGGTCAGTTCTCGCGATTTGCGGATTCTGGGCAACCAAGAACGGAGGCTCTCAGCGGTGGTCTTGAGGCTGCACGCTACGCCTCGCGGCAACGCAGAGCTGGGCCTGCCGGGGCGGGTAGTACTCCTCGTCTTTTGCGCTACCCGATGCGGATCGGCTGCGACTCGGCGCTGGGCGGTCCTAAGTAGCGCACCACGACCATTGTGCGATCGTCGTCTGCGGGGCGCCCGGCGCAGTGGAGTCTGACGGCGTTGATCAGGCGGTCTCTGACCTCGGATGCGGAGTCGGCAGGGCCTGCGAGGGTTTCAAGGATGCCGTCGTAGCCGAAGGCGTCGTCGTCATCGTTGGTGGCTTCGATCAGGCCGTCGGAAAGCCACACCAAGACGTCGCCACGCTCTAGTCGAACGGACCTGTGCTCGTAGTCGTTGCCGAGCGCGCCGAGTGGGCTGCCGGCGAGCACGATCTCCTCGACCTCACCCTGGCGCAACAGGTACGTGGGCGGCGCCCCCGCGTTGGTGATCTCAACGGTGCCGAGTTGCAGATCAAGCACACACAAGACCGCGGTGACAAAGCTGCGGCGATCACCTGAGGTGCGCACCGTGTGGTCGAGCGCCGCGAGGATCTCTTCGAGGTCCTTGCGTTCGCGTACCAGGATGTCGAGCGCAGACTTGAGCATTGCCATGCGCAGGCCGGCCGGCAGACCATGGCCAGAGACGTCGGCGTTGACGATGGCGATGCGGGGCCGTTCGTCTGGCAGGCGCAGGATGTCGTAGTAGTCACCGCCGATGACCGTCGAAGGTTCGAAGAAACAAGCGACGTCCAATGCTGCTCCGGTGTCGACCACGGTGGGAAGCAAGCCCTGCTGGAGGTCTTGCGCGATCTCGAGTTCTTTGGCGATGACTTCTTGCTCAGCCGCGCGATGCACCGATGTTTCGAGGTGAGCGCCCATGTCGTTGAAGGCACGTTGCAAGTCACCGACTTGGTCCTGCCGCCGGACTTTGATGCGATGCGAGAAGTCGCTATGGGAGACGGCTGCGGTCGCCCGGCTTAGTTGGTTGACGGCACGAGACAGGCCGAAGATCAGGTAGGCCGCCATGATCAGCGCGATCAGATAGATGTCGAACAATAAGAAGGCGGGAAGGATGAATGCTATCCACGCGATCGCATCGACTTCTGAGGATCGCGAGAACAGGTTGTCGATGACGGTCGAAAACGGCGCGAACACGGTTGCTGAGACGCCGTCGTCCACTTCGGTGCCGCTCGCTACATCGAACAAAGGGCCGGCGGCCTCGAGACCTACGATCATCCACTTGGGCTCTTGGCCTTGTTCGCGGAAGAAGTCGTTGTGGTTGGTTGCGGATCCGGTCCGCGACAGCGGCATCAAAGTCCACTCGCTATCGAAGACCTGCAGGGTTGCAACCGTCTTACGTTCGTCATTGGCACGCACCAATTCGACCCAAACCTGCGATCGTCGTCCTAGCGCGTCGGCAAGGTCGCCGCGATAGATCGCCAGAACACCCTTCGGCCCGAGACTCACCGCAGCGCCAATGGTGATTCCGCCGTCGGCGGTGGCAAGCAGCGGCGGCATCACGCTTCGGCTTTCGGTCTCCAGTGCGTATTCAGTTTCTTGGGCCAACCAAGCGGGCCAGGCCTCGGGCCCTGCGCTGTTGCTGCCAAGCCGTTTGCCGTCCTTGTAGAAGATCAAGTCGAAGTCTTCAAAGGGCGAATCCACTTGGTTCGACTGCCCAGCGAAGGCGGCGGCGCTGATCGAGGCGGTGGTGACTAGCTCGCTATAGACGACGCTCATCGAGGAGCGGAACAAGTGCGCCAGGAAAAAACCGGAGAGGAGGTAGCCGCCGACGCCCAGCAGGATCGCGAGCAGGGGAATCGGTAGTACACCGATGAGCAGGTAGCTGAAGGTTAAGCGCCTGCCGACCCGCCACAAGAGTCGTCGCCAAACCATCATCAGTACCACCGCGAGCACGGTGAGCACACCAATTACGAGGCTGACTTGGGCCAATCGAGACACCACCGGGATCGATACCAGGGCAAGCGCCACCAAGCCGATGAGTACCGCTAGACCAGCCCACCACCACTTGCCCGGCTTTGGGCGCCTGGGTTTGTCCGGGGCTT
The DNA here is from genome assembly GCA_029263415.1 of Acidobacteriota bacterium. GTDB lineage: Bacteria > Acidobacteriota > Thermoanaerobaculia > Multivoradales > Multivoraceae > JAJCXN01. The sequence goes on from JAJCXN010000020.1 coordinate 51,561, forward strand.
GGGAGCGACGATCTGGGTCGCGGTCAGTGCTGATGAGGGAGGTGGCCATGGCAGGTATGAAGCGTATCGCGTCTAGGCGTTTGCACTTGATACGCGAGAGAATCGACTCCGTTTCCTCATTCCTCGGAGCTTAGAGCCCTCCCGAGCCGGTTTGGCCTCTCCCCCTTACCTTCGCTTATGACATCCGAAGGACCTGGAGTACCACGGGGATGCAAAGCAACGAGCATCGAAGAGCTTTGAGAACTCTGTGTTTTCACCACGGGTTCTTGAGCGAACGGCCTTTGGAACTGCTAGATTTCTCCGGATTCGGTGCCTATCAGCCGATGGGTGTCCATCCTTCAAGCTCAGCATGGTCCGCTTGGCAAGTCCTCGAGCGCCGATCGCGACCGATTGGAGATTCCTTCTGATGACGCTTCCCGTTGCTGGCCAAGAGGCCGCCACCCCTGCGACCCTGGAAAAGATTTCGGACGTTGTAATCCGTTTTGCCGGTGATTCTGGCGATGGCATGCAGCTCACAGGCTCCCAGTTCACTAACACGTCGGCCCTCTTGGGTAACGATCTCTCGACGCTGCCCGACTTTCCCGCAGAGATCCGCGCCCCCACCGGAACGCTCGCCGGCGTTTCGGGTTTTCAAGTGCGCATCGCCGATCATGACATCCACACCCCAGGTGATGTGCCAGACGTTTTGATCGCAATGAACCCGGCCGCGCTCAAGGCCAACATTGCCGACCTCAAAGAGGGCGGGGTGGTGATCGCGAACACCGACGAGTTCAACGTTCGCAACTTTAAGAAGGCGGGCATCGAGACCGACCCGCTCGAAGACGGCTCACTCGCTGGTTTCCGCGTCTACAAGGCCGACTTCACCACTATGACGCGGCGGACGCTGGAAGACACCGACCTTGATACCCGGTCGAAAGATCGCTGCAAGAACCTGTTCGCTCTGGGCATGGTCTATTGGCTGTTCTCGCGGTCCATCGACACCACGGTCGAATGGTTAAAGGTCAAGTTCAAGCGCAAGCCAGAGATAGCAGCCGCCAACATTAAGGTGCTGAAGGCCGGTTGGAACTTCTGCGATATCACGCAGCTCTTCCAAGTTCGCTACGAAGTAGAGAAGGCAACGCTTGAGCCAGGTGTTTACCGCAATATCCATGGTAACTCGGCGCTCGCCATCGGCTTGGTGGCGGCCAGCCGTCGCAGCGGTCTGCCGATCTTCTTGGGCGCTTATCCGATTACCCCAGCGAGTGACGTTCTGCACGAACTTGCGAGCTACAAGGAATTCGGGGTCACTACCTTCCAAGCAGAAGATGAGATCGCCGCGGTATGTGCGTCAATTGGCGCCTCTTACGGCGGTGCGCTAGGTGTGACCTGCTCCAGTGGTCCGGGTATCGCGCTCAAGGCTGAGGCGATGAACCTCGCGTTGATGGTCGAGCTACCGTTGGTGGTTTGTGACATCCAGCGTGGCGGCCCGTCAACCGGTTTGCCGACCAAAACCGAGCAGTCGGATCTTTTGCAGGTGATGTTCGGTCGCAACGGCGATTCTCCGGTGCCCGTGCTCTCAGCCTCGACACCCGCTGATTGCTTCGACGTGGCCATGGAGGCCGTGCGCATCGCGACCACCTACATGGTGCCGGTGGTGCTGCTTTCAGACGGCTATATCGCAAACGGTTCGGAGCCGTGGCGCATCCCCGAGGTCGAGTCGCTGCCTGACCTGCGGGTCCAGTTCCATGAGGATGCTGAGAATTTCCAGCCCTATGCGCGTAACGAAGAGACGCTGGGTCGCCCATGGGCGCTGCCCGGCACTCCGGGTCTCGAACATCGGGTTGGCGGTCTAGAGAAGGAAGAGGGCTCAGGCAACATCTCTTACGATCCCGATAACCATGAGCTGATGACCCACTTGCGCTCAGACAAGGTCAAGCGCGTTGCTCGCGAGATTCCAGATCTCGAGGTCCACGGTAGTCCTGATGGCGGCAAGCTTCTGATCCTCGGCTGGGGAAGCACGCTGGGTGCAATCACCGGCGCGGTGAATGACCTGCGCGAACAAGGACATGACGTCAGTCGTGCACACATGCGCTACCTCAATCCGTTCCCCAGCAATGTAGGTGAGGTGCTATCTCGCTTCGAGACCGTGTTGATGCCGGAGATGAACCTTGGACAACTCTCGCTGCTGCTGCGGGCCGAGTACCTCAAGGACATCAAAAGTTACACCAAGGTGCAGGGCAAACCATTCGCGAAGAGCGAGCTCGTGGCTAAGGCTCTTGAGCATCTTGGGTGAGCTACAAACACTCATGATTGATCCACTCTTTCCCAACCTCCCAACAGCACTTCCCTCAACGCTTCTTCACTTGGAGCTATCGTCATGACCGCCACTGAGACACTCGAGCTGACCAAGAAGGATTTCCAGTCGGATCAGGAGGTCCGCTGGTGTCCGGGTTGTGGCGATTACGCCATCCTCAGCGCCGTCCAAGCGACTTTGCCGGAGCTCGGCCTGCCCAAAGAGAAGTTCGTTGTGGTTTCAGGCATCGGCTGTTCGAGTCGCTTTCCGTACTACATGAACACCTACGGATTCCATTCGATCCATGGGCGCGCGCCAGCGGTGGCGACCGGGCTCAAGATGACTCGCCCAGACCTACAGGTTTGGGTAGTGACTGGTGATGGCGATGCCCTCTCGATCGGTGGCAATCACTTCATTCACATGTTGCGCCGAAACGTCGGGCTCAAGGTGATGCTGTTCAACAACCGTATCTATGGGCTGACCAAGGGGCAGTATTCGCCGACCAGCGAGATTGGCAAGCGCACCAAGTCGACACCGCTCGGTTCACTTGACGCTCCGTTCAATCCGTTGTCGGTCGCGCTTGGCACCGGTGCCACCTTTGTGGCGCGCAGTGTCGACATCTTCCAGCCGCACCTAAAGAGTGTGCTCAAGCGCGCGGCTGCTCACGAGGGCACCGCGTTCATCGAGATCCTGCAGAACTGCAATATCTTCAACGACAAAGCCTTCAGCGGTGTTACCGACAAGGCGGCCCGTTCTGAGAATGCGCTCTACGTCGAAGATGGCAAGCCGCTGATCTATGGCAAAGAGAATCGACGCGGTATTCGTCGAGGCCCGGCTGGTCTCGAAGTCGTCGAATTGCCGGAGGGTGCAGACGAGAGCGAGATCATCGTTTGGGATGAAGCAGTGCGCAGTCCTTCTGCGGCATTCGAGTTGGCTCAGCTGCAGGCCCCAGAGTTTCCGGTGCCACTTGGGGTGCTGCGAGCGGTCGACCGACCGGTCTACGAGCAGCAGGTAATCGGTCAGATTCGAGAGCGCGAAGAAGCGAAGAAGGACGCTAGTTTGGAGAGCTTGCTCAACTCTGGAGACACCTGGGAGGTGTCGTAGCTAACGAGAGCAAAACCTAATTCGCTGCTCTCCGTATCAAGTGCCCGAAGCTTTCGTATTTTGAACTTCGGTCACTCGCCACACGAAGGCGCCTTTGAGTCAGTAGCTCAGGCGCAAGCGGCGAACGGCCTAAACTCCGACAATTGGGCAGCGACACTATGGATGTAAAGCGAGAAGGCGTCGTCGAAGCCAAGCGTCGTCGACGCATGATCCTCGGATCAATTGGCGCGGTAATTCTGGCTCTGATCGTGGCCGGGCTGGCGCGACTGGAACCGGCGCCGCCGACGGTGCGTGCTTCGGAGATATATACCGGCAAGGTGGAACGAGGCGAGATGCTGCGCCAGGTGCGTGGTCCCGGCACCTTGGTGCCGGTCGAGATTCGCTGGATCCCGGCGCGGACCAACGGCACCGTGGAGCGTCGTGTGGTGTTGCCAGGTGCTGTAGTCACTGCCGATACGGTGATTCTGGAGCTGAGTAACCCCGAAGTTCAGCAGGCCGCTCAAGATGCGCGGCTGGATCTGCGTGCAGCTGAAGCCGACTACGCAGACCTTGCGATTCAGCTGCAGCGGCAGCTACTGAACGAGCGCGCAAACGCCGCTCGAGTGGAGTCGGACTACAGGCAGGCACTGCTCCAAGCAGAGGCCGATGGCATTCTGACCAAGGACGGACTGATCCCTGCGCTGACCGCTCGACTTTCGCAACTGCGCGCTGACGAGCTGGCCAATCGTAATCAGATCGAAGTCGATCGGCTAGCGATCATCCAGAAGTCTCTTGATGCACAATTGCGGGCTCGCCAGGCGCGACTCGACCAGTCGCAGGCGCTCTACCAACTGCGTCAGTCACAAGCAGCGGGCCTCATGGTGGTGGCCGGCATCGACGGCGTACTGCAACAGGTCCCAGTCGAAGTTGGGCAACAGGTCGCACCGGGAACCAACCTAGCGCGAGTTGCGCGGCCCGACAAGCTCAAAGCTGAACTGCGCATCGCAGAGACTCAAGCCAAAGACGTTGTGGTCGGTCTTGACGCCTTGGTTGACACCCGCAACGGCGTTGTGCCTGGCCGGGTCGTGAGGATCGATCCCGCGGTTCAGAACGGCAGTGTTACCGTTGACATCGAGTTGATTGGTGAGCTGCCGCGCGGTGCTCGCCCTGATCTTTCGGTTGATGGCACCGTGGAACTTGAACGCCTCGAAGACGTTCTTTATGTCAATCGCCCAGCCTTTGGACAAGCTGAATCGAACGTCAGCTTGTTCCTTTTGACCCCCAACGGTAGCGAGGCCAGCCGCGTCACCGTTGAACTCGGAAGAACCTCCGTACGCACGGTGGAGGTGCGTAGCGGTCTCAGAGAAGGTGATGAAGTCATCCTCTCCGACACATCACGATGGAGTGATGAAGAGCGACTCCGCATCAACTCGTAGCTGCCTCTCGCAATCACAAACCCCTTACGCCCCAAAAGCAACCCGAAACGATAGGAACCAATCATGAGCGAACCCCTAATCCAGCTGTCGTCGTGCTCTAAGATCTTCTTCACCGACGAGGTCGAGACTCATGCTCTGAATGGCATTGATCTGGAGATCAATCAGGGCGACTACATTTCCATCGCCGGACCGTCCGGTTGCGGTAAGTCGACCATGCTGTCGATTCTCGGCCTGCTCGATACACCCACCGAGGGTCAGTATCGACTGAACGGAACGCAGACCGCAGAACTGTCACTCTCGCAGCGCGCGCGCATTCGCAACCGCGAAGTGGGCTTCATCTTCCAGGCGTTTAACCTGATCGGTGATCTCACCGTATTCGAGAACGTCGAGCTGCCGCTGACCTACCGCGGCATGAAGTCAGCCGAACGCAAAGAACGAGTGGAAGCGGCGCTCGAGCGGGTGGGCATGGCTCATCGCATCAAGCACTATCCGTCCCAGCTCTCTGGTGGTCAACAGCAGCGTGTCGCTGTCGCCCGCGCAGTGGTCGGTGATCCGTCGATCGTGCTTGCGGATGAGCCCACTGGTAACTTGGACTCCACCAACGGTGAAGCGGTGATGGATCTAGTTGCTGAGCTTCACGAAGCGGGTGCCACCATCTGTATGGTGACGCATGACCCGCGCTACGCAAGCTACGCCCAACGGACCGTCAGCCTGTTCGACGGCAAGGTGGTCGAGGTCGCTGCAGCGTAAAGCCGCCTAAGTTTCTTGATCGTTGACTCGGAGACCTTAGGGTCTTCGAGTCGTGACGAGGGTGCTCGGCCTGCGTGGTTTTTGGGGTGGCTGCTTTGCAGCCTGAGTGTTCGCGCGGCGCTGGCGGTGAGGCGGCGCACGATGAGTGCGATTGTCCTGCGGTTGCGGTGCTGGCAGGAAGACTTGTCCGTAGGTTGCAACAGGTCCGTAGGTCGCAACGGGTGCGCCATAGATGGATCCCGCGTTGGACGTTCTGCGCGCGGTCTCCTGGAGCTGAGCGGCTAGCAGCAGCTGGCGTTGAAGCTCCGCCATCTGGGCCGCGTTCGCTTGGGCTCGGAGCGCGCGCAGCAGTTTGAGTTGCTCCGCTTCAATTGCGGTTGGTCGCGTCTTGGCCGCTTGTGGCCTCGTTGACGGTGCTGCTCTCTCCTTCGCTGAAGGGCCGCCAGGCGCCTCGCCGAGTGCTCGAAGTGACGCCGCGTGCGCGGGATCGAGTCTCAGGGCTTCCCGGAGCAGCTGGATCGAGAGCGTCGATGCACCGTCGCGGCGCGCAACAACGGCGAACTCGTAGAGGTCATCGGCGGTCGGCTGCGCCAGTTCTTCGAGCTGACGCAGAACCCGTTCCTCGGCGGTCTCTTTGGTTTCCACCTTGGCGACCTTGGTCTTGGGCAGCTTGATCATGCCCATGGAGCTGTAGAGCTCCACGTCGCCGTTGGGTAGCACAACAGCGCGCCCTTCAAGACTCCTGCCGTTGGTGAGCTGGACGGTGTCGGCGGCGGCCGCACTCGAGATGAAGGTGACGAGCACCAGCGCGTGGGCCCACCGGGCGCCGGCCCACTGAACGCCGGTCAACCGAGCGCGGGCCAAACCAACCGGGCGTGCACGCGGCAATCCAAGTGGAGTTGCTCTCGAAGCGTTGCGAATCAGTTTGTTCATGATGCGTTGAATCGTAGCAGTGAGACGTTGCACACCGGGTGGCTGCGATCTACAGGGCTGCCACTGTTGGTGGAGACCACCGCTGGTGGAGACCACTGCTGGTGGAGACTGCTGTACCGCCCGGTTTGGTCCCCGGCTCGTTTGTTGCGTTCTACTGCCGGTAGGCGATTCGAGACTTGGCTAGCAAGGTCTCGCCGCTCGCGGGATCGTAGACCGAGACCAAAATCTCGTGCGGCCGACGTCGTAGCAGGAGGTCTGCGGTGTGCTCGAAGATATCGCCGGGGCGGAGATCGCCGCGCAGGATGAGCGGAATCATCGGCACCGTTGCCTGGCTTCCGGATTCGTCGATCACTGCGAATCGCACCTCGAGTTGGACTTGATCCTCCCCGCGGACCTTGAAGCTGGTGATCGCGTCGAGTGGGATGACCACGGTTGCCGCAACCTCCATCTTGCGCAGGCCGACCGGGCGAGGGGCAGCGAACTCGATCGACAGCCCCTTGTCGTCCAATTGCTCGCCGAATAGCAGAGCGCCTTGGGTGTTCATTGCTAGCTGCGCATTGCGCGACAGGTCGACATAGCTGGTGCGATTGCGGACAGTCAAACCAGGTCGTGCGATTTCGACGCGTACGGTATGGCGCTGGTTGTCCCCAACCAGGTCCGGGTTGAAGCCGAGCCAATAGTAGGACCGGGTATCGCTGACCGCCTCTGAGAGTACGTCCTTGCGAGAATAAAGCGCCCGGCCGCCAGTGCGCCTAGCAACGGTGTTGTAGGAAGCGTTGCGCCAGATCGACTCCGCGCCCTGGCCGTTGACCGGATAGAGGGTGTAGCCGAGTAGGTTTGCGGTCTCGATCAGCGGCTCCAGCACATCAAGCTCGGTGAGGGTGTTGAAGTTCGATCTGCTCTGAGGAAAGCCTCCAATGGGCCAACGTCCGTTGACCATCAACATCACCTTGCGACCGTCCGGCTTGTCGAATCCGCGCAGGGTCGAAAGAGCACCACTCATGGCCAGTTCGAGGTCGATGCGCTGCAACTCAGACGAGCGAGGACCGAAGTCTGCGAAGCCAAGATCCGGGCTACTTGCGAAGCCAAGATTCGGGAGATCCGCAGGGTTGCCGAGAAAGCGACCGGAGCTGAGGGAGGGTAGCGAAGATCCGTATGGAGTACGTACCGATGAGGCCTGCGCGCGAGTGACGTCGATGGTTGAGACCGGCCGGCGAAGACTGGTTTGCTGCGCGGTCCATAGTCGCGACTTGAAGGCTCCCCCGAACAGCTTTGGGTCGAGCAGCTCCTCGAGAGCGGCGCGCAGGTCGACGCGGCTGTTGCTCCAGTTGGACAGAGTCACCAGGCGCGTTCCGCTTTGAACCACGACCGCCATCTTGTCTTTGGGGCCGAGTGAATCGAGATCCTCAATCAAACCCTTGACGATGCGATCTCGCTCGTTCTTGCGAGTGTGGTTGTCGTCCACATAGACCAGAAAGTTTGTGCCGACGCTGCGCCCGGCGTCGACTCCGGGAGGTCCATCGAGCTCTGAGGCGCGCGCCTCGCCCTCTTGCACTTCGCTGAAGTAGTCGATGGTCTGCTCTTGACCGTCGATAATGATCTTGAAGTCGCCGGGTTCGAGACCTGAAACGAGCTGACCAGACTTGTCGGTGACAACCACCTCCAGGTTGACGACCTTGACCTCAACAACATCGCTGAAGAGGTCAAGTGCGTCCCCTGGTGCGGACGGCGGTTGCGCCACAAGATTGGGAGCAACTGCGCAGATCGCAAGAGCGATCAACGCCAACGTTAGAGAAACCGGTCGTTTGCTGGTGGTCATGGCAAGTGCCTCCTAATGTTGATTACCAACGGAAAGATGTGTTGCCTAACCACATTGCAAAGGTGATGCCCGGTTGCGTTTTGTCTGAGCGAACGAAGCCTACTCGTCGGCCTCGGCGTCGTCCGCGCTGTCTTCTTCGTTGTCCTGGTCGGCGATTCCGATCGCCGGCAGATCGAGCGCCTTGACCTTGGCGTCGAGCTCAGCCACCTCGCCAGTCACCAGGGCATCGAGTTCGGCCATGATCTCGTTGGCTTGCGGTTCGAGATCTTCCCATCGTTTGTAGGCACCAGCTGGTGGTTGGTAGTCAGACGCTACGATGTAGGCGTAGAGTTCGACATATTGGTTGTCGATCTGCGGTGGAAAGTTCAACGGGTCCTGACCGGACTTTGACTTGGTCTGAGTCAGTTTGTTCTCGATCACCTCGAGTTTTTCGGCCGTGGCTTTGGCGAGATCCATGATCGCTTCGTCCTTGATCCCAGCAGTCTTCATGCGTGCCTGTACGCTTTTGATCTGCTTTTCAAGATCGCGGATCTTGGTGATGCCGCCATAGATCCCATTCAGTCGATCAGTAACCTTTTGGCCTAAGTCGAACTGCTTTTCGAAGTGCTCTTGAGTGGTCTCTAGGGTGGGCCAAGTGCCGACCTCGAGATCGTGGACCTGACTCCAGTCGCCAGACGACATCTTCACCTGGTAGGTGCCAGGCACCACCGCTAGGCCGGGAGTGAAGCCCCAGTGAACAACGCCCTGAGGCTTCTTCGGTGCCTCGAGACGCAAGTTCCAGTTCATCGACCCGAGACCCTCTTCGATCTTGAGGCCGCCGCCACCGCCTCGGCGAAAGAACGCGAACGGGTTGTCGTCGCCGCCAGATGCTTTCTGCCCTGGCTTCCATTCGAACTCGCGCAGAGTCTCACCGTTCTGGAGGATCTCGATCTTCACCGGATCCTTCTCGGGAACCTCTTTGACGTGAAACTGGATCTTGGCTCCGGCGCCAAAGCCACCGCCGCGATAGGTCAACTTTGGCTCGAAGAGCCACATGGGTGCATCCAGCGCTTCTTGGGTGAGTTGGCGCAGAGCAGAGAGGTCTTTGATTGTCCAGAACGACCGTCCCTGCGTCGAGAGCACCAGGTCGTCACGATGGATTTGCATGTCGGTGACCGGCGATACCGGCAGGTTGTTCTGGAACCGCTGCCAGCTGTCGCCATCGTTGAACGAGACGTACAGGCCATACTCGGTGCCGGCGAAGAGTAGACCCTTGCGTACTGGATCTTCGCGTACCGAGCGAGTGAAGTTGGTGTCCGGGATGCCGTTGCCGTCGGTCAGGAGCTGCCAACGCTTGCCGCCGTTCTCGGTGCGGAAAATGTACGGCTTGAAGTCATTCTCGCGATACTTGTACGCCGCGATCATCACCCGGTCTGGGTCGTGCTCCGAGATGTCGATGACGTTGATGGTGGCTCCCACAGGGAAGTCCTTCGGCGTGACATCGGTCCAGTTGCGTCCGGCATCTCGAGAGACGTGTAGGTAGCCGTCATCGGTGCCGGCCCACAGTTCTCCCTTGCGATGTTGCGATTCTTCGAACGCGAAGATGGTGTTGTAGACCTCGACTCCGGTGTTGTCCTTCGCGATCGGGCCGCCCGAGTAGTCTTGTTGCTCGGGATCGTTGCCTGAAAGATCGGTCGAGATGATGGTCCAGCTCTGACCGCCGTCGGAGGACTGATGCACCACCTGCGAGGTGTGGTAGAGGATGTCTGGATCATGCGGCGAAAGCCTGATCGGCGCATTCCATTGGAATCGATAGTCGAGGTCGCGCGGGGCTTGGCCCAGTTGCAGCTGAGGGTAGGCGATGATCTCGCGCCCTTCGCCGGTTTTGAGGTTCACGCGCGAGATGGAGCCGCCGTAGCAGCCCGCATAGACGATGTCCGGATCGCGCGGATCGATCGCGATGTGGCCACTTTCGCAGCCGCCAACCGAGTACCAGTTGGGAGGCATGCGGTTCCAGGCAACGCGGCCGGAGGAGGGCACCGAGATGGTGCTGTTGTCCTGCTGTGAGCCATAGACGCGGTACGGCCATTGCTCATCAACGAAGACCCGATAGATCTCTGCGGTGGGCTGATTCATCTGCCAGCTCCAGGAGTCGCCGCCGTCAAAGGAGACGTTGGCGCCGCCATCGTTGGCTTCGATCATGTTGGCCGAGTTGTTCGGGTTGATCCAGAGATCGTGGTTGTCGCCGTGAGGCGGACGGAACTGGTGGGGGAAGGTCTTGCCGCCATCGACCGACTTGAACATGCCGACGTTCAAGACGTAAACCGTGTTCTCGTTGGTGGGATCAGCGTAGATGTGGGTGTAATACCAAGGGCGCTGGCGCAACTTAGCTTCGCCGTTGAGGCGGCTCCAGCTCTTGCCGGCATCGTCAGAACGGTAAACACCGCCCTTCTCGCCCTCGGCCTCGATCAGTGCCCAGACGCGGCTGGAGTTGGCTGGCGAGACGGCGACGCCGATCTTGCCTTGGGTGCCTTCAGGCAGCCCGCCTGCGAGTTTTTCCCAGTTGTCGCCACCATCGGTGCTCTTCCAAATGCCACCCTCGTCACCGCCCGAGATGATGGTCCACGGCTTGCGTTCGGCACGCCAAGCTCCGGCGTAAAGCACGCGCGCGTTGTTCGGATCCATTGAGATGTCGACAAAGCCGGTGCGATCAGAGACGAAGAGAACGTTCTCCCAGGTCTCGCCGCCATCTTGAGTGCGGTAGATGCCGCGTTCGGGATTGGGGCCAAACATGTTGCCGAGCACGGCGACATAGGCCACGTCTTCGTTGCGCGGATGGACCTTGATGCGACCGATCTGGCCGGCCTTATCGAGGCCGATGTGCTTCCAGGTCTCGCCAGCGTCGGTCGAGCGATAGATGCCGTCGCCATTTGAGATGTTGCCGCGTGGGCACGCAGATCCGGTGCCCACATAGATGACGTTAGGGTCTGAGTCAGCCACGGCGATGGCGCCGACGCTGCCGACACCCAAGAAGCCGTCGGTGATGTTGTTCCAGTTGTTGCCTGCATCGCTGGTCTTCCAGACACCGCCACCAGTGCTGCCGAAGTAGTAGGTCAGCGGATCGCTCGGAACGCCTGCCACGGCTGTGGAGCGTCCCCCGCGCGTGAAGCTGACTGGCTCGAACTTGATCGCATCGAGGGTAGCCGTGGGAATGGTGACCGAGGTTTCTTCGTCGTAGTGACGGTGGCTGCCCTGAGCTGATGCCGTTTGAGGCGCGGCAAAAAGAAAGAGCAGGACCGTGGCGGACGCAGCGATTGCGAGGCGCGGGAACGAGAACTGTGTCATGCGGATCTCCAGATTAATGGCGCTGATGTCTGTTGAGAAATGGGGGCGATAAGTGTATGTCGGACTAAGCGCACTGAGTTGTTGTTTCGGTCGGTAGGATCACCGGATGCAAAGTCCCTGGTCCCCTTTCTGTGCCGCCGTTGAAGCTCTCGTTGAATGGGAGAGCAAGGCTCCCGTCGAGGAGCCAGTGGAGAGGTTGATCGCGCGGGCGGATCGGATAGGACGGTTGGGGGCGGTTCTAGAAGATGGGCAGGAGGATCCGATTCCGTTGTCTGAGCTGGTGCGCTTGAGGGGACTGCCGGGAGCAGAAGAATTGGCGCTCGACTTGTGTGTGGGCCGAGTGCTCGATGTGGGAGCCGGCAGCGGAGCTCATACCTTGCTGCTCCAAGAACGCGGGGTCTCGGTCACAGCGCTTGACGCCCAGAGCGCGCTGGTGGCTGCTCAGCGCGCGCGAGGCGTTCAAGACGCGCGACAGGGTGACGTGATGGACGGGGCTTGGGCTCAAGGAAGGGGGGAGCGATGGGGCACTCTCTTGTTCATGATGAACGGGCTTGGGTTGTGTGGTGATCTCTCGCGGTTGCCACAGTTGCTCAAGGCCAGTCGTGAACTCTTGACTTCTGGCGGTGTTCTGCTCGCCGACGGTTGCGACCTGCGGGCCAGCGGAGTCTTGGAGGAGCAGCATCGGATTGCTCTGCGCGAGGACTCCGGCCGTGGTTTCGGTGAGGCCAGGATGTCGATGGTGTTTGACCCCATCGATGGTGAGCGAGTGGAGGGCGAACCCTTCGACTGGCTCTACCTCGACTACGAGAACCTAGCGGAGGTGGCCGCCCAAGACGGCTGGACATGCCAGTGTGTGTACCAGTCAGGGGCCGAGTACTTGGCAAGGCTGAGCGTGCCGTAGCGATCGTCGTTGCGCGGCGCTGGCTATCGACAGGCTATCGATGCGCAATCGACTGGCTATCCGCTGAAGATCCGCTGGCTATCGACTGGCTGCGATCGCTTGCTCGATGTCACTCCACAAGTCGTCAACGGCCTCGCAACCAACACTGAATCGCAACAGTGCAGGCGGTAGGTGTTCTTGCCCCTCGATGTTCGAGCGACGTTCCAGTGTGCTCTCGACGCCGCCCAGGCTGGTCGCGTTTTGGATGAGTCGCAGGGAATGGCAGAAGCGATCGGCGCACTCACCGTCGCCAGACAGATCGAAGGTGACCATGGCGCCGAAGCCGTCGAGCGTGCGCTTGGCGATCTCGTGGGTGGCATGGGTTTCAAGGCCCGGGTAGCGTACGACGTCGATGTCGGCGTGCTCTTGCAGCCGCGCTGCTAACACTGCGGCGCTCGCCTGGGCTCGCTCCATGCGCACGCCCAGCGTGCGGCAACCGCGGATCGTAAGGAAGCTCTCCAAAGCGCCCGGTACGCCGCCGGTGTGGGTGCGGGTTTCGATCAGTTTGGCCGCGACGGTTGAGCTCTTGGTGATGAGCGCTCCGCCGAGTAGGTCCGAGTGACCGCCGATGAACTTGGTGGTCGAGTGCATCACGATGTCTGCGCCTGAGGCGAGCGGTCGCTGCAGGAGCGGTGTGGCAAAGGTGCTATCGACACAGATCAAGTTGCCCTCTTTGCGCGGTGCGCCACAGATCGCAGGTAGATCGGCCACCCCCAATAGTGGGTTAGATGGCGATTCGAGCCACACCAAGTCGGCGCTTGCTGCCGCGTTCTGCCACGCCGCCGTGTCTTCTGGGGCGATTCGCTCGATCTTCCAATCGCGCAGATTGGCACCGTGCGCTGCGAGCGCCGCCACCCCGTGGTAGCAATCATCGGGAATGGCTAGGTTGGCGCCGGTTGCTAGGTCGTGAAACACCGCGGCAGCCGCTGCCATGCCGGAACCAAACGCGATCGCCTGGCCTCCTTCCATGCCGCCGAGGAGCTGCTCCAACGCGAGTACGGTCTCGGTGCCGTCTTCGCGCGAGTACACCATCTTTCCGCCGTGCTCGAAGTTCGAGGCCGTGACGATCGGCACGTTGAGTGGCGCGCCGGGTTGATTCGGGCGCCCGCCAGCAATCAGCCAAGACTCGATGTCTAGGCTCTCAGGATCACTCAAACTTGGATCTCGCGGGGTCCGGGCTCGTGCCGCTTCACGGCGTGGCGTCTGAGTTGCGAGAGATCTTCCAAGCGCCGATTTGCGGTATCGAATGCGTTTCGAATCGCGCTGTCGAGATCGGTGGTTTCAGCTTCGCGCACGTGCACGTCGTTGCCTGGAACCTGAACGTCGACGCGAACCGAATAGGGTGCGCCCTTTTTCATTGCCTTGGGCGGCGGTTGGATCGACACTTCACAGCCAACAACCCTCGGAAAAAAACGTTCGAGCTTCTGCGACAGCCGGAGAATCAGGCGCTCTTGGTTCTTGGTCAACGAGAGGTGTGGACTGCGGATGACGGTCGATCGCTCCATCGGTTTGCTCCTTGTTGTTCTGTGCGCCGGCCCCTTCAGAATCGGAGGCGCGGCGGGTCCATCAGTGTGAGACCATCTGTAGCATAGCTCCACTGTGGAGTTTCGGCCTAAACGCCATTTCGAGATCACTGGAATATGCCAATGCCTCAGTTGCCTTCGCCGCCCGCGATCGGCCGCCTTGCAACAGTTCTGTTTGCGGTGTTCGTGATCTCCAGGTTGGCATTCTTAGTGCCGCCGTTTCAACAACTCCTCAACGGTGAGGGTGGAGTCGATCTTCAGGCGCGCAGAGCCGAGCTCGAATGGACGATGCATGGGGTGAACCCGGAGGCAGCGCGGCGGCTCCTCTTGTTCGAGAGTTTGAAGAAGAGCGGTGAGAAGCCTTGGCTCGATCCGAGCACGCTGCCCACCAAAGAAGAGATCTCAGTCGGCCGCTTCACTGATGGTGACTTTAGCTCGATCAATCCGCACCTCGCGGCCTATCCGTCTTGGTGCTATCCGCTTCTCGCACCTATGATCTGGCCGCCGTGGCCAGCGACGACCGGCTACTTCACTGCCGTGCTGGTGCTTTCGCTTGCGGCGTTTCTTTGGTTGTGTGTGCGGGTCGTCGATCGGTCGTGGCGATGGGTCGCACTGTTCGTTTGCTTGATTCCGATGTCTGCTTACTCCGCATCGGTCTTCACCGGGCAGGTGACCATTCCGGCAATGCTGGTAATTGCTGGGTACGGGCTGATGCTGCACAAGCAGCGCTGGGAATGGGCGGGTGTCTTGCTTGCGATCTCTGCGTTCAAGCCCACCATGAGCGTTCTGTTTGCGGTCGCACTCTTGGCCCAGGTGGTCTGCGGTCGAGCACGACTGACGCAAGCAGTGAAGGCGGTGGCGATCTGTGCATCGATCTTGCTGAGTTCGACCCTCTTGGTGTGGTGGCTGGTTGGCACGAATCCGGTCGCGGCCCAGGTTGGGGTGGTGGGGGGCAACAGCGATGCGGCCGCAGCCGGGTATGGCGTGCTTCCGCTCGTGGTTGCAGCTGGTCTCTCCAACGGCACGGCGACCCTGGCGCTTGCTGCCCTTGGTCTCGGTGTGGCTGCAACCGTTCCTTGGTTGATGCGCCACTACACGTTGCTCTGTCAGTTCGCGGTGCTTGGCGTGCTCAGTCGACTGTGGACTTATCATCGCCACTACGACGACCTGTTGTTGGTCTTCTTGTTGTTAGCGCTGTTGGTCGAGGTTCGGCGCGGCAGCCTTCTCAGCTTGGTAGCGCTAGTCTTGATGGCGATGACGCTGGCAACCCCCACTCCAACATCGACCATGCTGGAGCTTTGGCGGGTCGGCGTCTGGCTGATGGCGACCGGCGCTCTACTCATAGAGGCACGCGGGGCGCTTCTTAGAGGCACGCGGGGCTTGCGCAGTGATGCCGAGCCGGCCCAACCTTAGTTTGGAGGCAGCAGTATTTTGGAGACAGCAGTATGGGGAATGGGTTGAGATCAATGAATGGTTCGCGCTGGAGAAGCATCGTCGCGACGTCCGTGGGGCTAGGGGTTCTGGCTGGTGCAGCGATCGCCCAATCGGATCTGTCGTTCGCGGCGCGTGCTCGCGTGCTCGAGCACTGGCTCACCGAGCAAGTCGAATACCACGCGGTGCCCGGGGTGGTGATCGGAGTAGTCGACGGCGAGCAGCTGGTTTGGAGTACTGCTCGGGGGCAAGGCATAACGACCGACTCCCGCTTTCGCATGGGTTCGGTCTCAAAGATCTTTACCGCCACGGCGATCGTTGCCCTGCGCGATGAAGGCAAGCTCAAGCTCGATGATCCGGTAGCTCACCATCTGCCGTGGTTTGCTCTCAGATTGAAAGGACTGCTCGATGGAGAGGCGCTGTCCGCCGATGGCGTGCGTTACCTCAAGGCTGAGCTAGATGGCAGCCGCATCACCATTCGTCACCTGCTCACTCATACCGGCGGTCTGCCGCGAGAAGCAGGGGTGCCGTACTGGACGGATCACGTGTTTCCAGACAGCGCCCGGCTAGAGCGCGTGGTGAGAAATCAGTCCGCGCTTTGGCCTCCGGGCTTCGACTATCAGTACTCGAACCTCGGGCTTGGACTCTTGGGCGAGATCGTGGCCGCGGCTTCGGGTACCAGCTACGGCGAGTATCTGGCGCGCACCATCCTGCGCCCAATGGGAATGGAACGCTCAACGGCGCTACCAACCAAGAGCGAACTCGAGCAGCTGACACCGGGCCACATGAGGCGCATGCCCGACCGGTCGCGCTCGGCATTTGACTACTACGACACCGGCGCCTTGGCGGGCGCCGCGAACGTCATTTCGACCCTCGATGACATGGCTAGATTCGCCGCGCTCCACCTTCAAGCGGCCACCCTTGGCAGGGCACCTACCACGCGGGCACCTACCACGGATGCGGTCCAGATCATGAGTGCCGAATCGTTGGACGAGATGCACAGCGTTCACTGGGCGAGTGACTCTCTGTCGACGTTGCGCGGCCTTGGCTTCAGTCTGAGTGAACACAACGGCGAACGAGTGGCTTCGCACGGTGGTTGGATCGCTGGTCATCGCAGCCATCTGATCCTGATTCCGAACCAACAGTTGGCAGTGATCGCGATGGTCAATGCCGACGACGTGAGCCCCAGCTTCTTCGCGCGCGAGGCGCTGGATGTTCTCGGTCCCGCAGTGCTCGCACAAAGATCGAACAAGGAACGGGATTCTGCCGTCGCCCGATCGCGATCCCGCGACTTCGGACCTCTTGAAGGAACCTATTCAGATCCGTGGGCTTCGTACTACGAGGTCATGGGGCTTGACGATGAGCTCTACTTCTACGAGCACAGCTATCCGCCCGCAGACCATGCGCTCGCGAGCTTGACCCGACTCGAACCAGATAGTGCAGGTGGCTTTGTCTTCGGCAAGGCGCGAGACCAGGTTCGCTTTGAGTTCGCGGTCGATGGAGCTGACGCATCGCGCGTGGTTCGGATCCTCAGGCGCAGTGACTATCTCTTTCCGGTGCTCCAAGACGGCACCATTGCCATCAACATGCCGTGAGGTCGTTGACGTGCTGAACAAGATCTGGGGTGGTTTCTTCTTCGTGTCGTTTGCTGCGGCGCTCCTGCGCTGGGTTCGCGGCGAGAGCGAAGTCTGGCAACAAATGGTGGCCGCGATCTTCGACATGGCCAAGACCGGGTTTGAGATCTCTATTGGCCTGACTGGGGTGATGTGCCTGTGGTTGGGCATCATGGAGATTGGGCAGCGCGGCGGTGCAGTGGAACTGCTAGCCAGGGCCTTTAGGCCGCTCTTGCGCCGGTTGTTTCGAGGTGTGCCAGCGGATCATCCGGCGATGGGTGCGATGGTGATGAACATGGGTGCCAACATGTTGGGCCTCGACAACGCTGCGACACCTCTCGGGCTCAAGGCCATGAACGAACTGCAGCAGCTCAACCGCGATGGCGATGCTGCTGGTGGCAGTCGCACCGCGTCCGACGCTCAGATTCTGTTCTTAGTGCTCAATACATCAGCAGTCACCCTGATCCCCTCCACCATTTTTGTATACCGAGCGCAGCTCGGCGCGCTCGATCCGACCGACATCTTCGTGCCGATTCTGGTCGCCACCTTTTGCAGCACCATGGCTGGTCTCTTGATCACCGCTGCGGTGCAACGCATCAAGTTGACCGATCCGGTGGTGCTCAGTTACCTCGGCGGCTTGACCGCTCTGGTAGCGGCGATCGTCGTGTACTTCTCGAGTCTCGAGCGCGCGCAGATGGAAGCGCAGTCAGCGGTCATCTCAAACTTCTCGATCTTCGGCTTGATCATCGCGATCCTGGGCCTAGCGGCGATCAAAGGCGTGCCGCTCTATGAAGCATTCGTCGATGGGGCAAAGGAAGGGTTTGGCGTCGCCATCGGGATCATCCCCTACCTGGTAGCGATGCTGGTCGCGATAGGCGTTCTGCGCGCCAGTGGCACCCTGGACTACTTGCTCGATGGAGTGCGACTGGTGGTTGGTGGCGTAGGTCTCGACACTCGGTGGGTCGAAGGGCTGCCGACTGCAATCATGCGGCCGCTCTCTGGCGGTGGTGCGCGTGGCCTAATGCTCGAAACCATGGAAACGCACGGTGCCGATTCCTTCGCCGGCCGCTTGGTCAGCATCATGCAGGGCAGCACCGAAACCACGTTCTACGTGCTCGCGGTTTACTTCGGGGCGGTGGGAATCGAGCGGACTCGGCACGCGCTTCCGTGTGGGTTGGTGGCGGATGCGGTGGGAATCGTGGCTGCGATATCTGTGTGTTATCTGTTCTTCGGGTGATCCAGGGGTCGCTGGTCTAGTCTCTGCGCTGGGTGGCCTAGCGGATCCCGCCTCGCCGCGTTGTTTGTGGGAGCTCAGCTGGCAAAAGCTTCTGCTAGCAACCTGTGAGCCATCACGGGGATCGTTGGCTGCCGGGAGGTCCAGTTGGAACGCGTTCGATACGTCATGAGGCACGGATCAAAGAAGGCCTAGTGCAATGCCCGACCCTGTGGCCCGGCATGCACTGTGCCTGGCACTACGCTCAAGACCATTGGAAAGTCAGCGGCCACTGGGACGACCTCACCAAAGCCTACCGCTTGCGACAAGCTGGTGGCCGTGTCCGTCGCGCCGACTATCGAGCCGACGCGGAGTCATCGACGGATGGCCTCGAGAGAAAGCGCGGTCGCAAACCGAACCCAAGCAAGGCTCTGGAGAAGAAGGTGGTCAAGCTCGAGCGTGAGAACCAACGGTTACGCGCGCAGCTCACGAAGGCCGAGACCATTCTTGATGTCCAGGGAAAAGTTGCGGGGCTGCTGGGATTCAACCTGTCCGACGGGAGCAACTGCTCGTGACCGCCGTAGAACTCGCGCAGCAGGTCGGCATCCGACCTGCTTGCAAGGCT
>JAJCXN010000021.1 GCA_029263415.1 Acidobacteriota bacterium
GGGGCTTACTTGGCAGATCCCAATGGCAGCAATAGTGGCGAAACCTACCTCGTCTACGGTGCGGCATCGGGTATCCCAGCCAGCCTCGATCTCTCGACCCTCAATGGCAGCAATGGCTTCGTGATGAACGGCATTGATTCCGGTGACAATAGCGGTATTTCCGTCTCCTCAGCGGGAGATGTGAACGGCGACGGCTTTGACGACATGCTGATCGGGGCTTTCCAGGCAGATCCCAATGGCAGCCGTAGTGGTGAAACCTACCTCGTCTACGGTGCGGCATCGGGTATCCCGGCCAGCTTCGATCTCTCGACCCTCGATGGCACCAATGGCTTCGTGATGAACGGCATTGATTCCGGAGATCGAAGTGGCGTTTCCGTCTCCTCAGCAGGGGATGTGAACAGCGACGGCTTTGACGACATGCTGATCGGGGCTGGCTCGGCAGATCCCAATGGCAGCTTTAGTGGCGAAACCTACCTCGTCTACGGTGGCGAGACGAGCCTCGATGCCTTCGACCTGGCCGATGGCGTTCAGGACGGCACCATCGAGCTAGTCGGCGTCACCGACGCATTCTTCGTTTGACGCAATATCGCTGAGTAACAGACGACAATGGAAAAGGCTGCCACACACAGGCGGTCTTTTTCAGCATCAGATGGGTCGTTTGTGATTAGAGCGATAGTCCGCGAGCGAAGCGGAAACCCAGAGACTGACAACAAGCTTACGGCCCCCCAACAGAACCTGACCTGGAAAGATGGATAGATGAATCAACCTGCGCCTCAACTGGAACTCTCAGGCTCACGTCTGTTCACATCGTGGCTGGCCGGGCAGAAGACGAGCCTTGCCTTCACGACCTATCAAGCGGGCAAACTGTTCCTGATTGGTCTAAAGTCTGACGGCAGCCTGTCGGTCTTCGAGCGGACTTTCGACCGGTGTATGGGATTAGGCGTGCGCGACCGACAACTCTGGATGAGCTCGCTCTATCAGCTTTGGCGCTTCGAGGATTTCCTCGATCCCGGTGAACACAAAGACGGCCACGACGCCGTCTTTGTGCCCGTCGTGGGCCACACGACCGGCGACATCGATATCCATGATATCCATGCCGGTGCTGACGGTCAGGCGACCTTTGTCGCAACCCGCTTCAATTGTCTTGCGACACTGGCCGATCTCGGGAGCTTCCGTCCGGTTTGGCGTCCGCCCTTCATCGACCGGATTGCGGCGGAAGATCGCTGCCACCTAAATGGCATGGCGATAGGCGAAGACGGACGGCCCGCTTATGCCACCTGCGTTGGTGTGAGCAATATCGCCGAGGGATGGCGCGAGCATCGCCGCGATGGCGGCGTTGTCGTCGATGTGGCGAGCGGTGAAGTGGTAGCTTCCGGTCTCTCAATGCCGCATTCACCGCGACTCTATGATGGCAAGCTGTGGTTACTGCAGACCGGTACGGGCGAGTTTGGTCACATCGACCTTGCAACAGGCGCGTTCGAGCCGCTTTGCTTCCTGCCCGGTTTCGCGCGCGGCGTGAGTTTCATCGGAGACTACGCGGTCATCGGTCTGTCCCGCCCACGCGAGAACCGGACCTTTGAAGGGCTGGTTCTGAATGAACGGCTCGAACAGGCAGGTATTGCACCGAGATGCGCGCTCTACGTCGTTAATCTGAAGACCGGCGACATGGAACACTGGCTGGAAATCAGGGGCGTAGTGCAAGAGCTCTACGACGTCGCAACCCTCCCCGGCATCATCCGACCAATGGCGCTTGGCTTCAGGACCGACGAGATCCGCTTCGTGGTACGCCCGGAAGCCGAGGCGCCGCTACCAACAGACTGAAATGTACCCACCCACCCGAGCCAATGGTATGGCACCACTCAACCGGAAGGGCAGCTCCCGGCGCATAGCGTCTGAATTGCTAGACGTATTAATCCGCTAAAATATGGATTGGTCACCCAAGGTGTCGTCCACCTGACTGGGCGGGTGGTGATGAGAAAAAGCTTTGATTATGTGGATTGAGACATATGGTGCAATGCGCTTTGCTTATTGACACCCTACAGTCGCCTTAAGCGTTGTGTTTTTTTACCCATAAATATTTTTACGGTGAGGAAAAACATGAAAATAAAATTTTATGGGTATAACGCCTTTTTGGTTGAGTCAGGTGATAAAAAAATTGCCATTGATCCAGGCGCCCTATTTTTTTACTGGCTCCGGTTTACCACGCTTATTCCTAAATCAGAATGGGGCAATATCACGCATATCTTTATCACGCACGGTGACCCTGATCATTACTGGCATGCTGACCGGGTAGCGCAAGCCTCGAATGCATCGGTTATCTGTAACAAAACGATGGTGAGGGATATTAATGGTAAAACGTTAATGCTTGGGCCACGTGATAAAGGCCTGGCATTTACGACCGAATTCACCAATCTTCATACCCTCTCCGTTGATGAAACCATTGAGATTGATGGTATGTCAATCAGCGGAATAAAAACAACCCATGGCGAGCTTGTCCTTAAATTGGGCCCCTTTTCTAAAACGTTAAAGCCGAGTCCTGATGAAAGGGTTGGTTGGGGCGCGATTGGTTTTGAAATCAACCTGGATGGAAAAACAATCGTTAATCTTGGTGACACGCTACTGCAAGAAAAAGAGTGGCGGACTATTATTGAGCCCGATGTGTTGATGATACCCATAGGTGGAAAAGCGATTCATAATACGATGAATGTCGAAGAAGCCGTGCAAGCGGTTAAAAATATGCGCCCCAAACTAGTGATCCCCTGCCATTATAATTGTCCGGCTTTTTTCACTAAAACATATAATCCAGCTGATGATGAGCTGTTTAAGCGTGAGGTGGAAAAAACGGGATCTAAATGCGCTATTTTAGGTGCAGGTGATTCAATCAATTTTACTGATGAATAAGGGCGTCAAAATGTGGTTGAGTTTGGTTGTGCGCATGGCATTATTTGCCGTGGCACTTCTCTGGCCAGCGGGCACCTTGCAATGGTGGGAGGCGTGGGTACTAATCAGCCTATGGACAGTATATGGCATTGTTATGACCCATTATTTATTGCGACATGATCCCGCATTACTTGCAGAGCGGTTGAAATTTTTGCCACTACACAAGGAACAAAAAGATTGGGACAAGGTGTTAATGTCACTGTTTTTTATTGCTGGCATTGGGCTCTATCTTGTTCCCGGTTTTGATGTGGTGCGTTATGAGTGGAGTGAGCCCTTGCCAGAATGGATGCGGATTTTAGCGCTTCTTGTACACTTGCCCTGCTTTTTGTTACTGGGTTGGGTGATGCGTGAAAACACTTATCTATCGCAGGTCGTCAAAATAGATAAAGATCGTGGTCACAAGGTGGTTACTACCGGGCCATACGCACTGGTGCGTCACCCCATGTACACTGTAGTGATTGTTTTGCTGTTTGCTGTACCTGTGGCACTCGGGTCGCGCTTCGCGTTGATTCTTGCGGTGTTTCTGACGCTATTGTTGCTTATACGCACTTACTTTGAGGATCGTACCTTGCACGCGGAGTTAGAAGGTTATCCTGAGTACGCCAAACAAACCCGATATCGATTAATTCCAGGAATCTGGTGACTTCAAAAACAATGTAACAAATTACGTTGACAGATTAATGGGCGCTTCTAAAAATTCAGAGCTCGCTCAAATGCAAGGCGCAGATAAATTTTTTCTGTAACACAGCAGTTGGGATGAAATCTGGATTTTTAGACGTGCCCTAATGATGATTCTTATCGTGTTCAATTAACGCATACGCCGAATGGTTATGAATGGATTCGAAATTTTCTGATTCCACAACATAAGCATCAATACGCTTATCATTGTTCAGAACTTCCGCCACATCCCTGACGATATCTTCCACGAATTTTGGGTTATCATACGCCTTTTCAGTCACATATTTCTCATCGGGACGTTTTAGCAAACCGTACAATTCACAGGATGCATTATCTTCGGCAATTTTGATCACATCCTCTATCCAGACAAAACTGTTGGTACGCACAGCTATTGTGACATGTGAGCGTTGATTATGTGCGCCATAATCTGAAATCTTCTTGGAACATGGACACAAACTGGTTACCGGAATAACTACTTTCATGGTGAAGAGATATTCATTGTTTTTAATCTCGCCGATAAAAGTCACTTCATAATCCAATAAGCTTTTAACGCCGGATATGGGTGCTGATTTGTCGACAAAATAGGGAAATGTCATCTCAATATGACCGGAATCAGTTTCCAGCCTTTCCACCATTTCCTGCAAAATCGCCTCAAATGATTCAACTGAAATCTCACGCTCGTGGCCATTTAGAATCTCCACAAAACGAGACATATGCGTGCCTTTAAAATTATGCGGTAAATTCACATACATATTAAAGACTGCAACCGTATGCTGCATCCCGTCATCTTTATCAGCGACCACAACAGGATGACGTATGGCCTTAATGCCGACGCGATCAATTGCAATACACCGGGTATCCGGCGAGCTTTGCACATCGGCAATCGGCAAATCTATTTCTATTTGTTTATTCATTTTATTTGTCTCCCTTCAAAGTAGGAGAATTGGGCATCAACGTCGTTTGATTTAAATGCATCAAACATAATGGACACCATAAAAATAAATTCGTTTAAAGATAAGCCTGCACAGACTTCATAATGCCTGCTTTGCTTAGTCCACAATCAACAAGCATTTGCGCAGGATCACCTTGATCTATGAATAAATCTGGCAAACCCAGCTGTAATACCTTGACAAGAATTTGCTGGTTATTCAATGACTCGGTCACAGCGCTACCGGCACCGCCCATAATGGTGTTTTCCTCCACCGTAACCAATAAGTCATGACTGGCTGCCAAAGACGCCACCAAGTCATCATCCAACGGTTTAACAAAACGCATATTAGCCACCGTCGCATCCAGCTCTTCTGCCGCTTCCAGGCATGGTACCAGCATACTACCAAAGGCCAGCAAAGCAATTTTCTTACCCTGACGACGAATTTCACCGCGACCTACGGGTAACGCCTGCATTTCTTTCTGTACTTCTGCACCAATTCCGGCACCACGTGGGTAACGTACTGCTGTTGGTGTATCCAGTTGAAACGCAGTAAAAAGCATTTGTCGGCATTCATTCTCATCCGATGGTGCCATAACTGTCATATTGGGTATACAACGCAAATAACTCAAATCAAAACTACCCGCATGGGTTGGGCCGTCAGCACCCACTAACCCAGCACGATCAATGGCAAATACAACCGGTAAATTCTGGATCGCCACATCATGGATCAACTGATCATAGCCACGTTGCAGGAATGTGGAATAAATTGCCACCACCGGCTTTAAACCATCACAGGCCAAACCCGCTGCAAATGTGACCGCATGCTGTTCGGCAATACCCACATCAAAATATCGGTCGGGATATTCCTCAGAAAACCGCACCAAACCGGAACCCTCACGCATTGCCGGTGTAATACCGATCAGGCGGGAGTCCTCGGCAGCCATATCACATAACCAATCGCCAAAAATATTGGTATACGCGGGCTTGCTTGCAGGCTTGGGGACAATGCCCTCAACCGGATCAAACTTACCTACACCATGATATAAAATCGGATCTTCTTCTGCCACCTCGTAACCCGCGCCTTTACGCGTAACCACATGTAAAAACTGCGGGCCATCAAGGTTTTTAATATTTCTCAGGGTCGTGGTCAATACATTCAAATCATGCCCATCAATCGGCCCGATATAGTTAAAGCCAAATTCTTCAAATAACGTACCCGGCGTCACCATGCCTTTCATATGTTCTTCTGCACGTTTGGCCAGTTCCAGCACCGGCGGCACCACACCCAGCACTTTCTCTCCAGCACGCCGGGCTGTTGCATAAAATCGGCCAGACATCAATTTTGCAAGATAATTGTTCAGTGCGCCAACCGGACGGGAAATCGACATGTCATTGTCATTCAGCACCACCAGTAAATTGGTATCCATCACACCAGCGTTATTCAGCGCTTCAAACGCCATGCCGGCACTCATGGCACCATCACCGATAATAGCGATGGCACGTCGATCCGTCTTTTCCAATTGTGCCGCTACGGCCATACCCAGTGCCGCACTGATAGATGTACTGGAATGCGCCGTGCCAAATGAATCATATTCACTTTCATCACGCCGTGGGAACCCGGCAACACCGCCTTGCATACGCAATCTATCCATGCCATCGCGCCGCCCTGTCAGGATTTTATGCGCATAGGTTTGATGACCAACATCCCAAACCAACTGGTCACTTGGTGTATTAAAAATATAGTGTAATGCGATGGTTAATTCGACCGTGCCCAAATTTGAAGACAAATGCCCGCCGGTTTTCGCAACCGATTTAACCAGGAAATCACGTAATTCCTCGGCAAATTGAGGCAATTGTTTCTGCTCCAGTTCACGTAACTGGGACGGAGAATTAATGGTATCTAACAGTGGATACATTCAAAACCTGAAAATAAAAAAATAGAAAATAATACTTAGGTAATCTTAAGGAAGCTTATGATTCCTTAGAATTTACGTTTAACGATAAAATCAGTCACTTGCCGCAATCGTACCGCAGATTCACCAAAACTGTCCAAGACTTGATCTGCTTCTGATTGCAGTCTTGTCGCTAATTCACGTGCCTGGCTAATACCCAGTATACTGACATACGTCGGCTTATTATTGTCGGCATCCTTACCCGCCGTTTTACCCAATGTTTCCGTTGTTGCCTCAGTGTCCAGCAAATCATCAACCACCTGGAATGCCAAACCAACACTTTTGGCGAAATGATCCAATCGTTCCAATTGCGATTCATCCAAATGACAGCTACAACGTGCGCCCAACATCACAGCCGCGCGGATGAGCGCACCCGTTTTATGAATATGCATAAATTCCAACTCAGGCAAGCTTAAGGTCTTGCCAACACTGGCCAGATCAAAGGCTTGCCCACCGGCCATACCGCGTGAACCCGATGCGCGTGCCAGCTGTGTAATCATGATTAATTGCGTCTCCGGCGCGTCAGCCAAACATTTTTCCGCCAACAATTCAAACGCCAGCGTTTGCAGACTATCCCCGGTCAATAAAGCCGTTGCTTCGTCGAACGCTTTGTGACAGGTGGGCTTACCCCGTCGCAACACATCATCGTCCATACAGGGCAAGTCATCATGCACCAAAGAATAAGCATGTATTAACTCTACTGCAGCCGCTGTAACCGTTACACGTTCAATATCTGCCGACGCGAGTTCACCAGCCGCAAACGCCAGCAGTGGACGCACCCGTTTGCCACCGCCTAATACCGAATAACGCATGGCATCGTGTAAACGCTCAGGCACACAATCCGTTTTAGGCAACCGCGATTCAAGGAAAGTCTCAATACGGGCTTGACGATCACTCGCCCAACTCTGGAAATCAGCGGTCATCAATCTCAGAAACTTTTAAAGTTTTTAACATATCCGCCTCAAGTATGCGCACTTGTTGTTGTGCGCCTTGCAATGTGTGCTGACAATATTGCAACAATTCCGCACCACGCTTATAAGCCGATAGCGATGCTTCCAGTGACATCTGCCCCGCTTCCATTGCTGTCACAATGCTTTCCAGCTCAGCAGACGCTGCTTCAAAACTCTCAGGCTCAGGTGATACTGGTAATGCAGTACTACTTTTGGAAGATTTTGACATAAGACATAAATAAACCAAGCGAACAAAAAATAACAACCAATTTTCTAAAACCAGCAAAAATAACGCAATTTGCAGTGTCAGGTCAATTCTATTTTAACATCGACAGCCGCCATAAAAAGTATTTATTATCTAATAACGTGTATCTGAAGAGCCGCGTGGATCACTGGCTACAAAAGATTGTTGATTTTTTTTATCAACATATATTAACTGCATATTTCCCCATCGTCGGCCTGCGGTTCTTACCGAATGGCCTTTTCGTTGCAACTGATTATGCCAGATTTGATTAAATGCATCGGGTTCCACCAGAATCTGGTCGGGCAAGTACTGATGGTGAAAACGTGGGCCGGACACCAGTTGTTGTGCATCAGTCTGTGCATTATCGACAAAATCAATAATGGCCAGCAACAGCATACTGATAATACGTGAACCGCCCGGTGTGCCGACAATCAAAATCCCTTCGTCATTTTCAACAAAGGTGGGCGACATGCTGGATAGCGGGCGCTTGCCAGGTGCTATGGTATTCGCTTTGGAGCCATACAAGCCAAAGATATTGGGCACATTTTTCCCTAAAGAGAAATCATCCATTTCATTATTCAGCACCACCCCGGTATTACCCGCAACAAAACCGGAGCCAAAGAATGTATTGATGCTCATGGTTGCCGCCACCCGGTTTCCAGCCTGATCAATAATTGAGAAATGGGTCGTTTCAGTACCTTCACTCGATAGTCTATCTGCATTGACACCAACGCCAATGCTGGCACCCGCTTTATCCATTTTAATCAGCGCGGCACGTTGACGCGCATAATCTTTACTCAACAAACGCTGCTCAGGCACAGACACAAAATCACCATCACCCAGCAACTCAACCCGATCCTTATAAGCAAAACGCAGTACTTCGGCAATCAAATGCGCCTTATTCCACGCATTCATTTGTGCAAGTTCAAAATGTTCCAGAATATTTAATCCCTGCGCCAAGGTAAGGCCACCAGCGGAAGGCAAAGATGCAGAAGTAATCTGCGCCCCTCGATAAGTAAACTTGATGGGCGCACGCTCGACAACACGATATTGCAGCAAATCATCGTGACGCCAAAACCCACCGGACTGGCGCACAGAGCGCACCATATTATCGGCGACAGCGCCTTTATAGAATCCATCTGCACCCTGCTTGGCAAGTGACGACAAAGTTGACGCCAGTTGCGTTTGTCGCAATAACGTACCGGCAACAGGTGCCTGCCCTTTATGCAAAAAAATTTGTGCTGCCGCTGGATTACGCAATAATTTTTCTTGATGATGCTGAAGCGTTCGGGCAAAACGCGCATCCAGTTTAAAACCTGCCCGCGCTAAAGTGATCGCTGGCGCTAGATTCTGCGCTAAGGAAAGACGTCCATATTTTTCAGTGATATGCACTAACGCAGCTGGCGTACCGGGTATAGCAGCCGCAGCAGGCCCATTTAATGACGCCCCTTTTATGGGTTGACCTGCCGTATCCAGATACATCGTGCTTGATGCATTGCCTGGCGCCATTTCACGTCCATCTATCATGATATCCCGGCGATTTTTAGCGCGATGCAACAACCAAAAACCACCACCACCTAATCCTGAGGCATAGGGTTCAACCACAGCCAAAGCAGCAGTTACCGCAACTGCCGCATCAAACGCATTGCCACCTTGGGCCAAAATAGTTTCACCCGCCTGTATGGCCAGCGGATGCGATGAAACGACTGCTGCTGCATATGTTTTTACATTATCAGCCCAAATCAGCGCTGAAGGTGCCAACAAAATGCAACAAAGCCCTATCTGAATAAAAACCTTTCTTAGATACATGATTCTATATTGATACATGTGTTCTACTATGGCAAGATGCAATGTTAATGGACGGGATATTTTATTATGGGGAATTGCCTAAAGAACATATTCCGTATTTTCCAATACTTATCTTAAAATGAGAATAACTCTTGAGTGAATTTATAGATCAAATATCCGGATATTTTGAAACCGTCCCGCTTTGGCCGTTTCTTTTATTTGGCATATTAGGCACTGTAGCCGTCTTTGTTGAAATATTAAACCGGAAACGTCGCTCCGATGCGATTGCCGGCTTTCGTGAAACCATCGAAGCGGAATTATCCAGCATGTATCCCAAACATATTAGATGGCCTAAAAACATTGATACCTATCTGTGTTCTCGCTTACCTGAAATGCAGCAGAACTTTGAAGTCCTGAGAGTATTTCTGCCACAAGACCGACTGCGCAGCTATAACGAAGACTGGAATAATTTCCGCGATTTTTGCCACAGCATCAATGATGAAAAGCTTTCCGCCGCCGAACAACCAAGCGATGAGGCATCTGACACAAAGCAAAACACCCGTAAAGAACCAGACCCAAAAGAAGTGTTCCACAAACTTGTATCGGATTTGCTGGAACATACAAAAATATAAAACACATCATTTAAGAAAGTGCTGTTTAATTGATCAGTGCTTCTTTAGAGCGCTTCATTTCTTATTATTGTAACTTCCAGCCCTCTTATTTAGCCTGAGTATTGCACCAGTGTGTTAGATTTTGGCCTGCAATCGTTATGTCTATTGGTTCTTAGTAATTTTTGCAAAAATACAGTTTGCACTTAAGGCTCACTTGCTGGTTTTTAACTTGCCCTGTTTTGAATTGAACGTACATGCTCTCTACGCCGCAGAATAACTGCGTCTCCGGTCGCGAGCACGCTCAATTCAAAACAGTTCGGCGTTTAAACTCTACCAACTGGTGCAATATCCAGGCTAAAGGGCTTTTTCGATAAAATATAACCATTATATTTTATACAAGATTTATAATGTGGTGCGTTTTATCCTGCACATTGTTGAGCACACAACCTTATCTCCTCATCCCAAATTTGCTATGTATAAACAAACCAAGCAATCCGTTTCCCGCACCGTAACGGTGCGCCCGGTAATATCTTATCGTGACATGGGCAAATTCATCGATGTGCCTTGGCATGTTTATGCCGACGACCCCATGTGGGTACCGCCTCTACGCTTGGAGCGGCGTTTTCATTTTTCCAAATTCAACCCTTTCTTCAAGCACGGTGAATGGCAAGCCTGGGTGGCCTATCGGGATAATCAACCGGTTGGGCGAATTAGTGCGCAAATTGATGCACTGCACCGCGAACGCTATGGTAAAAATAGCGGACATTTCGGCCTATTCGAATGTATCGATGATTCAGACGTCTGTAATGCCCTCATATTGCATGCCGAAGCATGGCTGGCTGGACATCACACAAGCCATGTCACCGGGCCGTTTAATCTTTCCATTAATCAAGAATGTGGTGTACTGGTGGATGGCTTTGATACCCCACCTGCCGTCATGATGCCGCATTCACCGCGTTGGTATCAGCGTCTACTCGAAGAGCAAGACTATGTGCCTGCCAAAGACCTATTGGCCTTCTGGATACAAGTCGACTTTGAGCAACCCCTGGTCATGCAAAAAGTCATTAAGCGCTATGGCAAACAAGTTAAGTTAAGAACGTTACAACGAAATAATTTTAACGCGGAGATGGAAATACTGCGCGACATTTTTAATGATGCTTGGTCGGATAACTGGGGATTTGTTCCCTTCACTGAAGCCGAGTTTGCAGAGTTGGGTAGCAGCCTGCGCTTGCTTTTACCGGATGAATTTATCCAGATTGCTGAAGTCAATGGTGAACCCGCGGCATTTATGGTGGTACTCCCCAATCTGAATGAGATTTTTGCTGAACTGAATGGCAGTTTATTCCCATTCGGTTGGCTCAAACTTATCAAAAAAATTAGAAGCCTTGAAATGAGTACCGGCCGCATCCCATTGATGGGTGTGCGCAAGAAATTTCGTAATACGCCACTAGGCATGGCATTAGCCTGCATGGTCATTGATGAACCACGACAAATTACGCTAGCAAAAGGCATACGAGAAGTTGAAATGTCATGGATCCTTGAAGACAACACATCAATGCACGGCATTCTCGATAGTATTGGCGGTAAGCAGTACAAACGTTATCGCATCTATGGCAAAACACTATGAACACTTTGAATATTCAGCCGAATAAAGAAAATAAACGTTTTGTTGCATTGGTATTGGCGGCAGACCGCACCACCAGTGACCCCATCACGCAGCACACAGGCGCAGCTTGCAAAGCCTTCGCACCTGTGGGTGGCACACCGATGGTTATTCGTGTGCTGGATACGCTGGCTGCTTGTGATCTTGTTTCCTCAATCATCTTATGTGGGCCACCTGAATCACTGCATGCACATTGCCCGGAATTAAAACAGCGCATTCAATCGGGTCAAGTCAAATGGCTACCTAATCTGGATACGCCCAGCCGTAGCGCCGGCAGTGGTTTTGAGCATGTCGATCGCGACACACCCGTATTATTAACAACTGCGGATCATGCTTTACTGACGCCGTTGATTGTGCAAAATTTTTTATGTCAATCTTTAGCGACGAATAATGACGCAACGGTCGGCCTGGCCCGGCAGGAAGCTATTGCCAAGGTTTTTCCAGGCGCTAAACGCACCGTCATACGCTTACGGGATGGGGGTGTTTGTGGTTGCAATCTGTTTACCTTTAATGCCAAAGGCCGCAGCCTGGTTGGATTCTGGCGACAAGCGGAAGATTTACGCAAACGCCCCTGGAAACTCATCGCACAAATTTTGGGATTTCGACTTGTGTTGTCTTATCTGTTTGGGCGCCTGACACTGGAACATGCACTGCGTTCGGTTTCTGCTAAATCTGGTGTTAACATACAACCTATTATTCTGACTGATGCACGAGCCGGCGTAGATGTTGACAAGGTAGCAGACCTGCAACTTGCTGAGACAATTTTGACGCGAACACCGGCCTCTTTCCATAATCCTAATAACCGCAGCTGACTGCTCCATACCATAGCTAACCCAATGAAAATATGCAACTTACCAGCGGTTACAAACACACCTTCCGGGTGAACAGCACTATGCAACGCGGTCACATTCATGAAACTTATTGACCGCTATATCACTCGCGAATTATTACTGCCATTTCTAATCGTCATAACGATTCTGGTTGGATTATTTACCAGCTTTAGTAGCGCACGTTTTCTGGCGGGCGCGATAACCGAAACATTAGGTATTACTGCACTGTTAAAGCTGGTATTACTGAAGACTTTGATTGCACTGGAAGTATTGGTACCGATTGCATTATATGTTGCTATTATTTTCGGTTTGGGCAGACTTAATAAAGATCAGGAACTGAATGTATTACGCTCTGCAGGCGTCAGCGGTAAACGGATCGTCTTTGCGGTGCTAATGGTTGCCATACCCGTTGGCATTATTAGTGGGATACTGTCATCCTATGTTCGCCCCTGGGCCTATGCTGAAAGTTATATCCTTGATGCGCAAGCGGAAGCCGAATTAAATACCAACCGGTTTCAGGCTGGACGTTTTTACGGCAGCGAAAATAGTGGCCGGGTTGTTTTTGTACATAGCAAAAATGACGTCAACAAAAAAATGGAAAATATATTTCACTACATTAAAAAACCGACCACCAGTGAAATTATTGTGGCTAAAGAAGCCATACAAATACAACCACTCACACCCGACCAACGTCCACATATACAACTAACAGATGGCTATATTTATCAACTAACCCATGCGGTAACAACAGACGATGTCATAAAATATGAAGAAATGACTTATTTTATAGACAGTGAACACGCGACAAATTACCGGCGTAAAGCCGCTGCCACTCGAACGCTGTTGGAATCGGACCAACCCAGAGATATTGCTGAGCTGCAATGGCGCATTTCCCGTCCGATATCAACAATTTTGTTGGCGCTAGTTGCTGTCTGTTTTATCCACACGACACCACGCCAAGACAAGGCCGACAGAGCCTATCTATATGCAGCTATGGTGTTTGCGATTTATTACAATCTCAGTGGGCTAGCTAAAAACTGGGTCGAACAAGGTGTGGTCGGCAGTATGCCGGGTGTTTGGTGGTTATATCTACTCATACTGACTGCGCTTGCTTTCATTGCCTTTAAACCACGCATAAAACTGTCCCTTCGTCGGCAATGATTATTTACCGTTACATCGCTAATCAAGTATTAATCGGCATGCTCATTGCTACAGCAGTGTTATTACCGTTATTCAGTTTTTTCGATTTGCTGGAGCAACTGGATGATGTGGGCAAAGGCACTTACCGCACCCAAGATGCCTTCTTGTATACGCTTATGTTATTACCGCGCCGGTTTATTCAAATCGCACCCTTTATCGCGTTATTAGGCACGGTGGCGGCACTTGGAAAACTTGCCGTCAATTCGGAATTGATTGCCCTGCGTGTAGCTGGCGTCTCGCCGTTCCGAATCAGCCTGGCGCCGCTGGGTGTTGGGCTGCTTTTATTACTGACTATGGCGGCTTTGGAACAATTTATTGCACCACAACTACAACAAAAAGCCATCTCATACCGGGCCGTTGCGCTCAATCAAAGTGCGGAATTAGGCAGAGGCCTGGGAATTTGGACGCGTAATGAACAGAATATTCTAAGAATTGGTCACATGCTACATGCCAAGAGAGCGGCAGATATCGAGATTCTACACATGAATGAAGCAGGCTTTCTATCCGCACATACGCATGCACAATTTGCCGACATTGTTGCTAATGATGCATGGACGCTAACTGATGTAACGGTTCGAACATTTTCCGACAATCAAATTCTATCTACCCATGCAAACGTGGCACGCTGGGCATCATTTTTAAATCCGGAAGATATCTCCACACTGACAAAACCGCCAGAAAGTCTGTCACCTACAGAGCTATTACGCCATGTCGATTTTCTACACAGCACCAGCCAGGACGCCGATGCCTATGCGCTAGCTTTATGGCGCAAAGTTGGCAGCGCACTAATGACCATCGCCATGCTTTTGATATCCATTCCTTTTATTTTTGGATCCATTCGCGCAGGCCTGGGCAACAAATTAGTATTCGCCACCATTATCGGAATCACCGTTTATTTAACGGATCAGATTATTGCAAATGCCGGCCTGATATTAGGTTTAAACCCAATATTTGTAGCACTTGCCCCAAGCATGTTATTAATTCTCATCGCAAATTTATGGTTAAGGCGTATATTTTAAGTACCGACTAAATCTGGGATGAAAGAATAACGAGATAAATCATTCAGATTAAGATCACATAAAACACAAGTCAAATGATCCCTGGTAAAGCTGACGGCTTACTTCATGGAGATAAATATGTTGTATTATTAAGCATTAGCCAACTGCCTGCCAGTTTTTCAAAAGACTTATGCGCTTAACAACTTCCCAGGTTTCCTGTATTCGTGATGGCGTGGTCAAGTATTTTGGTTCCACATCCCATGCATGGCTTTTTGGCTCACGACTTGATGATCAGTTGCGAGGTGGAGATATTGACCTGTATATCGAACCTGAAGCGCAGGACCCAACATTGCTTGTAGACGCCAAATTGAAATTTTTGCGTGAAATGCATCGCCAAATGGGAGAACAGAAAATAGATGTCGTGTTGCGTCGAGCTGCTTCTCAAGAAGAACTACCGATATATCGGATTGCAAAGGAAAATGGCAAGCAATTATTATGAGTGTTGAACTGTACAATGAAATATTAAAAATTTGCCAACGGCATACTGATCGTATGCGCTGGTCAATGAAGCAAATACAGCCACATATTCCGTTTACAGCCAACACATTGAATGATCTGAGTGATATGGAGCTTGCTGTTCTTGATCAATTCTCAACACGTTTTTCTAAGCTCCAAGACACAATGGGCGAAAAACTTTTTCCTGCTGTTTTGGAGCTTACCAAGGAGCAAGGCAACCTGCTTACTTTCGTAGACAGATTGCATCGCCTTGAAAAGATTGGCGCAATTCCTTCTGCGGATGATTGGCTGTTACTGCGAGAAATGCGCAATGCTTTTTCACATGAATACCCGGATGATTTAGCGCTGCAGCGCTGCGATCCTTAACAAAGCTTTTGAACTGGCGGCTGAATTGATTTCAATTCTTGATAGCATAAAGGTATTTGCAGCGCGTTATCTATGAAATTAAGGAATCAACGTTTAATCCATTCTTCAGAACAAATAGGGATACAATATTCAAACGTAATCCCAATTATCTTCAGCTATTCCCCTTCAAACTTTCGCACGGCCCTGCTGACTGTCATGTAATGCACACCAAAATATTCTCCGATCTCGGCCATTGAATATGCTCCAGACAGGTATGCACGTGCCATCGCTTCATTTCTACTTGGGTGATTTTGTTTATACTCATCTAATGACAAGGCTAAGATTCGTCTATGTGCTTTTGAGATTTCCCGCAATGCTTCAGGCTTTTTGCTCTGCTTGTATTGCTCTACGAAATTATTATCGCCCAGT
>JAJCXN010000022.1 GCA_029263415.1 Acidobacteriota bacterium
TCGTCAGGAGCTTCTACGCCGCGACGGCGAGACTCGAGATGTTCCTCAGGCCCCAGGATGATCCGTACTACTTCCCGTCAGGATGCCACCCACCCTTCCCGCCGCCGGTGCCTTAGGCAAGCTAGCCGGCTCGAGCCCGAAGCGGCCTCAACAACACAATCAGAACGTCACGAGCCGCTGGGTACCAGCCCCGGCGGCTTTGCGCTGTCCGCGATGACCAAGAATTCGGACGAACACGGACCAAACACAACGGTCGCGCCGTTTGGCTCGCTCCACGGCCACACGAAACCCGGCCGCCCAGTCAAATTCAAGCCGTCAACGGCACACTCCCAAACAGGCCTTTGACACCTTAATCAATCAGGCCGCCACGCTCTCAAACAAACCTGTGACACCTTTATCTGGACACCTTAATCTGGAGCTTCTGGAGCTAGGTCAAGAAAGGGCTCGCCACCTTGGGTTCCGAAGTACGAGTAGGAGGCATCGACAACACCGTTCCTGCGAACAAGAACGTCCAGCCTGTAGACGGCTCCCAGATGCAACTCCGCTGTGTAAGCCGTCGCTTCGAAGCGGCCATTGACCTCGACGATCGAAACAAAAATGGGCCATCGGCCTAGTCGACGCCCTAGCCGATTTCCAGCCGCGGTCTGTTGCTCCGTTTCAAGCAGCTCATGAACCGACATCTCGTCCGGGAAGTAGACACTTGACGTATTATTAAATAGCCGAGCAAAGAATGTCACGTACTGATGAACATTCTTGTCGTTCACAACCACTCCCTCTACCAAAGAGATTTGATTGAAGTTGCGCGTCACCATCTCCGCGGTCCTGACCCCGGAGTCCGATTGACCTACGAAAGCGGCCTGAGCGGAGAGTTCGAAATAGGCCCAAGCTGCGTTCGTGGCCACGGCGAAGCTCTCACCGCCAGAACACTCCACGAGGTAGACATCGTGAAGCCTCCAAAACGACTGTGGGATCTCGACACCCTCGGCGCCAGAACTTGTACATTCATGCTGGAGGACGCGGGCCAGAGCGCGATCTTGACGGGCCTTAGCTGGGTGCCAGCAGCTATCCCACACTAGGGACAAGACAAGGCCTGAAAACAGGCCTAGCAGACCTAGCTTCAGGCCAAGATGTCGAGTCACCCCCCAGGCACTCGTAGTCGACGGGTTTGCTGGATTGTTCATCGACGACATGCCCACAGATTGGGATCCCCTGTTCGTGCCAACTTCGTCCTCCTATCCGCCATAGCAAATCAGATTAGTCGGGCTTGTGTCGCTTTCTGAGAGGCAGCCCCAATCGAGATCGGTACGCGTTCTCTGCTTTCAACGACGCGTCGTTAGATGGGCGCCCATTGATACCACTTGCCCCAGAACTACTGTTCCGTTTTCGCATATGGAACGCTGCGTGCCCAAACTCGTGAAAGATCGAGGCCGCTGGGTCCATGCGAAGTGGCAGACCTTCGTCGAGAGAATTGCCAACAAATAGAAACTGTGGCATTGAATCGGGCGCGAGATTGATCGAACCTACACACTTTCCACGATTGCAGGAGACATCAGTCTTTCCCCCGTTACCCTCCGTGAGCCTGCCGCGTCCGGACAGCAGGTTAAAGCTAACTGTACTCTTGTGCCGAATGACATCGTAGACAGCAGCCACGGCCGCATTGCCCTCGGCCGCAGCTTCCCAAGCCCCTAGGGCGCCATCCGCGATCTTAGCTTTCCCCTTTTCTCTGCTTAGGGTTTCTGCTAGGGCTCCCTCCCCCATTTCAGCAAGCCCGCTCTGGATGGCAGCCAGCTCCTCTGCACTAAGCTTCACCTCCCGCCCATCCGGATCCACATTCCCAACCGGATTCCCCAACGCATACGAATACCGATTCCAAGAAGCCACCACCTTTGGATCAAACGAATTAATCGGATCCACCGACAAGAACCGCCCATGCCCAGGCTGGTAGTACCGAGCATGCATATAGTCCATGTCATCCAGCACGTTCCCGCAGAACCCACGGTCCCGCTCATGCCCCGCGTACCGTTGCACCGAGTCAATCTCAAACACGCCATCTGCGCAGTCAAGAGCGCCGGCCCCAACGCGAAGTCCATACGGGTACAAGAAGTTCTGGCGTTTAACGCTGGCAAAACCGGGATGTGTCTGCACAATGACGTCACCCCGATGGTCCACGATCAACGCCGACAACAGCAGGTTGTTCGGATCCCCAATCGGTGGCCCTGACGGCGCCTCAATTGCTTCGTACTCACCGATCAGGGTCCCTTCGCGATAGATCAGGTCCCTCTTGAAATGCGTGAACGTTAGAAAATGAGGTTCTTCCCCGGAAGACCTACTGGATCCTGGAGGCGACCCAGGCTTCGCATCCGCCGCACACGCAAAACCTACGGGAGTCCACCGACAACCGCTCACCGGCGCCGTGACCACTTGTAAAGGACCACTACACTCAAGACCCGAATCATCGAAGCGACAAGAAACGGGATCAGGAGGACTCGGTGAGTCAATAACTAGTCCGCAACTAGACCCAAAAGGCGTCATTCGACATTCGTCGCTCGGTCCGCCGCCAGAGTCAAAACCGAGTGCTCCACTAATGGAGCTACCCTCAGCGGCAGCCTGGGAGCTGTTCGGATTAGGAAAACCTTCCAACTCAAACTCTCTCAACACCTCATTGTTGAGGCCCCGCACGGCAAGCAGAAAGCGCGTAAACCCTGGCTCGTTGACCACAGTAAGAAACCGTTCGCCGTCCGCGGTATAGACGTAGCTTGAACTCTGAATCACCGGTTCAAGATCATCGTCGTCTATGTTGGAAGGGGGAGCAGAACTAGGCTGTAGAGCTGAATGCCTTAGGCTATTGAGTTCATCCCACTGATACCACATGTGGCTTCCACTGCCGAAATCTTCCCAAAACATGGCACCGGAGTCTGGATCGTAACCGGTATGATTGGGAACATACCGTTGATTGCTGGCATTGAACGACGTCCCGGGGGTCGACGCCATGGCGGCACACCTCTCCGTACTCGCCCCAGTTTGGAACGGAGTTATCTTCACTCGATTGCCAAAGCCGTCGTAGCGGTAGCAGAGCTCACTCGTCGCTTGTCCCGGGCCAGGTACTCCATTGGTGGCATCGAAGACTGGCTTGTAGACCCGAAGAAGCCTACTGGCGCCGTCGTACTCCATGAAGTTATCGCCACGCTGGCGGATGTTCCCTGCGCCATCGTAGAGATATGTGTACAGGGAGGGACTCTGATTGTTGAAGGTCAGAAGCCGCGGGCGCGGAATGAGATCGTTGGTGTCCAAATCCCATTTCATGCTGACCGACTGAGAACCCAATTGGTCGGAGCCCTCCTTAAACATGCCACTGGGCCAGTAACTAATGTTCGAGAAGACTGACTGGCCGCCAGATTCGATCTGGCTGAGCTGGCCCCTGTCATAGGAATAGGACATCGTACGCGTTGCCTGATCACAAGCAGTTCCATTCACCCCAGAGACTCGGCACGGGTAGGACAAAGTGCTCACGTTTCCGAGTGAGTCGTATGACACTTCCAAATCCAGCTCAAAGGTAGCCCAGAGCCCAGGCTCTTGGTTCTTCCAGTCTTCGAAGATCGTCTTTCGGCTTGTAGGACGGCCCTGGGCGTCGTACTGATACTCCTCTGTTACCTGCTGCTGCCCGTTGCCATCCGGATTGATCCTGGAAGCCTGCAAAAGCTGGCCTTTTGCACCTGTGCCTGATGAGTAGTACGAGTATTCCTTAATCGCCTCGCCATAATCATTTGAGTCTGGGTCTCCAGAGCCGACGCGGGCTGTCGGCGCTCTAACTTCTTCGATGCGCTCTGAACCGTCTCGCTTGAACCGAATAGCCGGCCCGCCGCCGTACCTCTTGCGATGAAAGTTCCCGCGCGTGTCGTACCTCCAGAAGTACACATCCTGCTCAGGATGGAGCTCTTCCAACAAGAACCCTCTACCGTCAAAGCAACGGCACACTCCCAAACAGGCCTTTGACACCTTAATCTGATGAAGGCCGGATCTAACAACCCGGCATTTATTTGGATTCGGACAGTTCCAAACCCACCTAATCAAGCCGCAACCTCTACAGAAACCCCCACAACTCTCGACCCAACAACAAAGCGGCTCCACCCGCTGCCGCACCTCACACTTGATCGTTGTGTAATCCCTCAGTTCGCCAAGTTCCCAATGAAGTTAGAATCCGATAATGCCCAGACCCATCGCCCCCTACGCCCTGCTCCACTGCCTACTATCACTCCACGGGTCTCCCGAAGCTCACGCTCAGATCCCCCAAGGATCCCAATTCTTAGTCAACACCTACACAACCAGCTCCCAGTCCGGACCGAGCATCGCGTCCAATCCTGACGGTTCGTTCCTGGTGGTGTGGAGCAGCCTTGGATCATTCGGCTCCGACGTCGACTCCTACAGTATTCAGGCACAGGCCTTCTCTGACGCCGGGAGCCCCCTCTCAACCCAGTTCCAAGTCAACGCATCAACCTCGGGAAGTCAGGGAGGCGCCACCGTCGCAAGCCAAGGCCAGGGCTTTGTCGTGGTTTGGGGGAGCAGCGAATCCGAAAATTCTGACACTTCGGGCACCAGCGTTCACGCCCGGAAGGTTGACAACGCCGGAAGCCCCATCGGGCAGCAGTTTCAAGTCAATGAAGCAACAACGGGCAATCAGGGAGACGCTCGCTTAGCAGCGACTGAAGACGGAAAGTTCGTAGTCGTATGGACAGGGAGAACCACGACCGGTCCGCCGCATGCGGACTCCAACATCTACGGCCGCCGATTCGAGGATTTGGGAGTACCAATCGGCTCCGAATTCCAAGTCAATACATACTCTTCCGGAGATCAGACTGAACCAAACCTTGCCATGGCCGCAAGTGGTAATTTCGTTGTGGTGTGGAAAAGTGAGCCAGCATCAGGCATAGACAATGTACAGGGCCAACGGTTCAGCAGCGGCGGCGAGCGACTCGGGGAAGAGTTCCAAATTGGCACTTACGGCACGGGTGACCAGCTAGGTGCTGGAATCGGCATGCGGTCCGACGGCAGCTTTGTGGTGTCATGGTTGAGCCTGTATTCAAAGAGTGGTGACGAGTGGAGTGTTCAGGGTCAGCTGTTCGCCCCTTCCGGTGCGCCTGAAGGAAGCCAGTTTCAGGTAAGCACCGCAGCGACTCAGTATGGATTCCGCAGGACACAACCACTGCCCGATCAGAACGGAGATTTTGTCGTGGTTTGGCAGTACTCGCCAACTTATGATGTGTTGTATGAAATCCACGGACAGCGGGTTGATCGCTCGGGCAACCGGGTCGGCAACAGTTTCGCAATCAGCACCCTCGATTCATACTCAGACGAAGAACTGACGGTGGCGACAGCGCCGGGAGGTGACTTTGTTGTGGTCTGGAAGAACATAGGCGCGCCGGGCGCAGACCCTGACCGCAGCATCCAGGGCCAACGGTTCCTTTCATGGTCCATCTTCGCTGATGGCTTTGAAACCGGCGATCCCGTGTCCTGGTCAGAGCTCCAGCCTAGCGACCTGCAACCGAGTCTCTGGTTAGACATATCAACTTGCTTCTTCCAAGGCGGCTTCTGCTTCGGATGGGTTGGTGACACCATTGGTTTCATCGATGACAGTGAAGGCACCATCACCGCCTACAGGTATGACTTCACCCACCAAGGCACCTCGACTGACACTTGCTCCTTCGGCGCGCAGCAGCCAACTCCGACCACTTCGTGGCAGTACGACACCGCAGGTACCTATCGGCCCTGCATCGAGGTGATCGGGCCCGGGGGTACCGCAGCCGCGCTTGCAACTTTGACCATCGCCATCGAACCACCGAATCCGCGCTCGCCTGAGCCTTACCGGTAACGATGGGAAGAAATCTGCCCGCCGGTAGCACCGGCTCATCCATGCCCGTTACCGATTGAACGGCACCTCACTCACCCACCTAAACCCCCGATTCATCAACAACGGCCCCTCTTCCCCATCACTCTCACCACCCGCACCTTCCTCAGCAACCACCCCTTCACCTTCACCTTCACCACCCCCACCACCCGCCCGCGCATACTGAACCTCCCGCCACGCATGCCCAACGACCGGCACCAAGCCAACAAACAAAACCAACACCAACTTAACCGCCCATCGCCCCCAAACCACCCGACGCCGCCACCCACCCTGCACCCGCACATCAGCCTTCACATAAGGCGGCCCAAGCTCCCTGACCCCAACCGGCCGGTTCAGAACAACAACATTCGCCAACCGCCGCGCCTCCGGCAACAGCAAGAACATCGCCATCACCACCAGATGCGCCGAGTACTGTTTCACCGGCACGTCGTAAGCAAAGTTCAGCATCACCACATTGGTCATCACGCCCATCACAACGATGGCACCCAACGTTGTTGTTCGACGCCACAGTAACAACACACCGCCCAACAACTCCCCTAGCCCGCCAAAGAAGGTGTACACGCGCGATGCACCCATGAAGGTCCACAACAACCCCATCGGCGATGATTCGCCATACGTTCGGGCCAGCTGATACTCACCGGGACTCGAGAACTGGTTACGAATGAAACCAACCTTGGCCAGGCCGTAACCAATCATGGTCGCGGCAAGCACGTACCTCAAATAGGAACGCAAGAGATCGTTGATCACGCGATCGTTGCCCAAAGCGCGCGCTCTTAACCGCCCTATGAGCGACCACACCACCGCACCAACCGAGGCGAGCACAAAGCCCACAAACAAGCTCACGTACGCGTAGGTGGTATCACCACTCCCGTTCGGGCCGACCATCTCTCCTTGGACTCCAAAGACAACAGCAGCAGTCCACCTGACCACGGCGTCCATTCCGTCTGTATAGACACCGAGTACCGGCCGCAAGAAACTCGGTGCGATCGAGCGGAACGGCTGCGGCAAGCTATATAGCAACCAATAGAGCACCGAGAAGCGCAGGGCGAACTGCACCAGTCCTCCTTGTCCTGCTTGTCCTGCTCCCCCTTGCTGGGCTTCCCCTTGCTCTGCTCCCCCTTGCTCTGGGCGCGCACTGGCGTCATCAACATCTCCGGCTCCCACCTGCGAGATCCCAAACAGCGCCAAGACAGCCAACGCCAACCACAACCATGGGGTAAAGAACGGTTGGGTCGGTGCATCCGCCGCTGCGGCCATCGCAGCACTCAGGTTGTCATCCATGGCCACGGAGGTAGCTTCAACCTCTTCATCGACAACCTCTAAACTGGCGTCGTCGATCCAAGCCTTGCCCTGCCCGATGACAAACATGCCGACGTTGAGCCGGGTGGCATCGTCTGCAACATCCAGCACGATGTCGAAGTGCTGCCATTCTGCTGAACTGATCGGGCGATTCTGCATGTTGTCGAACGCCCCCATGCCGCTCGGCCGATCGATCCTGAACCACAGTTGAACGCGGGCTGAAGCCGCAAGGTCTGCGGTGCGCACTGCCGCACGAAAGCGGACCCGTTTGCCTTGGACTGCAGTTGCATCCATCGCCTGCATGAGATTGGTGAACTCGTTGGGTCCCGATGCACAGTCGATCGCAGCAGCTCGTTCGCCTTCGAACGAAGCCTCAACATCGAGCACTACCGTCTGTTTACCCTCCGGGCGGGCCACGAACGACCAGCCATCAGGCCGCCCTTGCTCATCAGCGACCTCCAACCCACCGTTCGCAAGAACGATGACTGCGGCTTCGCCCTCTTGCGCTGCTTCTTGTGCATGAACATTCGCTCCAACGCACAGCCACAGCCCCGCGCCGAGCGCTACAAACGCAACTAACCGTCCAGCTCTACCTAGGCTCATTCCAGGGTCTCCTCAGCCAACTCGTTTTTCGGGTTTCCCTGCAATAACAGAGAGCTCATGCCCATTTATTCACAACCATAGAAAAAGCCGCATGGGGCGCTCTCCGACGGCGATTCCTCAAGAACAGTTACCACACAAATTTACGATTTTGTGTGGTAACAGCACTTAGTTCGAACCAGCCGCCACAGCCGCCAAGAAACGCTCACTGACATCCGGCGACAACTGACCAACCGCCTTGCGAGCCGTCGACACCCAACTCTTGCCGCGCGTCGCCAGTTCCTCCCACAAATCAGCCATGTCGTCTGGCCGATCCTCAACCAAGACTTCGATCAGCGACTGGGCCTGAGCAAGATCCTTGCTCGACTTGTCTCGAAAGGCCGAGCTTCGTCGTTGCGAGACGATCAGCTTGTGTATTGCGAAACGTTCTGGAGAGGGCACTCGGACCAAGACTCCGCTACCGGTGAGTGCCGCAGCGCGAACAGTGTCGACCAACAGAAAATCAAGGAACCGAAGCGCAGTGGCATGCGTGCGCAGCAACGGGAGTCGAACTGCGCTTTCCCTGGTCCTACCAACCAATGGAGTCAGAACGTCCACACGCAACTGATGATCCTTTGTATGCCAACTCGTGGGCGGACTTCTTGGATCCAAATCTGGGATTGCAGTGAACTTCTCGGCCCGAGCCAGGGCTTCTGCCACGCCGGCCGTTGAGTCCGTGCCGACCGCCACTCGCATTCCGGAAGCTTGAGCAATGTCGATGTCATTGGTAATCGCATGCTCACCGCCAAAACGGACCCCCAATAATGCGCCGTAACATCTGAACGCAAAAGTGCCAACGAGCACACCCTCCAGTCGAAAGACGCCAGCTTCCGCGAACTCCTCGAGAACCCTCCCTACTCTTCGATCGGTCTCGGTGTAGCCAGCCGATCGCAGCATCCTGATCAGTCCTCGACGCCCTTGAGCTGCCCGCTTGGCATCATCCGCGTCGCTCTGTACTTTCTCCAAACGGCCCAAGAGTTCTTCTGTTTCGGGTCCAAGGTACTTCTCACCAATCCGATTGCCTACGCGACGGCGCAAGTACCAATAGGCTCGCCCCTTCACCTTCCTCTGTTGCAACGAGCCTCCCTTTGCAATGAGGCCTGACAGTTCGGCAACTGCCAACAGCTCCAAGAGCTCGGAGTAGATAGCCCTGCTCTGCAGAGCGTGCCGCGAAACGTGTGATGCGACCGGGTTTGATGAGGAGCGTGCTCCCGAACGCGAGCCTCTGCGGGCAGAAGGGGTGCGAGAAGACATGCAACAAAGTTACCACACAAAATCTCGCCTCTGTGTGGTAACTATCTAGCTCCACGCCAGTGTTGGAACCTGGTCGCGGATTCAGAAGGCGCACCAGCCCATGAACCCAGCCCGCCTACCAAGGCCCCGTCCAAGCAGGGCGCAACTGGGCCATTCTTGTTTTACGCTTTTTTTACGCCTATACTCATCGACCCCCACTCAGACCCAAAAACACTTACCCAAGCACTCCGCCAGGTCCCGAGCCCACTTCCAATGCCCAGTACTTCTCTCCTTTCCACCTCAGCTGCCGCACTCCTGGCCAAGGGCGAGGACTACTGCGACCCCGACTACAGCGACCTTGACCCTGAAGAACAAGCAGAGCGCAGCAAACCAAAACCCGCGCCTGCGCATTGGCCCAAAGACCAGCAATCTCAAGAGGCACTGGCCACCGAGCGGCTGGGAGTTGCGCGTCAAAACGCCACACTGTTTCGAGCCCGTCGTTTAACGCATAAGGGGCACGGGCTCGAAGAGCCTGAGCGGTTCTTCCGCACGGGGGTGCAAGCGGTCGATGATCTTTTGGCTGGCGGCTTGCAGCGTAATGAGTTGATCGAGGTGGTCGGTTGGCGTAGCAGTGGGCGCTTCTCTTTGGTGATGTCTGCCCTTGCTGGTGCCACCCAAGCGGGAGAG
The DNA here is from genome assembly GCA_029263415.1 of Acidobacteriota bacterium. GTDB lineage: Bacteria > Acidobacteriota > Thermoanaerobaculia > Multivoradales > Multivoraceae > JAJCXN01. The sequence goes on from JAJCXN010000022.1 coordinate 9,761, forward strand.
TCGGCGGCACTGGTGGATCTCGGCGATCATCTGGATCCGCAAGCAGCGTTAGGCGCAGGCATCGACCTCGAGCGGTTGTTGTGGTTGAGGCCGCAACACATCAAGCAAGCTTTGGGCGCCACGGAGTTGCTCTTGGGCGCTGGGTTTTCGTTGGTGGTGCTCGATTTGGGGCAGCCGCCGTTGCGTGGTGGTCGGGGCATTGAGGCTGCGTGGTTGAGGCTTCAACGCGGCGCGATCGATCATCACTCTGCCTTGTTGGTGACCAGTCCATATCGTGCAAGTGGCACCGCTGCTCACGCTGTGATCGAGCTGAACGGCGCCCGTGGAGGGTGGTTCGGGCAGGGTCAGCAACCGCGCATCTTAGGAGGATTGGTGTGCGAAGCGGGGCTTTCGAAGTCACGGCTGGCGCGCACAAAGCAAACGGTGAAGACCACACAAACGAAGACGGCGCATCTGGACAGGCTCTTAGCAGAGACTGCAGCAACAGAAGAGGCGGCAACAAAGAAGAGACAACGCATTAAACCTCGCCACCTGTTCGAGCTGACGTTCGCGAGTGGTCTTGCCGAACCCATTGCAGCTCTTCCCAAACTGCAACCACGCAAGCGAAGGCAACGGGAGGCGCCGTCTGGCCAGCAAACGGGAAAGCATCCATCTGAGAGGCAGCAACCCGCCGCTGAACAGCCTGCCTTCGGTGCGGGAGCACTTCGCCATGCCGGCTAGTCGACCGCCAAAGGGACTAGCCCAACCCACTGACATGAGAGAAGAGGTCCAGCCCGCTGCATCAGGGAGCTTTGCGGGTCTTGACCCTGCAACCATCGCGGCTAAAGCCAATCAACCGAAGGCAACGTCCCCTAAGGGAGCGTCCTCTAAGGGAACCTCTCCTAAAGGAACGTCCAAGCGCCGCCGTAACGATCAATGGCGCACCAGCCCGGCTCTCACCGCTCCACCCTCAACAAACGACAGCCTCCAACAGGCGCAACGCAACGCGAGCAAAGGGAAAGGGAGCAATCAGGGCACCGGGCGCGTAGCCTGCGCTGCAATCCCGCTATTCCCATTAGCAGCACGATTGCGCTGCGAACCAGACCTGCACCACGAGGCGGTGGTCGTGTGCGAAGGCAGTGGCTCAACCTCTCGGGTGATTGCAGCCTCCAGACGTGCGCGTCGAGCAGGGGTGCGGGCGGGCATGACGCTCACTCAAGCCCGAGCGCGCTGCCCCAAACTGATTGCACGATCTAGAGATCCCGAGTGCGAGAACACCGCGCGCGAAGTGCTTTTAGAGATTGCAGAGAGCTTCTCACCCAGAGTGGAAGAGCCCAACATGAGCGAAGAGGCTGCCGCAGGACTGGACAGCGCAATGGGTGGCCTAGGCGTGGGCGGCAACTTCGGTGGGGGCGGTGGTTTTGGCGGGTTCGGCGGGATCGTCTATCTCGATATTGACGGACTCGATCGACATTACGCCGCTCAGGATCAGCAAACCAAGGCTCAGGCGAACGGTGATCAGACAAATCGAATGGGCCAACAGCAGGCAGCCCAACAGCAGACGGCCCAAAACCAAACAGCTGAGTATCGGCTCGGCCGCAAGCTCATGCGTCAGTTGGATGAAGCTGGCTTGCCAGCAAAAGTCGGGATCGCCTCCAGCAAGCTCGCAGCCCGCGTGGCAGCAGGGTTGGCCCGCACCGCGCTGCCGCCGCCAGATGAGCCCGGAGCCGTGATCTCGACACAAGCCGCAAGCGCGCGCATTGAGCCCATGATTGTCGACGCGGGGTGTGAAGCGGAGTTCCTGGCACCTCTACCGCTGCACCGTTTGTCTCCGCAATCGGAGACCGCTCACACGCTGGAGCGCTGGGGTATCGAACGCGTTGGTGATTTTGCCAGGCTTCCCAAGACCGAAGTGCGCAGTCGTCTGGGTGAGATTGGCCACCGTCTGCATCTGGTTGCACGCGGCATCGACCCAAGGCCGTTGATCGCACGCACACCGGTCCACACCATGCGTGAAGGCCTTTCCTTGGAGTGGCCCATTGCCAATCTCGAGCCGTTCTTGTTCATTGCACGGGCTGCACTCGAACGCTTGTGCGATCGGCTGGCTCGGCGCGGTTTGGGCTGCAAGCGATTGGAGATGTCTCTCCAGCTCGAGCCGGAGGGGTTTCACGAGCGCAGCATCGAGCTGCCGTCACCCACGCGTGAAGCAAAAACACTGCTCACCCTGGTGCGGCTCGATCTCGAAGCCCACACTCCCACTGCACCCATCCTGCGCTTCCAGTTCACCGCGCAACCTGACACTCCACGGTTGGCACAGATGTCGTTGTTTGGGCCGGCCGCTCTGTCGCCGGATCGGTTAGCCACCACCATCGCACGGCTGTTCGCCATGCTTGGGCCTCAACGCGTGGGATCGCCACGGCCAGCGGCTGGCCATTTGCCGGAGCGGTTTGCCCTGGTGGAGTATCAGCCACCGCCGCCCCCTAAGGTCAGACGACGTATCGAACCTGGCCGGGGCCTCTTAGCAGTGCGGGTGTTGCGTCCGCCGGTCGCGCTGGAAGTGTTGACCGATGAGCCCCCAAATCTTACGGAGGCAGATCTTGCCGACGCAGATCCTGCAGAAGCAACACAAGAGGCTGATCGCACAAAGGTCACCACTTTGCGACCGATCAGTGAAGACTTCGAACAGGACACGTTCGCCAAGCATGACTCCCCGCAAGCGGAGCGCACCAGTGCAGAGCAACACACAACCGAAAGCAATGGCTCTGCTGAACAGAAGGCCTATCGCGCAGCTTTTGATCGAGCAGAGGGCAGTGGCATCGCACGGGGTGTTCAAAAGACCGCGCTCTCAGAAACGGAAGGTCTCGATCGCCAGCATGGGCTATTCAGGCCGAGCCAGAGATTTAGCTACCAGCCATGCCAGATCGCTTCAGAAGAAGTCGTCGACAACGACGGCCTACCTACTAGACCTCCTGCCCAAGGCACCTCGCAGGCTAATGCTTGGAACGCACAAGGGCGCAAGCGCGAGGTGCGCATGATGCGCATCCAAGGCAAGGTGCGCATTGCCTCAGGACCGTGGGAACTGGAAGAGAAATGGTGGCTGGAAACGCGCACCGAACGAGACTATTGGGACGTGGAACTCAGCGACGGGGCGTTGTATCGGATCTATCGCGATCGTGAGAGCGGGCAATGGTTTGCGGATGGGGTGTACGACTGAACGGCGGTCACATCACACTCTGTGTGCCACTACACTCTGTGTGCCACTACACCCTGTGTGCCACATCTGTCCTAGGCAAGCGCGTCTACCCTCTTAACCGCTCCACAACCGCATCATGCCCACCATCTTGGGCCATATCAGCAGCGGTCTTGCCTTCGTCACTCTTGATGGCTACGTCTGCGTTGTGTTCGAGCAATAACTCGACCAACGCCACGTTGCCGCGCATCGCTGCAGCCATCAGCGCGGTGAACCCGCCATGTTGCTGAGCATTGACCTCGGCTCCACTCTCGAGCAGCAACCGGCAGCACTCCACCGATTCAATGGCGGCGGCCGAGTGCAGCGGATGAACTCCGCTGGGGTTATCTGCTGGCGTCGAGACCGATGCGCCACACGAGAGGAACATTGGCACGATTTCCTTGCGTCCGAAGAACGCCGCAAAATGGAGCGGCGTGAATCCGTCGCTTGAAAAGCTGCCTAGATCGTCACCCATATAGAGATGTTCGCGGACCTCGTCATAGTGCCCCATTGCTGCTAACTCGTGCAGCGTCAAACGTGAGTCCACCGACTGTCGATGTGCTGCGATTGCATCGGCAATGCCTTGCTGGCGGTTGTAGAGCGCCCACATCAGAGGGCTAATGTTGTGTTCGTTGGTGGTGGTCGCGAGCGAGGCGTCTTCGGCGATCAATGCACTGACGGCACTGGCATCGCCGGCCTGGATTACGGCGAACAAGTCTGCGCCTTCGTTTCCTTGATTCATGCCGAACGCTCCGCTGTCAGGGGCCAGTAGATCGCCTGTGCAGCAGCCAAAGACCGATTCACCAGAGCTTTCACGCTCTGAGGAATGCGCGGTTCAGGGCCGGCGGGCGCACTCGTGCATTCCGTGCCGTCACTCATGCCAAACTTCCCTTCCGTGATTCATCAGACGATGATTCCTGCAGCACTGCTTCTGATACCCCAAATTCTAAGCCAACGCAGCTCATTCGGCCATCGCAAATTGGACATAGGGCAGAATCCAACATGACGACCTCAACTCCAACTGAAGCCGCTCTCGCAAAAGCGGAGACCATCGGCCTTCGCAACGCCAAACGCCACATCTTCTTGTGCAGCGATCCACCTGTCACAAAGTGCGCACCACGCGAGCGCGGTCTCGAAGCATGGAAGTACCTCAAAATGCGACTCAAGGAACTTGGGCTCGCCGACTCAGGCGAGGTTTTGCGGACGCGGGCCAGTTGCCTCAGGCTGTGCGCGGATGGGCCGATTGCGGTGGTCTACCCCGAAGGTGTTTGGTACCGGCGATGCAATCCGGCGGTGCTCGAACGGATCATTCAAGAGCATCTGATCGGTGGGCAGCCAGTGGAAGAGTACCGACTGATTGAGCACCCGTTGCTGCAGGACTCAGTGGTGAAACAGGGCGGTGCCACTTGATGGCGCGATAGCTCCTACCAGATGACCTCAACGTCGTACTTCGCAAACTGTCGGTCCGCAGAGAGTATTGGGATACGCGCCTGCTGTGCTTGGACAACAAGCATTCGATCAAAGGGGTCACGATGGTGTTGTGGAAGCTCCGCTAAGCGCACACAGTGTTCATGATCGATGGGCAAGATCTCCATACCGTGCTCAGCCAGAAGATCGGCAAAAAATCGTTGAACTGGACGCCCTAGTTCGAGCTTCCCAGTAGCAAGCTTCACCGCAATCTCCCATGAACTCGCCATACTCCAGATCAGTTCGTTGTGCCCGCCACCCATGAGCTTCTGAGCGGGCGCGGATAACCGAGCATCATCGGCAGCCCACCAGAGTATGGCGTGGGTATCAATCAGCAGTCTCACGGTGTCAAGACTCAGGTTCTAGCGGGGATAGCCAGGCTTCATCAAGTTCATCGTTGAAATCGTCTGCAATCTTGATGAGCCCACGCCAAGTGCCTGGCCGGCGTTGCGGCTTCGAAGGAGTGACACGGACTAGCTTCGCAACTGGTTTTCCGTAGCGCGCGATCACAACTTCTTCCCCCGCTTCGACCAAACTGAGGAGTCGTGACAGCTGGGTCTTCGCTTCCTGCACATTGATTTGGTTCATAGCTTGGGGCTTCCTTTGCAGTATCAATCAGACCAGACCAGTGGTCTGGTCTGATTCTAGCCATTTCCCAGAACGAAGCGTTCACTTACGGTCCGAGAGACGCTACAATTTTACTCCAAATTTACGCTTCCGCAAACTCACCCTAGAGCATTCCAGAGGTTCGATACAGACAATGGCAACAGGGAAGAAAGGGGACTCCGTCCGATCAAACCAACACGGAACGACCTTTGAAGCCACGTCTTCAGCAACCACGAAACGCCCTTCAACCGCTCCCAGATCCTCGATCACAGGGACCAACTACCTTTCGCCTGGCGCGCGCAAAGAGGTGCTACGCCGTCGCGACTTTGGCCCTAAGAACCCGAAGCGCACGGTTGCTCCTAAGTACTGTGAACTGCACGCCGCTTCCTCATTCTCTTTTCTTCGCGCCTCGTCTCACCCGGAAGATCTTGTAGAGCAAGCTGCTGCTCTTGACCTGCCTGCCGTTGCTTTGCTGGATCGTGGCGGTCTTTATGGTGCACCCCGCTTTTACAAAGCGGCAAAGGCGGCGGGGATCAAGGCGTTGGTGGGCGCCGAGATTGTGCTTGACCCCAGTTTCTCGCTGGCGCGAAGCTTGCCGAAGGCAGGCACGCTGGCACCGTTAAGCCAAGACCAACTGCCGCTCGACGTTGCGCGTCAGGAGCCCGCTGGCCGGGTGGCAACGTTGCCTCACGCGATCGACGCTGAGTCCACCGCTTCCCATTTGCGGGGCGCACCGAATCATGCGCACCTGCCGTTGCTGGTGGCCAGTCGCACCGGCTACAAGAACCTGTGCAAAATGATCACTGCAGGCAATTTGTCGCGACCGAAGGGTGAAGGCGCGGTGGATCGGTCGAACTTCGAGCAGCACGCTGAGGGACTCTTGGCGATGGTCGGCGGTGGTGGCGATCCGGTTTCGCGCGCCCTCTCAGAGAACGGTTTGGCCGCGGCACGGCGCGAGCTCGAGCGCTTGTCGCACCAGTTGGATGGCCGCGTTGTGGTGGAACTCCAGCGCCACCGTCACCGCGCCGAAGAGCATCGCAACCGCGCCTTGATCGACCTCGCCCGATCCTTAGGGCTACGCCTGATCGCATCTGGAGGCGTGCGCTATGCCCGCGAAGAAGACAAACACCTGCAAGACATCATGGCCTGTATCCGCCACCACACCACGCTCGACCGGGCGGGCGCCTTGCTCACCGCTGAACGCAATCGACACCTGCATGCCGCGCGCAGCATGGAACGGCTATTTCGTGATGTGCCCGAAGCGCTCGCAAACACCGTCGACCTGAGCCACGAGCTCGATTTCACTTTGGAGAATCTGGGCTACCGGTTCCCTGACTATCCGTTGCCGCCCGGTGAGTCACCGATCTCCTATTTGCGTCACGTTACTTGGGAGGGAGCGCGCATTCGGTTCAGGCCCCTGACCGCACGCGCTCAAGCACAGATTGAAAAGGAGCTGGCGATGATCGAGAAACTCGATCTCGCGGGATACTTCTTGATCGTGTGGGACATTGTGCGCTTCTGCCAGCGCAACAACATCCTCGCCCAGGGGCGCGGTTCGGCGGCAAACAGTGCGGTCTGTTTTGCCCTCCGCATCACTGCAGTCGACCCGGTGAAGATGGAGCTTTTGTTCGAACGCTTCTTGTCTGAGGAACGGGGCGAGTGGCCGGACATTGATCTCGATTTGCCCTCAGGCGCTCAACGCGAGAAGGTCATTCAATACGTCTACCAACGCTATGGCCCGCAGAGTTCTAAGACCCAGAGTCCAAAGACGCAGAACGCTGAGACACAGGGCACTGAAACGGAAAGCGATAGCGGCGGCCACGGCACCACGAGCTTTGACCATCGCCATGACTTTTCGCGTGGATATGGCGCAGCAATGACTGCGAACGTCATCACCTACCGGGATCGCATGGCTGCACGCGAAGTGGGCAAAGCGTTGGGCTATTCGCCCGATCAGGTTGGTCGTCTTTCCAAGCGTTTTGGCAGTTGGCACTACGACACCTCTCGCGGTGACGAGAGATCAATGGACAACGAGCTCACCGAGCTTGGATTTGATCCCGCTGATCGACGCATCCAACTGTTTGCCGAGATGTGGCAGACCATCCAGAACCATCCCCGTCACCTGGGCCAGCACTCAGGCGGCATGGTCATCTCTCAAGGGCGCCTCGATGAGATCGTGCCGCTCGAGCCTGCCGCCATGGAGAATCGGGTCATTGTGCAATGGGACAAGGACGATTGCGCAGACCTTGGGCTGATCAAGGTCGACCTCTTAGGGCTCGGCATGCTCAACGCTCTTGAAGAAGCGGTCCCTTTGATCCGTCAGCACGAGAACAACCAGATCGATCTCGCGCATTTGCCACCAGACGACCCTGAGACCTACGACATGATTCGTCGCGCGGAGACGGTCGGTGTGTTTCAAATCGAGAGTCGAGCACAGATGGCGTCACTGCCGCGCAATCGGCCCGAGAAGTTCTATGACCTTGTGATTCAGGTCGCCATCATCAGGCCTGGGCCCATCGTCGGCAAGATCACCCACCCGTACTTTGAGCGCAGGCTCGGTCGACAGAAGGTGACCTACCCTCACGAAAGCCTTATTCCAACCCTCAAGAAGACCCTCGGCGTGCCCATCTTTCAAGAGCAGATCTTGAAACTCGCAATGGATGCTGCTGGCTTCACTGGCGGTGAGGCCGAGGATCTCAGGCGTGCCATGGGGTTCAAGCGCTCAGCCGAGCGCATGGAAAGAATCGAAGATCGATTGCGCAGCGGCATGATGGAGCGTGGCATCAGCGAAGACGGGCAGAAGGAGATCATCCAAGCGATCACCGCCTTCGCCTTGTACGGCTTTCCCGAATCGCACGCAGCCAGCTTTGCGCTGATCGCGTATGCCAGCTCTTATCTCAAGTGCCACCATCCCAATGCGTTCTTCCTCTCGCTGTTGAACGCTTGGCCTATGGGCTTTTACCACCCTTCAACGTTGATCCAAGAGGCGCGCAGGGCGGGCGTACCGGTCTATCCGATCTGCGTGAATCGCTCCGGCTGGCGGTGTCGCTGGGTGGCGGCTGATCCGACCGCCAAGGACCCAACGCGAAGGCAACACGGCATGCGCATTGGGTTGCGCTACGTCAAAGGGCTCAGGCAAGAGGTCGGCGAAGTGATCGAGTGTGAGCAGATGGTGCGTCCCTTCAGCGACGTTGACGACCTTGCTGATCGCTGCCGGGCACAGGGGGTCGGGCTTCGCGAAGACGAGGCGATGCGACTAGCAGAGGTCGGAGCTTTGCACGATCTGAATGGGTCGTCGTTTGCGTCGAGCCATGCAGGGTCAATCGACGGCACTGGTCCAATCAGCGGCGCAGGCCCATTCAGCGGCGCAGGCCCAATCGGCGGCGCAGGTGAAGACGACCGCTCTCGTCACGGCCAACTGTCTCAAAATGGACTCTCGCCTCGAGATGGGCTGTCTCGCCGCGATGCATTGTGGCAGGTCGCCCGTGCGGTCAAACCACGCGGGCCGCTGTTTGAGAAGCAGCGAGATACCGTAGCATCCCCGCTCCTCGACATGACCGCGTTCGAAGAAACCGCAGCAGACTTCCACGGCACCGACCTCACTACCGGACGCCACCCCGTCGAGTACTACCGATCGCAGCTCAAGCGATGCGGCGTCACGCCTTCAGACCAGCTCATGAAGCATCGAGAGGGAACAGTCCGCATCGCAGGGTCGATCATCGTCCGGCAACGACCGGGGACCGCCAAGGGACTCTTGTTTTTGACTCTGGAAGACGAAACTGGCATGTGCCAAGCTGTGGTCATTCCAGACGTGTTGAAAGAGAATCGTCACGTGGTTGTGGGCTGCGCCGGTCTTGTGGTGCAAGGCGAGCTTCAAAAGCGAGATGGGTCAATTTCGATCCGGGCTGAGAAGTTATGGCCGATTGATCAACTGTCGCGGGTGCCTAGTCATGATTTCCGATGATGACGTCGAACTCTCACACCTAGGTTTAGCCGCTCCGACCACAGCTGCTCCGGCAAAAGGATTATCTGGAGCCGTCCTCGAAAATCCAATAGGCAAAATCGCCCGATGCGAAACCGTCGACGAACACGTCGGTTCCAAAACGCTGGCCTCGAACGCCGTCGCTGGAGGTGTCGATGTCCATCTCCTCATCATCTACCCAGACCACGATGAAATCGCCCGTCCGCTTGCAGCTACTCGTGCTCCTGTGCCGGCGCTGACCCTGAATTCGCTAGCGAGTGACGAACCGCTCGCGCCGTACCGTCTTGCTTTGACGCTGCTTTCCTGGAGACTACAGTCGAGATCACGCGCGGACCAGGTGACTACGAAATTGCCTTGCGCATCTATGCCAACCGAGGGCCTTTCCTGGTCGTTAGTTGTATTGGTGTGACGAGGAACTCGTTTCCCCGGTGGGATCCGTCGGAGTAGAACTGCTGCCCCAAAAGGCTGTCACCCGAGATATCGACGCTAGATCCACTGCTTTGCCAGACGACTACGAAGTTGCCGTCCTCGTCGGTGGCGACCGACGGCCGAGCCTGAGAACCAAGGGTGTAAGTGTTGACCTGGAACGCCTCCCCAGCGCGGGGGCCGGGAGCCTGAGCAAGGCTCAAAGAAGAGAAGAGTAGGAAAACTGAAACGGCGCTGAACCGTGGAGTGTGTAGCATATGGGCGCCTTGTACGAAGATGAATCGCCCCGATTTTCCGAACATATTATTGGCTCTTCGGGATTTCGTGCGGGTCACGCCGGCCTCGGGTAGAGATTGAGGCCACCAAGATGAAAGTAGATGGCATTGCGAAAGCGGTCCCCGTTTCGGTAGCCGCGGGCCGCTCGTTTGAGGTTCTGGATCTTCGTATTGATGCCTTCACTCATGGCCTTGGTGACTCGATGCTTCATCGCGTTGAGGATTCCCTAGAGGTAGTACTTGAGGGTCTTGGCTGCCTTCTTCATCGGAGCTATGCGGGAGCGAATGGCCCAGCGGTACCATTTGGCCCGCGCTTCTTCAGCCTCTTGCATGCAAAGCGTTTCCCATATCGTCATCGCCAGCTCCTTGATGGCCCAGGCGCGTGCTGTCTTCAGTGTGCTCGCTTGAAGGTCCGCAAACCGCGCTTGCTGCTTGGTCGACAGATTCTCTGGATTGGTGAGCCACAGGTAGCGGGTCTGCTTCAGCCGATCGTCGCCCTCTGAGTAGAGCTTGCGGTGCTCCGCGCGACGGACCAGGTCCACCGAGCGTCGAAGCAGGCTGGCCACTTGTCGAAGGCGACTCGCTCAGAGCCGTTCTCCAGGTGCCCGAGGGCCGCCGATATGTAGGGTCGATACATGTCCATCGACAGTGGTGTCTTGACCTTGGAAAGCCAGGACTTTGGGGCGTCTTTCAGGAAATCGGCCACCGTCTCCCACTTGTGACCATCTGCCACATGCAGCACCGTGCCTCGACTCGCGTCAGCGATCACGGTCACGTATTCGCGGCGTTTCTGAAACGACGTCTCGTCCACTCCAAGGTGCTCTGTCGGCACCAGCTCTCGCCGAGATAGCCCGCGTTTCACCGCTCGACTTTGGATCCCATCCACCTCATCCCAGGTCAAACTCAGAAGCTTCGCTACCGCCGACAGATTCGCAGCAAGTAGCCAGTCGATCGCGAGCCACTCAAACATCGCGGTGAAGCGAGAACCCGACTCGCCCACGGAACGCCCACCTGATGAACACCGTGGTCTGGGCACTCAACTTGCGGCACGTCAGCCACCAGGATGGTCTGGTACTGCACCCTGTCCAAGTGGCCCAACGGCGCTCGCGGCTGTCGTAGCCCGGGCAGTTTGTCGAACACTTCGGATAGTCTAATGTGCCGCCCGAATGGGAAGGAAACACCTCGACTGTCTTGGTGCCCAGCTGAACGTCATCTACTCGCCATGGATCACTCAGCCCCAATAGCCGGCTGTATAGCTCTCTATCTCGCATCCGCTGAGAATACGCCTACCCACACCCAATCCCGAAGAGCCATATTACTAATCACACGCCAGCTCGTTGCCTGAGAGAGTGACTCTTCGGCAGGCTCTGACCAATCCAACAAGAGCATTCAGGGGATACTTTGCGACGACGGTGTGCCATTGGGTTCACAGTTCCAGATCAACAGCTTCTTCGACAAGAGGCAGCATGACCCGTCACGGCGGGAATTCAGGACGGTGGATTCGCGTGAACAAGCATGGGAAGCGCTAGTGCCGACTCCGACGCGTAAGATTCAGGCCCAGAGAATCGACCGAGATGGCTTTGCGCTGGGTGATCAACTTCAGATCAACCATCTCGATCGGCAATTGGCAATTGCCAACGATTACGGTTGCGGAATCTGTCAACGACTTTGAGACACTGATTTCGACTAATTAGTGAGGTTTTCCGGTTGACCGCTCAAGTCGAGTGGCTTGTTGATCCAGACAGCCTGATCGAGCGGCCTGGTGGTTGGAATTCCCTTGACGAATCGTT
>JAJCXN010000023.1 GCA_029263415.1 Acidobacteriota bacterium
CACGCCAGCTCGGAAATCGGTCAAATGGCGCGATGGCAAAGTCCATCTCTTCAACTTGAGCGTTTATCCGGTCCGCCGTTTCGATCTCAGGTGGCTTCGCTCTCCCAACTACGCGGAAACATCGATGGAAAGCCCGGTGCGGAACGAAAGTCGCACGCCGGGTTTGGAAGAGGGGGCCTTGCAAACCGTCGGATGAAAGTCCGGTAGGCGGCAGGGTCCCCACTCTTACCCGAGTGCAACGTGTGCGTGCACTTCGACGCCGAAGCGCTGCTTTGCGCGCGCGATGACTCCGATCATGATGCTGGTGACGTGGGTATCTGGCTTGAGCAGGAATCGACCTTGAAGCGTCTTCGCTGTGATCTCGACGGTACTCTTGCCGTTCTCTTGCGCGCCGTTGAGGAAGCGAACTGGGTGCATGACTATCCCTCCACGTACATAGACGCGGAGGAGCGCTGGACTCGCGCAAAGTGACGAGCATTCGTGACGAATAGCTAGGAGGGATCGGTGCTGCGGACAAGCCCACCAACTACTACCAGTGCGTCGCGAGTACTCATGGGTGCCCTACTTCCTCTACCGGCGGAAGCGATCCGCGCTACTGCGCGAGTTTCTTGAACGTCCACGCATATTCTTCACAAGCGAGTTTCACGAAAGCTATGACTCTCGGGAGCGAACCAACCTCGAACGCTCAATCGAGCACTTGAACGGCCTTCGGCCTCGGCCCGATTGACAAAAAAACCGATAAACCGGACCCGTAGGTGCATGGGACAGGCCAACATCGTCGGCTCGGCTCATCACCGTTCTCTTCTCGAACGGAGCGGCCAATGAGGCCAGTAGGCTTCCTCCCACTACGCCACGCAAGCGGCACCCACCGGCCAAACAGTCACGACCTTCGATCCGCGGGGATACTCTTGAAAACATGAGCGCTGAGAGATTTCGACTGCTGATTAAAACTGGGGACCTGCAAGGCTTGCAAGGTGCCTTGGCCTACAACCCTGACCTTGCTAATCAAAGCATCGCGTGGTTTCTCAACCAGGACAACCAATCCGACCCGCTTCACTATGTCTGCGACTGCGTATTCAACGACTGGCTGGACGAGGCCCGGGCATCCGAGATTGCAGCGTTGCTCATCGAGAATGGCGCGCTGATCGAGGGCACGGAAGGAAGAGAGAGCCCGTTGATCGCGGCCACCTCACTAGGTGCTGAAACGGTGGCAAGACAGCTCGTTGATTGTGGAGCCAACCTGGAAGCCACCGCGATCTTTGGAGCGCGTCCCTTGCATTGGGCGGCATCAGTTGGCCTTCCGGCGACAGTTGAACTATTGACTCAACACGGCGCCGAACTTGAAGCAAGATGCAGTGAGTTCGGAGCGACACCTCTGTATTGGGCAGTGTTTGCTTTTGGGTCGCATGGACCGAATGGAAAGAGAGATCCTGTCGGCTCAGCGAAAGTGCTGCTCGACGCCGGTGCCCGCGTCGACACCACCAACAGTCAAGGGATCTCTGCACTGAGTTGCTCACAGCAAGCAGACTCGAATGAGATGTTCGAACTCTTGGTCCGGTACTCCGATGAGCCGTGAAAGCTCCACACGACAAGCCATGCAAGCAGATCAACAAACGAGCTTCGCTGCCCCCTGCTCATGCTTGGGCGCCACAGGTCACGCACGCTTTCGCCCTACCGAGGAACCGATGATGAACCGCCCGGGAAGTCCCGGAGACTCGTCTTGACTAGAGGCCTCCGAGCAACTGCCTCGCTTGCAGCGCTCGTCTTTGGTGCAGTCCTGGCCACAACGCCCGCTCATTCCAAGGCGCCAGCGCACGTGTGGTTCGCACAATCGGGGGCCACCGGAGACAGCAAGAGCTTCGCGAGCCCAATCGGCTCCTCCAACATGCTAGACGCACAAGTGGCGCTGGCGACACCATTTTCCTGCTGCCGAGCGACTCTGGGTTCGAAGGGGGACTTGCACTCAAGTTGGGCCAGAGCCTAATCGGTCTCAACCAGGATGGACGCAAGCCCGTCATCACGAACTCAGACTTGAAACGAAACGGGGGCTGCGGAAACGTGCTCGCCGACAACACCCTAGTTTCGAACGTGCGCATCGAGCACGCCGTCGCGAGCGGGATCTGTGGATCCTACGCATCCGACGTTCGGATTGATGGCGTCGATGTGCACGGTGCAAATCGGTCTGAGTCGTACATAGAACCCAAGTACCTACCCTCCCCGGGTCACTGCCTCATGGTGGAATGGTGTTTGTGGTGTTTGTGCATTCCGAGTCGTCGGCCGAGATCCTGGTGATGTCTTCGGCGGTCACGCAGTCCGCAGGATTCGGAATCGTGTCCATCACGTCGGATTCTTCGCACAGCCGACTATCCGTGAGCCACACGCGAGTGTGGAGGGCGGTTCGAGAATTGGGTTCTTCGACGCCGGAATCAGCGCGCTCGTCCGAGGCTCTGCCGCGAAAGTGCTTTGGCAGGGGTTCCATCGCTTTCGACCACGCCGCCGGCAGCCAAGCCGAGTTCGATAGGCGGCGTTGCCGGGACATGTGCGTACTACAGCAGGTGGAGTCGACTTTGATGCGGAGGCGTTCTTAGAGACCTCAGCGCTCGAACCCTGCAAGGTGATCCGGCGTGGTGATCCACGTCGTCCAAAGACCCAGCCCAACGGTGCTCGCTATCAGACCTCCGGAATCACAGTTAGCGTCTCCGACGCTGAGCGGTCAAATCTTCCAGCGCAGGTCGAAGACGCGGAGCGGTTCCTCGAAATCAACCGGCTGGAGCTCGTGAGGCTGCTGCAATCTCCGGTGTCACGGACGCTACGCTTGACTTCCCAATCTGGCTTCGAATCGACGGTGAATCAGTTGTGGCCCAATCCGATTGCTTCCCTCCATCACCTATCCGCCTAGTTGGAGCCCTGGGGCGCGGTCTTGAAGACAGCACCTATCCCGCATCCAACGAGTAGCACCACGACTATGCAGCAAGGGGTGGGCACTGTCCAACTTCAACTCTGCAGCGCCCCATCCTTAGTTAACTAGGCTGGTGGTGTCGATCGTTTGACCCGGCCGAAGCCTGCGCAGCTGGCCTCGCGCAACGCGACGCAGATCCTGATAAAGCATCGTCACCAACTGATCGAACCCTTCGCCGTGTACCGAGTCATCGGTAGTGGACTCTGGGAGCGGATGGGCATCGCGGACTGCGTCGAACAGGTTCATGATTCAAGGCTACCCGACTAATCTTGGACTCGCGGCCCGGTTTGAGCAAAACGAGTAGGTCGCCCTTGCGTTGGCAATCCAGATTCAGGGTCGCAAAGAGAAAACGCCGCATTGGTGTAGTCGAGAGGAGAGTTAGGCGGGGCTGTTGAACTTCGCCGCGACCAGGGCCCCGAGGTCTCCTCCACACCAAGCCTTGCACTTTCTCGTCAACGTCGAGGTCGAGGGGCAAGGGCAGGGGCTCTAATAGGATGCGAGGCCGGTGGGACATTCCCCAGAACCACCTAGCTGCCCGCCGACCTCGCCACCTTCGCTAGTCGAACTCACAAGGGATTGAACCAGCCATTGATCAAAGCCACTGAAGCACTAGCCCAACTTCGTGTGGGCAACCGCCGTTTCGCTCAAGGTGTGAGCAGCGGCGCTGCCACCAAGAACACCGATCGCAGCGACTTGTTGGCGGGACAGGAACCTTTCGCGATTGTGCTCGGATGTTCCGATTCGCGGGTGCCAGCAGAGATCGTTTTCGACCAAGGTCTAGGCGACCTATTCGTAATCCGGGTGGCCGGCAATGTTGTTGCTTCGTCACAGGTGGGCAGCGTTGAGTTCGCTGCAGCACGGTTCGGCACACGGCTGGTAGTTGTCCTAGGGCACTCTCACTGCGGGGCTGTCCGAGCAACCGTAGAAGAGCTACAGCAGGACACGCAAAACCAATCGCAGAACCTACGATCTATCGTCGATCGCATCAGGCCATCAGTTGAGCCTCTGCTGGCCACCGATCTCAAGAACGATATCGAGGCTCTTGTAGAGCAAGGAGTCAGGGCCAACATCCGCGCTTCTGCCAACCACTTGCGCCACGGATCCAAAGTCCTGGAGGAGCTGATTGAGCAGAACGGTCTCAGGGTTGTTGGTGCCGAATACTCTTTGGAAACTGGGTTGGTCGACTTTTTCGACGGCTCTTAGCTGCATCCAAGGCCTACGGCCAGCAGCAGGCGGTACTGGAATCGGGTGTGCTCGGAACCTTGCCGAGCGTTGTGGTGGCCGCGCATCGGCATCGCGAACCGAACTGGATTTCTATCTGCCGAGAAGGAAGAAAGGCTCAGATTTCATCCGCAACAGATCACAGGCCTCCTTGGCCAACAGCCGAAGTGTGCGCAACCACCGAGTACCCAAGAGAACGAGCCGCTTCACAGGTTGAACTTCGGCGCACGAAACAAGACCAGGCAGCCGTGCGTACCACCACTCTGATCGCGAAAACCCAATGAAGATTCACGCCAACAAGCTCGACAACGGCACTCAGATCGAAGGCGACGTCATCCTCATCGGCGGCGGCATCGTGGGTTTGGCGCTAGGCAATCAGCTCGCAGATGCAGGCCGCGACGTTGTCATCCTCGAGTCCGGCACCGAAGAGTCCGACGACCGGACGCAGGCGCTCTACGAAGGCAAGTTCTCGATCGGTGGGCCAACGACCGAGCGCACCCAAGACGCCTACCTGGATGCCTCACGCTTCAGGTACTTCGGTGGTTCAGGCAACCGTTGGGGGGGCGTCTCTCTCCCGCTCGACCCGGCCGACTTCGAGGCCCGCGACTGGGTGCCGAGGTCTGGCTGGCCGATTACACTCGAACAGCTCAAGCCGTACTACAACCGTGCAAGCGATCTCCTCGAGATCCCCCACTTCTTCCCAGAACTCGACGGCGGCCGTTTCGCTGAGCCGTCGATGTCCATCAATGGCGAAAAGACTCTGCGGTCGCGACCCGTGCACCTGACCCGCTACACCGGCAACATCGAAAACGGACCGTTTCAGCGCTGGAAAGACGAGACACTGGAGCGCGAGAACCTCCGGGTGATTCTAGGCGCGAACGTCAGCCGGATCGGCCTCGATCCAGATGGGCAACGGGTCGACTCTCTGGACGTGAAGACGCTCGACGGCAAGGAGTTCAGTGTTCGCGGTAAGACCTACGTGCTCGCCACTGGCGGCATCGAGAACGTCCGCCTGCTGTTGGCGTCGAACGATGTGACGCCCGAGGGAATTGGCAATCGAAGCGACTGGCTCGGCCGGTGCTTTCAAGGCCATGCGGCTGTCTTCAACGCATTCAGTCAGTTGCTGCCTCTAGTCCCTAGCCAGATGTGGCGCGACTATGTTGGCCGCAGCCGCGAGAGGGTGTCCTGGGTGATCGGCTCGACACTCGCTGCACAGAGGCAGGCCCGCAGTGGCAACTTCTCCATGTACCTGCGTCCGCTCCCGATGAAGCCGAAGAACGAGAAGGCCATCCACCAAGTGGCCTTGCGGCTTGCTGGCAAGGATGCACCCGGCCTCCAACTGCTCCGTGCGACATTTGGCATCGAGCACACTCCCAACCGTGACAGTCGCATCGTGTTACAACCCGACGCGAAAGACGAGCTGGGCATGCCGCGTTTGACTGTGAACTGGAAGCATCAGCAGCTCGACCTTGACGGCTTCGAGCGTTCTATTGAACAGGCGGCGCGTGAACTCGGTCTGCATGACGTCGCACGTCTCCGTTGGAGTGGGCTAGATGGCACTATTGACCGGTTTGTACATGTAGGCGCTCGCCATCACATGGGCGCCACGCGCATGTCACCCGACCCCAAGCAAGGAGTCGTCGACACGCTCGGTCGAGTGCACGGTGTGGGCAACCTCTACGTCGGCGGCAGCTCGATCTTCCCGACCAGTGGCATCGCCAACCCGACGCTGACCATCCTGGCGCTCACTCTCCGGCTCGGGGACCACCTGGCGAGCAAGGGACGAGCAGCATGAGAGCGACTGGAATGGATCGGCGATCAGTGCTCAAGCTTGTGGCAACTCTGTCGGCGGGCTCTCTCGTGGCTCCACAGCTGTGGGCTCAGGGTGTTGAGCCTAAATCCATCAAGGGCCTAGACGAAGTGGGGCTCGACGCACTGAGGGATCTCGCCAGAGCCTACGAGTCGTTCGATGAAGGCGACACCGCAGGAGTCGAGCAGATGGTCGAACGCCTTCGTGGAACAGACTTGTCCGATGGCCGTCTGATTCAAGACCTCCAGCAAGAGATGCGTGACGACTTCCAGAGTGGGCGCCTCGCGGTTCTCCATGGTTGGCACGTCTCACGCACTGAGGCGAGAGTGCTCGCGGCGGCAGCCAAGCTCTTGGCCTGAAGCACTACATTCCAGTTCCCCGTTGCATTGCGATCCGCAAACAGGGCCTGGGTCCTACGGTCAGGACCGCTTCTGGCTTCTCTACTTGAAGTAGTGCGCAATCTCGGTCAGATTGCAGGCAGGGCTCGTGGGGTCAGCGCAACATGCCCCGATCCGCGCCACTGAGGCCTGATTGATGACCTCCCAGGTCGCTAGCGACTGACCGTGGAACGGTGGCATTGAATGACTCAAAGGATAACTCTTCGCCAACGCATTCGCTCCGGGCGGAGCTTCGCCGCTGGCCCAATCGGCTAACTGTCCGCAGGTTTCCTTGGTCCCGATTCGGTGGCAGCCGGTGCAGGTGCTGTCGCGCGGTTGCATTTGCTGGGTCGGCCATTTGTCAAACCCAAGCACTGGCGTGTTGACTTGGTAGTAGGGCCCGAACGGGTTGACTGGTACTTGTGACCAGACCTGTCCCATGAACGGGCTGTACATGAACGGGTCGTTGTCGTGGCAGATCCCGCAGCCATCCTTCACCACGTCCTCCGGAGGATTGAAAAACGTCGAACCATCCGCCCCGGTCGGAGACGGCACCGACGCGCCATCGATCGAACCGCCTTGTGTGGCAGAGGCTTGAAACCAGCAGGTTGCGCCGCTGATCGGATTGTGGGCGATCACGTCGATTTCGTCGAAAGACAGGCTGTCTTTGGCGCGGATCTGTTTCTGTCGGCACATCACGGAGATCTGCGTGTCAAGCTCAGACAAGTTGAGAATGCGCGATCCCGGAACACATTGCCCGTCACTTTGGGAGCCATTCGGCAACAACGCGGGGCGGTCGCAGGTCATGTCCTTTGTGTATCGGCCCGGAACCTTGCCGTCTACGGTAATCGGAATGACGCGCCCGCTCGCGCAACTGAAGGCCGGGATGTCGCCAATCTGCGCACGGCATTGGGCGGCATAGTGGTCATAGTTAGAGACATAGTTATCATCCTGCGAAGGCGCGGCAAAGACCGTCAGCACAAGGCACTCGACGACCAACGTGGCGATGATGAACGGGCGAATCATTGGCGCGCTCCGGTCTTGTCGGCGATGACCTTGAGTGCGGTTGCCTTGACCGCCTCAAAATAGCGCACATAGCCGGTGCAGCGGCAGATGTGTTCGCCGATGGCATCTGCGATGGCTCGGTCAAGTTGGGCCTCCTCGATCGGCGACGCCGCGATCTGTTCCAGCAGGACCGTGGCCCCCATAACAAAGCCCGGTGTGCAGTAGCCGCATTGAAAGGAGAAGTTCTCAAGAAAGGCGGTCTGGATCGCCGACAATTGCTCGCCCTGGGCCACATGCTCGACCGTGCGAATGTCCGTGCCGTCCAGCACCGACAAGGGAGTCGAGCAGCTGATCATCGCGGTGGTGGTTGCGCCCTTGGTCACGGCCACTGTGCAGGCCCGACAGACACCAATGCCACAGCACAGCTTGGTGCCGGTCAGGTCCAACGCCTCGTGAAGGTAGTCCAGCAGAGGCTCGGCGGCCATGTCATCCGCGACCCGCTGCGAAGCGCCGTTGACGGTGAAGGAGATGGTCATTGATAGAGCCCCTTGAGAATCTTGGCCGGGGTGATGGGCAGCGATAGGTATCGCACGCCAACTGCATCGCGCAACGCGTTCGAAATGGCGGGAGCAACGGAACACATCACCGCCTCAGCGATGCCGCGCCCCTGTTTCTTGTCGCCGGGGGTTTCGTTCATGATCACCAACTCCTGGGAGCGTGTCCCGGGCTGATACTTGGAGCTCAAGGGCACGTCGTGAAAGCGCGGCACGTGATATCGATTCAAGTTCCATCGCCCATCGGCAGGGCCTGCGATGCCGGGAGGCATGTCCTCTAAGAGGGAATAGCCAATCGCCATCGCCACCCCGCCTTGGGACTGGCCAGAAACCAGTTGTTCAACATGAATGCGTCCAGCGTTCAGTACGCTGAGCACGTCCTCGATCTGAACCTCGCCAGTGATGCGATCGACCGTCAGACCGATGACGTTGACGCAAGGCGCCCAGGCATAGCGGGATGCGCGGCCAGAACTGCAATCCATGGCTTGGGTTGCATAGCGCGGCACCGCCTTAGCCGCTCCGCCGTCGCTGGGAAAGGTGGCCAGACCATCTAGCTCAAACCGATAGCTACCGCTTTGTGTATTGAACATGGCATTGACCCAGATCTCCTGACAGTAGCCATGCCCCAGCACCCCCTTGTCGAGTCCTTGCCCATAGACGAACTCGGCGATGACGGGCAGCGATAGCGATTCCTTGCCTTCGGTCATCAGCAACCCGTTGGACCAGCTTGTGTCTTGGACAACCAAGTCGGGCTCGCCCCATAGCGCTCGTGCGGCGGGCAGAATGGTATTAGCGAACAGTGCATGTGCGGTCTGTTGGACAGCATGCACTTGGTGCAGGCCCGTCAAACAGGCCGAAGATGAACCAACCCCCTTCTTGGTCAGCTTCGGATCATCCCATGTCGCATCCGGAACACAACCGATACTGCGGTTCGCGGTCAGCCCGATCTGCCCGAACAACGTATATCCCCCCATCTCAACCGTACTGGCGTTGGCACCCAGAATGTCGCCGATGACCACACCCAAGGTGGTGGCCGATCCGTTGCCCATATCGATCGCGTCCGATTGCACCTCATAGGTACCATCTTTGTTCAACATGACCGCCGCAACAACGCCGTCACCACTCGTGCCGTAGGCCTGCAACGACATGGCAAGGCCAGTACCATAGGCAACGCGATCCGACTCGTGCTGAGCCTTTAGTTTTGCGCGTTCTGACCAAAGAGGATGGTTGCCGGCGATTTCCAACATCTCGGTCAACCGCAGTTCCTGGGAGATCGGCCCGCCGACGACAGTAGTGTCGCCCTTAGACACCACGTTGCGAGCGCGGAAGGTCAACGGGTCCCACCCTTGCTGTGCTGCAATCTCGTCAATCGCGGTTTCCGTAGCGAAGAAGGCCTGCGGCCCACCAAAGCCACGCTGCGACCCACCGGAGACATTCTCGGAATGCTTGGCGTTGGCGAAGATGTCTGACTTGGGCACCCGGTAGGCCCCTCCTGCGCACAGCGCGCCCAAGGAGGCCACGTATGGCGAAAGATTCTTGCGCCCGCCACCATCAAAACTCAGCACCATGGTGATCGCTTCAATAGTCTGATCCGGCGCCACGACCAGTGAGCCGTGCGTCTCGCAAGCATGGCGTTTCAAACCGACGCGGAACTGCTCGAACCGGTCGTATTCCAGCTTGACGGCATTGCCATCAGCAAAGTCCGCGCATAGAGCCAGCATCAGCGAGAACGGACTGCGATCACGCCCACCAAACCCGCCGCCGGGGAAGCAACTGATCAGATCGACGTGCTCCACCTTCAGCCGCGAACCCTGCTCTCCATACATCGACCCAATATCCGCGACGTCGCCATCGGGTGACTGGGTGCCCAACAAGACATTCAGCTTAGACAGCGTCTTGTCATACCAGATCAGGCCGGATTCAGGCTCCATGAACATCGGATCCATAGCGCGCATGTCACAAGCAAAATCATGCTTGATCAGATCAGGCGTGGTGTTCAGGTAGTTGGCGACGCGGATGGCTTGCTCAGCCGACTCTTTTCGGTAGTCGGCATCGTTCGATCCATAGTAAGAAAACCCGCCACCGGGGTCGGAACTGTCGGTGTAGCGCACGTAGTGAGTTTGCGGTTCAAAGATCTTTGGATCGTCAGGGTTGGGGCCGATGTCTGGTCCGTAGTTCTGGTACTTTGCGTCCTCAAACTGCATCAGCGCGCGGGCTTTGCGCCAGGCGGCGCGGGTATCAAACAGCAGCAAAGCCGTCGCCTGACCCAAGAAATCGGGCCGATTCCCGGGGCGCACAATCAGATCGAATTCCATCCCTGCGGGGTGGTCAAGATCTGTTGGGTCAGCCTGTTTTCCAGGCCCTTGATTAGGCGCTTGACTAGGCGCTTGACTAGGCGCTTGCCCAGGCCCTCGCCGCGACCGCATGATCGCCTCATCGACGATGTTGTCGCGGTTCAGACTCAGCGGCGGATTCTGCTGACCAGCGGCCAGGTCACTGCCCAGAATGACTTTGAGCGGCTCTGCGTCTGCAGGAAGCAACGTCAGATCAACGCCCTCAAACGCGCGAGTGGTGGTCAAGGCGCGCAGGTACATCGCGTACCACTGAGTGTCAGGCCAACCGTGGACGGCCAGGTTGCGAGCGTTGAAATCGCGCGCGAAGATCTTGCCGCCAGTGACCTTGGTGCGCCCGTCGATGCGTTGCGTGGCGACACCGGGAGTGGGCGACCATCTCTGCGCATGCGCTCGGGGGATCTCGCGCAGGCCCGTGACCGAAAGCGTGATCACCCCGGCGGCGGTTTGCAAGAAGCGCCTTCGCGACAGACCGTGCTGTGGATTGGGCGTAGCTTGAGGAATCATGGCGCACTCCGAATACCATCATTTCTGGGACTCGTTAAGTTACCCTACACCCAGTACGAAGGTTAACGTACGCGGTCTCCGATCACTATGGATTTCGTTCCCAAGCCCTCTGGAACTGCTGTTGCTTCTCTATACTTTTAGAGCGCCAGGGCCCAACGTAACGAAGACCACGCTGTCATACAACAAGGCTGCCAACAGCCTCTAGCCACGCAGAGAAGCGGGCGCCAGCAATCTCGGCGCTGATCGACGGATCGACCGCTGGCTCGGTGCTATCTAGACCCAACACCACCGATCGATCGAGTAGCCCACTCCCGATCCCTGCTGCCAAGCACGCGCCCAAGGCTGTGGCTTCTGCTTCGCGATGGCGGGCCACTGGGCGCCCGAGCAGGTCAGCCAGGACCTGCAAGAAGTGGTGACTGACACTGAGACCGCCATCCACCGGCAGTGCCGCGTACGGCGGCACCGTGATTACATCTTGCGCGCTCTCGGCAATCTCTCTCACTCGAAAACAAATGCTCTCAAGGGCGGCACGTGCGATGTGCGCACGTTTGGTTGCACCACTGAGACCAAGAATTGCACCACGTCTACTGGCCTTGTGGTGCGGTGCACCAAGACCCTGCAGTGCAGGACAGATCGACACACCTTCAGGGGTCTCAACCGATGCGGAGGCGACCAGAAGCTCTTCGGTCGTTTGAAAGAGTCCTAGGTCATCGACCAACCAATCCAGCAACGCTCCGCCGGACACAACCATGCCTTCCACCGCGAACACTGTCTCTTGCGCTTGCCCAAACTGCAGCATGGGCACCAGTGAGGATTCGAAGACCGGTGTGTTTCCTGTGCATAGCATCAGCGTGGCCGAGGTGCCAAAGGTGGCCTTCCATCGGCCCGCTTTCAAAGCTCCGTGAGCGAACATGCCGCTCTGTTGATCCGCCACCACTGATCCGATCGGAATCTCGGCCCCGAGCACCGACTTCGCGGTGACACCGAGCGCACCGTAGGTGTCACACAGATCAGGAAACATCTCGGAATCAAGGTTCTGAAAAGCAATCGCATCGCGATTCCAGCTTCTGAGATCTTCCATGTCGAGATAGCACGTCGACCACCCACACGAGTAGTCGGTGGCGTGTGTTGTTCCGCCCGTCAGACGGTGCAGGATGAAGCTATCTAAGGTTCCCCAGGCAAGCTCACCTTGAGCGGCACGCTCTTTACCCCGATCGATCGCATCGACGGCAGCTTCTAACTTCGCATTCGCGGCAAACGGTGCCGCCAGAAAGCCCGCGTCGACCAACTCGGCAGCACGCTCGCTGCCGCGCAGATCGGTCCACAAGATGAGAGGCGTCAGTGGTTCTCCGGTCCTGCGGTCCCAGACCACAACGCTCGAGCGCTGTGTTGTCAAACCAAGTGTGGCGATGTCGGAGATTGAGATCGCGGCGCTCTCGAGAACCATCGCTATCGTGGTTTCAACACTTCGCCAAACCACGTTGGGGTTCTGCTCCGCCAAACCGGGCGCAGGATGAGATGTCTTAAGGGGGCGCTGGGCGGATCCCACGATCTGACCTGAAAGGTCAACCAGCACCGCTCGCGCACTGGAGGTGCCAACGTCTAGCCCAAGGATCAACTCAGGCATCAGGGATCAGGTTTCCTGGGTTCATGATTCCGTCAGGATCGAGCGCGGTCTTGAGTGTTCGCAGCAACGAGACGCCGTTTGCACCAAGGTCGTGCACTAGGTAGTCCTTGCGAAGTCGACCTGCTCCGTGATGGTGAGCAACGCCTCCACCGTGGCGCGCGGTTGCCTCCATCACCCGCCTCCAGCACTCCAAGTACGACGCCTCCATAGTTCCTGAGTCCTCATGCGCCGACACAAAAGTAAAATACAGATTGAGCCCGGTGCGATAGACGTGGGAGCTGTGAGCTGAAGCCGAGATGATGCCTTCGAGGTCGCGAAGCCCAGCGATGGCATCGTCATAGATCGATTCAATCTGAGTCCAAGTCGCGGAGATCTCGATGGTGTCCGCAATCAGGTTCTTGTCGAACAGATCCTCCCAGGTAGGAACGTGGTTTCTACTCTCCATCCAGTGATGCGCGGCAGCGTCCGGTGCTGGCTCCAATCCAGCGCGCTGCGCGATGTCGCCGACCGCCGCGAGCTCTGCATCAACCCGAGCGGATGGCCCCTCATGGACCATCAGCAAGAGCCCATGGTCGTCTTGCGCAAAGTCACGAAAGTTGCGCCGAGCTTCGGTCGGGTCGTATTGACGCATCACCGGAGGAAGCCAATCGCAGTGAACGATTTCTCGTTGAGCATCAAAGCCTGCACTCAGGGTGGACGTGTGGAACACGGAAACCGCTCGCGTCTCCGCCTTTCGCCGCAGCGCGAGCCGCACCCCGGTCACGATCCCCATGGTGCCCTCGGCCCCCATCAAGACCTGTCGCAAGTCTGGGCCAGCGGCCGCTCGAGGAGCCTTCCCTAACTGGACGAGGTCCCCATTGGGTAGGACTACCTCTAGTGAATAGACGATGTCCTCGATACAACCATAGGCGGTCGAGAACTGGCCTGCAGCCCGTGTCGACACCCATCCACCCACCGTGCTGATGGCGATCGACTGTGGCCAATGGCCAATGGTGAGTCCACTATCCGCAACTGCCTCTTCTGCTTCGAGGCCGTTGCAACCGGCATCGAAGGTGCCGAGTAGGTTGGTCTCGTCGATGTCACGAACTTTGTTCATCGCGCCGAGATCCAGCACCATCGAATCCGCCGAGGCCTGAACTCCACCACATACACCGCTACCCAGACCGAAGGGGACTATCGGCACCTTTTCCTGGCCGGCCAAGCGCACCACCGACTGCACCTGTTCTGCTGATTGCGGTTGCACCACAACGCCGGGCATCTCCATGGGCTCCTGTCGCCAGCTCCGCAGGTGGTTGAGCACCCAGTAGTCATGGCGACGGCTTCTTAGCACCTCTTCGGATGTCTGGACCTGGTCATCACCGAGCAAGTCGCTGAGCTGCTGGACAAATTCTTCACGCATTCTGGGTTCTCTCCTCGATGGAGTCGTTTTTACTCCGCTCAGTAAACAGAGCATTGTCGTGCCGATGACGGTCGTGACAGGCGTCGACTTCTGCGCGACGACGGAGGTCATGCCAGCCCAGAAGCGCGGCCATTTCCTTGGACGCACGCTCGAGATGGGGCAAGCCAGCATCTAGATCGAAGTAGGCACGAGCACTTCGCCGCATCCAGTAGTCCTCAAGTCGAAGGGCGCCCTCGCGACGGACCGCCTGGCGAACTTCAGCCTCAACATCGCCACCGTCCGCAACGACGTCTGCGGCTTCGGAACCGTAGAGCTCGATCAAACGATCTTCACCGCTCGCCGATACTCCTACATCCGGATCCGGCGGCGGCGCCGCAAAGTCACCACCGACGAGCGGCTCGAGCGCGGTGGGTGCTCGCTTCAGGGTATGCCCTAGTTGCTCTGAGACGCGCAACACCACGCGCTCGGCCATCGCTCGATATGCAGTCAACTTGCCGCCAGCGATCGACAGGATACCTGCGGGACCAGTCCAAACCTCGTCGCGGCGCGACACCTCGGAGGGAGATTTTCCTACTTGCGAAATCAAAGGCCTGATGCCCGTCCAGGACGCAATCACATCGCTCTGTTGAAGTGGTTTCACAGACAAAGAGCGTGCGGTGGCAGCCAGTAGGTAGCCAACATCCGCACTCGTGATCGCGGGCCAGCGCTCGGGCTTCGAGTGAAACGTGTCAGTGGTTCCAACATAAGTGACCTCTTGGCGTGGCACGGCAAACACGGGCCTACGATCAACGGCACTCATCAAGACAGTCCGAGATATCGGCAGCAAGGATCGCGGGAAAACAAGGTGGCTGCCTTTGGTCACAGAGAGCTTCGGTTCAGCACCGCCATCCTCCAACGCGCGGATCGCGTCGACCCACGGCCCCGCCGCATTCACGATCGCGCGACCCCGCACCACGGCGCCCATCGACTCGCCCTCGATTGCGCTCTTGCAGCCAACAGCAACAGCGCGGCCACCTTCGACTACGATCTCTTCAACGGGGCAGTGGGTTAGAACTAGAGCACCACCAGCAGCTGCACTCCGGGCATTCGCGAGCGTGAGTCGCGCGTCGTCGGTCAGAAACTCGAAATAAACCACTCCGCCATTGGCACCCTCGACCGCTGACAGCGGTTCGTTCTCTTCGAGCTGCGTTCTGTTCCACACGCGGTGCCGTTCGGCTTTGGGAATCTGGCCGAGCTTCTCGAAGGTCCACATCGCGGTACGGAACTTCGCCTGCCCTGCTGCCGATCTCGTGGGCAAAAGGAACGGCATGAACCGAGTAAGGTGCGGCGCGATCCGTCGCAAGATTTGGCGTTCATTGGCCGCTTCGCGAACCAAAGGGATGTCACCTTGAGCAAGGTAGCGCACTCCCCCATGGATCATTTTCGAGCTGCGACTGCTGGTTCCGGAAGCGAGATCATTCGCTTCGAGCAGGGCGACCGAGAGGCCTTGTGCAGTCGCTTCGCGCGCGACACCCGCCCCGGTGATCCCGCCCCCGATCACAATGAGATCAAACACCTGCTGTTCGGCTCTTTGGAAGAGCTGCTCGCGCTGGCGCCCGTCCAGATCGCAATCTCGGTGTCGTTCTTCCGAGCGTCGTTCTCCTGAGGTTGCCATGCGAATACTATACACTCACTACCGATCTAACTTTAATGACTAACGGTCAACAACTCTTGACCGCAAGCGCTGATATCGCGAGACCGATACGTCAACAGGCAGGTGTGACCATCGATGAAGATTGGCCAGCTACTCCATTTCGAAGCGCTTTACCGGTTGCGGAGCTTCGCTGATGCAGCCCGCGAGCAGGACGTCACGCAATCTGGCCTCAGTCGGAGCATTCAAAAACTCGAGATAGTTGTCGGGGGCCGCTTGTTCGACCGCACGACGCACGCCGTCGAACCGACTGACCTAGGTGAAGGTCTGATTCAGTCCGCACGCAATGTGGTCGAGGCCGTGCTCGCACTTGAGGAAGAAGCCGAGAGGCTCAAGGGCAGCGAGACCGGCCACGTTCGTATCGGAGCGGGGCCCTATCCTGCCCAACCACTGATCACCAGCACCATCGCTTCTGTAGCCGCCCAACATCCGGGTATTCAGGTGAGTGTTGTTGCCGGTACCGCAAACGACCTTCTGGCCGCTCTGCTGCGACGTGAACTCGAGTTCGTCGTCGCCGATCTGAGCAAGTATGAAGACTCTCCCGCTGCTGGCGAGCTTGAGGTCATCCCACTACCGTCAGAACCACTTGCGATTGTCATGAGTCCAGATCATGCGCTGGCGAAGGTTGACTGGCAGGTTTCTGAACTCGCAGAACATGCCTGGGCGATGCCCACCATCTCGCCAGTCGGCCGGCGAGAGCTTCCTTCCTTCTTTGGCACCAAGCTCGTGCCGGACCACTTCCCCCTCTTTCGGCTCGAGACCACCGCAGCGTGTCTTGAACTAGCCAAGACCGGACACGCCGTCACCATGGTGCCCAAGTCACTGGCCACGCGCGCCTGCCAAACCGGGGAACTGGTTGCGCACACCGCCGGCCCTAGCATGCGAACAAACGACGGTATTCACCTGGTGAAGCGTCGCTCGCGCTCGCCCGCCACTCGTCTCTTCATCGAGCAAATCAAGCAAACCGCACGGTCGCTAGCGAACGAGCTGGAACCGTACCGCGACCGGGCGAAGGCAAAGCGGTGAACCACACAAAGCCAACTGTTCTCAGGCACCAGCAGAACCAAGAGAACCACTAGATCGATGTGAAGCTCGAGTTCGAGCGCAAACGGCTCTGGGCCCCAGCCAGGCTTTCGCTCTTCGTAGACGGCACCGAAGTCGGGGGCCGCATCACGGTCGAGAAGTCGGCCGGTCTCTACTCCAGCTTCTTCGAGACATCTGACGTTGGAACCGACGTGGGTTCAGCCGTTTCTCTCGACTATCATGAGCGCTCACCGTTTAGTTCGAGGGCCACAATCAAACGCATCGACGTCGCCTATCTGGACATCGATCAGCCCGGGTGAGGCTTTGCCAGCGACCTTGGCCGGTCGCCCTTCATCCACCAAGGAGCAGGTCATCGTGGCCAAGAGCCGAAACCAAGCAGTCACCCGGTTGTCTTATTCAACCGAGCATCCGGTCTGTCGTCATTGCGGCAAGCGGCTCGGAACATGCCGCTGTCTCGAGGCAACCGTCGAACCCGTCCCTCCCAAAGTCACGGCGAAGCTACGCATCGAAAAATCAGGGCGCGGTGGAAAGACTGTCACCGTCGTCTACGACCTGCCACGCAATGAGCCCTTCCTCAAGAAGCTCTCGAAAGAACTCAAGGCTGCCTGCGGCAGCGGCGGCAAGGCTGGCGATGGCGTGGTGGAGGTTCAAGGAGACCATCGGGAACGGCTAAGGACCCTGCTGGCAGCCAAGGGCTGGCTGGTTAAGGGATGACGCCACTTGCATAGGGAAGCCCCGGTCACGCGTCCCGGGCTGCTGCTACCCTGCAGATGTGAATGTTTTCATTAATGCAATCAATGCCATCCCCTGGGGCGAGCTCGCGACGACCCACTCAGCTGTGATCGGAACAGGACGATGAAGGGACCTTGGCTCGGCGCCAGCCGCGGGTACCTTTCGGACTGGATCACGCAGCGATGGGTTCAGTGGACCGGCAGACCCTTCAAACCAGAAACCATGCCGTGGCTGACCGGGCCTGTAGGCAAACCCACCGGCATCGGCAGCGACTTCTATGCCGATCTGGCCGAAGCGCAAGGGCTCCAATTCCAAGAAGAACGGAACCAGGGTCTGATGCTGACGTTCTCAGCGCTTGAGGGTCCCGGCTTTGATTCAGCAGCTGTGCACCCCGAGATCGCACGCTTCTACGAGCAGACTTCCGACTATCAACTGGACGCTTGGTCACAATGGTGCGGAGCATTTCGACCGTTCGGATGGCTCTTGGCTGTGATCTTCAGCCGCAGGCTGCAACAACTGAACATTCCACTTTCCCCACTGGAAACGAGCCGCGGCTTCAAGAGCCGGCTCATCCAGCTCATCGACCCCGAGACCGGCCTGGTTCGCAATACCGGGTGGGTCCGGGAAATCCCTAGAACGAAGGACGTGGTCTATGTCGGGGACTACTCCACAGCGCCGGTTCCCAACTGGGAGGGGCCTTGCGTCAAGGTTGTGTTCCCGCTACCCAACGGCAACGCAACGGTACTCCTGCGCCCAGAGGCGATGCCAGACGGATCACTCAAACTTCACTCTTCAGGCACGCGCTTCGGTGACCCGGGGTTCTACTTCGTAGTCAGTCAAGGAGCGGCCGGGTGGACCCGCTATGTGCGCACGCTCCGAGAGGTGATCCACGTGTACGTGAGCGACGGCGAGCTACGCACGGATCACACCTTTCGCATCTGGGGACTCACCTACCTGCGGCTACATTATCGACTGCAGCGTCGAGCAGAGGCTTCTTCCGTTGCTTCCGAGAAGCCTCAGGTGGCTATTCCGTTGGAGCGGTCGGCGTGAGATGCCTATTGGCGGCCGCACTAACCCTGGTCGCGCTACTCGCCCATGCTCAAGACGAGCACACTTGGACGGAACTAGAGGCCTTCGTTGAGACTCCTCGCAAGCTTTTGGGCGGGACGGAAGCTAGCGTACTCAGAGCACTAGGTGAGCCGCGATCTCGCAAAGTGGAGCTGGTCGAGAACCTGCACGATGAGACGGTCCTGGACGAACTCCTCTACCTTGAGTACCCGAGCATCACGGTCACACTCTGGAGGTCTCGGATCAACCCGCACAGCGCGCTCAGAACGGTGGTGCTGACGGACGCTAGGCGACATCACCTTCTGGACGTCCGGGGCCACCTCCGGAGTCACCACGCATATCGCCTCTGACGGTGCGGTCGCTACCGGCGCTATGACTGGTGAGGATCAAGGAGGCGACTGGGCCGTACAGCGGTGCGTCAACCTTCCCATGGCCACGAGCGCGGTCACGATTAACTATGGCATCACCCACCGCGGAGCGGGCGCAGCCGGTGTCGACTGCGGGCTGGAAGTATTCGAAAGCACGAGCACCGATTGTGGTCTGCCCGTTCTCGTGGAGTCTTCTGCCTTGATCAATCCGGGGGCCTCCTGGACCGAGTACGACGACAGCTTCATGCTTGGGGACAACATCGAGAGTCTTCGAGTTGACCTCTTCTGTACCGTTCCAGGCCGGGTCCCGGAAGGGCCGTCTTACCAAGTACTCGTTGACGACTCTTATGTCGGGCAGAACCTCATGCCAGTCGAGTTGCAAAGCTTCTCAATCGATTGAGGCGACCGCCTTCTTCGGCCGTCTGAGGCTGCCTCTGGTTCAACTAAGTTCCGGTTCAGCCACGCCGTGGGCATAGACATCGCGAACGTGTCAAGTCGACGGGGTCGTTCTAAGGCACAAGCGAGCGCGCCCCCACTCCTCGTTTGAGGCTTCGTACCGGCCAGCGCCCTGTCTCATCTGGTGGCTCCGCAGAAAGTAGAGGGCAGAAAGTAGCTAAGGAGCCCCTTCAGTCACGGCGAGAGCCTGCACCTCTCAAATTGCGGACTAGCCAGTCTTCGTTGCTTTCGTCCTTGTACCTGCTCCTCACCTGCCGAAATCGGTCTTCCGCTCGGACCCGATCGAGGCGCCTTTGGTATTTGGGGTCTGTGAGCAACTGATCTTTGCGAACGACGACAAAGGTGCCTTCCCTCGCCGTCCATGGGTCTGGCAGTTGGGGATCGGTCGCTGAGTCCATAAGACTCCGCAGTGGGGTGTAGAACAAGAGAACTACCATTTCACCAACCTTTGGAACCGGAGCGCTTTCTTCTCGCACACAGATCCGGCGCCCGTCTGGATGAGTGGTGTCGAGGGCTCCCAACGCGTACCAGAAGACTTTGACATCGATACCCGATCTTAGGTCTCTTCAAGCTGGAGCTTGACCAAGGTGCTGATTGCATGCTGGTCCAAGAAGCCGGGGCGGGTCGCCAGTACCCTGGCGCGGATGGCCGTGTCGACGCGCCTGAAAAGGTGTGCTGGACTGGAAGTCTTAGCGGGTAGCGGAGTTTCGTGAAACTCGACCGCGAGGCAGTCTCCATGACGCTCGGATGCGTTTGCATAGGCGTCAAAGATCTGGAGATGCTCTGGGTCTCCGTTTGCGAAGACCGATTCAAGAGACGCCCATCGCGGCTTGTAGTCAGTGGGGGGTGGCCTGTTGGCTATCGAGCAAGAGCTGGATGCAGTGAAAGCGGCAGAGCAGACGACCAAAAGAGCAAGGCTTTTTTGAGAGTTCGAGAGAGTGGGAATGGCTTGTTGCTACGACCGGACTCTTCCACATGGTGCGACGGCCGGTTGCGATCCACTGTACTAGGCCGGAAATCGAGGTCCAGCAACGGAATCAAGGTGGCGGTCGTTGGCAACTGCGAGAAGATTCTCTACTGATCGCTGGCCTCTAGGACATGCCGAACCCTCCTGGCCAACTTCGTAAGACTGAACGGTTTCGCGATGAAGAAGCCCGGTTCATCTACCTCGGCTCTGTCCGCCGGGTACCCGGACATGAATAGGTGGATAGACAAGTTGTGGGCCGACCGCAGTTGCGCCGCCAGTTCGTAACCATTCATCTCGGGCATGCGTAGGTCGCTCAGCACTAGGGCGATAGAGCTGGAGTGTTGCTCCGCCAGGCGAAGGGCTTCCTGCGGTCCGCCGGCCGCGAGTACGGTGTAGCCTTGTCCTGTGAGCGAACGAGCGATTAGCTTGAGCAGGGCCGGTTCGTCCTCTACTACCAGGATGGTCTCGTGGCCTCGCGAGTTGGTCGTTTTCGGTTCCAGTACCACCTGTGCCCTGTTGTCGTCCAGGCATCGTGGCAAGAAAATTTCGAACTGAGTCCCTTCGCCTAGGACACTGGACACGTTAATGAAACCGCCATTCTGTTGAACGGCGCCATGGACTGAAGATAAACCAAGGCCGGTGCCTTTGCCGACATCTTTGCTTGTGTAGAACGGCTCGAAAATGCGCTTGAGCAGGTCTTCGCTGATGCCGCAACCGTCGTCGGAAACTGTGAGTTGCGCGTAGTCGCCAGGCGGTGCTCCAGCGGCTGTCTTGGGCGGAATAACGTCCGACCGGTTGGTGCTTGAGATGGCGATCGTGCCTACGCCCCCAATGGCGTCACGTGCGTTGAGGCAGAGATTGGTGAGGATCTGATCTAACTGCAGCGGGTCCATGGTAACCAGCCACAGTTCCTTGGTCGGCTCCCAGCTAAATCGTATTTGTTCGCCGATCAGGCGGCGCAGCATCATGAGTGAGCGCGCCACGGCCGAGTTTAGGTTGAGTACCTGGGGACTAACCACCTGCCGTCGCGCGAAGCTAAGGAGCTGCTTCATGAAGTCTCCGGACCGCCGGGCGGCAGTCTGGACCTCTGTGAGGTGCTCTTTCATCGACTGCGAAATGGTCTGGTCTTGCAACGCTAGCTCGATGCGCCCGAGGATCACCGAGAGAGTGTTGTTGTAGTCATGGGCGACGCCGCCGGCCAGTCGGCCGACCGACTCAAGTTTCTCGGCCTGCTGCAGTTGGGCATGGAGCCTGCTGGACTCTTCCTCGGCCTGCTTGCGAGCGGTAATGTCGCCTATCACGATCCGGCGCTCCGGCCGAGAGTGGGTATCCAGCGTCGCTGTGACAGTTAGTTGTGCCCAGAACGGAGTCTCGTCGCCTCTCCGCATTTGCAATTCGGACGATACGGGAGTGCCATCCGTGACAACCTCATTTCTCAGCAGGTAGTAGGTGTCTTGATGTTCCTTCATGATGAAGTTGGTCAAAGGCTGGCCCACTATCGCGTCTCGGGTCACCCGCAGCAGGGAGGAGAGGGTGAGATTGGCGAGCACGATCAGCCCAGATTCGTCGACGGTGCAGTAGCCGGTCGGGGCCGTGTCATAGAGGTCGATCCAGCGCGCCTGTGAGGCGTCAAGTTCTAGTTGGGTCTGTCGCAGCTCCTCGTTCTGCAACTCCAGTTCCACTTGATGTACGCGCAGCTCGTGTATTGCCCGCTCGGTGGCTTCGGCTCCCAGCTGCTCGTTGTTGCCCCCTTGACCCGGACCATCCGTATCTCTGGCAGTCTGCAGATGTGCTTCGGCGCGCAAGCGCAGAGCTCGCGCGTTTGCCGTTTCCCGGTCAGACAACTGGCCGTTGCCGCTCTACAGATTGGGGTTGCTGGTGCAAGCGAACCGCAAGGAGGTCAAGCAGGTTTTGGATTAGCTCAACCGTGAGCAACGCCGGCTGCTTGGGCCACGAGTCAGTGTGGAGGTAGAGAGTTCGCATGATGTTGGAATCACTCATCGGCACGGCTAGTCATAGTCGCTCAGAAGCACCTACTTGGGAACCGTAGTTCGTTGTTGGTGGTCGGTGATGTCCTGAAGGGCACCATGCAGGCTAACAGACTTGCCACCCTCCCTCACGGCATCGCCTTGGGATCTGATCCAAACCAGTGCCCCCTTCGGGGTGATGATGCGTACCACAGTATCCCACGGAGTGCCGTCGCTGATCGCGGTCTCCACGAGATCTCGGTAGGCCGACCGATCATCGATATGGACCATTTCCAGTACTTGCTGAAGCGTGGGTTTCTCGTCTGGACCGATTCCGTTGATGAGCAATGCCTCCGGCGAGAAGGTCATCCTCAAGGTAGCCACATCCAGTTCCCAACCGCCAACCTGAGCCATCTCGCCAGCGCGCCTCAGAAGGTCGTTCTTGCCGGCCAACTCGTCCTGAATTCGGACCATCTCGGTGACATCTACGAAGGTGATGACTGCGCCTTCGATCACGTTATCTAAGGTGCGGTAGGGCTGTATTCGCATCTTGTAACTGCGGCCATCGTGCGCTTGGACGTGCACTTCTTTTGGTATCAGCGTGCTGAGCACTGCCTCAACATCATTTATCAGGTTGGTATAGGCCGCCAAGTTGGAGGCCATGTGCGCCACGGGCCGTCCGATGTCGCTCGCAATGAGGTTAATGATGTTGCTAGCTGCGGGTGTGAACCGCAGGATGCGTAGTTGGTGATCAACGAACACCGTGCCGATACCGGTACCCGCGAGCAAGTTGTTCATGTCGTTGTTGGCCAGCGACAGGTCGGCCACTTTGCTCTGTAGCTCGGCGTTGACGGTGGCCAACTCTTCGTTGACAGACTGCAGCTCTTCCTTGGAAGTTTCTAGCTCTTCGTTGGTAGACTGGAGTTCCTCATTGATCGACTGCATTTCCTCATTAGAAGACTTGAGTTCTTCCGTTGAACTTTCCAATTCCTCGTGAGTGCTCTGGAGATACTCCTCTTTGACACGAAGTTCGGTCTGGAGGCTGGCGATGTGCGCGGCGACATCTGGCGACATCGAAAGTTTGGATGTGGCCTTGAGATCAACATGCGCCTGGGCGTCGGCTCCGAGTGCCGCGGGCACTTCTTCTAGGACCACCAAGAAGAGTGGCCTTTCTCGAGAGGCGTTGGGTCCCGTGGTTACGGGACGCACGGTCACGTTGGTGTTGACGAAGTGACCATTGGTTCTGACGCTCAGGCCGAGGGATGTCGTGGTGGCCCCCGAGGCGACCGCCTTGTGAAAAGTGGATCTCAGCTCGAGACGCAAACCCTCGCGAGCCATCTTGAGCACATTGTTGATGCCTGCCTCTCCAGGGCTGGGTTCCAGGTAGGCACCCGTGCGCCCGTGCAGATAAAGGATGTCTCCTTGGGCGTTGACCAGCACGCCGGCAGCGATTACCTGCAAGAGCAGTGATTGCTCCGTGGTTTCTCGCAGAGATCCCGTCGAAGTGCCCGCAGGGGTGGGCCTGCGGGCACTTGGCAAGGTCGGGCCCATGAAGCCCGCGGGA
Source organism: Acidobacteriota bacterium (assembly GCA_029263415.1). Classification (GTDB taxonomy): domain Bacteria; phylum Acidobacteriota; class Thermoanaerobaculia; order Multivoradales; family Multivoraceae; genus JAJCXN01. The sequence continues at coordinate 23,667 of JAJCXN010000023.1, forward strand.
TGTACGCTGTGGCTGTGGGCTCCTCGGTGCTCCGAGTGCGGTGCGTCCATGCGCCGATAGAGTTTGGCTTTGCGCTTGATTGGCTTGAACAGTTCTTGAAACAGACCGATGCCTTCGGAAGTGCCCAAGAACAGGAAACCCCGCGGAGCGAGCGCGTAGTGGAAGAGCGGAATGAGCTTCTTCTGAAGGCTGGTGTTCATGTAGATCATTACGTTGCGACAGCTGAGGAGGTCGAGCTTGGAGAACGGTGGATCCCTAATCAGATCCAACTCTGAGAACACCATTAGGTCGCGAATTCCTCTATGGATGCGATAGGCGTTGCCGTCGGGCTCCGCAACGAAAAAGCGGGCCAAGCGTTCTGCCGACATGTCCGTCGCGATACTGGCGGGGTAAACACCTTTGCGAGCGTGGGCAATGGCCTTGGTGCTGATATCGGTGGCGAACACTTGAACCGGGAAACTGATCTTGAGTGCGGCCATACGCTCTGCAATCAAGATGGCTATCGAGTAGGCCTCCTCGCCGGTTGAGCAACCCGCACACCAGACGCGGATTGGGTGACCCGCCGGTTTGGTGTTCAAGAGAGCCGGCAGGACTTGTTTCTCTAACACCTCGAAAGCCGCCGGATCGCGGAAGAAGCTGGTGACACCGATTAGAAGATCTTGACAGAGCGCATCTAGCTCGGTGCCGTTCTCCTGGAGATACCTGACGTAGCCGTCGATTGTCTCGAGCTGATGAACTGCCATCCGTCGGTCGACGCGACGGCGGGCGGTGCTTGGCTTGTATTGAGAGAAGTCATGGCCGGTGTGTGCCCGCAGTAAGACGAAAATCTTTTTCATTGCGGCTTCGACCGCGGCTGCTGGGAGGAGAGTAGTAGTGGACGCGCGCCCGAAAGCGTGCGCTGTGTACAAGAGAAGCTGACTGGGCATCTTGTGAGGAGGCAGCTGATAGTCCACCAGGCCGGTGGCTATGGCGTTGCGTGGCATACCGTCGAACTCGGTTGATTCGGGAGTTTGCGCCATGACCATGCCGCCCTCGCCCTTGATAGCGCGGACACCCAATGTGCCATCACTGCCGGTACCCGACAACACGATGCCGATGGCCCTCTCTTGTTGATCGAGAGCTAGGGAACGGAAGAAGAAATCGATCGGCAAGCGCTTGCCGCGTGGTTGGGCCGGTTCGAAGAGCTGCAGCGTACCTTCGAGAAACGCCATGTCGCGGCCAGGCGGGATGATGTAAGCGCAGTTCGTCTGCACGGTCATGCCGTCCTCGACCTCGAAAACCTGCATCCGGGTGTACCGCTGTACTAGCTCTGTCAGGATGCTCTTGTGATCAGGAGCCAGGTGTTGCACAAGGATAAATGCCATTCCCGGATTGGAATCGGCCGGCATTCCAGAAAAGAAAGCTTCGAACGCTGCCAAGCCACCTGCAGAAGCGCCGATGCCGACGATCGGGAACTTCGCTTCAATCGAGGTAGCGAGTTTCTGCCCAGCGCTGGGTGCCGCGAGGTCCTCGGGTGGCGGATCTTTGTGCTTGTTAGTCAAACGACTGGCCCGGTTCTTGGCTGGCTCGGCATCGTGACGCCGATGGCTCAATAATGCTAAGCGGGTTGTCCTGAGAGGAGACAGCCTATAGCAGATGTGGGGGTTTAGGTAAAGGTCTCACGCATTCTTGGGAGTGCGCCCGGCTAGCCCAATCTTCGGTGGTCTTGAGCGGCTCGTCCTTTGGCTTGCTCCCGCTATTGACGCTCGTCAGCCCGCTTCTGACAGCGAAGAACTCGCTCGAGCATCGATCTCATTCGCTTCGTTGGCCATCAACGGCATCCACGGCATCCAGTTCAACATCGTCTCAAGATGAGGATCTAGTTCCAGCTCTGAGTATCTCCAGACTCAAATCCATCAGCGAAGATCGGCACTTGCCCGTAGAACACGTACACAGCGCCGGTATCGACCCGGATGCTGGTGTCCTCAAACGGCGTCCCCACCACGAGATCATCCGCACCATCACCATTGAAGTCGCCGGTCGCCAATTCTTCTCCAAACCGGTCGAAGTCTTCAGCTGGAGCCAAGGCAAGAGACTGAGTCCAGAACCTGGTGTTAAAAACTGCCAATCCCTGTGGACTCGACCTGAAAACAAGGACCGCACCTTCATCCTGGGTCGCTGCGCTGCCCCCCTCGGGAAGGTCCTCCAAGGGGCCACCCATGGCGAAGTCATCGTTGCCGTCGCCGTCAAAATCACCGGCAACCACGGCCGAGCCATAGCCATCACCGATTTCGGATTGCGCTTGTAACGAAGCATCCTGCGTCCAGATTTCAGCTTCTAAGTTGTCGAGGCCGGTCGGCTGCCCAAGGTAGATGCTCGCCCCTCCGCCACTCGCACTCCCGGCCGCAAACCCTGGATGCCCCACTATCAGTTCGTCCAAACCATCGCCGTCAAGATCGCCGGAGGCAAGGTCGGCGCCAAAATCGGTCCCGATCAAAGTCGTGACGAACCGGTCAATACCCATCAAGGAAAGACCCACGATCCCGGAGCTGTAGAAGACGAAGACGACGGGCGATGCTCCTTTAGACCCCATCGCAAGATCGTCACCATAAAGTCCGTCGAAGTCCCCTGCTACAAGCGACGATCCCAGTTCCACCGTGGGTGCACCGAATGGCGTGTCCGAATAGTTCAGTTGCATGGCGCCGGCGCTGCTAAGACCCGAGTTCAGCACTCCATAGATGACCGAAACGGCTCCCTCCTCGCTGGTGGTCTCGGACTCACCCGGAGCCCCCACTGCGAGATCGGAGATTCCGTCGCCATTGAAGTCTCCCGTAGCCAGCGACTCGCCGAATCGGTCATCGCTCTCGCCATCCTCCATACCAACGTCCTCTTGCGACCAAATCCTGTGCTGAACTACGTCGAGCCCTGAAGAATCTCCATGAATGACAAGGACAAAGCCATCATCGACTTCGCCCGACAGGCGGTCCTTTCCAGGCACACCGATGGCCAGATCGTCATTGCCGTCTAGGTCAAAGTCGCCTGCACCGAGCGCGGCACCAAACCGATCACCCGCACTATTCAAGAATCCGAGGCCAAACGACTCTTGATCCAGAAAAAGCGACGATGCCGCATCAAGCCCAGAAGCGGAGCCATACAACACGTGCACTTCGCCCGCAGCTTGCGACCCGGCGCCCATAGCACCCACCGCAACATCTTCGAACCCATCGCCGTTGAAATCGCCGACTGCGAGAGCCTCGCCGAACACGGCGTTGTGCTCGTTCGATTCGCCAGGGAGATCCCCCATAAAGATCGCGTCAGCGCCCGCGGCGGTGAGTTGCGCATTCGCCATGGGTACAGTGCCGAGTAGGACCAGCAACGTGAAAAGAACGGAGCGGTTGCAAGCTGAAGTCTTGGGGCGGGTCGTCATGAACGGAATCCTCTCTAGTTGTGAGCTTTGAACCAGCGGTTCAACAAGAGGAACGGAAAGACTCCCCCGGCAACCTCAAGACTGAGGACTTTTCAACGAGCGAAAATCGAAGCGAAGTCCGAACGGCAGAACAACGCGTAGCGGCAACCAGGACTACGTCTGCCCTGCGACTCCCATGAGAGGGGCCACTGCCCTTGAAGGGGGCTCAACCAGGAGCAACCTTGGGCATCTTCGGCACCTAGACGAACTGAACGAATAGTTGCCGTTAGTGACCCACAAAACCTACGAAGGACCGAGCCCAGCACGGGGAATAGCCTTCCGTCCTCTCGCGGTCCGAGTGCTTAGCGGAGCGGTCGACCAGTAGGAGCGAGAGGTGTCATAGGCTTGTGCTGGTGTTCCTGTGGATTCGCGACACCAAGCAGCGCACAATAGACACTTCGGCATTGATCGCAACGCACCTACCTAGAGAGAATCGCATGTTCCCCCGTTTCTTCCGACGCACGCCTTTCAACCCAACGTCACGCGACGCGCGCATCACCCTGCTAACCGCAATCGCGGCATGCATCGCACTCCACGCAGCACCGACCGGCGCTCAAAATGCAACCGAACCATCGACCGCATCGACCGCCGCCGTCACAGCTCCCGCCGAGCTGGCTTCGCCCCGCGCCACCATGCGCACCTTCCTCGAGTCTCTCGCGGAAGGGGACCTCGACACGGCGGCCTCTACCCTTGACCTGACCTCGACCGGCCTGAGCGAACGCTTGCGCCGACTACGTGGTCCGGAGTTGGCAGTACGGCTGAAGAATGCCGTCGACCGCGTGAGGCTGGTCGATTACAACGACATCCCCGACACCACCGAAGGCGAACCGTATGTCTTCTGGAGCGGGCGCACAGGGGTGATCGAGATCGCTCAAGGAGACGAGGGTGCTTGGCGCTTCTCCCCACGCACGATCGAAAAGCTCAACGAGTCTCTCGATGAACTCGCCGATCACGACATGGTGGAAGGTGTGGTTGAGGCTCCGCAGACGCGGTCGGAGTGGCTCCGTGCGCGGATGCCCGAGGCGCTGCTCGGCCCGGGCTTCATCCTCGAACACTGGCAGTGGATGGTCCTGGGGGCGTTGGTGGTACTTGGTGTCGGGATCGACCTCGTGGCTCGCTGGCTTCTGTTCGCAGTCGTCTCTCGACGCCTCCGCCGCTCGATATCGGTCGACACTGCGCGAATCAACCGTGCCCTGCGCCCTTTCGGCCTCCTTGCCATGGCGATGCTCTGGTGGTTTGCGCTGGGTTGGCTAGGCCTCCCGGATCGCCCACTCGCGGTGCTCGGCACGGCGGTCGAGATCGTCGCGGTGGCGGGAGCAATCTGGGGCCTCTACCGGCTGATCGACCTCGTCGTGGCCTTCCTCGAAGCCCGAGCAGAAGCCAGTCCCTCCAAACTGGACGACATGCTCGTGCCACTGTTCGAGCGCTCCGCCAAGATCTTCGTTTTGGTCTTCGGCCTGATCTTCCTTGCCGATAGCCTGCGCGTTCCGATCACCTCGCTGCTGGCGGGAGTCGGTATCGGCGGCATTGCACTCGCCCTTGCCGCGCAGGACCTCGTCAAGAATCTGTTCGGATCGCTCACCGTGCTGCTCGATCGACCGTTCGAGATTGACGACTACATCGCGGTCTCCGGCGTCGAAGGCACGGTTGAAGAAGTCGCCTTCCGCTCGACGCGCATTCGCACGCCGGCCGACACCGTGGTCACCTTGCCCAACGCTAACCTGATTTCTGCCTCGGTGGAGAACTTCGGTCGCCGTCGGTTCCGCCGCTGGCGCAGCCACATCGGCCTCGCCTATGACACCCCAACTCTTGTCATCTCGACGTTCTGCGAGCGGTTGCGCACAATCATCCTTGAGCGAGAAGACACCCGCAAAGAGGGCTTCTTCGCTGAGCTCAACAACCTTGGCGCAAGCTCCCTAGAGGTGCTGTTTCAGGTCTACTTCGAAGTCCCGGGCCAAGCCGACGAACTCCGTGGGCGCCACCAACTCGCGGTGGCGATTCTCGATCTGGCGGAGGAGTTAGGCATCGAGATCGCGTTCCCCACCCAGACGATTCATGTGCAGACGAAGGACGGTTCATCAGCCGCTGGAGAATAAAGATCTCAAAGGCATGTCTTGGATGACTCGGATGACTCCTTTTGAGGAGCCTGACAGCGTGGGAGTTTGGTTGCAGTAGAAACCTGACCTTTTCAGAGTCTTCGAGCACGAGGCCTGGAGACAAGAGTGCCGGTGACTTCGGAGAGTAGCGGGTCAATGCGCGTCGCTTTCAGACCTGCTTAGGGCGCGCTGAATCGTGGGTGGCGCGTGGTTGTGATCCCGGCGTGCTGCTCTGCCTTTGGGCCTAGGCAGCGGCACGTGTAGCGCAGTGCGGAAGTTCTCCTTGCACCACGTCTCGAGAGATTCTTGGACCCTTTGCTTCGAGAAGCACTGCTCGCGCTAGCGAAGCGCCTTTTTTGCACTACGATGTCTGGCACCGTACCTTCACACCACCCAACGTAGTACCAACCAGGACCTGAGCCATGAGCCACCTCCTTACTCCGCGCGTCGGCGGAATCCTCAGCGCCGACATTGCCGTTCCCGAGCACGAACATGAGGTGCGTTTCTACTCACGCATACTCACCACCGGCGAGAACCCACTTTGGCGCGAGGACCTGATGAACAACTTGGGCATGCCGATCATTGGCTTGGGCGCCCGCACCGAGGATCTTGCCGACCTTCCGCTCCAATGGATGCCGCACATTCAGGTCGCTGACGTCGCAGCCTGTGCGAAGCGTGCGCTCGACTTGGGCGGGAGCGAGCTTATGCACGGCAAAGACGACGATGGCAATAGTCAATGGGCGGTGCTACTTGATCCGAATGGAGCCGCATTCGGGATCATCCCCGTGGTTCCTGCTGAGGCTGTTGCCTCAGCTGAAGCCGCGGCCGATCGTATGGGTGTCATCTCTGGGGTCGACCTCACAGTCTCCGCCGCCTCGGCCACCCGTGACTTCTATGAGCAGGTCGTCGGTTGGTCGGTGCAGGACGCCGAGATGGAGGATGGGAGCGAGCGTTACGCTGACTACACAATGCTCGGCGGTGACGGAGTCCCAGCGGCGAGAATCCGCCATGCCCGCGGCGCAAATCTCGGTCTGCCGCCGACGTGGATGATCTGCCTCCCGGTTGCCGACCTCGCCGAAAGTGTCCGGCGAGTGGAACAGGAAGGAGGAAAGATCATCAAAGCGACACGGAGGAAAGACGGGGAGTATGCCCGTGTGGTGATTCAGGATCTGGTGGGGGTGAGCCTGGTGTTGGTTACGGGATAGGAGGAAAGGGCAGAGCGGCCCAGCACCCAATAGCGGGAGTTGGAATAGAAGTCGACGCCTCTTCCGGCCGTAACTACTCAGGTTTAGGTGCTACAACTTGGAGGCGGTCCAGAACCGCGGCCAGCCTAGACTCCAGCGATCCGCCAATGAGGCTGTATGGGATGCCGCGCACCGTGAGGTCGTTGCGTAACGCTGCGTCCATCGCAATTCGCATGTCGGGATGCGCTCGATTGCCGTCATCCTCGAACTCGATGTCGGGCAGGCAGACGAATGTGTGGTGATAGCGGCCTGCACACTCGTTCGCGTAGCTCTGCACCTCTGTGGTGGTCGCGCCGAAGAAGAAAAACGCGTAGAACTGAGTTGTGATCGCGTTGGTGTCGACGAACAGAAACCGGTTGGCGCCCTGGATCAGCCGATCTTCGAGCGCAACGTGCTCACGGCAGATCGTCTCGTACTCACCAAGCGGTAGGTCGCGGTCCGCCTCGATCCAAAGTCGTTTCCCGACCTCTTCGACCCACGGCTCTCCGGACTGTTCGGCAAGGGCTTGACACAAAGTGGTCTTGCCGCTCGATTCTGCGCCCAAGAAGACGACGCGCTGGACGGCCGGCTTCTCTGGTGGTGCGAGCACCGTGGCTCTTGTGTCAATGCTCTGCATGAGTCTTGTCGCCAGTTGGGGAGTAATAGGGAATGCAGGCGACCAGCAGGGTCACGAATATGTCGGCGTCGCTGTCTCTTGAACCATCACTATTTCTGCTGCATTCGGTTCCGCCAGCTCGACCGGGGCGCGAGTTAGTGTCACCGCGATGCGCCAACATGCCATGTGCGATCTTGACTCGCCCGGCCGGCTCCTAGGCTCGCAAGACCGCCCACCCTATCGGCATTTGAGCTCTCGAAACGCGGGCTCTCAGAGGGCCTCGAAAGATCATCGCTCTTGCAGGCCACGCGCTTTCTGCTCGTCGGGATTCCATCACGCTGAGTGTATCGCTGTTGCGCTAGACAGTGGTTCAGGTTGAGTCGCCCTAAGGGCACAAGCGAGCGCGTCCTGCACCACTTGCGAAGCCTTCGGTATCGGTCAGGACCCCTGCTCTCAAACGATACCGGGCAAATATTTTGGGCGGGTCTTTGATCAAGACGGGGCGCCCCCGGTGTCCTTCGGGTCGGGATTCGACCCGAAGCCTAAGCTGCGGACCAAGGGGTTATAGCTAAGCTCTTCGCGCATCCGGGTCGGCTATGTCAATGGCAGGCTACAGGCACAGGCCGACTTCGACCTGCGTCGTGCAACAGCCAACCGGAGCATAAGAAGTGAAAGTTGCATCGGAAGAGCCGCTGCCACCGGTAGCTTCGCTTTAGCCGCGCCTTAGAGGCTCTAGCCTGGAGGTTCTCCTTCGCGGCAGTCCGGGTGGGCGCCCTAGCTCCGGCTTCGCACCTCCAAGGGCCTACCCAACCACAGCATCCTGCGAGCGTGTTGCCTGCCGTGATGCGCGGCTTTGTTACGCACAGTTTGCTACTCCCCTCACGTCAGAAGAGACTTCGACCACCACACAGCGGCCCGACGTTAGCTACCGATTTCGATCGCCTGGAGGAATGAAGCCGCCGCCTCACTCGGCACAGCATCGAATCGAGCGCTAGAACCGCCTTCTCGCCTGGTTCGTGCTACTCACTACGTCAGGAGTAAAGAACGCAGCGAGCGGACCAAACGTGCACGCTTCTCCCTCCTCGATGAGCACAGAGCAAGAGACCGACGCGGTAAGAGCCGCCACATCGCCCTCGGCCAGCTGCTCTTCGCTCTGAGATTTCTGTTGACCTGATGATGGGTGCAGTTCTCCGAAATCCGTCTCTCTGGTTGAGCGCCCATGTTGGCGATCGTCAACCAAGGAGTCCAACGAGCATGCACCACTGCCCGACATCACAATCCGCCAGGCCGATGCCGAGTCAACCGGCGGAATGCGCCGCCGCAAGCGGGCACACCCAGACTTCAACCATCCTTCAGAGTCCTAGCCGGTTCACTCTGCAGCGCCTGGGTCTGCCGACTACCTTGGTGTTGTGGCTGCTGTGCCTGCCTTCCGAAGCCGGTCCCCCCAAGGACCTCAACGTGCGTGTGATCGATTTCAACGCCGAGGGCGTAGGCGTCACCTTTGCCAACTCAGGTGGCGTCTACTGGGCTGGCCAGTACTTCTTTAGCGGCGAGCTAGACGATGGCAGCGAACTGCACATTTCCGACGGAGTTGCCACCTTGCAACTCAAGGACCTCAGGCCAGGGCCCGAAGACAGTGCGCCACTCGAATTCACCCGCGTCGGTGCGATCAATGACCTGGCTAGTCGCGTCTTCTTCACCGCGGACCTCGGGGTCTCCGGGCGCGAACTGTGGGTGACGGACGCTACCGAGGACGGCACGCAGGTGGTGTTTGATTACCTGCCGCACCTCAGTAGTTTGCCCGAGTCTCTCACCGCGTGGAACGGTGATCTGTACCTCAGTGCGGATGTCACTGGCGGTGAGTTCACTCTGCACAAAGTAGACCCCGGTACGCTCGCCGTCACCACGCTGGGCCTCGCCAACGTTCTTCTGCCACCCGAGGTCGAGCTTGAGTCAAGCGGAGGGCTGCTCTACTTCGCGGGCAATCCGCTGACACCGCAGATCTGGTCTACTGACAGCGGCGAGCCGACGGTCGAGACCGATGTCGCGTGCGATGCAATCGGTGATCTGTTGGGCGTCTCAGGCGAACTGTTCTTCGTTTGCGAAAACGGAATCGGCACCTACCTCATGCGTCTCGATGGTGGCGTTGCAGCGGGCGCGGTCGAGGTTCACGCCGAACCAGCTGGCACAGAAATCGCCCAACTGACTGCGAGCGGTGGCTACCTTTACTTCGTACGCGACCAAGAAGATCTGCTCGCCTACGACAACACCAGCGGCGTTGTGAGCACGGCCCAAGACTACGCAGCGTTCGCAGCACCGTTGTCGCTGAGGGCCTTCAACGGTAGCCTTATCTATTCCGTTCACACCTCAGCTGAGGGTCGCGAAGCCTGGCTGGTGACCGGCACCGCCGCTCCTGTATTGCTCGACAGCCGACCCGGAACTGGCAGCGGTGTGACCTCCTCCACGTTCTTCGTAGAGCGCGATGATGTCGCCTACTTTGGTTTGGTCGGCGCTGAACTCTGGCGCACAGAAGGTACCGCGGCGACAACATCCCTGGTGATCGATCTACAGGAATCGGGCAGTTCCGGTGGAATTTCGAGTCTTCACAACACACCGTTAGGCCTGTTCTTCAGTGGCGGCTCTCAGGAAGTGGATCTCTGGCTCAGCGACGGCACCGAACTGGGCACCGTGACGCTTTCCGATCCGGTGTCCTTCTCGTCAGACCCTGAAGGTCTGTTGTACGACCCGTATGGTGAGCGCGTCTTCTTTCACGGTGAGAACCCACAGGGCAGGGAACCTGCCGTTTCTGACGGCACACAAGACGGGACTCACGTTGTGGTGGACGGCGTGCCCGGGCCGGACTACGTCCTGCCTCGTTTCGAAGCCGCCCTTCCAGACCCCAGCCGCGGCACGTCATCTTCAGTGGCTATCTACCGCCGCGCTGAGGTCGGTGTCGGCACCCAACTCTGGAAGACCGATGGCACCGAGATGGGCACTGAGCAGATCAGCTTGCTGAGTACCAACCCCAGCGCCGGTTTTGTTCGCGGCGGAGTACTGAACAACCAGTTCCTGTTTAGGGTCGATGACGAAGTCCATGGGCAAGAGCTGTGGACTACAGACGGCACTTCAGCCGGAACGCAACTCCTGATCGACCTCAATCCGACGGGTGACGGCGCCTCCTCCCATTTCACAGTGGTCGGCAGCCATCTTTATTACACCGGCAACGATGGTTTGAGCGGGATTGAACTGTGGCGTACCGACGGCACAGCCGTCGGTACCGAGCTGGTCAAGGACATCGAGCTCGGCCCCAATGGTTCGAGCCTTGGAAGCTTCGTTGGCAGCTCCAGCCACCTGTATTTCTTCGACTCTTCAAAGGAGACCTTCTGGGTCTCGGATGGGACCGCTGCCGGCACCGTCTCCCTTGGTTCGTTGTACGACGACGCCGCTTCTTATGCCGTGGACGGCGACAATGTCTTCCTGGTGGGATACGACGAGACCTTCGAAAACCAGCTTTGGTACGCGACGCCAACCAGCTTGCAGCGACTGACTGACTTCATCGACGACAGCAAGGAGCCACAACTGCTCGGAACGGTCGGCACACGAGCAGTCTTCTGGGCCCACGACGGCACCCAAGACGGCCTAGAGCGCCTGTGGGCGATGACATCTACCGGCTCACCAACGCTCCTGGGCACCTTCAATTCAAGGAGCGATGATTCCGACGATGCGGCAGTCAGCTGGCAGGGATGGCTGTACTTTCAAGCGGAAACCGCTGCTCAGGGCAACGACCTGTGGCGCACCGACGGAATCATCATCGAACCAGTTGACCTGGCGCCCGGACCAGCGTCGTCGTCGCCCGAGCTCATGACCACCGCTGGTGATCGGCTATTTCTCTCGGCATGGGATGCCACCGCAAAACACGAACTCTTTGTGCTCTGGCCTTCATTGCCGATCTTCGACGACGGCTTTGAAAGCGGCGACACCCTTGAGTGGTCGACTACGCTTCCATAGGTGAAGAAGCGATTGCACGACTCACTTGGACCCTACAGTCTCGAGGCGATCTCAAAGCGCGCCTGAGCGCTCGTCCGTAGAGTCTCCTCTGGGATCGCTGAAAGCGATGTAGACGATCGAGCTGCTCAATAGCCCCGCAGGTGACGCTGCACCTGAGGTGCTGGCGCAGGCGGCGCTATTCGCCAACAACCGGTGACGGCGGCCGCAGGCCGCCGCTGTTGGCGTGGAGACTCATAGTGTCGCGGAGCTTGCGAACCACGATTCCCGTTGACGTGTTGCGACTGAGGTGAAGATTGGAGAGATCCACCTGGTCGAGTTGAGTTCCCGCCGCCGATTCATGGACCTCGCCGTTCCATTCCCACAGTTCATCGATGAGGCGATTACCCAGCGTGTCGAGATCGTTGCTCGGATGCGAATCGATGCGCGAGTAGGCACCGACCCTGCCAGTGCGTCCGTCAAAGATCGCGATCTGTGCGGTCACTTCAGCCTCAGAGTCTGCTCTTAGGGAACCCGCCACGATCATGCTCACCGTGAGCATGTCTGCTATGTCTCGCAGAGTAGCTGCATTCACATCTCCGCTTTGCAAACGATGGCGCGCGCGCTCGACGACTTGGAACGGAACCAGTTGCTCAGTGCCACTACCCGTCAACGCTCGAGAGACCAGCGGTACCAGTTGGGCCGCTACCTCCGCGCTCTGTGCGTCGCTCGTGCTGAAGCCCAGAACAACCGCGATGGGTCGCTGTGAAGGACCAGTGTTTGGCCCTGCTCCAAGCACGTTTCGGCCATCGTCTTGGGCACCGGTGGAGGTCTCGGTAGCGATGGAGTCTTGAACCACGCCCCCGGACCCCAACTTAAGGAGAACGTAGAGCGTGATGAATACGAAGCCCAGGATCGCCGCAGCAACCCAGACCTTCTTAGGGGCAGATCGAGGCTTCAGTTGAGCCGGTGGAAGCCGGTTGCGCTGACTCTCGACCGGACTCCCGGTGGCCGGGGAGCCGGGCGATTCATCGCTCAGTGCCGGTGCGGTTGAACTGGAAGTTCCTTCGGGCGTGGCGTCGGTCGCGGTCGCTTGTACCAGGTTGACGTCAGGTAGAAAACGGTAGCCACGGCGGGGCACAGTTTGCACAAAGACAGGGTCCGTCGGAGGGTCATCCAAAGCCTTGCGCACTTCGCTGATGGTTTGCTTAAGGGCGCTGGCAGATAGGTGTTCGACACCCCAAGCCTGGTCAATCAGTTCATCGTGACTGAGCACGCGTTGTGGGTTCGAAACGAGCGCAAGCAGCAGTCTGAACGCCTGCGGTCGCAAGATGAGTTCACCCCGTGGTCCAGAGAGCATGCCCTGTGGGTCAAGGATGTAGTCGCCAAACTGGTATCGAGTCGCGGGCACAAGTCTCTCCAGCAGGCGAAGGACCGCTGGTGGCCATGGAAGAGGTAACTGAGTTGATCGAGGGCGTGGCCTACGATAACAGTTGTTGCAATGCGAGATCCTTCTCGAGGATCTCTGCAGTAGACGATTCCTGGCCCGACGAGACATTAGCTTCTAGCTGCGTAGGGGTACTGAGACTAGTGCTTTGCAAAAACGCTAACAACAGCGAACTTCTTGCCTTTGGGCGGCGTCCGGTACGAGAGGCTGATGCTGGCGATGCGCCGTTGTCCACCATTCAAGTCGATCACACGAGTCTTGCCACCTGCAGCAATCCGATGGCGCAGTGTCACGTTCTGGACCGTGCCGTCGGCGAACGTAACTTTGACACTCCGGAAGACAACCGCAGCGCGGGCCACTCGCAGCTGGATCTTTGAGGCCAAAACGGTCGGATTGACGCGGATCACGTCGGTGTCTCCGCGCGGGTGAACTGTGGCCGCTCCCAAGGAGACCCATTCATCGGCTTCAGCGGCTGCATGAGCGACTGATGGGCTGCAAGCGCAGGACAGTAAGACTGAAAGCAGCGTGAATACGGCGGTTGCGGATCGCATGCGGTACGTGGTTTGTTTCCAATCGGAAGATACCTTCATTGCCTGATTCTCCTTTGACGATGATTGCTCTGCATTGCCGCAATTCGCTGTTGACGGTTGCCATCCCAGAGGAGGCGGTCGGGCCATGTGCTCCGGTCAGGCTTGGTTTGCTTGCTGCCAGTGGCACCATGCCGCGCCGAGAGTTCGAAGTGGGCGGCAGATGGTCTAGAAACGGTCCAAGGTTCAGAAGACCTGCCGGGCCTCGAGCTCGGATGCCTTAGACCGAGCTTGGACCGTTCGATGACGACAGCGCCGCCATGTCGACCCGATGATGTCGGACGAAGAGAGCGACCCGGATAGCCCGAGGCCCCCGGAGCTGCTCGTCGTCTAACGCAGCAACGGAGGCAAGGTATGAACTCGCAAGAATGTAGGTATGGAGATGGCCTTGGAAAGAAACTGAGGGCGGTTGGTAGACAACCTGCTACGGCGACCCCGCGGGCACGCTGTCGGACCGGCCCAGTGGCAACAATGACGGCGCTGATGGTCACGCTCTGTTTCCTTACCAGCGCAGTCCACGCACAGATCTTCTTCGACCAGCCGCCAGCGCCCGGCGCGAACTTCGGTCAGTTCTTGGGCGGACCCTACGTTAGAGAGTTCGCGGTGGTCATTCCTTCGCCCGTTGGAGGGTCCCCCGGTCCGAGACCTGTCCTGATTGCACTGCATGGCACCAGTGGCAACATTGCCGACTACATCGACAACGAGTTCTCCACTCTGACCGAATACGCGATCGAAGAAGGCTGGTTTGTCGTTGTGCCGCAGGCCTTGCCTGAGGACCCGATCAATGGCGGGAAGATTCGCTGGAACACCGTCTACTCCGAATCTGTCGCTCCTGATCCGACCGCGCCGGATGATCTCGCCTTCATCTGGACCCTCCTCGAGGATCTGAGCGCGCCACTGCCATTCGACGCGAACCATGTCTACGTCACTGGTTTCTCGGGCGGCGCAACCATGGCCCAACTGTTGGCCGCGACCCAACCCGGAAGGGTGGCTGCGTTAGCGGCTTCTGGTGGCAGCCGGGCGACCCTCAGCCAGAGTCCCGACCCCACGACAGGAGAGATCGCGGAGATGTTGATCGAGTTACCAGCGGGCGAAGGGCCGGTTCCAGCACTGCTGATTCACGGCTCCAAAGAGGAAGAAGGCGACAACAAGAGACCGTACGCTGGAGGGCTCAGCAGTGGTGGCACTCCTCCTGCCAAGACGTTCGTTTCCCCGGTCTGGGATCAGGTTGCGTTCTGGATCGAGGCGAACGGGTGTAGCCAGACGGCCCGGGTGGAACTCGGCCCCGACTATGCGGACACAGCGGCTCCGCTGTGGGACATAGAACGGTGGCGGGTTGAGCGGTATCGGAACTGTTCGGGGCGAACGGAAGTGGTCTTTGTAACAGCTCTTGGGCTCGGGCACAGTTGGCCCAAGCACTCGAAATGGGGGTTTGATGGAGACCGACTGATCATTGACTTTCTCAAGAGGTTCTAGCTCATGTCCCAAACAAAGTCTGGCCCCCGGTCTTGCGTAGGCAGCTCGTGCCTCTTCATCGTCGGGCTGCTCACCGCGGTTACTCCTAGTTTCTCTGCTGAGATCACGGTTGACTCTCTGGGTGATGACCGACTTGTCGACGGCAACTGCGAACTAGCAGAAGCGATCGATGCGGCTACCACAAACAGTGCTGTGGATGGATGTGTAGCAGGCGAACTAGAGGGAACCGATGTCGTGCGCGTCGCAGTGAGTGGAATCGTTGCCTTGAAGGCGAAGATCTTGTCTCAGTCGAGCGTGCAGATTGTGGGCCTCGGGCGCGAGGGCACCATCATCGACTGCCGCAACGTCGATGAGAGCTGCATTACCACGACGTTTGAGACAACTTCGCTGGAGAGACTGACCGTGCTCGCTGAAGATGCACCGCCCTTGGAGGTGCTGCCGTTCACCTCGGCGATGCTCACGAACGTCGATCTTCAGGGGGGATTGGCCATTCACGTTTGGCCCCAGGGGAACCTGGCATTGGACCGCTCACTGGTCGCTGGTTTCGACACCAACGCCGAGGCAGGTTCGATAACCACCACAGGTGGAGCCCTGTTCAACGAGGGTGATCTTGTCTTGCGCGACTCGAGTTTCGTCGGCAATCGAGCTCGGTCCGTCGGTGACAACCGGGCGGACTCTCTTTGTTGTCGACTGGGTGGTGGTGTGAGAGAGGCGTTCGGCGGAGCTATCTATAGCTCTGGCGGGTCCGTGGTGATCGAACGTGCGACGTTCTCGGGAAACTCAGCCGAAGCGGCCATCGCCTACGGCGGGGCCCTGGCGTTCTCGAACACCGTTGTCACTATCGAGCATTCGACCCTGGCAGGGAACTGGGTCGACTCGAGCGGCACTGATTCGCGCTCGGGTGCTGAGCCAACGTTTGGTGGCGGTATCTACCTAGGAGCTGCGAGTAGCCTTGTGATCCAGAACTCGATTGTCGGCGGCAATACAGCGTTTCGCCCAACCAGCATGCAGGTGGCCAGTGAACTGTATGTTGACCCTGCGGCGGCAGTCGGCTCCGCCGGTCACAACTTCGTGCGCGACAATCGAGATAGCAGCGGTGCGTTTCCAGCGGGTCAGCCGAATGGGCTTGGAGACTACGTTGGGCAACAACCAGCGCCCCTGCCGCTCGACCTGGAACCTCTTGGAGAATACGGCGGCGACCTACCAACCTTCCTGCCGACATTGGTGGTTTCGAGTTTGATCATCGATCGCGGTTCATGCTCTTTGGAAGCAGTCGACCAGCGCGGATTCGGCAGTTCCCAGACGGAACTGCGCGCGACCAACTCGGTTGCTCACCCCGACGATCATGACGGTTGCGATATTGGGGCAGTCGAGGCGCTGGCCATCGACCGCACAGCCATCTTCTCGGATGGCTTCGAGTCGGGAAACACTGCCGCGTGGTCGCTTTCAACTGAAGCGTTGTGGCGAGGGATGAAGTAGCTGCGCCACTACTGCCCCCGCCTCTTCACAATCTGTTGAATCTGCGAGATCAGCGAATCGATACCGGTGGCGGAGGAATCCCTGGCTGCTGCAGTCCTCCACTCTGCCATGGACAGCCCCTGCCCATCCCTGGTCTCGATCGCTACAGGAAAGATCTCAGTTGAAAAGAAGAACCACGGGTATTGCTCCGCCCATTCATTCTCGCTTGAGAACACGACCATCCGTTCTCCAGGCTTGGGAATGGCCCTGGCAGCGCACGGCTAGATGTAGAGGGTCACAAGGACCCGCGCAAAGTAACGGCAGGGGACGTGTCAGGCGAGCCCAGATGACTCAGATCGGAGATGACCAAGGTATCTCCTCGAGCCCCACTCGCGCCGCGGGGTCGCCCATCGATACCATGGGCGCACACCCCTGACTCCTGGAGGCCTCTGCCGTGTTCGACTCATCCCGCCCTTGCGCGGACATTCCGCCTCGCTCTGTGAATCTCTGCCCTCGCATCTTCGCTTTGACCGCGCTTCTCTTTGCATTGCTCACGCCAGGTCCGGTCGCCGCTCAAGAACTGCAGGGGCAAATCGACCAGCTTCGAGAACAGATCGGGCGACAAGCAGAGTCGACCCGCCACCGGCTCGACACCATCTCGCGCCAAGTGGACGATCTGCTGTTCTTCCAGCGACTCGGTGATCTCGCAGAGATCGACATCGCGTGGATCACCGGGCCACCGCTCACCAAGCAGCAGCAGCCCAATCCAACCGCGCAAGGGTTCAACAATCCGTTTCGCTTCTTCACCTACGTTTTCATTCCACGCGAACTGGATCGCAGCAAACCCCAGCCACTACTCGTATTGCCCCACGGCGGTGTGCACGGCAATTTCGACACCCGCTACGTCACACTGCTGCGCGAGCTGTTGACCCAGGGCTACACCGTAGTCGCGCCCGAGTACCGCGGCAGCACAGGATACGGCGGCCGCACCTACCGAGCGATCGACTACGGTGGCGTCGAGATCGAGGACACGTATGCAGCACGCAACTACATGCTCGACACCTACGATTTTCTGGACAAGAAACGGGTCGGCATTCTTGGATGGAGCCACGGCGGTCTACACACGCTGATGAACGTGTTCGAACATGGCGACGCCTACAAAGTCGCGTTCGCTGGCGTGCCTGTCTCAGATCTGATCGCACGCATGGGCTACAAAAGCCAGGGCTATCGAGACCTGTATTCGGTCGACTACCACATCGGGAAATCAGCGGATCAGGATGTTGAGGAGTATCGACGACGGTCGCCCTCATGGAACGCTCACAAATACGACGGGACTCCCCTACTGATTCACACCAACACCAATGACGAAGACGTCAACGTGTTCGAAGTAGAGCGACTGATTCAAGCACTGAAAGCCGAAGGCAAGAGCGGCTTCGAATACGAGATCTTCAAGGACATCCCAGGTGGGCACACTTTCGATCGCATGGATTTTCCCAGATCGCGAGAAATCCGAGCCAAGATTTGGAAGTTCCTGGCAAAGCACCTCAACCCCGAACGGCCTGCCCGATGAGGCGGCAACTACTCCTGACGGCGTTCGCAGCGGTGGCCAGCACCCTCGTCGTCCTACCATCGATCGCTCAGACACAGTCCAAGCAAAACCGCGCTGCCCAAGACAGCACTGGCCAGAGTCTGGGCAACGACGCGGCCTCCGCGATCAAGCTCGACTTCCGATCGGTTGGCCCCTCACGCGGCGGCCGAGTGACCGCGGTTGCGGGCGTCAATCAACACCGAAACCGCTTCTACATGGGTGCCACTGGCGGCGGCGTCTGGCGCACGGACAACTACGGCTCAAGCTGGCACAGCGTCTCTGACGGCGCCTTTGAAACGGGATCGATCGGCGCCATCGACGTCGCCGACTCTGATCCCAACGTGGTTTACGTCGGCACCGGATCCACCGGGTTGCGCAGCAACGTGATCACTGGGCGCGGTGTCTACGGCTCGACCGACGCTGGTGAGACCTGGTCATTCTTGGGGCTAAGAGACGCTGGCCAGATCGGCGACGTGGTGATCGACCCACGCGATCCCAACACGGTGTTCGTCGCTGCCCTGGGTAACGGCTTCAAGCCCAACACAACCCGCGGGGTTTACCGTAGTCGCGACGGCGGAGCCACCTGGACGGCCGTGCTCCAAGTCTCCGACCAGGTCGGTTTCAACGATCTCAGCCTCGACCCCACCAATCCGCGACGTATCTTCGCCGCAGCCTGGAAGGCGCAGCGCAAACCGTGGACCATCCAAAGCGGATCGGCAGATCCAGAAGAACACGGCCTCTATCGCAGTACCGACGGCGGCGACAACTGGCAGCGCGTGAAACTGCCTACAGGTGACGTCGCGGTGGGCAAGATCGCGGTCGAGATCTCGCCCGCCGATCCGCGTCGTGTGTACGCCCTGGTGGAAGCGGAGGGCACGGCTCGCGGGCTCTATCGTTCAGACAACGGCGGCAAGACGTTTGCCTTCGTCAACGATCAGATCAGCCTGACGCATCGGCCGTTCTACTACATGCGGATGACCGCCGATCCCGAAAACCCGGAGCTGATCTACGTGCACAACGAAACCGAGTGGGTATCGACCGACGCAGGCGAGACCTTCGAGGCACTACCCACGCCACACGGCGACAATCACGCGATGTGGATTCATCCAGACGATCCCACCCTGATGGTGCAGGGTAACGACGGCGGCGCAAACGTGAGCTTAGACCGAGGCAAGACTTGGTCGCCCCAATGGAACCAGGTCACCGCCGAGCTCTACCAAGTGACAGTCGACAACAACGTGCCCTATCGGCTCTACGGTGCACAGCAAGACAACACCACGATCTCGGTCTCGAGCAACCTTCGCCGGTCATCGCTCGACCCGAAACAAGACTGGCTCGAACTCTCGGGGTGCGAGACGGGCCCGGTCGTTCCCGATCCACGCGATGCCAACATCGTCTTTGGCGGCTGCAAAGGCCGCCATTCGGTGTTCGACAAACGCACCGGCCAGACCCGCGAGTACTGGGTGTACCCGCACTTCAACTATGGCCACGACACGCGCGAAATGCCCTTCCGCTTCCAGCGGGTGGCACCCATGATTCTTTCTCCGCACAACCCTGATGTGATCTACCACGGCTCGCAGATGCTCCATAAGAGTTCGAACGAGGGTCGCACCTGGGAAACCATTTCAGGCGATCTCACCGCGTTCGACGACGAAACGCAGGGATACTCTGGCGGACCGATCACGCGAGACATCACCGGCGAAGAGGTCTACAGCGCCATCTACGAGATCACCGAGTCACCCCATGAAGAAGGCGTACTCTGGGTTGGCTCCAACGACGGCCCGATCAACATAAGTCGCGATGGCGGCACGAGCTGGGCCGAGATCACACCGCACGAGCTCCCTAAGGGCGGCCGCGTCAACAAGATTGACCACTCGCCCCACCGGATCGATCGAGCGTGGATCACGGTCTACCGCCATCTCTTAGGTGACTTCAAACCCTATGTATTCCGCGCCGATAACTATGGTGCGCGCATGACACTGGTGACTGACGGCAGCAACGGCATCCCTTCGGACACACCGGTCCGGGTGGTGCGCGAGGATCCTGAGCGTGAGGGCCTGCTCTACGCTGGCACAGAATTCGGTCTTTACTTCTCTTTGGATGGCGGCACGCAGTGGCATCGCTATCAACGCGATCTGCCGGTGACACCGATTACTGACATTCGCATCCATCGTGGCGACTTGATCTTGTCCACCATGGGTCGGTCGTTTTGGATCGTTGACGACCTAGCACCGCTGCGCCAATGGAGCGAGCAAGTTCAACGATCGCAAGCCCACTTGTTTGCCCCGGGCGACGCTTACCGAGTCCGCCTTGGCCGATCGCGCCGAGGGCCAGCGCACGGCCCACAGCTCGAATCTACCGGCGTCAACCTCGACTACTGGCTCAACAGCGAACTAGCGAAGAGTTCAACACTCGAGCTGCGTGTGCTCGACAGCGAAGGAACAATGCTGCGATCGTTCTCACAGGCACCGGCTCCGGCAGCAAACGGCGAACCTGACGGCATGCGAGCAAGGTCGCGCTTCGCTGGAGAACCGAGCCTAGGAACAACGCGCGGTCACCATCGCATCCGCTGGGACCTACGCGAGGAATCCATCCAAGTGCGCGGTCGACCGTTGCGCGGGCCGATGGTCACGGCTGGTGAATACCGCATCGAACTGACCCACTCCACGAGCACTTCTGATTCGCCTGCGGTGTCAAGCCAGCCGCTGCACCTGCTCGCTGATCCTAATGTGGCTGCCGCCGGTATCACCGAGGTAGACCTTGGGACCCAACGCAAAGCTCTGCGCCAACTCCGCTCGGACCTCGTGACTCTGCAGCAGACCTTGAACAGCGTGGTTGATCTGCGCGAGCAGATCCTCAGCGTCTTATCGCGCACCGACGTCACTCTCAGCGACGCAACCCGAGACCTTGGCACCGAGACCGTTGCTGAGTTCAGCCGCATAGAGGAACTCTTAGTCCAGCCAAAGGCTGGCAAGGTCGGAGCGGAACTGGAGCCCCAACTGCTGAGCCAATATACCTACCTTCTCGGCCTGCTCGACTCAGCCGACCAAGCACCCGGCGACGACGCGCTCCGTCGACTCGATGACGTTGGCAATGAACTCAAAGCAGCGGTGACCGCATACCAAGCAGTCAAAGATGGCCAACTGGCCGAACTGGGCCGTCGGTTCAATCAGGAGAAAGTGCCGCTGCTCGCGGTGAAGTCATCGGCGCGCTGATCATCGATCTTGAGAAAGGCTCTATGTACTGCGGTCCAGCCGCAGCAGATAGCTGTGTGAGCCTTCGAGAACCACGAGATCGTCCTGGTTGAAAATTTCGAGCCGGAGGACCACTACTCCGGTGGTTCTCTGGCGCCTGAGTTCTGCCACCGTCAGCGTGGGCCTCAAGGTATCGCCACGAACAACCGGTCGGACGAATCTGGACGTCTGTTCGATGAAGCCGAGCATCGCCTTCTCCACCACGTAAGGGAACAGCCCTGCGCCGGCAGCGCCCAAGGCCACTACTTGCAGACCATGAGCTAGGAGATCCGCGTGACCGCGCCGAATGCACTCGTCACGGTCGTAGTGCATCGGGTGATCGTCACCAGAGAGAGCCTGAAAAGCATCAAAGTGGGCGCTGGTGATGGTGCGCTTCGGCAAGCTAAACACCTCGCCGAGCACAAGCTCCTCAAAGCCGCGCCGAGCGACCTTCTTGGTCGCAATCGAGCGCTGTTCGTTGGCTTCCACTGACTCGACGGCGGTTGAGGCCTCGTTCGACGTTGGGTTCGACCGAGCGTTCGACATTGCGCTCATCAGTGCTTCCAACTCTCCTAGAGAGTCTTCAGGTACTCGAGAACCGCCACCCGGTCATCGAGTGTTAGTCCTTCAGGGAACCGGTGACCGGCGGTGCTGTGACTGGTGATTGACGCATCAAAGTACCGTCGCCGCTCCCACTCCGTCGCCACCTCAGGGACCGCTTCGAACACCTCAACTTCGAGGCCTACGCGCTTCGCGTCATAGCCGTCCAGCGACCGACGCCAGACCTGCGGTCGTTGATCCGGATGCAAGATATGCCACAGCGTGGGCACCGACCCATTGTGCAAGTAGGGACCCGACGCCCAGATTCCGTCGAGCGGTGGAGCTACATAGCCTTTCGGCTCAAGCACCACCGGGTGTTCACCATAATTGGAGAACCAGCTCGCGTTGTAGATCTCCTTCGATTCCTTCTTGATAGCACCGAGCCGCACAGGATCCGTGCCCAAAAGCGCCAGCGAAACGGTACGTTCCGGGTATGTCCGTTGCTCGCCATTGGCCCCGTATGTGCCATGACACTCGGAGCAAACACGCTCAAAGGCACCCTCTCCCTTTGCCGCAAGCGCGCGATCAATAGGAAAGGGATACTCCGGGGCCTCGATCGAGTTGATGTACGAGCGAATGGTCTCGAACTCGTCTTCGAATGAGCGAATCTTCTCTCCGCTCAGTCCAGGCGCCATGGCGAACTGCATCAAGGTACGAACAGTCTTGGGCGCCATCCCGTCCCAGTAGATCCGCGACTTCCGTTTGAAGTGCCACCACGGGGGTGCGTCAATCGAATTGTGAACCAGCGGCTGCGACAGTTTGGGAGGAAAACGCATGTCAAGGTGCTCATCGCGCATGGAGCCGAGCAGGATGCTGTACATGGTCGCGTTGGTGCTGCCAGCCACGAAGTTCATCGGAATCCCAAAGCTCGCTCCTGCGCGAGCCAGCTCAGGATCCTTACCGGAGTCAGTGGCCCGTAGTGCGGCAAGGTCTCCCAGCAAACCGCCAAAATCTTGATGGCTGTTGGGCAGGCCAGGGATGACCTGCCCCGCCACCTTGCCGCCATGGCAAACGAGACAATTGGGCGCCAACCGACCGGTGGCTTCACGCGTGTATCCGAGCGGCAACCAGGAATCGTCGACCGTCTCATCGAATGCATCGCGCTCGATCAGCCCGTACCGTTCGAACGTGAGTTTGCGACGGTGATCGTCACTCGCGGCTTGAGCCTTGGCGCGTTCGGTCGGCTCCCAAACCGTCCATAGACGCTGCAGATCGGTCTCAGCAAGCAAACCGATCGAGAGCGGTTGGTGAAGCAATAGCGCAAGGCCACTTCTTTCACTCGAGTCTGTAATCACCCGTGGCGCAGCTGGCGGCTTGGCCAAGGCCAAGCTCGCGATTGCCGCAACCGCCCCGATGCAAATGATCGTGTGCGCTCTAGCTTTCATTCTCTGTCCATCCATTGTCACTTCGCCTCGCGGACTCGTCAGCCGCAGCGTCATCGAATCGCATCAGTGTACCCAAACGCACGTGAGCGCATCCATTCGGAAAAAGCCCGCTTGCCTGTGAAAAAATGAGGGCTCTAGTCAAGGGAGCGGCGGAACCGCGCCGGCAGCGATGCGTTCTTGAGGAACGCGAGCGCGCCAAACAAGCCGCACTCGTTTCACTTCTCATAGACCCAATTGCCTGCGGCCAAACCGCGACAACTAGGAGCTTCATATGTCTTCACACCTCCGCTTCTCTCAGCGCACCAAGCTATGCGTTGCGCTACTCCTGCTCCTGGCCTTGGGAATCAGTCCCTTGGCCCTCGCCCAAGAGAGCACGGTCGTCGCCAAAATCGACGGCGTTGCGCTGTCCCAGGCCGATCTTGAAGCCTTCTTGAGCGACCAGCTCGAGCAACTCGCGCTACAGAAAGCAAAGCTGCTCGAAGAGGGCCTTGGACCATTCGTTGAGAACGCTTTGCTCGAGCGCGGCGCCGAGGCTCAAGGCGTGCCGCTCGACGCCTACTTGAAGATCGAGATGGAAAAGCACACCACGCCAGTGACTGACGAGGCGGTGGATGCCTGGTACGAAGCGAACAAGGCTCGCCTGCAGGGTCAGCCGAAGGAGGCCCTGGAGCCTCAGATCAAGAACTATCTTACGCAGACTCAAGCTGGCGAACAGCGTTCAAAACTGCTCGCCGATCTGCGTAAGCAACACAAAGTGGAAATCTTGCTCGAGCCTGTGCGAGTCACCCTCGATGACGTCGGCGCTACCATCAAGGGCAATCCCGAAGCACCGGTGACAATCGTTGAGTTCTCAGACTTCCAGTGTCCTGCCTGCAAGGGATTCAATCCGACCGTCACCGAGTTGCTTGAAAACTACGGTGACAAGATTCGCGTCGTCTTCCGCCAGCTACCGCTCCGTTCGATCCATCCTCAAGCGCAGAAGGCCGCCGAGGCGTCGCTGTGTGCTCGCGACCAAGGCAAGTTCTGGGAACTCCACGACGCGATGTTTGCTAGCCAACGCACGCTCGATGTCGACGCACTCAAGGGAATGGCGGCTGCGGCCGGTGCGAGCAGCGAGAGCTTCGATCAATGCCTCGACTCGGGTAAGTACGCGGACGTGGTTCAATCCGACGTCACCTTGGCCAGCAAGCACGGTCTCAATGGAACACCGTCGGTGTTCATCAACGGCCGCATCATTGCTCCTGGCCGAGTGCCTTCGTACGGAGCGATGGTCCAGGTGATTGAAGACGAGCTTCTCCGCAACTCCGGCAAATAGGCTTTGGCCATCAAACGGCCCGCAGTCTTGCGATTGCGGGCCAAACGGGCCTGACGCCCTTTGGGGTTCTAGAGACCGAAGTCTTGAGCGCGTCGTGCGAAAGAACCAAGTTGTCACAGCGTCGTTCTAAAGAAACGAAGTTTCGAGAGCGTCTCCTTAAAGGACGAACTTGACGATCAGCCAGATTGATGCCACTACCGTGATGAGCGTGGTACCAGCCGCCCCGATCGTGCGAGCCAGGCCACCGACCGTGTGGGAAATGCCAACGGCGTGAAAGATTCGGAAGACCACCAGTCCCGCGCCCATGATGTGGATGGTGTTGCCTGCCACTCCACTCACCTCCAGGCCCGCAATCAACAGAAGAGTCAACGGAACGTGCTCAACAAAGTTAGCGTGTCGGCGCATCGCCAGTTCCAAATCTCGATTACCCCCATCTCCAGCGCCGACGCCGACCTTGCCGCGGAGTAGGCCGGGACCGGCAGCAAGGCCAACCGCGAATAGGCCTAGTACTCCTGTGTAGAGCGCAGTGATTTCAGGCATGGTTCAAACCTCCTTCAAGCTGGGTTAGGGGACAAAGACCAGTGTGTCACGGCGCGCTCTGGGACTTCCCCTTGGCACTCCGTCTGGGCACTCCCTCTGGGCATTCCCGGCTCGCCCGGTTGCCTGCCCTGTCTTGCGACCACCGAAAGACTGAGCGGCCCGGCGGACCGAACAACCTAACGCCGAAGCGTTGGAGGTTCCCAAAGACGGCAGAGCTGCGGGATCAATCGACATCAGATCGCTACTACATCCATTCGACCGTAGGTCTCTCACTATGTTCAGAACAGCCCCTCTATCCGGAGTTAGACTGCGGCTAGAGGCGTTGACACCTCTGTAGCCCGCCGGCTCATTTAGCGCGGGGCCCATCCGACCAAAACACAACAAGAGCGTTCCCATGAGATTGTCTACTCGCTACTCAACCGTCGCACTCGCACCGTTCACGGCACTTGCACTGT
Source organism: Acidobacteriota bacterium (assembly GCA_029263415.1). Taxonomy (GTDB): domain Bacteria; phylum Acidobacteriota; class Thermoanaerobaculia; order Multivoradales; family Multivoraceae; genus JAJCXN01. The sequence goes on from JAJCXN010000023.1 coordinate 49,115, forward strand.
TCACGGCACTTGCACTGCTGCCGAGGCCAGTCTTAGCGGGGATCACAATCGAGGAGACGGCCCCCGAAGAGCAGGCCAAGCCCAAGACCGAGCCCACCGCCGGCGCGGAACTGAGTCGGCCTGCGCGCTCGCTCAGAGTGTTCTTGCCCCACACTCCTAACGTGGAGAAGAGTTCGCTCTCGCTCGAAGGGCCGGCCGGAGCCCTCGAGGTGCAAGGACTGCACACCATGGGATCCGACGATCTGATGGCACGGGTGGTAGGCCCGATGCCAGACGGCGAGTACGTCGCAACGTGGATCACCGAGGATCCGGATGGCAAGACCACCACCGGCTCGTGGAAGTTCTCGATCAAGCGCGCGGCTCGCAATCCATGATGGACCAAGGTGATCTAGAGCGCGACCCCGATCGCAATGTGCTCGGCGGCCCGTTGAGCCTGTGCTGCGCGGACCCTCAAACCGGCTTCTTTCGTACTGGGTTCTGTCAAACCTCCGATCAGGATCACGGTCGCCACACGGTTTGCGTCGAAGTCACCGACGAGTTCCTTGCGTTTTCAAAACACCGCGGCAACGACCTCTCGACCCCGATGCCAGCATATGGGTTTCCTGGGCTCTCGGCCGGAGATCGCTGGTGCTTGTGCGCAGCCCGCTGGAAGGAGGCCCTCGATGCAGGCATGGCGCCAAAGGTCATGCTCAGCGCGTGCCACGAACGAACTCTCGACGTCATCGAGCTCAGCGATCTGGCCGACCACGCCCTCGATACCGCCTAACACTCTGCCTACACTCAGCCTACACTCGGCCTACACTCTGCTCGCCCACAGTAGAGCCTGCATGGTTTGCGAGTAAGCTTGGACCATGCCCCTGGCCAACTCTGCTCTTGCCTTCGTTCTCGCGCTCCCAGCGCTCGAGACAACACTCTTCACTCGGCTTCCGCTTGAGTGGGTAGCCGCGGTTGCACTGGGGCTTGTCGCCATCATTCTGGCAGCGCTCTGGCTTCGAGCGCGGCAAGCTCTCGCCGTCACCGCGAAGGCGTTTGGCCTGGTCGTGGATGACCCGGGGAATTCCGCAACGGTGCCCACCAGCGGCGCACTGGCGGGATCCGGCCCCACACTCAACAAGGCACTCAACCGGATGCGTGGAGCCCAGGTCAAAGCACAGTTGCACGATCAAGCGCTTGCCACCTTGGAGCCGGAGCACATCCTGGAAGCTTCAGCTCGCTTGACTGAGCCGATCATCGCCGCCGACGGGCTAGAAGCGATGACCATCACCTGCGTTCGCTTCTATCGCGACACCGATCTATTGGCGCAAAGCCATTCTCGGCTGCCGGACGGAAGCCAAGACATGGTGGTTCTCAAAATGCAACCTGCACCGCAACTGAGCGAGGTTGGCACGCAGGCCCTGCGTTTCTCTAGCGCTGCAGAACTGCCCGACTATCTAGCAAATCTCGAACGCCCGATGGCGGATGGCGAGCTCGCACATCTAGATGTCATTCCGCTGCGCGTGGCCCCGCGCGACGCGGGAGCAAACAAAGAAGTGCTCGGCGCTCTCGCCCTCGGCAGAGCCAACTCCGCGGCCCAGCCCCTTCGATTCGGTGACGCTCCAGGCGTTCTTGCACTTAGCCGTTCAATCGCTCATGCCCTAGCCACCTGCGAGCGCAAGCTCGCCACCGAGCGCCTCGCCGCAGACTCTCTGCTCGCGCTGGCAAGAGCCGCAGATGCAACCTCCGCTTACACCCGCGGCCACTCCGAACGCGTGGCGCAGTTGGCAATGAGGCTCGGTAAAAGGCTGGATCTTTTGCCCTCAGAACTCGAACGACTGCGGCGCGCTGCCCTCCTTCACGATCTGGGCAGCGTCGCGATCTCACAACGGCTCCTGGGTCAAGAGGAATCCTACGATGAAGAACAGCGCGCCAAAATGCGGCCGCACATAGAACTCGGCCTCGCAATCCTCGAACCACTGAGTGCCTTCAACGACGTTCGCGAGGTAATCCATCACCACCACGAGTGGTGGAACGGCGAAGGCTACCCGCAGGGGCTCGCTGGCGAAGACATCAACCCACTCGCTCGCATCTTGAGCGTTGTCGACGTCTACGAAGCACTGACGTCAACCCGACCCTACCGTCGAGCTCTCGAACCGGAGCGAGCCCTCGCTCACCTGGGTGACCGAGCAGGCACCCAGTTCGAACCTCGGGTGATCGAAACGCTCGTGGAAAGCTTACGCTAAGAACCGCAGCGAGACCTGCGGTAGACAGCCGCAGGCCTCGTGCATCGTCCTAGTCGCGACTACGGATTCTCGCCGGGAGCTACCCCGTATCGATAGCCCTGCCTCGCCTTGACCTTAGCGCCGGCCGCCGTGGTCTCGATCTCAACCTCTTGATAGCCCTGGGTGCCCAGGTCGTACTCGGTGCGATACGACAGCAGATAGTAGGCCGCGTTGTCCTTTGCAACCTGTTTGAGCGGGGTCTTCACGTTGTTGTGGTTCGAGTAGTAGTAGCCGCCTGTATCCTGAGCGATCACACTCAGCGAATCGGTGATACCGGTCATCGTGTTGCCACCACGCCGGGCGCCTAAGGTGTTGATCGCGTAGACAGCGACGTTGCCGTTGTTCAGCGACTGCTCCATGGGCGGGTAATAGCGGGCATCGGGAACATAATCGCCAAACGAACCACGCGTCTCGCCGAACCCGAGGGAAAACAGCACCAAGTTCTTGCGACCAGCTATGCCTTCTGCCGCATTGCCGAGCAACTCGAGCGCCTGCTGAATCTTAGGGGTCGCCTTCGACAGGGTCGCGCCGGTGGGCAGGTTGACGAACAGAGACGGGCTATCTGGATCGAACACCGGGGCCGAGCGAGACTTCCAGCGATCCGGATCCTTGCCGCCGCGCGAAGCCGCCAGAATGGCCTCAGCAATCTCGTTGCGATCGCGACTGAAGTCTTGGTAGAGCTTCAGCCGCACGTCGTAGCCGACCACTGCAATCTGGTCGTTCGGCAGCATGCCGTCCTCCAGCCAGCGGGTGGCCCAGCGACCGGCGTCGATCTGTGATCCGGTGAGTTGCGGATTGGCCTGCTTCAGATCGTGAAACATGAAGATGAAGTAGCGATCCGTACGGGCATTGCCTTCGCGACCGGAGCCTGAGAACTCCTCACCACCGTAGAATGTGGCGCTGGTCACTTCCCGAACTTCGCCGTTCTCGCTAACAACAAAATCGTCCGGTCCGAGACCAACGATCGGGTTACCCTTCTTGTCGTTGACCAGCACGTCCAGCAGAACTTCGCGCACCACAACCCGGTCCTGAATCACGTCGCGAGGCCTGGTGGGGGGAGCGGTGGTTGCCGTGGCTCGCGGCACGTCGGCCGCGACCCGCGCGGGCGCAGCCGTTGTCGCGGTCGCGGTCGCTGAGACCGGCTTAGCCGGAGTAGTGACCGCCGATGGCGTCACGGCCGGAGTGGTGGTCGTTGCGCTGCTTGAAGCGCGCGGAGCCGGAGCCGATGCAGCTGTGGCTGCAGCGGGCGCTCTGGTCGTAGCGGTGGGTTCCGCGGTGCTAGACGTGGCGCGCACTGCAGAAGCCTGCGCTTTGGCTTCTTCCTTGGCCGCTCGTTCCGCGGCGCGGCGCTCGCTGCGAGACGGTTTGGGCGCCTCCTCCTTGACAACTTGTGCAGGAGCAGCCTCAGCCTCAGCAGGAGCAGGAGCAGGAGCAGGAGCAGCCTCAACAGGTGCGGGAGCCGCAGCCGTCGGTTTGCTCTCCTCAACCACCGGTGCCGGAGCAACCTCCGTCACTTCGGATTCCTCAGGCGCAGTGGAAGGAGGCGGCTCGCTGGGCACCATCCGCGCCTTGACCGTCTTGCCGCGCTGCTTCTTTTTTTTCTTGTCCTGCTGGACAAAAGCGCCTGCCGCTGAGGGCTCAAAGGCTGTTGGCTCGGGGGTATGGGCGCTGAGCCAGCTCGCAGTCAATACTGCGGTAGCGAAGGCCAAGCCAGTGAGTCCTGCTTGGTACCTGCGAGCGGGAAAGAGCAGCCGGCTGGCGGCGCTGTTGCGATCGGTGTGCTTCGACATAGGAGTGCCTCAGTTTCGTGAGCAGTCTGGGAACACCAGGTTCCCACATGTGGGTCGTGCGATGTTCGAGTCGTGCGATGCAGGGGTGCAACGCGCGTCATTCGGAAAGTTGTTCGCTGAAGTGTACGGGACGCGCAGTCTCGTGGTGTGAGATCGACAACAGACGGGCGAGGTCAGATTCTTCCCGCCTAAGCAAAAAGCCGCAGCCACAGCACCGAACAGCCCCCGCGAACACCCCCATGGATCGGTTACTGTCGAGGGCTCACCCCATTATCAGACCCGATGATCACTCTCCGCCGAGAGATGGAGCGCCCCTTGCTGTCGACGACCTTAATTCGAAGCCTCACCAATCTTCAACCGCGCCACCTCCATTCAGCGCTAGTCATCGCAACACTGTTGGTGGGCGCAATCGGTTGCACCAACCCAGAATCCAACCGTCCTCCGGCCGATCGAGTCATCCTGGGCACCATCCACACGGTCAACAGCTCCAACACGATCGACAACGGGATTGCGATCACCAACGGACTGATCGTTGCAGTAGGCAGCGAGGCAGAGATCCGCGACTACATCGGCGAGAACACCCTAGTCACGGAGCTCGGCGATCGCGCCTTGATTCCCGGTTTCGTTGACGGCCATAGCCATTTGCAGATGACCGGTGACACCTCAACCTTTACCGTCAATCTCACTTCACCGCCAGTGGGATCGCTGACCACCATCGATGAGGTTGTGGCCGCCCTCAAGACGCAGGCCGACCAAGCCGCGCCCGGAGAATGGGTGGTCGGCTTCGGCTACGACGACACCTTGCTGAGTGAGCTACGACACCCCACCCGCGAGGATCTAGATCGCGCGAGTTCGACCCTGCCGATCCTCGCCTTTCACGTGTCGGGGCATCTCGCGGTGGCCAACTCCAGAGCCTTAGAGCTGGGTGGCATCACTCAGGACACCGCGCAGCCTCCTGGCGGGCGCATCCGCAAGGACGCGTCGGGGCAACCCAATGGCGTGCTCGAAGAGGGCTCAGCCTTCGGCCGGGTCTTCGTTCAGATTCCGCCGCGCACTGATCAAGAGCGAAGCACAGCACTGTCAACAGCAATCGGGATCTACGCCGCAGCCGGGATCACTACCGCTCAAAACGGACTCACCACGATTCCCGCGCTCAACGACCTCGCCAAGCTTGATGCCTCCTCAGCCATGCCGATCCGAGTCGTGGCTTGGCCTGATCTTGTCGCCAGCCAAACCATGCTTAGGGGCGAGGCCACGTTCCCAACTGACACCGAGAACCTGCGTATCGGCGCAACCAAGATCACTGCCGATGGCTCGATCCAGGGCTATACCGGTTTCTTAGGAGAGCCCTACCACGCTGCCTTCCAGGGTGATCCCGAGTATCGCGGCTATCCGATCCAGTCGAGAGAAGCCCTCACAGAGGCGGTTCTCGAACTGTGGGAGAACGGTCGGCAGATCGCCATCCACGGCAATGGCGACGCTGCGATCGACGACATCCTGTATGCCTATGGTCAAGCACAAGACCGCTTTGGCGATGCAACCCAGCGTCGACCGATCATCATTCATGCGCAAATGACTCGCCCCGACCAAATCGAGACCATGGCGCAACTGGGTGTGGTTCCGTCGTTCTTCCAGCTCCACACCTACTACTGGGGCGATCGTCACCGCGACATCTTCATGGGTCCTGAGCGCGCCGCACGCATGAGCCCGACCAAAAGCGCGCTCGACGCAGGCCTTCATTTCACAGTGCACGCAGACACGCCAGTGGTGCCCATGGAGCCGGTGCGCATGTTGTGGGCCGCAGTCAACCGAACGACCAGCAACGGTCACTCGCTAGGACCAGAAGAACGGCTCACCGTTCAACAGGCACTGCGCGCCTTGACCATCGAGGGTGCCTACCAGCACTTCCTGGAGACCGAAATCGGCTCGCTCGAGGTCGGCAAGAAGGCCGACTTCGTCGTCCTGTCGCGCGATCCGTTAGCGGTCGAACCGACCGCCCTGGACCAGCTCGAGGTGCTCGAAACGGTGGTTGGTGGCACCACCGTATTTAGCAGATAAGAGATGGCTGCCCTTACGGACCCGGAAATGGCTGCGGGGGGCACGTTGGCCTATGCAGCCACCGACGGTCGCGATGAGCCATGAACTCCGAGGCGCATGGTCATCGCGACCAAAGCCAGAGCAACCAGTAGTCCCGCCAAGTTTGCCACCAGCAGTGGTCCGCTGTTCAGCGTGATCAACATGGCAATGGGCGAGCAAACAATCAGTACTAGGGCCGTCCACCGGGGCACGGAAACATGATGAAAGTGCCCGATACCTAACACCACCAATCCCAACGTCGCCGCGATCAAGGCGCCCGAGAACAGTGAACTATCGCGGATCACCTGGGTCAATTCAAGGTCCCACGAACGGGCCACCGGCCAAGGCGGCGCTGCCAGAACCAGCAAGCCCAACGAAGTCAGCAAGACCCCAAGGGGGATCACCTTGGCGACTCCAGATGCGGAGCCAGCGGCCCTTGATGCGGTACTGAGTCCCCAGAGCCCTAAGCTGATCAACACATTGACCAAAGACATGAGCACCAGGACGATGCTCGTTCTGGTACCCAACCCCAACACCATGACCTCGACCAGCAATAAGCCGATCGATCCAACAAGCAAAATGGTCAGCAGCTTCTTCATCATCGGCGGTCTCCTGCACTCGCCGCGTCGTCTGCGGCATCGAGTCGCTTGGCGGCATTGATCTGTGGCGTGGTCGGTCTCAACGATGGCCCACGATAGCGGATCTCGGCTCGAGAATCACCGCTGGCCGTCACCGTGTGACAGCACAGCTCCCTCTAGCTCAAACGTGTTGGTCCACCAACACCGGATTGCCATCTGGGTCGACCACGGCGAAATGGGCGGGCCCGGTGGTGGATTCATCGGCCTCGTCCACGAACTCTACGCCTTGTTCCTTGAGCGACTGTTGCAACTGGCGAATGTCAGTGAACCCCTCAACCTCTTCCGCGTTGCTGTTCCAACCGGGATTAAAGGTCAACGTGTTCTTCTCGAACATGCCTTGAAACAGGCCGATCACATGCGTGCCGTTCTTGAGAATCAGCCAATTCTGCGCGACATCACCGCCGGCCTCCTGGAAACCGAACTTTGCGTAGAACGCGCGCGACGCCTCGATGTCCTTCACTGCCAGGCTGACTGAGAATGCTCCTAGTTCCATGTGAGATGACTCCTTGTTGATGATGTTCGTGTGGGCCGTGTGAATCGTTGATGCTGCTATGCCTCAATCGCGCTCGACAAGAACTGTGGCGCAGTGCGGTGTTGAGTGGCCTGCTCGAAGCCATAGCAAATAGCTAGCAGCGTCGGCTCGGAGAAGGCACGGCCGAAGAACGACAACCCCACCGGCAGGCCATGAATGAAACCCATTGGTACCGTAATGTTGGGATAGCCGGCAATCGCCGCAGGGCTACTGCTGCCTCCGGAGAAATGATCGCCGTTGACCAGATCGGTCACCCAGGCGGGGCCTCCAGTCGGCGCGATGAGCGCGTCCAGGGTGTCCGCATCCATGATGCGGTCGATGCCTTCCTTGCCCGCAAGGCGTTTGCAGGTCGCGAGCGCATCGGCGTACTTTGGATCTTCAACTCCACCGGTGGCTTCGGCAATGTGGAAAATTTCTTGCTGAAAGTAGGGCATCTCGCGATCGGCATTGGCCTCGTTGAAGGCAATGACGTCGGCCAACGTCTTGACCGGTGCCTCGGGCCCGAGGCCAGCAAGATACTGGGCGAGGTCAGACTTGAGTTCGCAGCTGAGAACAGTGTAGGACGTGGCACCCATCTCGCGCGAGTTCTCGAACTCCACATCCACCACTACCGCACCTTTTTCCTCCAGGGTCGCGATCGCAGTTTCAAGTAGCGCGTCCACTCGATCATCAAAACCGCTCGAACTGCGTACTACCCCGATCCGTTTGCCCGCAACTCCACCGTCATCGAGGAATTGTGAGTAGTCCTGTTGATGATCAGCAGCGGCCGCGGTGATGCCGTCTTCTGCATCCACCCCCACCAGAGCGGTCAGCACATGCGCTGCATCGCGCACGGTCCGCGCCATTGGCCCGGCGGTGTCCTGCGAATGCGCGATCGGGATAATGCGTGAACGCGACACCAACCCGAGCGTGGGCTTGATCCCCACAAGACCGTTGGCTGAGCTCGGGCAAACAATCGATCCGTTGGTTTCGGTCCCGATCGCCGCCACGCACAAGTTGGCGGACGTAGCAGCGCCCGAGCCTGAACTCGAACCACAGGGATTGCGATTCAAGGCGTACGGGTTCTTGCATTGACCGCCGCGAGCACTCCAGCCGCTCGACGAATTGGTCGAGCGAATATTGGCCCATTCGGACAGATTTGCTTTGCCCAAAAGAACCGCCCCGGCGAGCCGTAGCTGCGCTGCCACGAACGAGTCCTTGGGCGGGATCGATCCAAGAAGCGCAAGCGAACCAGCGGTTGTGGTCATACGGTCGGCGGTCGCCACGTTGTCCTTGACCAGAATCGGCAGTCCATGAAGAGGGCCGCGCACCTTGCCCTGTGCCCGCTCAGCGTCCAGCGTCGCAGCGATGTTGAGAGCATCTGGGTTGGTCTCGATGATCGAACACAAGTAGGGGCCTTGCCGATCGATCAGCTCGATGCGATCCAAGTACGCCTGGGTCAAAGATTGAGACGTGGCTCGACCCTCGGCCATTGCCAGTTGCAAGGATTCAATATCGGCCTCAAGCCAATCGAAATCGTTGTAGTCGATGTCGCTTGCCTGCTTGCCACCCGCACTCGATCCGGTACCAGGCTGAGCGCAGGCAGCACCAGTCAAAGCCACTGCTCCCACCACCCCGCTGGCATAGCCAAACAAACTGCGGCGATCGATTCCATCACCGCTGGCCAACTGCTTTCCGCGCTTGGTGTTCTTGCTCGATTGGTTTCCGGTGCCGTTCATGATCTTTGATTCTCCGCTGGACGTCGGCGCGAGCCACAGGCTACTGGTGCCGCTCGCAGTTTGAGGTGCTGTAGAGCCCTATCGTACTCATCCTCAGCCATGGTGCACTCAGACTATGATCCGCAGCATGAGCAAGTCACCTAAGAAGGCCGTGTCAGACCAGATCAATCAAGCTAGCCAGAGCCCCAACGACGCCGAGTTCAACCTGGAACCACTGCGGCCGTTGGACCTCGCGCAGGTCCACAACTTCTCGGACCTCCTCGACTCGATGAAGATGACCGCCTTCGGGGGACGCCAGCTCGGTGAAGCGGCTGACATCCTGGTAGAAATGGTCGAGGACCCAGACTGCCTGGTTGTTGGCACCTTCACTGGGGCCATGACTGTCGCCAAGCAGGGGCTTCTGATCTGCGACATGCTCGATCAGGGCATGCTCGACGTGATGGTCTCGACTGGAGCACTGATGGCTCACGGCTTCGTCGAAGCCGCTGGGCTGCAACATTTCAAGCATCAACCGGACCTGGACGACTCCGAGCTTCACGCTCGAGGCTTCGACCGCATCTACGACACGCTCGAACTCGAACAGAACCTTGACGACGTCGAGCTAATGTTCCGCCAAGCTCTTTCCGCCTGGCCCGACACCGTCACCGCCTGTTCATCGAGCATTCATCAAGTGCTGGGCGAGTGGCTGACCAAGAACACCGAAGGACGAGGCGTCTTGCGCTCTGCCTTCGAGAAGAACGTGCCGGTGTATGTGCCAGCGTTCACCGACTCCGAACTTGGCCTCGATTTCGCGATCTTGAACCGTCTGCGCCGCTTAGACGGGCGAAGCCCCATCCCATTCGACCCGTTCCTCGATCTCGAGGATTACAGCGAAAAGGTCTTGACCAAGAAGCGGCTCGGCATCTTCACCATCGGTGGCGGAGTTCCCCGGAACTGGGCCCAGCAAGTGGGCCCGTTTCTCGACATCATCGGCAAACGCGGCGCTCGGGATCCCGCACTCCAAGCGGACGGTGAGAGCTTCAACCGGCGCTTCCAATACGCCGTCCGGATCTGCCCTGAACCGGTGCATTGGGGCGGCCTATCCGGGTGCACCTACAGCGAAGGTGTCTCGTGGGGCAAGTTCATTCCCAAGAACGAGGGCGGCCGCTTTGCGGAAGTCCCTGCAGACGCCACAGTGGCCTGGCCATTGTTGTTGGCCGGGGTGATGGAGCGTCTTGGAAGGCGGCAGCCCCTCCGGTAACCCACTAGGGGGGAAACCCCGCATCGGCACAGGGACCATGCCTTTCAGATGATCCCTCAAGTGGAAACGCCGTTTCGCTCGAGTCGAGCCTGGAGCGCGAAACACCAGAGTAATGGCAGCACCGTCATCGCGGGGACCATATAGCGCACCAGGCTGTTGAACAGACTGGCAAAGAGCCAGTGATAAAGCACAATCAGGATGCAAAGTGCCGGGCCCCAAAACTTCAAGCCGGTGCCCGCTCCAGCGGCGCGCAGCTGTTGGCGTGCAATGTAATAGAGGCTAAGCAGGCTCGGTAGTACGAGCAGGATCGCCAGCACGCCGCCCGCCATCTCAATGGTCTTGTTCTGGGAATCCGTGCCGTACCAAGCGCGACGCACCTTGAGTGCGTAAAGCTGGACCACGGCCAGCGGATCACGCGCGAATTCTGCCACTAGGAAACGGCGAAACGCGCCTCGCTCGTTCAAGGTGGTGTATTGCTCGCCGATCCTGCTCTGGAATTCTTCGAGACGAGGGCCAAACGCCAAGGGTTCGCGAAAACTCTTGGTATTGAACGAGATCCCATCCCTGAGTGAACTAGCACCCCCGCTAGACAGTGGAATCAACTCACCCTTCTTGGCTAGGACCCAAGCCTCCCATGGCAGCAACGTCAGGAACAGGGTCAGTGCGAAGGCAAGCATCACCTGCACCTTCTGACGCCGTGCGTGCTGTCGGTAGGCACCCAGAACGACGACCACAACCACCAGGGGAAACAAGATGGCGATGGGTCGCAACAACATCATGACTGCAACCAGGAAGCCGATGAACGCCCACCGGCTGAGATCGATCCGGTTCATCGCAACTTGCCTCAGTACAACTGTCACCACTGCCATCAACAGGGTCACATAAGGCACAACACTCAACGGTTTGAGGGTTGCGTAGGCAAGGTGGGGCATCAAGAGCACAGCGAAGCCAGCAAATGCGGCCATCGGCAACGGCACCACCAACAGCGCACATTGCAGCATGAGGACACCGGCAAGAGACGCGGTGGTGATCGACACCAACGACGTCACCGTGACGCGCTCGATACCCAGCCGATCAGCAGTTGCAAACTGCGCAGCCAACAGCAGCGGGAACAGCGGTGGATAGCGATCGCTAACAGTGCCATCTTCTCCGAGGAAGCCCCGGCCCTCTAGGAGACCTTTGGTCTGCAGCTCGTAGTCCATGACAGTGGCGGCTCGCCAATGATTCGGAACTAACCCGTGGAACACCATCAGCAACAGACACCCAATCAACCAGAAACCTAGGATCTGGCGTGGCTGCACCGCTGCATTCGAGCCCCTCTGATCCATGCCCACGGAGGTCAAGGTGAACCCACAACTCCATCGACGGACGGCAGCCACTCGCGTGGGTCGAGCGGCTCACGCTGCAGCACCTGCTCGATCAGTCTCCGCGAGTCCATCGCAACGATGTTGCCTTGCGCCAGGCCTAGGAGTTCTGATTCAGGATCGATCATCTCAACCAAGACTGCCGCTTGAGGATTGATCTCGAGAACCCTTGAGGCGACGTGCAGCGTCTTGAGGTCAGGATCCGCGAACCGAAAGTTCGCAAAGATCAAGACATACGCAGCGTCCTTGGTGCTGGCTCGATCGAGTGCTTCTGGACTGAAGGGTACGCCCTGCACGAAGTGGTAGTCAGGGTAAGGTTGCTGTCGCACGAGATCGGTAACGATCACCACCTCGCGCTCCTTGAGCCCCTCGATCTTGCGAATCGAACGCAGCATCTCGTCAGCCACCGCGGTGTAATCGCAAACCACGATGTGGTCCTTGCACTCAACTTTCACCAATCCAAGGCGCCGACGTTCCACGAATCGCTGTACCGAGTCCGTGATAATCGCCACCAGATTGGTGAACAGATAAAAGCCGATCAAGATGCTGAGTACAGCAACGATCCGACCCGCGCCAGTAGCTGGGTAGATGTCACCGTAGCCAACGGTCGAGGTAGTGACGATGAACCACCAAAGCGAGTCGCCAAAGTTATTGATGTTCTCGTTGGCACCGCGCTCCAGCAGGTAGAAGGCGAAGGTGCACACAACCAGGCTAACGCCGGTTACCCAGAGGACGATCTTGAGCCGAGTCTTCATTGTTCAAGCTTCGCGAGTCGGTGATGGAACGCTACGCTACAAGCGTTGCCTTACTCATTGACTCAAGATCCTATTCGAGGTCGTACAGCCAACTGCCACCTGAACATGACGTCACCTCCGATCCACGGGCGCCGCCACCCTGCCTGCAGCGGATCCGGGCCATCACTGAACAAGAATTGGAACTGTCAACGTCCAAATTGGTTGAAAGCCTCGAGAGACACACTCACCCCAGCCTTCCTTTCGCTCATCGAGCTAGACACACACTCCGGCCCCGCCGTATCTAAAGGGGCTGACACACCTTGAACGCTTGGAACCCTCCTCTTGAAGCCACTGACCTCGACCCAGTCGCATGCTGCCTTAGCGCTCGCCATAGCAGTCGTCCTTGGCGTGGGGTGTAGCAGGGACGCCCAGGACCAAACAGCCACCATTGAGGCCAAGCCGCTCGAAAGCGTGGTCTTGCTGTCCGGCCAGATCAGAACCGCTCAGGCAATCGAACTGCTTGCTCCCCAAGTTGGCATGTGGCCGATCCCGATCCAGTCGATCCTCGAGGACGGAACAGCGGTCAAGGCGGGCCAGTCGATCGCCGAATTCGACAGCTCCAACCTCGCCTCCGGGCTCGAGCAGAATCGTGACCGGGTCGTCGATGCTGAGAGCACCTATCTCATCACTGCGGCCCGGCTCGATGCAGAAGCGGCTGACGCCCGATTTGAAGTCGAGTCCAAACGACTTGCCCTAGAAAAGACCAAAGTGGATGCTGCGATCCCAGAAGGTCTGAAGCCCGAGCGGGAGTATCAGACTTTGCAGCTATCGCTACGCAGGGCCGAACTCGAACTAGACACTGCATCAAGAAAGCTCGCCAACCAACTCGCCAAGGCCCAGGCTGAACTGGGCATCACGCAAGTCGAGGTTTCCAAAGCCCGCACCGAAGTTGCTCGAACAGAACAGTCGTTAGAAGTCGTGACGCTAACGGCACCTCGCGACGGCGTACTCGAGATCGCATTCAATCGAGATGAAGGGCGCCCCTTTCGATCAGGTGATAACGCTCAACCCGGAGTTCCTGTCGCTCGCTTTCCGGACTACTGCACCTTGCGGGTGGAGGCCAACCTGTTCGACGTTGACGAAGGCACAGTTGAGATCGGCGCCCAAGCCACCGTGGTTCTCGATGCTTTCCCCAATCGCCCGTTCACAGCAACCGTCACCGAGATCCAAGAGGTCGCCCAACAAACCTCTTCGCGATCCGCGCGTCGGGTCTTTAGATTGATCGCCAACCTCGAACAACCGGATGCAGAGATCATGAAGGTCGGCATGTCGGCCCGTGTCGAGATCCGCTCGGAGCTGGCCGAGTGGCATGGCCAGCCAACGTTGGTGGTCAAACGCGAGGCGATGCGCTTCACAGGTCGTCCTCGCACAGCGGGCGCTGCCAGCGCCGACGACGTCAAGCGCACAACTACTGTCACTGCCCAGCTCAAGACCCCTACCGGATGGATTGACGCCGAGGTAGGACGCTGCTCCACAATCGAGTGCATTGTCTTAGGCCCAGAAGCCGGAACTCGTGTCACGAGTCCCGCGCCAGCGCTTGCGACCGAGAGTGGAAGTTGATGCGCAAAAGGAACTTGATCGGCATCTTTCTCGTCCTAGGCGCAGCCGTACTCCTGGTCGCAGCGCGCCCGAAGGGCGAGACCTATTCCGTGACCAGTCGGCCCCTGGTGCGCTCCGCTGAGATCCGCGGCGAACTCGAAGCGGAAGACAGCTTAACTTTCGGGCCTCCAGCCAACATTCAAAGCCAGTGGAACTTCAAGATCTCGTTCATGGCGCCAGAGGGCGATCTAGTCGACGCCGGAGAGACTCTCCTTGCCTTTGACACCACGGATCTGCAACTGAGCTTGCTCGAGGCTATGTCCAAGCTCGAAACCGCCGAAACCAACCTCGAGAAGCGACTGACCAGCTCGGATCTTGAGCAGGAAGACCGCGACCTGGGACTTGCCGAGGCTGAAGCAGAGGCCGAACGCGCTCGACTAAAGGCCGAGGCTCCAGACGCTGTCATCGCATCGAAGGAACTCCAGCAGGCTCGGATCGATCTGGAAACTGCAAATCAACGGCACCACCATCTCACCGACAAAGCCGCTGCCCAGGCAGCACAAGCATCCAGCCAACTCACCAGCCTGCACTCTGAAGTGCGCAAACGTACTTCTCGAGTCGAGCAATTGCAGCGCGAGATCAACTCGATGACCGTGCTTGCTCCGTCCGGCGGCACCGTCGTCTACGAGGCCAACTGGCGGAGGGAGAAACGCAAAGTCGGAGATCAGATCAATCGCATGGACAAGGTCGTCGCTTTGCCCAATCTCGACCGCCTCAAAGCATCCGCCCAGATCGACGAAGTCTTCGCGGCCGAACTTGCCGTTGGCCAACGTGTAACCTTCGCTCTCGACGCGCTACCGGAGGACTCTTTTGAAGGTGCTATTCGCGGCATCAATCCGGCCGTCCAACAGCGATCGCGACGCGATCCCCGCATGGTCGTGCGGGTCGATATCGAGCTATTGAACCCCGACCCGTCTCGCATGCGCCCAGGCATGCGTATCCAAGGCGAGCTTGAGATCCTGCGCACCGAGGACGTGCCGACACTGCCCATCGACGGCCTCATCTGGCGCGAAGGTAAACCGATGGTCGAGGTCCAAGGATGGTTGCGCACGCGGCTCGTCGCACCTCAACTGGGTCGGCGCGACGAACACTGGGTCGAGATCACCGGCGGCTTGGCAGAGGGCGATCAAGTGATCCTCGCCAAGGGTTCAGCCGGGAGCACTTCATAGTGTTCACTTCGCGCTTGATCCCTTCCCACTCGGTCCCTTCCCATTCTGTCCCTTCACACTCAGGTTCGGCCGTCCTCTGCATCGCTGTCACTCTCGCTCTGGCGAACACGGTGGCATGCGCTGCGCCCGAGACCGCGACGGTCAAGGCCAGCGAGCAGGCATTCGTTCACCGAGTCCGCGCCGAGGGCAACCTGGTGGCGGTTGAGTCGACCGTCATTGGGGTCCCCAGCCAAGTGCGACAGCGAGCGCGAGTGGCGTGGATTGCCGAGGACGGCATGGCGGTGGACGAAGGCGCCGTGATTCTCAAGTTCGATGCACGCGATATGGAACGCAATCTGCAGAACGCACAAGGCGATCTCACTAAGGCGCGACACGAAGGAACCAAAACCGTCAAAGACAGCGATACTCAGCTCACCGAGCTGGAGAAGAATCGCGAAATCGCGGAACTCGAGCTGAATGTGGCGGAGCGTTTTCAGTTCCAGGATGATCAGGTCTTCTCCCGTAACCAGATCATCGAATCGCAGATCGACGGCGAACTGGCGCAAACCAGGAAAACCCATGCCACCGAAGTTGGCACCATCCGCAAGGAGTTGCGGCGATCGGACACTGCTTTAGTCGACATCAGTCGACGGCTGGCTGAGCAGCGGATCACCGAGGCCGAAGAGGGACTCACTGCACTCGAGGTGCGGGCCCCCCATCCCGGCATCCTAACCTGGACACGAGACTGGTCGGGTGAACCGATCAAAGTCGGAAGCGAGGTCTGGCAAGGTCGAGAACTCGGAAAGCTGCCACGACTGGACGAGATGCAAGCGCGTGTTTTCGTGCTCGAAGCCGACGCCAGTGGAATCGCCTTGGGGCAAGCGGCCCTAGTGACGGTTGTGTCTCGCCCCGAGAGCACTGTCGAAGCCACAGTGACCGCTGTCGATGCGGTCTCACAACAGCCCTTTCGCGGCTCACCGGTTCGCTACTTTGGCGTCACCCTGACCCCCATCGAGACGGATCCCACCTTCATGAAACCGGGACAACGGGTGTCGGCGTTGGTGTACATCGAAGACCGCGAGCTAGCGCTGGTGGTGCCAAGACAAGCGGTACTCCGCGACGGCAACGCGTCCTATGTATTCAAGCGCGACGGCAAGCGCTTCGAACGCACCGAAGTGGAAGTCGGACCTCGCTCGATCGCGCTGGCAGTCATCGAATCGGGCTTGAGTCCAGGAGATGAGATCGCCATCGAGCAACCGCAATCAACTGACCAGGTGCCACCCAGCCCGATTGCTGCCCCGGACACCACGAGCCAAACGGCCGGGCCAACCGCCGCGCCATGAACTTCACTGAAGCTCTCCGATCGGCCCTAGCCAATCTGGGCGCGCACAAACTGCGCTCCTTACTCACCATGCTCGGCGTCATCTTCGGCGTCGGGGCGGTGATTGCCATGCTCTCGATCGGCGCTGGTGCAGAGCGTCAAACGCTCGAAATGATCGAGCGCCTCGGTATCCGCAACGTCATCGTCAAGGCGAAGACCTTTCCCGACGATGACCTGCGCGAGATCAGACAGAAGTCTGCCGGGCTCTCCATGCGCGACGTCGATGCCATGTTGATGTCGGTGCCCGGTGTTGAGACGGTTGCACCCAAGATCGACATTGAGCCCTACCAGGTGCTGGCGGGACGGCAAATCGCCGAGGCCAAGCTGGCTGGGGTCTCTGCTCAATATGCCGACCTAATGAGCCTGGGTCTGCAGGACGGCCGCTTCTTTGACCCCGTTGACGAGCGCCAGCATGCCCAGATCGCAGTCATCGGCCAAGGTACCCGCCGCACCCTATTCGGCTTCGACGACGCCATCGGTCGCCGTCTCAAGGTCAACGATGTCTGGCTCACCGTCGTCGGCGTGCTCAACGGCAACGCGGAAACCGAGACCGCAGACGGAATCAGCGTCGAGAACCCCGACACTTTGATCTATGTTCCCATCACCACAGCTCTAAGAAAGTTCGATCGTCGACCGCTGGACTCGCCGCTCAGCGAGATCATCGTCAAGCTCAAAGACGAGCTGCCGATGGAAGCGTCGATATCGACTGGCAGGGTGCTCGAACAACTGTTGAGTCAGTTGCACGGTGCAGCAGAGGACTATGAGATCGTAGTGCCTCAGACTTTGCTCGCGCAAAGCAGGCGGACTCAGAGGCTGTTCAACATCGTCATGGGTTCGATTGCCGGCATCTCGTTGCTGGTCGGCGGCATCGGCATCATGAACATCATGCTGGCCACGGTCCTCGAACGAACCCGTGAGATCGGCGTGCGGCGAGCAGTGGGCGCCAAAAAGAAGGACATCCTGATTCAGTTCTTGGTCGAGTCCTTCACCATCAGTGGGCTGGGCGGATTGGTGGGCGTGGTCTTGGGCGTCACCATCGCTAAACTGATCGCGCTGTCGGCTGGCTGGCCCACGCTGGTTACGCTGAGTTCGGTCTTGCTAGCGACCCTGGTGTCGCTAGCGGTCGGCATGGTGAGCGGGATCTACCCGGCCCGGCGAGCCGCCGAACTGGATCCAATCGAATCTCTGCGCTATGAATAGCCTGATCCAGCTCAATGCGGTCGAGCGCCACTACCATCTCGGCGGCGAAACCGTGCGCGCGCTCGACGGCGTTTCTTGCTCGATCGCTCAAGGCGAGTACGTCGCGATCATGGGCAAGTCGGGTTCGGGCAAGTCCACGCTGATGAACATCATCGGCTGCTTGGACACCCCAACCGGCGGCAACTACCAACTTGCTGAGCGAGGCGTCGAAACCCTCGACGATGACGAACTGGCGCAGCTGCGCAACGACGTACTCGGCTTCGTCTTCCAAAGTTTCAATCTGCTGCCTCGCTTGGACGCGGTCGACAACGTCGCGCTTCCTCTGATCTATCGCGAGGGCGAGCAGCGCACGACTCCTCCCGAACGCCGAACATTGGCTAAAGCAGCCCTTGAACGCGTTGGTCTCGGTGATCGAGGCGATCACCTGCCCAACCAACTTTCAGGCGGTCAGCGCCAGCGAGTGGCTATCGCCCGAGCTTTGGTCAATCAACCCAAGGTCCTGCTCGCCGACGAGCCGACCGGCAATTTGGACTCTAAGACCTCTAAAGAAATCATGGCCTTGTTCGACCAACTAGCGGAGGCGGGTACCACCGTTGTCCTGGTAACCCACGAAGACGACGTCGCCGACCATGCTCACAGAGTGGTAGAACTGCGCGATGGACGGATTCTGCGAGACCAAACGACCCGCAACGGCTCTGCCTGACGTCAGCCACTTGACCACAAGACGTGATCGGGTGATGCCATGACCAGATCGCGCCTCACCATTGGCGTCGACATCAGCGAAACCGAAGGCAACATGACCGGCGTCGGCCGCTACACCATGGACCTGCTCAAGGTCTGGCTCGGCCCATTGGCACAAAGCGACGCCAGCTCTTGCGAGAGTGCCGACTTCGTGCTGTTTGCACGCGACCATGATCGGGTGCCGCGTGCCCTTCACGACTCCGCGAAGGTGGTCGCATCGACCGATGGCAGCACGAGCAACCGGGGCGTGGTCGGTTGGCAACAGCTTGCTCTGCCCGGCCTACTTCGCAAGAACCCAGTCGACGTACTGTTCTGTCCCGCCTATGCAATTCCGCTGATTTCGAAGACCCCTGCGGTGGTCGCACTTCACGACCTTTCGTTCGAGCGTGATCCGTCTGCATTCAGTCGCAAAGAAGCTTTACGCAGGCGGTTCCTAGCGCGCCGATCAGCACGTAAGGCGGCGGGAATCGTCACCATCTCCAATTTTTCGAGGTCCGAGATCGAGGCCCTCTATCGAGTCGATCGAGAACGGATCTTGATGGCCTACCCGAGCTGCGATCGGTCTGTGTTCAAACCAAGAGAAGTGACCATGGGCCGCAGCGCGGGTTCTGAGAAACCCTATTTCCTGTCGGTGGGAACACTGCTCGAACGGCGCCACTTAGATGTTCTGATTCGGAGTTTCGCTGCTCTTGAACCGCAGTATCGTGACCACGACCTGGTGATCGTCGGCGGCAACCAGACGCGCCCGCAGATCGACTTCGCAGCTATCGCCCACGCAGCGGGGGTGGGTGATCGCGTTCGCTTTCACAGTCACGTTTCTGAGCAAGAGCTGGTCGATCTCTACCAAAACACCACGCTGCTAGTTTCGCTCTCAAGCTATGAAGGATTCGGTCTGCCGGTACTAGAGGCCGTCTGTTGTGGCGCGCCCACCCTGGTGCTGGGAACACCGGTCTACCGAGAGCTGTGGTCAGGCCACCTGCCGATGGTCGAAACGACCGAGGTGGAAGCGGTTACGGCGGCCATGCACGCTGCCGCGGGTCGACCGCCAGACGATGACCGAGAGCTCACATTTGCCCTGAATCGGTTTGATCAGCAGTTCGAAGCCGCTAAAGTACTTGGGTTTCTGTGTTCACACGCTTAGACGATCGATGTCCGTTCGACTAGGGCCTAAGGGTGCTCAAGGCGCAAGGCGCAGGGCACTTTCTCGACTTCTTGGACCTCTGTCCCCTTTGCCCCTCGGTCGATATGTGGGGTACCACCTCAACTCAACAATAAGTCGGGGACTGGACCCTTTGGCTCCAATTCGAGCCGCGAGAGCAACCCATTACCTCTTCAACTCAACTGACGGCGGCGCCAACCGGATCCAGCCACGCCGGACCAGCTCAAGCCAGGCCGGAGCCTGCTGCGGCTGACGCTCCCCTGCCGGAGAAGACCGCAAACCGCCCCAAGGTGGATGTAGTGGATGTAAAGGTGGATGTAGTGGTCGTGCACTACAACGCGCCCGAAGCGTTGAAGGAGTGCCTCGAGCCATTGACCAGCGAGCTTGGATTCAATGCTTCGCTGTCATTGACCGTAGTTGACAACGACCAAGAATCGCCAGCGCTAGGGGTGCGCGCCCAACTTGACGCGCTGGAACGGGCGCGCTTTATCGTCAGGCCCAGCAACGACGGGTTCGGTGCCGGCTCCAACATTGGCGCGCGCGATGGTTCTGCCTCTCACCTATTGTTTCTGAATCCCGACTGCATCATCGAACCCAAAGACATCGAGATTCTGAGCCGCACCCTCGATCAGGATCCGAGTCTGGTCGCGGTTGGCCCGCGCATTGAGCGACCCAACGGTTTGCCGGAGATCTCCTGGGCGCATCACCCCGGTTTTCTCTGGGAGGCCCGACGTCGCAGGTTATGGCTAGCCCTCAAGCGGCAAGAACCGTGGGCGATCTCCAAAGCAATGGAGTTGGTCTCCCAAGCGCGGACGGTTGAATGGCTGACCGCAGCATGCCTGATGGTGAGACGCGATGTCTTCGAAACCGTGGGCGGCTTCGACGAAGACTTCTTCCTTTATTTCGAAGACGCCGACCTAGGGGTAAGGCTAGGGCAACAGGGCAAGATCCGTTTCGAGCCGAAAGCTGTCGCCTGCCATCGCGGAGGCGCTAGCACCGCGAAAGACGATCCCCAGGCCTTGCTGCACTATCGTGCGAGCCAAAAGCTCTACTACCTCAAACATCGCCCGTTGTGGGAGCGGCTCGCTCTACGACTGTGGCGCCTGCTCAACCCATAAGGGCGCGTACCGACTGCCCTCCATCGCACTATGAAAACCAAAGTAGCTTCACCTCAGAAGTTCGTGACCTCGGACGAGAGAACGATCTACGCCATGTGCATCGAGGTCTTCCCGGGCTTCTATGGCAACGTCTACGTGATCGAGGGCGGCCCCGCCTTGACTCTGGTTGATACCGGGTCGGGCATGGACGCCTGCAATGAGGCGCTCATTGAGGGCTTCGCGTCGCTTGAGAAAAGCTTCGGCCGCAAGCTCGAGCTTGCCGACATCGAAGCGGTAGTCGTAACTCACGGTCACATGGACCACTTCGGCGGCCTCGCATTTGTTCGCAAACAAACCCAAGCACCAATCGGTGTGCATGTCTTGGATCGCCGCATCCTCTCGCACTATGAGGAGCGCGTGGTGGTTGCGTCGCAACGAGTCGCCAGCTACCTCGACACCTGCGGCTTGTCAGAGGCCGCGCGGGACCGACTGCTCCAGATGTATCGCGCGCCCAAGGTTCACTACGGCTCAATGCCGGTCGATTTTCTACTCAACGAAGGCGAAGCTGTCATTGCGCCGTTGCCGTCAGGCAACATCGACTTGGGCCTCGAAGTCCTCCACGTACCCGGGCATTCCCCAGGCTTGGTGTGCCTGCGCGTGGACGACATCATGCTGACCGCAGATCACATCCTGTCGCGCATTACACCGCACCAGGCGCCAGAGTCGATCACCCTCAACATGGGTCTGAGTCACTACTTGGAGTCGCTCCACAAAATCGAAAAGACTGTGGGCATCCGGTTGGGTCTCGGTGGCCACGAAGAGCCGATCGTAGACGTCAACCAAAGAGCGGTCGACATCGCCGATTCGCATCGCGCACGCCTCGACCAAGTCTTCGACAGTTGTGCGACACCTAAGTCCATCAGCGGCGTTGGCAAGAGCTTGTTCGGCTCACTGCATGGATACAACGTCCTACTCGGCCTAGAAGAGGCAGGCGCGCACGTTGAGTACCTTTACCAGCACGGACAACTGGTCGCCGCCAACCTCGACGAGATCGAGCAAGGTGAACGCGCCGTGCTCTATCACCAGGCAGTCTAATCCAGGGACCAGCAAGGCAGCAGCACAGCGCAAGTCGAGGTTAGAGCGCAAGTCGAGGTTAAACTGAGGCGATCAGCGCAGCGCCTCGAACAATCCGGACCCGAGCTACTCGGCCGCTATTCGGCACGAGGTAGTCAGCGCGAGTTATTCGGCCTGAGCAATTCGGATGAGACCATCCGGCGAGAGTCGTTCCAACCACCCAAGGCTTCCAGCCACCAGGACCCCATCTATGAAGTTGACCGGCGATCACCTCTATCAACACCCACGCGAACTCGTTTTCCGAGCGTTGCTCGACCCAGAAGTCTTGTCGCGCACGCTACCGGGTTGCGAAGAACTCGAACAAGTCGACGACAACCAGTTTGCCGGCAAGTTGAAGATGAAGGTTGGACCGGTTCAAGGAGTGTTCCAGGGCAAGGTCGAATTGCTCGACATCGATCCTCCCAATGGTTACCGACTCCAGATCGATGGCAGCGGAGCACCTGGTTTCATGAACGGCTCAGGCACGCTGCGGCTCGAAGACGCCGACGGGGCAACTAAGCTGTCGTACGACATCGACGCTAAGGTCGGCGGCAAGATCGCCAGCATCGGCCAACGGCTGGTCGAGAGTTCAGCCAAGGTGATCACCCGTCAGGGGCTTGCTGGCCTCGAGGTACAGCTCGATCGACTCGCAGAGGAGGCGGGCAGCGGCGTCGACGCAAGGGCCACAGTGGTGGCAGAGCCTTCGGTGGTGGCAGGGCCCTCGGCGGTGGCAGAGCCTTCGCCGCCGACCGACAACGCCACTCCCAAAACTCAGGGATCGACCGCGCCGGCGAACGCCGGTCCTTCACAGGCCGAATTTGCCAGCGACTTCGCAAAGGGTTTGGTGGAGGAACTGGTCCCCAAGGGTTCTCGCTGGGTTCTGATCGCTGCCCCACTGCTGCTCGCTATCATCGCTGTAGCAGTCTTCCTCCGCGGCTGCACCTAACTGCCGCCAGCAACCGACTCGGTTCGACTCGTCTCGTTTCGTTCAGTTCTCTTACAATCTGCAGACCGTCGCTATCATCACAAGCTCACCATCATCAGTTACGAGGTCCTAAGCCATGGGAATTACGATCGAACTCGAAGTCAACGGACAGCCGGTCAAACGTGAGGTTGAGGCTCGCACCCTCTTGGTGCATTTTCTGCGCGAGGACTTGAACCTCACCGGCACCAACGTCGGTTGCGAGACCAGCGTCTGCGGAGCCTGCACGGTCCACGTCGACGGCAAAGCGATCAAGTCGTGTACCCAGCTCGCAGTGCAGTGCGATGGAGCAAAAGTCACCACCATCGAAGGGCTCGCATCGAACGGCGAGCTGCATCCAATGCAGTCTGCGTTCTGGGAGGAGCACGGCTTGCAATGCGGCTACTGCACCCCCGGCATGATCATGGCCGCCACCCATCTGCTCGACAACAACCCCTCCCCCACTGAAGCTCAGATTCGCGAAGGCCTCAAGGGCAATCTGTGTCGATGCACCGGCTACCAGAACATCATCAAGGCGGTTCAGACCGCAGCCGGGGCCGAGGGCTAACGATGAGTCCAGTCAACTCGGTTCTCGGTTCCCCCATCAAGCGGCGAGAAGATCCAGCGCTGATCACTGGCAAAGGCAAGTACACCGACGATCTCAAGGTCTTCGGCATGCTCAGCGCTGTCATGGTCCGCAGCCCCTTTGCGCACGCCCGCATTAAGTCCATCGACACCGCTGCCGCTCAGGCAATGCCAGGCGTGATTGCGGTGTACACGGCCGCAGACGCGGAGGCCGCTGGCATGCCAGGTCTAGTGCCGGTCGGTTGGCTGCTCGACACCTTAAAGACGCCCCCGCATCCGATGCTCGCGAGCGAGAAAGTCAACCACGTTGGCGATGCTGTGGCAGTCGTCGTCGCCGAAGATCGTTATGTCGCAAGGGATGCAGCCGACGCCGTGCTAGTCGACTACGAGCCGCTGAGCGCCTGCACCAACCCAAAAGACGCGATCAGCGACGGCCAGGCACAGATTCACGACGAGGCACCCAGCAATATCGCCTTCGATTGGGAGATCGGAGACCAAGCAAAGACCGCGGCGGCATTCGCCGCAGCTGCCGAGACCGTTCGTTGCGACCTGCGCAATCAGCGCTTGATCCCACACGCCATCGAGCCACGCGCTGTGCTGGCAGATTGGAACGAAGCCACGGGTGAGATGACCATTCATCTCACTACGCAGAACCCTCACGTGCATCGACTGCTGATGTGCCTATCGTCCATTGGCTTGCCCGAACACAAAGTGCGAGTGATCGCGCCGGAAGTCGGCGGCGGGTTTGGCAGCAAGATTCATCATTACGCGGACGAAACCATCATCGCCATGTGCTCGAAGCTCTGTGGCCGACCGGTGAAGTGGGCCGCTACTCGAACTGAAACCAACCAAACCGATGCTCACGGACGAGATCACGTCACATCGGCTGAACTCGCCCTCGACCAAGACGGCAAGATCCTGGGCCTAAGGGTGTCCACCTACGCCAACATGGGCGCTTATCTCTCCACCTTTGCTCCGGCAGTTCCCACCTACCTCTATGGCACGCTGCTATCTGGTCAATACGACATCCCGGCAATCTACGGTCACGTCGTTGGTGCGTTTACCAACACCTCACCGGTCGACGCCTATCGCGGCGCAGGCCGACCAGAGGCGACCTTCTTAGTGGAGCGGTTGATGCATCTCGCCGGCGAGGCGACGGGACTGGGACCGGTCGAGATTCGCAAACGCAATTTCCTAACGCCCGATCAGTTCCCCTTCGAGACGCAAGTTGCGCTCACCTATGACAGTGGCAACTACGGACCGGCAATGGACCGAGCGCTCGAAATGCTCGGCTATGAACAACTGCTTGCTGATCAAGAGCAGCGCAGGCAGTCTCCCAACGGCAAACAGATCGGCATCGGCTTCTCGGCCTATATCGAAGCCTGTGGCTTAGCGCCCTCGGCAGTGGTCGGCAGCCTTGGTGCCCAAGCTGGGCAATGGGAGAGCGCTGAACTGCGGGTGCACCCAACCGGCTCGGTCACCGTCTACACAGGATCTTCGTCCACCGGTCAAGGTCACAAGACCAGCTTCTCGCAGATCGTCGCGGATCGGCTTCAGTTGGACGTCTCACAAGTCGAGGTCATCCAAGGCGACACAGATCTTGTGCAATTCGGCATGGGCAGCTACGGCAGTCGTAGCGGCGCAGTGGGCGGCAGCGCCATCGCCCGCTCCACCGACAAGATCCTCGACAAAGCCAAACTGATTGCCGGCCATCTCCTAGAAGCGGCGCCTGAAGATCTCGACTTCAAAGATGGCTCCTTCTGTGTCCGTGGTTCAGCGGATCACTCGGTCGCTTGGGGCGATGTTGCATTGCAGGCATACCTCGCACACAACTACCCAGAGAATCTCGAGCCGGGCTTGGTCGCCTCAGCGTTCTATGACCCGGAGAATTTCACCTACCCGTTCGGCACCCACATCTGTGTGGTCGAGATTGATCCCGAGACCGGCACCACCGAGCTGCTGCGCTACGTGGCGGTTGATGATGTAGGCAACGTCATCAATCCGATGATCGTCGACGGCCAGATCCACGGCGGCCTCGCTCAAGGCATCGGTCAAGCACTGTGGGAGGGTGCCCACTACGACGAAGATGGGCAGCTCCTGACCAGTTCCTTGCTCGACTACGCCGTGCCCAAGATGCACAACCTCATCGACTTCGAACTCGATCGAACCGTCACCCCGTGCCCCCACAACCCACTGGGAGTCAAAGGTGTCGGCGAGGCTGGCGCAATCGCGTCGCCACCTGCGGTGGTCAACGCAGTGATGGATGCGCTCGCGCCGTGGAAAATCCAGCACCTCGATATGCCACTCACTTCAGAGAAGGTGTGGGCTGCCGTTCACTCCCAGTAGGAGCGGCGACCGCGCCCTCAACACATTTTTTCTCCAGCCATCGCACAAAGCAATCGTTCAGCAGTAACTCAAAGCGAGAATCCCCCATGTATCCAGCACAGTTTGACTACAAGCGCGCAACCTCCGTGGAAGAGGCGCTGGCCCTGCTCACCGAAGCCGACGATGTGAAGTTCATCGCGGGGGGTCATTCCTTGATTCCGATGATGAAGTTGCGCCTGGCGCAACCTGAAATGGTGGTCGATATCGCGCGCATTGACGCTTTGCGCGGCATCACCGAAGAGGGTGACGGAGTCCGCATTGGGGCGCTCACCACCCATGCAGAGATTGCGGCATCTTCGGTGCTCCATGAACATTGTGGCCTCATCGCCGAAGCAGCTGCCGAAATCGGTGACACCCAGGTACGCAACCGTGGAACCATTGGCGGCAACATCGCCCACGCCGACCCGGGCTCGGATCTGCCAGCCGCTTTGATCGCGGCGGGCGCCACCGTCCACCTGCAATCGGCGTCGAGCACACGCACTGTCGCAGCAGCGGACTTCTTCCTCGATCTGTTGACAACTGACCTCAGCCACGACGAGCTTGTAGTTGCGGTCACGATACCGTCGCTCGGGCGTTCAACCGGCTGCGCCTACCTCAAGTTCGAGCACCCCGCGTCGGGCTACGCGGTGGTCGGGGCCGCGGCCTGGGTCAAGATGGAGAACAGGCAATGTTCCGGCGCTGGTCTCGCGATCAACGGCGTCACCGCAACACCCTTCAATGGCAACGAGATCGCACAGTCACTGGTCTCGACTGATGCCTCAGACGATCGCATCGCAGCTGCGGTCGAGAGCGTTCAACCCGAGGACCCAATGGCAGACGTCTTCGCTAGCGCGGACTATCGAGCTCATCTAGCTCGAGTGTTCGCCAAACGCGCGTTGGTCAGCGCTCGCGACCGCGCCGTATAGCAACTCAAGACCTTGGTTCCACTGCGAGCGCCACGGCGCCACCGAGGAGCTTGCTAAGAGCACCGAAGCGGCACGAGCATAGACCTCCGAGCTAGCTCCTAGTAGGAGCGCGGCAGTCCCAGTACTTTCTGTGCGATGAACGCCAACACCATGTTGGTCGAGATCGGCGCGGTCTGAAACAACCGGCATTCGCGCCACTTGCGCTCAATGTCGTACTCGGTGGCGAACGCGAATCCGCCGAACGTCTGAAAGCAGGTGTCTCCCGCCTGCCACGCCGCCTCGGACGCGAGCAACTTGGCAGTATTCGCCTCCGCACCGCACTCGCGCTGGGCATCGAACAAGCCAGCAGCCTTGCGCACCATCAGGTCTGCTGCTTGGGTTTGCGCCCAGGCTCGCGCCAGGGGGAACGCGACGCCTTGGTTCTGACCGATCGGACGCGCGAACACCTCGCGTTGCTTGGCGTACTCGGTGGCGCGGCGCAAAAAGTACTTCGCGTCTCCAAGCGCTTCGCCTGAGAGCAAGATTCGTTCAGCGTTCATCCCGTCCAAGATGTAACGAAACCCATGGCCCTCTTCGCCGATGAGGGCATCGGCAGGCACCTCGAGGTCAGTGAAGAACATCTCGGTAGTGTTGTGATTGATCATGGCGTCAATCGGACGGATCTCAAGGCCATTGCCCTTCGCCTTGCGCAGATCGACCAAGAACACCGACAAACCGTGAGATCGCTTCTCGACCTCGGCGACCGGGGTTGTGCGCGCGAGCAGAATCATCAAGTCCGACTGCAGTGCGCGGGAGGTCCAGATCTTCTGTCCGTTGATGACATAGCGATCGCCCTTGCGCGCGGCGAAGGTCTTGAGCTTGAGCGTTTCTGAGCCGCTGGTGGGTTCGGTCACTGCAAAGGCCTGCAACCGAAGTTCGCCTGATGCAATCCGCGGCAAGTAGCGCTGCTTCTGCTCGACCGAACCATGGCGGAGCAGAGTGCCCATGGTGTACATCTGCGCATGGCATGCAGCGGCATTACAACCACTCTCGTGAATGGTCTCAAGGATCGCGACACCGGCCCTGAGCGGCAGCCCGGCGCCACCATACTCTTCAGGGATTAGCGCAGACAGCACCTCATGCTCAGTCAGCGCGTCGACGAACGCCTTTGGGTACTCCGACTCAGCATCTAGTTTGCGCCAATACTCACCAGGGAATCGTTTGCACAGCTGACGAACCGGCTCACGCAGGTGAGAATAATCCTCGTCAATTGAGATCGAAAGTTCGCTCACGACTTAGTCGCCCGCTTGCTCACTTTCGGACGACTCGCTTTCGTTCCTTTGCCTGGAGTCTTGCTGACCTTCGGTCGGACTCGATGCAGGCGCAGTAAGTTGGTCGGCGGCCGCCCTTGGATCGGATCACCCATGAGAATTGCGATGCAGTCACCTGCCTTGGCTAGCTTGCTTGCATGCAGGTGGTCATCAACCAAACCCACGACTTCGTCGTGATGCCTGACCTCGCCTTGCATCAGCACCGGGATGACGCCCCAGACCATCTGCAGCCGTCGCGCAGCCTGGAGGTTTTGAGTCAGAGCCACCACAGGAGTGGAGGGTCTGCGTGACGCCAGCATGCGAACAGTGAACCCGCCTTGGGTCAGGGCGACGATGTAGCGCGCCCCCAACTGCCGAGCGCCCAGCACTGCCGCAGCCGAGATCGTCTCCGGAATCTCTAGCGTGCCGGGCAATACTGGTGGTTCAAGGTCAAACGACCTCAATGCCCCGAGGCCATGTCGCGCCGCATCGCTTGAGTCGCTCTCCAATCGATGAGCCTCGGCAGTCCGAACGATTCGATCCATCGTCTCAACCGCTTCCACAGGATAGAGCCCAGCAGCGGTCTCGCCAGAAAGCATCAAGGCGTCTGCGCCATCAAACACCGCGTTAGCGACGTCAGAGGTTTCTGCGCGCGTCGGTCGGGGATTCTCCATCATCGACTCGAGCATCTGAGTTGCAACGATCACAGGCTTACCCATGCGCCATCCTAGGTCCACAATCCGTTTCTGCAGAACCGGCACCTCGTGCAACGGCACTTCAACTCCAAGATCGCCGCGGGCTACCATCACCGCATCTGCTGCCTCAACGATCGCTTCCAAGTTGTCGATCGCGGTGGTCCGCTCGAGCTTGGCCACAATTGGAATCTCGCCCCCGGCCTTGGCAATAACACTGCCGATCTTGCGCACATCTCGGGCATGCCCAACGTAGCTCGCAGCGACGTAGTCGGCGTTCTCCTCCACAGCCATGGCGATGTCGTCGATATCCTTCTGCGAGATCGAAAACGGCAGTTTGGTATCTGGCAGGTTAATGCCCTTGCGGGTCGAGACTTTGCCGCCGCTCTTGATCTTGATCGAGAAGCGCCCGCGTCCCTTCTCCGTGACCACCGCTCCGATCAGTCCATTGTCGATCAGCACTCGCTCGCCGACCTTAATATGACGCACGATGCTGGCATCATCCAACGGCAGATCAACCGCTGTCCCAGATCCCACAGTGACCGTGCTTCCTGCCCGCAACTTCAACTTGCCATCGATCTTGCCCAATCGGTAGCGCGGGCCCATCAAGTCGATCATCACTGCCACGAAGCGTTCTTCTCTGAGCGCCACGGTTCTCACTCGCCGCACCAGCTCCCGGTGCTCATCTCTGGTGCCGTGCGACAAGTTCAGTCGCACAACGTTGACTCCGGCAGCCAACAACCGCGCGATCATCACTTCCGATGATGACGACGGTCCAACCGTGGCCACAATCTTCGCCCTCCTCTGCGCGTCTCTACTTGCCATTTGCTGCCCAACTCCACAATCTGAGGTCATCAAGTTCCGTCTTCCAAAGCGAGCGTCGGAGTCTAACGGGCAAGAGGTCCAAGACGCGGCAAAGGAACTGAAGACTGAAGCAATGGGGTTTGGAGAGCCGCCCCGGCACTGGGGCGCATCAAGCGCAACGGCGCGAACGCTTAGACCGTTCGACGCAGGCTCTGACTATCTTCTTCCTGCCCCCAAAGCTGCCGAAGCAATCCGATCGGCCACCTCTCTCTTAGCATCATCGAGCCCCTCCATCTCATGCTCAAGCCAGCGTTCCAGCATTTCTGCAACAGTACGGTCATTCACGGCAGCAACCGCTTGCAACCGTGCGCGCAAATGCGGCGGTATCGGCGTTTCAAGGGCTGGATAGTCCTTGTGCGGATCTTCACTCACTGGTTTCGAAGCCACATGTCTCTCCAGAACTCAAACGCAGTCGAGGCCTACTCCACCGGGGCCATGAAGACACCGTACTCGAGGGGTGGACCGAATTGCCGGGGAACTTTACCGCCCGCCTCATAGGCTTTGAGCCGGCCCTCAGTCGCAGCGCGAACCCGGCCGCTCAGCTTGCCCTCGACTCTTAGGCGCTCGACCACCAGTCGCTGCAAGCGAACCGCCTCGCGCCAGCGACCAGCAGCTGAAGCCAGTGCCGCCTTGTACTCAACCCAATGCACCTCCACCATTCCCGAGGATACTGCGCTGCCCGCCGCTTGCAGCTTACCTAGCACTCGTTCCGCTGCCTCGAAGGCAGCTATAGAAGACTCGCAGGTTGCTGTGAGCCAAACCGCCCGGTAGTCGAACGCCCGTTCTTGAGGGTGGAGGCCACGAGCTCGATCCACCAGGCGTCTCGCCTCACTGCAATCGCCGTCGGCCATCGACATCCGAGTCAGGCGTTGGTAGGCAACCACGCTTCCGGGATCAACCTCAAGCAACTCCAACAGCTGAGCCCGAGCACCACTGCGATCACCCAGGTGCTCGAGAATCCGAGCTAACAGTCCCCGGGCCTCGCCATTGCGACGATCCTCGGTCACCACTCGCTCTAGATGCAGGAGCGCCGCTTCCAGATTCCCATCTCTGCTCAAAATTCGGGCTAGCTGGAGACGGGCCTGGGTGTTCCCGGGCTCGATCTCTAGCGCTTCGCTGAGCACCTTGACCGCCTTTGGTCCGCGCCCTTGTTCAGCCAAGAACCTCGCAAACGCAACCCGTGGAACCACGCTCTTCGGCGCCGCTGCAACCGCCCTTTCGAAGAGCGCCATGGCTCTGTCACCTTCGCCTGTGCGGGCGAGTCGGCGCGCTCTTTCAACCAGCCGCCTCGAGTCCTCCCGCAGCGCCATGGCACCTGAAACCACCGAATCATCCTGGCTCGGCACCACTAGCCCTTCTGACTTGCCAATCTTCACAGCCGCAAGTTCGAGGTGCTGATCGGCTTGCTCTGTCTCGCCCATCGATCGCAGCGCAATGCCGAGCGATTGGTGCGCCGCGGTGGATTCGGGTTGTGACGTGACCACCTGCTCAAGACGCTGCTTGGCCGTTTCAAAGTCACCCTCGCTGATGTCGAGCTGCGCCAGCTCAAAAAGCACCCGAGGCACTGCACTGGCGCCACCCAAGAGTCGCCGAGCTTCCGCCGTATCACCCTCGCCGGCGGCCAGTGATGCTAGCTCCGTCACAGCGGGAATGTAGTTACCCTCAAGTTCAAGTGTCTCTTCCAACAGCGATCGGGCCAACTCGACGTCACCTGATCGTTGAGCAACCATCGACAGCAGGTATGGCCACTGGAAGTCCTTCGGCGCCAAGATCCAGGCGTTGCGTAACAACGGGGCCGCCGACTCGTCGTACTGGTAGGCGAACAACCACCGCCCAAAGTCGGAGTACGCGGCCAGTAACTGCGCAGAAACGACTGGATCACCGCGATCCTGCCGCTCTAGAAGCGTTGCCAACCGTGAAGCTCGTTCGCTGTAGCCACGACTAACGCTGGCCTCCGCTTGGTCAAGACCGGCCGGTTCAATCAGCTCCTCCAGCTGAACGGACTCGCGACACGCGACCATCGCGATCAACATCCACACGGCAGCCATCGATCGCCGTGGGCACGCGCCCGTCATCGTTGTTCGCCGCCCTGAATCGGCGGGTCCGAAGAGCTTCGACGAATGGTGTGGTACTCCGCGACGCCGGTCACGGAGAACGGCTGGCACTCATCTGCGACCCAGCAAACCGTTCCATTGAAGCTCATGCTCGCGAGCGGTTTTCCTTTGACCCAAGTGCCAAGCCCGACGAGGATGCGCGGGTCGTGCGAGGAGAGGTATCCTCCATCCACGCTCACTCGCCGATAGATCGAGCCGGCGGCGGCTTTTGGAGCGATGTCGAGCTTCAGGCGGGCGCCGTAGACATCACGATCCGCTCCGTTCGGCAATGTCTCGACTAGCCTAAACCCCACCCACGGCCTCGAGGAACCGAGCCGGTTCAACAAGAGCTGGCTCTTTCCGTGATTGTTCATCACCAACAAGTCGGTGTCCCCGTCGTTGTCGACATCGCCGGCGGCGATTCCTCGGCTCACTTGTTCGGCCTCTCCTTCCAGCAGCGCGCGCTCGACAAAGCGGCCAGTTCGCTGCAAGAAGAGCTGGTTCGACATCACCATCGGGTAGTCGGAACCCGCGAGGGCCTGCTCCTCGACGATCGTGACCGCACCATTAGCGACCGCCAGATCGAGAAAACCGTCGTTGTCAACATCGGTCGCAACCACACCGAAGCCGGTACTACCAACGCTCGGTAGAGCCAGACCTCGCGACTGGGTTTCGTCCAAGAACAACCGAGCTTCTTGGTTCTGATAGAGCGTATTGGTCTCGCCCGCCAGATGAGTTAGGAACAGATCCTCGAAACCGTCATTGTCTAGATCGGCGGCCACCAGGCCCATGCCCGCCTCCGCCTTGCCGTCAGAATTGACCGCGATCCCAAAGAGCATCGCTTCATTTGCGAAGGTCCCATCACCCTGGTTGCGCCAGAAGATGTTGGGTTCCAAGTCGTTAGCGACATAAAGATCTGTGAACCCGTCGCGATCAAGGTCGGAAGCGATCACGCCAAGTCCATTGCCGTATTGCCGTGCGATGCCGGCGCTCACAGTGACGTTCTCAAAGGTCCCATTGCCGCGATTACGGAACAGAGAATCGGGTTCGCCGCGGTAGCTATTCGGCGAACAATAGTCCGGACGCCCGGTTGGCCCGGAACACACTTTGGGTCGCTCCAAAGTGAAATCGACGTAGTTGGTGACGTACAGATCGAGATCGCCATCTCGGTCGTAGTCGAAGAAGGCAGCACTCGCTGACCAGCGTTCATCCACAGCACCACCAGCGCCTTCAACCTCCTTGAAAGCCCCGTCGCCATCGTTGAGGAACAGCTGGTTTGCGCCAAAGTTGCTCAAGTAGAGATCCAAGTCACCGTCATTGTCGACATCCGCTACAGCAACTCCGGTCCCGTATTCGAGCGCACGCACGCCTCGACTCTCGGTCTCATCGACCCAAGACAGGTCGCCACTGCCAGTGGAACCATTCATGAACAGACGCCCACCAGGGGCTACCGGTTCAAGAGCACCTTCTCCCAGTGACCGTCCCTGGACAAGATAAGCGTCCAGATCGCCGTCGCCATCGGCATCAAACAAGGCGGCGCCCGGAGCCATCATTTCGACGAAGAAGGTCTCTCCAGTCATGCCGTTGCGATGGACAAAGGAAATGTCGGACGCGCCCTCAGCTTCCTCGAAGATGGTCTCGGCCAAAGCGGCCTCTTGCTCGCTGGCACCTGGCGCGCAGGACGTGCTGATTAACGCAATAGCAACCAGGGACGCCACGCCCCACATCGACCAGCAAGGACTGAACTTGACCGGTTGACCGGAACGCAATCCGGACTCAGCCCTTCTCTGGTGCAAGCTCGGAGACTCGGCGCCGCACCTCCGTCGCCATGGGATGGCGCGGCACCGCTTTCAAGAAGGCGTTGTAGTGGGTTCTCGCCTTGCTGGGCTGATCCAGCTCTTCAGAATAGACGTGCCCAAGCTGCAAATGAACATCCGGAAGACTTGGCACCTCAGCAAGCACGGCCTGGAGTTCGCGCTCAGCTTCGACATGCTTGCTCCTGCGGCGCAGAACGATCGCGAGATTCAAGCGAGCCTGCCAGTACTGCTCTTGTAGCTCAAGCGCTTCGCGGTAAGCACTTTCGGCCTCCCGAAGTTTGCCCTGTTCATCCAGACCCACTCCAAGGTTGTTCCAAGCAGCAACCAGATCAGGTGCGCGCGCAACCGCTTGCCGCGCGTACAACTCGACGGCCGGCCAATTACCTTCCTGGATCGCGATCGCAGAAAGGTTGTTGTAAGGATCAGCGAACGACGGGTGCTGCTCCACTAACACCAAGAGGCTTTTTTTGGCTTCTGCAGACTGACCCTTGTGAAGCAACCCGATAGCGCGGTTGTTGAGCGCGCCCCGATGGCTAGGCAACGCGGTCAGCACCACGTCGTACTCCTTCATCGCCTCGTCAATCCGACCGTTCTCTGCTAGCCAACCGCCCAAAGCCACCCGCAAGTCTGCAGCTACTCCATCGCCAAGCCTCAGCGCCTCACGAAGGTGCGCCTCCGTTTCGCCCCCAGCACCCTTGCGTGCCAGCATCAGGCCGACCCGCTTATGCAAATCCGCATCATCCGGTTCTCGCCTTAACCCCTCTTGGTAGGCCTGCATGGCAGCGTCGTCGTCATTTCGCTGCTCGTAGACTGAGCCGAGTGCCCGCCAAGCTGGAACAAAGAACG
The DNA here is from genome assembly GCA_029263415.1 of Acidobacteriota bacterium. Lineage (GTDB taxonomy): Bacteria > Acidobacteriota > Thermoanaerobaculia > Multivoradales > Multivoraceae > JAJCXN01. Next base: position 83,400 of record JAJCXN010000023.1, read on the forward strand.
GATCCGCTTTGGTTGCGCCGATCAGACGTGCTTGAGCTGACTCCAGGTCCCGGTTGCGCATTTCCACCATCTGCGCATAGTTGACATTCAACACTGGACTATCAGATTGCCGCTCAAGGGCTGCTTCCAACAGCTCACGCGCCTCTTCAGCGCGGCCCAGTTGCATGAGCAGGCGCGCTTGCTGGCTGGTGCCCTCACTCGAGGCCGGGTCGAGACTCATGGCGACCTCGACCACCTCGAGTGCTAGCGCGGGGTTTCCGCGTTCTGCCTCCAAGCGAGCCAACAGCCGCTGCATCGCAGCATAGGCCGGGTCCAGAGAGATCGCCCGCTCAACGACTTCGATCGCCTCTCCCGTTCGATCCATACCGGACAGCGCCCGCGCCATATCCATCATAGCGGCCAGATTATTCGGATCCTGTCGCAAGACTTGTCTAAGCTCGCGCTCCGCAGCTTCATACAGTTCGTCGTTCATCAATCGCCGCGACCGCTCGAGGCCGGTGTGAAACGCGATCATCGCCTTCGGGTCGGGCCGAGGTCCATTGACATCTGCGGGGCCGCTGCCAACGGCCAGGTAGCCGAGAGCCCGCAGCTGCTCCGCCGCGTCTGAATCGAGACTGATCTGGGCCTCTTCCTCGACCCCTCCAACCGAGTCGAGGAATTCGTTCAGATTGCGGTTGAGGTCGTGAGCGACAGTGGTCTGCTGTGCATGTCGATCCGAGAGTTCTCTAGGATCCCGATCGGTGTTGTACAACTCGGGAGTCGGCGCCTCGATGTACTTGTACTGCCCCTCGCGCCAGGTCCGCAGTTGTGCCCACCCGTAGGTGTAGTAGGGAAGATAGGTCTCGGAGTAGATGCCCCGCGTTTGAAATTCCTGGGGCTGCTCCATCATCTCCAGCAGGCTCTGACCAACCATGCCTTCATGTCGATCAAGACCGACCAAATCCAAAAGGGTCGGTGCGATATCCGCATGTCCCACAGGTTGCCGCAACCTCAAGCCTTGGGGACCTCCGGGAACTTTCAAGATGAACGGAATGTGGAGAGTTGAATCGTAGGCCAGGATGGCGTGAGTCTGTTCGCCATGCTCACCGAGACTCTCTCCGTGATCCGCCACCAAGACGATCGCCACCTCACCGCTGCGCAGTCTGGGGTGCTGGAGTAGCCGATCAATCTGCGAGTCGAGGTAGGCGATCTCACCTGCATAGAGATTGCCGCGGTATTCGTCTCGAAACGGTGCCGGTGGCGAGTACGCAGCGTGTGGATCATAGAAATGTGTCCACACGAAGAACGGTTCCTCGTCGTCTAGCAGGTCGAGCCACTCAACCGTCGAAGTGACGGTCGCCTCGGCAGGTCGATCCGGCACCATTCTGGGGTGACGCTCTCGGCCAGTCGACAGGTCGTCGTCGTAGACGTCGAAGCCCTGGCTCAGGTTGTAGCGAGAGTCGAGCACCGCTGCTGACACAAATGCGGCAGTTGAATAGTCGGCATCTTGAAACCGCTCAGCTAGGGTCACCAACTCGTCGTTGACGTAGTGGATACCGTTGTTGCGCACCCCATGCTGAGGCGGCACCGTGCCAGTCATGATGCTGGTGTGCGAAACCAGGGTGATGGGTGCCACCGCATAGGCATTCTCATAGAGCACACCGGTATCGGCGAGACGCTGAAAAGCAGGCGTTTTGACGTTCTTAGCACCATAGGGTTGGAGGTAGTCAGCCCTGGTGGTATCGATGGTCATCACCAATACGGACCGCGCTCCCCTGGGGATCGCTCGCACTTGCGGTACATCCGAAGAAGAAACAAGTGCGCGATAGGCCATCCAACCAACAACGGCTGCCGCCAACAGTACGGCGCCAGCCAAAACCCTGAACCTAAGAGAACCTGACTGAGACATTCCGACCCCATATAGAATTCAGAGAGACTGCCGAGACCGATCTGGCGCAGCTCAAAAGTACTTCCATCTTGATTGGCGAACATTAGCAGCCCAAGCCGCGGATGGAATCGTCCTAAAGACTTCGAAAAGCCCAATAGACCGCCTGCTTGCGACTAGGAGAATCCGTGTCAATCTGCCCCACAATCACTCCCCCTTCCACTACCGCTACGAACCATCCTCTGGCTTCACAGCGATCGATCACATTCGCCAAAGCCACGCGGGTGTTGCCGCTGGTCTTAGCAGCCCTACTCGTTGCTCTCGGCAGCCCGGCTCAAGCTCAGGACGACAAGAACACGAAGCGCCAGCAGGAGATGGAAGAGCGTCGGGCCGAGCGCATGGCCAAGGCGCAGGAGCGTCGTGAACAGCTCCAAGATCCTGAGTTCGTCCGCAAGAGCGCTTGGTGGAACCAGGAACGCAACATCGCAGATCTCAGCTTGAGCGCAAGCCAGCGGAGTACAGCCGATGCTGCGCTGGTTCGATTCGTCAACTCTGGACAAGAACGCCAAGAAGCCAGCCATGCCACACAGAAAGCCTTCTTCGATGCCCTCGGAACCGGTGCCACAGCCGCCGAATTGGCACCTAAGCGCGACGCCATGCTCGGGGCAATGGGCGCGCATTCGCGTGCGAACGCTGAACTCCGCATCGAAGTAATGACCGCGCTCACCGCTGAACAGCGCACCAAGATCGCAACCGACAAAGTGCGTCTCTTGCGCGCCGATTGGGGTGGAAAGCGCAGCCCGCTGCGGCAACAGCGCCCAGCCAGCGGCGCCAACCCCAAAAACTAGGGGAGATCAACCACGAGACCAAACGCGCAAAGGCCAGCTTTTACCTACTGCTGAGTCACCAAGCCGAGCAGGTCAACCACTCGGTTGGAGTATCCCCACTCGTTGTCGTACCAAGCCAGGATGCGGGCATAGCCGCCAGGCTCAACGGTGGTCGACAGCGCGTCATAGATCGAGGAGTGAGGGTTGCCGATCACATCACTGGAAACGATCGGGTCCGAGCAGTACTGAAGCACCCCTCGCATGGGGCCCTCAGCTGCCTCACGAACCATGTCGTGAATCGCCTCGATCGTTGGATGTCGATCAAAGCGTGCGACCAAATCAACGATCGAACCATCCGGGACCGGCACCCGCACGGCCATGCCATCTAGTTTCCCCTCAAGCTGCGGCAGAACCTTAGCCACGGCTTTTGCAGCGCCGGTTGTTGTTGGGATGATGTTTTCAGCTGCCGCCCGCGAACGCCTCAACGACTTGGACGGTACGTCCGCTAACCGCTGTCCGTTGGTATAGGCGTGCACAGTGGTCATCAACGCCTCAGAGATACCGAACGTGGTGTCTAGCAGCATGGCAAGCGGGGCCAGACAGTTGGTCGTGCACGAGGCGTTCGACACGATCTGATGTTCGGCCTTGAGCTGATCTTGGTTAACCCCCAACACGATGGTCGCGTCGATCTCATCTTTAGCAGGCACGGTCAACACGACTTTTGGAGCGCCCGCCTCCAAGTGCATCGCGATCTGCTCGCGGAGCCTAAAAACACCCGTCGACTCGACCACCACATCGACCCCAAAGTCGTGCCAGGGGATCTGGCGCGGGTCGCGTTCAGCAGTCATATGAACCACATCCCCATCCACCTCTAGGCTGTCGTCATGCACTACGACCTGCTTGTCGAAGGGGCCTTGTACCGTGTCGAAGCGCAGCAGATAGGCAAGCTGTTCATTGCTGTACAAATCGTTGATTGCGACCACTTCAAGATCATCCCGCTCGCTCAGAATCCGAAAGACACTGCGTCCGATGCGGCCGAACCCGTTAATGCCAACACGCTTCATTGGCCTGCGCCCTCTTCTGCTTCGAGCGTTTGAATACGGCTAATCAAGTCGCCGACTCTCAGCGCATAAGCCCAACCGTTGTCGAACCACGAAATGGTTTTTGACACACGTCCGGAAGAGACCATGGTGGCGTCCGAATCGAAGATCGACGAGTACCCGGTACCCAAGATATCGGAACTCACAATCGGGTCGTCCTCGTAGTAGAGGGTGTGGCTGAACTCGTCGGTGGCCGCCGCCGTGCGGACCACTTCGTTGACCGCATCGACGTCTACTGCCTCGCGATGCCAGCACACCAAGTCCACCAACGATCCGTTGTGAACCGGCACGTTGAGCGCTTGTGCGCTGAGTCTGCCGCGGCACTCTGGCAGTATTCGGTCGAGCACGTTGGCGGCGTTGGTCTGCGCAGGAATGATGTTCTCTGCGGCTGCACGCCCACTACGCGGATGTTCGGCTGGCACATCGGCCAACCGTTGTTGATCGGTATAGGCGTGCACCGAACTCAAGAATGCGCGGTCGATGCCGAACGCTCGCTCAAGGATTCGCAACACCGGAGCGACACAGTGAGCAGTACCCGAGCCGTTCGAAATCAGTCGGTGTTTGGCGTTCAACTCATTGTCGTTGATGCCCACAACCGCAGTGAAGTCCGGCTGCGCTTCAGGGCGAACGCACAGAATAATCCGCTGCACGCCGGTTGCCAGCTGCGCCTCAAGCGATTCTCGCGTGTGCTTGACACGAGACCGCGCCTCCACCACGACGTCAACGTCGAGCGTCGAGAAGTCGACCGTTTCCTTTGCTGAGGCGAACAGAGCGATCCTGCGACCAGCCACGAACAGCGACTCCCCTTTGACGCTGATCTCGTCAGGAAACCGACCAAGCAAGGTGTCGAACCGTAGAAGATACTCAAGGGGCTCAGCTGGCGCCACGTCGGCGACCGCAACCAGATCGACCGAATCGTGCTGGTACAACGCTCGAAACACATTGCGGCCAACCCGCCCGAATCCGTTGATGGCAACTCGTAGTTTTCTCATTGCAAGCCAAATAGATCACTCTTTGCCCCTGAGCCGCAAACGTTTGGGGCAACTTATGCGACCGCCGAACGAAAACAGAGCATCAACACTGAGCAGCAGCGCTTCAAAAAGAGGGAACGTTCACGGAACGTTCAAGAGCGCCAAGCACCGCTACTTTCCCACCCCGAAGTGAACCTGCCGTCGCCGTTCCGCGCAACCGCACCAAACGCTCGGCGTTCGCTTGAGGAACCGTTCGGGAAGTATTCATTCACACCCTGTGCTGCCGAAGCTTCGTCCTACGCCGCTGTCATCGCGATCCCGGCGAAGGTTGTGACGCCTTAGCAACGCAGAGAGTTCTCGCTTGATCAAGGGCTTGAATACGTAGCCCTCCACCTCGAGACCATCGATCGGCGGCACCGTCGCCGACGGGCTAGTGAAGAGATAGATGGGGAAGGTAAGGCCCCGAGCGCGCAGCTCCCTGGTCAGCGCGATGCCGTCCATCTCGGACATCTCGACATCGATCAAGGCCATCGACGGGGCACGCGGCTCCAGTTCGAGCAGCTGCAACGCCTCCTTTCCGTCCGCTGCCAGCAAAGTCTCTACACCCAGCCTCTCGAGCAGCACCCCGACCACGCGGCGAACGCTCGGCACATCATCAACGACCAACACCAGTGGTGTCCTTAGGCCCTCAAGCGCCACTTCGGTCGTTGTCACTGGGCGCTGCGCCAGAACCGCCGGATCAAGCACAGCCAGCACTTCATCGCCTGCGCACAGAGCAAACCCCAACACCCCCGGATAACGATCAAGCAAGGGCCCCGCTGGATATACGGCGAGTTCACCGGCGTCAAGAACCCGGTCAACGAGGAGAGCTCGCCGAGACCCTTCGCTCTGCAACAACAGCAGGGCCGCCGACGGGCTCGCCATTCTGGCAGCCTCAGTCAGCTCTACACCCAGGCAGGCGGCCAGATCCAAGACATCATACTCCTGGCCTTGGAACACCACCTTGTCCGGGGCTAGCCTCCCGTGCTCGGCACCTGAACTGCTGCCTACTACTCCACCTCCCTGTGCACCTCCCTCCGCGTTCTCTGCCTCTGGGTTCTCTGCCTCTGGGTTCTCGGCTCCGGCGTTCACCGTTTCTGGACCCTCCACCCGGCTAGAGAACTCCTCCAGTCGGGTGACACGCAGCACACCAGCTGACGGAATCGCTGCCGCCCTACCATCGCGCTCGACAACCAAACCCCGCGTCAGAGTCACGTCGGTCGGCAGCTGTAGACGGATCGTGGTGCCTCGATGAGGAACGCTGTCGAAGGACACCTGGCCCGCCACTCGCTCGAGCAGTGCTGCGACCAGATCGAGCCCTTTGCCCTGCTGTTCGGACGCCACTGAGAGCCCTGGCAGGCGGGCCAGCTGCCACCCCTGTTGCATCGATACCTCGTCTCTTGGACCCGCAGGCACCAAACCCTTACGCGCCGCTGCACGCTGGATGCTCGTCAAATCCAAACCAGCCCCATCATCGGCAACCTCGATGATCAATCTGGGGCCGAGATTCTGCGCGCTAACTCGAATGACACCGCCCTTTGGCTTGTCGCGCAAGCGCCTCAGATTTGGCGACTCGATGCCATGTTGAACGGCGTTCTTCAGCAAGTGCACGACGCTCTCGCCGACGGTCTCGATCAACCCTTGGTCCAGCGACACCTCGAAGCCTTCCAGAACCAGTTCAATTTCCTTTTCACGATCGACGGCTGCGCGATGAACAGTTCCGTGGAATCGGTCCGCAAGAGTCTCCAATGAGGTTTGCTGGAACCGACCGACCTGCTCCTTGAGTCGGTAGATCAATTGCCGCATTTTGTGAAGATCATCATCTAGTACCGAGGTGGCGAAGCCCCACCGGAGGTCGAGGGTCGCCAGTTCTGCCGCGCTCACACCAAGGTCCTCAGAGAGACGTTCAGTCGCACAATCACCGGGCGCACTCTGATCCGTGTCGACACCAGAACCAGCCTCGGGCTCAAGAGCGCTCGTTCCCAAAGTCCGGACGCGCTCAGAGAGCTCGCGCAGACGAGCTGCGGTCAACCGAAGCCCACGGCTGGGCTCTTCAAATCGGAACCGACGACGCTCCACCAGTGCTCTGGCTTCCTCCAAGCCCTCCACCAGCTCGTTCAGCTTCGCAAGTTGGTCCCGCTCCGTTCTCCGGCCGGACGTAAGAGTCTCGGCCCGCCCAATCAGCGCCTCTCTAAGCCGTCGATCTGCCTCAAGCTCGCCCGAGTCAATCTCCTGCGAGGATCGCAATGGCGCGTCAGGCTGCGGATCGCACGCGGACGCGGGACCCCCAGGTCGCTTGAACGGTGTTTCGGGTACTGGACCGGGCATAGTAGCCAAGCCAGACGCTTCCATCACATCGGTCAACACAGCCGAGCGGCCGCTCAGCTGTGCTGCTTGTTCACCCAAACCTTCAACGATCCCTAGAACATCGACCGCCGATCGTTCGGCTTGGTCACCGACAGTGAGCGATTCGAGCGCACTGCAGGTCCGCTCCAATCGTTCGATCTCTGGGTGATCGACCCCAAACTCCAGCATCACGGCAGCAAGATCCTCGCTGGCGTGCGACAAAAGTCGCACATTCTCAAGCCCTACCAGGGCCGCTGAGCCCTTCATGGCGCGCAACTGACCAAAGATCTCGTGCTTGGCTGCCTCGTCGCTCGGTTCGCTCCGCAGCCGCCTGAGCGCCACCCGGAGGCGTTGGAGCTGCTCTTGCGCCTCAAGCGCGAAAATTGCCAGGACTTCAGCGTAGAGGTCTTCGTCGATTTCCTCCCCAAGCCCGCCTACCGTCGAGTACCTGGGCACGGGTTCATCGATGACGCCCGAACCACGCGTCCGCATCATCCTGGGTGACGACCGCAGCGGACTCGAGCGACTCGGCGGCTTGTTGGACGACCGTTGCGACAGTCGATACAACACGTCTGTGCGGCCAACGTACCGTTCCAACGCCTCCACCGCACTGAAGGTCAGCAGGCGAGCGCCGTCTGCGTACGGCTGCAATTGCTCAGTGAGGTCCCGCAAGGCCGTCTGTAAGGCGCGGTCAGCTCGGCCAGCAATGTCGGCCTCGGCTCGCTGCAGCAACCGTTCCGCCTCGCGCAGTGGGTGGTTGGGCCCCGTGCTGCCAATGGTGACGTCAATCGCGTGGCGCACAGCGTCGAGCGCTGGTCCGACGCAACAGTTGGGTTGATCTTGGGTCACGAGGATTCTTGCCCAACCGCAGTTTTCGCGGTGTTAGCACCAACGGCGGCTTCCAACGCACCGCGGTTGGCAAACTGCGTCAGCCGCTTGTTAGCAAGAAGCCGGCTCAGATCTATGACTCGAATCGGTGTCTGTGCATCGGGACCGGACTCAGAACCCGCGACCCCGTGGTCAACCGTCGTCTCGACCATCAAACGCCAGAACGGCGGCTCGGACAGTGAAGCGCGCTCGTCTTGACCCTGAGCCGCCGTCGCCTCGTCATGGCCGGCGGGCGCAGCAGGGTCCAGTGTGCGCGGTGAATCGCTCGCCGGCTCACCCGAGCTCGCATCAACGACTGGCGGTCGAAGTTCGAGCGAACGAACGCCAAAGACCTCATCCACCTCTAGGCCGAGTTTGACTGAACCTAAACTCAACACCATGCAGCGACTTGATGTCGATTCGACACTTCTTAGATGATCTTCACCGAGCAGCGCGAGACTGACCATCGGCACCACATCCCCGCTCAAGTAGACAACTCCTCGCAACCACGGCGGTGCCTGCGGAAGTAGGCCCAGCGGTGGCGATTGGATGACCGTTGCCACCAACTCAACCGGTGCCGCATACATCGTGGATTGCGACCGAAACAGTACAAAGCTGCCGTCCTGATTTCGGGTTGTAACAGATGCTTCAGACATGGGGCTGGCACCGACCAAGTCGTTCAAGTCGTTCGGCTCTCGGAGCCAATCGACCCGGTCAATCTTGGGTTGTGAGTCCTTCCGTCCAAAGGACTCCCGGGCGTCGACCAAGCGATCTAACCTCTCTTACTAAACTGTTCAGTGTTGCCAATGTCATCGGGACCTTTCTTCACGGTGGCTTCTACCGCCACAAGGCGGTAGTCCCTCTTCGCAGTTGGCGTCGATCCAAGCCAGATCATGGGGAACAGCGGAGCCTCGCTGCGCCCAGTCGATATCGCGAACACCGGAACAGGTCAAGCAAGGGTCCCCGAAACCTGTGTGAACAACACCGGGGGGGTAGAAGATTATGAGCGATGCAAGAGGTGTTGAGCCTCAACGAGGCAATGATATCGGCGATACCTTCACTCGGCCAAGAGGTTCTCGGATTCGCGTCGGCACGGTCAATTCCATGTCCCCACTCGTGGTCCAAGATAGCGGGCAAACTCACCGGCGTTGCAACAACGACCGCCGGAGGTGGAGAATCTGACGCCAGTTGTCGCTCCGCTGGTGGCGCAGTCAGCGGAAAGACTTCACCGGCTTACCGCGCGCGTCTCTTGGCCAATATGACCTCACAGGACCTGCAACCCGGCATTCTCGGGACCGCCGCAATGCAGGCGGTTCGTTCGTCGGCCATGTCACGTCAGAATCACTGTGGCACCAACGACACCACCGGCCAGCTCGTAGCCATCAGCACTCTGGGTGCGATCACCAACGTCATCGCCTATCCAGCTGGCATGGTCGATATCGATGGGCTTGCGGTGGGCAACGGCATTGCCTATCTGGTCACTGACGAGGCGGGCGCCTTCCCTGTCTACGATAATGCAGGAGGACCGTTCGGCGCCGCCTTGACCTCTCCCTTCACAGCCGCAGACACGTTTAGCGGGGCCGCGTTTGCTGGTGTCGGGGCAATCTTCGACGATGGTTTTTGAAGTGGGCGATACCTCGGCATGGTCTTCGACCGTCCCTTGAGACTGTCACGCCTGTGGTCCAGCCGTACGGAGCCTCTCCCCGACGCCCGTGCGGATGATCGGTCCTCACACCACTAGCCCGTGAGCCCGTTGATTGACCGAGATGTTGCGTTGATAGAAGGTTGTACCCCAGGTTGGTATCGAAACCGTAGTTGATCGACAACTTCTGGCATGCGCGGGGAGGGCCGGTCGGCGAGGGCTGCGGCGGGAGCGTAAGGCCTTCAAACCCTTCAAACTATGGTTTTCAGCGACCGGCCCAAGCGGAACTTCTGTCGATGGCACCCGCGGTCACGCACTGTTCATCGACCCCGCGAATGGTGCCTGCGATGATCTCGGCAATCCCAACAAGCCACAGGGATCTCGGCGGTGATTGTTCCGTTTCAATCGAATTGGTGCCAGATGGATCGCTATTCTCAGCGACCTAATCTGCGCTGGGTTCAGCATCGCTCATGAAAAGGCCAACTCCTCCTAGGCCACCGCGAGAAAACACCAGGACTATCCGCGGATTGGCCCATTCCGGGTAACAGCGCGGTCTTGCAACTCGCACTAGCGACCTACGACTGGCGGCGACCTGGCGGCGGATCACCCCGATCCGGCCCTCTATCTAGGACCCCGCGGTAGGCATCGCGCAGCACTTGCATGGTGTGACGAACCGGCATCGTTGTGCGTCTGGAGTGCAACACGCTGACATCGAAGGCACCGCTCTCGATGGCATCCAGACGGATCAGGGGATTGGAAGCATCGCTCAAACCGCCCTCGCCAACCCCAGAGTCGTGTTCGCTGCTGGTGAAGTGCCCTTCGAGGTGACGCTGCAACTGCAGCATGCAGCCAACGTTGCCGGTGACCACCATGTCCGCGCCCGAGTCGACCAGCTTGCGAGCCTTGCGACGTCCGAGCCGGAACGCCATCTCTGGCTGTTCGACGTTGTAGAGCCCCGCCGATCCACAACACACTTCCGGCTCTCTCGGTTCGCACACCTCGAGCCCTGGAATCCGTTGCAATAGCTCTCTCGGAGCCGAGATCACGCCCTGGGCGTGGCGCAGATGACATGCGTCCTGAACCACGACACTCACAGGCCGAGCTAGCTCAGCCGGTTGAGGAATCCCTAATTCGCAAAGAAAACTCGACACATCTTGCGACTTTGCAACTAGAGCGTTCGCGTCCTCAGCGTGAGCCGAATCAGCAAGCCAGCGCGGGTATTCAGCCAAGCCTGAGCCGCACCCGGCGACGTTGGTCAACACAGCATCGAAGTCATCGACCGCCGGCCTCAAAGCGGCAACGTTGCGCTTGGCCAAGACCCGAGCACGATCGACTTCGCCAACGTGAGCGGCTAGTGCCCCACAACAGCCTGTATCTGATGGCACCGTCACCTCGACCCCACACCGCGTCAGGACCTCGATGGTCGCGAGGTGCACATCCGATTCAAAGACTTGTTGCACACAGCCGGGGAACAACAGCACACGTGCCCGCCGCTCGCCGAGAGGTTCACTCAAGCCAGGCAGATTGCAACGTCGAGGCCACGCGCGTGGCAGCAGGTCCATCGACGACCGTAGCGACTCAGGAAGCACTCTCGCGAACGGTCGACTAAGCTGCGCCAAGCGCGTGAGCCAGAGCAAACGCTTGGGCGACTCCAGAGTCGACAACATCAGCTGACGCATTCTGGAGCGCCCGCGATCGGGAGCCCGTTCGCGCTCAGCAAGTTCTCGAAATGGCCCCAACAGGGCGCCGTACTCGACGCCAGAGGGGCACGACGACTCGCAAGCAAGGCAGCCCAGACAACCATCGACGTGGGGCAAGGCCTGTTCCAGCTCAATCTCGCCCTCAAGCACCGACTTCATCAACACGATCCGACCACGCGGCGAATCGGCCTCGTCCGCAAGTTCAGAATAGGTCGGACAGGTCGCTAGGCAAAACCCACAGTGCACGCACCGCTCGATCGCCTGCGCAGCACCTGTTGAGGCCGAGCCCAATTTTGCGAGCAGTTCCTGTTCTGATAGCTGATGGCGCATGTGGGCACGTTAACCGAAAAGTACACCGGCTAGATGGCCGCCTTACGCTAGTAGCCCACTCTGGTGAAACTCCCGTAAGACCGAGGCTCGGCACAATACCCCTTTGCGCAAGCCTCCCGTTGGGGGTGCGAAGCCTTCCGTGAACATCGAGCTGTGCTCGAGCACAGCTCGGGTGCTCCTCGCCGCGGTACCGCGGGATGCTGGCGCACCACAAACTGACCACCCAGATCCCCACACTCAGTCCCGCGCGAGGTTCACCTATGGGACTGCTAGAGCGCTTCGTAGGCTCCAAGAGTGAGAAATTCGTGAAACTCGTCAGCCAAGACCAACCCGTCGAGCAGTTCAACCGCAGCGCCAAAATGGCGATGCTCTCGACCGCCTAGGACCTCGAGTTCCTCTTCTCTTAGTCGCTCATAGAGTTCAAGCGTCACTACCGAACCATCCTCCAGCTCTGCCCCACGATGCACCCACTGCCACAGTTGGGCGCGGGCAATCTCGGCGGTCGCGGCGTCTTCCATCAGGTTGTTGATCGCTGCCGCGCCATTTCCCGCCATCCACTGGTCGAGATACTGCAGCGAAACGCTGATGTTGGTGCGCAAGCCATCCTCGTCCAAACTGCCGCCAGGCACGTGAAGGTCTACCAACTCTCGTGGTTGCACCACAACGTCTTCGCGAAGGACATGCTTTTGGTGCGCGCCGCCGTCGAGTTGTCGCTCAAAGATCGAAAGACAAACGGGCACCAAATCCGGATGCGCAACCCAACTACCGTCGAACCCATCAGTCGCTTCACGCTCTTTGTCTTCACGCACTTTCTGCATCGCTACTCGGTTGACGTCTTCGTCCTTGCGCGACGGAATGAAGGCTGCCATGCCACCAATGGCATGCGCCCCCCGCTTGTGACAGGAGCGCACCAACAGTTCAGTGTAGGCCCGCATGAACGGAACCGTCATGCTGATCTGTGCCCGATCCGGCAGCACCAAGTCCTCGCGGAACGCGAACTTCTTGATCGCGGAAAAGATGTAGTCCCAACGGCCGGCGTTGAGACCGGAGGAATGTTCGCGAAGTTCGTAGAGGATCTCCTCCATCTCGAACGAAGCGAGGATGGTCTCAATAAGGACCGTTGCTCGCACCGAACCTTGCGGCACAGCAAGTGCGTCCTGCGCCTGCACGAAAGCGTCGTTCCACAATCGTGCTTCAAGGTGAGACTCGAGCTTAGGAAGGTAGAAGTACGGACCGCTGCCGCGCGCTAGGAGTTCTTGCGCGTTGTGGAAGAAGTAGAGACCAAAGTCGAGCAGGCTTGCAGAAATGGGCTCACCGTCGAGCAGGACGTTTTTCTCCACCATGTGCCAACCCCGCGGCCGCACCAAGAGCGTCGCCACGGTTTTGTTGAGTCGGTACTCCTTGCCTCGAGCGCTATCGATCAATTCAATCTCACCGCGCACCGCGTCACGGAGGTTGACCTGCCCGGCCACGATGTTCTTCCAGGTCGGCGACAAAGAGTCTTCAATGTCAGCCATGAACACCTTGGCCCCAGAGTTCAGCGCATTGATCATCATTTTGCGATCAACTGGCCCGGTGATCTCCGCCCACCGACAATCGAGATCAGTCGGTGCCGGCGCGACCTTCCACTCCGACTCTCTGACCTCGCGAGTGTGCTCTAAGAATCCCGGCTGCTCACCGTCCTTGATGCGTTGCGCCCGTTCCATACGGGCTCTGAGTAGCGACAAGCGACGATCGCCGAAACGGCGGCCGAGGTCGGCAACGAACGCGCACGCCTCGTCAGTGAAGATCTGATCGACGGCGGCCGAGCGCTCGCCAACAATCGAAACTCCATGTGCGGTTGGGGTTGTCGAGTTCATCACTGCGGTCTCCTGCGTCGAAAGTTCTGAAGAGCCCAAGAACTCTTGGGTACCGTCTAGAAGGCGCGGAGCGTACCAAGTCGGACGCCCAAGGCAGGCACTCAACCCGGGCTAGGATCCAACTGGCACCAACACCATTAGAAGAACTTCTACTAGAGGCCCGCTTGATGACTTACTCCGCACTGTCTCTTCACGATCGTACCGCCGTCGTCATCGGCGGCACCTCAGGTATCGGCAAGGCGCTGAGCCTCGCATTGGCTGAAGCCGGAGCGAACGTCGTCGCCACGTCCCGCCGAGAAGCAGAGGTCTTAGCCACTGCAAAGGAGATCGAAACGCTCGGCCGACACGCCCTCCCGGTCACTGTTGACGTCACCGATCGCACCACCATCGACGCACTCCTCGAATCCTGCGTTGAACAGTTCGGAGGAGTCGACATCCTGATCAACTGCGCAGGCCGCACAGCGAAGCAGCCAAGCCTCGAGATCACCGAGCAGTCTTGGAACGAGATCTTGGACACCAACCTGACCGGCACGTTGCGTGCTTGCCAGGTGTTCGGCCAACACATGGTCGAGCGCGGCTACGGTCGCATCGTCAACATCGCCTCACTCGCGTCGTTCGTCGGTCTCTACCAAGTCGCTGCTTACACCGCGAGCAAGGCGGCGGTCGCAGGCCTGACCAGGGCTCTGGCTGTTGAATGGGGACGGCACGGAGTGTGCGTGAACGCGATCGCACCTGGCGTCTTTCGCACCGCGCTCAATCAAGACTTGCTCGACAACACCGAGCGTGGACAGGAGTTCAAGACGCGCACACCCATGGGGCGCTTTGGCCGCGTGGAGGAGTTGGCCGGCGCGGCAATCTTCCTCGCTTCCGAGGCGGCCGGATTTGTCTGCGGCGAAGTCCTCGTGGTTGACGGTGGATTCTTGGCGAGCGGGGTCAACCAGTAACCTTCAAGTCGAACTGCAGTCGACTTAGGCGTCGAAATTTCCCTGCGTACGGTAGGAGTGCCGTATTCTCGTTAGTCTTCTCTCACCCGCTCTCACCCGCTCTCACTTGGCTCACAGTGTCCTTCTTGCGCTTCTCGCAGTGGCCTTGACGCCTCAGCTCGCAGAACCATTCGCATCTCGCACCTTCATTGGGAGCATCAATGAAACTGGCCGACACTCTGTACCGAGTCCCACGACAAGAGGGCTTGCAGCTCCTCCACCAGCGCGGCGACGACCTCATGGAAGAGCTCTCAAGCTGGCGTATGCGGTTAGCCGTAAACGAGGTGGCTACCTTTGAGAGCGCAGATGAGGAGACTGTGATCGTCGTTCAAGAGGGCGCTGGCAGCTTCACCGTGGGCGATCAGAGCTGGAACTTCAGGCGCGAAGGTGTCTTTAAACAGGCAGCATCTGCCCTCTATTTGCCGCCGGGCCACGAGGTCACGGTAGCCGCCACAGTCGAAACCGAGGCGGTTCTCATCGCCACTCCTGTTGCAGAGGCCAACACAGCGGCTGCGCCGGCCTTTGTTGGGCCAGAACAGGTGGAAGTGCTTCAGCGTGGTCGCGGCCACTATCAGCGTGAGGTCCACAACCTGTTCTTGAACGATGACTACTGCCAACGCTTGATGGTTGGAGAGACCTTCAACCCACCCGGCATGTGGAGCAGCTACCCGCCACACAAGCACGACGGTCGCGACAACGAGCCTCGCCTGGAAGAGGTCTATCACTATCGGGTCGACCCGCCCCAAGGGTTTGCGCAACAGCTGATGTACACCAGTGACGGTGAGTCCGTCACTCACACCGTCCGCGACGGTGACGCGGTGGTGATCCCGTACGGGTATCACCCGATTGCCGCTCCGCCAGGCTACAAGGTTTGCTACCTGTGGGCACTATCAGGCAACCAGCGAGAGCTCGCCTTGTTCGAGGATCCAGACCATCGCTGGCTGCATGAGGCACCCGGCGATCGAGCCTAAGAGCTTGCTTGAGAACCCTAGTGGTGACGTCACCCAAAGGAGTGACCAGGGTACCGAGACGTCGATCCTGTGCTTCGGCGAAGTGCTGCTACGGCTCACTCCTCGCCAGCACTCGCCGGGTGGAGCAGGCTGGTTCGACAAGCGATCCAAGGTCACCGCTCCTGCAGGCGTGTTCGAAGCGTGGTGGGGCGGTAGCGAAGCAAACGTTGCGGTTGGACTGGCACAACTCGGCAGTCGGGCAACGCTGCTAACAACCACCCCCGATCAGGAGTTGGGCGCTGCTGCGCGAGCGGCGTTGATTGAGCGGGGGGTCACACTTAGCCCTTCGCCTTCGCAGGGTCACCGATTGAAGAATCGGCAGGGCCCGACTGGAGGGCGAATGGGCATCTACTTTGCCGCCACCCAACCCACCGGCAAGACCATGATCTACGACCGCACTGACTCGGCGTTTGCGCTGTCGCCACCTAGCGTCGAGCATGTGGATTGGAACAACCACGGTCACTTTCACACCAGTGGCATCAATCCCGCATTGAGCCAAGCCTGCGCCGATGCAACCAAAGAACTCCTGGCCACGGCCAAGCGGCACGGCCTCGCGACCTCGTTCGACCTCAACCTAAGACAACTTTTGTGGAGCGACCAAGAGGCCGGCCACGCGATCGCGCCGCTCCTGCCGAAGGTCGATCTATTGCTGGCACATGCAGGCCAACTCTCGAGCGCCTTCAAACTCGACCGCATTGACCTCGACGATCCGGACCATGCGGCCTTAGTTCTCAGCGAGTTCTGCAAACGTCACAGCGTCAAAACCGTCATCGTCACCGGCCGCGACACGCAAGAACCGAGCGAGACTATCGGCGCAAACCTAAGCGCAACCGAAGCCGCGGATCCAGACTCAGGCCCTGGGCCAGGGCCGCACAAGCTCGCCGTCCCGACCCGTCTGCGGGCGCTCCGGGCCACCGCGGATTCGATGCACTCCGAACAAACTCCTTGGTTCACAGCCACCGACCGTATCGGATCGGGCGACGCGTTCAGCGCCGGCTTACTGGCCGCACAGGACCAAGGCAAAACGCAACTGCACTGGGCTCTTTCCGCTGCATCCCTAGCCAATCAGTGTGCCGGTGACTTTCCCTCTTTTGACCGCGAAGCTCTGGCCTCAAGAAGCCACGAGTTCTTCGGAAGCCCCAGATGACCGGAGGCAAACACAGCACGGCCATCGTGATCGCATTGCTTGCGGTGGCCGCGGTGCTAGCGACGGCGTGCACCAGGACCAACAGTGCATCCACTGCCCACCTCCGCCTAGCCCACGGACTCGACACCAAGCACCCCGTCCATGTGGCTCTCGAACATCTAAAGAGCGAAGCAGAACGACTTTCCCAAGGCACCCTCACCGTCGACATCTACCCCAGCGAGCAACTGGGCTCCGAACGCGAACTGGTCGAACTGCTACAAATCGGCAGCGTTGCCATGACCAAGATCTCGGCCAGCGTGCTCGAGAACTTCGATCCGGCCTTCTCAGTGCTCAGCGTGCCCTACCTTTTCAACGACGCCCAGCACCAGTTCGCAGCACTCGATGGTCCAGCTGGAGACCGACTGCTCGAGGGTCTGATCGATTCACGACTCAAGGGCCTCGGCTTTTACGACGCTGGGAGCCGCAGCTTCTACACCTGCAAGGCCCCAATCTCGAGGCCTGCGGATCTCGCTGGACTCAAGATCCGTACTCAAGAGAGCGCATCGGCAATGGCGATGGTGAGCGCCTTAGGCGGCAGTCCGACGCCGATCTCTTGGGGCGAGCTCTACACCGCCTTGGCCCAGGGCGTCGTTGACGGCGCTGAGAACAACCCACCATCGTTCTACACCTCGAGGCACTACGAAGTCTGTCCCTTCTACACGCTCGACGAGCACACATCGGTGCCAGATGTGCTGTTGATGTCCGGAGTGATCTGGGATCGGCTCAATGCCGAGCACCGCAAAGTACTCATCCAAGCGGTGCGCTCGTCGGTGGCTCTTGAACGAGAGTTGTGGCGCAAGGCCACCGACGACGCACTGCAGCAACTCCGACTGGCAGGCGTAGAAATCACTCAACCGGACAGCGTAGCGTTCAGGCGCGGCGTCGAAGACCTGCGAGCCGAAGCAGCTAAAGACCCGCTCCTGGAAGACCTGCTCCGGCTGATCGAGGCAGCCGCTGAGGTCAGCTCACTGTGACCCGCTTCGCCGGGATTGGCTTCGCTGGGACTCGTTTCACTGGGAATCGACTCAATGCCACGGTGACGCGCTGGCTCGGACACATTGTGGTCGCGCTACTTGTAGCAATGGTGCTCAATGTGCTGTGGCAAATCGCTAGCCGGTACCTGCTCGGCCAACCGAGCGCTTTCACCGAAGAAATTGCCCGCTTCCTGTTGATTTGGTTGGGCTTGTTAGGTGCGGCGTACGCTTCGAGTTTTGGCGATCACATAGCGCTCGATCTCCTGCCCATGCCCCAAGCTTGGCGCGACCGTATCCAACGTTTGGCGATGGCAGCACTCGGCTTGTTGCTCACAAGCGGCGGCGTTTGGCTAGTGCGGTTCACCGCTGAACTCGAGCAACGCTCGGCGGCCTTGAACCTTCCGCTCGCTTGGGTCTATCTAGCGGCTCCGCTCGCAGGCGCACTCATCCTCTTCTTTACCCTCATCCCCAGAGCGCAAGATCCATGACCTGGATCCTGCTGATCGTGTTGTTCGGTGGTCTGCTGCTGGTCGGCGTGCCAGTGGTTGCTGCCATTGCGACCAGCGCTGCCGTGACGTTGCTGGTAAGCCTACCGATGGAGCCAGCGACGGTGACCATCGTGCAACGCATGGCGACCGGCCTCGACAGCTTCTCCTTGCTCGCGATCCCGCTGTTTCTGCTGTCCGGCGAGATCATGAATCGAGGCGGTGCCGCGCGGCGGCTGGTCGACCTAGGACGTGCCTTGGTCGCTCGACTGCCAGGCGGTCTACTCTTGGTCAATATCACCGCGTGTCTCTTGTTTGGAGCTATCTCCGGCTCGGCAGTCGCCGCCACCGCAGCAATTGGCGGTTTCATGATCCCGTTGATGGAGCGGCACGGTGTGCCCAGACCACTGTCCTCGGCGACCAACCTGACGGCATCGACCACGGGCCTCCTGATCCCGCCGAGCAACGTGCTCATCGTCTATGCCCTTGCCAGCGGCGGGGTGTCCGTCGCCGCGTTGTTTCTCGCTGGCTATGTCCCAGGACTGTTGGTTGGCATCGCGTTGATGCTGGTCGCTGTGGTCACCAGTCGTCGGCTGCTTGCAGCGACCAACACCAACGCATCGCAGATCATCGTGCCGCCGTTGTGGGGCTCCCTGCTGGAAGCATTTCCGAGCCTGCTGCTGGTGGTACTGGTCATGGGCGGCATCGTCGCCGGCGTCTTCACCGCCACCGAAGCCGCCGGATTCAGCGTGCTCTACGCATTGATCTTGACCTTTGCATGGCATCGCGAGATCCCGCTTAAAGCGCTCCACAGCGTGGCGTTGCGCACCGTCAGGACCAGCAGCGTGGTATTGCTTTTGGTGTCAGCTTCGATGGCCTTGTCGTGGGTCATGGCATACGAGAACCTACCTCAACGGCTGGCCGCGGCCCTGCTCTCCTTCGCTGACAACGAGATCGTCTTGTTGCTCTTGATCAACGCACTCCTACTGCTGGTCGGCACCGTGTTGGACATGACTCCCGCGGTTCTGATCTTCACTCCGATTCTGCTACCCGTGGTGCAGCAAATCGGTATGGACCCGGTGCACTTCGGCATCGTTATGGTGCTCAACTTGTGCATCGGTTTGTGCACGCCGCCGGTCGGAACCGTGTTGTTTGTCGGCATGGCCACAGGCAATGTCTCCTTGCGCCAACTCATACCCCCCTTGTTACCGCTCTACCTTGCGATGGTCGCGGTCCTCATCGTGGTGACTCTCTTTCCGGGCTTGAGTCTGTGGCTACCCCGCAGCCTGGGCTTCTAGGAGCGTCGCTGGTCAGCAGGGACGGTCTAAGATGCGCTACTGAACGACGCATCACTTCTTCGCCACCACCCGGTTTCAACCCATGCTCACCGAATCTTCACCAGCCAACAGCGCCCCAACGAGCGCCCGCACCGCCTCGGTGGCCAACCGGGCCGCACTCAAAGATCGACTGCAAAAGTTCGACTACCTTGCCGACGCGTCACTACTCACCTCGATCCACCTCGCGCTCGAACTCAAGAAGCCGCTGTTCCTCGAAGGTGAACCAGGAGTCGGCAAGACCGAAGTTGCCAAGGTGTTGGCCAAGCACCTCGAACTGCCGCTCATCCGGCTGCAGTGCTACGAAGGACTCGATACAGCGCAGGCGCTGTATGAATGGAACTATCCAGCCCAGCTCTTGGCAATTCGGGCGGCCGAAGCCAACAACGGAGAAACGAAGCCGCTCTTTTCGCGCGAGTTCTTGCTAGCTCGCCCGCTCCTGCAAGCGATCGATCCAGAAGGTCTCAACGGTCGAGCGGTTCTACTCATCGACGAACTCGATCGATCGGACGCCGAATTCGAGGCGTTCTTGCTCGAAGTCTTGGCCGACTTTCAAATCACCATTCCTGAGCTAGGCACACTCGCCGCAGCCCAGCCTCCGGTGGTGGTGATCACATCCAATCGAACTCGCGAGATCCATGACGCGCTCAAACGACGTTGCTTGTACCACTGGATCGACTTCCCCGACTTCGACAAGGAACTCGCCATCATTCGCCGACGGGCGCCCGATGCACCCGAACGGCTCGCAGTGGAAGTCACCGGGTTCCTGCAGGCTCTCCGCCAGGAGGACCTGTACAAGGGCCCCGGCATCGCTGAGAGCATTGATTGGGTCCAGGCTCTGCTCGCCCTCGATCAAGAAACGCTCAGCGATTCAGTCTTGCGCGATACCTTGGGTGTCTTGCTCAAATATCGCGACGACCTCGACGCTATCGACAGCGACGCTGCTAAGCGGCTACTCCAAGCAGCAACGGACGCGAGCACGCGGCACGATTCAAATCGACGGTCGGGGTGAGTTCGGCCGCCGGCGCTGACTCCATGGCTCAAACCGAACCACGGCCTCCTGAATCCGGCAGGCTCCTAGCCAACATGGTGTTGTTCGCGCGGCTACTGCGCGTGGGCGAACTCAAGGTCACTCCAACTCAAGTCAGCAGCTGGGTCGAAGCACTCGATCACGTCGAACTGGGATCGAAGCATCAAGTCAAGGATGCGGCTCGCGCTGTATTGGTGAGCGACTCCTCTGAACTCGCATGGTTCGACGCTGCCTTCGAGCTCTTTTGGCAACGTCGCGACGCAGAGGAACTCAACGAACTCGAGCTCGGCCTGCTTGTTCAACGCCAAGACCGAACCGAACTCCAGCTTGCCGAGCCAGGCGACAAGGGTTCAGGAGAATCAGCGCGTGAACCCGTCATCACATGGAGCGATCAAGAACGCCTCCGAGACAAGCCGTTCACCGCGCTCAACCATCAAGAACGCCGAGCCGTCGAAGAACTCATCGCGCGGCTCCAGTTCGAGCCGCCGCCGGTCACTTCCCGACGAAAACGTCTGCGAAGGAGCGGACGCGAGATTGATCTCAGATCGGCACTGCGCCGCAATCTCAAAAACGGCGCAGAGCTGATCGAACTGCCGCGATTGCACAAGCGCTTGCGTCCTCGACCGGTGATCGCTCTGTGCGACGTTTCTGGATCAATGGAGGCCTATTCGCGACTGCTATTGCACTTTGTGTACGCGCTCTCACACCGACAGAAGTCCCGCTCGCGGGTGGAGTCGTTCGCATTCGGCACGCGCCTCACCAGGCTATCCAATGACCTTCGCATTCGGCAGATCGACGCAGCGCTCAGGGCGGCTATCGAGCGCATCGGCGACTGGGGTGGCGGCACCCGTACCGGAGAAGCCTTGCGCACGTTCCATCGTCACTGGGCTCCTCGGGTTCTCGGTCGTGGAGCGATTGTATTGATCATCTCTGACGGCTGGGACCGTGGCGATCCTCGCCTTCTAGGCAAAGAGCTAGCTCGCCTTCAGCGCACCTGTGACCAGTTGATCTGGCTCAACCCGCTCTTGGGCAGTGCCGACTATGAGCCGCTGACGCGAGGGATGCAGGCGGCTCTCCCTCACCTCGATCGGTTCTTGCCTGTTCACAACCTGCGCTCACTCGAACAGCTCGCAGTGCTACTCGACGAGGCCGACTTAAGCCGCCGCTCCTAAGACCGCTTCACACAGTCCGTTTGAAACGGAACCCACCGGCCCCGCAAACCAGCAGGCTAAGATTCCAGTCCTATGGTCGAAAAATCTACGTTCCGCACCAGTCTGCCGTTCTTGTTACGGATCGTGGTAGCGCTACTCGCAGTGGCATTGGTGCCGCTCTTGTTTGCATCGTGGCGCCTGATCTCGGTCAACCGTGACTCGATGGAACTGCAGGTCAAGACTACGCAGACCATTGCCACACGCACCGCCGCCGATGCGATCAGTACTTTCGTCGAAACCCGCAAGGCGCTGGCGCGCAGCATCGCCGCGTCGCCGGTGCTGGAAACTGCCGACGGTACGGCGATCGGCGCACTGTTGCAGAGTAGCTTGCAAGCCTGGGGCAATCTCGAAATCGAGGGCCTGGCTTTGCTCGACGCAGCGGGCACGATGCTACTCGGCACTCGGATCGCCGGCTCTGACCTTGAACTAAGTGCTTGGGTGTCCGCGGTACCCTTGGATCAAGAGGGCGCCACTTCGGCGCTTGAGGTAAGCGACAACCGAATCTTGTTGGTGGTACGCGAACCGCTGGCGAGGAGCGGATCGGTAATGCTGGTCAGCGACACCAACGGTCTACGCCAACCGCTCGAGCCCAGCCAGTTGATCGATGACAGCGGTGCATTGATCGCTGTGTTCGATCACGACGGTCGTCAACTAGCCGGCTCGCTAGGGGACCTTGTCGCCCCGGAAGGTCTGATGAATCAAGCCTTGGCGGGCGCAGTTGAAGGCTCAGGAATCTACCGCACCGAGGGCGAAGTGGCGTACATTGGCGCATTCTCTGGGATCGAAGGCACTGACTGGACCGTCATCGCTATGCAGCCGCGTGCGGTCGCCGAAAGGGTCGCAGAGCGAATGCGAGCGCGCGCCCTTAGCGCGCTTGCGATCGCCCTGGGAATCGTCGGTCTGCTGGTGTTTGCCACCTACGGTTGGCTGGTTAAGCCGCTCCGCAATCTGCTC
Source organism: Acidobacteriota bacterium (assembly GCA_029263415.1). Taxonomy (GTDB): domain Bacteria; phylum Acidobacteriota; class Thermoanaerobaculia; order Multivoradales; family Multivoraceae; genus JAJCXN01. The sequence goes on from JAJCXN010000023.1 coordinate 106,112, forward strand.
GACGCTCAACGTCGACTGGCCATGAGTCGGGGCGATGAAGGCGGCGGTCTGATCAATCAGCTGCAACGAAGCTTTCAAGATCTTGAGCAGCGGATGGCTGATCAACACGACCTTGGCGAAGTGTTCCTTGGTCGCTATCAGGTCCTGGAACTGGTCGGGCGAGGCGGGATGGGCACCGTCTTCCGCGGATGGGATCCGCAGCTCGAACGCTACCTCGCACTCAAGACGGTGCGCTTTGACAGGCTAGCTGCAGGCAAGACCGACCTGGTGGGCGCCCTGCTCAAAGAAGCCAAGACCACAGCGCGCATTCAGCACCCGCATGTAGTGCAAGTATTCGACGTCGCCTCCGTGGGCAACGCTGCGTTTGTTGCCATGGAGTTCGTCGACGGAATTAGCCTTGAGGGGTGGGTGCAACGCGGCTTGCCTCCTGCACGCCTCGCGATCCCGGTGACGCTGGGTATCGCAGAAGGTATGGGCGCTGCTCACGAGCACGAGATCTTGCACCGCGACATCAAAGCCGCCAACGTGTTGCTGGGGTTCGACGGGTCGATCAAGGTCACTGACTTTGGACTCGCAAAGTTCGTGCACGCGCAGGCGCTGGAGGCGGATGATCTGGTATTCGGCACGCCCGGCCATATTGCGCCCGAAGTCCTTCTCGGCGAAGGTGTCGACAAACCGGCAGACGTGTTCGCACTGGGCGTTGTCCTGCACTATTTGCTGACCGGCTACACACCGTTTCGGGGCCAAAGCGTCAAGGACACTCTCAAGAAGACCCTGGTCGGTAAGGTCGGACGCCCGAGCCATCTGCGCCCGGAGATCCCGAAAGAACTCGAGAATCTGCTGTTCGACATGCTTGGCAGCGATCCCCAAGCGCGACCAACGGCCGGCGCCATCGTCCAACGACTTCGGGACATGCAGTCCCGCAGAGGCATCGAATGGTACCCACCGCCGAGAGGCGAAGGCGAAGAGTCACTGAGTGCGATGCCTTCGTCTGAGCTTGCCGAGACTCAGCCAGTTTCCTAGGCGACTCGCCGGCCCCGCCTTGTGGCCACATCTCTGCAAGAGCAACACCTGCGCAGCGTGCCAGTGGTATTCTGCTGGTCCTGAACTACCTTGTCTTCCTTCAAGCGCTAGGACCCCAGTCAAGCCATGATGAACACACGCACCGGTCAGTCCCGATTCCTGTTGTTTCCGGCGCTCCTCGCCTCCGCCTGCCTATTTTCAGCAAGGCCGACCCTCGCCCAGGAAACTGAGGCAGGCAAGGGCGCCGAAGACACACTTGAGGTCCCGGACAACTTCACCCAGGTGCAGCACATCATCCGGCCAGGCGACACCTTCATTTCGATCACCAGAGAGTTTCTCGGTAGCAAGCGCTGGGAGCTCAATTCCCGACTCAATCCGGAGCAAAAGGAGCTTCAGTTGCCGCCAGGGGAACGAATGAACATTCTCATTGACCCCGAGCGTGTACCTTTGGCAGCACGTGTCACGAAGCGAGCGGGCACGGTCGAAGCGCAGCCCAGCCCGATGAGCTGGCTCGGAGCAGAGGCCAACGACCTGCTGATCGAGAAGGACGCTGCGCGCACCAAACGCAACTCCTCGGCTGAGCTGCAGTTTCACGACGGCACGACGGTGGTGATCACCGAAGAGTCTTTGGTGTTCATTCGAAAACTTGGCCGAGGCTTATCGACCGTAGCGCGAAACCGCACCACGCAGCAGGTAGAGCTAGTCCAGGGCCAAGCGGACCTCTCGAGCCTGGCCGGGTCGCAAGCCGTGCGCGAAGACGTCGAGATCATCATGGGTGGTTCGACACTTAAACTGCCAAAGGAGTCTCCGGTTAGAACCCGCACCTCCATGAGCGATGCTGGCACTCAGAAGGTCGGCATGTACGAGGGGGGCGCCCAGTTCGAAGGCAGCGGCGGAAGCGTGTTGGAGATCGCGACCGGCGAGGGTGTGGTCGCGAAAGCGAACGAAACACCGGTCAAAGAACATCTGTTACCCGCTCCAGAACTCAACGGACCACCCCCTGGCGCCCAGTTGGTCGCCGGCCAGCTTCCCCCTGCGTCATGGACGTCACCAGGTACTGGCGCCAACAGCTACACCTTTGAGGTCTGCCGGGACGCCGAATGCGGGCGTCTGCTCCAACGCACCACCGGCCTCGACACAACCGAACAACCACTACCTCGCCTATCTCCTGGTTTCTACTATTGGCGGGCAACAGCGGCGTCGGCTAGCGGGCTCGACGGCTACCCCAGCGACTCCCGCATGTTCCAAGTCGTCGCGGTACCACTTGATGCGGTGCCGCCCGAAGTCGCCATCGACGTGACCCGTTTCGGCGTTCCCTTTCAAGGCCTACAGGCTTACGGCCCGAAGCCTCCCATCACAACCAGCATTTCCGACGAAGGCACCGGCGTCGAACGTTCGGGCCTGATGATCAACGGCCAGGAGCATGCCCTCGACCTGGCATTGCCGACCGGACGAACCTCGCTCGCTGTCTTCGCGGTCGACCGCGCAGGCCATCGTTCCGAGTCTCAAGCTGTCGAAATGTTCATCGATGCGACCGCGCCAACCCTCAAGATCACTGGGCGCGATGCTCCCTCCTTCGAGAAGCGCATCACTCAGCGGCCACGAAGCAAGCGGGCACTGCTCCGCGCAAAGAAAGAGGGCGCCACCTATGCCCCCAACTCAGTCTTCGCACTGGCTGCAAACGAGCCACTTGCCTTCTCGCTCGACGACATCGAGTGGCGACCACTTGCATTCTTGGAAACTGGCCTTCTGACTAACAGCACAACGCTGCAGTTGGCGATCAACGAAGGCTACTGCCTCCGTGCAGTTGATTCTCAGGATCGAACCGACGCAGACGACGCATGCGGGAGGTACTTGACGATCACTGCCACCGATGAGCACACCGGGGTCAAGGTTCTCAGAGCACGTCTCGAAGACGGCACGTTGATCATCCAAGCCACCGACGAGGTGGCCAACCTTTCTGAGCTGCGCTACCGCGTCGTCTCCAACTAGCACCAGCGCTTATGAGTCTGGATGTCTTTGACCGAGCGCAGCGCTGGTTAGAGCAAGACAAGAGCGTGGCTCTGGCCACCGTGGTTCAAACAGGCGGTTCCTCACCACGTCCGTTGGGTTCCAAGATGGCGATCGCGTCAACTGGTGAGTTTGCGGGCTCAGTCAGCGGTGGCTGCATTGAAGGCGCGGTGATCGAAGAAGCACTGAGTGTGCTCGCGGGCGCAGCGCCCAAGAGACTTGTCTACGGAATCGAGGACGAGCAGGCCTGGGCGATCGGGCTGTCATGCGGGGGCGAAATCCACGTCTTCCTAGAGCGCCTCGAACCGAGCTGGTTCAGACCACTCCATCAAGCGCTCCAGGACGAACGCGACGCCCGTTATTTCACCGTCACTGCTAGCGAGGACGATCAGCACTGGCCGCTAGCCGCTCGCGGGCTTGCAGTTGGAGGAGGGACCGCCACTCTGTTCCCAACGAGTGGTCAGACACTGGAGGTACCTGAGGCCGAAGCACTACTGACCCTTCAACCAGGGACTCACCAACAGGGCGCGGTACAAGTGTTCGTCGAGCACCTGCAGCCACCACCGAAGTTAGTCATAGTGGGCGCGGTTCACATCGCCGAGCACCTGGTTCACTTCGCCAAGCGACTGGGATTTCGCACCATCGTGGTCGACGCTCGAGAGGCCTTTGCCACCGTCGCACGCTTCTCGCACGTCGATGAACTGTTGGTGGGTTGGCCGAGTGAAGTTCTCAGAACGTTGCCTGTCCGTGCCTCGACCTACTGCGCGTTCTTGACCCACGACCCCAAGCTCGATGACCCGGCCATTCAAATAGCGCTGGAGGCGGAGGCAAGGTACGTCGGAGCACTAGGTTCTAAGCGCACTCATCAAAAGCGGTGTGAACGACTACTAGAGGCGGGGTTCAACCAAGCTCAGCTCGACCTGATTGATGCGCCGATCGGCCTCGATCTGGGTGGTCGCAAACCCGAGGAGATCGCGCTCTCAATCGCCGCACGCTTGGTAGCGGTTCGCGCTCGAGTCCAAACAGGCAGATCCTGAAATGAGAGCTACATGACCAGCGGTCAAGCTCCCCCGACGTTCGCGGTGATCCTGGCGGCCGGCACATCCTCCCGATTTGACCAAGGCCCGAAGCTCAACGCCGAGTACCAAGGTCGTGCGCTACTGCGTCGAGCGTGCGATGCGGTCGTTGCCAGTCGCGTCGATGAAGCGATCGTGGTCTTGGGTGGCGACGCTGATCTTCTGCGTCATCACTGCACCGCAACCGGACTCGAGACGATCGAAAACCCAGATCACGCGCTCGGGCAAAGCACCTCGTTGCAATGCGGACTAAAAGCGGTCCCAGCGTCGGCGCAGGGCTGCTTGTTCGTCGCCGCCGACCAACCGCTGCTCAGCGCTGAACACATCAACCAAGTCTTGGACCTCGCCACCAGTAGCGACTCGATCGTCCAAGCAACGGCTGATCCAGGATCGAAGGGAACCCCGGTCTACTTCCCGCGACGCTACTTCGCTCAACTGCGAGCGACACGCGGTGATGAGGGCGGTCGACAGGTGCTGCGCTCACTGCCTACCCAAGAGGTGCTGTCGGCAACGGTGCCTGCTGACGCCCTCCTCGACATTGATCGCGGTTCGGACTTGAAAGAGCTCAGCTCACGTTGAGCTGAGTGCTCGAGGTCTCCGATAGCATCTCGGCGGTCTCGACACCTTTCCAACCAAAGACCTGAACCCAGACGCCGGCTGCCAAGTGACCACGACCCTCCTACTAGACAACCCCATTCGCAACTATGAATGGGGTTCAGCAACCGCGATCGCCAGTATCCAGAGACGCCCCCCATCGGGAGAGCCCGAGGCGGAACTGTGGATCGGCACCCACCCAGCTGCTCCGTCGCGGGTGATCTCCGATGGCGGTTCCGAACCCCTCAGTGACCTACTAGCACGAGAGGCAAGCTCCTGGTTGGGCGAATCGCGAAACTCCTTTGGAGACACCCTTCCCTTCCTACTCAAGATTCTCGCAGCTGACCAGCCTCTATCGCTGCAGGTTCATCCGCATCGCAAGAGGGCTCGCGAGGTCTTCGCAGCTGGCCCACAGGGCCCCTACGTCGACAGCAATCACAAGCCCGAAGTGATCTGCGCTCTGAGTGACTTCGTGGCTCTCCATGGGTTTAGAGGCTTCGACGAATCTGCCGCCCTGCTTGCTTCGCTGGGCGAGCTGCCAAGACGGGTTCAACGCACTAAGGAGCTGTTCACGGCGGCACCGTCACAGGCTGGGCTGCGCCAACTCCTGTCGCAATTGATCACCCTCACGCGGACCGACGCTCGGGCGGTGGCGGCGGCGGTCCAGACCGCTTGTGACCACCCAACCCACCACACGGTCGAACTATCAGGAGCAACGCGGCGATCGATGCAGCTCTTATGTGAGCACTACCCAACCGACGCAATGGTGATCGCACCTCTCTTGCTCAACGTCGTCGAACTCGCACCCGGCCAGGCCCTGTTCACCGACGCTGGCACTCTTCACAGTTACTTGTGCGGCACCGGGGTCGAACTGATGTCGACCTCAGACAATGTGCTGCGAGCGGGCCTAACAAGCAAGCCGATCGAACCCGAGGAACTGCTTCGAGTCACCCGTTTCGAACACCATCCAACGAGCCTCGTTCACCAACACACCGCACCGGGTTCGGCGTTCAGCACGTTCGACACGCCCGCCACCGAGTTCCAGCTCGCGGCCTTGAATTGGGCGCAATCGCGGAGCCACTCCGAACCCGACCCGAAGGAGATCCAGGTGCTGCTGTGCACTTCAGGCCAGTTCTCGATGACGTCCGTCGACGCGGACCGGACGGCCGCGAGCGGCTCGCGGAGCATGGCTCTCAACTCAGGACAGGCCATGGTGATCGCCGGCAACAGTGGCGCCTACCAGCTGACCGGACAAGGCCAGCTGTTCAGAGCAACTGTGCCCTAGGACTCCGATCCGGACGTCAACAGCACAGCGGCACAAATCCCGCGATGCTGGTTTCGTCACCCAAGAATGCCGCTGCAACCTTGGATGTCGCAGCGCCCGAGTGGATGTCGCAGCATCGGAGCAAGCTCGAGTACAGGCACGCATGGCGATGTTGAACTGCGAGGGGCCTCAACAGCGAAGGCCCGCTTCATTCAGTCGCAGCGCTGCGTGCCCGTTCAAGTCGACGCACGTCTTCTTTTAGTCTGCGCTTGCGTTTGCGCAAACCCGCTTGGTCCTTTCCGCTTCGGGTCGACTGGTAGAGAATCCCCAACGCGCCCACCCCAACAAAAAGAATCGTGCGGCCTGGACCCGGCGCAACCACGTTCCATAGCCAGCCAGGCATCTCAGTGCCGGCCTGCTGCACCATGACCTGAGTGAAGGTCTCCATCAAGATGCCGCTCCCAGCCAAGGCCGTAGCCACGATGACCGCCGCGAAAAACACCTTGCGCAACACAATAGCGCCAAGAACGGCGCCAACAATCGCGACCACGATCAGAACCTCGGGCGGGACCGAGCCCCACATCGACATCGCAAGAAGAGCGCAGATGGCACCCAGAAGCGCACCCACTACCGCCAGCAACGCGCCTTGCACAAAGAAGGCCGCGATCACTCCCGCTAGACCTCCAACCAGGCCGGCCAACCACGGCGCCCACGAGGTGGAAGTCGCCACGAACTGCGCAAGTAGTCCGAAACCGAGAGCGAACCCGACGGCACCTAATAGGAGCCAGTAGAGCTTGCGGCCAAAGAACAAGAGTAGGAGACCGACGCCGGCGGCGACGATCCAAGGCGGCAACGACTGAAGCACCGCGATCCCGGTCTCGGACCACTCATGAGAGCGAAGACCGGCCGCCACTTGGGTCACCCGTCGCTCTTGGTCTGGTCGGCGTCTCCGGTCTCAGATTGTGTAGCCTGCTGAGAGATCCAGCGCTGAGCGGCGAGCAGAACCTCGTCCTGACCAGCGCGCAAACCAACCAGCGTGACTCCAATCTCTTCATCCGGAGTTACCCCAACCCCTTCGATCCGGCCACCGTTTGGGCGCAGCAGGTCAGCGAGAGCATGCATCAAGTAGTCGCCGTTCGGCAGCTCCTCGATCACCGCGGGCAACGCCGCCGCCATGGTGCGCTCGCCAAATAGCCGAGCACGCTCGAGATCTTGCATCGAGGCTGCAAAGATCTCGCTAGTGCTAGCGCTCATCGAGTCAATCAACAGGGCTACAGGACCAGTGAAGGTTTCGAGATACTCACCGGCTCGGGTCACCTTACGCGGTTGCGCCACCAGATTGAGTGAACTGGTGCGGTACTTCAAGGTGCCAAGTGTTTGCTTCTCGCCCAGGAGATAGCCGGCAATCCCTGGGGCTAGACCAGCGACGCCGCCCGGATTGCCACGCAAGTCGATGATCAAGCCGTCTGCCTTGCCCAACTCAAGTGCCAGCTTCTCGAATAGCCCAGCGACCGGCATCATCCACATATTGAAGCGCACCAAGACGATGCCTTCGGACCAGTCTGCAGAGAATCGAACATCGACCTCGGGCAGATTGCCGAACTTTACAGTTTCTATGTCGGAGGGAATCCTGCGATCGATCTCGAGGTCAACCGGCTCTGCGTCCGGCGCATCAAACCGCGCCGACACGGAGTCGCCCGGCGGGCCCTTTAAAAGTCCGGTCGCCGTGCTGTGTACCATCGAGCGCAGGGTGCGCGCGTCCAGGTCTTCGCCAAAGCAACTCGGCACCGACGACAGCTTCACGCCGTCGACCGCCAGCAGCTGCCAGCCCGGCTGAACGCCTTGCGCTAAGGCTGCACCACCCTCTTCCACGCGGGTTACATAGACCTCGCCATCAACGAATCCGACGTCAAAACCGGGTTCGGCATGCTTGCGGCCGCCGCCACCCGTGCTCCTAATCCGCGCTACCAGTTGATCGCGCAGTTCACTGGAGCATTCGGCGTCCTCGGACAAATCAGCATCGACATCTTCGGTTTCAGCATCCTCCCCACCCGAGATAATGCCGAAGTGCGACTGGCCCAGCCGATCGATCATCCGACGCAGAACTGTGCGCAGTTCAGCGTTGTCGTTCGCTGCCAGCGCAGCTGGTCGCAACTCGTCTCTGACCCCAGCCCAATCAAGCCCACCAAACTCCGGATCCCAGTAGCGTTCGTTGATCAACTGCCACGCCTTCTCGAAGGTCGCCATTCGAACCTCGTCCGAGTTAGCTGCAAGGCCGGGCATCGCGGATGCGAGCACAACAGCGAGCGCAGCGACCGGGCGAAGTAATTTCAGTAGATGAGGCATAGATGGCTCCAAGCAGAAGAAAGCGGATCGACGTCTCAATGTTACGGCCTCCAAGCTGGAAAAAGTTCCTCGAGGGTCAACACACGGCGGGATTCTTGGGCGATCCTTATCGGTGAGGATCAGTACGGTCCACCCAGCGTCTCGAAGCCTTCGCTCACGCGAACCCAAAGCCTTATGAAACCTCGCCTGTTGCCAACGCGTTCTCCTTAAGAACCAAACTTCCCGACATCTTTCAACCTGCAGGAACCAACCCATGCTCACAGTTCGCAACCTCGTCAAGGTCTACCCCGGCCCCGTCGCTGCCCTACAAGGGGTCGACCTAGAGATCCCCAAAGGAATGTTCGGTCTCCTAGGACCCAACGGAGCTGGCAAGACCACCTTCATGCGCATCCTCTCCGGACTGTTGGAACCGACCTCGGGCTCGGTGCTCATCGACGGCATCGATGTAATCGAGAATCCTTCTGCGTTGTGGGGCAAGCTCGGCTACCTACCCCAGTACTTCGGCTTTTACCCCAACCTCACCGGCGAGCAGATGCTTCAGCACCTGCTCAAGCTCAAGGGTGTCACTGGCAAGAAAGACCTCAAGGCGCTCGGCGATGAGCTCCTAGAACGAGTCAACCTCACCTTCGCCGCCAAGCGCAAGCTCAAAGGCTACTCAGGTGGCATGCGCCAGCGACTCGGCATCGCACAGGCAATCGCAGGCGACCCGAGTCTGATCATCGTCGACGAACCAACGGCTGGTCTAGATCCCGAAGAGCGCCTACGCTTCTATCGGTTGCTTGCTGAACTCGCAGAGAATCGCACCGTTCTCTTGTCGACTCACATCGTCGAAGATGTCTCGGTGCTGTGTCCGCGATTCGCCGTGATCCGTAACGGCAAACTGGTCGCCACCACGACTCCGAGCGATGCACGCGCAGCACTCGAGGGTCGCGTGTTCGAGGGACTCGCCAGCAATGACGAGCTCGAGCACCTGCGCCAGAACCGTCGAGTGACTTCAGCCCACTTGGTTGAGGGTCGAAACCTCGTGAGGCTCTACGAGCCGGAGGGCGAAGCACCAGACGGCTTCGAAATGGTAACCGCGACTCTCGAGGACGCCTATCTAGTGCTCATGCGGGCCGATGAAGCGGAAGCACCCAGCGCGCGTGAGGTGGTGGGCTCGTGAGCCAAACTTCAAGTCACCAAAGCCCCAAGGGATTCTCCTTGCGCAGGCTCAGCGCAACCGCACTGATGGAGTGGAAGCTCAGCATGCGCCGGCCAATGGTGTGGGTGCTGATCGCTGTTTTAGGACTGGTGTTCTTCGGGCTTAGTCAGGGTGGACTCACCATTTCTGCTGGCGACTCGTCGGTCGGCGGCAACAAGGCCTGGGTCAACTCGCAGTTCAACATCGCCATGATGGTCACTCTGGTCGGCTTTCTGCTCTACACCTTCTTTGTCGCGATCACAGCTGGCATGTCCGTCATCAGAGATGACGAGACCAAGGTCAGCGAACTGCTGCACAGCAGCCCACTGCGACCAGCCGAGTACGTCTGGGGCAAGTTCCTGGGCGTCATGGCGGTGTTCGGTTTGGTGATGCTGCTGCAACTGCTGTTCCTGATCTTCTTCTTCCAAATCATGCCGATCGACCGAGCAGACGAAATCCGGGGCCCGTTCAAGCTTTCCAATTACGTCACACCGATGGTCGTCTTCCTTGCACCGCTGGTGCTGTTCATCGGCGCCGTCTGCTTCGCCGTCGGAGAACGAACACGCAAACCGATCTTGGTATTCTTGCTTCCAGTCGCAGTGTTTCTCGCCTGCATCTTCTTCTTGTGGGGTTGGTCTCCGAGCTGGCTTGATCCACGCATCAACAAGCTCCTGATGATCATCGAGCCCAGTGCTTTCCGTTGGCTGCAAGAGACCTGGCTCAGCGTCGACCGCGGTATCGAGGTGTACAACCTAGAACCGGTTGGTTTGGATCGGACCTTTCTGCTCAATCGATTGTGGTTGATTGGCGTGAGTCTGGTAGCTCTGATCGCCAGCGTGCGCCATGCCGGCCGCGCAGCCGCAGGCGACTTAGCTCCGGGACGTATTGCCGCTTGGTTCGAGCGCCGCAAGAAGAAGCAACAGTCAACCGCAACGGTCTCTGATCACCCGGCTTTGGCGTCAGCGCCGCTCGCAGCACTGGGCATGAAGCAACGGAGACCGAGTTTGATAGGCGGTATTCGGCTGGTGCTGCAAAGTGAGTTACGCGAACTGCGCAACCAACCTGGCCTCTATCTCTTCACCCCGCTGATTCTGCTGCAGGTCGTGGGTTCGTCGCTGCTTGCACTGGGGGCCTTCAACACCCCTCTGCTCAACACGCCCGGGCTCTTGGCTCTACGCTCGTTCAACACACTGACTCTACTGGTGAGCTTCCTGCTGCTCTTCTACACGGTTGAATCTTTGGAGCGTGAGAAGTCAACAGGCTTTGCCGCGATCCTGAACGCCACGCCACTACGCAATGCGGCCATGCTGTTCGGCAAATCACTGGCCAACGCCATGGTGGGTGCAGTGGTCGTCGCGGGCGCCCTTTTTGGAGCGCTCATTACGCTCTTGATTCAGGGCACCGTTGGCATCGAACTCTCACCGTTCGTCATCCTCTGGGGCCTTTTGCTGTTGCCAACATTCATCTTGTGGAGTTCATTCTGCTCGATGGTTCACGCCATCACCCGCGATCGCTACGCAACCTACGCAACGGCGCTGGCGGCGTTGATCTTTAGCGGCTACCTCCAACAAATGGGTCGCATGACCTGGGTTTGGAACTGGAATCTGTGGAACGTCTCCACTTGGAGCGACTTTGGCCTGTTCCAGTTGAACGGCGCGCAGCTTCTACTCAATCGACTGCTCGCGCTGAGTCTCGCCGTTCTCTTCCTAGCCATAGCGGTGAGGCTCTATGGGCGTCGTGATCTCGACACGGCACGCGTCCTGCACCGGCTCCGACCCCGACCGCTGATTCGCACTGTGCTCCGCACTTTGCCCTTCGCCGTGATCCCTATCACCCTGGCAGTGATTCTGGGTTTCCAAGTGCGAGAGGGCTTTCAAGGCGACGTTGCCGAAGAAACAGGTAAGGACTATTGGCGCAAGAACATCGCCACCTATCGAGACTGGCGACCACCCGGAATCGAAACAGTTGAGGTGAACTTGGATCTCGAACCCGCACAGCGCGCGTTTGAAGTCAGTGGTGAGTACCGCTTCGTCAACGACACGGATGAAAATCTCAAAGAACTATTGATCACGCCAGCCTCCACTTGGACCGACCGTACCTTCTTCATTAACGGCACCGAGACCGAGGGTGAGGATCGCAGCGGCCTGATCAAGTTCGTGCTAGACCCGCCGCTTGCGCCCGCACAGACTCTAGACTTCGGGTTCTCTCACAAGGGCCGTTACCCAGATGGGGCAACCAGGAACGGCGGCGGAACCGGCACCTTCATCCTTCCCGAGTCGGTCGTCCTTCACACCTTCGGCACCTCGTTCCTACCGATCCCGGGGTTCATCGAAACAATCGGTGTTGATGAGGACAACGCATCTGAAAGCAGGGACTACCCAGACGACTATTGGGAAGGCGAACTCGAGCCTGCGTTTGGTTTGGCCAAGCCCTTCACCACGCGCTTGGTGATTAGCGCTCCGGAGGACTTCATCGTCAATTCGGTGGGCGTTCTTGAGAGCGACCAGGTTGCCGATGGCCGAAGGACTGTCACTTGGGTGAGCGATCACCCGGTTCGACTCCTGAATGTGGTCGCCGGCAAATGGAAGGTGCACGAAGGCGAGGGCACCAAGATCTTCTACCTTCCCAAGCACTCGTACAACATCGAAGAGATGGGCATCGCGCTCGACGCTTCGCGGCGCTACTTCTCGGAGTGGTTCCACCCCTACCCGTGGCAAGAACTCAAGCTCTCTGAGTTCGCGGCCATGGCGGGCTACGCCCAAGGCTTCCCTACCAACATCACCTTCTCTGAAGGCATCGGTTTCCTCACAAACTCAAAACCAGAATCTGCAGCCGCTTTCATGGTGACCGCCCACGAAGCGGCGCACCAATGGTGGGGCAACATCCTTACTCCTGGTGTCGCACCAGGTGGCAACATCCTCTCGGAAGGCATGTCGCACTACGCAACGTTGCTCTTGCACGAACAGGTGCTCGGATTGCGGGAACGGATCGGCTTCGCCAAGGTCATCGAGGACAACTACGGCAACGGACGTGTGGCCGACTCCGAGCGTCCGATGGTCAAGATCGACGGTTCGCGCGCCGGAGACACTACCGTCACCTACGACAAAGGCGGTTGGGTGATGTGGATGTTGCATAACTTGCTCGGTCGTGAGCAGACGCTGGCTGGACTTCAAACCTTCATCAACGAGTACAAAGACGGTCCCGACTTCCCGGTGCTCCAAGATCTGGTGGAGACCATGCGTCCGTTTGCAGCGGATGGCGCCGAGTTCCAGGCCTTCGTTGATCAATGGTTCTTCGACGTGGTGGTTCCTGAGTACAAGCTCAGTGACCATGAGGTCACCCAGACCGGCGACCGCTGGAGTCTAGATGTCACCATCAAGAACATCGGCACCGGCCTCATGCCGGTCGAGATCGCAGCCGAAACCAAGGATCGCTGGCCCGATGAAGATGAGGCGCGGGACAAGGCTGACCGCGAAAGCACCGAGCAGGCCAAGCCCAAGTTGGGCACCGGTAGTGTCGAAAGTGACGGCTACCAGGCCGCTCGCCAAATCGTCACTCTCGGACCCGACCAAGAAGCCCGCTTGACCTTCGACCTTGCCTTCGAGCCCAAGCAAGTCATCGTTGATCCAGACGCGCTGGTCCTCCAACTAAAGCGTGAGGCCGCAATCCTGCGATTCTGAGTTAGAGGCGCTCCCCCCAAAGGTAAAGCAGACGGGCTGACTAGTTCCAGCCCTCTGCTTCAAGATCGCGTTCGATCAAATGGCCGTACTTCTTGATGGCACGCTCGCGTTCAGCGAGCAAGTGCCCCCGTGGGAACAGCCCATCGTGCGCTTGGTACTCGCGTAGCAGTTGGCGCGCAACGGTGACCTTGTGCACCTCCGTGGGACCATCTGCTAATCCCATGACCAGTGAGCCGATCACCTGGTTCACAAACGGCATCTCGTTCGATACACCCAACGAACCATGCAAGTGCGCGGCGCGGGACGCTGCGTTGTAGTACACCGTGGGCATCAAGGCCTTGATCGCTGAGATGTCTTTGCGCACCTTCAAATAGTCACCGTACTTATCGATCTTCCAGGCGGTCTGAAGCACGAACAACCGGAACTGTTCGAGTTCCATCCAGGTGTCTGCGATCTTCTCCTGCACCATCTGCTTGTGAGCCAACAACTCACCTTGTGTCTCGCGCGACAACACCCGTTCGCACATCATGTCGAAGGCCTTCTTGATCTGGCCCACGGTCCGCATCGCGTGGTGGATGCGACCACCACCGAGGCGCGTCTGCGCAACCGCGAAACCCTGGCCCTCGCCACCCAGTAGATTCTCGGCTGGCACTCGCACATTCTCGTAGCGAATGTAGCCGTGACTGCCATGCCCCCGCTTCTCTGAGCCCACCCCGACGTTGCGCAGGATATTCACACCGGGTGCGTCTTTGGGAACGATGAACATCGACAGCCGGTTGTAGGGCGGCGCATCAGGATGAGTGACCACCATCGCGATCAAGAACGTAGCGTAGCGCGCGTTGGACGAGAACCATTTCTCACCGTTGATCACCCACTCATCGCCATCACGCTCTGCTTTGCACTTGAACATCTTGGGGTCAGCACCGGCATGAGGTTCAGTCATCGAGAACGCAGAGACAATCTCGTTCTCGAGCAAAGGTTTGAGATATTTCTCTTTATGCTCTTCAGTACCGTAGTGAGCCAAAATCTCGCCGTTGCCCGAGTCGGGCGCTTGGCAACCGAAGACCAAAGGAGCAAAACGCGACCGGCCGAGGATCTCGTTCATCAACCCCAGTTTGACCTGGCCATATCCCGGACCGCCAAGATCAGGCCCGAGGTGACACGCCCACAACTTCCGCTTGCGCACCTGTGCCTGGAGCGGTCGGATGACTCGCACCACATCGGCGTCTTCCAGGTCATAGGGGCTGTCCAGCAGATGATCCAGCGGTTCCACTGCCTCGCGCACGAACGCATCTATCCAATCGAGTTCCCGTTGGAATTCAGGGTCAGTCTCGAAATCCCACATACCAGGTACTCCTACGCCGCACCAGGAGGGCAGCGGTGTCAATCGTCTGTGCGTTCTTAGTCGTCTGTGCGTTCTTAGTCGTCTGTGCGGTCTTAGTCTTTGAATCGAACCCGGATGCTGCGCTCTGCGTCCCTAGCCAATGGCTCCTTAAGCCGGCGCCAACTGAACGAGTTCGGGCTCGCTCAGTCGAGTCGGAAGGGGATCGGGCCCGCCGGGTCCAGAGTGCATCTGGACATCGCCCTCGCGTTGCCACTCGATCTTGAGCGACGCGTCGGTCTCAAAATGAGGTCGCCGCTCATCCGGTTCCAGCAATTCTGCATAGCGACCCAAGCGCTGTTCGAAGCGTTGGTGGTAGAAGTCGGGTAAGCGATCGCTCCGCCGCTCGTGGAATGCCAGAAAGTTGGCATCGCTGGCCAACATCTGGCGGATTCGCTTGAACTCCTTGATCTCACTCCAAGCGCCCGCGGCCTGGACCGAGTGAATCGCCTTGACCAACCAATGCGTACCGTTGCCGAGGCGCCGCCTCCAGCTGCCGGCCGTGTTCATCTCGGCGAAGACCTCGATCAATAGATCGTAGTACTCGATCACTCCGTAGTGCTTGGGAACGAAGACCAAGTAGGGGTTGTAGTAGAACAGGAAGGGCAGTTCCCGCAAGACGCGATCGCTGTCCAACAGATCATCGAACAGTGGGGTCCCACCAAATGGTGTCGGGATGTTGATGCCGGGCCACACGTGCGGGTTGCGACGGATGAACTCCCGAGTCAACTCCGCTGGATCGCGCCCTGAATCCGCGTCGGTGCCCAAGACGAAGTTGCCCTGGAATCCGTTGACAAAGTGCTTTAGTTTGTCGAACTGAGCGGTGACCGCCTCGAGCTTCTTGCGACCGTTCGCGCGGCCAGTTCCTGCCTTGCCCGAGTACTCCTGCCACGATTCAATTCCGGCGACGGCATATGCGCATCGTGTGTCCTTGAGTCGCTGCATCCGAGACTCTTTGAGTACCGACAGCGAACTCTCCATCACATACGGCAGGCGACGCTCGGGTTCAATCGATTCGAGCACGTCCATAGTTTGATCAAACTGCACTGCAAAGTTTGGGTCGTGATAACCAACGATCACTTTGGGGTAGTTGTCCGCAAGGAACTCTAGATCCCGACGCAAGTGTTCGCTCGGCAACCTTACGTAGCGACTATTCCAATCGACGCAGAAGTCGCAGGTGTAGGGGCACCCAACGCTGGCTAGAAGCGGTACCGCCTGCCAAAACGTTCGGCCCTTCTCACTCAACGACGACGCGCGCAATTCAGGCAGACGCTCTTCGACACTAGGGAAGTCTTCCAGGGTACGGCCACTGCTGATCGCGGTGGCCCTGGGATAGTGGCCGGCCAAGAGATCCTCAATCAACTGGCGATCGCAGTCGCCGACCACCCAATCGAAGAAGCGCAGAGCATCATCCGGAAAGGATCGCGCGTGGGCGCCTCCAAGAACGGTGAGAGCACCGTGGCCCTTGAACCACTTCGCCAGCGCATAGGCCAAGGGAGCCGCCTTGGTGTATGCACACAAGAACAACACGTCCACGTCATCCGGGATCAGGGTATGCGGCGCCTCATGCCCGTGGTAGGTGGCGTAGGCCACAGTGTGGCCCATTTGCCGGCACCAGACTGAGACCGCCTGAGGCGTAATGCTGGTGAACTGCTTACGAAAGTGTGAGCCGTACATGCGCTCACCGAAACTTTGAGGCGCAGCATCGCTCAGTAGGTCGAGAACACCGATCTTGAGCGCTCGGCCTCGGCCAGCATTTGGGCTGGAGCTTGGCTCCGGCCTCTCGATAGCAATCTGGTCTTTGGGCGAGAACATGGACTGAGCCCCAGAGTGGCGGGAAACGACTGGCGAGTGCTCCTAGGCACCGCTTCCCAATAACAGCGCCTCCCAATTACAGCGCAAAAAAACGTGTAGTCGTCATAGTGTATGCGCTGCAGCCTTTCCCAGCTTCGGCCAAGAGCCGTCTATCCCTCCACCAGGCCCCATCCTTTGAGCCAGCCCGCCAAATCGCAGCCTAAACCGCACGGCGATACCTCCACCATGGTGAGCGACTCTCTCACCGCAGAGATCGCGGTCCAGTACGATCGTTTTCAAGCGGCGCTCGAGAACCTCGACAAACCAGCCAAGTACCTCAACTACGGCTATACAACCAACGCCAATCAGAGCTACGAAGAACGCCAGGCGGCGCTCTGTCTCGAGGTGTTCCGAGCAGCGCAGATCGCACCAAATCACCAGATCATCGACGTTGGTTTTGGCAGTGGTGAGCAAGACTTCTTGTGGGCCGATCAGTTTCCGTTCAAGCACCTCCAAGGCTTCAACATCTCTCCAGCTCAGGTGAAGTTCGCGAACCAACGGTCGAACGACGAGAATTTGAACCACCGTCTCGAGTTCACCCTTGGTCGCGCCGAAGAGTTGCCGGGAGCTAACACCAGTAGCGTTGATCGCCTTCTGGCAGTGGAGTGTGCGTTCTACTTCGACCGGCCCCGGTTCTACCAACGAGCAGCAGAGGTGCTCCGCCCCGGCGGACTGCTAGTCGCGGCCGACATCAGTTTCGCTAGCTGCATGCGTCCGGCAACTTGGCTCAGGGAGGACCTTCGCCGCGTCGGCACCCTGCGCCTCAATCGTCGGGCCTGGGAACGACAATTCAACACACACAGCGTACGGGCGATCCACCGCGAAGTCCGCCCCGGCGTCGAGATGACGGTTCGAGAAATCAAACGAACTTTGGACGATCCGGCCTTCACCCCACAGCAACGCAGCCAATGGAAGTCGATGGCGTTTTGGTCGCAACTCGTGGCAATGGGTCTCGCGTCGCGCCTACTTCGTTATGACTTGATTGTGCTCGAGCGACGATAGGTCCCAAACACCCGGTCCCAGAGGCTGGTGGTCGTTCCAAAGTTGTAGCGAGCTAGCTGGTGATGCACTTCGTGATTCTTGCGCAGACTCGCCCACACACCTCGGCCGGTCGTGGTCGACTTCTCCGCACCGCTGTGGTGATGGAAGATGTGATGCAACAGCGAGAACGACGCATAGCCGCTCGCAGCGCCCGCAACGAAGAAGGCCGCAAGCATTCTCCCGAGGACCAACGACAACAGCCACCAGACAAGTAGTTCGAACAGCGGAATCACAAACAACGGTGAAGCGAGCAACGTTCGCTCTTCCCGGTGATGATGCGCGTGCCCTTCTTGGGCAAGCGTCTTAGGTCCGTGGAGAATGTACCGATGCAACACATACTCGAGCAGGGACCAGAACAGCCAACCCGCAAGCAGCGCTGGGATTGCAAGCGCACCTCGAGAGGCTCCTGTCGCCAACAGCACCAGACCGGTCGCTAGATAGATCACGGCCATCAGACAATCGCCGACCAGGCTGCCCCAGTAGTTCAGCGGACTGTAGACAAACCGCGACAGCAATGTGGGTTGTGCTTCTCGCTTGTTCATCGCTGCTGAGCTTCGCCCTGTCCCCGGAAACCTCAACCTTGATCACGACGCAGAGGAAGGTCAAGGACCGCCTCTGGCTGCGATGAATGCGAAGCCGTGGGTGTCTCATGAACGCTCACAGGCAATGGATCGGCCGCTACCGGCGGCAGCTGCATCCGCTCCAACAAGGCATCGAGCCTTGGTTGTCCTTGCAAGCTCGCCAAGGACGGCCACGCTCTAATCGCGCAGCATAAGGAGTCCTTGTTCGCAACCGCATCCTCTAGATGGCCAAGCGCGGTATCCACATCGCCGACGGCCGCCGGGATTAGGGACAGGATTGTTGACGACGTGTAGTTGCTCTTACGCCGCGCGACCAACTCCCCTTGCAAGCGTTGCGCCTCGTCCAGGCGACCGCCCTTTGCCAGCGCCACGCCGTAGTCAGCGATTACCCAGGGGTGGCGCGCCGAGACTTCCATCGCCCGTTCGAGACTGCTGATCGCCCGGTCTACGTCGCCCACACCGAGATACGCTGAACCGAGGGCTCGATAGAGCACAAACGCACCCGGGTCACGGTCGAGCCCCTCCTCGAGACATTCCACAGCTTCTTGGAACCGACCCGCGCTCACCAACACCAGGCCGAGCGAGTACACCGGCAAAATCCCAAGCGGATCGATCACCGTTGAGCGCACGGTCGACACCAACGCCTCGGATGTATCACCACGCACGAACATACGGTACAGCAACCCATACCAATACAGCGACGGTGCAAAACTAGGATTGAGGTCCAGAGCGCGATGAAACGCGTCGCGCGCCCCGTTCCAATCCCAATCCCACATCAGCCGAATCATTGCCAGACAATTGTGCGCCTCGGGCAACCCATCGTCGAGGCCGACCGCCATCTCGGCCATGTGTTTTGCCTTGGGCATACATTCTTGAGGCGACAAGGCTTCGTACACGCCCATCAGAATCAGCGCCTCAGCCACCCCCGCATAAGCAGGAGCGAACTGTGGATCGAGCTCAATAGAACGCTGCAGCACACCCAAGCCGCGTGGCACACCGTCTCCGCGCTGTTCGATCAGGTACCGGCCACGGAGATAGAGATCGTACGCCTCGATGTTCTCGGTCGCGTGCCGCACGACCGGGAACCCGGTCGAACGACTTAGGGTTACCTCGAGACTTTGCACAATCTTGCCAGCGATGTCTTCTTGAATCGCGAAAACGTCGTCGAGTTCGCGGTCGTATCGCTGAGACCACATCTGATAGCCATCTTCAACGTTGATCAACTGAGCAGTGATGCGGACCCGATTATCAACCCTGCGAACGCTTCCCTCGAGGATCGTCTCCACATTCAGTTGGCGACCAATCTCCTGCACGGCCAGAGACTCGCCCTTGAACGCAAACGACGAGGTACGCGCAGCAACTCGCAGGCCGCGCAGCTGAGACAGCACGCTAATGATCTCCTCGGTGGTGCCGTCTGAAAAGTACTCAGTCTCAGGATCCGCACTGGTGTTGACGAACGGCAGCACAGCGATCGAGTTCTCGACCACCCGCTCTCTGACCTCGTCCATGGCCTCGAACGGGCGCGTATTGACCGTTGTTGACTCCGCGCTCGTTTGAAACTCCAACTGCGCCTTGAGAGCCAGTACCAAGTCCCGGGTGTGGGCGTAGCGATCCTTCGCTTCCTTCGACAAACAGCGTTTGACGATCTGTCGCAGACCAGGGGCGATCTCATGGTCCTCCAGCGGAAAGGCTGATGGTTCTTCCCGCAGAACGGCATGCATGGTCTCGATTGCCGATTCTTCTTGGAACGCGCGGACACCAGTGAGGATCTCGTAGAGCAACGACCCGAAGGAGAAAATATCGGACTGTAGGCTGACCTCGGCTCCACGGATCTGCTCAGGCGACATGTATCCCGCTGTGCCGAGCACGGTACCCGCTGAGGTCAACTGGGTCTGCGTTTGGATGTGGTCGGTATCGGCGATGCCTTCAACGGGGAACGATATCTGTGAGTCCTTCTTTGCCAGCCCGAAATCAAGGATCTTCACCAGACCTGCTTTGGTAATGAAGATGTTGTCAGGCTTGAGATCGCGATGGAGGATACGTCTCGCATGTGCCGCGGCAAGACCTTCGGCAATATCTGAAGCGATGCTCAGGCCCTGCCTCAGAGGTGGCGGGCCACCGTGCAACAGCGCTCGTAGGTTCTGCCCCTCAAGCAACTCCATGACCACGTAGGCCGCGCTGTCCTCGCGACCGTAGTCGTGAATCGCCAGGATGTTGGGGTGGTCTAGGGCGGCTGCAGACTTCGCTTCGCGTTCGAACCGCTGCGCGACAATCGAGTCTGGATCGCTCTCTCGGACCACTTTGACTGCAACCTTGCGGTCAAGCTTAGTGTCGATCGCGAGAAACACTTCGCCCATGCCCCCCTCGCCCAACTTGGTCACAAGACGATAGTGGGCCAGCTGAGACAGGCCGGATGTTGCACGCTGGATGGCGACGTTCACTAGGGAAGCGACTCAATGGGACTCTCGGATACTGAGGGTCCGAAAGGCTGAAATGGAGAGGTCGAAGAGCGGACTCGTCTGGTCATGGACCCTAACGGGTGTAGAACTATCGAGCAGATTGAGGACCGGGAGACGAACCCGAATTGTACCTGCGACGTCGTTACAAATGGGGATTGAGCACGCACCCACCGGTGGATACGTCTGAGCCACACGACTTCACGACCCAAACGGAGCCCGCACCGGCCGCTGCATGATGTTCGGTGCCCAAAGCTTGCAAGCTAGTAACCTTCGCGCCATGACACTCGCGACCCTGCCCAGACAAGTACTCCTGCTGCTCAGCCCCTGGCTGCTCCTGAGTTGTGTTGAGCCCTTCCCTCGCACCTCGCCAGCAGACGCCGGCACTAACGAGCATTGCACCGCGGCCGCAGCGTCCTCTGCGCAGACCGAGACCGCTCCCAAAAAGGGATTTACGCTCGAAACCTGCGACCAGGCCGCGCGATCATGGCGAAGGATCACCGATCACCGCACTGGAACCGTTCTCGAACTGACTGAGCCACCGCAACGCATCGTGTCGCAATCGCTGGGCTCGGACGAAATGCTCTTTGCACTCCTCCCAGAGTCGGAGTTCGACCGGCTAGTGGCGGTCTCCGCGCTCGCGCAAAGCCCCGACTACAGCGAATTCACCGAACAAGCGGCGCGAGTCGGCCAGTTCGTGACCGACAAAACCGAACAGATCCTGGCACTCAGCCCTGACCTAGTGTTTGCCGCCAGCTACTCTACTCGTGAGACCATTCGGCAACTGGAGAATGCTCAGGTTCCGACTATGGTGTTGCATCAGTTCACTGGAGTTGGCGACGCCTCAAGTAACCTTCGTGCCTTGGCCTTCGCTTTGTTCTTGGACCCCGAAGGAGAACGACTCGTCGCGGAACTCGAAAACCAGGTGGCAGCAGCCCGTGCCACACTCAAACCAGTCTTGACGAAGCACAAAGCTCAGGGGTCAGCCGACGGGCTCCGCGTGCTGGCATACGGATCAGGCAGCATCTACGCCACCGGCACCACCTTCAACGATCTGTCGGAGCGCCTGGGCATGACCAACATCCCAGCAGCGGAAGGTCAAAAGGGGTGGCCGCGGGCCTCAGAAGAACAGCTGATCACCTGGCGGCCCCAAGTGGTCTTCCTGGGGGCTGCCGATGGCTCGGAAGAACGCTCAGCAGCATTCTTCAAGCGCGACTTCCCAGCCCTCTTCGCCACTGAGGACGCGCCAAAACTCGTGGTTCTTCCAGGCAGAGACTTCACCACCGTTTCACAGCGGCTCGGTGCCCTCGCTCAATCGATTGCGGATCGCACACGAGCAGCCCTTGAGGACCGGTCCGCAATGACGCCAACACCATGACGATGTGGCCATGACAGGGTCAGGATCAAGGTCAGGGTCAGGATCAAGGTCAGGATCAGGGTCAGCGAGAGGGACAGGGTCAAAGACCGGGCCAGGACCACAGGCGCAGCAGCGGAGACCCGCGGTCCTGTTTGTGCTGTTGTCCGGAGCTGCGCTGGCGGCGATCTCGCTGATCTCGCTCAGCGTAGGGCCTTCGGGCCTGGGTGTTGCCGACGTGCTCGGATCGATCCGAGACGGCCTACTCGGTGCGGACCTGAAGGCGCCGGGCACCAACAACGAGATGAGTCGGAGCGACATCGCTTCCATTCTGTGGTCGTTACGCGCACCGCGCATCGTGGTCGCAGCGATCGTCGGCGCCAGCCTGGCGTTGGCGGGCGTCCTGCTGCAAGGACTGTTTCGCAACGTGCTCGCAGCCCCTGGGGTGATCGGCACCAGCGCCGGCGCGTCCTTCGGCGCAGTCTTGGCGCTGTCGCTTGGCTGGAGCAGCGTATCTCTGTGGGCACTGCCTGGATGCGCCATGGCGGGGGCCTTCGCCTCCCTGCTGATTGTGGTGCGCATCGCACGCACTCAGGGTCGAACCCCGGTGAGTACCCTGCTGCTCGCAGGCGTCGCTCTGACTGCGTTTCTCAGTGCACTCAACGGCTGGCTGCTCGCCCGGTCGTACCAAGACTTCGAACTCGCTCGACGCATCGCCTATTGGATTCTCGGTGGAGTAGCAGATCGCGGTTGGGAGCATGTGGGCATTGCCCTCCCTGCGCTGGTCATCGGCGGCGCAGCGGCGTTGATCCTTGCGACCGATCTCGACCTTCTGTTGCAAGGCGAAGAGACCGCGGCCACGCTCGGGGTCAAGGTCGAACGCAGCAAGCAGCAGGTTTTGGTGGTCGCGGCTGTTCTGGTCGGGAGCGCTGTTTCAGTCGCTGGCGTGATCGGCTTTGTCGGCCTGGTGATTCCTCACGTGGTGCGCATGCTGCTCGGCCCAGCCCATCGGCCGTTGATCATCGCTTCCACGGTTCTAGGAGCCGCATTCCTAGTCGCCGCTGATCTCTTGGCGCGCACCGTTGCCAGCGCGGAGTTGCAACTCGGCATCGTCACCGCGTTCATCGGCGCACCGTTCTTTCTCTACCTGCTCACGCAGCAGCGGCACGGCGAGTTCCAATGAACTCGCGGGAGCACACACTGAGGCTCGACAACGTCTCGTTTAGGCCCTCCGTGCAGTCGCCACTCATCCTCGGCGACGTGTCCCTCGAAGCCCGAGCAGGCCAAGTGCTGGCGATCGTGGGACCCAACGGCGCTGGCAAGTCAACGTTGCTGCGGCTCCTCGCCGGTCTCACCACACCCAGTACCGGCACCGTGAGTCACGGAGCCCGAACCGCAACTGCCATCCCCTACGCCCCATACCCCGAGGACGATCGACAGCGCGCCCGGCTGGTGCATCTGGTCCCATCTGAAGCGGTGACCACCTTCGACTTCTCGGTCGAACAAGTCGTGGCGATGGGGCGATATCCGCACCGCGGTCGCAGCGGCAGACTCAAGCCCCGCGACCAAGACCTGATCCAGCAAGCTCTCGAGCGGACGCAGATCGAGCACCTGCGTCACCGATCCACACTGACGCTAAGCAGTGGGGAGCAACGCCGGGTTTGGATCGCCCGCTCCTTGGTCAGTGAAGCGACCTTTCTTCTGCTCGATGAGCCAACCGCCAACCTCGACCTTGCCCACGCACACACCTTGTGTCAGTTGGCCCGCGACCTAGCAGGCGCCGGCCACGGCGTGGTCATGGCGATCCACGATCTGCAAGCGGCCTTTGACGTGTCCGACCAAGTGGCGCTGATGAATGGCGGCAAGATCGCTGCAGTTGGGCCACCGGGTGAAGTGCTCACGGTCGAGAACATCGAGCATGTCTTTGGTGTGCGCTTCGAAGTCGAGGCGAGCGCCGCAGAGGGATCGATCGCCAGGCTGCGCACCGTCTTAGGCCGTTGAGTGGCGGCTAGCCCGCCCGACATCAACCAGTGCAACGGTTTCTCCGCACGAAGAAAGCCCGTGGAGCAAGTGAGCCCAGTAGCAAAGCGGCGCGCCAGAGTGTCGTCTAGCGTCGCCTAGAGGAGCTCGCCGAGGGAGTCGGTAGCTGTTCTCGGGGAAGTGTGGCGCGGGCTCGGACGGTGACTGCTCAACGCGTGATAGGTAGCCCTCGAAGTCAACTCTCCGACTGGCAAATACCGAAGAAGACGTTCAGCGAGGTGGCAATCGCTTCGAGGCCGCCCGGTTCGAGCACGATGGTTCCGTTGCAGTACCAGCTGCCCTCCCAAACCGAGACCTCTAGGGCAATGTGTCCCAGCTGGTCGTGGATTGCCTCAATACGCAAGCCATAACCGAACCATGCCTTTGTCCCGTCCCATCCGCGCCAGGACTCGGCAAGATCAGAAAAGTAGTGCGCCAGCCAGTGGTGACCCATGTCAAACACCTGCGACCGACCTTCAGATCCCCCTGCCGACAGCTATCGATGGTGCGCTTCAAAGTTGAAGTCAGACTGCGGCACGAGACTCGTCTACTTCCTCATCGCTTCGGGAAAGGCCTTCGGATCGAATCGAAGTTTCCCGTCCTTCGGCCCGCACCAAGGATTTCCATATTGGCGGCCGTGAGGAAGGTCGCTCAGTTCATCGCTTTCCGCCAATACCTGTCTTGAGCGGCGGCGTTGGGCGCGGTTCTCGGTGCGTTTGTAGTCCTTCTCAGATCTGGCGGTTGTGATTGAACTAACTGGCGCATTCTTTCTTGAGTTAGACATTGTCATTCCGATCTCCCCTCAAAGTCTATCCCCAGCAAAACGTTCATCTGGGTAGAAGGCGGGCGCATCCCGCCTCTTCCTGCTAGCTCTTAGGCCGCGACGAGTTTCTTGACCTTGATCTTAGAGTCTTGGCGCCTCGCAACCCAGAGATCGTACTGGACTTGCTGCTGCAACCAGCTCTCTGCAGACGTATCGAAGGCCTTGGCAAGCCGAATCGCCATCTCGGGGCTGATACCCGACCGGCCGTTTAGAATTGCCGAAAGGGTCTTGCGGCTAACGCCAAGCGCTTCGGCGGCCGCGGTGATCGTGATCTCGAGAGGTTCGATGCAGAGCTCGCGAAGAACTTCTCCGGGGTGGGGTGGATTGTGCATTTTCACTAGTGGTAGTCCTCGTAATCGACTTCGTAGGCATCGCCTTCTTTGAATCTAAAGGTGATCCGCCAGTTACCAGAGACCCGGACCGACCACACTCCCGAGCGCTGCCCCATAAGCTCATGAAGAAACAGCCCTGGCAGATTCATGTCCCGCGGAGCGGTCGATACCTGAAGGCGACCGAGAATCAGCCGTATGCGTCGTTCATGCTGTCCCTGGATGCCTCGACGCGTTCCAGTCTCGGAGAATCGCTCGAGAGCTTTGTGGCCGAAAGTCCGAATCATCTGACCATCGTAACCCGTAACCCCCCAGGTGTCGACACGATTCCCCCGCTGCCCAACGGACTTAGCTCAGCTGCGCCGCTGGGCGGTACGCTGAAGCTGAAAATGGATGGTTCATCTCTACCCGGATGGTTGACTGCGCGAGCACGGGCGGCGTCTGCTGAAGTGGCTGGTTATGTGCCGTCACCGGAGCCCTGCTTCCGTGCGCTGCCCTTCCACATTGGCAACACCTCTTTGAGCAGAAAAGGTAGCTCTTCGCGCAACGCATGATATTCGCGAGCGTTACCAAACTCCCGCGCCCACGGGCCGTCCATAGTCATTTCCACCATTCTCTGAAAACTTTCCACCGCTTCAAAGGCTGCTTTGGTGGGGCCCTCGTGACCTAGCCGC
Organism: Acidobacteriota bacterium; assembly: GCA_029263415.1. Lineage (GTDB taxonomy): Bacteria > Acidobacteriota > Thermoanaerobaculia > Multivoradales > Multivoraceae > JAJCXN01. The sequence goes on from JAJCXN010000023.1 coordinate 131,797, forward strand.
CCTGAACGCTCACTCGAAACTTGGGCACGCTCAACATTTGGGCGGCACCAGGCGGCACAGGCGGCACCTTTTTGTGTGCGGGGCACGTTTTGACAAAGTCAGAAAAGTTCCGTAGCTCACTGCGGGCGCACCCTGACAAGCTGTGCAAGGGTGCGCGGATTGCGCAGGCCGATCAACGGGAGGGTCGCGGCAAAGAGAATTGTTGCGGCGATGCACGCAGCGCCGGTCAAGACGAGCGGCCCAGGTTCTTGCGCGGCACCGAACAGAACGGATTCAATCAACGGGCGGAAGGCCACGAACAGCATCGAGCCGGCCGCGATTCCGACCAGAGCAATCCCAGCAGCAGGGAGCATCAGTCTCGCTGCGACTTGGTATGGGCTTCCTCCCAACGCCATCCGCATGAACAGTTCTTGATGGCGAGATCGAACTTCTTGCGCAACGGTGGCGTAGACACCAACAACGCCGACGGCGAGGCAGAACAGCGCGGCGAGGCCAATCAACGCCGCTAGTGCGCGCACGTTGCTCAGGTGGTCTTCCTGGAGTTCTACTAGAGCCCGTTCGGAGTAAAACGCTGCCCCTGAATCGGTTCGTGCAACGGCCAATCGCACCTCTTCCGTTTTCAACTGCGACTGCGGATAGCCACGAACGAGGACCTGCATGAACGATCCATAGCCCGGAAAGTAGACTACTCCGCGTTGTTTCTCTTGAAGCGCCTCTTGCTGGACATCGCCAACTACACCTATGATCCGTGCAGCCCCTTGAGAGAGCGCGATAGTTTCACCAACTATCGAGTTCTGTTCCGGGAAGAGTTGCTTCGCCAGGGTCGCATTTACCACGACTTCATCACGTGTGCTGTATGGATGAGTACCTCGCTCCCAGACTTCACCGTGAATCAGGGGAACGCCCAGCACTTCAAAGTAGCGCGGTCCGATGAGCTGACAAGGAACCTCCACGCCGCCGTTTGTTGCCTCCCCTCCGGGCGTCACCGACTCCCAGCAAGAGGCACCCTGAAGGGGGAGATCTAGTGACACCGACGTCGCAGCTACACCGGCGATCTCTTCAATGTTTGCCAGAGCTGTATCGAAGAACTGAGCGCGGCGATCTTGGTGTGCAAATCTGTCTGCTGGGAGCGAAACCCCGAAAGCCACTACCTGCTCGGGCTCGAAGCCGAGCTCAATCTCTCCTAGGGTTCGATAGCTCAGGAAGATGCTCGCTGCAAGCGGTATCGCCGCTGCTGTCATCGAAACCTGCACAAACACGATCCACCTTCCTGTCCAACGAGACCGAGCCTGCCCAGAACGCGAGGTGCGAAAGCTGGTATTCCATGAACGCCTGAGACGGAGGAGGCTGTTGCTTGTGGCAGCCAACAAGAGAACCAGTCCCGAGAGGCCTATGGTGATGTAACCAACCTCGCCGACGGATCTCCCAACACCAGGACCGAAACTGCCCTGGGGAACAGCGGCCTCCAGCCAAGGGATTGCAGCGGGAAATGTCAGCAACGCTGCCGCCACTCCAAGGGAGACCAGGAACCCGATCTCTAAGGTTGTACTGCTCGCAAGTCGTCGAAACGTTACTCCCAGAAACGCGCGGGTCCGAAAGTCCTCTCTGCGACGCGCATGCTCCCTCGCCAATAGAATTCCAAGATTGAACGCTGCCAATATGAAAGATATCGCCGCCGCACCGCAGATTCCAGCAACGGGTGAGAGTGCCCGGCGGATTGTGCGTGCATACAGCATCTCCATCCCCAAGAAGGTACCCTCCTGGCTCGTTGGGTCCGAACTGCGAAGCTCACGAGAGACTTGGGCGAGTTCCTCGGAGAACTGGTCTTCTGAGCAGCGATCGGAGAGGCGCACAAGCCCACGAAACTCCTTGGCGGCCCAAGAGTTTTGGGGATCCGGCTCTCCCGGGAAGAGGGTGGGGAAATGCCGGAGGTCGAGCCAAGCAGAGAGTCTGCTTGCGTTCAACGCGGGTGGAGCCACTCCGACAACTTCGACGGGAATGTCACCAATCTTGATGATCCTTCCAACTGGGTTCTCCACGAAGATGCGGGAAGAGAATTTCTGGGAGAGTATGGCTTGCACCGCGCCGAGCTCCCGTGCTAGATCTGCGCCACGCTCGGGAGCGATTCCACGAGTGCTGAAGTAAGTGGGCGAAACCAGCCCCACCATTTCACTCCAAGAGGTCTCTCCGGAGCTGATGTTCAGCAAGACAGGCTTTTCAACGCTGACGGAGGTCGAGCATCCTGTTGCTCGCTCCCAGGCAAGAAACGCTGGATATGAGATGCGACGCAGTCGTTCTGGATCAGATTCATCGACCTCTCCGATGTACCCTACGGGCGTCTGCATACTGAGTAGGAGCGGCCTCAGTATCAAACCGTGGGCCAAACACAGTGCACAGCCAAGAGTGAATGTGCCTGCGAAAGTCATTAGTGCAGCTGCCAGCGAAATGCCAGGCGCTCTGCGTAGGATCGTCATCAACGGAAGTTCCCTTCGCCACCGCATCTAGTCACGTGAAAACCTGAGTGTAGAAACGAACAAGAACTCGACAGGCGCTCTCGGGTCACACAGAGCACGGCCCTTTTCTCCGATGCAGTCATTGTCTTGACGCGTGAAAAGCATAACGAAGGGTGTAGCGGCGTCCGGTCTTGACAGCCTTACGCTGTGGAATGAATGATCACTGATCTCGAAGCAGACCCCCGCGCCGCACGTTGGAACGAAGTAGCGATGCCGGGACGAAGTGCCGGCCGGGCACTCTTCATCGACGAACATTAGGAGACCGCCTGCGAGGCTTCCCAGTCAGGCTCCGCAACACTCACAAGTAGGCGGTGGCTCTGGCCAGTCCCAAAGTCTGTGTGAACACCGATGCCGCATCCCTTGGTCCATCTGAGAACGCTGAACTCCACGCGATCGGCCAGGTGCACACTGAATGTGTCTTCCACCTGCTCGAGAACGTCGGTCAGCGCCGCCGGTGATTGCAGCTGCCACAGCCTCGAAGTGCGAGGCAGCTGAGAGAGGTCGGCTTGGTCGGTTCGGAGGAATCCTCGACGCTCACGGCGCTGCCAGAGTTCGTGAGTGTCCAGGTCATCAAGAAGCCGCAAGGAATCGTCTCTCGCGAGCATGTTTGGGACGGCAACATGCCGGAACGGTTCTGGCTGTACCTCAGCTCCGGAAAGCGACATTTTCATATCTTCCTCATCGGCAACGTCTTGGTGGTGTTGAGAAGTTCATTGCGTCTAGGCCCCCTCAGTCTCGCTTGAGATACCTGAGCCCAGGTCGACCTTCCTCAATCTCGCGAATCAAGAGTCCTCTCTCAGAGTCCTCCAATTCGGGGTGGAAGAAGTCGAACAGCAGGATCACACGCGGTTCCTCGCCGTTGTTCCACGCGTGGTGCAGGAACGAGTCATCAAAGACCAGAGCCCCGGCCGACAGCGTCCCAAGGGTGCCGGGCAAATGTTTTGGGCTTCCCTAAATAGGCCAGCGGAACCGATACCTTCTACGAAATCGTCCAAAGGCAGCGATCTCGGGATGCGCTTAAGACAGGCTCAGCTTGAGTTCTTCAAACTTCTTCACTCGAGTGTACAGCTTCTCGGAATCACAGCGAGGGCAGAGAAACGACGTGCCGCGCCCGGTCGGCAGAACCTTGAGAGCCCCGCAAGCATCACACTCGACGCCGCTCTCGATGTAGGGCTTGAGCACGTTGCCGCGGGTGTTCGGCAGGGCAGCCGCCAGCGCGGCATACTCTTGAACCGGCAACACGCTGCCCACAAAGAGGGTCTTCAGAGCCTTGAGTTCTGCAAGGGGGCGTAGCGAGCCGTCGCCAATCCGCACTGCCCCCAGGCGCAGATGCCGAAGCCCTGTGAGGCTGGCAAGGGGCTCCAGTGAGTCGAGCTTGAGAGGCGAGTAGAGCCCGCCGTCAATCGCCAGCTTGCGCAGCCCCTCGAGCGTCCTGAGCGGATCGAGATTCGTGATCTTGCGAAAGTCGCCGAGATAGAGATGCCGGAGCCGACGCAGACGGCCGATCGGCACGAGATCTTCGGCCTTACTGTTGCCTTCGATGAGAAGCTCTTCTAGCGACGCCAGCGAGGCCAGTGGCCCGAGATCGGCGACCCGGAGCTGGTGAATGACCAGCGAACGCAGGCACCCGACCTGTGCCACAACTTCGAGTTGAGTCTGATTCACACCAGAAATCCAGAGCGACTCGAGTTTTCGAAATCCCGCTAGCCGAAAGAGGCCTTTGGTACGGCCGTAGACAGCCAGTCGAGTGGACGCCACGTCGACGCTGGCCAGATCTTCAACCACTGGCGGGTCGGGGGCTGTTAGCTGTTCATGCGGAATTTCCATCGGTTTGCGACGCGGCACGGCAACCATAACTTGACGTACTCCCTGAGTCCACGCACTCATCGTGCGAGGCCACTCTCGGGGGGGGCCAGAAGAGGCGAAGGCCGTCTGCTCAACCGGCGAACGCAGAACGCGACGCCCAAATGTTGCACGGGGCACGAACCTGCCTCGCACGCAAGCTCGCAGCAGCCCACGATGGATCTGAGACGAGGATTGTGAGGCTGCCACCGTCTGATCTCACCTCGAGGACGAGCCGTTGAATGGCCGCTAGACTGACTGGCATGAACCAGATCAATCGGTTGTCTTTGCTCCTCCCGCTGCTCGCCCTTGTCGTCCCGGCCGCCCTCGGCGCTCAGGCTCCCATTTCAACGGACCGCGTCCTGCTAAGACCCGACCGCATCTTCGACGGCGTGCAAATGCGCAACAGCTTCGCGGTCATCGTGAGCGGCCAGAGGATCCTCGCGGTTGGAGAAGCCCGTTCCTTTCAGCCCACTGACTACGACACAGTCCAGGACTACCCAGGCACAACCTTGTTGCCCGGACTGATCGAAGGGCACAGCCATCTGCTCCTGCATCCGTACGACGAGACCAGCTGGAACGATCAGGTGCTCAAGGAGTCGATCGCCGAACGTGTCGCTCGGGGCACGGTCCACGCCCGCCGCACTCTTGCGGCCGGCTTCACTACTGTCAGGGACCTAGGCTCTGAAGGCGCGGGCTATGCAGATGTGGGTCTCAAGCAAGCAATCGACAAGGGGGCGACACCAGGGCCACGGTCGCTGGTCGCCGGCGCTGCGATCGTTGCCACTGGCAGCTACGGGCCGAAGGGCTTTGCACCGCATGTGGTCGTGCCGCTGGGAGCGGAGACTGCCGACGGGCATGACCTGGTGCGAGTGGTGCGTGACCAGATCGGCAAGGGTGCTGATTTCATCAAGGTCTACGCCGACTACCGCTGGGGACGCAACGGCGTAGCTCAACCGACGTTCTCAGAAGACGAGTTGAAGCTGATCGTTACGACGGCGCGCAGCAGCGGTCGCGACACAGTGGCGCATGCGGCCACCGCAGAAGGCATGCGCCGCGCCATCGCAGCGGGAGTCACCACCATCGAGCATGGCGACGGTGCCACGGATGAAGTGTTGGCGCTAATGCGGGAGCACAACGTAGCTCTCTGCCCCACACTCGGTGCCGTCGAAGCCATCTCACGCTACGGCGGCTGGAACGGTGAGCAGCCCTACCCTGCCCGAATAGAACGCAAGCGCGAGGTGTTTCAGGCCGCGCTTGATGCGGGTGTCAGCTTGTGCGCGGGCAGCGACGTTGGCGTCTTCGATCATGGCGACAACGCCTGGGAGCTGGAACTAATGGTCGACTACGGCATGCCTGCGATCGACGTCTTGCGCGCCGCCACGTCGGTCAATGCCGAACTCTTCGGCCTCGCCGATCGCGGTCGCATCGTCCCTGGTTTGCTCGCCGACCTGATCCTAGTGCGGGGTAACCCCTCTACCGACATCAAGGTCCTGCGGGAGCCAGTGGCGGTCTACAAGGGTGGCCAGCGCATCGGCAACCTGGACTGAACCCTCGCTTGCAGGTCTCTGGGGCTCTGGGGCTCTGGGGCTAGCCAACGTCTGGCCGCCGCGTCTCAGCGCGCTCCCGCAGCTCTCTTTTGAGTACTTTGCCGTTAGCGTTGAGCGGCAGGGGTTCTGAGATGAACTCCCACACCGTCGGCACTTTAAAGCCCGCGATCCGCTCAGAGCAAAACGCGCGCAGACTCTGTCCGTCTAAAGCAGCAGCGCCCTCTTGCACCTGCACCGTCGCGGCCACCTCTTCGCCGAGGATCTGCTCCGCCACTCCGTAAACCGCGACCGACGCCACGTCAGGATGCTCCTGGCACGCGGCCTCAACCTCAGCGCAATAGATGTTCTCGCCGCCCCGAATCACCATGTCTTTGGCGCGATCACAGATGGTGATGAAGCCGTCTTCATCGATGCGTGCAAGGTCGCCGCTCCGCAGCCAACCGTCAACAAAGGTCTCTGCGGTGGCCTCGGGCTTGTTCCAGTAGCCCTTGATCACATTGGGGCCTGAAATCCACAGTTCGCCGATCTCGCCCTGCGCGAGCGCATTGCCTTCTTCATCGCACACCTTGATGCCGCACACGGGCAATGGAACCCCCGCGCTATCGGGTTTCGCTACGTACTCAGGACCCGCGTTGGTCGATGTGATGGCCGAAGTTTCGGTCAAACCGTAGCCATTCGACGGCGCCGCCTGAGGAAAAGCCTCTTGAATCCGACGCACCAATTCGGGAGCTGCGGGAGCGCCGCCGTAGGCCACGCGCACCACACTCGAGAGGTCACACTCATCGAAGTTGGAGGCCTGCAACACACGCCACACTAGAGTCGGCACACCACCGAAGGTGGTGACCTTCTCTTGTTCAATCAAGCGCACCGTTTGCTCAGCGTCGAACTTATAGGTCAGGACCAGCTTGCCTCCAGACGCCATCACCGGCAGTAGCGTCGAGTGACATCCGGTGACATGAAACATCGGTACCGAAAGCAAAGTTGCAGGCTGTGCGTCTGGGTCAACGAGGATCCCGGAGCGAACCTCACCGCGCCGTTTGAGGTACTCAGCAGCACGCTGGTTCGAGCAGATGTTGCGCTGGGTACCAAGTGCGCCCTTGGGATAGCCAGTGGTGCCTGAGGTGTAGAAGATGGTGGCGTCGTCATCTGGTGCGATGTCAACGGCTGGGAGGGCTTCTCTGTTCGAAGAGCGATCCAACACCTCGCGATAGTGATGCCAACCCGCCGGCAGGTCGCCGTTGCTTCTGAGCGCGATTCCCGCATCGAGCGTCACCTCGCCCGCGGCCAGGTGCGGAGCCAGTCGTGTGAGCCGTTCCTCGTCTGCAATCAGCAGCCGGGTACCCGAGTCGCTAAGCCCGTAGACCATCTCAGCGCCGGTCCACCACGCATTGAGTGGGACCACCACCGCGCCAATCGACGCAGCGGCAAAGAAGGCGACTGACCACTCGGGCAGGTTGCGCGCAGCCACCGCGATCCGGTCGCCCTTGCCCAGATCGAACTCATCGATCAACGTGTGCGCCAGTGCACAGACATCCGCATAGTGCTGGGCGAAGGTGAGCCTGGTCTCGCTCTCGTCGCGATCCACGTAGACCAAGAAGTCGCGCTCGGCGAATGAACGACTGTGCTCTAAGACCTCGGCCAGCGAGCCGAAGCAGCCACCCCAAGTCTTGGTCAAGACGCCGTTGATCTCAACCATGATCGGCTCGAATTCTCCGCCCGGTCCGGTCAGGATCTCGACCGCTTCTTGAAGCGGCATCAGGGTTGGCGGTTCTTGGGCAGTTGGGCGATCGGTGCCCACCGAGCCATCAGTCATCGGAGCCTCCGCAAGTATCTTCGATCTTCGAAAGGAAGCGCGCATCATAGCGCCCGTGGGGGTGACGACCGCGAGAGCAACGCAGTTCCTGCAAAGCGTTTGCGCGGCAGACAGCCTTCAGCTGAGCATCGGAAAATACTGTTCGGGGGCGATGTGGGTCATCAACTGTTCGCGGCATCCTTCGAACAGATCCTGCTCCAGATCCTCGCGGTAGCTCACCATGCCCTCTCGCTCGCCAAACGGCATCGCTAGCAGTGGCTCATCTGGGTAGAGCCGAAGGAGCCGTCGATGAAAGTCCTTAGGCAAACGGAAGACCCCCAGGCTCACCGAGTGCACGGTCGCTTGATCGAGTACTGCAAAGACTTGAGCAAACAGCTCAGAATAGAGCTCGTGCGCGTTGGGCAGCAGCAGTAGCGGATCGAAGCGAAGGCCGACTCGCCAACCGTGCTGCTGCAAGCGCCGGAGCGCTTCGATCCGCCGATCGAGACTTGGCGCTCGATGCTCAACATCTTGAGCCACGCTCGCCGGAGAGAGGCTGTAAGCCACCACCACATTGTCCAACGGCTTGCGACGCAACAGCGGTTCGATCGAGGCGCTCTTGGTCCGTAGCTCCACCATGGGCGCGGTTGCGCCTGAGGGACTGGCCCTTGGGTCGTTGGCCAAGAAATCGAGAGTGTCGGAAACGAAACCACTCACTCCCTCGAAGGCCAAGCTGTCGCAGTCGTAGCCGGAGAAGAACCAACACTCACCCTCGGATGCAGCGTTCAACTCCACGATGCGCTCGAAGGTGTCTTCGTAATTGACAAACAACACTTGGTGAGCCGACCGATACATGCCCTGCAAGAAGCAGTATCTGCAGTCGTAAGGGCAGTTCAGCATGTGGGAGAAGTAGCTGTTGTGCGCTCCCCCGACCCCGTATCCGGCTGGGGTGGGCAACACCAGTTCGCCGGTCTTCTCGCTCAAGATCAACGACGGATTTCTCTTTTGCAGTCGGAAGCTCTGTTGCCGACGATTGAACACTTCACCGTAGCGTTCGCACTCAACCACAGTTGCTTTGGGCAATCGCTCTAGGACACGCGCGGTGCGTTCATGATCTTTGACGCCGCGTTCAACGTAGACGGTGGAGATCACGGCGAGGCCTCCTCTGCGCTCGCTGCTTGTTTACGTGCTTTGACCGCCAACCTGTCGATCGCGCTCTCGAGCGTGGCGACAGCCGTTCGACGATCTGTGATCTCGAGCTTCTCCAACTCAGTGCGTGCAAAGGCCTCTCCGCCGTTGCCGCAATCGTCACCGCCCAACGCAACCAGACGGGTGAGTTGACCGCGCCATTGATGAGACTGAGCGACGGTCAGTCGCAGATCAGCGATGGAAGCTTCCACCCAACGGACGAAATTGGCAGACGCCGCTCGAGGAAGCGCCTCATGCAGATCAGCGAGATGTTGCGCTACTGCATTCAGCACGGCAACGCCCTCCCCAGAACACTTCGCGATCAGTGCAGCATCAAGTGTCACGATGCCCTTGGTTGGCGTATCAGAGACAACCTTCATCACCTGCACAAACTCGGCACTCGAAAAGCGCAACGCGGTCTCAATGAAACCGGCGGCTTCCATCTCGAAAACGCCCTCTTCTTGGTACGCGAGTTCCGGACGATCAACAGTGCGCACCGGCGATCGTGCAAGGTCACGAAGCGGCGCGGGCATCGCCCCTGAGGCGATCCAAGGCGGGTACCACGTCGGAATCCGATGGAGGCCGCGTGCAACTGCGGGTGCAAGCCCCGCTTGCTCTGTCTTCTCTGTCTTCTCTGTCTTCTCGGGCTTCTCGGGCTTCTCCGTCTGCTCCGTCTGCTCCGTCTTCTCTGCAGCAGGTCCGGCTTCGATGGCACGGCGACGCTCCTCGTCCACAATTGTGGTCGCCAGCACTACGTCGCCGACCGTAGCGTCCTTGTCACCGATCCGAGCTGCTCCGCCAACACCGTAGTTGATCCACACGGTTCGGTTCAATGGACCCTCCTGGTGAGCCGCTAGCCATGCCACACCCGCGGCCGCGGCAGTGCGACCAACACCTGTGACGATCAAACGCGCCGGATGACGCGGTCCAGGCACCTCACCCTGGTAGATCGTGAATGGGCCCGAGTCAACGCGTCGGAGCTGCCACGCCGCGACGATCGGCTTGGCTTCAACCGCAAGGGCGACCACCACGTTCACTGTTGGAGAAGCGCTCACAAGACAGCACCTTCGAGCACCGCGGCCAGCGCTTGTTCTAGCTCCTCGGCCTCTTGCTCGCGTCCTCTGCGGCGTGTGCCCGCACTGACAATTCCAACTTTTTCTTGGAGCACCTGTCGCGCCGACGAGATCTCAGTTGCACTCAGATGATGCAGCGCTTCTCCCGTCAGAAGCCCAGAGAGCGCGCGAATGCGGAATCGATCCATCACTTCAAAGCGCCGGGACAACTGGTCGTCATGACCGCCGTACTTGATCACCAGCGGCTCATCGACATACTGCGCCGAGTAGCGCGCCGTCCACTTGAGCCACAGGTCGTAGTCCTCGCAAGCGGCAAACGACTCATCGAAACCGCCCAGTTCGAGCAAGACGTCGCGGCGCAGGAGCACCGCAGATGGCGACACAGCGCACAGCGCCAAGGAGTCCAAGAAGATCCTGCCCCCCTTCTTCTGGTGCTTTCGCCGCTGCAAGACCTGGTTGCCACGCCTGATCCAGATCTCATCGCAGTGGATGAGCGTCGGACCCTCTTCGGCACAACGCTCCAAGAGCTCGAGCTGCCGCTCGAGCTTTTCTGGTTTCCAACAATCGTCAGAGTCTAAGAACGCGATCCAGGACTCGGAGCATGCGGCAACACCCCGATTCCGTGCGGCACTCACACCCTGGTTATCCTGCCGGATGATCTCGACCGAGGGATACGTCTCCGCCACGCGCTCCGCCGTCCCATCGGTTGATCCATCGTCCACCACCACAACACGTTCAGGCGCTCGCGTTTGTTGGATCACAGACTCAACAGCCCGCAGACACAGTTCCGCGCGGTCGTGGGTGGGGATGACCACCGCCACCGAGATGTTCATGCTCTTGCCGTTCGTCTGGTCACTATTGATTGGTCACTACTGATGCGCGTCACGGAATTCATCAAGTAGTTCGCACAGCGCTTCGACCCCAGCTACCGGCATGGCGTTGTAGATCGATGCGCGCATACCGCCCACTGAGCGATGTCCTGCCAGGTGCGTCAGATCGCGACGTTTGGCAGCCGCTAGGAACTCTGCATCGAGTTCAGCAGAAGGAGTGCGAAACGTGACGTTCATGATCGAGCGGCTGGTGGGTTTTGCATGCGTCGTATAGAAGTCAGACTGACGGTCGAGACGCGCGTACAACGTGTCTGCCTTCGCTTGGTTGTGCACCGCGAGCGCTGACAGACCGCCCATGTCTTGCTCGATCCAACGTGTGATCAGCAGGAACAGATACACCGAGAACATCGGCGGAGTATTCAAGCGCGAACCCGCGGCAGCGTGCTCGCGATAGTCGAACATGCGGTGCAGATTGGGCTTGGTGCGGTCCAGCATCTCATCGGAGATGATGACCACGGTGAGACCTGATGGGCCTGCGTTTTTCTGCGCACAAGCGTAGAGCAAACCAAAGCGATCGATCTCAACAGGCCGCGACAAGAAGTCAGACGAGGCATCGCAAACCAAGGGGCTCAACCCTGTGGGCTCAGCGTCAAACTGAACACCCTGAATGGTCTCGTTTGAGGTGAAGTATGTATACGCCGAGCGCTCCAAGAGGTCCAGCTCTGCATTTTCGGGAACTCGTACGAAGCGTTCTTCTTCCCCACTCCAAGCGACGTGCGGCGTGCCTTCGAGCCCGGCCTGGCCGATCGCTTTGGCGCCCCAGTGCCCAGTCAAGATGTACTCCGCACTCTCATCGCTGCGCAAGAAGTTCATCGGCACCATGGAGAACTGCTGGGAGCCGCCACCTTGAAGGAAGAGCACACGGTAGTTCTTGGGCACGCCAAGCAATCGCCGCAAGTTCGCCTCAGCCTCTTCGAACAGGTCATCCGCGAGCGCGCTGCGATGGGAGATCTCCATGACCGACATGCCGCTGCCTCGATAGGACAACATGTCGGCGCGGGCCTCTTCGAGCACCGATTCGGCAATCGCAGCCGGTCCTGCACAGAAATTGAAGACGCGGCGCGCCTCGGGTGTTCTCATGCGCGCAATCCTACGCTCAAGGAGCAGTGCTCTGCACCAGGAACGCTAACCCGCGTCAACCAAGGTCGCTGGCTAAACCGACCGACGAATTCCGAAGCCCCAGCGTCGCGAGAGTGCCGCGAGCGCGAGCGATGCCAACGGGCTGCACCAATTGAACACCGCCCAAGGAGCGTACTCCAGCGTGCCGACACCTAAGGTGGTTGCAAAGAAGAGAGCGGAGACTGTCCAGGGCATCAACGCCTCGGTCATGGTCACCGAGTCCTCGAGCGTTCTCGACAAGTTCTCGGTCGCCAGCTTGCGTGCCGCGTAGGCCGGCTTGAACATACCGCCGACGATCAATGCGGTGGCGCTGGTGTTGCTTGTCATCGCGACCAGGGTGGCACCGGCCGCCATGGTGGTGGCGATCAGTGCGAACGTCGATCGAACTCCACCCAACAGCGCGGCGAGGATGCGCTCAACGGCGCCCGAAACCTGCATTGCGGCCACCATCAAGAACGCAGCGAAGATGGTCACGAACATCAGCGCCATGCTGTACATGCCGCCACGGTTGACCAGCGCCAAGAACAGTTCGCCCGCACCCGTTGAGTTGCTGACAGGAAACATGCCCGTGTGGAACCCGCTGATCGAACTCAAGAGCGCGGACTTGAGCGTAAATCCTTGAACCAATACGCCAACCACGATCGCAACCACAGACGAACTGGCCAAGACCAGGACCGGCGGCTTGCGCACAATGACCCCGACTAGCACCACCAACAAGGGCAGCCAGACAACGAGCCCCGTTGAAAAGTGAGCGTCGACATCGGCCACCAACCGCGCGGCTGCCGCCGCTGTCGTCGCATCACCGTTCGCCGGCGCAGCGAAGATGGCAAACACCAGAGCTGCCACCACAAACGACGGCACCGAGGTATAGAGCATGTGTCGGATGTGTGCGTAGAGATTCGCGCCCGCACTGAGTGCGCAGATGTTGGTCGAATCCGACAAAGGAGAGAGCTTGTCGCCAAAGTATGCGCCGCTGACGACCGCTCCTGCTGTGGCGTCGAGCGGTGCACCCAGGGCCGCACCAGCTCCCATCAGAGCGACTCCGAGCGTGCCGGCCGAACCCCAAGAGGTGCCGGTGCAGATCGACATCAAACAAGTGACCAAGAACGTGGTCAGCACAAAGAAGCGCGGTGAGATCAGTTCCACTCCAAGCGACACCAACATTGGAATGGTGCCGGAAAGCACCCAGGTGCCGATCAGGGCGCCGATCGCTAGAAGGATCAACAACACCGGCAACACGGTCGCGATCTTTGAACCGGTCTCGCGCTCGATGTCGCTCCACGAAGCCCCGCGCAGGATCGCCACTGCACCAGCAACTGCGGCAGCGACCAAAATGGTGAGCACCAGAACATCACCATCGAACCCAAAGGCTAGAGCCCCAGCGACAACCGCGCCCAGGAGTGTCACCACCGGCAGGATAGCGAGCCCTAGTGACATCCGACGTGATTCAGGACCGCTCACGCCGACGCTCCGCTCCGCTGGAAGACGTCGAACGCGCGCTGCAAGTCTTCGCACAAGACGGCCGGCGGCTCGAGCCCGATCGACAACCGCACAGTGCCGTATGCAACGCCCTGTGCCTCGAGCGCCTCAGCCTTGCCACGGCGCGCGGGCGCTAGCGCCAGACTCTCGACTCCTCCCCAGCTCACCCCAATGCGGAAGCGGCGCAACGCGTTCATAAAGGCGTTGAGGCGATCATAGTCGTGGTCTCGGTCTTTCCCGTCAAGTGCCAGCTCGAAGCTAAACAAGCCACTGCAGCCGGCGAGTCCTTGCGGGTCCTCAGCATGGCTCTTAAGCTGAGCGGTCAAGCCCGGATGCATCACCGTGCGCACGTGCTCGCATTGAGCGAGGAACTGCGCAACCTCAAAACCCCCATGGTGATGCTGGCGCATGCGGGTGGGCAGAGTGCGCAGACCGCGATTGAGCAACCACGCGTCCATCGGACCGAGTGCCGCCCCGCCGAGCAAGAACGCGTTGTGAAACAGCGGTTCCATCAAGGCATGCGAACCGACCACGGCGCCAGCGACGACATCGCTATGTCCACCGATGTACTTGGTTGCAGAGTGCACAACGAAATCAACGCCGCTCGCGAGAGGCTTTTGAAAGAGAGGCGACGCCCAACTGTTGTCGAGCGCGGTCAGCACCGATCGACCGTCGGTCTCGCCACGATCCTTCGCCAGCTGTACCAGCGCAGCAACGTCGAAGGTCTCGAACACCATGGTGCTCGGGCTTTCCATCCACAGCACGCGCGTATTGTCGCGTAGAGCGCTAGCAACTCGCTCAGGAGTTACCTTTGGCACCACCACGTGGTCGATACCAAAGCGTTCTAGGCGGCGAGCAAAGTTGATGGTCGGACCGTAGGTTTGGCCAGCAAAAACGATGTGGTCGCCGGAGCGCAACGCGCCCGTCAGAACCATGTTGACCGCAGCCATCCCGGACCCTAAACAGCGGCATGATTCGCCACCCTCGAGCGCTGCAATCTTCAGCTCTACCGCCTGAACGGTGGGATTGTTGCCGCGTGAATAGACCCGTGCACGATATTCGTCGTCGAGACTGCTAACCAGCTGATCGAAACTTGGCTGAGCAAACAGCGAGGTCTGGACAATGGGCGGCGCTAGGGCTCCCGACTGGGCCTCTAGGTCCTCGTCGTGCCCGAGGCAAACGAGTTCGTCCTCGGGTGCGATCCACGGGCCAAGGAGGTGTGCCTCCGGCCCTGCCTTGCTGATCACACCGGGGCCTCACAGCAGCCGCACCGCCGCTCGCCACGCCACTTACCAAGCATCAATCGCCGAACCGATGCCGCGAGAAGTCGACCGAGCCATTCGCTGCCACCACCACCACAAACAAGTCGCCATACTCGTAGTCATCGAGCTCGATGGTCTCGGTCACACCTAGCGCTGTGAGCAGTCGCGGTACGGTGTTCGAGTGCGCTGCTGCGACCACCGCCATGCCGGTGAAATCCGCCAAGATCCGCTTGGCCAATTCGTCCGGGCGGCCCGCAGGGCTCTCCTCGACCTCCATACCCAGAGCCCGAGCGAGAGGTTCCACAGTCTGTTTGGTGCGCAGGTACTCGGTGGCAAACACCGCAGCGATATCGTCGTCGCCGAGCATCTCAGCCAGAGCTTGGGCGCGCAGTTGTCCTCGCGTGGTCAAGCTGGGGTCGTCGCCATCTTCCTTCTCAGCGTGACGCACCGCATAGATGGTGGTGACCGGACCATCGCCGGCGCTGCGCACCAGCTGCGGCTCCTTGGTCTGTGAGCACGCGGAAGCGAATAGCGCACTCAACAGCACCGCGACAATTGCTAGGGGCCAGACAGGATGTGTCTTGGTCGTCATCGAGTTGATCTCCATTCGTCGACTCAGATCGAGTCGACATATTCAGTCGACACAGATTTGGTCGACACGGATTCAGTCGACACAGATTACAGCAGTGTCTGCGAACGACAGGCCACTAACCCCCTTTGAGGAGTCAAAACGTAGCCGTCGATCGATTCAGCGAAGCCTAGATCGCTTCCCACGAGAACACATCGGCGGAACGATCGAGCCCGTAAAAGGACGGAGCAAGTGCCGGAATCCCGTGATTCGCCAGGGTTTCAGGCGTCCAACCCTCGGCACGGTGGATCGAACGGATGGGTCGTGATTGCCCCATCAAGAAGATCTCATTCTTGCGTACGGCAAAAATTTGGCCAGTGACCTCGTCTGCAGCATCACTGCACAGGAAGGCCGCCAGCGGCGCAATGTGACCGGGCGTCATTTCCTTCATCTTGGCGACCCGCGCTTCTTGCTCGGGATCGTTGGTTGGAATGGTGCCAATCAGTCGGCTCCAGGCGAACGGCGAGATGCAGTTCGAGCGCACCTTGAAGCGAGACATATCGAGCGCAATCGATTTCGACAGCCCGGCAACGCCGAGCTTGGCTGCTGAGTAGTTGGCCTGGCCAAAGTTCCCGATCAGCCCCGAGGTCGATGTCATGTGCACAAACGATCCGCCGATCTGCTTGCGAAAGTGGGTTGCCGCGGCGCGAGAGACGTTGAAACTGCCCTTGAGATGCACCGCGATCACCGCATCGAAATCGGCTTCGGTCATTTTGTGAAAAATCACGTCCCGCAGAATGCCTGCGTTGTTGACCACGCAATCGAGCTGACCGTACTCATCCAACGCCTGTTCAACGATGCGGTGAGCACCATCCCAGTCCGACACGCTCTCGTAGTTAGCGACCGCCTCGCCGCCTTGCTCTTTGATGGTGTCGACCACTGCTTGAGCTGGAGTTTGATCCGCGCCGTCCCCTTGCTCTGAACCGCCCAGGTCATTGACCACAACCCGTGCGCCATGGGCGGCCATCAGTTTTGCAATCTCAGCACCGATCCCTCGCCCGGCGCCGGTGACAATGGCGACCTTGTCCCGCAGACTCTTGGTATTGCTCATCAAGAACCTAGGCGTCAACGCGCGCGGTGGCCTGACCGGTCAGCACCACCACACCATCTTGGTTGGTGGTCTCGATCTCGAAGTCGACCGTGTTCTCGCCATCTTCGCTGTTGATTGCTGCCACCGTCGCCTTGGCTTCGAGCGTGTCGCCCGGCCAGACCTGGGCTTTGAAGCGCACGCCATACTTTTTCAAACGACCGTCGCCGACGGTGTTGGTCATCAACTTTCCGGTCATTCCCATGGTCAGCATGCCGTGGGCAAACACTGCTGGGTACCCTGCCACCTGGGTGGCAAAGACCTCGTCGGTGTGTAGCGGATTGTAGTCGCCCGAGGCGCCGGCGTACTGGACCAGTTGGGTGCGCTTGAGGTCTTCGACCACGATTTCGGAGTAGGTGTCGCCAACGGTGAGTTCAGATGCTTTCAGTGCCATGCGCTACGACTCCTTCTCAACGACTTTTTCGGTTTGCACACCGATCGACCGCGCCGTCACGACCAATTCTCCATTCTGATCGCGGTACTCGGTGATGCCCTCGCGAAACTTGAGATTGCCGCCCTTGCGTCCTTGTTTCTCCCACTCTTTGCCAGGTATCACCGTGGCGGTGAGTTGGTCCCCCGCTTTCGGCGTCCGGTGATACTCGAAGTGCTGCTCTGCGTGAAGACCGGTACCTCCACCTCCTTTGAGCCGCTCGGGATCCCCGGTCGGGTTTTTGCCCGATCCGAACCAGGGCTCGCCGACCTTGGGCCTCAAGAAATAATCAGGATCAAACTGGGCGCTCGACTGGCAGAAGGTGGGCGGCGCTATCACGTGGCCGGCCTCGGTTCCAGCGGCGTGTTCGGCGTCTTCGTAGATGGGATTTGCGTCGCCCACAGAACGGGCGAACATCAGAATGTGACTAGCTTCCACAGGGAAGCGAAACTCGGCTGCCATGGTTGCTCCAAAATGTGAGGGTTGTTGGAAAGGCAGATGGTAGCAGCGGGTCTCCGGCTGGACTCACTGGTCAGCGAGCGCTGCTTTCATGATGCTGAACAGATCAGATTGGTTGATCAGGCCCTTGACCGCAGCGGCCCCTGGCCCCTGAGCAAAGACGGGTATCGCCGTCCCGGTATGCTCTTCTAGGTACTTGGCATTGGTGCCATAGGAAATCGCCATAACCCCACCTGCTGCGGGCTCTAACAGCGCCACGCGTCCTGGCGGGTACATCGGTATCGGGTTGTCGGGCGCAAACGCGACAAACAGGCTGGGATAGGGGATCAACTGGGGCGCGTGACCATGATCGGAAGTAACAATGATCAACGTGTCCTTCTCAGACTGAGCGAACTTCATCGCCACCTTGACCGAATCGCTCAGCGCCAGTGTCTCGCCGATCTGTCCGCAAGGGTTCATGGCGTGCGCCTGCTTGTCGATCGAAGCGCTCTCTACCATCAAGAAGAAACCCTCGCTGCGATCACCATCATGAGCGAGTGTTGCAATCGCCTTCTTGGTCATCTCGACCAGAGTCGGGCGCTTGCCAAACAGCGGGTTGGGCTGACAGGTGATCGGTTCCGGGTAGATCGGACCTTCCTCAGAGAGCTTCACTTCTTCGGCAAAACGACCGCGCTCGCCCGCCCATTCGGTGGGCAGCGTGCTGTTGCCAAAAAGCCCAAGCAAGCGCTGCCTGCCATTGGGAGTAAACGCAGCTAGTTCCTTGGCGCTCTTGACCAACTGGTAGCCACCCTTGGTCATCTGCTCGAGCACGATCTCGCCGTCTTCGCCGCGCTGCGACAAGTACCGCGTGCCGCCACCAAGCAAGACATCAACTTGCGCCCGCGCGATCTGCTCAGCGATCGAGCCGCTGCCACCCTCGGCTCTGGTGTCCTTAGGACAACCGGGAAGGCCAGCAGATGTGCCGTCCATGTCTCTAGGCCCTTGGCAGAAACGCACGCTGGTATGAGCCATGAACACCGCCGGAGTGGCGTCGGTGATCGAGGCTGTGCTCACCACGCCAGTGCGGCGCCCAGCGGCTTGAGCGATCTCCAGGATGGTCGGCACATCGCGATCTGTCTTAGCGGTGGTTCCAATGCGACCGCGGCTGGTAACGATCCCCGAAGCGATCGCTGAACCGGTGCTTGCCGAATCCGGCACATAGACGGGAGTTGTGCCATCGTCGTCGCTCACCGTCCGGACTCTCGCTGAGGCCTGATGGTCGAACTGGTCAAACGACAGGGAACCGTCTTGACCGTAAAGGTAGGCGCGCGCGATCGTCAGCTGGTGCGCGTCGACTCCATCGCCAATGAAGAGAATGATGTTCTTGGCCCTATTCCCCTGCTCTTCTAAGGCAAGCGCCGGGGTGGCATTTGCAAGGCCCAACAGTAGGAATAGGGGCAGGCTCCAGCAACCGCCCATTTTCAAGTGACTCTTCATCCAACAAGCTCCGAAGTTCGGTGTAGGTTCTGAACGCGTCGATGTTCCGAAGTGCTTGCCCAGTAGCGACCATCAAAGGCGGCCGCCCTTCGCTCCTCAAGGATCCACCATCAACCGGCGGATCTCCTCAAAGCCCATCAACCACATTTTCTGCAGACGGTGAACCCTACCCGACTGGGCACGACCCTCGCTTTTCACAATGAACCTCCTACTCCTCAAAGCCGCCGACCTCACCTCACCTGGGCCGCTGGACGCGGTGCCCCCAGACCCGGTACCACCAGACGGCACGGCCCCGCTGTTGGCGACAGCAACCGTCGATGGAGATCGCCTGCTGCATCTGCGCAAAGTGCTCAAGGTCGAAGTCGGCCAAGAGGTGCGGGTCGGTCTACTGAACGGCTCCATCGGTAGCGCGACCGTCACCGCCATCGATCGTTCGGTCGCGAAGCTTGATGTAGTGCTCGATCAAGCGCCTCCGCCAGCCTTGGAGGTCGAACTGCTGCTAGCCCTACCGCGCCCTAAGTTCCTGGGTCGCATCCTGCAGCACGCAACCACCATTGGCGTCAAAGAGATCACTCTCTTCCACTCGGCTCGTGTTGAGAAGAGCTACTGGTCCAGCGCACTGATGCAAGGCACCGCGCTCAATCGCCATCTCGAGCTGGGTCTTGAGCAAGGCCGTGACACGGCGCTGCCCAAGATCACCCTGCAGCGCAGCTTCGCTGACCTCTTAGAAAGCCTCGAAGACTCAGCAGCAGTCAGCCGGCATCTGCTGGTAGCAGACGGCGACGCGCCAACGAACTTCCCTCGACAGTCGGTTGGTCCAGCATCCCTCTTGATTGGCCCCGAGGGCGGCCTCATCGATCGCGAGCTAGAGCTGCTGGTCCAGATCGGCGCTCAATGTGGCAGTCTTGGACAACGGCCGCTGCGTGTTGAAACAGCAGTCGCGGCTTGCCTCAGCCGGTTGCTCCTGGACCGACACTAGCTACGGCCCCCACTGGCCGATCAACGCCCCTGCCCATCAACGCCTTTTGCGATCAACCCAGTGCTCACTCCCACCACAGATCCCACTCCTTCTCAACTCCGCGTCTTCGCGCTGACCAGTTTGGTGTTCGGCGCCATCATCGCTGTCGTCGGTTCGCGGTGGCTGGCAGCTCCGTTGCTGCTCACCGGCATCGTCGGCACCCTTCTGCCGACCTGGGTACGAGGGATCTATCGTGCAGCGATGCTCATCACGCGGCCGATCGGCTTCGTTGTCTCGCAGATCATGCTCGCCATCCTCTACTTCCTGGTTGTCGTTCCGATCGCTGCCGCTCTGCGCCTGACGGGATACGATCCGCTGCAGCGCAAATCACCCGGCAAGTGGACTCCGCTCGATCAGGGCGCGCGATCCAAGCGGCGCTACTTAAGACAGTATTGAGGCTCCAGATGCAAGATCGAGACAACAAAGATTCGGAACGACTCGAAGACATCGTGCAAGATGGTCAAGCAAGCTTGGTCTCGGAGTTCCTTCACTTCTTGAGCACTAGCAAGAAGTGGTGGCTCACTCCGATTCTGCTCGCCATCCTGTTGCTCGGCCTACTGATCGTGCTCGGCAGCAGCGGCGCCGCGCCCTTTATCTACACTCTGTTTTAGGCCCTGGTTCTAGCCCCAAGTTCTAGGCCCAAGTTCTAGGCCCAAGTTCTAGGCCGTATTCCAGGCTCTCAGTCTTCTAGACTCGCTGAGCGCGGGAACGGTCGACGTTAGCGCCGAGGGGTTCCGATCTTTGGTCTGAGCCAATGACAGCTTGGACTCGAGCAATGCTCAACCGCCAACTCCTATGACCGCAATCCTAGGCATTTCCGCCTACTACCACGACTCGGCAGCAGCTCTCTTGATCGACGGCGAAGTCGTCGGAGCGGCGCAAGAGGAGCGGTTCACACGCAAGAAGCACGACGACGCGTTTCCCAAGCGGGCAACCGACTGGTGCCTTGGTCAGGCTGGGTTGTCTGCAGCCGACCTCGACTACGTCGCGTTCTACGAGAAGCCGATGGCCAAGTTTGAACGGCTACTCGAGACCTACCTCGCGACCGCTCCGCGCGGATTCTCTTCGTTCAGAAAAGCCATTCCGCTCTGGGCGCAAAACAAGCTGCATCTGCCGCGCGAAATGTGCTCGCACATTCCCGGCTACAAACGCCCGTTCCTCTTTCTCGAACACCACGAGTCGCACGCCGCAAGTGCGTTCTATCCCTCCCCATTTGAACGAGCGGCGGTGCTCACCATCGACGGCGTTGGCGAATGGGCAACGGCAAGCTGGGGAGTTGGTCATGGCCACCAGCTCGAGATCCGCGAACAACAGAAGTTTCCGCACTCGCTCGGCCTCTTGTACTCCGCGATCACCTACTTCTGCGGGTTTAGAGTGAATTCGGGCGAGTACAAATTGATGGGACTCGCACCCTACGGTCGGCCAGTGTTCACCGACGCTCTGCGTGACGTCGTGACCATCAGCGACGATGGTGCGATCCATCTTGACCAGAGCTTCTTCGACTACTGCCACGGGCTACGCATGACCTCCCAGCGCTTCGACGAGCGCTTTGGTGGCCCTCCGAGAAAACCCGAGTCAGCCATCACCCAGCGCGAGATGGATCTTGCCGCCTCCGTGCAATACCTCACCGAAGAGGTGATGCTCAAAATGGCGCAGGCGGTGTTCGAGCGTTCGGGCGAGAAGTCTCTGTGCCTCGCCGGAGGCGTCGCACTCAATTGTGTCGCCAACGGGAGGCTCAGGCGTGAAGGGCCGTTCGATGACATCTGGGTCCAACCGGCGGCAGGCGATGCTGGAGGCGCACTCGGTGCCGCCTACCGCGTTTGGCACGAACTGCTCAATGAGCCACGCACTGTGCAAGTTCCCGACGCAATGGCGGGCTCGCTGCTCGGCCCAGCATTCGATCAAGCCGAGATCGAATCTCAGTTAGAGCAGCTCGGCGCCAAGGTCACTGTGTGTACCACTGAGCAAGAGGCCGCCGACCGCGCTGCGCAGCGCTTGAGCGAGCAGGCCGTGGTCGGCTGGTTCCAAGGCCCCATGGAGTTCGGACCGCGTGCACTCGGTGGCCGCAGTATTCTGGCCGACCCGCGCAACTCCCAGACGCAGTCGGTGGTGAACCTCAAGATCAAGTACCGCGAGTCATTCCGGCCGTTCGCTCCGTGCTGCTTGGCCGAGCGCGCAGCCGAGTTGTTCGAGGTCGCAAAAGGCGCTGCGAGCCCATACATGCTGGAAGTGGTCGGCGTGCGGGGTGCCGAGCCGGTCGAGCTGGATAGCGCTGCTCTGGTTGGGGATGAAGGATCGCTCGGCAGTGCGTTGGGCAAAGCCAGCAAGACACTTCCTGCGATCACCCACATCGATGGTTCAGCACGTCTGCAAACGGTCGACCAGCGGCATCCGGATCTGCGTCGGGTGCTGCAGGCCTTCGATGCCTTGACCGGCTGCCCAGTGCTCGTCAACACGTCGTTCAACGTTCGCGGCGAACCGATCGTGCACACGCCTGCGGATGCGTTCCGCTGCTTTCTGGCAACCGAAATGGACGTGCTGGTCGTCGGCCGCTGCTTCTTGGAGAAGAGCGAGCAGGAAGAATCACTCGCAGCCGCCGAGCGCGAACGCTACTTGGCCAGTTTCGAATTGGACTAGACCTCGCTTCTCATCAGCACCGCCCGCGAGCCCGACGTAGAATCGACCCATGGCAGGCAGTACCTTCGGAACTAGCTTCCGCATCTCGACCGCAGGCGAAAGTCACGGACCCGGCAACGTCGTCATCATCGACGGCGTACCCCCGGGTCTTGAGCTGTGCGCAGACGATCTGCAAGGCGACCTCGACCGTAGGCGACCCGGGCAGTCTTCCCTCGTCACGCAGCGCAATGAGGGCGATCGACCGGAGATCCTGTCGGGAGTCTTTGAAGGTCAAACCACCGGCACCTCGATCGCGATCTTGATCCGCAGCGAGGATCAACGGTCGCGCGATTACTCAGAGATCAAAGACAAGTACCGACCCGGCCACGCAGACCACACCTTCGACGCCAAGTACGGCCGTCGCGATTATCGTGGCGGCGGACGATCCAGCGCACGCGAGACCAACGTCCGCGTGGCAGCCGGCGCGGTCGCTAAGAAGCTCCTGCGCGAACGCTGCGGCGTCGAAGTCTTGGGCTGGGTGTGCCAGGTCGGCAATCTGCTGTTTGATCCGCCGGAACTGGAGGCACGCTCGGCGGTGACCCTCGAGCAGGTCGAAGCCACCCCAGTTCGCTGCCCGGATCCTGCGACCGCCCGAGACATGATCACCCTGATCGAGCAGGTCCGGTCCGAACGCGACTCCATTGGCGGCGCTTGCCGCCTATTCGCAAAGGGCGTTCCAGCCGGTTGGGGCGAGCCCGTCTTCGACAAGCTCAAGGCCGACCTCGCCAAAGCCCTTTTCAGTCTACCCGCAGTACTCGGCGTGGAGTACGGGTCCGGGTTCGCCGCCGCCTCCCTCCGTGGCAGCGAGAACAACGACGCCCTGAGCTTCGAGAACGGCAAAGTAGTCACCACCACCAACCGCCACGGCGGCATGCTCGGCGGCATCTCCTCAGGCATGCCCATCGATCTCCGCTGCGTCATCAAACCAACCAGCAGCATCCCGCAGGATCAAGACACCGTCACCACCGCTGGCGAACCCACCACCATCGCCACCAAAGGTCGCCACGACCCCTGTCTCCTGCCGCGCTTCGTGCCGATGGGGGAAGCGATGGTCGCCTTGGTCCTCGCCGATCACTACCTGCGGCAACAGGCGGTCAAGCCCAGTTAACAACGGTGCGGCGGCCTGGCTCGGTTGCGGTTTGGGCAGTGGGGAGGTCGACGACACGAAACTCTGCAACGCTCTGGTTGAACTCTTGCCGCTGCTGTTGTCGCCTGCGCTCGTGCTACTCACCGAGTCCGGCGATGCGGCGGAGTCGCGCACAGCGCGACTACCCAAAGTGCCAAGGTCTGTCCTCACGGAGACAACCACACCACACGAAAACCAACATAGATGCCCCGATACTCTGGATCGCGGTTGAGCCGAGAGGCCGCGCGCAGGTAGCTCGAAGGGTAGGGCCCCGCGCCACCCCGCAACGCGCGGCTCGAGTCTTTGCTGCCCTCGGTGCAGGGGTCGAGCGGCGGCGAGCCAAACCACTTCGAATAGGCCCGCCCGTCCCAGGCATCGCAGCACCACTCCAACACGTTGCCCGCCAAGTCATAGAGGTCGGTGTTCGGCGTCACACCGCCCGGGTAGCAGCCCACCGCAGACGGCCCCAACGCATTGTCGAAGTTGGCGCGCTGGTGGTCCGGCTCCTGGGGTCCCCAGGGGTATCTCCGCCCGGAAGGGCCGCGCGCCGCGAACTCCCACTGCGCCTCGCTCGGCAACTGGCCGCCTACCCACGAACTGTAGGCGGTAGCCTCATACCAGCTGACGCCGGTCACCGGCCGGTTCGGGGTCTTGCGCTGGGCCGCCCACGCCTGAGGCTGCCTTGGATTCGGACTGTCTTGATCCGCCGAATCGACGGTCCGCTCCAACCACAGCGCCCCAGCAGCGCCCCAGTGCGCTCGCATCTCTGGCTGTTCGAGCTGGTAACCGCCGACCTCGAGGAACTGCCCGTACTCGTGCACTGTCACCGGGAAGCGACCGATCGCGAACGGCGACAGGCGTACAGCGGTCGGGGTTTCTTCCGAGTGCGCCTCGGCATCGTAGTGGGCCGCGTTCTCGTCCTCGCTCTGCGCTCCGATGGTGAACACGCCACCGTCGATCGACACACGGTTGGCTGCGGGATCAGCAAGGCGCGGGTCGCCCTCTGGCAACGCGCCGAGGGCTGCGCCCAGCGATCGTCGCGTGGCCTCGTCGAGCGACGGTGCACCCGGACGGAGGAACTGGCGCGCGACTTCTAGTGCGTCGTGGTATCCGGTGGCAGCCTCGGCCACGAAGCCATCGGGAGCGAGATCGCGCAGGATCTTGCCGGCAAATGCCACCGACCGCGCCTGTTCGGTGGCGTCATGAGTGACGGCGTGAGCGGCCACGTCAATCGCCCTGGAATCGGCCGCTCCGTTTGGCGCGCGGTGCTCCACCACCTGGCGCACGAACCGCTGCACGGTGCTGCGACCAAAGTGGCGGAGGCGGCCGGCGAACAGCAGTATTGGTTCCTCCCAGCGGTCCTCATGGAGATGACCGGCGATCCGCTTCCAGCGCTCTTCCTCTGGCACGTCGCACAAGGCTCGGCCCGCAAGGTATTCCTGGAACGAGAGATGCCAAAACTCCACGGTTCCGGTGGTCCGCGACACCAGCAAGCCGCTGTGCAACTCCTCGTCGTCGAGAAAGGCGCTTGCGTCCGGCTCGCTCTTGGCGAGAGTTGCGGCCACCTGCGCCAGCGCGGGTTCACGATCCCATCGGCGCTGGAATCCGAGCCCGTCTTCGGCCATCGCCAGGGCCAGTTCCATCATCACCTGCAGTCGGTTGTCGAGGGTCTCGAGCGACAGCTCCAAACGCTGGGTCAAGAGGTATTGCACCGCCGCTTCGTACAAGTCGGCACGCAGCTCCGGCAGTTCCTTGTGCGCCCAGTGCACCACCGCCAGCATGGTTAGCATTAGAGGGCTTTCCATGAACTGACGCGCCGAAGGATGGCTGTGCAGCGCAAGTAGCAACCGTTCGCGATAGGCAAACTCGGTGCTGCGCCCAGCCTGCTCGCCGCCCTCCGATTCCTCGGAGCGACCGTCTCGCCTGAGTGCGGTGTAGAGCGCCGCGCACCACAGCTCCACGAACCGCTGCACCTGCTGGTCGTTGAACTTCGCCAGCTTGCGGCTGCCCGCCTGCTCGCTCACTAGCTGCGTGTTGCCCTCGAACGCCCGCGTGCGGCAGGTCACCAGTACGCGACTGTCGCCGGCGTGCAACAGCAGGTTCTCGAGAATCCGCGCCACTCGTTCTCGCGTCTGCTCGCCGGGCACCTCGTCAAGGCCGTCGATCAGCAAGAAGGCGCAGCCGTTCTCGACCTCGGTGCGCAAATAGCCCGCCGGAAGACCACAACTGCTGCCCACTTGGTGAGCAGAGAGGAAGGCCCAAAAGTGCTCCACCGAATCCTTGGGAAGGGTGGCATCGATGGCATCCGGCGCGCCACAAGCCTCGGCAGCCTGCAGAAAGCTGCCGAACTCGGACATCGCTAGCAACACCGGCAGTGGAAGCTCCGGCGCCTGCGGTCGTTCGGTCTCTTGAAGGGTCTGTGGAAGGGTCTGTGGAAGGGTCGCTGCCCGATCCAAACCGATGCGTTCCAGCTCGCCTTCTTGGCCACAGTGGGCGCGCGCCAGGCATACCGCGACGTAGCGTAGATAGGTGGTCTTGCCGGAACCTGGGTCGCCAATCAGCACCAGCTTGCGGTGCTTGCGTAGGGCAGCGGGCAGGGTGTTGTCACGCTCGGGATCGCCGTCGCCGCTGAGTGCTCGCTGGCCGAGCTTGCGGCGCGCAGCGAGCGTCTCGTCTGAGCCGTCGCCGACACTCTCACCACCTTCGAGCCGCAGCTCGGTGTACACCGCATCCAGCGGCAGCCGTTCCGCCCGTTTAGCGCCCATCCCGCGCAACGCCACCAGCGCGTTCTGATCGTACACGAGGTCGATGTACTTGCGACGTGCAACGGCAAGCGCGCCCGCGAGATGGCTGTCGTCACTAGGCTCTGCTGGTGGATCCTGGACCGCTTGCAGTCGCTCGAAGTGCTCCTTCACGACATTTGGAAGATCCCACGTCACCTTCTTTGCCAGATCATCTGGGGTGGTGAAGCTCGTGCGCAGTTGCCGTGACAGCTCTTTCTTGAACGCGGCGAGATCTTTGACCCGGCGAAAGACCTCCAGTGCCGCCTTCTGCGTTGTGGCCGACTTCAGCCCTTGCTCTTCGGTGGGCCCGCTCCACTCGTGGGCTTCATCCACCAGGTAGGCATACACCGGCTTGCCGGCCGAGCGCGCCGCCTCAACCTCGATCCAGGTGATGCTCTTGCTGCCGTCTGCGGCAGGCGTCTCATCTTCCGACGGCGTTTCATCTTCGGGCACCCAGCCATAGCGGTGCGCCACCAGCACCACCAATGCGTCGGCGCTCGCCGCCTGCTGTGCGCAGTACTCCACCGAATCCTTGGGTCGCGAACCGAAGGCCTCCATCCGCACCGAGTCGTGCTCCATGCGGTCGATCGCCTCGATCACCGCAGCGCGATGCTCCTTCAGGTCGTCGAAGGTCGACGACACGAAAATCTGCAACGGTCTGGTTGAACTCTTGCCGCTGCTGTTGCCGCCTGCGCTGGTGATACTCACCGAGTCCCCTCGTTCTCTTGGTTGTCCTCAGATGTGCTCTGTTGCTTCAGACGCCGCGTTTCTGAATGCCCGCGCGTGAGATCGTTTACAGGCGATGCCGAAGGTTTCGAACTTCGCTTTGAAAACAATCATAACTTCACGGGAAATCCGTAACGACCGACGCGTGACGCCACATTGGTCCGGTGGCGAAGCCCATCACTCCGCTTGCAAGCCGTACTTCATCACCCGCCCGTGCCGCCCAGCTCGGTCTCGCTCCAGCTCATAAACCTCACCCGGCACTCCCCGCAAGCTCTCCAAGCAGACACTTTTCACCGCCTCAACCCTCTCAAGAGACATCCCCAACACAGCATGCAACGTCAAATCCCTGGCCCGGCTCGCGCCAACAATCGCGGCCCCCACGGCAGGCTGCTCTAGCACCCACCTCACTGCTGCGGGCGCTACCCGTTCGCCGTCGCTCCCCTCGACTCCGTCCAGTTGAGCGAGCACGCGAGACACCACATCCCACCCACCGGCCTCATCCACCATCAGCCGGTATTTCACCTCAGACCGATTGCGCGGTTCGTCCGCTAGCCCAGAGCGCAAGAATCGCGAACTCAACAGACCACCCGCGAGCGCGCCGTAGCAAAGCAGCGTAACGCCACGATCGATGCACAACTCGGCCATGCCAGCTGCGGGGCGTCGATCGAGTAGCGAGTACTGCACCTGATGAGAGACCACCGGCACCCCTGCATCCAGCACTTGACGCAGGCCTTCGGTCGAGAAGTTGGTCGCTCCTAGACAACGGATCTTGCCGGCAAGGCGCATCTCATCAAGCCAGCACGCAGCCTGTTCGAATCCCGGGATCTCGAGATCCCACCAATGAAACTGCACCAAGTCGAGCCGTTCAACCCCAAGCCTCCGTAACGATCGGTCGATGGTCCTCTCGAGATCCGCGCGCTGCAGGGTTGCCAGACGATCGAGATCGGGCACGCACTTGGTGTGGATCTGGGGCTCGTCTCCGCCCAGCTCTAGTACCCGCAGCCTGACCCGACCCAACAGCTCCTCCACTCCGGTGTAGATGTCCGCACAGTCAAACGTGGTTCTGCCTGCAAGAGCGCGAGAAGCAAGCAGATCTATCAGGGTGGCCTGGTCGTTGGAAGCGGCGCCCGGAGCCGGTGACAGCCGATGTCCATCTGCGAGTTGCCAGCAGCCCTGGATCAAGCGCGCGATCGAATACCCCGGGGCGAGCTCTGTACGGTAGCCCTCCATCAACCGAGCGACTCCTCGACGCTCGACGCAGAGCCTTCGAGCGGCATCCGAGTCACCTCGCCATGTCGAAATCGAGAACGACCGGTTCGAGTGATGCGAAACAACCCACCGCACAGCGGGTCAGGACACGCGATGTCGGTATCGGTGGTCATCCAATCCGCTGCTGCCGTTTCGCGCTGCTTGGCCGGCAGCAGCGGAAGCAATGCTGCTAACGGATAGAGCGGAAATGACTGGCCCGGAGGAAACGACAGGTTCTCGCCGCGAAGAGTGAAAGAGTCCCCTTCCGCGTGGTTGCACACCATTGGGCGATCGCTCCTGATGACCTCCACACGCAGGTCAAACAGTTCGAACTCATCCGCGGCCAAAGCGGGTGACCTGCCCGCGGACGCGCTGGCTGAATCTGACTGAGAATCGCTACTTGTCATCGCAAACCGGCCTCGCTGATAGCTGAGTTCATTGGTCACCGACCCAGAGGCTAACTGCAATCCGCTTCCACTGCGACATTCGGAGGTCTCATTAGCCCAAGCGAGACGGTCGCTAGCCACCGCCTTGACCAAACAACTGACGCGACGCGCGACGGAGTTGCACCAACGGGCCGCCGAGCCCGTTAGCATGCATGCGGCCAAGCATTGCTCCTTCGTCGGTCTTACTCCTATGACTCAACCAACTGCATCCCAACCTCACGCTTCACCTTCGGCACACCTCCAGTTTCACGGAGGCCTCGTTGGCTCGCTTCTGCCACTTTTGCTGTTCCTGGCTGGGGTTGCGTGGCTAGGCATCTCGGGTGCACCAGACGAGCGCGGTTTGTGGCCGCTGCTGATCCTCTCACTCGGCATCGGCGCCCTGCTCGCCAAGGATCGAACGCGCTACTCGCAAGCGCTGGTCGATGGCATGGCGCGACCACTCGTGGCAGTGATGGTGTTGGCGTGGATGCTGGCTGGGATTCTCTCGACGCTTCTAGGCAAGAGTGGCGTGCTCGACGCGCTGGTCCAGGTTGCCCAAGCTGCTGGCGTTTCTGGAGGCGGGTTCGTGATGGCTTCGTTTGTGGTCGGAGCACTGCTTTCGACTGCCACCGGCACGTCCTTGGGCACTTTGCTGCTCACCGTGCCGCTGCTCTTCCCGGCAGCTGGTTCCTTGGGAGCAGATCCCGTTTTCTTGCTCGGTGCATTGCTCGGCGGCGCTACCTTCGGCGACAACATCTCGCCAATCAGCGACACCACCATTGCATCGGCAGGCACCCAGGGCGCGGATCTGGGAACCGTGGTGCGCAGCCGACTGCGCTATGCACTGCCCGCTGCGGGCGTGGCCCTGGTGATCTACGGACTTTTTGGTGGAGCCTCATCCGCGGTCGGGACCACCGCTCTTGCCACCGAAGCTGGAGGCGACTCGCGAGCCTTGCTGATGCTGCTCGCCCCGGCGCTGGTGCTGTTTCTTCTGCTACGCAAGCAAGCACTCGCGATTAGCCTGCTGGCGGGTGTGTTCGCCGCTGCCACCTTAGGCCTGGCTCTGGGCCGTTTCAAGCCCACCGACCTACTCAGCATCGACGCAGAGAACTTCATTGCTCGTGGGCTCATCGCAGACGGCATCGAAAAGAGCGTCGGAGTGGTGATCTTGACCCTGCTACTGATGGCCCTCGCTGGCGCGCTCGAAGACTCAGGCCTGATCGAGCGGCTTCTGGCAACCGCCAAACGGCGCGTTGCGGGAACTCGTCAAGCGGAAGGCTGGATCTTTGCTGCGATCAGTGGCGCGGTGATGATCACCACCCAGAGTGGAGTCGCCATCTTGACCGTTGGGCGCTTCACCCGCGACTTGGGTGACCGCTTTGGTATTGCTCCGGCACGCCGCGCCAACATCCTTGACGTCACGTCTTGTACCTATCCCTTCTTGCTGCCGTACTTCATTCCCACCATTCTGGCGGCTGGCCTGTCAGCGAGTGGAGCTGAACGCGGGGTCGAGCGGGTCTCCGCTTTGAACGCCGGCCTCTTTAACTTCCATTCGTGGGGATTGTTGGTGATGATCGTGATGGCAGTGGCAACTGGTTGGGGCCGGAATGCTGAGGGCGTCGCGGTTGACCCTGAGGCAAGCCAACGGTGAAGGGCGGCCTAGCGCTTTGGACCGAGGCAACGCCTGCCAGTCACCACTTGGTGCTGGTCGGTGGTGGCCACACCCATGTCCAGGTGCTCAAGCACCTGCTGATGAACGCTAGTGATCCGGTGTGGTCGCGACCACGACTGGTCGCAACCCTGATCGTCGACGATCCAGTTGCGGTCTACTCGGGCATGGTGCCGGGCTTTGTTGCAGGTCAATACCGCCGCGATGAGCTTGAGATCGACACTGTCCCGCTCGCTCAACTTGCGGGGGTGCGAGTGGTTATCGCGCGCGCGACTAGCGTCGACACCGAGAAGAGTCTGGTCATCGTCGAAGGGCGGCCACCAGTGCACTTCGACCTCCTCTCGATCGACATCGGCAGCAGCGTCGCAGGCCTCGATCTTCCGGGCGTGGCACAGCATGCGTTGGCCTCGCGCCCCATCGCCAACCTCGTCGAACGTGTTGAAGCAGAGCTTGAAGCGGCGATTGCCGCTACCGCAGCAGCCGAGCACCAGCGCCCTCCCGAGCTCGTGGTCGTGGGCGCCGGCGCCGGTGGCGTCGAACTCGCGTTCACTCTGCACCAGCGGATCGTCAAGCGGGTTGGCACTGCACCCAAGATCAGATTGGTGCACGCCGCGCCAGACATCTTGCCGGGTTCGCCAGGCGCGCTGGTTCGACGCGTGAAGAGAGCGGCGGCCAAGTCGGAGATCACCATCGAAACCGGGTGTCGAGTGCTCGAAATCGAAGCGCACCAAGGTCGCAAACGTGTCCTGCTCGAGGGCCGTGACCCAATCGACGCCGACGCCGTGATCTGGGTCGCTGGCTCGCACCCACATCGCAGTTTCGATCCCGGAGCGCTCACCACCAACGAACGTGGCTTCCTCCGCACCCGGCCGACGCTGCAAGTGATTGGCCATGATCACATCTTTGCCGTCGGCGACTGCGCCACCTTGGACAAGAACCCCACGCCCAAAGCGGGTGTCTACGCCGTGCGGCAAGGGCCGGTCCTGATCGACAACCTCCACCGTACGCTCAACCAACGGCCACTCACCGCCTACCGACCGCAACGCGACTTCTTGGCGCTGCTCAATCTGGGCGACGGTACTGCCATCGGCAGCAAATGGGCTATGGCGTTCGAAGGGCAATGGGTCATGCGACTCAAAGATCGGATCGATCGAGCCTTCATGCGCAAATTCCAGGTGCTCAAAGAAACCGCAGTACACACCGCTGATTTTGCCAAGATCGCAAAAGCAATGACCGAGGGCGATGACGCAGTGCCGATGGCCTGCGGAGGCTGCGCTGCCAAGCTCGAACAGACCGCGCTCAGTGCTGCACTCGACCGCTTGAAGAACGATCAACCGGCCCCAGTTCCACCACCGAGCACAAACCCTCCAACCGCAGTCCTCGGCCTCGATCACCCGGACGACGTGGCCGCCTGGCGCACTCCAGCGGGCGAGTTGATCGTGCGATCGGTTGACGCATTTCGCGCCTTCACCGACGATCCATGGTTGCTTGGCCGGGTCGCAGCGCAGAACGCCCTTTCCGACCTATTTGCCAAGGGAAACCAACCACGATTCGCATTGGCCCTGGTCGGGCTACCACTCGACCTAGCACCAGCTGTCGCTGCGGAGTTGCTCTATCAAGTTCTTAGCGGCGCACGCACCACTCTGGATGAGAACGGTGTTGAGTTGCTTGGCGGCCACACAACGACGACTCAGGAACTGTGGGTGGGGTTCTCGGTGGACGGCATTGAAGTTGGAGCAACGGCGGTCGACATGCAGAGTGACGCCGTCGATGAGAGTGGCACCGAACAGAACAAAACAGAGCAGCATGAAACAGAGCAGAGGGAAACAGAGCAGAGGGACGCAGCGCCGTTACTGCTAGCTAACACGGTCAAAGACGGCGACGCGGTGATCTTGACCAAACCACTTGGTTCAGGTGTCTTGCTGCACGCGCACATGGCGGGACAACTGTCAGGTCGGCACTACCAAGAACTGTGCGCCGCACTGCAACAAGGCAACGGAGCGGCCGGCAAGCTTGCCCGACAGCACCAAGCCTCGGCCGCAACCGATGTGACCGGGTTCGGCCTGGTTGGCCACCTACTTGAGATGCTGACAGCCGACGAACATCTCACGGTTGCTCTCGACCTCGATCGGATCGGGGCACTGCCGGGTGCTCGAAACTGTCTTCAGCACGGCCTCCGCAGCACTGCGGATCGCGCTAACCAAACCCGACGTGCATCCCTCGCACCCCATCAAGGCCACTCAGTCGATCCCGCCGACATCGATCTCCTGTTCGATCCACAAACCTCAGGGGGCTTGCTCATTTCGATCGCACCAGACCGCGCGCCATCGCTGCTCATCGACCTGCATGGGGCTGGCTACGGCGATGCCGCGATCATCGGACGCGTGCACTTGAGCGATCGACTGAGCGATCGACTGCCAGCCCACCAGATCGATTGGCTCGAACAGCTCAACGAACGCCAACCATGACCTCACCTCTCGATGCATCGCCTAGTTCACTGCCCACCCCTCCGCCCACGTCAGCGGCTGCCTCAGCTGAGCGCAAGCCCTACCGTCGCGCGAGTACCGTGCCTCAAGAAATCTCCGCTGCATATGGTCTAACCCCCAGCCACGTCGAGCGCATTGGGGTCGGCCACATCAACGAGACCTTCGCCGTCAACGATGCGTCTGGCAGCAAGATCTTGGTCCAATCGATCAACCACGACGTCTTCACCGAACCGTGGAAGGTAATGGAGAACCTCGAGGCGGTGCTCGGCGCAATGCCCACCGACACCCTGTCACTGCTACACACCGCCAATGGCAGTTCCACCGCTTTGGACTCAGAAGGACGCACTTGGCGGGCATTCCCTTTTGTGTCCGACACGATCACCTATAGCGCTCCACGCAATCAGACCGATGTGCAGCGCACGGCTGCGGCCTTTGGCGCGTTCCAACGACAACTGGCACAACTCGATCCCGCCAAACTGCACGAGACCATCCCGCGCTTTCACGACACCCCGCACCGCTTTGAGCAACTCGACTCAGCGATCGCAGCCGACGCATTCGAGCGCGCTGACGACTGTGCCGATGTGATCGAAGCAGCTCTTGGCCAGCGACCGTTGGCTTCCCGCTTGCTCGACTTAGAACACACCGGCGATGTGCCAATCCGCGTGGTGCACAACGACGCCAAGATCGCCAACGTCCTTTTCTGCGAGACTACGGGCGAAGCGAAATGTGTGGTCGACCTCGACACGGTGATGGCTGGTCTATCACTGTTTGATTTTGGCGACATGGTGCGCTCGATGTGCCACATCAGCGAAGAAGACGAGCGCGACCTTGAGCGGGTGATCGCTAAACCCGAACTCTTCGAAGCCCTCGCTGTGGGCTACCTGGAGAGCACCAAGGAGTTGCTCACCCCGATCGAGCGCGAACACCTACTCGATGCCGGACTGGTCCTTGTCCTTGAACAGGGCGTGCGCTTCTTGACCGATCATCTCGAAGGCGACCACTACTTTCGACGTCGACGCGAGGGCCACAATCTCGATCGGGCCCGCACCCATTTCCACCTGCTCGATTCATTGCTGGACCAAGAGCAGGCCCTACGCCGATTGATCCCCCGCTAGCTTCGGATTGGCCGCAACTGCGGCGCGTAGTGCTGCAATCGAACGGCGTACTTGAGCGGCATCAGTGCGATGGTTCATCACCACCAGCCGCAGGGCGCTGCGGCCGCCCAACGTGGTGCCCGAAACCAACACATCTCCGCCCTTGAGCAGATGTTGCACCAAATCGAGATCGCGCTGCGCGCGCTCCTGCTCCGACTCTCCATCTTGCGCCGCCACCCGGAACACCACCACTGAAAGGTGTCGACTGATCACTTCGAACTCGGGCGCTGTTCGCAAGAGGTCTTCCGCCATCTCTGCCAGAGCCAAGTCGGCTTCTATCTCGCGTCGCAGTGCATCGACGCCGACCGAGCGCATCAGCAACCACACTGGTAGCGCGCGCGTCGGGCGCGAGAGTTCAGCTCCGCGATCGAAGAAGTTCACCTCCTCGCGCGACACATCCCGCAGATACTCCCCGGAGGCTGCGAAGGCGGCAGCTAGCGCGCCAGGTCGCCGCACCAACAAGCAGCCGTGCCCCATCGGGGTATAGAGCCACTTATGAGGATCTAGGGTCAGCGAGTCTGCTAGCTCCAAGCCCGCCAGTAGCGGTCGCGCCGCGGGACTGAGCGCCGCGAAGCCTCCGTACGCGCCATCCACGTGAAACCAGACATCCGCTTCGCGAGCGGCCTGGGCGAGCTCAAGCAACGGGTCGACCACGCCGGTGTTCGTGGTACCGGCATTCGCACACACAAACAACGGCGTCAGCCCAGCCGACCGATCGTTCGCGAAGGTCTGCTGAGCCGCCGCGACGTCAATGCGTAGGTCCGCGTCGGTCGCCAGGTACCGGATCTGAGAGTCCTCGAAACCAAGGACCCGCGCAGCTTTCTCCATCGACGCATGTCCTTGACTCGAAACATAGACCAGCGCTTTTGCCCGCACTCCGTCGGACCTGGACTGGTCGGACCTGGACTGGTCAGAGCTGGG
Organism: Acidobacteriota bacterium; assembly: GCA_029263415.1. Taxonomy (GTDB): domain Bacteria; phylum Acidobacteriota; class Thermoanaerobaculia; order Multivoradales; family Multivoraceae; genus JAJCXN01. The sequence continues at coordinate 166,817 of JAJCXN010000023.1, forward strand.
CTGGTCGGAGCTGGGCTGGTCGGAGCTGGGCAGGGTCGCACGAGCAGCAGCCAGAGCTCCCAGGTTGGCCATCGAACCACCGCTGGTGAAGATGCCATCCGCGTCGCGCGCGTAGCCCACTGACTCGGCGACCCAACGCAAGGTCTCAAGCTCTAAGGCGCTAAAGGACGCACCCCCTAGGCTGCTTCCAACAAACGGGTTAAGACCGCCGGTAAGGAGCATGCCCAGGGTGCCGTAGAACGAGCCGGGCGTTGGGATGTAAGCGTGAAACCGCGGGTGTGTCACTTGCGTCATCTTAGATACAACCCGTTCCTGCACAAAGCCTAGTGATTCCTCAAAGGGAGTCGGGCTCATTGGCAGCGGCTCGGCTAGATCCGCTCTCACGACGTCAGTGGCCTGCAGGTTGGCCACTGGCAACTCGCTCAGGCCACTCCAATGCTCCACCAGCCAGTCAATCGCCAGGTAGCCGAGCCGACGCATCTCCTCGGGAGACGGATCGATGCCTAGGCGTACCTCACTATGGCCGGAGTTCGCGGCCGCTCCGTTGGTCTTGTCTTCAGTCATCGCTTCCTTGCTCTTTGGCTTTGTGTTCGCGACCCTCCGAGCGACTCGGAGCGACCGCAAGACGATACAGTTCGCAGCGTGAATCTACCGTCTTACCAAGAACTCGTGCGCCTACCAGAAGGTCGCGCATTTGAGTGGATGCTGAATGCCAAGAACCTGCAGCGACTGCACTGGTTTCTTGGAGCATTGTCTTTGTTTGGCTTCTCGATCTTGGTCTACCGATTGTTCGAAGCCAACTGGCTTGCGATTCTAGGCCCAATCGGGCTCTTGGCGGTCGCTCGAGCATCCTTGACGTTGGGTGAAGGGCGCCTGGCCAAGAAGGAATTCCGCGGCTTCTTGCTGATCAGCCTTGCCCTGTGTTTCGTGCTCGGAGCGATTCAGCTACCGGAGTACGCCAGGGCTCCGGTGATCGCAGGGATGCTCGGCTCGCTGTCCCTGCTCTTGTTCCGACTGCGACTGGTGGACACCATCCTCTTGCTGATGGTGCTCTTGGGCATCGCCGGACTCCCCTTTTGGCTACATCAAGGCAGCCTCGAAGCACTAGCCACCCAGGCCGCCATCGCGATCACTGTGGTCGCCCTCTCGATCCCAGCCCTGCGCAGAGATCGTCGAGACTTCGCGGAGCGATTCCAAATCGAGCGGAGCCGCGATCGCGAACAATCCAGGATGCGCAAGGAGCTTGATTCCGCTCGCCAGATTCAGCTGAGCATGCTGCCGAGGCGGGACCCTCAGTTCCCGGGTCTCGATATCTCAGCAGCGTCCCTGCCAGCTGCTGAAGTCGGTGGCGACTACTACGAGTACTTCCCGCTCGATGATGACCGACTGGTGGTCGTATTAGCAGACGTCGCCGGTCATGGTGTGGCCAGCGGCCTACTCTTATCGGGCGTGCGCAGTTGCCTACATCTGATGAAGGGCCAAGATCAGAGCGCCGCTGACATTGTCAGCCAGCTCGATCAAATGGTTCGAGACACCACTGAAAAGCGCATGTTCATCACCTTGGCCTACGCACTATTCGACCTCAAAGCGCGCCAACTGGTGCTCGCCTCAGCTGGCCACCCACCACCAATTATCCTCCGCAACGGTGTTGCCAGTATTCCCATGATCGAGTCGCCGCCACTCGGAACTCAACTGCCCCACACCTTCGTCGAGCGAAGCATCGACCTCGAGTTGGGCGATCGAATCGTGCTCTACACCGACGGTCTCACTGAGATGACTAGCGACGACGGCGAGATGTACGGAGAAGATCGGCTCGCGGCTCGTATCGCCCGCATCGCGCCAGAACACAACGCCCGAGCTGTGCGCGAGGCCGTGCTCACCGACGTTTGGAACTACAAAGGCAACGACGAGCAAATGGACGATGTGACCTTGGTCTCGATCAAGCTCGTCGAGCCGACCTCCGCAGCCGAGTCGCGACCGTCACAGTGAACCTCCGCTCCATCACGGTTCAGCAGCGAGGCAACTTTGTTTGTCGCGAAGTGGGGCCTAGCCTCCACTCCAACGACCCAGGCGCCCCACTTGCCACCTTGCTCTGGATCCACGGCTTGGGCGAATCGGGACTTTGCTTCGAGCGGCTACTTTGCGCTCCTGAGCTCGGTTCGTATCAGCATGTCGCACCCGATCTGATCGGCTACGGACGGTCCACTTGGCCGCAGGAGGGAGCTGTGCTCTCACTCGCTGATCAAGCGCACGGCCTGAAGCGCCTCATCGAGACCGGGCTACCGGGTCGGGTGGTTGTGATTGGGCACTCGATGGGAGGCGTCGTCGGCCAACTCTTGTGCGAGGCAAAACCGGAGGCGGTGGTGGCCTTTGTGAACCTTGAAGGCAACCTGTCGTTGGGTGACTGCGGCTACTCGAGCAAGGCTTCACCACAAACTCTAGAGGAATTCACCTCTGTCGGCTTTGAGCGGCTCTTGGGCGAGATCTTCGCAGCCGGCGCCAGCGATGCCGCGCATCGCTCCTACTTCGCGAGCTGCTCGCTAAGCCAGCCCGCGACCTTTCATCGCAACGCATGTGAGCTGGTCACCCTGTCGAAAGAGGAGGGACTAAGCCAAAGATTCGCCGCATTAGAGATCAACCGCGCTTTTGTACAGGGCCACCCCGATGGTGCTCCTGCCCGCTCCGCTGAACTGTTGCGCAAGAACGGCGTTGAGCCGCTGGTGTTTGAGCCCGCGGGCCATTGGCCCTTCATCGACCAGCATCAACCGTTTGTCGAGTGGCTCACGGGATTCCTCGCAGATCTCTAGCTGGTCTCTAGACACAGTTTGCACGCAAAGGGCCTCGCTGGATGTCGTAAACTCAGGACATGCAATCACCTGAGTCGAATCAGCCTCTCGCCCCAGACGAGACGGCAATGAAGCGAACCGTCTACGTGATCGACGACGAACGGGCCATTGCCTCATTGATGGAGGCACTGCTACTCGAGGAGAACTACGAGGTCTTGGTCTCCCACTCGGGCGAGGAAGCGCTCGCGGAGCTGGCCGAGCATCCGCATCAGGTCGACCTCTTCCTCCTGGATGTCGTGCTACCTGGCATCTCCGGTCCAGACCTTGCCCAAGAACTCCGCAAGAGGTCACCGGATGCGGCGGTGATGTTCACTTCCGGCCACGGTGAAGGCGCAAAGCTCGCCCTCAAGCGCAGCAACCCAGGCGCTACGTTTCTCGCGAAGCCCTTCGACGCTAGCGACCTGACCAACGCCGTCGAGAGCGCCCTCGCCTAGGAGAGCGGCGCTGAGAGCTGTCACCTGCACCAGCCGCAGCTCCTCCGACCTGACCGGGCGGATTCGGCTGATTGAGCACTGGCCAAACCAAGGGTCTGTGGGCACCGCATGATTTTCGAACCAGTACCAGTCGAACGGGCAGCGGGCTTGATCCTCGGCCACAACGTGGTCGACGAGAACGGCCGCAGGCGCTTGCGCAAAGGCACCGTCATCCGCAACGAGGATGTTGCAGTCATGCAAACACTCGCTCTGGAGTTGGTGTGGACGGCACAACTCGAGCCCGGTGACATCGACGAGGACGCGGCGGCCCTCAGAGTCGCAAGATCCCTGTTGCAACCGGAGCAACCAGAATCACTGCACCTGGATTTGGTCGGCCCGCGTACCGGACGCGTCAACATGCGGGCAATGGAGCGAGGCGTATTGGTAGTGAACGAGGAGCCGGTCGCTGCGGTCAACCGCGCCGAGGGCATCACTTTCGCTACAGCTGCGCCCTTCAGCGTGGTCGACGCGGGTCGAACAGTGGCAACGGTCAAAATCCTGCCCTATGCACTGCCTGCTCAAACGGTCGATACTGCACTTGCGGGTGGTGATCGGTCAGCTCCCGCAGTCGCGGTGGTTCCCCTAGTACCCCGACGCGTGGCGTTGATCGTGTCGGGCAATGCGGGAGGCCGAGACAAGACCGTTTCAGGGTTCGAAACCAGCTTACGCAACCGGCTGGTTGAGCTGAATGCCAGCCTCGAATCGGTGGAATTTGTTGAGAACGTTTCACTCTCGAGAGACGCGGTCACTAGCCAAACAGTGGCTGAGACCGCGGTCGCACCACTTGCAGCAGCGCTGCGACGAACGACTGGTGAAGTCGATCTTGTCCTGCTCGCGGGCGAGACGGCAATCCAGGATCGCCGTGACATCGCACCGACCGCGATCGAGGCCGCGGGCGGCACTGTGACCTGCTTTGGGGCCCCTGTCGACCCAGGCAATCTGTTGCTCCTGGGACAAGTCCAGGGCACTGTGGTGCTCGGCGTGCCGGGTTGCGCGCGATCGCCAAAACTCAACATCGTCGACTTACTGCTGCCCAGACTGTTGGTCAAGCTCGAGGTAGCTCAAGAAGACATCGCCCAACTGGGCGTTGGCGGCTTGCTCGACGATGTTGCCGAGCGCCCGCTGCCTAGGCGCCTGATCTAGGGGTGTCTGATCTAGGGGCGCCTGATCCATAGGGGTGCCTGATCTAGGGGTGCCTGAGAACGCTTGGCTAGCGCTGGCGCTAGCGCGCGACCTGACCTGCCTTGAGCGGTTTCTGCGGCGTCGTCGGCTCATCCGGATACAAGCCAGCAACAAAATCGCCGTAGCCGTTGTAGATCGGAGTATCGAAGCGCTCTTGGTTGTGCAACCAATACGACTCCGCTTGACTCCAGCGCGGATGCGGAATATTTGGGTTGATGTTGGACAAGAACCCGTACTCGTGGGGTTGCACCTGCCAGAAGGTGGATGGCTCCTTCTCCAGCAGCTCGATCTTCACAATTGACTTGGGGTTCTTGAAGCCATACTTCCAAGGCACCACGATCCGCAACGGCGAGCCATGCTGCTTGAGCAGCGGCTCACCGTAGATACCGGTGGCAACCATTGCTAGTTCGTTCATCGCTTCGTCCATCCGGAGGCCCTCAACGTAGGGCCAGTTGTAGTGGCTCGCGGCCTCAATGCCCGGCATCTGCTTCGGTCGATTGGCCGTGGTGAAGCGGACAAACTTGGCCTTAGACGTCGGTTCGACCTTGTTGAGCAGTTTCGCCAACGGGAAGCCGCTCCACGGCACGGTCATGGCCCAACGCTCAACGCAGCGGAAGTGGTAGATGCGCTCCTCATGGGCGAATGCGAACACGTCATCGAGATCGAAGGTGGTCGGCTTGTTGCACTCACCAACGATCTTGACCTGCCAGGGCTCGACCTCGAAGTCCTCAACGTGCTTCCATACCGGACCGCCCCGGCCGGGCAAGAACTCATAGAAGTTGTTGTGTTGTGCTGCAATCTCTCGGGGAGTCTGCCCCGCGGGAATCGTGCTGGGCACCTTGCTGAATTTGGAGTTCAGCTTCGCCGGGAAAGTGTCAGGCCTGCTGAATGGCACCTCTACCGGCACTCGGGCCGGCGCTTGGGCCGCGGCAAGCGCCGGAGTAGAAGCTGCAGCGACACCGACCGCACCGAGCCCTAGAGCTGAGACGAACTTGCGTCGATCGAGAAAAATCTCTTTTGGGGTAACAGTCAGCCCGTTGCGGGCCGCGGTGGCGTTCTTCCAGTTCATCAATGCTGCGCTCCTAACAATCAACGGCGAAACTCGCCGGGGGTCATGCTTCTGAATCGGTGCTCTGGCACAACCCAGTCGACCGCCTACAACGAACGAGCCTACCGAGGGTTCAAGATCCGCTCCTAGCCTACGTCATTCACCAATTTTTGCTAACTTCCTGTCTTTCGATCATCTCAAGGTCTACAGTCTGGCCATCAACCACTCGGGAACGACACTATGAAATCGAGAGCTGCCGTTGCACGTGCTGCGGGCGAACCACTAGAAATCACTGAGGTCGACGTAGCAGGGCCGAAAGCTGGCGAAGTGTTGGTACGCATCGTCGCCTCGGGCGTTTGCCATACCGATGCATACACCTTGTCGGGGGCCGATCCAGAAGGCCTGTTCCCAGCGATTCTTGGGCACGAGGGCGGCGGCATCGTCGAGGAAGTTGGTCCTGGCGTGACCAGCGTCGTGGTCGGTGACCATGTCATCCCGCTCTACACACCAGAGTGTCGCGAATGCAACTTCTGTACGTCAGGCAAAACCAACCTGTGCCAGAAGATCCGGGTGACTCAAGGCCAAGGCATGATGCCCGATGGCACCAGCCGATTTTCCCAGAATGGCTCGATGATCCACCACTACACCGGTACGTCGACCTTTTCCGAGCACACCATTTGCTCCGAGATCTCACTCGCCAAGATCTCCAAGGCGGCGCCACTGGAGAAGGTCTGCCTCTTAGGGTGCGGCATCACCACCGGAATCGGTGCCGTTCTCAACACCGCGAAGGTAGAGACCGGAGCAACCGTCGCCGTGTTTGGACTCGGCGGCATCGGTCTCTCGGTGATCCAAGGCGCGGTGATGGCCAAGGCGTCGCGCATCATCGCCATTGACGTCAACCCTGACAAGTTCACCATGGCCCAGCAACTCGGAGCCACCGACTGCGTCAACCCCAAGGACTACGACGATCCGATCCAGGAAGTGATCATCGACATGACCAACGGTGGCGTCGACTACTCATTCGAGTGCGTCGGCAACGTCGGCCTCATGCGGCAAGCACTCGAGTGTTGCCACAAGGGCTGGGGAGAGTCGATCGTGATCGGCGTTGCCGGCAGCGGCCAAGAAATCAGCACCCGCCCGTTCCAATTGGTCACCGGTCGGGTATGGCGCGGCAGCGCCTTCGGCGGCGTTCGCGGTCGCACCGAGCTGCCCGGATACGTCGATCGGTACATGAGCGGCGAAATCAAGATCGACGAACTGGTCACCCACGAAATGGGCCTAGATCAGATCAACGACGCGTTCGATCTGATGCATGCCGGCAAGAGCATTCGCTCGGTCATTCGGTTCTAGAACGCGAGGAGTCGTAGGAGATCGTAGGACGTCTTAGCCGCTTGGATCTTGAGCGAGCACTCGGACTTCCGGTACGCTACGTTCTGATGCGCTGAGGTCCGACGTGCTGTGTTCCGACGTGCTGTGTTCCGACGTACTGAGGTCCGGCCGGTCCTCCACCAACTCATTGGTGAGAAACGCGCCTAGTGCTGTGCCAAGGCGCCGGGATCCTTGCGCATTGAAGTGCACATCATCGTAGAAGTTTTCGAGTATGGGCGCGATCTCGGCGGCCGCATCGAAGGCGATCGCCTGCTCTTCCGCTGCGACCCGCAAGGTCGCTGCGTTGAATCGCTCAAGTTCCCGACCTAAGACTTCAGGCCGGTATCGCGTGCCGCAGCGAGAATCCATGTGCAACGCCGCATCTTCCTCAGCCGTTAAACCCTCGTGCCAGAGAGTGGGCTGAGTAAGCAGCGCAACCCGGAAGCCCTCGGCTTGACCAATGCGCGCGATCAGCCGCAAGTGTCGCTCCATCAGGAGGGGATCAAGGTCGATCCGCTCGATCTCCGACACCGGTTCTTGCTGGCGGCGCCGGCGGCTTGCCACATACGCTTCGCCGACGGCGTCTTGCAACAGCCATCCCTCAGCGGTGAAATAACGATCGCCCGACCATCGCTTCCCGGTATTGATCAAGAGCCGGCCGATGTGGCTTTCGGTCAGCAACAACTTGAAAGCCACCGAGCCAGTAATGCGCGCCTTCCCCGATGGTCCGGCGCCCCCTGTCTTCCCGGAATCGGGTTCGCACAGCACTTGGGTGAGATCGTTGATACCCGCCAGCACAACGACCAAATCGGGCTCGACATGTAGAAACCGGTCCACGAGATTCGACAAATGCCCAAAGCTCCGTTCACCGTCGACGCCAGCGTTGAACACTCGCACCGTTCTGTTTGGCACCCGAAGCGATTGCTCGAGTAACGCAGGCCAGGTTTCATCATCGTCGACGTAGGTGCAGCGGGTGGTACTTCCCCCCAAGGTGATCACGCGGAACTCGTCTGCTGGCTTGGGAAGGACGAGTTCATGATTCGAGCGAAGCCCTGCCGCGTTGGTGCTGAACTGCGTCGGCCCATTGAGCCCATGCAGGTTGTCCCCTGCGTCGAACGCCCGCTGTAGGTTGGGTTTGAACTTGTCGGGCGGGAGACGGAAATCCGCGTAGGTGTCGGCTTGCGGGACAACCGTGCGCACTACGACCTCGCCAACGACAAGCGAGAGCGCGAATGTAAGTAGAGCCAAGAGACTCTTGCCAAGCAATGCATAGCGCGGCCGGATAACGGATCGACGGCCGGTCAAGGTCGGGCTTCTTCTGCGCAGATCATTGGCGAGACAGTCTATCCGTGGCTCAGTTCGGGACCGCGCGACAAAACGGCCCTATTGAGCGGAAGAGTCTCATCATACTTCCCCGATGCTAGTCAGCTCTCGCCGAGAGAAGTGTGCGCACTCGATTCGATGGACACCGTCGCATTGGCGGGTGGCAACGATGGCTGAGAGAAATCCACGCCACCGTGACCACGGATGGCATTTTCGCATCGTCCAGCTTGCAGCAGGAGATTGCCTCGGCCAGGCGCTGGCGATCAAACAGCTGGAGTTCAGCTGGCCTTCGGGGGAACGTCAAGTACTCTTCGACCTACCGTCCGATCGGGGGCTGCACATCAGGGAAGGCAACGATTCCTGGCCCGAGGTCGCGGGGCCTAGAGCCACTCGACCTGGTGAAGAGAACTTGGCGCACGCTTCCCTGAAGTCCTGAAGCCACTACTTCGTCGACCCAAACTCGGCCTCTAGTAGCTGCATCACTGGCGAACCCTCCGGATCCGGCACCGATCCTGCCGTCAATCCGCCATCGACGACCATGGCTTGACCGGTCACGAAGGTCGAATCGTCACTGGCCAAGAAGACTGCCATAGCGGCAATGTCAGCACCTTCACCCGCGCGCGGAATCGCCTGCATCATGGGGAACACCTTGCGCATCACTTCGGGTACACGCAACTTCTGCTCTTCGCTCAGGGTGTGCAGACCGCCGAAAATCTCGGTCGCAATTGCCCCCGGACAAATGCAGTTGACACGAATATTGTCCTTGCCGAGTTCCAGTGCCACCGATCGGGTCAGGTTGATCACGGCGGCCTTCACGGCGCAGTACACGTGCGGGCCGAAGTCGCCGCGGATCCCTGCCACACTGGCGGTCGAGATGATGCTGCCTGAACCTTGCTCTTTCATAACGCGAGCGGCGTGCTTCATGCCGAGCACAGGGCCCGTCAGCATGACCCCGATGGTGCGGTCGTACTCTTCAGCAATCTCGAGCTCATCAATCTCTCCAAGAACACCGATGTAACCAGCGTTGTTGAACAAGCAGTCGAGGCGACCGTAGCGTTCGACAGCAAGCGCAATCATCGCTTCGACATCTTCCTCTTTGGACACGTCTGCACGCACAAAGCCTGCGTCCTCGCCCAGTTGCTCGGCCAGTGCCAGCCCTCGCTCCTCTTGCACGTCAGCAATCACCACTTGGGCGCCTTCCTGCACAAAACGCTCAACCGTGCCGCGCCCCATGCCGGCAGCGCCGCCAGTGACCACTGCGACCTTGCCTGCAAGCCGTCCTTCTCGCTTTGTCATTACCGCCCTCCAATTGTTCGTCCGCCACTGGCGCCATCGGTCCTAATACCTATCCAGGAATGTGCTCCAACCACTGCGCGATCGCCGCTCCGATCTCTTGTCCTGAATCCTCCTGGATGAAGTGATTCCCGGCCACCGTCATCTCGAGTTGGTTCGGCCACGACCGACAAATCTCTCGCTGCTTGCCGACCAGGATCGCGCCGGGTTCAGCATTGAAGAACAGCTTGGGCACATCGGACTCGCCGAGCCAGGCGGCATAGTCGGCGGCGATCTGGGTGACGTCAGCGGGCTCGCCAGCGATCGGAATCTGGCGGGGCCAGGTCAGCGTCGGGCGACGGTCTTCTCCTGGCTCTGAAAAGGGCCGACGGTACTCGGCCATCTCTTCGTCCCTCATCTTGCGAATCACCGAGCCCGGCAGCACCCGCTCGACGAACACGTTCTTCTCCAGCACCATCTCTTCGCCAGCCTCAGACCTAAAACCTTGAAAGATGCCACGTGCGGCTTCAGGCCAATCGTCCCACGACTCGATCGGTGCGACGATCGCTTCCATGTAGGCAATGCCTTTGACTGCGTCGCGATGGCGATTGGCCCAATCAAAGCCAAGTCCTGAGCCCCAATCGTGAATCACCAGCGTCACATTCTCGGTGACGTTCAGCTGTTCGAGCAAGGCGTCCAAGTACTCACGATGTTCGACAAAGCGATAGCTATCGGGGCCACTCGCGGGCAGTTTGTCCGAATCTCCCATGCCGATCAGATCCGGCGCAATCAAGCGGCCTGATCCCTCGAGCTCCGGCATCACGTCCCGCCACAAATACGAAGAGGTTGGGTTACCGTGCAAGAAGACGATGGGATCGCCTTCGCCCTCTTCGATATAGGCCATGCTGAGGCCATGCACTTCGGTCCGCTTCTTGGTGTACTTAGACGCGCTCATCATCTCTCCTTTGAAGGGCAGCCGAAGCTCATAGTTGATCTATTGTTCAATGTTGGAAACGACGCGAGTCTGCCACAGGAGTCCAAGCGTGCAGCGCACCGCATCGAAAGCACCAGACCAGCCGCTACCACTGGTGGTTCATAGACAGACAGATCTGCTCCCCTTGAAGGTGCTCGAAGTCAAGCGCACTTGGCCCACTCTTCGCTCCGTCGTCGACGGTGCTCCTTGCCACTACCTCACGTGCTTCCGGTTCTTTCACACAGAGGAAACTCTGTACCTGGACGTCGTGGCCAATTGCCGGCGTCTCACGACGCGGTTTACAGATCACAACGATCCGCTCCATGAAGACGACGTGATCGAGCTGTTTTTGCGGGCGCCATCAGCTGGCACCCACGAACTACAACAGCCAAACTCCACGCCCGGCATTCGCTACCTCGAGTTGCAAGCTTCCCCTGCTGGCCGCCTGCTTGATGCATGGGTTTCCAACCGCACTGACCTAGAGGCGCTGAACACCGACCGTAACCTCGAACTCGCCTACAACACCATTGGTCCCTCGCGACCAACGGTGGAGGCGCTGCTGGATGATCATTCGCCGGATCAGTTCAGCTCAGCGGACTTCGCCCAGGGCGTCAACGTCAGGGTTTGGAAGGTTCGATTTCGCATCCCCCTCGCGGGCCTTGAGCTAACCCAAAACCGTGCCAGCAATTGGACCGCCAACGTTTTTCGCATCCAGCGGTCGGCGAGCGGCGTGGAGCATCAAGCCTGGAAACCAACCGGGCGCATCGACTTTCATCGGCCCGAGTGTTTCGGCCGCCTGCAGATCGAAGCCTAGGTGGAAGCCCTGACCGTGGCGGGAGACTGAGCAGCATCAGTCGATGCCCGGGCGATCAACGGTGTACCCTTACTGTCTCGATCTCACTCACGCAAATGATCAACCAAACCCCAGTCTTTCGACCAGAGGATCTCACTCCGATGACCACACTGCTCCGGACCGTATTCATCCTCGCCGCTCTTCTCATGACTGCGCCTACGCTCTCGGGCCAAGAACCCACGGAGAGCGACACAGCGACCCTCCCGTCGTGGACAAGCGAATTCAGCTTGGGCTTCCGCTCCATCAGCAGCACCGCCCTCTCACCCGACGGCAAGTTGGTCGCCTTCGTGGTGCGCGAAGCCATCACCGAGGGTGAGAAGTCCGAATACCTCAGTCACATCTGGGTGACGGCCACCGACGGGTCTTGGAGTAGGCAGTACACCCAAGGCACATCGTCTGCCACGTCGCCACAGTTTTCTCCGGATGGTCGCTGGTTAGCTTTCACTACCAAACGCGGCAAGGGTGAAGATGCGACCAGCCAAGTGTGGCGCCTTGCGCTTGCAGGCGGCGAAGCGACCGAACTGACCAGGTCCGAATCGGGAGCCGGACAATTCGCCTTTTCGCCGGACGGTCAAAGCATCGCCTACCTCGCCCGCGACCCTGAGACCGAGGATGAAGAGAAGGCTAAGAAGGAGAAACGCGATCCGGTGTTGGTGGATCAGAACCACAAGTATCAGCACCTCTACCTCCACACACTTGGCCAAACTGCATTGGACACTGAGAAGCCTGAGGACGACCCACGACTGACCGAGGGTTCGTTTCACATCACCAGTTTTGACTGGTCCCCAGACGGCAAGACCATCGTCATCGGTCACCAACGCGATCCGCGCATTAACACCGGCATGATCGACGGCGACCTTTCCTTGGTCTCCGTCGAGAGCGGCACCGTTACTCCTCTGGTCGCCACAGCAGGTGTCGAGGGCTCACCCATGTTCTCTCCCGATGGCAAGTGGATCGCCTATGTCGGCACTGGCAGCAAGGCCGAGCCTGTTGGACTGGGTGATGTTTATGCGATCGCCGCTAATGGCGAGAATGCACCCTTTCGATTGGAGAAGACGCCCGATCAAAGTGCGAACCTGGTCGCTTGGCGCGCTGATTCGAAGTCGCTGCTGATCTCGGAGTCGATCGGCACAACACGGCAGCTCCTAGACCTACCAGTAGAAGGTGCAGTGCGGGTCTTCAGCGAACAAGGCGGAGAGCCGATGGCAGGCGTCATTGGTTCCCCATCGCTCGCCCGGGGCGGTACCCACATCGCCTACGTCTACCAAACTCGCGACCAGCCTCCCGAGGTCTACGCTTCGCCCACCGCCGGCTTCGCTCCGATGAAGTTAACCAGCATCAACAGCACCATCGAGCTGCCACCCATGGGGGAAACGGATCTCGTCACTTGGACCTCTAAGGACGGCAAAACCATCGAAGGCTTGATCACCTACCCGGTGGGCTTTGATCGTGTACAACGAGCCAAGGCGCCCTTGATTCTCAACGTGCATGGCGGTCCTGCCGGAGTGTTCTCGCAATCCTTCACCGGCTCGGCCAGCATCTACTTGTTGCAGTACTTTGCCGAGCAAGGCTACGCCGTTCTGCGGCCCAACCCGCGCGGTAGCACCGGATACGGTCGCGATTTCCGTTTCGACAACGTGCGCGACTGGGGCTTCGGCGACTATGAAGATCTGATGGCCGGGGTCGACTGGGCGATCGAACAAGGCATCGCGGATCCAGAACGCCTGTACGTCATGGGCTGGAGCTACGGCGGCTATATGACCTCGTTCGTGATCACAAGGACCAGCCGTTTCCAAGCAGCAAGCATGGGTGCGGGCCTGCCGAACCTGGTGAGCATGGTGCACACCACAGACATCCCCGACTACCTCACCGCGCATCAAGGCGCAGAGTTGTGGGAAGACATCGAGGAATACGAGCGCCACTCAGCGATGTATCACCTCGACAAAGTCACCACCCCCACTCAGATCCTCCACGGCATGAACGATCTCAGGGTGCCGTTCGATCAAGGCCGCGAGCTCTACCTTGGATTGCAACGGCTCGGCATCCCAACCGAGATGGTCGCCTACCCACGCACACCCCATGGCCCGCGCGAGCCCAAACTACTGATCGACGTCTCGCCACGCATTCTGAAGTGGTTCGAAGCCAACACGGCGACGTCGAGCTCGGCAGCGACCAGCGCCAAACCCTAAAAGGAGTGACGGTGTCAATCAAACTTCATCCAGTTGCGCCTGGTCCGCGACGGCGCTCCTCGGTCTTAGCGCCTCTTGTGCGGGGGATCTCAGTGCTCTTGGTCTGGACCGTTTGCGTTGGTGAGGCACAGGCCCAAGACTCCCACGAAGCCCAAGCCAGAGCGACGGAGCTGTTCGGCAAAGCTAAGTTTTCTCAAGGCATCAAGCTACTGAACAAGGACGCCAAACGGATCGCACGTGCTGGTGAGACCGCGACCTTCGAACACTTCATGCTGCTCAGCCGGGGCTACAACGGACAGGGCTACTACAGCCTCTCAGAACAAGCCGCGCGCAAAGCTCTCGAGCTTGCCGTTACCGCACGCCAACAGCTCACCGCCCACAACGGCGTTGCGGTGTCCCTGTTTGCAGAAGGCACAGCAGACGACATACAGATGCAAGAAGCAGCCGAACATTTTGAAGCCGCTCTCGATGTGTCACAGGGTCGTTCCAACGTTGTTCGTTTGGGCCTGGCCAAAACCTTTATCTATCTCTACCGAGAGGCCGAAGCCATCGAGCTACTGGAATCAGTGCTCGCTGATGCGCCCAACACCGAATACGCCAAGCAAGCCAGACGACTCATCGACGACCCCATGCGCGCTACCCACGTCGCCGCCGACCAGCTCAGTTTTGATCTCGTGGATGGGAGCGGCAGGGTTACTCTCAAAGACCTCCAGGGCAAGGTGGTCTTAGTCGACTTCTGGGCGACCTGGTGTTTGCCATGCCGCCTGGCAATCCCCAAGCTGGGAGAACTTGCCGAGAAGTATCGCGACGAGCCGTTTGAGCTATTGAGCCTGAGCGTCGATGAAGACACCATTGAACTAAAGCGCTTTATCGCAACCAACTCCATGACTTGGATGCAGGGGTGGGACGACGGCGCACGCAATGCACGTGTCTACCAAGTCGCAGGCTATCCGGCCTACATCTTGATAGGACCTGACGGCGAGGTCTTGTGGCGCGGTCAAGGCTGGAACGAAGAAGTCGAAATGGGCATCAAGTTTGAGGTCGATCGCGCGCTTGCAGCTCTCGCTCGTCGTTGAGCAAACCACTTCCTATCGACCAGGTCATTAGCGAGATCACCGGCGTCTTGGCCAAGGTCAACCGGGTGGTGTTGGAAGCAGCAACCGGCGCGGGCAAGACCACCCGCGTTCCGCCGGCTCTGCTCAGTTCTACCGACGGCAAGGTCTTGGTGCTCGAACCTCGCCGGGTCGCAGCACGAGCGGCTGCAACCCGGGTGGCGGAAGAACGCGGTTGGCAGCTCGGCCAAGAGGTTGGCTACCAAATTCGCTTCGAACGCCGCGCCACCGACGCTACGCGCATCCTCTTTGTGACCGAGGGTGTGCTGCTACGCATGATGCAAGACGACCCGTTTCTCGAGGGTGTTGGGTGCGTGGTGCTCGACGAATTTCTCGAGCGCAGCCTGCAATCTGACACCGCGCTCGCTTTGCTCAGGACGCTTCAAGACTCGGTGCGCAAGGATCTCCTACTCATCGTCATGTCGGCGACGTTTGACACCGAACGCTTGAGCCGCAGCTTGCAGGCCGCTGCGATCCGCAGCGAAGGCCGCACCTACCCTGTCGAGATCTCGTATCTTCCGCGCGAGGACCGGCGTTTCCTCGCCGAACAAGTGGCCGCAGCGGTGTTGCGCGAAGCTCACAGAATGGCTGGAAGCACGCATACCCATACCCCTTCCGCGGACCGCTCGAACGGCTCGAACGGCTCGATCTTGGCCTTCCTGCCGGGAGTCGGCGAGATCCGTCGAGCACGAGACCTCATCGAGAACAGCAAGTGTCCGCTACCGGTGTTCGAACTGTTTGGCGACCTGCCGCTTGACCAGCAACACGATGTGCTGCGCAGCACCAAGCAACGCATCGTGCTTGCTACTAATGTCGCTGAAACGTCTGTCACTGTCGATGGCGTGTCCGTGGTCATCGACTCGGGTGTGCACCGCCAACTACGATTCGACCCCGCCTCCGGCATCGATCGCCTCGAACTACTCCCGATCAGCAGAGCCTCAGCCGATCAGCGAGCTGGTCGAGCTGGCCGACAGGCGGCGGGGCGCGCGCTCCGTTTGTGGACCGAGTCGCAGCACTCGGTGAGAAGGCCCACAGATCCGCCAGAGATCCATCGAGTCGACTTCTCTGCGACAGTCCTGTACCTGCGCAATCTCGGCGAACGAGCAGCGGCCCTGCCGTGGCTCGACCCACCAACACCCGCCAGCCTTGAGCGTGCCGATCGACTCTTGGAGCAGCTCGGCGCTTGCGATCAACACGGCACCACTGCTGACGGCAAGACGATGGCAGCAATGCCGTTGCACCCTCGCCTGGCAAAGCTCTTGATCTGTGCGAGCAAACGCGGTCTTGGGCACGAAGGAGCGGTGCTGGCAGCGCTGCTCTCAGAGCGAGATATCTTCGAGCACGGCCACGCGGCCGCGACCGATTCCGACGTACTGGATCGACTCGATGCGGTGCTCGGCCGCCCATCTGCAGGCGCCCGTGTTCATCGAGCCCGCGTGCGCCGAGTACTGCAGGTTGCCAAGCAGCTCGAACGGCTCATCGCTAGGGCTCCGGCACAGCGCGGGGCACGCACACAAGCAGTTTCAGGACCAGACGATCAAAGGCGCACACTCTCCAAGAGTTTGCTCGAGGCCTTCCCCGATCGACTGGCACTGTTTGCTGCAGTGACGCCAATCGGTTCGGCATCGCAGCCGACAGCGAAGAGGGACGGCGCGACCGTAGGCAGCGGCGACCGCCCCACCGGCAGACTCATCGGAGGCGGCGGCGTGATCTTGGGGCGGAGTAGCGGGGTACATCTGGAACCCACTCGATCACACCTAGTCCTGTGCGTTGAACTCGGCGGTGAAGTCCGTCGCAACGACCGTCGTGCGACCGCAGTGCACTCGGCCACCATCATCGACCGTGAGTGGCTCGATCCGGATCGCACTCATACCGTCGAAGAAGCGGTGTTTGACCCGGAGACAGAACGAGTCTCAGGCTACCTAGCAACGGTCTACGGGCACAACGGATTGATCCTCGAACGACGAGAGGCGCCTGTTTCAGCGGCCAAAGCCGAGGAGGTCTTGATCGCTGCGGCGCTAGAGCAACCAGACCTTGCGCTTGGGCTGACTGCCAAAGCGTCGATCGCGCAGTTCCTCTTCCGTCTCGGCTTTGTCCATCACCACTGCCCCGAGCCACAACTACCGATCGTCGACGACCAGTTCCTCAAAGACGCGATCCCGATGCTGGCGCAGGGCCATCGATCCTTCGACACACTGCGTAAGGCTGCCGCGCAGTGGATCAAAGGTGTACTGACCTACTCTCAGAACCAGGACCTTGACCGACTCGCACCGATGCGAATCGACCTACCGAACGGTCGAAGCGCGCAGATCGAGTACGCAGCGGTCGAGGACGCACCGGTGTTAGCCGCGCGAATACAGGACCTGTTCGGGTGGCAAGACACACCCCTGATTGCTGGTGGCAGGGTACGGCTGCTGCTGCACCTGTTGGCGCCAAATCAACGACCGCAGCAGATCACCGACGACCTACGAGGTTTCTGGACCGGCTCCTATGAGCTAGTGCGCAAAGATCTGGCAGGGCGCTATCCAAAGCACCCCTGGCCCAAGGATGCCTTAACGGCCGCGCCGACGCCCCGGCGCGGACCGAGGCGTCGATCCTAGTTCGACCGAAGCTGGCCCTACCGAAGCTAGCCCAGAGAGCTAGTCCTCGGAGGCAGCCTTCGGCTGCCACAGCTCGACCTTACGACCCTCCGGATCGATGAACCAGGCAAAACGCCCGTACTCCTCGTCCAGGATCCCGTCCACCTGCTCGCAGCCGCCAGCCTTGATCTGTTCGATTGCCTGCACCACATCATCGACGACCAGGTTCACCATGAACGGCGACTCAGAAGGATCGAAGTACTTGGTGTCGCCCTTGAAGGCAGCGAACACGGTGAGTCCGCCAGGCGGCATCTGATCCGGGGTGAACGTTGCGCCGTAGTTGGGATCCATCTTGAACCCCAGATGCTCTTGATACCAAGCAGCGACTTCCTCGTTCTTTGCCGAACGAAAGAAGACACCACCCACTCCTAGTACTTTGGCCATGAGTCCTGAGGCCTACTGCTGCATCGCTAACGGATCCACAATCGTGACCCCCGCAGGCGGCAAGTAGGAGAACATTGAGGCTGGCACATCCGACGGTTTGAGCTTGGTGTAGTCGCTTAGCTCCATGACCATCGCTGGTTCACCGATCGGCCCCATCTCGAACTTCTCGAGCATCGAAGTGCTCCCATCGAGAATCAGGACCAAGCCCTCGATCATCGGGCCCGCTTCTTTCATTTGCGGAGGCGCTGTGTCGTTCATGGTTCCTTCGAGACGAACCTTGCCGCCGGAAGTGTCGGTTACCTTGAAGTCGAAGTACTGCTGCAGTGTACGAATCTGCTCGAACGGGCTTTGGCCCGGGTTGCTCGACATGCCCTGGCTTTCTGCCATTTCTTGGGCCTTGGCAATGTCCATCTTCATGACCTGCTTGCCCATCATGGGGTTGTCCATCTCGGTCCAGGTATTAGTGCCGTCGGCGACCGTCTTCATGCTCATTTGCATGCTCTGGTCGGTGCCCGGCATCTTCATCGACATATCGACGTCCAGCCTCATGTGGGTTTCGTCAGCCCAGGTCATCTTGCCTGTGCCGTTCATGCTCAGTGCCATGCCACCCTGATTCATCTCCATGACCATGGTGTAGTCGGCACGGAACGGGTTGTCGTACATGGTGAGCATCTTGTCCAGGTAGGCCTTCGCGTCTTGAGCGGTGGCTGCGACTGGGGCGAGCAAGGCTAAACAGACACAGGCCAGGATGGCGGCCACAACGGGTCGGGTTCGATTGGTCATCAACAGATTCCTTCTAGTTTGTGTTGGTCGCTGCCAAGACAGCGGAACTCAAAAATCGTTTCAAAGCGGAGATTGGGACGAAGGCGCATTCGGAGGGTCGACTCCGTCGGCGGCGATCCACGCTGCGCGCAACACCTGCTCATCCCATTCTTCCAGAATCTACAGCGATGCAGTGCACCAGGAGCCCAACTGGCCACTCCCTAGCCAACGGCGACCCACGACGACACCGCTCGTTCAAAACGAAAACTCACGGTTCAGAACACCGCTCCTGGCACCCACGGAACGAACTCTGCCTCGCCGAAGCCCCATGATTCCGACTTGGTCGGCTCTCCCGAGGCGACCCGCAACAGAAGATCGAAGACTTCGCGTCCGACAGTCTCGATGCTGCGTCCTGCCAAGATCGTTCCACAGTCCATGTCAATATCTCCGGGCATCCTCTCAAAGAGCGCAGTGTTGGTCGAAAGCTTGATGCTAGGCGTCGGCAAGAAGCCTGACACCGAACCTCGCCCCGTCGTGAAACTCAACAGATTGGCACCGGAAGCTATTTCTCCGGTCGCAGAGCTTGGATCAAACCCTGGTGAATCCATGAACCAAAGCCCCGGACCGGGCGCACGTTCGGAATAGCTGAGGACACCGTTCAAGGGCGCAGATCCAGCCTTAGCGACGGCGCCGAGCGACTTTTCCAAGATGGTAGTCAAGCCGCCGTCTTTGTTGCCCGGCGACGGATTGTTGTCCAGCACTCCGCCATGAGCACCCGCGTGGCGTTGCCACCAGTTGAGTCGCTCCCGCAAGTCAGCCGCCACCTGAGGTGTGATCGCGCGCTCGATCAGTAAATGTTCAGCACCGTAGATCTCTGGTGTCTCGGCCAGAATCACGGTGCCGCCGGCCGCCACCAAGAGATCCGACGCGACTCCCAAAGCCGGGTTCGCGGTGAGAGCAGAGAACCCGTCGGAACCGCCGCACTGCAGCCCAAGGCACAAGTGCTCGATCGACGCAGGCTGACGCGAGCTCTGGTTCGCGACTGCCGCAAGTGCTAGAACCTCATCAACACCACGGGTCACGGCATCGGCGGTACCACCCGCTTCTTGAATCGCAAACCGCCTGAGGCGATCGCTCTCAACCAAACCACACGCGCCAAACAGCGAGCTCAGATCGTTGGTTTCACAACCGAGACCGAGCACCAAGACACCACCAAAGTTCTCATGCCGGGCGTAGCCAGCCAGAGTTCGGCGCAGGTTGGCTAGCCCATCGCCTTCGGGCACCAGGCCGCAACCGGACCCGTGAGTGAGCACCGCGAGCCCATCGACATTCTCAAACGGCTCCAACAATGATTGCCGTTCTACCTCGCGGCCGATCAGTTTGGCGACGGTCGCAGAGCAGTTGACCGTGGTCAAGATGCCGAGCATGTTGCGAGTGCCTACCGAGCCGTCTGGCCGCTTGAAACCTTGAAACGTTGGCGGATTCTGATCCGTGATCTCGGGGACCGTGACCGCTGCGTTGCGGTGAGTCTGTACAGCGTTGCCCTGGGCCTGTACAGCGTTGCCGAGGGTCTGTACAGGGTTGCGACGGGGCGACACCCGCTCCATAGGTTCGGTGCGCAGTAAACCCACGTCAGCACTGAGGTTGTGCTCGTGAATCCAGGCACCGGCGGCAATCGCGCTGGTAGCGACACCAATCACCTGACCGAACTTCCTGACCGCTGCACCTTCAGCCACATCGGCCACGGCAACCTTGTGCCCTTTAGCGATGGGTTCCAAGCACACGACGCTCTCAACCGCTTCTCCAGCGGCCAATGGCTCGAGGGCCACCACCAGCGGGTCGCTGCGGTGCAGCCTAAGGTTGGTCGGATTCATCGCAGGACTTCATCGCAGTACAGAGTATCCTCCGGGCGCAGAGCTTGCACCACGAAAGGAACCCTCAGAATGTCCGATGCTCCCTCTACAACCACAGCCTCAAAGCCAAGACGCATCTTGGTCTCGAGCGCCCTGCCCTACATCAACGGCGCCATCCATCTAGGGCACATTGTCGAGGCGATTCAGACCGACATCTGGGTGCGGTTTCAAAGACAGTGCGGTAACGAGTGCTACTACGTCTGCGCCGACGACACCCACGGCACCGCCACTCTGCTGCGCTCTCAGCGCGAGGGCATCGCCCCTGAGGAGATCATTCGCTCTACCTCAGAAGAGCACCAGCGCGACTACAAGGGCTTCGGTGTCGAGTTCGACATCTTCTACACCACCCATTCCGAAGAGAACCGCGAGTTGGTGGAGGGCATCTACGAGAAGCTGGTTGCAGGTAATCATGTCCATTGGAAGAGTGTGCGCCAGTTCTTTGATCCAGAGAAAGAGATCTTCCTCGCCGATCGATTCATCAAGGGCACATGCCCGAAGTGCAAAAGCGAGGACCAAAACGGCGACAGTTGCGACAACTGTGGCGGCACCTACTCTCCAGCTGACCTGATCAATCCACGTTCAGCACTCTCCGGCGCAACCCCGGTCGAACGCGAGTCGGACCACCTCTTCGTCAAGCTTTCAGACTTTGAAGAAACACTGCGTGAGTGGGTTTCACCTGACCGTTTGCAACCCGAGGTGGTCAACAAACTCAACGAGTGGTTCTCAGAAGGACTGCGAGACTGGGATGTATCGCGCGACGCACCCTACTTCGGTTTCGAGATTCCTGGCACCGGCGAAGGCTCCGAATCAGAACAAGGAACAAAGTACTTCTACGTCTGGGTCGACGCCCCGGTGGGCTACCTCGCCGCCTTCACCAAGCTATGCAACGAAACCGAAGGTCTCGAGTTCGACGACTTCTTGAAGCCCGGCAGCGACACCGAGATGTACCACTTCATCGGCAAGGACATCCTCTACTTTCATTGCCTGTTCTGGCCGGCGCTACTGCATGCTGGTGGATTCCGCTTGCCAACCTCGGTTCCCGTCCACGGTTTCTTGACTGTCGATGGCACCAAGATGTCGAAGTCGCGAGGTACCTTCGTCCAGGCCAGTACCTTCTTGCAGTACCTGCCTGCTGAACCCTTGCGCTACTACTTCGCGGCCAAGTTTGGCAGTGGCCTTGGAGACATTGACCTCAACCTGCAGGACTTCGTTCAACGGGTGAATTCGGACCTGGTCGGCAAGGTGGTCAACATCGCCAGCCGCTGCGCTGGGTTCCTACATCGTCTGCACGACGGTCAGCTCGCAACCGAACTTCACCAGCCCGAACTCTTCGACACCGCCTCATCCGCCGCAGACCACATCGCCGAGCTGTTTGAACAACGCGAATACAACCGCGCGGTTCGCCGCATCATGTCGATCGCTGACGAGGCCAACCGCTACATCGACGAGCAGCAACCGTGGCAGCTAGCCAAGGATGAGACCAAAGCAGCCGAGGTGCAGGCCGTTTGCACAACCGGAATCAACCTCTTCCGACTGCTGATGATCTACCTCAAGCCGATTCTGCCCAACCTGGTTGTCGACGCCGAAGAGTTCTTGGGCACCGGATCACTGAGCTGGGCCGATGCCGCCACGCCGCTGCTCGGCACCAACATCAACAAGTACACCGCACTCATGACCCGGCTCGATCTGAAGGCAGTCGATGCAGTCATCGAAGCATCCAAAGCTGACCAGGCCGCCGCCGCAGCCCCGGTCCTCGCACCTCCTGCTGGCATCGAGCTGGAAGATGAGATCACCATCGACCAGTTCACTCCGGTTGACCTGCGTGTGGCCCGCATTGAACAGGCTAACCACGTCGAAGGAGCAGGCAAGCTGCTGCAACTGCACCTCGATCTCGGCGAAGAAAAGCGGCAGGTGTTCGCTGGTATCAAAGCGGCGTACGCGCCTGAAGACTTGGTGGACACATTGGTGGTCTTGGTCGCCAACCTCGCACCCCGGAAGATGCGCTTCGGCGTCTCCGAAGGCATGGTGTTGGCTTCTGGAGAGGGCGCCGACGTCAAACTGGTCCGACCCCAAGCGGGCTCGGTGCCTGGAGACCGGGTCCGGTAGGCCAGCGCAATAGACCAGTGCGGTAGGCCAATGCGCTAAGCGAGCGCGGCTCTGATCCGCTACTCTAGGTAGCGAAACGAAGACGCTATGCGGCGGAGTTGGAACCTCCCACCCGTCGCACTCACCAGGAAGCGGCGATGTTGACCTCTTGCTTCAGCAGTGTGTCTACTGCGATCCCAGCCACCATGCTCATGGCTGCTCTAGCGACCTCGTCGTCAGCCGCCCAGATGCCCGGCGCCCAGACAACGGGCGCCCAGACATCGGGCGCCCAGACATCGGGTGCCCAGACAACGGGTGCCCAGACAACGGGTGCCCAGACAACGGGTGCCCAGACAACGGGTGCCCAGACAACGGGTGCGAACACAACGGGTT
>JAJCXN010000024.1 GCA_029263415.1 Acidobacteriota bacterium
GCTCACGAAGGCCGAGACCATTCTTGATGTCCAGGGAAAAGTTGCGGGGCTGCTGGGATTCAACCTGTCCGACGGGAGCAACTGCTCGTGACCGCCGTAGAACTCGCGCAGCAGGTCGGCATCCGACCTGCTTGCAAGGCTCTTGGTGTATCGCGAGCAACGTACTACCGCCGCCAGGTCCCACCAGGGCAGCAGCAGCCCCGTCCTACTCCTGCCCGAGCTTTGTCGTCGGAGGAACGTGTGGAGGTCTTGGACTGCTTATGCTCAGAGCGCTTCGTTGACCGAGCGCCTGGTGAGGTAGTCGCGACGCTACTCGATGAGGGCCGGTACCTATGCTCCGAACGCACCATTTACCGGATCTTGGCCGACAACAAGTCGGTGAAGGAACGCCGCAACCAACTCCGCCATCCTGAGTACGAGAAACCGGAACTGGTTGCCACCGCGCCCAACCAAGTTTGGTCCTGGGACATGACGAAACTGGAGGGGCCACGGACCTGGACTTGGTACTACCTCTACGTGATCCTTGATTTGTATAGCCGCTACGTCGTGGGCGAGTTACGCCCAGATGTTGTGTATTGAGAGATTACGCGGCGATGGTTTTTGGGTGTTCCCCGTTGATGAATCGTACTCCTCTGACGACGTCTGCGAGGAGGTCGAATCCTCTTAGCCGTTGCCATCGTTTCTGAGCAGATTCGGTGAGCTCGAAGACCATGGTGAGTGCGGTTTCTCGTGACAGGCAGCCACGGGTTTTCGCGGTACGCAGCCTGACTGTAGCGAAGGTGGATTCGATTGGATTGGTGGTCCGGAGATGCGGCCACTGCTGAGCCGGAAAGTCATAGAAGGCGAGCAGCTCGTCGCGGTCTTTCTCAAGGCAGGCCACGGCCTTCGGATACTTTGCCTCGTAGATCTCGACGAAGGAGTCGAAGGCCTTCAGAGCTTCCTCGCGAGTGCTGGCCATCCAGATTTCGTGCAAGCCCTTCTTAGCTTTCGGCTGGCTGCTCTTCGGCAGGTAGTTCAGAATGTTCCCAGTCTTGTGCACCCAGCAACGCTGGGGGCGAGTCGCCGGGTAGACCTCCGTCAATGCCTTCCAGAAGCCAAGGCTGCCATCACCGACTGCGAGCTTCGGCGCTTGTGTGAGCCCGCGCCGTTTGAGATCGAGCAGGACTTCGCGCCACGACTGAGTGCTCTCTCGATACCCCTCCTCGACGGCGAGAAGATGCTTCTGACCCTTGTCGTCAGCGCCGATGATCACCAGCAGGCATAGCTTGGCTTCATCCATGCGAATGTTGCTGTAGATCCCGTCAGCCCACACGTAAACGATACGACGCTTCGACAGATCACGCCGACGCCACGTGTCGTACTCTCTGATCCAGTCCTTCTTGAGCCGACTGATCGTCGTTGATGACAGCCCCGCAGCCTCCGAGCCCAAGAGGCTAGCAAGGGCTTCGCTGAAGTCTCCAGTGGAGACCCCCTTCAAGTAGAGCCACGGAAGTAACTCTTCCACCGACTTCGCCCGGCGCAGGTATGGAGGGATCAGCTTCGAGTGGAAGACGACCTTCTCGGCGCCAGCGCCACGGTCACCCACCCGAGGTACCTTCACCGCCACGCCGCCGATTCCGGTCTGGATCTCGCGGACTGGCAGGTGGCCGTTGCGCACAACACGACGATGACCCTCCCCGGTGCGGTCCTCCTCGTACTCAGCCAACCAGGAAGACACCTCGGCCTCGATCGCTGACTGGAGAAGTTGCTGAGCACCGCTACGGAGACACTCCGTCAACGGGTCTGGACTGAATCGATCCCCTGGTGATTGGAATCGAGCTGAGCTACTGTCGGACATGGCGTATCCGTCCTTTCTTGGACTGAAGTCGTGGAATAACTTCAGGATACGCCGCTTCATCTCTTCATGTCAGTACACAACTTTCGGGCATAGCTCGTCGTGGGCTGGATGGTGGCCGAACGCGAAAACACCGCTTTGGCGACCCGCCTCATCGAAGAGTCGCACGAAAAGCAAGGGGTCACCGCCAATGCCTTGATACTCCACAGCGATCGTGGCTCGGCGATGACCAGCCAAGGCACCGCACAGCTCCTGGCCCAGCTCGGCGTTACGCGGTCCTTGAATCGACCTCACGTGTCCAACGACAACCCCTACTCGGAGTCCCACTTCAAGACGCTGAAGTACCACCCCGGTTTTCCAAAGCGCTTTGGCTCACTCGAAGAATCGCGCGACTTCGTCAGGCAGTTCATGGCTTGGTACCAAACCGAGCACAAGCACTCCGGCCTCTCCAGGCTCACGCCTGAGGATGTCCATTACGGTCGGCATCGCGAGAAACTGGCACGACGTGATCAGGTGCTAGCCACCGCCCACAGCAACAACCCAGAACGATTCGTCAAGGGAATTCCAACCACCAGGCCGCTCGATCAGGCTGTCTGGATCAACAAGCCACTCGACTTGAGCGGTCAACCGGAAAACCTCACTAATTAGTCGAAATCAGTGTCTCAAAGTCGTTGACAGATTCCGC
>JAJCXN010000025.1 GCA_029263415.1 Acidobacteriota bacterium
AGCCGACGCATCGTTTTCAAGGCACGGGTGCCAGAATCGGCAGGAGTCAGGCTCGTGGAGACTTCAGACCTAAGGAGAATACGGGCTCGCGCCACAGGTACTCCGAAAGGCTGCGATTCATTCTCACTGAATCGGCAGGTCTCTCAACGGGGGCGGGTTCGGTGTCGCATCCATCGCCCGATCTGTCCACTCGCCTGTCTGGTTTCTCTAGTCTGACGATTGTCGAATGCCAACAAATGGGGCCCTGGCAGACGACCCTCGCCAGTGTTGCTGCATGGTCTGGCGCCAACGCGTCTCGGGGTAAGCTGGCGCAAACCTCTTTAGGAGCCTCACCGATGTTGCTCAGTCAGTACCGTGCCAAGGCCTTGCTCTGCCCCCTGTTTCTCTCCGCAATCTTGCTGTCGTTGCCAACGGCAGTCGTTGCTGGTGAAGCCAAGAAACTGCCGCTTGAAAAGAGCGATGCGCTCCGCACCTTCACTCTCGAGACAGATGAAGTTACTTGGATGTCGGTTGACATCTCGCCCGATGATCAGACGTTAGTGATCGAGGCCTTGGGCGATCTCTACACCCTTCCTGCTACCGGCGGTGGTGCCACGTCATTGACCAACGGCATGGCCTTCGACAGCCAGCCCGCTTACTCGCCCGACGGTAAGTTCATAGCCTTCGTTAGCGATCGAGACGGTGCGGAGAACGTCTGGATTCTCGAGGTCGATGGAGAGGACGCTGAACCAAAGCAGCTGACCAAGGACACATCGTCTGACTTCATGTCACCAACGTGGAGCGCCGAATCGGACTACGTCATTTACTCGCGAGTGAGCAAAGGGAACCGCACCAACGAACTGTGGATGACGCATCGCGATGGCGGAACTGGGGTCCAGATCACCAAAGCCATGCCGACGCCAGATACCCCGCGAGCGCGCCAGCACAATGCCGCAGGAGCGGTTGCTACTGATGACGGGCGCTACCTCTACTACGCTCGTAAGTTCGGGGGATTCTCTTACAACGCTGACTTTCCCATGTGGCAAATCGCGCGGCGCGACTTGAACGACGGCGTCGAAGACATCATCACGTCAGCGCAGGGCAGCGCGATTCGGCCTGCCGTGTCGCCCGATGGGAAGACGCTGGTGTATGCCACACGGCTCGACAATGAGACCGGGTTCAAAGTGCGCGACCTTGAGAGCGGTGAAGAACGGTGGCTGAAGTATCCAGTGACCCGCGATGATCAAGAGTCGCGTGCGACGCGCGATCTTCTCCCGGGCTACAGCTTTACTTCGGACGGCGCTTCGTTAGTTGCCTCTTGGAACGGCAAGTTGCATCGACTCAACGTTGCTAGTGGAGATTCGCAGCAGATCCCTTTCACGGTGAAGATTTCGAAGAAGATTGGGCCTGAACTGGTTTTCCCGCGTCGAGTGGAAGACGGTCCGGTGCGAGCGCGCACGGTGCAAGGAGCTGAGGAATCGCCAACCGGCGCTGCGATCGTGTTCTCTGCTCTGACCCGGATCTATCTCACTGAATCGGGTGCAACCGGACCGGGTCGTCAACTGTCGCCCGACGGTCAACGCGCGTTCCAGCCGACCTTCACTTCAGATGGCAACGCGGTGGTCTATGTCACCTGGGAACGAGACGGTGGTCATATTTGGCGCGTGCCGATCGCAGGCGGCGCGCCTGAGCGACTGACCGAAACGCCAGCCTTTTATGCAGAACCGACAGTCTCGCCTGATGGGGAGCGAGTGGTATTCAGACGTGGCAGCCGGAGCGATCGACTGGAAATGCCGGCAGAGTTTGGTGGCAGTCCCATTCCGTTGGATCTAGCCTGGGTGCCCACGTCTGGTGGCCCATCGACCGCGCGTCTGATCGCACCGTCGCGAGGGCTAGGACGGCCGCATTTCGGTCCCGAAATCGATCGCATCTATGTGGCGTCGGGTGAGGGCTTGGTGTCGATGCGCTTTGATGGCAGCGACAAGCGGGTTCATCTTCAGGTGGTGGGCCCAGGCTTTTACTCGGCAGCGGAGCCGGTGCCAGCACAAGACATTCGTATTCGACCCGATGGCAAGTGGGCGATCGCCCACGCCAGCAACCGTTTCTTTGCCGTGGCTTTGCCTCGCGTTGGCGGTGAAGCTCCCAAGGTCAATATCTCGGCGCCGATCGTGCCGCTCAAGGAACTCAGCGAACTGGGGGCAGACGGCATGGGGTGGGTCGATGGCGGTGAGTCGATCGGCTGGACGGTGGGGCCCTCGTACTTCAAAACGGCCTTTGCAGATCTCGTGTTCGCTCAGCCGGAGACCTCAGACGATGAGGATGGGACTGAGCCTGGTGAAGGCGAGGGTCAAGGTGGGGTTGAGGTTGAGGTTGAGCCTGAGGAGGAAGACAACGATGCAGGTGAGGCCGAGTCCAAAGAAGAGGAGGCCGATTTTCCGGACGCCGAGCGCACGGAACTGATCGCCGAGCTACCCCGAGCCGAACCCGAAGGCACGGTGGTGTTGCGCGGTGCTCGTGTGCTCACCATGGCGCAGGGCTCGTCCGATGGCGGCGTGATTGACGGTGCCGACGTCGTTGTCACCGGTAGACGGATCGTTGCTGTTGGCGCAACCGGCACGGTCACGGTGCCGCGCCAGGCCACGGTGATTGACGTTTCGGGCAAGACCATCCTTCCCGGCTTCGTTGACACGCACGCTCACTGGACCGAGATTCGACGCAAGGTGCTGGATACTGAATCTTGGCCGTTCCTCGCGAGTCTTGCTTGGGGCGTGACAACTGGTCTCGATGTTCAGACCATGAGCAACGACATGTTTGCTTACCAAGACCTGATCGATGCAGGCGAGGTGTTGGGGCCGCGTACCTACAACACCGGGCCGGGCATCTTCTCCGACAACGACTTCAAGTCGAAGGCGCAAGTGAAGCGGGTGTTGCGCCGCTATCGCGATCAGTACCGGACCCGTAACCTCAAGGCCTACATTGCTGGTAATAGGAAGCAAAGGCAGTGGATCGTTGAGGTCTCCCACGAACTCGAAATGATGCCTACGACCGAGGGTTCGCTCGACTTCAAACTCGACATGACCCACGCGATCGACGGTTTCTCAGGCACCGAGCATTCGCTGCCGCTGCAGCCCTTCTACCGCGACACCGTAGAACTGGTGGCTCAAAGCAGGATGTCGTATACGCCGACCCTGCTGGTCGCTTACGGCGGCCCCTGGGCTGAGAACTATTTCTTCACCCGCGATGACGTGCATGGCAGCGCCAAGATGCGCCGATTCATGCCGCACGACATGATCGACGGCGTCACCCGCAAGCGCAATTGGTTCAGAGGCGACGAGCATGTATTTGCTGGTCTGGCAGAAGGCGCGGCCGCGGTGCATCGCGCGGGCGGCCGGGTTGGCGTTGGCGCTCATGGGCAACTGCAGGGCCTGGGCTACCACTGGGAGATGGAGGCGCTCGCTGCTGGAGGGCTGGAGCCGCTCGAGGTGTTGCACATTGCGACCCTCGGCGGTGCCGAGGTGATTGGTCTCGCACAAGACTTGGGCAGCGTTGAAGTTGGGAAGATCGCAGACATGGTGGTGCTCGATGGAGATCCCCTCGCCGACATCCGTGCGACTCAGGCATTGAGCTACGTGATGAAGAATGGCGAAGTGTTCGAGGCTGAGACTTTGGATCAAGTCTGGCCCGTTGAGAAGGCACTGCCCGAGCAGTGGTGGTGGCAGGCGTGGCCACAGCAGTAGTGACTGTCCGAGGAGAGCAGTGAGTCAGTTCGACGAAACTCAGTGGAGCTTGGTCCTCGCTGCTGGCAATAGCCAGAGCCCGGAGTTCGAGGATGCGATGTCTCAGCTATGCGGCCGCTACTGGTATCCAGCCTATGCCTACGTGCGGCGCTGGGGTGCTGCGCCCGAGAACGCTCAGGATCTCACCCAAGGTTTCTTTTGTCGTGTCTTGGAAAAGCGGACTTTCGGCGCCGCCGACCGTGAGCGTGGCAAGTTCAGGACATTCCTGTTGGCTTCGTTGAAGTACTACCTGGCGGACGAGCGTGATCGCGAGCAGGCGCAGAAACGGGGTGGAGGTGCGGTGCCTGTTTCGCTCGATCTGAACGACGCCGAGGATCGTTATGCGATTGAAACCGACCCTGAGGAAAGTCCAGATCGTTTGTTCGAGCGCCAATGGGCGCTGGAAGTTCTAGCAAGGGGCCAGGAGCGACTGCGCACAGAAATCGCTGGTTCGTCGCAGCCGGATCGGGTGGCGCTGATGCAGTTCCTCACCGAATCGGATCGGTCCTACCGCGAGGTAGGCGCGGAGCTCGATATGAGCGAGCCGGCAGTCAAGGTCGCGGTGCATCGTTTGCGCGCGAAGTTCGCTAAATGTTTGCGCACCGAAGTCGGCGCAACGCTGGATGGTGCGACCAGTCTCGAAGACGAGATGCGGCATCTTTTAGAAGCGGTCAGCGCGCTCTAGACTGAAACTGGGTGCGGCGGCGGGGCGTAGAAGGAAGCCATGAGTACCACCGATTCTGCCACCATACAGACGACTTCACGCTTGCCACGCGCCTTTACGCGCAGGGGTTGGAAGGCAGTCGCAGCCGCCTACGGTACGGCTGCCCTACTTTCCGCGTTGCAGATTCATCTGCGCCAATCGCTCAGCGGCGGTTCGGTGCCGTTGCTTCAGCAGCTCTCGCTCAACCTGCTTGCCTGGCTGCCCTGGGCAGTCTTTGCAGGCCTCGTCATGGGTCACTCGAGGAACAGGAGAACGCCCGCGCGGCGTTGGCCCAAGGAGCTGCTGGCGCAGGCTCTGCTGGCTCATTGGGTCGTCGGGCTGTTTCTGACATACCTGGCGCTCTTCCGCTTTGCCTTCTTTCCGGCCGTGACGGGGGCCTTCAGTTCACAGAGCTTGTTGCGGCAAGTGGGTGCTGAGGCCGGTGAGTTCTACCTAGCCTCGCTTGCACTTTATGGAATCGTCTGGGGCGTCGCTCGTACTCTGCGTTCCCGCGCTCCGGCAGACCTAGATTCAGTCAGGGAGGCCGGCGTTGCTCCGCTAGCAGAAGCTGAAGTCGAACCGGTGGAGCACCTACCCGAAGTCGACACTCTAGTCATCCGGTCGGTTGGCAGGACGGATGTTGTTCGCTTCAAAGAGATCGATTGGATTGAAGCGGACGGCGCTTATGCCAGGATCCATTGCGGTGCGCGCTGCCTCTTGATGCGGCGGTCGATCAAGGGCCTTCAACAGCAGTTGAGTTCCGCTGGCTTTGCTCGCATCCACCGTTCTCGGATCGTCAATCTCAAAAGAGTGACACGGGTTCGAGCGCTTGCACGAGGAGACGCCATAGTGATCCTCAGCTCCGGTCCTGAGTTGCGAGCGAGTCGCAGCTATCGAGCGTTGCTGGCAGCGGCGATCGAGTCCCGAGCGTAGATTCCATCGTCCGGTTGGAGTCCGGTTGGAGTCCGGTTGGTGACACGGATGGGTCGGTTGGTGCCATATCGATTGCCAAGGCGTCGGTTGATCGACGATGCTGCGGGACATGAAGAACTTCAAGCCATCGGCATCCGCCAGTTCCATCCTTCTACTGTCGATCGCCCTGTTCAGCGCAGGTGGTCTGTTCGCCCAAGAGCCAGCGAGCCAGCTCACTGAGATTGCCCAGCGCCTACTCAAGGAGGACAAGCTGCCTGGCCTGACCGTTGCAGTGATGCGTGACGGTGACCTGATCTTCTCTGAAGCGTTCGGTGTCGCCGATCGCAAGAGGAAGACGCCGGCGAATACCGAGACCATGTTTCGTACGGGAAGCGTCTCGAAGGCTCTGACCTCTGCTGCTTTGGGATTGTTGGTCGAGCGAAAGAGCCTCGGTTTGGATGCTGTGGTGCAGGATTTTGCGCCCAGCTTCCCTTTGAAGCAGTGGCCCTTAACCGTCAGGTCGGTCGCAGGACATCAGTCTGGGATCCCGCAATATGAGGGACGCGAGTTCGTCAACAAGCAGCACTATCCGACCTTGGTTGACGCACTCGACAAGTTCAAAGACAAACCGTTGGCATTTGAGCCGGGAACCGACTTCTTGTACTCCAGTTACGGATGGAACCTGTTGGGGGCGGTGCTTGAAGGTGCTGCGCAGAGAGGGTTCCTGGACCTCATGCAAACCGCAGTCTTCGCCCCGCTTGGTCTCGAGCGAACGGGTCCAGAGATCGAGGGCAGCGGTTCGAACTGGGCTGTGCCCTACGCTCGTGTGGCTGGTATGACCTTGGAGGCGCCCAAGATCGACAACAGCGATGCTTGGCCGTCGGCTGGCTTCATGTCATCCTCAACAGACCTCGTGTCCTTTGGGAACGCGTTGTTGGCCGACCAGTTCTTGAAGCCCGAAACGGTTGAACTTCTGTGGACCGCGCAGGAGACGAGCGATGGAACGCCAACCGGCTACGGCTTGGGCTGGCAGATTGCGGAGCAAGGCGGTCGCGCCGCCGTCGGCATGGGTGGAAGCCATGTTGGGGCCACTGCGGCGCTGTGGATTCTTCCTCGCGAGCGGATGGTGATCGCGGCACTGACGAACACTAATAGCCGGCAGCTCTCAGACGTGATCGGCGAAGTTGTGATCGCGGTGCTTGGCGAACCGACCGCACCCTGACCCGTCGCACTCGGACTTGCCGCGCTCTGACCCGCCGCGCTCTGACCGGCCGGCCCTTAGTTAAGTTAGTTAGGGGAGTCGACCGGTGGGATCCGCCACACTCGGACGTGGGACCAGTCTTTGATCACGAGATGCTGGTTGAGCAGCGCAGGGTGGTTCCACAGCGCACTCTGCGCCACCTCGTAGTGGCCGAGTTCCTCAACGCCGTCGCCGTTGATTGCAAGGACGCGCACGGTGCCGTCGTCTCCAGCGGATAACACGGTGTTGCCCTGACTGACGAGGAACGCGTTCTCGCCTTGGCGCGGTTCGCCTTCCCACAGGAGCGCACCGGTCTTGGCGTCGAGCATCACGAGTTGGCCCTTCTTCTTGCTGGAGAAGGCGATCAACTTGTCATCGACCAGGATGGGCGAGCTGTACAAGAGGTTGACGTCGCCGTTGCTCCACTCGCTGGCAATCGACCAGTTGCCGTCGACGTGACTGACACGGAAGGCTTCGGTCGGGCGTTGAAAGGCTGAGGCGATGACCAGGTCGCCGAACACGGCTGGTGACAGCGCGCCACCGCCGAAGGTCACCTTGTAGGGCTGCTCCCACAGTAGCTTGCCCGCCTGCGGGTCGATCCCAACCAAGCGGGTTTCGGTCATCATCATCAGTTGTTCCACCCCGCCGAGAGTGACCTCTTGAGGAGATCCGTAGGACGGGCCGTCGCCAGGAAGTCGCCATAGCTCTTCGCCGGTCGAGGGTTCAAAGGCGATGATCGCTCCGTCTCCGGCTCCGCCAGCTTGAACGATCAGTTTGCCGGCGGCGATCACCGGCGACAGCGAATTTCCATAGAGCGGTATCCTGCGCTTGAACTCGC
Organism: Acidobacteriota bacterium; assembly: GCA_029263415.1. Classification (GTDB taxonomy): domain Bacteria; phylum Acidobacteriota; class Thermoanaerobaculia; order Multivoradales; family Multivoraceae; genus JAJCXN01. The sequence goes on from JAJCXN010000025.1 coordinate 7,449, forward strand.
CATCGAAATCTTTGCGCCAGATCAGCTCGCCGGTGTCGGTGTTCCATGCCGAGAGAACTTCAGTGATGCCGTAAGTGAAGAGCCTGCCGTCTGCCACTGTTGGAGTGGAGTATGGGCCCGCACCGTGCTCTTTGACGATGCCCGCGGCCTTGTGTGGCGCGTCGTAGCCGCTGCGCCAGAGTTCAGTGCCGGTGGAGAGGTCGAGAGCCTTGGCCACCTCTGAGGCGCCGTCTCGCACGAAGACAAAGAGCTTGCCGCCACTAATGACCGGCGAGGCATCGGAGTGGCCGACCTCGGATTTCCAAACCAGTTCCAAGGACTCGGGCCAGGTTTCGGGCGGCTCGAAGCTGGGTGCTCCGCCGTTGCGAAGTGGGCCTCGCCACTGTGGCCAATCACCTTCAAGTTGAGCCTTCTCGACCGTGGTGACTTCTTCTTCGGAAGCAACCGTGGGTGCACTGAGGAGAACAAGGACTGCAGCTATGCAAAGGTAGGTGCGCGAGGTTCGCAATCGCATTGAAGGGTGCCTTTCGGGCTGTGCGGGGTTTGCGGGGTTTGCTTGAGGCGACCGAAGAGACAAAGTCTTTGGTTTGCTGCGACCAGTGTACTTCGGCTACGGCTGTGATGCTGGCCTTGGCTCCGAGACAGATCGCTCTGACAGCTATCGCAAGTCGTCGAAGGTTGATGTAGCGACCCACTTGAGGTCTTCGTTGCTGGTGTAGAAGAGATAGCGACCATCAGCAGTGATGAAGGGGCAGAGTTCGTGGTCGGCGGTGTTGATTTCGGGGCCTAGGTGTTTAGCGTCGGTCCAGGTCCCGTCGTCGCGTCGAAAGCTGACATAGAGATCGCCGCGCCCGTTGCTGCCAGGTCGTTGAGAGCTGAAGACGAGTTGAGTGCCGTCTTGCGTGATGAAAGCGTCGGCCTCATAGTGCTGTGTATTGACTCCGCTGCCGAGTGCGACCGGTGCTGCAAAGCTGCGCCCCATTGGGCCCGAGATTGCCTGCGCGAGGTAAATGTCAAAGGCTCCGGGGCGGTCAGGCTCGGCGATGTTGGATGCAAACACCATCGAGCCGTCGGCGAGGAATGAGATGTAGTACTCGTCGACCTCGGTGTTGATCGGTGCTCCGACATTGATCGGCTCACTCCATCCGTCGGTGAGCCGTTCGACGAACCAGATGTCGTGATCTGGACGTTTCGGCTGGCCTTCGACTCGTGGTCTGTTTGAGATGAAGTACAGCCGTTGCTCGTCTGGCGACAGCATGGGGTCGTTGAACCCGAACTGTTCGTGCGACAAGAGGACCTCAGGAGCACTCCAGGCGGTCTTCGGTTCGTTGAGCTGTGCCCAGTGAATTTCGGAGCGACCACCAGTGTCAACGCCGAAGAAGAACTCCTCGCCTGTCCGTGAAAACACCGATCCGAATTCGTAGCGCCCCGCGAGCGACACTCGCCCAGGGCCAAACACGTTGGGTGTGGTGTCCGGAGGCGTTTCACCAAGATAGGCGAGTTGACCTTCGCTGGTGACGCAGCCGTTGGCGCTCGCTGTCAGGAGTAGAGCGAGCAACTGAAGGCGGCAGCGCCCTCTGAGTGTGCTTGCGTGGCTCAATCGGGTTTCTTTCATCACATCCTGGCTTCGCAGAAAATTGGCTTCGCAGAAAACGGATCAAGGCACTACAGGGCGGCTGGCGGATTAGGGGAAGCTAGCATCGACCCAACCCGCAAGTATGTCTGCAGCCGACCGAACCCGAGTCGGCCTACTGCAAGCTTCGACGCTCGAGTGGCTGAGTCATGACGCCAACGCGGTCGCTGGTCACCGCCGCCTTGTCCTTGGCACTGAACTTCACTGGCACGTGCAGGCCCATCGTGAGCGCGGGCTTGAGCCGGTTACTAAGGATGGCTCGACCATCTTCTGACTGGAGGTACCAGTAGGGTGGCAGTGCGAGGTTGAGCGGACGTTTGGCCCAGTAGTCGGCGTCATGATCATAGTGCTCGTCGCGGGTATCGGCGTCGCCAAGGTGAGCTGCGGTGACGATTGAGTCATCAGCCCCCGTCAGTGAGACACGGAAGGCAATGTTCTCGACGTTTTGCATGCGCTCCGGCCATCCTGAATGCGGGATGCGAACGGCTTCGACCAGCAGACTGTCGGTTTCAATCGCCACCGGTGCCTGCTCGTAGTCGAGGGTAATGGTGCGCACACGCTCGAAGACAGCAGAACTGTCTTGGTCCTTGTTGGATCGAGCTACAGCGTGCAGGGCCTCGACAGCTTGGGCGGGGGCGAACAGCTCTAGATCGGCATGTGCGGCCATCAATCGCATGACGTCGCGCGCCGAGAAGTGGTCGCCGTGGTAGTGGCTGATGAACACCGCGTCGAGCCCGTCGAAGGGAGCCGTGCCCGCAAACAGATTCCGCTCGAGTTCATCCGAGAGCAGGAGGTAGGAACCGAAGCTACTGCGGAAGATCGGGTCGAACGCGATCTTGGTGTTGCCGTTGACCACCAGGACACCGGCGTTGGCTAGGTACTGAACATAGGCCTGCGGATCCTGATCCTGGCGAGCGAGGTTGCTCCTAATCGAAGCGTTTGACGGTTCGCGAGCCTCGGCAACAGGACTTGCCGCCTGACGGGCAACAAGAGCGACGGCGACGGCACAGAGACCGAACACAAGTGGGTGCCTAATCGTGATTTTCATGTCGAACAGCTTATCTGGCTGCGCTCGCTTGAGTGAAGCACTCCGCGTGTCCGGCGTGTCCGGCGTGCCCGGCGTGCCCGGCGTTCCAGGAGCGCTCAGAGGTTGCGATCAGCGACCCACTGTTGGATGAGCCCGACAGCCGTGGCTAGCTGTTCCCTTTGGCCTATGTAGTAGTGCGTGGCTCCATCGATTTCGCGCATCTCTTTGTCATCGTGTGGGATGGCGGTGTAGAGCCGATGAGTGTGCGATGGCGTACACGCGTCGTCGGCTAGATTGCCGATGACCAGAGTTGGGACCGTTGTTCGCGCAGCGCAGGCGATTCCGTCGGCATGAGAATGGGTGAGCGACCATTGCGACAACCAGGAGCGCAAGGTGGTGAAGCGCGCCAGGCCCACTGGACTGTCATTGACCACTTCAGGGTCCCCCAAGTAGCAATGATTGGGTTGGCGCTGATTTGGATCGACCGTTGGGTCGAGCCAGCGCGGATCAGCCATAGTGCCTTGGACCACGAACGCTTCGTCGACCCTCGACCCCTTGCTCAGGGTTGCAAGTCGTTCCAGCACCCAGGTGTCGATGCGCGCCATGCGAGCCTGTTGTGCTGCTCGGTACTGAGCGAGAAACTCTGCTGAGTACGGTGGTTGATTCGGGTTCTTTGCATCGTAGAGATTGAGTTCTGGATCACGATCGAACGGCCTCTGTTCGTTGAGCACCGACGCGTCGATCCACTCGCACAGTGTGCCAGCACGACTGATATGCGCTGCAAGTAGAAGGACCCCGTCGGCCGGGATCAGGCCCGCTTGGGTCAGGTCTGGTGGATCGCCCGCAGGTGTTTGAGTGACTGACGGGCGCTCCGCTTCAGCTTGGTAATAGAGCGACAGCGATCCACCACCACTCCAGCCACCGAGCAAGACGCGCTCGTAACCGAGGGTCTCCTTGGCGTATCTGACGGCAGCACCTAGATCAACCAAGCACTTCTCCATGATCAGAGCAGTGTCGTTGCCGCGGTAGCGCAGATTGGCGTAGAGCACGGGTTGGCCGGCAGCAGCGAGTGCCGTGACCAGCGGCAAGTATGAGCCACCTCCGATCGGGTGGCTAAAGAGCACCACCGAGTTCGACTTGGGTTGGTGCGGGCGCAGATGCTGGCCATCGAAGAACACAAAGTCCTCGGCGCCGGCGTAGGTGTCTTTGTAGGCCGAGGTCTCAGCAAATGCGATCGCGATGGGTAGGCGGTCGTAATTCGGTGGCTGACTCATCATTCGCCGAGCGTCTTCGCTTCGTTCTTTCTGTCGAGAGTCCCTTTATCGAAATTGAACGGAGGTAGCTTGCCCTCGATCTCTGCTCGGTGCGGTTCCCACTGCGATGGCAGTGAGAGGATCGAACCTAGCGAGTCAGCGGGCTCGTCGACCGTCCAGCCGGGTGCCAGGTTGGAAAACTCAATATTGATCCCACCCGGTTCGGTCAGGTACATCGAGTGGAAGTACTTGCGATCGCGCAGGTCGGTGAGGATCAGACCGCTGCCGCTCAGCACCCGCCACAGTTGCTCCATCCGCTCCTTGCTTTCGACGTGAAAAGCAGCGTGGTGAATGCCGCCCAAACCCCAGCGGCCCCAAGGGGCTTCCGGTTCATCCACCAGGTCGATGAAGCTGCCAGCGATCCAACCGTTGTTGCCGTCCTTGAGGCCCAGTCGGGTGCGATCGCCCTCGGTGCCAAAGCCTTCGAGGCCAATGGCACCGAAGAACCCGAGCGACAGTTCGAGGATGCGAGAGATCGCAGAGACGCTGTGGAAGCCGCGAATCTGTTTGCCCTCAGTGACGCCGCTCAACGCGGGCGGCGTGCGCGGGTCGTCGGCGCTCTCGATCAATTCGGAGGGGATACCTGACAGATCCGCGAACGCGAGCACGCGATCGCCGAAACGCTCGGCGATCTCTTTCGGTTCGGTACCTGCGTCAGCCAATCGATCGCGCCAGTACTCAAGCGACCCTGGGGGGATGGAGTAGGCGACTTCAGTCAGCGAGCCCCGCCCGCGTTGATAAGGCGGAAGCGGCACGTTCTCCATGATGAAGTTGGTCATGATGGTGCCCGCGTTGCCATCTTGGTCGCCGTAGAAGAAGTGATACTGATCACCGGTCTCGTGGTTTACGGTTTTCTTGACCATGCGCAAACCAAGCACGCCGGTATAGAAGTCGTGATCGGCCTGGCCGTTGGTGGCGGCGCCGGTGATGTGATGAAGGCCTTTGATCCAAGTCATGCAGTGAACCGCCTTTGGAAACATGTTGCGAGGGTGGGCCGTAGACGACCAGATGATGCCAAATGAACGTCTCCATACTCTCACTGTTCCTGTGAACTCACGGTCTGGTGGCCCAACGTCGCCTGTTCAGTGGCTGCTTGCCCCTTGTGTTGCTCTGACGCTGTCCTTTCCCAGTGCGCTACTCGCACAGCCGCTGGACGTGCAAGCGCCTGAGTCTCCAATCTTTAGCGACGCTGCTATCCGGGTCAGCGCTCTCGCCAACGACGTGCTTGAGGTGGCGAGGCTGCCGGCGCTGTCGGTTGCGATTCTTGAACCGGATGCCGACGGCAAGTTAGTGGTGGCATACAGCGAAGCCTTTGGATATGCGGACCTTGCTGCTGAGACCGAGGCTGATTCCACAACCCGCTTTCGCGCCGCGTCAGTATCGAAACTGATCACCGTGACGACGCTTGCGCGCATGGTGGTCGCCGGCGACATCGACTGGGATACGGAACTGAGTTCGCTCGGGCTCGAGTTTCCAACACCTGCCGGCATCACACCTCGCAGGCTTGCTGGCCACCTGGCGGGAATTGGCCACTACCACGGCAAAGACAGGATCGCGCGCTGGGAGCAGAGCGAAAGCGCGGTGGCGGCACTGGCCGCATTCCGCAACTCACCGCGGGCGGGTCAGCCCGGTGAGCAGTACAAGTACTCGACCCATGGCTATTCGCTGCTATCAGCCATGATGGAAGTTGCTGCGGACAAGACTTTTCCTGAGATCGTCGAGGAACGCCTGGCTGCTCCTTTGGGCCTGCTCTTGACCGGCGCTGCGCCTGCGGTTCAGGGCGAGGGTGGCATGGCGACGCTCTATATGGTCGTCCGGGCGGGGCCATCGCCTTTACCCCGCCCAGAGAATCCAAGCTACAAATGGGCAGGCGGAGGGATGGCCACGACCCCGTCGGATCTGGTGAAGATGGCCTCCATCTACCTGCAGCCTGGGCCATCGCAACCGGGGCACGGGTTCTTGCCCCAAACAGTGATCGATGAGATGTGGACACCGCAAAGTGTGGCTGGATCTTCTACCGGCGTCGGCATCGGCTGGCGGATCGGCACCGAGAGTGAGGCCGGTCGCAAGATCGTGCACCATTCTGGATCCATGCAAGGAGCGCGCAGCACGCTCATCCTGTTTCCCGAGGAGCGCCGAGCGATCGCGCTGATGACCAACGCTGCGTGGGATTCAGACGTTGAACGGACCGGCGCTTTGTTGATGGAGGCTTGGCGGGGGGACGAATCCCCAAGTGAGGACGAGGGGCAAACGGGGTCGGTGGCGAGATTGCCATCCGGCACGGTCTCTTACACGATTCGTCTGACGCCAAGCGGCGCTGCATCCACTGCTGCCTCGGCCGAGGCTGGTACCAGTCAGGAGGCGTTTGAGGACGTCTCGGGGCAAGTGATGTCGGCTGGCACCGGCCGCCTTGGCGGATTGAAAGCACCGGATGGATTCTCCCAGATCACGCGTGCGCCTGTTGTTGACTTGCGGTTGGTTCACATTGCCTCGGATCGGTGGACTTTGGCCACGCCGCGAGGACTAGCGAGAGGAACGTGTAGTGGGGGCGAGGATGCGGTCCTCGATTGCCGGTTCGAGCTGTCGAGGACCTATGACGTGGTCGTGAAGGTGGTTGGCCCTGAAGAGGGCTAACGAGTAGTGGTGGCGTTTGTCGCCGCGGTCGGCGAGAATGGGCGCCGATATGTCAGATCAAGGTACAGCCGGAGGTGGCCTTCTTGGACAGGCTGCCCTGCGCCAAGGGTGGATCTCGTCAGAGCAGTTGCAGCAGGCGGTGGGGGAGCAGTCCGTGTCCCCGGCGGGAACCCAACTGGGCGAACTGCTGGTCAAGAAAGGCTGGATAAACCTCGAGCAGCTGCGCAAGCTGCTACAGGTCCAAGCGCAAGAGCGTGAGCACGCGAAAGACTCGCCGCGGGCCGGCTACACCGGTTCGACAGGAGCCGTGCAGAGCGTGCCAGCGGGTCGCACCAAGTACGAGCTCGATGGATTGTTAGCGAAGGCGGTTGCCGCTGGCGCCGGTGATTTTCATCTGCACAGTGGGGGCGCGATGTATGCGCGTATCCATGGCGAACTGCGGATGGCATCGAGCGCGCCGACCAGCTCTGAGCGGGCAAGCCAACTCCTGGAACCGATCTTGAGTCGCGATCAGTTGGCAACCTTGCGCTCCAAGGGCGAGGTCGACTTTGCGTACGATTTGGGACCGGTCGGCCGGTTTCGCGCGAACGTCTACCGCCAACATTGTGGATTGAGTGGCGTGTTCCGCCATATAGCGCCGGTGGCCCCGACCCTCGAGCAGTTGGGGTTGTCCACCGATATCGCCCGTTTCGCGAACTTTTTCCAAGGCCTGGTGCTGATCACTGGGCCGACCGGCAGCGGCAAGTCGTCGACGCTGGCAGCGCTTGTGGAGCTGATCAACGGCGAGCGCAGCGAGCACATCTTATGTGTCGAGGATCCGGTGGAGTTCGTTTTTGAATCGAAGCAGTGCACGGTCAACCAACGCCAAGTAGAGCAGCACACCGAGACCTTTGCCTCCGCCTTGCGGGGTGCTTTACGTGAGGATCCGGATGTCATTGTGATCGGTGAGCTGCGCGACCAAGAGACGATCGCACTGGCACTGACCGCCGCTGAGACCGGACATCTGGTGTTGGCCACCATGACTACATCCAACGCGGTGGGCACGATTGAACGATTGATCGGCGCATTTCCGTCGAAGCGCCAATCCCAGGTGCGGTCAATGGTCTCTGAGTCCCTGCGAGGAGTGATCAGCCAACGGTTACTGCCGCGCTCGGACACGCCGGGACGGGTCTTAGCACTAGAGCTTCTGTTTCTCGATCAAGCAGTGTCCAACTTGATCCGCGACGAGAAGACGTTCCAGATCGAATCGGTCTTGCAGACCGGAAGCTCGCGAGGCATGCGCATGATGGATGTCTCGATCGCTGAACTCTTGAAGCAGGGTCTGATCGACCGAGACACTGCCCAAGCGGCAGCTGATGATCCAAAGAAGTTTGCTCCGATGAAGCCGCGGGCGCATTCGGAGCCAGCGGGCTGATGGCACGGCTCGATCCACTGCTGCGCTACTTGAAGGACAAGGGCGGCTCCGACTTGCACTTGGTTGCAGGACTGACTCCGAGAATTCGTCGCAGCGGTTCGTTGCGAGAGGCGGAGGGCGCTGGAGTCGCCAGTGACTCTGAGCTCCGCAAGACGCTCTCGGAGTTGCCTGAACCGCGGCAGTGGGCGGAATTCGAGCGTACCCGCGACTTGGACTTTGCCTACGCTTTGGCAGGCGTGGGGCGATTTCGCGCTAACTACTTCGAACAGCAGCAAGGAGTGGGCGCGGTCTTTCGCTTGATCCCTGAGACCATTTTGTCTCTTGAGGACATCAATGCGCCGCAAGTGATTCGTGACCTAGCGGAGTTGCGGCGCGGTTTGGTCTTACTCACCGGCCCAACAGGTTCGGGCAAGTCGACCACCATGGCAGCTGTGGTTAATCAGATCAACTTAACTCGCACCGAGCACATCATCACCATCGAGGACCCGGTGGAGTTTGTTCATGAAAACCAACGCAGCGTGATCTCACACCGCGAAGTGCACCGTGACACGGAGTCGTTCGCTGGTGCCGTGCGCGCCGCGATCAGGCAAGATCCGGGAGTCATCGTGGTCGGTGAAATGCGTGATCCGAACACCATCTCTATGGCGCTGCGCGCAGCGGAGATGGGTGTGCTGGTGCTCGGCACGTTGCATACCAACAGCGCCTCGAAGACCCTCGATCGCTTGGTCGATGCCTTCCCTGCTGAAGAGCATGATCAAGTGCGCATGTCCTTGGCCGATGCGTTCGCGGCAGTGGTGGCTCAGTTGTTGATTCCCGCTGCAGATGGCAAAGGGCGTCACGCGTCGCACGAAGTGTTGTTGCGCACCAGTGGGTTGCCGAATGTCATTCGCCAAGGCAACACCTCCATGATCCGCTCGATCATCCAGTCGGGACGCAACCAAGGCATGCAGTCGATGGATGATGCCCTGGCGGCGCTCGTCAAAGAGGGCAAGATCGAGGCTGCTGAGGCGTTGCGCAGAGCCAGTGATCGCAAACGGTTTGAGGTGTCGATCTAGCGTCGATCCAGCGTCGATCTAGTCAGCCTCGGCAGGATCGCGATGGCAGTTGATCCAAAGACGCTGCCCCCCTTAGGCCTTCGCTTAGGGCCTAAAAGTGAAGGAGACCGGCCCGGGCGTGATGGTCTGCGTGACCAGATCCGCCCAACGGCACAGGTAGGTGCGGGTGTCGCGCGGATCGATGATCTCTTCGATCTCGAAGTGCTCGGCAGACCTGAACGGCGAGCGCACTCGGTTGAGCCGTTCTTTGATGGTTGCAAGATGCGCGTCGTAGTCAGAGGCTTCAGCGAGTTCCGCCTTGTATGCCACTTCGATACCGCCCTCGACCGGCAACGAGCCCCAGTCACCTGAAGGCCAAGCGGCGCGATAACTGTGCGACCCGGGCTTGGTGTTTCCGGCACCCGCGACCCCGAACGCCTTGCGGATCACGACGCAGCAGAACGGCGTGGAGAGCTGACCGAGTGCTGCAAGAGCGGTTGATCCGGCGCGGATGGTGGCCTCGGCTTCAGCCTGCTTGCCGATGAGAAAGCCGGGGCAGTCTTCGAGATGAACCACCGGCAGGTGGAAGGTCGAGGCGATGTCGAGCAAGCGCACGAGCTTCTTGCAGGAGTCGGCCATCCAGCCTCCGCCATAGACGTTGACGTCTTCGGCAAAGAGCGCCACCGGATGACCGTTGAAGCGTGCAAAGCCAGTGATGATCGATGTGCCCCAGTCCTTGCCGAATTCGAAGAAGCTGGCGTCATCGACTACGGAGTTGACGATGTCACGCATGCGGTAGGTCTGCTTGGGGTTGCGCGGAACGATGTCGATCAGTCGCTCGCAGCGGCGCACCGGGTCGTCGGTTGGAGTTGCTCGAGGGGGCAGCGCGTCGACGTTGGTTGGCAGGTACGAGAGGAACCGTTTCGCCATGGCGAACGCTTGCTCTTCTGAGTCGGCAACGTCATCGATGGCACCGTTCGAGGTATGAATGCGAGCGTGGCCGAGCTCTTCCTTGGGGACCTGACCACCGCCCGCCCACTCGACTAAGGCCGGGCCTGCGATCATCATCTGCGCTGTGTCCCGCACAATCACCGAGTAGTGACTGGTGGCAATACGAGCGGCGCCGATGCCAGCGACCGAGCCAAGCGCAAGCGAGACCGAAGGTGCCACCCCAAGGTGCGCCACGATGTCCTCCCAACCGCGCAGCTCGGGGATGTAGGTGCGGCCTGCCCGCTCAATGGTCTTGACCGATCCGCCGCCGCCCATGCCGTCGACCAAACGAACATGGGGTAGCCGAAGTTCGAGTGCGAGCCCTTCCGATCGCGATCGTTTTGCGCCGATGGAAGCATCCGCGGAGCCACCGCGCACGGTGAAGTCGTCGCCCGAGAGCATCACCGGTCGACCGTCGATCTCGGCCGCGCCAAACACAAAGTTCGACGGTGTGAGCTTGATCAGGTTGCCGTCATCGTCGTATTCACCAACACCGGCGATCATGCCCTGTTCGTGAAACGAACCCTTGTCGGCGACCGCCGCAATGCGCTCGCGGATGGTCTGCTTGCCGTAGTAGTGCTGCTTGTCGACCTTTTCCTTGCCGCCTAGTTCGCGGGCGAAGGCTTGGCGCTTTGTGAGTTCATCGATCTCGGGTTTCCAGCTCACGGTGGAGGTGCCTTGGACATTGAAAGTGAGAATCTGCGCCCACTCAAAGAACGGGTCAGCGGGGGCCGCTCGGACTGGTAACTTCGATGATCGTCGCCGCGGTGGTGGGTGAGGTCAGCTCGTTTGGTCAGTCGTGATCCTACTCTTTGGGTGCCGACACCGGCATACAGGAAGCTGACCGGCATTCTGCCACCCTTGAAAGCGTGCAATTGCGCCGCGGTGCGCGCCTGCGGTTTGCGACCTGCGGCGATCGGATCCTGATCATCGATGGCTATCGTTCCTGTGCTGTAGAAGAACTCTGCGGTTGTCGGAGGCCATGAAGACTTCTTCCATCAGCAAGGGAAGTGAGCACTGGATCGAAGCCCATACGACAGCGCCAGCCGCCGCAGTGGGAGACCTCAGAGTCCCGCCTTCGCTCACACGCCAGGCGATCCACTAGACTGACGCGGTGCCATCTCCAGACAAGGGTTCACCTGCCATTTCCCGCCGAGCAGCTCTTTCTAGCCTTGCGCTCATTGCGCTGGCCGTTGGCGTCGTGTTTGGTGCCAGCACCCGGGGTGACTTCGTCTACGATGACACTCGCCAGGTCATGCGCAACCCTCTGATCCAGGATCCGAGCCTTCTAGGACAGGCACTCACATCGGATGTTTGGGCATTCAAGGGTGACGGTAGCGAAGCGGTAAGCAACTACTGGCGACCCACTTTTACCTCCTGGAGCGTCCTCTGCTTTCGCTTGTTCGGCCTGAAGCCGATGGGTTGGAAACTCGGCAACCTGCTACTACACCTTGTCGCTTGCGGTGCGCTCTTTGCAGTGTTGGGGCGTCTGGACTGCAGCGTTGGCCTAAGGCACGCGTGCACATTGTTGTTCGCGCTGCATCCTGTGCACGTGGAGTCAGTAGCGTGGATCGCCGGAGCTCCTGACCTGCTCCTTGCGAGCACCCTTCTGGGTTCACTCTGGGCCGTTAGCCAATGGCAGGAAAGCGGGCGAAGCGGCTGGCTCGGCCTTTCGCTTGTGCTCTATGCGTTGGCGCTCGGATCCAAGGAGGTGGCCTTTGTGTGTGCGCCGCTGTTCTTCTTGCTCTTGTGGAGCAGAAGCCCCGGCAGCGACAACGGATTCTTGTCGGGCTCCCGTCTTGGTCCTCGACCATTGGTTCTTCTTAGTTTTCCGGCGCTTGCCATCGGCTACTTTGTGGCGCGCTGGAGGGTACTGGGAGGTGTGAGCCTGCCCGTTCCTGACTCAATGCTATTCAGCGACTTGTTGCCAACGTTGCCCTCCGTGCTTTGGTGGTACCTCCAACAGGTGCTTCTCCCCGGACACCTCTCGCCGTCCTACAGTCTTCGGGTTGTCACGACTTGGCAGACGCCGGAGGTCTGGTTGCCGCTGATGGCAGTCTTGGTAGCCGGTTCGGTGCTGCTCTTGATTGCCCGAAAAGATCGTTTCGGGTGGTTCGCGCTCGCACTCTTTGTATTGCCACTTGCTCCGGCGCTCAATGTCGGTTCCTTCCCGGCCGAGCAGCTTGTGCACGATCGGTATCTGTACTTGCCATTGGCAGGTTTCTTGTTGCTCGTCTTGAAGGGAGCGGAGCACTGTTCAGGAGCGGTCCGCAGCGATTGGTTTTCTCCAGCAGCCAGCGCGGCGGTGCTGTTGATAGCGGCCTCTCTTGGCTTTTCATCACACCGTGCCGCTGCGAACTGGATGTCCGAACTGAGTCTGTGGGAGCACGCTGTCGCGGTCGATCCGGCCTCATCTTTCAATTGGTCTCAGCTGGGCTCTGCGAGACAACAACTGGGGCGTCACGAAGAGGCGGGCACTGCCTACTCACGTGCTCTCAGTCTGCGAGAGACCCCCAGGGCGCTCTATGGCAGGGCGCGCTCTCTGGTGGAAGGCAACGATCTTGAGAAGGGCTTGGTCGACCTGGAGCGCCTCACCCAGAGTTCGTCTGCGGGTGCACAGGAGGCCTATCTGCTGTATCAGGCCTACGAGCTTCTTGCGATTGCTCAAGTTCAAGCCGCGAGGCCGGAGCTGGCCCTGGCCGCTCTGGTGCAGGCAAGGCTTCGTCTTCCAATGTATACCGCAGCGTTGAGCGAAAAGATGGCGGTGGTGCTCTACCAAGTTGGCCGCAAGCCAGAAGCGCTCGATGTCTTGGTCTCGGCCGAAGGCCACGCACGGCGTGAACTACTCCCAGAATCGAAAGCTGTGTTGATGAGGCTCGGCATGCTCTACGCCGAACTAGGGCGCTCTAGCGAGGCACGCTCGAAGCTTGAGGAGTACCTGGCAATCACACCAGCGGGTATTGCTGAGTCGATTGATGGGAACCGGGCAGCAGCGCAAGCTCTCTTGAGCAGACTACCTTGAGGTGGCCGATGATGGCGGCCCGCGTGTCGAACTCTGCATCGGCTTGGGCTTTGGATGTATTCTTGTTGGCGCTCTTGGTTGTAGGAACGTTCGGCTGGACTCTGGGGCACGATTTCGTCTGGGACGACCACGAACAAGTGGTCGACAACCTCAGCCTGCGTTCCTGGGAGAGTGCAGGTTCGTTCTTCGGTACCGATGTCCTGTCGACCACCCGCGAAGACGGCTCTAGATCTGTTTACTACAGGCCTTTGTTCTTCCTCCAGTACTTGCTTCTCTTTCAAGTGCTTGGGCTCGCCACGGTTCAGTGGCATCTTGCCGCGGTCGTCGCCCACATCGCCTGCGTGTGGTGTTGTCTGTTCTTCTTGCAACAGCTGCAGTTCTCCAGAGCCGTGCGGCTGTTTGCAGCCGCCCTTTTCGCGGTGCACCCGGTCCACGCTGAATCTGTAGCCTGGGTGGCTGCTGCCTTCAACGATCCTCCAGTAGGAGCGCTGCTCTTCGCCGGACTCGCGTTGAACTGCGGCGCATTAGGGCGTCGTTTGGTGCCGCTGATCACCTCAATGCTGCTCTTTTTGCTTGCGCTGTATGTCATAGAAGATGGAAGGACCTGACACTGCAAACAGGAGACCCGCTGCCCAGCTTGCTCGCAATGAACCTGTGAGTCGACCCGCCGCCAAGGCCAGAAGTGCTGCGCTGCCCGCGCCGACGGCGGCCTGCGCGTAGCGCACAGAGACGGGGTCATCGCCGACCAGGAGCCGGCACATCGCCAGTAGATAGGGATAGGCGGGTGCCTGGTAGAAGACGCCGAACGTGGAGCTCAGCCAGTCCCCGCCCAAGATGGAGCTTGCCCAGTCCCAATAGGCCTGCGAGTCCGAGAGCAAAGCGCGCTGGGTGGGCAGTCCACGTTGTTGCCAGATCGCGAGAACTCTAAGTGCGAAAGCAATACCGGCACTGGCTACCGCCGCGGATAGTGCCCGCCGCGCTCCAAGACCAGGTGCTTCGGAGTGCACCGACGCAAAGCGTGGTGGACCGTCTCTAGGGTCGAGCGTTGAATCACCAATGCGCATGTATTCGACTGGCTCCCATGGCGCCGGCCTGATGAGTGAGCAACCGGTCACGCAGTTTTGCTCTTCGACTCCTGTGAGACCCAAAGGAAGCTTGACCAGTAGCGAACCAGAGAGGCTTGCAAAGCAACCCTCTTGAGCCTTTCACTCGAAGTCGTGCTTGGGCATCCTGCTATCCGGGCCGCCCTTGAAAACTATCAGGATTGCCTTGTGGCCCCACCGGTGGCAGTGTGGGCTGCGCCGACGCTAGCCACCGAGCAAGCGCAAGCGAGATCGAAGGTGCACCCCAAGGTGCGCCACGATCTTCCGATCCGCCTACTCGACGACCTGCTCAATGTCTCGGCTCCCAAGCCGTAGGCCAATTTGCCGTCGCATTGCCTCAGCTTACGATCTGGTCATCGGCAGCCCAACGGATCTAGCTCAGCCGCGCCGCTGGACGGCACTGTTTGACATAAACGATCTCCGGATCTCCGGGATCAAGATTGTGGATGACCCCTGACCGTTCGTAACCCAGTTTTTCAAGGACGTGCTGCATGTGGGAGTTGGATTCATTGGTCGAGGTGAACAGATCATCCGATCGTGACTGAGCTTGCATGAACGCGATTAGGTAAGGGCCGTAGCCGCTCGAGCGCTTGGCTTCTTCGATGTAGATTAGATCCAGGAATGAGCGGCCAAAGAAGTCATGAGAGATGATTCCGTATCCGACAACAGCTTCAGAAACCTCAATGACCCAAGCGCGATGTGCCAGGACAGCTTTGCGGATGAATACCCGTCGTTCGGCATCGGCGTGTGCAACGTGGTCGAGATCGCTTAAGTGGGGCAAGTCGTCGGCTGTGGCTTGTCGAATGAGAGGACCTGGCATGTGCGCCTGACTACTTGTTGACGTGCCTTCACGCACGACAGCCCAACGCCTCACTGACCTGCAAGTTCATCGAACACCTCATTCTGTATCACTACGTCTTCTCGGAGCATAGCGAAGAACGGCGAGCCAGCTCTTCCCAGCCCGCCCGGCTAGCCGAGAGGGACGGCAGCTGTTCATATACTTCATGTATGAGCGCATCAAGAGCAGCCCTATTTGCATCTGCCACCGCTTCCTGCCTGCTAGCAGTGCCTCTTGCATGGACACAGCAGAGCAACCACGAACTAGCGCCTTTTCGAATCTGCGCATCTATCGCGGCTTCGGCGGAACGTCTTGAGTGCTTTGACAATGCCACGTCTGGCGTTCCCCCAAATGAACGCTTCGCCGCGCAGTCTGCGGCGCCTCCGGCCTCAAGTGTCTCCGACTCGTCCGTTGCCGCCAGGGAATGGGTTGGCGGCTTGCTTGAGAGCGCGATTCGGATCGGCGGCACCCGCGCTCTCAGAAACCTTGGCGCGAAGGTGGACCAACAAACACGCGACCGCGTGCTAGAGAAGTTCTACGGGGGCATTGCCTCAATGAGAGCCGACGAGACTGATGACTGGACGAAGATGCGCGGCCGGATAGCGGGGTTCTGCTTTGGCGAGGTCAAAGAAAGACTCAAGAGGCCGTCGACAGCGCGGTTCGCTGACCTACGCGAGCAGAGGATCCGGGTCTCGGACGTACCGAATAGGTACGTCCTCTATTCCACCTACGACACGGAGAACGAGGCAGGAGTGATGATTCGCGGATCGTTCATGTGCGAGACAGACTACGACCCAGTAGCGGACAAGATCAGCCTGGCCGCAGATGGGGGCAGTTATGTAGAGCTTGAACCACTCGTAGGACACGGCACGATCAAGTTCTACGACCAGGAAGACGTAAGCGCAACCTATTTTTTCGATCGAAAGCAGGCTATGGGCTCGACGATTCCTGGCCAGGCTGACCGCGATCTATGCGGGGTTTGCTCTTCTGGTCTAACCAAGGCCAGCTTGACCAGGGTGACAGGCGACATCACATTGGCGGAGGAAAGAACTATCCGTGCCGGCGTATCGGTCTCAGTCGTGCTCGAGGATGGCGGGATCGTCGAAGTCGTCACCCAGCGCGAATTGGTTCCGCACCACTCAGGCCGTGGACCAAGTCGACTGAACTGGACGATACGAGTAGTCGACGGCAGCGGATTCCCGGACTAGAGACCGCAAACGGCGACACCAGCCGAAGCCAGTGCCGCCTAGAGGAGCTAGCCGAGTCAGTCCATGATCAGTTCGGTTGGCAGGTTGGTCGTAGTGAAGGGCCCGAAAAGTTGCTGGGGTCCGCTACGCCAGCTCCTTCCTCTGCTTGAGCCAACGGGCCGCTCAACTAGGAAGTGGATTGCCTGCGACTCACCACTCGGCACCAAACTGCGCAGCAAAAGGTGCCGGGGTGTGCCGGGGGAATGTTGTTGGAGCCGGCCCGTCAGAGGCAGGTTTGGTCTTGCTTCTTTCTTCCGTTCAACTCCTCTGTCTGCGGCACGACTCCTCTGTCTGCGGCACGAACGCTCACCTTTGGTGTGGAAAATGACGCTGCGGAGGGCGAGCCGCGGCAGTTTTTCAAAATCTGGTGCTGGCGAGTGCGCCACCTCCAGATCGTCTAGCTGCGGCGCGTGGTCACGAGATCATCACTGCGCTGTCTGTCGCCTTCTTCGATCACCATCTCAAGGGCGAAGCGGGATCCTTGCTCGATGACCCACAGGGTCAGTTCGAAGAGGTGGTTAACGTACGGCGTTCAGAGAATGATGCTCAAGAGGATGGGCCGGCCGAGGGTAGGTGAGCGATGCACAACAGGAGGGCGGCACCCGTGTTGGAGATGCGCACTGTTTCTCTCGGCTCTCCCCGAGTAAGAGGAGTCCCTTCACGGCAAGAGGCTGGGCCTACTCTTTTTCGGGCCTAAGGATTTGGTCCAGAGTTCGCACCGCCGCCCTGATCGCTCTCTCCTCGAAGGCGGCGAAGCCGAGTACAAGGCCCGACGCCGTAGGCGCTTCGAGAAAATAGCGAGAAAGCGCGACAGTCGATACGCCGTGCTCAGCTGCCGTAGCCGCGATCTCAGTGTCGCTACGCGACGATCTGAGCAACCCGACCACATGCAGACCGGCCGCGCTGCCAGTGAGTTGCAGCACGTCGGGGAGCGATTCAGCCACCGCCTGCCCCAATACGGTGGAGCGCCGGTGGTAGAGGGCACGCATTCGTCGAATGTGACGCACCAATGAACCATCTTCCATCAGTAGAGCGAGCGCGAGCTGCTCCAAGGACGGGGGTTGCCTGTCAGCAGCGAAACGGACCCCGGCGAAGACCTCGACCAACTCCAGAGGTACAACCAAGTAGCCCAACCGAAGCCCGGGGAAGAGCACTTTGCTGAAAGTCCCTACGTAGATTACGGGGCTACCTGGATCCAGTGCCGCCAACGGAGCAAGCGGCCGACCGGCGAACCTGAACTCGCTGTCGTAGTCGTCTTCCAGGATCCAGCCGCCAGTTCGGCGCGCCCAGGCGATGAGCTCAAGGCGACGCCGCAGCGACATTGTCATTCCGAGAGGATACTGATGAGAGGGCGTTACGTAGACCAGTCGAGCGTGCGGAGCCCGCTGCCTGCCTTCTTCGAGCTCGAGACCGTGGTCGCCGACCGGGACCGGGACCAAGCGAGCACCGGCACCAATGAAAGCTGCCTTTGCACCAATGTAGCCCGGCTCTTCCACCCAAACTTGGTCGCCTGGATCGATGAGGGCGTGAGCTGCAAGTCCGATGGCCTGCTGTGACCCGCCGACAATGAAGATTTGCTCGGAGGAACAGTTGAGACCCCGCAACGAACGGAGGTGGCTTGCGACGGCCGTTCGAAGTCGTAGGCTCCCTCGCGGGTCCGCGTAGTCCAGCTGATCGTCGACGAGCGTGCGCAATGCGCGGCTCACGGCTCGGCCCCAGGTCTCGCGTGGGAGTTCGTCGTACGCCGGCGCACCGGCCTGCAGTGGTCGAAGTACCGGGTGTGTGCCGATACTCGAAAAGGCTCGCAGGACCTGCCCCCTTTGGGAGGTGCGAGCACTTTGCCCCTTTGCTTGAAGAGGCACGGACGGGCTCTCGATCGGCGAGCCGAGGAGATCTTCCGGAAGTTCTGTCGAGACGAATGTGCCCGCCCCAAGCCTAGACTCGAGATAGCCCTCGGCAACGAGCTGTTCAACCGCAGACAACACAGTGTTCCGAGACACGCTCAGATCGCTCGCAAGGCTTCTGGAGGAGGAGAGCCTGCTCCCAGGAGAGAGGCGACCTTCCAGAACGTCGCAACGAATCAGGTCGTACAGCTGCAGGTAGAGGGGCCGAGGCGAGTTCCCGTCGAGTTTGCTCGCGGGTACCCCTACCTCACCAAGTCCGTTGTGTGACTGTCTTCGAGTGGACCTATCGTCTTGCATAAATTGGATCTTCCTTTGGGTCCAAACAATGGCAACAATCTACAACATGAATGACTCAGCCACACAGAAGGTAGGCCATGAGATCACCTTGGAGCGGGTGCGGCGTAGGGACCGCCTCGAGCGCTCCGAGTGGATCCGCGACTTCTTGCTCAGCGTCCCTCATGGAGTTTTTGCCACGGCAAAGGCCCGAAGTCCGTTCGGTGTATCCAACATCTTTGTCTTTGATCACCTCAAGGCATTCCTCTGCCTGCACAGTGCCAAGCTCGGAGCAACGCGTTCGACACGGGGCGCGATGGATCACTGGTTTGGAAAGTACGCTGGTGACTCCGGCGGGAATGACGATCGCCCTACACCGGATGGGGACCAGGCCAGAGCGGAGACCGAGGGGAAAACTGGCTTCGGGTCTTTTCACAGGGCCCTGAAGACCCGGTTGAAGGGATAGTGAGTATGCCCGACACCGAAACGTTGCTGTCCTTTGTCACAACGGCGCTACTTCTCCTCGTGTCGCCGGGGCCGGCCGTTGCCTACCTTGGCGCTCGCACTATCGCCCAAGGCCTAACTGCTGGCTTCGCTAGCAGCCTTGGATTGTGCGCTGGACTTCTAGTTCACGTCGTAGGGGCAGTAGCTGGGGTATCCGCCCTCCTGCTGCGTTGGCCACTTGCGCTTCAGGGGCTCCAGCTGGCTGGTGGCGCGTACCTACTTTGGCTCGCTTGGGCGACCCTGCGCAGTGGCCCTACGGTGAGTGGAGACGGTGAGATCGGACCCGAATGTCGCCCGCTCTGGCGGCTCTTCTGGGATGGTGTTCTCGTCGATACCCTCAACCCTAAACCGGCTCTATTCTTCCTCGCCTTCCTTCCCCAGTTCGTACCGCAGGATCCCGCTCACTCGTCGCATCTGCAGCTCCTGTTTTTGGGTGTCGTGTTTGTGGCTCTCGCTCTGTTCATCAATTCGGCTTACGTTCTGGTTTTCGCGCGACTCGGCGCTGGCTTCAATCATTCCAAGCGACTCGCCAAATGCAATCGATACGCGTCCGCCGGATTCTTGTTCGTGCTGTCAGGTTTCGCCGTGATGCAAGGCACAGGATGGCACCGATGACACGCGAGTACTCCAACGACTTCTTTCACGTCCCGGGAGTGGCCTATCTGAATTGTGCGTTCCACGGAGCCCTTCCCCGCGTCGCGGCGGCTGCAGCACAACAAGCGCTCGAGATGAAGAAGACTCCATACCTGATCCGGGACGAGTACCACTTCAGCTATCCCGATGACTATCGCGCCGCCGCCGCCGCTTTGATCGGCGCGGAGCGTGAGCAGATTGCCGTGAGCGACTCGACCACTCACGCAATGATGTTGCTCGTGAATGGTCTCAGCTGGCAACAAGGCGACGAGATTGTTCTGCCGCGAGGTGAGTTTCCCTCGAACCTCCTTCCTTGGCGCTCACTCGAGTCAAAAGGGGTCAGGGTCCATCAGATTGATATCCCCCGACCTGAGCAAGCCGCCGCACGAATAGAAGCAGTCATCACTGAGCGTACCCGCCTTGTCTCGGCGAGCTGGGTAGGGTACTCGAGTGGTACGAGGCTGGACGTTCGTACTATTGGAGACCTCTGCCGAGAACGCAATGTCTTCTTTGCTATCGACGGCAGCCAAGGCCTCGGAGGGTTGCCGTTCGACCTGCAGCAAACGCCCTGCGATCTGCTTGCCTGCTCCGGATACAAGTGGCTTCTAGGGCCTTATGGCCTGGGCTTTGCCTACGTCTCACCCGACTTGACTCGGCAGTTGGAGCTCAGCAACATCAACTGGTTTGCTGTCGAAGGCGCGAATGACCTCAGCCGCCTGGGGAGCTGCGAGCTAGTTCTCCGGCCCGGAGCTCGGCGATTCGACGTTAACGAGACCGCCAACTTCATAAACCTCGCGGCGGGGACAGCGTCCTTGAACTATCTTCGCGGCGTCGCTCCCAACGTGGTCGAGGCACACAATCGGTCCCTGCTCGACAGGCTCATCGGTGACCTTCCATCCGGTTTTCGTGTCGTCTCTGACCTCAGCCCGGAGCACCGGTCCAACATCGTCTGCGTGTCCGGTCAGTCGGCTCAACACACCGAACGTGTCTATCAAGACCTTTCGTCGCAGCGAATCGCCGTTAGTCATCGCGAAGGAGCCCTCAGAATTTCACCCCACCTCTACAACACGGTGGATGACATTGAGCGGCTTTTGGAGGTCCTCCACGGGAAGGTCGGAGCGCCATCTCGCTCGCACCCAGTGGGGGAGCAGGTTCCGCTCGAAGGTGGCACCAAGAAGCCCACGAAGCGCTCGCACGAGGGCCGCTATGTCTCGCTCCACCCCCTGCGGCCTGAGTCAGATATCGACGATCTCTTCGCTGGTGGTGGAGGCCGGGAGGCCGAGGCTCTATGGACGTACATGCCGGTTGGCCCGTTTTCTTCCCAAGAACGCATGCGGACATGGTTGGCCGACTGCGCGCGGTCCGAAGATCCGCTTGTCTTCGTAGTTGCTGACAACGTCACATCGCGACGGATCGGCATGGCCAGCTTTATGAACATAGTGCCGCAAATGAAAACGCTGGAACTGGGAGCCATTTGGTACGCGCCGTCCGCGCAGGGAACCCGAGCCAATACCGAAACCGTGGTCCTGATGCTCAGTGAGGCTTTTGATCGTCTCGGCTACCGACGTGTCGAGTGGAAGTGTGATGCCTTGAACGAGAAGTCACGCCGCGCAGCGCTTCGACTGGGCTTCGAGTTCGAGGGCGAGTTCCGGAAGCACATGATCATCAAGGGCCGCAACCGCGATACGGCTTGGTTCGCGATGCTTGACAACGATTGGCAGGTCATCAAACCTCGCCTTGAGGCTTGGCTAGCCGAGGACTCCTACCGGCCACTTACGTTGCGCGATTCCAGCCTGTGATCGGCGCCGCACGGCCTCATGGCAACCGCACGGGCAATAGTCATGGTGGCCCTAAGTACACCCTACTGACAGTCACTTCTGCCAGGTACGCGGGGGACCTCTTCCAGAGCGTACCGTTCTTCCGAAGAAGTCGCGAATGCGTGGCAGGGCTGGTGCTCTGGGCGACTCGGGTCTTGCTCGACCTGCTTGAATCTGCGCAGGGCATCGTTGACGTCAAGACTCTCGTTATGGGGCTCGCCGACCTGCAAGGAGAGGTTGAACTGTGACCCGTGCTCGAACCGTCCGTTCCAATCGCGAGTTTCGACGGGCAGCGAACCCGCTTCTTTCGGCATCCGTCGCTTCACGACGGTTTCCAGCCAGTCTCTGGGCATGCCGATGCGCACGTGCTGGCCGGCCGTCAAGCGGCCGTTTCCGCAAAACCCAGCGCCATGATCGGCGATGTTCGAACGGCCACTGATGTTTGAGTCTCTAAGCGGAAACTCACTTTCCCTAAAGGTAGGGATCCTGGTCCACAAGGGGTTCCACGTCTCCCCGTGCGAACAGCAACGAACGTAGTCGGCCGATGAGGTGCCGCAATGAAGACTAGCGAGTACGTAGACGCAAACGGGTGCGTTGGCCACCAGAACGGAGCACGAATATGAATTCAGCAACGATCCTTAGTCCACGCAAAAAGCGTGCGCAGTCTGATCCAAATGCGGTGTTTAGAGAATTTCAGACGGAGCGAAAGAAAACTGTACTCCGCCACCAAAGCTGTTCCGCTGCTGCGGAGCGTTGCGCGCCAAATGTTCTTTCTGTGAAAAAGCGGAGGCACTCACGCCTGTTTCTCCAGTGGATTCCTTGGAGCGCCCTTGAGGCGTCACAAAGCGTAGCTAAGAACGAGAACCCCACCCCGGAGCAACTCCACAACGTTTGCAAGTTCGCAACTCAGGAGGGGGCTTTGGAACCCGCGAAGAAGCTTTTGAGGAAGTCTCATGACGGCTAGCGCTCTCTTGTCGGCTTTTCCGTTTGCTTTGCTAGTGGGAGGCGATCTTTCTGATCTTTTTGGCTCCAAGACTTTCGTCGCCCTGTGCAGGAAACCACGCCCCGTCGCTATTGTGACCCTCGGATGACGAGGTTCGTTCAGAAACCCAATGAAAGGTTTGTCATGTCCACTCCGCCGCGCATCGTCGCATTCGTTTTTTGTACCTATGGCCTTTCCTGGTGCATCTGGTTTGGCCTTCTGGGCCTTTCTGGCATTGGCCTGATCGACGCACACGCGCCGGGACGCCTCTATGCTTGGGGAGGGCTTGCCCCGAGTCTTGTTGCCATGCTTCTAGTGCTCCACGCTGATGGTTGGTCTGAGCTGAAGAAGTTCGCTTCACGCGTGAAGGAATGGCGTGTTCCGTTCCGTTGGTATCTCTACGCTCTTCTGGTGCCCGTATTGTTTAGGTTCCTCGCAATCGGTATTCACTCCGCAGGAGGCGGTGTGATGCGGATTCCCAGGATCAACCCAGTGATGGTCCTTCTTGCTTTCGTGATTGGTCTCATTGTGCCGCTGATGGAGGAGTACGGTTGGCGTGGTTATCTCCAGCCGGGCCTTCGGCGGCGGTGGAGTGCGTTAGCTGTTGGTGTTGCTGTGGGTGTCGCGCATTGGGGCTGGCACATTCCTCTGTTCTGGATTGAAGGAACCAGCCTGCACGGGTGGGGTCTCATTACCGGCATACCTGTGGGATTGGTTGGCTACGCGGTCGCCACGATCGCGCTTTCGTTGCTCATTACGTTGATGTACGAGTACACGGGGGGCGCATTGTTCCTCGCGTTCGTGATGCACACTGCTGTGAATGTTTCCGCCGATGTGTTTGGGAGCGCCTATCGCGTGGTGGACGAAGTGCCTCCGTTGTCGGGGTACGTATTTGCGATCGCGGCTTTGGGACTCCTGGCCGCATGGAAGCTTCGGAGCTTCAAAGTTCTTCCAAGGAACCCGGTCGAATTTCTGGATGGAGAGCGAAGGGGTTGATTTAATATGCACTGAAGGTATAATAAGCCCATGAGAAATCGAGCATTGGGAGAAGTCGAGCAGCTGCTGCTCTTCGCGTTGGTTGAGCTTGGAGATCGTACACACGGCGTTGAGGTTCGGGAGCTGCTTGAGGACCGAGCGGGGAAGAGCATGTCGCCCGGCGCAATTCACACTGGCTACGAACGTCTCCAACGACGAGGCTTCGTAGCGTCATGTCTGGGCGAGCCGACCGCAGCAAGAGGTGGTCGGCGCAAGCGCCTCTATGAAATTACAACACTAGGGGCACAGGCACTTCGCGAGGCCCATGCTCGAATTCAACTCATAGCCGCCGGTAACTTGCCAGAGCTCGAGCGATTGGCAGGGCGTTTGAAATGAATCGCCCCTCTGGTACCGAGGACCTGTCGGTGAGAACTCCTTGGATTACGCAAGCGTTAGTCGCACTGACCCTCGGAGGCAGTCGCCGAGAAGTGATCCTCGGAGACCTTGAAGAAGCCCTCGCTCGACGGATTGCAAACGGAGTGAGCCTGCGCACCGCGCGTCGCCTCTATCGCCGCGAGGCACTGGCTTCAATCTGGAAGGTGTACTCATCCGGTGCCGCGTTCCGTTCGGACCCAGAGGAAGCGCACCTCGTCTCAGTGACCGCCGGCGCGAAGTCCGGGCCACGGAGTGGTGCAGCGGCAGCGCGAATCTGGAAAGACTTCCGATTCTCGAGCATCGCACTCGCGCGCAGGCCGGGTCTCACCTCCCTTGTGACGATCGCTTTGGCGTTGGGAATCGGCGCCAGTACGATGGTCTTCAGCGTGGTCGAAGCAACTTTGCTGCGAGAGTTGCCAGTCGAAGATCCCCAGAGCTTGGTCATGGTTTGGAATCGTCAGGTTTCCGATGTGGGTTC
This sequence comes from Acidobacteriota bacterium, assembly GCA_029263415.1. Taxonomy (GTDB): domain Bacteria; phylum Acidobacteriota; class Thermoanaerobaculia; order Multivoradales; family Multivoraceae; genus JAJCXN01. The sequence goes on from JAJCXN010000025.1 coordinate 31,705, forward strand.
TTCAAATCTTCTGAGTGCTCCCGACTATGTAGACCTGCGAGAGCGCACCAATACGCTCGACTCGGTGGCTGCGTTCGGGGAGATCGTCGTGGCACCTGTAGTGGGTACTGAACAGCCAAGCTTCGCTCGCCAAGTGCCAGTTACCGAGAATTTCTTCGCCATGCTTGGAGTCGAAGCGCAGCTCGGCCGGCTCTTCGACGAAGTGGACGGAGCAGAACCCGTTGAGGGTGCTCCACTGCCAGACTTTTACCCTCTAGTGATCAGTCATGACTACTGGCAACGAATGTTCGATGGTAGTGAGGATGTTGTCGGTCGGTCGATCCGTACGTTCACTAGCAATTTTCAGATTGTGGGTGTGTTGCCGCCGGAGTTCCGGCTGCTGTTCCCGGCGGCCGCAGACGTAGGTGAGGACCTAGGCGCCTCGATCGATCTGTGGACGTGTTTCAGCTTTCGGATGAGCCAGTCCTCTCGGACCTACCGATCGTTCCGAGTGTTGGCCCGCACTGGGCGAGGATCGAGCCTTGCTGACGTCAGAGCCGACCTCGACAACATCTCTGGTCAACTGAGGGCAGAGGTTGAAGAACTGGACGCGAGCGGCTTTGCTCTCGGGGCAGAGAGCTTCGTGGCCGAGAGCGGCGCTCACATTCGGCCGCTGCTATGGATGCTGGGATTCGCTGTCGTCTGCGTGTTGTTGGTCGCGTGCACCAATGTCGCCGGTCTGTTAATCGCGAGGACAAGCGAGAGGGCGCGCGAGCTTTCGGTGCGATCTGCGCTTGGAGCGGAGGCCTGGAGGTTGGCTCGTCTCTCACTTTCGGAGTCGCTGCTTCTAGCTGGCGCTGGTGGCGCTCTCGGCGTAGCGCTCGCATGGGTGGGGATGCGCCTTCTCGCACTCGCGCGGCCGGCAGGCCTCCCGCAGGCAGATGATCTATCGTTGAACTGGCAAGTTCTCGGATTCGCTATCGTGATCGTGGTGATCTGCGCAATGCTCGCTGGGTCGATTCCGGCTATCAGAGCCATGCGGCACGGTCTGTCCGGTCGGCTGAATACGCGCAGTTCCACGGCTAACAGACGCCAACGTCGCCTCCGCGAGGGCATGGTCGCTCTACAGATCGCGTTGACTGTTGTGCTGCTCGTGGCAACGGGCCTCTTGCTACGTAGCTTCGCAAACTTGCAGAGCACGCCGCTCGGCTTCGATCCGGAGCGGGTGCTTGCGATCGACATTTCGACCGTTGCAGGGGGAGCCGATCGCTCTCTGACTGACCGTTCCTTGGCGGCGTCGCGTTGGGTCGAGCGACGCCAGGGCCTTGAACATAGCCTCGCGGAAGCGCTGAGCGCGCTACCGGGTGTTGAGTCAGCTGGGGCTGTCTTCCCGGTCCCGCTCAATGGGATCTATAGCCGGACGTGCGACTACTCGCTTGGCGCCGAGGGCAAGCCCGACGTGGCTGGGGTGGCCTACTTTCGAAACGTCTGGCCCGGCTATTTCGACTCGATGAAGATTCCGCTCTTAGCGGGCCGTGATCTGCACACTAGCGACGACGTACCCGGTCTGGCCACTTGGCTCCTAGACCCTGAACAAGAACGAACCGACCGCGCGGTGGTAGTCGTCGACGCCCAGATGGCCGCCAGACTGTGGCCGGACCAACCGGCCGTTGGCAAGACCCTGCGGTACACAACTAGCGGCACGGTGTTTCACGATGCCGAGGTGGTCGGTGTGGTGCCTTTCGTGGCGCAGGGTGGCCGCGTGGATGGTCGAGGGACCATCTATATTCCTCGGTCCTACTACCGATCGCAGGAGTTGACCCTGACCGTGCGAGTGCAAGACGATAGCCCGTCCACTCGACGAGCCCTAGTTGACACCGTGCACGCTGCCTTTCCGGAGAGCCCCGCACTTATCCGAAGCCTTGATGGCTACGTTGAACGATCGACAGCTTCGAACCGGTTCGTTCTCAGCTTGCTGGGTGCCTTCGCGGCCACAGCCGTACTGCTTGCTGGCATCGGCATCTATGGTGCTTTGGCTTTGAGCGTGCGCCAGCGAGTGAACGAGATTGGCATCCACCTTGCGATGGGTGCGGCTCCCCAACGTGTCTTCGCTGGGGTCATCAGAAACTCGCTCGTCTTAGCGGCAATCGGAATCGGAAGCGGATTGGCCCTCGCACTGCTGACTTCAGGGCTCCTTTCAGGCTATCTCCACGAGGTCAAGGGCGCCGATCCTTGGGCTGTTGGAGGCAGCGTTTTGATTCAAGTTGCCGTGACCTTGCTCGCCTGTTGGATACCTGCGCGGCGTGCATCAAGAGTGCAGCCAATGGAGGCTCTGCGCGCTGAGTGATCGCTGATCGAGGGCAGCACAGTCCGAGTGTTCCGGCGCAGCTTTACCACTTAGGTGGCGCTGCAGTTGGGCAGCCAGCCGGAGTACGAAATGACTCAACCTACCCTGGCTTCCGTCCCACGTGGACCGTTCACCGGTAGCCGAGCTGGTGACCTGCTACATCGACCCGATTACCGGCAGCAGAGCCTTGGACGCCCACTAGCCAATATGGGTATGTAGTTTGGATATGAACCGAAGATCTCGCTAGCACCGCCGACACCGCCGACACCGCCGACACCGACCGCGACGGCAAAAGAGCCCACCGCGGCAGCGGCAATGGGCCCCCGGCAGCGGCAATGGGTGCCGGCCAAGTGTAGAGAGGTCGGCCAAGTGTAGAGAGCTGCAGCTCGGAGCCACTCACCGCTCCACAACGCAACGGGAGAGTGCGGGCCTAGCGTCCTAGCCGGATTGCTCCGGTCGGCTGACTGGTCGCTGCGAGCTTGATTCGCAGGAGGTCTGCTCGCGCGCCCGACGTGGTCTCTGGCCACCAGGACTCCGTGCGTACAGTGTCCCATGCGGCACTTTGGTCGAGAAACCAGATCTCCTTGAAGCCCGCCTCCAATGCTCGCTCGAGGGTGCGCCTGGCCCGTTCCGTTTCGCCCGTCAGCGCGTAGAAGCCACTAGCAAACCCAAGGTAGCGCGGGAACGCCCAGCCTTCCCGGTCCATCTCTGCAATCCAAGTGGCGGTAACTTGAGCCAGCTGGGCAGCTTCGTCTTCCAACTGCATTGCCTGGTACGCGTGCAGCAGGCTAATCGCCACTTGCAGCAGACGGCCAACGCGCAGACCGTACTCTCCAAAAATTGCCTCGGTATCGACCAGATCGATCACTCTCTGAGGTTGATTCGCCAGGTGGGCAAGAATGGCAGAGCTGGCGGCGCGGTAGCGCCGCGTTCGATCACCCGGTTGCCCGACCGCTGAGGGCTCGTGGTCCAAAAGAGCTGTTTCTAAGGCTTCACCTAGGCAGCTACGATCGGATGACTCGAACCAGAGCCCACCACGCTTCTGCGTGGCCGACGAGGCACACGCGTGTGTGCGCAGCATGTGGACCTGGTGATGGCCGGGCACTTGTGCTTCATGCTGTGTCAACCAGACATACGCCAGTTCTGAATTACCGAGGCCCGCTTCGATCTTCGCAAGCACGCCGCTGTCGGCTGGACGCTGCCACAGCTCGAACGCTGTCTGTGCCAACTCCCGTGCTTCTTGCCAGCGCCCGAAGTGGTACAACAAATGAATTCTGGCACTCGAAAGTTCGCGAGACAACACACCGGTTTCCACCAGTCTCTCGTCCGCCTCGTCGAAGCGCCCAAGATAGCTCAAGATCCGGGCTTGAGCGCTGTGGTTGCGGCGACTCAACGGGTCGCCCCGAAGCACGCGGTCGCGCAGGATCAGCGCCTCTCCCAGTCGGCCCTGAGCCAAGAGCAGCTCGCTCAGTTCGAAATTGGCGGTCTCGTCCTCTGGGCGGTAGCGAAGAGCTAGGCGAAGAGAAGCCTCGGCCCGCTCTGCGTGCCCTAGCTGGCGGCTTACCATTCCGCCCGTCGTGTGGGCCCGCACATGCCGCGGGTCCAGCAACAAGGCGCGCTGCAACGCGGGCTGCGCTCGCCGCGCCGACTCCTGCACGTCGAACTCACCCGCCTTGGAGAAGCGCAGCAGGTAGCTACGAGCTAGGAGCTCGTGCGTGTCAGGGTTGTTAGGAGCAAGCTCTGCCGCCTCTTCGAACAAGGCCGAGGCACGGCCAAGGCCTTCCACGCTGGAGTTCTTGGCCAGGTACCAGCGTCCGAGCGCGAGCAGTTCATCGTCGTGGTCTTGAGTTTGTTCTGGCTCGACCAACGGGCTCTTGATCTCCTTGAGCACCTCGAAGGCTCCGCGAGCAAGGCGGGTGGACTGGATGAACGGAACTGCTTCGGGCTCCAAGTCCTCTACCCACAGCGCTCTTCCTGTTGCAGTCTCTAACAATCGAGCCGACGTCCTCTGACTTGCGTTGATCGAGACCCAGAGGACCCAGTCCGCGCCCACCTCTCGTGCGGGCGCCAAGGCCTCTGCCAGTTCTCGTTGGCTGACCAACCCTTGAACGGCACGCGGTTGCAACTGGGTCAAACTCCGCGTGAGTTCTGCGCTCTGCTCCGTGGTCTCGGGGCCGAGAACAAGGATGTCCTTCGATCTCCCCGCTAGATAGCGCAGCTCAGCACTCACTGCGCGGGTGAGTCCAGGCAACGATTCCGCCTGGCCCCGCACAGGCAGCACCAGCAATCGACCTGGAAGGCCCTCAGCAGTTGGCTGCGACAGATCGCGGGCAAACCCAAGTCCGCCAGTGAGGGTGATCACCATGGCAATGGACACCACGAGTGCCAGTGCAAGCCACGGCACAAGTCTAGGTGTTCGGTGGGGACTCGGAGTCACCCCCGGCTGCAGTGGTGTTGGCTGCGGTGGGTTTGGCTGCGGTGGGCTTGACTGCGGTTGGTTCTGCTTCAGTCGGTATCCGCGCTTGGGAAGCGTTTCGATCAACCCTCTCGACTCGCCCGCTGCCTCGAGCCGCGAACGCAGTTTGGAGACCAGCGCGGTCAGCGCCTCGTCCGAAACCGAGGTGCCGGCCCAAAGAGATTGGTGAATGGCGTCACGAGAGAACACGTCACCCGGCTTCGATGCAAGCAACAACAGCAGCGACATTTCTTGCGCTGTCAGGCGCGACGACCCTGCGGGTCCCAGCAGGGTTCCGTCTTCTCGGCAGGCTTGAACCTCACCGAACCTCAGTTGGCTCATGCTCAGCGGCTCCGCGGCGACCCTAATTGGGGGCTACCAGGGCTAGTTCGATCGAAAAGCCCAGTATATGGGCGCCTCGCAAACGCACCAACTAGGTTTTCCCAAGGTTTTACTCAGGCATTCGCCCGCTATTGGTGGTCTCGTGTAGCCCGTTTCAAGCGCAGGTCGTGAACTAGATGCATCGCAGAGCCCGTCAAGGCCTGTAACCCACTGCTGGAGTTCGCATGATGAGTAGACGCAGACGGTCAATAGTCCAAATTGGACAAAACCGACACTGGTGTGTCGGAGTATGCATTCTCGCCCTCCACTTGGGCTGGAACCCCCTATTCGCCAGCGAAGTCGAGTGCACAGATCGCGCATTGACCACCCTTAGAGCTCACGCTTTCGTGGCCGAGTTCGAGGCTGTGGCGGACCAGATTGACAGCAGTGCAGTGGGTCGTCAGTTCACCGCGGCGCTGGGCAGTGGTGAAGTTGAGTTCGTCTTCTCGCAGATGGACCGCTGCCAGGAGCGTGAGCACTTCTCCATGACCGCTGAGGCTCATGGAGACCTCCTGCTGCAGGCCACCGATATTCACGAGACCCTTGGTGAAGTCGTCCCGAATGTGAATCGAAGGCTCTCAACACGGGCTACCGCAGCGGCACTGGAGGACGCGCAAGCGACCGGGCCCTCTACATATGCCTGGCACCTTTTGCCGCTGCACCTTTTGCCGCTGCCGCTGGGAGGTTAAGGACATCCACAAAACGGTGCTCAAGGCGACACTCACCGCCCCAAACTACAACTTCTCCGCACGATCAAAGGCGTCGGCGAGGCAGACCTCTTGGAGAATTTCATGCGTTCACTCTCTCTTCGCGCCATAGGCCTTGCTTTCGTGGCACTCCTCGCTACTCACGTTGCTGCCCAGAACAGCCTCACCTGTGACGATGCCGACTGTACACAAACCTTCACTCTCGAGGCCGGCTGGAACGCCATCTGGCTCGAAGTTGATCCAGTCAATGACGACCCGGACGCCGTCTTCGCCGGCCTACCGCTCGACAGTGTCTGGATGTGGAACCCGCGCTTCTCGCCGGTCGACTACATAGCTGACCCGGACGAGGAGAAGTTGGCCAATCGGGGCTTCCTTGGCTACTTTCCGCCGACCCGGCCCGAGAACATCTTGTCGCGTTTGTTTGCAGTCCGCGGTGGCCAGGCCTTCTTGCTCCGCCTAACGCAACCAGCGACCCTAACGGCGCAAGGCCTGGCGGTGGCGCGACCCATACGCTGGTCTTCTGACTCCTTCAATCTGGTCGGCGCGCCCGTCGACAGCGGCCAGCTCACGATTCCTGAATTCTTCAGCGCCTCCGCGGCCCACGACGGCCAACTCGCATATCGCCTGCGCAGCGACGGCACCTGGATCGAGGACGTTGGCATCTCTGGCCTCGAGCGCGGCGAGGCCTTCTGGATCTTCACTGACGGCGGGTCTGACTACCAAGGTCCCCTCGATCTCGGGTTGCCCCGCTCCGGGGTCGTCGACTTCGGTCGGGCCGTTCCGTCGCGAGCGATAGAGATCGGGTTGCTCGACGAACCGGCGCGCACTGTAGAGGTCCGTGCGCTCGGCGACGGTGTCGCCGCCCTCGCCTTTCGTCAGCGCGACCGCAACGACGCCACCCGCTCCTGGATCGATCTGCCGACCTCACTGACGGTGCCCACCGACCTCACCGGTTCCGACGAGGAGCCGCCACCGCCGGCGCCGTTCGTGGCCATCGAGCCGGGCGGCAGCTTTGATCTCGATCTGGGCTTGCGTCGTGCCGGCATGAGCAGTGCCCTCGCCGGTCACCTCGAGTTCCGTGACGGGCAGGGCGTTCGTCGCTTCGTCCCCGTGCGAGGCGACACACCGGTCGCTGATCGCGCGGGTCTCTGGGTGGGCATCGTGGCCCTCAACCGAGTCAGTCACATCGAAGGGACGCCGGGCCGGGCCTGCAGTGGCGCCGATCCCATGCAGCCACCCCAGCCCTGCGCCGTCGACGGCGACTGCACCGAACCCCAGACCTGCAGTGAGTTCCTGCCGCCACCGGAGCCGACCTGCGTCTGCGGCCCTGCCGACGAGGACGGCTTCTGCCCACTGTGCGCAGCCGCTTTTACCTTTCCGGTGCTGATGCACGTCAGCGCCACGGACGTTCTGCTGCTTGAAGAGGTCTACCAGGTTTGCGAGCCCCTCGCCGACGAGCCTCGAGCCTGCGCCGAGGACGTTCTCCTCACCGATCCCGACGCCGCCGCCAACGGCAACTACCTTGGTGTCATCAACCGTGGCGACGTGCTCGTACCCCAGCGTTGGAGCACGGCGGCCTTCGACCTTCCCGATCTGCCGGGCCTGCCCTCCGGATCGATTTCTCTGGGCTCTGCAACTGACTTCGGTATCCCGACGAAAAGCCAGATCGGCATGCTGTCGATCGCCGCCGACGCTGCGACCCACCCTTACCGTCACGCCTACCACCCAGACCACGACGGCGTGCTGCCGGCCGGCTGCGCGATCGACAGTCCGCCTTGCAGCGGGCCGCAGTGTCAGTGCTTCGCCGAGACCTGGGACATCTCTCGCAACATCAACATCAAATGGGGCTCTGATGACTCGAGTCGCACCCTGGACTCAAACGAACGGGTCATCGGCACCTGGCGCGAAACGGTCGGCGGCATGCGCTCGGTGTCAAGGGACGGCACCAGCGTGCCGATCGTGATGCAAGGGACCATCGAACTGAGCCGCGTTTCGCGAGCGGCCACGATCACGCGAGCGGTCCCGATCAACGGAGGTACACCCTGATGCGCCTCGCTACGACTCTATTGACCGCAGTACTCGTCTTCATCGGCACTGCTGTGCGCGCCGAATGGCCGCAGGAACTTCCGGACGGCACCACCGTGCGACAGGCCGTGAGCTCTTTCGACGGCAGCGTCTACCTCGCCGGCACCTTCACACAGGCACTGATCTTTCCCACCGACAGCCTCACGCCCGACGACGGCCGCGTCTACGTCGTCAAGTTCAACGCGGCCGGCGAGTTCGTGTGGGCCACCCAGATGGGACCCATTGGCACGGAGGAGATCTCCATCGGCGATCTGATCGTCGATGAAACCGGCGACATCGTGCTAACCGGTCTGGTCGGGCCCGAAGCCACGTTCGGCTTCCGCGGCAACGCCACGCTGAGTCTGACGACGGACACTCCCGACAGTTTCTACGTTGAAAGACCGGCCCGCTATGTCTGGCTCGCGACGCTGCGCGACGATGGCACCTCGCCGGCCGGTGGTTCCTCGATTCCATCCTGGAATTCGATTGCCGCGTCCGGAAACTTCGACAACACCGACGACTGCAAAAACCAGGCCTTTGGCTTCGGCGAGATCGCCGGCCTGGTAGCGACTGCAGATCAATACTTGGTTGCCGGGACTTACGCCGACCAGGGCGATCCCGACAACAGCTGCACCCTGGCGTCCTCGCGGGCGCTCGTGCATTCTTTCTCCAAGTCGGGGGGCAGTGCCGCCGCTGGTGGGGCGCTACGCTTCATCCGCCGCAAACACATCTTCGGCAAAGATCAGGATGACCACGGTGTCGAATGGCTGTCGCGAATGCGAGACATCACCACCGACGGCGGCGCGGTGTATCTCGCCGCGTCACCACCCGATGACTGGGTGAACTCGGGTCCTTCCCGCGACGGTCTGATCGTCAGCCGCTGGGATCCCCTGATCGACCCCGCCGACGATGACGCACCCTTGCGCGAATGGGATGTCGCCTTCACGAACGCCAGCTCCCGTGGCCTTAACGGTCGAATCGTCGCTGCCGATAGTCACGTCAACGTCTCTTACGAGCACTCCAACGGCCACGGACACATCGCTCGGATCTCGGCCGGTACGCAAGGAATCGACTTCGACGAGTCGACACTGCCAGGCGACGATCTGTTCTTCTCCAACGACCTCTTGGTCGTCGGCCGCGACCTCTTTCAGTCGTGGATCGACCTGGACCGAAGTCTTCGCATTCGCCGCTTCAGCCTGCGGGACGATCAGTCGGGTCTGGACCCGAACTTCTGGGAAGGCGCGGCTGTGACTGTCGGCGACGGGCTGTCCTCTCCTAACGTCCGCCTCGCTCTGCAACCCGGCGCCACCTTTCAGTCCGACAGGATTCTAGTGGCCGGAACATTCCGAGGCTCTCTACAACTTGGTATCGGGGGGCCGACCGTGGGCGACGAAGTACCTGTCCTACCCCCGAAAAGGTACGGCTTCGCTGCTCCCCTCGATTACGAGACCGGCAACTGGGACATCGAGCGTCGTTACCGGGTCGGCCAGCCGATCGGCAGGCCTCTAGGAGTATTGACCGCGACCGAACCGACCGTTCTAGACCGGCAGGCGGGCACGGTCAGCAGGGCCGCTGCCTGGGATCCATCCTCCAACAACGGCGATGGCCAGCTGTGGGCGGTCGGAGGGAACCAAACCCTTGAGACCGAGTGGCGCACAGCCGATGGTGTTTACGTCTCCCGTGAAAGGATCGACTGGTCGGCAACTGATCGTTTCCATCCGCGCGGCGCACCAGTGGAAATCGGACATAGCGCGCTCTCCCACGAAGAGGTGGCCGACTTCGACGGAGCCACTCAGGAAGGTCTGACCGCAGCTGCACCGGTGGTCCAGAACACCGCCGACTTCACAGTCGCAGGCTGGGTCCGCCCGGAACCGATCACCAACGCTGCTGTCCGCGAGGTGTGGAGCGAATTCTCGGCAAACACCGGCTGGCGCCTCTATTACAACATCGGTGGCGGGACGGCAACTCGGTTCGCGATCCAATTCGGATCGCAAGAGGAGTTCCTCCTCGAGCCGACCCCCCTTGGCACCTGGCTCTGGATCTCGCTGACCTTCACAGCCAACGGCGACCTGGTGAAGCTACGAGTTAATGACCAGTCGCTCGCCATGCCGCCCGGTTTCGGCTGGCCTGTCGCCAACGTCCCGTTCCAACTCGGCGGCACCGGCTTCGACGGCCAGATGGATTCAATTGGTATCTGGAACCGGGTACTGACCAATGCGGAACTTGACGATCTTGAGGCGGCTGGTCTCGGCACCGACCCAGGAGAACTAGACTCGCTGCGTGCTGGCCTAACCAGCGGCCTGCAGCATTGGTATCAGCTCAACGAAAACACCGGCCAGACGCGTGCGGACAGCGTTGGCGCGCTAAATCTGGTCGACCTGCAGATGGGTGACCCGGTCGACGGCCTCGAGTTCGTTGACGGTTGGCAGCTTTCCGAGATCGCTCCGCTGGCCTACGCGGACCAGGCCACCACCTTCCTGAACTCCGGCACCGGGACCTTCCGGGCCGACGATCTCGGCCGCAGCACGCTCTGGTTCAACGATCCCTTCCGCGGTCTCGACCGCTTCGTGGTCATCGAAACAGTGGTGCCGGGCGGCTCCGAAATGCCTGTGATCGCGCAACAAGGCGGCTGCGTCGTCGGTCAACCTCTGCCGCCGCACCCCCTGCACGTCGACCCTTTCGGCCAACAGGTCTTGGACGACAACGGCTATCCGGTTTATCTCTCCGGCGGCCCGTTCCCAGTGGCGCCCGGACCCGTCGATGCCGCCGGGGCGGCGTCAGCCTACGACCCGATCGCCCGACGCGGCCAGATGATCGCAGTCAATCGTGCTCTGGCGTCGCAGAACCAGCTCATGGTCGTCGGTTACTCGGACCCAGATCCCGACTTCGGCATTACCTGGCCCGACCAACCCGTGAGCTACGGCTGCGATTGGCCCACTGTCTCCAGCCGAATACAGGTCGACACGCTGATCGGCTCTGACTACGACGTCCAGCCCGGAATCAGCCAAGCCCAATTTCCCTCGGCCCGCGTCTACGTGCAGAACGACCCGACCGACTTCGGCTTCAATCCGAACGAGGAGCACGCCTGGCTCGGGCCGTCTTACACCGATGCTCCCTGCACCACGCTGGACCCTCAACCGTCATGGTGCCAGCCGAAGGGCGAACAGGCCGTCTTCGCGCTGCGCGTGCCCGGTGCACTGGCTCCCTCGGAGCCCTTCGTGCTGCTCAAGTCGCGCGCCGAGGCGCTCGACGGCGTGCCCGGCCAACCGCCGCTCTGGGAGTTCTCTCTGTACGAAGTCGGTCGCGAAGACATCGGCAACTTCTTCAGCTACGACCTCACCGTCGGAGAACGCGTCCCTGAGCCCTATCCCCTCTCCCTGCCTGATTTCCAGGGCTGCGCCGACACGCTGATCACCGACATCATCGGCCGCCCCTCCTGGCAAGACGTCGACGGCAATGTTTGGGCCGCCTCAGCGGGCACCATGGAGGTACGCCCCTACTACGAACCACCACCCGGCTTCTACACAGAGGAAGGCAGCCTGACCGAGAACGGCTGTGTACGTTGGCTCGACGACAACGCGCTCGTGGAGTACCGGGCATCCTGGCCGACGGGCAGCATCCGCACTCTCGCCGTTGGTGACAGCCTGCGCGACCTTGACCTTCAGGCGTCGGTCGAGATCGCCTACCAAGAGTTCCCCGAGACGGCAGCCACCGCTCCAGACCCGAACACCAGCTATCTCGTTCGCCTGATTGACTGGCAGACCACTCGCTGGGCCTACGTCGCCATCAGTCAGACAGATCTCTGGCCGCAGCGCCTGATCGACGAGGCACCCAGCGATCTGCGCCTGCGCCTCGAGGTTGACACCCTCAACGGCAAACTGGGTTGGAGCGGCTATCGCGACGGCCCGGACCTGGTGCTGCTGAATGTGATGTCCGCAGCTGAGGCCGACCGCCTCAAGGCCCTCGACTCCTGTGAGACGGAGTGCGAGACGGCGATCGGTCTGCTGTTCACAGCCACCCATAGCGCCCTCGCCAACGACAACCCGCCCTCATCAGTGATCGGTGCACCGGCCCTGGTCAGCGCCGGTGCCGCACAGGGTGAGGGCTGGTTCACCCTCGCATACAACAACTTCGAGCAGGCCACAGGCGACATCGGTTTAGAGGTCTTTCGTCTGGCCTGCGACCCGGAACCGGGCTTCCTCTGGTCAGTCGACTACGACAACGTCTTCGACCGCCGACTGGCGATCCGACACTCGCTCGACTTCGCGGGTCGGCCCGACGTCAACTACACATGGTACCTGCGTCCGGACACCGGCGATCCCGCGCTGCTGCCTCCCGGGGAGGCTTGGTCCGCACGCACCACTACCGGTAGCACCAGCGACCAAACCCTGCTGATCACGGTCGGCGACCCGGCCAACGAAGATGCCTCCTTCCTGGGCGACAACTTGCTCTTCGCTAGCTACACCGGTGCCGTCTACGACGGCGTCTGCGGCGGCGCGCCGGTACTCGCCGGCCGTCGGAGCGATCCGACCGAGCCGGCTCTTGCCGAGGGCTGGATCAAGCGCGTCGTGCGCGGTCTCAACCCTTTCCATCAGCGCAGCACGGATTTCCACCGCAATCCCGCGTCGACCTACGTCAGCATGATCCAGCAGGCGGGCCCTCTCTACGAGCGCGACATCGCCTTCAACGGCGATCTTGAGAATCTCGATTCGATCGGCCTGATCGAGGCCTATGAAACCGTGCTGCGGCGCAGCCTGGCGATCTCCCTCGACGAGACCGATCCGCCGCTCGGCGATGTCAAGAAAGCCGTCGACAACGCTCTCCTGCTCGGTTCCAGTCGCGTCTCCGACCTTTTCATGTTGCTGGGCAACGAGGCTGTGGCGGACGCTCTGGACCCGACCATCGGTTTCGGCACGGAGAGCGGCGAGTACGGCACCCTGGCGCCGGCCATCCATGCCTTCCAGAACCAGGTTCCGACATTGCTCGACGAGGAGCTCGGCCTCTACCGTGGCCGCGACGGCAGCGGTTCGGCACTCAACGCACCCGCCTACAACCGCCTGCGTTGGAACCTCACCCTAGGCGAGGGCGAGATCGCCTACCAGCAGGTTTACAACCTTGAGGACGCGGGCCCCGACGGCGAGCCCGACGGCGATCTCGATCTCGACGACGCCATCCGCCAGTACCCCATGGGCCACGGCGATGCCTGGGGTCACTACCTGAGCGCCATCAAGACCTACTTGCGTCTGTTACGCGACCCAAACTACGTCTGGCTGCCGCGCGTCGAGCAGGTCCTCGTCGGCCAGGATCCGGTGCTGGTTGACTACTTCGATGAGCGCAAGCTGGCGCGCACTGCTGCAGCTCGCGCCCGCGCGGGCGCGGCGATCACCGATCTCACCTACCGTCGCGAGTTCGTCGCCGACCCGGACGGCCAGTGGCAAGGTTACGAAGACTCCGAGCCCGAGCGCGCCTGGGGCGTTGAGCAGTGGGCTCGAAGGGCCGGCCAGGGAGCTCTGCTCGACTGGGCTGTCGTCAACAGCCTGCTGCCCACCAAAGCCCCAGACCTAATGGACCAGCGTCCGCGTCTTTGCCCACTCGACATCGACGGTGCAACCCTCGACGACGACTGTCGTGAGATTCCGGATCCGCAGAGTCCACCCTCTCCCCTGACCCAGATCGATCGGCCCGCCGTGCCCGAAATCGGTGAGATCAGCACTCAGTTCCAGGCCATCCAGGCCAAGCTCGACCTGGCCGACCGCGGGCTCAATCCGCTCGGCCTCGCCACCGGCGCGGTGCCTTTCGACATCGACCCGACCTTCCTCGAAGTCGGTTCTGCGGTCCAGGGGGAAACCCATTTCGAGCAGATCTGGGACCGAGCCGACAAAGCGCTCGGGAACGCTGTCACGGTCTTTGACCACGCCAATCGCCTGACCCAGAGCCTGCGGCGCAATCAGGACTCGCTCGAGGACTTCCGACGCAACGTCGTGGATGGCGAGTGGGACTACCAGAACCGACTGATCGAGACCTTCGGCCGCCCGTACCCAGATGCCATCGGTGTCGAGGGGCCCTATCCGCCCGGCTACGAAGGCCCGGACCTCGAGATGTTCGCGGTCATGGATCCGGTCGAGTTCGGCCTGCCATCGCGACCGGAACGACGCCGTACGGTCCTGCGCACGGCCGGCCCGATCAGCGCCGAGCTCGGCGTCTTCGTCGATCAGGCACTGCCGCCAGTACTCGAAGACGTGGTGATCGAATATGAGGTCGAAGAGGGCCTCGGTGTGGTCAAACCTGCCGCCTGGGAGCAACCGCGCCCCGCCGAGGGTGAGGTTCAGGTCGCGCTGCGCGACTTCACCCGCAATCAGATCAGCTTTGCCGCCGCCCTCGCCAATTACGACGCCCATCTGGAGGAGATTCAGGACACCGCCGAACTGCTACGCATCCAGCGCGGCATCACCGCCGACACGATCCAGATCATCGACAGCCGCAACAGCGCTAACCGAGCTCTGAACAAGCAGATGGACCAAGCGAACGACCTGCGCCTCGGGTTCTCGCGAACCGCGAATGTCATCGACGATCTGCGCGAGGCCCTCGGCCAGGCAATCGCCGACGATGAGGAGTGCAAAAAAGATTCAACTGCCATGGCTGCGGGATGCGGCTTCCCGATCGCGAAGAGGGAAGGCTATCTGTTCTCTGTTCTCGCCGGTATCTCAACCGTCTCCAACGCCTTCGGCGCAGCCGCCGATCAGCAGGAAGGCGTCGTCCTCGACCTCGAACAGGCCAAGGAAGAACGCGAGCACCTCGCGGAACTCCAACTGGTCGCCAACATTGATGACATCGAGGCCGAACGCATACTGCGCGAACTAGAACAGTTGGTGCGTCAGGAAATCGGCCTGCGCCTCGAACTGGTCGAACGCCGCCTCGATCTGCGCGAGAACCTGGCGACGATCCGCACGACCATCAGCGAGGGCCTGCGTCTGCTGCGCGAGTTGGTGCGCTTCCGCCAGCGCGTCGCCAGCGACGTTGAGGACTACCGCTATGAGGACATGACCTTTCGCCTGCTGCGCAACGACGCGCTGCAGAAGTACCGCGCCCAGTTCGACCTCGCCGCCCGCTACACCTACCTGGCGGCCTCCGCGTACGACTACGAGACCAACCTCGTCGGCACCGACGCGGCCTCGGGTCGCGAATTCCTGAGCGAAATCGTGCGCGAGCGCAGCCTGGGAGAGGTCAGCAACGGCACGCCCCAAACCGGTTCGCGGGGCCTCGCCGACGTGCTCGCCCGCCTCGACGCCAACTTCGACGTGCTCGAGGGACAACTCGGCTTCAACAACCCCCAAAACGAGTTCAACGTCTTCTCGCTGCGTCGCGAGTGGCTGCGCACCTCGACGGACCGTCTGACCGCCAGTGCTGGCAACGAGGAACGCTGCCGCTTCGAAGAACCAGCCCCAGACTCGACCTGGTACGTCGGCTTGCTCGGTTCACGCCTCTACGCCGCCGTTACGCTCGAGTGGAACTACCAGCTCGACGGCGAACTGGTGCGCGAGACCCTCGGCACCGACCTCGCCGGGGCTCAGGGTTCTTTCCAGGTCCTCGGCCCCTTTCCACTGCCCGCGGGCGCCGACGACCTCGGGTTCCGCACCCTCGGCGGTACCGGCGACGCCGATCTCTATGTAAGAGCGGATGAGGAACCGACCGAGAGCGATTTCGACTGCCGCTCCGCGACCCCACCGGGCACCTTGCCCAACCCGCGGGACGTCCAGGGAGCCCAGGGCTGGGCCGAGATTCTCAAGGAGGCCATCACCTCCGACCTCTGGCAGGACGACACCTTCCTGCGCCTCGCCCGTCCCTTCACCGACGATCCGGGCTGCGGTGTTGACCTGTCTTCGCCTGCGTGCCGCCTGGCCCCGGGTCTCGTGCTGCCGATCGATAGCACGGTCGTCGAAGCCGGCCTCAACCATTTCGGTTGGCCGCTCGGCCCTCGCGACAGCGGCTACGACCCGAGCCGCTTCTCAACCAAAATCCGCTCCGTCGGCGTCTGGCTGGTTTTCCGCGACGATGCCGCCGACCAGTATCCGGAGACCCTGCGTCTCTACTTGATCCCGGCGGGCGCCGACGTCCTGCTGCCGCCGACCGCCGGCGACTTCAATCGTCGCCATTGGACCGTGGTCGACCAGGCAATTCCGGTGCCCTTCCCGATCGGCGGCGACGATCTGATCGACCCAGCTTGGCTACCCACGGTTGACAACCTCTCCGGCGGCTATGGTGCGACACGGCGATTCGCGCGCTTCCCGGCGGTCAAGGTCGATGCACAGGAGGGCGTCGACCCCCGCGATCTGCCGGAGGTGGGACCCGCCACCATGAAGACCGACAGCCGCCTCATCGGCAGATCGGTCGCCAATACCCAGTGGGTGCTGATCCTTTCGGCGGAGACGCTGGGCGCCGGCCAGGGAGGTGCGATCGTCGATGGCTTCGATGCTCGCGATCGGCTAATCGAGCTCACCGACCAACTCGACGACGTCCTGATCGGCTTCCAAACCTACTCCTACGCCGGCAACTGAGGAACTCGCGATCATGAATGTCCCAGGCTTGCGTCCTTCAGCTCTCTTCTCACTATCGATCCTCACCACGCTGCTCTTCGCCGACACAAACCGCCTCAGTGCTGCGCCGCTGCTCGAGCCCGACCACACGATCTGGGGATCGGCGACGGTCAACGGCCAACTCGCCCCCGAAGGAACCCTCGTTGAAGTCTTCCTCGCCGACCAGGGGGCGGCGCTCGATCGCTTTGTGATCGGCTCCGAACCGAACCTAGGCGACCGCTATGCACTCCGCCTGCCGCTCAGCTCCGAGGATCCACGCATCCCTGGCACCTCGCGCCCCGGAGACGCGATCGAGATCTACCTCGACGGGGCCCTGGCCGCGGAGACCACAGTAGGCGGCGCCGGCGACACGCAGCGGATCGACCTGGACCCCTTCTTCGACGACCCACCCGATCTGTCGATCGAGGGCGACGAAGTCACCGAAGGAGACGCGGGCACCACCGACGCGGTCTTCACTGTGCGCCTTTCGCGTCCCGTCGACTTTGAAGTCACAGTCAACTATGCAACCGTCGACGGCACCGCGATGAGCGGTTCCGACTTCACCGCCACCCAAGGCACGCTGCTGCTCGAGGCTGGCTTCGTGCAGGGTCAGATCCGCGTACCAGTTCTCGGTGACACAGAAGTCGAGCCGCCGGAGCAGTTCACCGTCGAGCTGTCCGATCCAGGGGTAGCCAACGTGCTCGTGGGAGCCGCGACCGCCACCATCGATGCCGACGACGCCCGTTGGCTCTTGCGCATCGAAGACACCTCGGTCCTCGAGGGCGACGGCGGAGAGACCGAGGCCGTCTTCACCGTCACCGCATCCTTCGAGGTGCCCGGTGAATCGGGGCCGAGTGGGGCGAGCTTGAGTGCCGACTATGCGACGCTACCGGGCTCGGCGCAGGAAGGCCTCGATTTCCTCCCCACCAGCGGAACCCTACTCATCGATGCCAGCATCAACTGCCCCGACTACGGACTTCCCTGCACCACGATTGCCGTGCCCGTGCTCACCGACCAGGAACGGGAGAGCGACGAGAGTTTCTCCATGCAGCTTTCGCTGCCGATACCGAATCTCGAGGACATCGCCATCGCCGACGCCGAGGGGATCGCGACGATCCTCAACGACGAGCACTTACTGGTCTTCCAAGAGGCGCAGCTCGACCCCCTCCCGCTGCCGACCTGCGATGGGGAGTGCCTGCGCGGCGCCTCAGCGGTCTCGGTCTACGCTGAGGACGGCGTTCCAGGCCAGGTCTATGTGACTTCGGAGATCTCCTCGTCACTGGTCGTCTTCGACCGTTCGCCTATCGACGGTACCCTTACGGCCCTGCAGGTGCTGCGCGACGTCACACCGTCGAACCAGAGCGGCACCGAGGGCCTCGGAGGCGCATCAGCGGTGCTTGCCGACCCCGCTGGGTCCTGGGTGTGGGCCGCCGCAGCAGCCGACGACCGTCTACTGGTCTTCGCCCGCGAAGCCAACGGTAGCCTCACTCTGCACCAGACCGTCGAACCGACCTGCGCAGGTGGTGCGGGCAGCACGATCGGCTTTGCCGGACCCCGAGGATTGACTCGGATCGCGGGCGCCGATGGCGTTTACGTTCTCGGCGCCGACAGCGACTCGATCTCACTGTACCGTGACGCAGGCGACGGCACGCTGATTTGCGAACAGGTCGTTGTCGATGGGCAAGAGCTGACTTCCGGCGCCGTCGACGGCCTGCGCGGCGCCACCGATGCCGTCGTGTCGCCCACCGGCGACTTCCTCTACGTAGCGTCGGTCCTCGATGCCGCGGTGGTCATCTTTGCGCTTGACCCGGCGACGGGTCGCATCGTCGACTACGTCGGCCGGTTCAAGGACGGTGATGGCATCGACGGCATTGATGGAGCGAGTTCGCTGGCGATCGTCGGGCCACCTACCCAGGATCCGGGAGCCGGACCGACCTTCCTGTACGTCGCCGGCTCCCTGGACGACGCTGTTG
Organism: Acidobacteriota bacterium; assembly: GCA_029263415.1. Classification (GTDB taxonomy): domain Bacteria; phylum Acidobacteriota; class Thermoanaerobaculia; order Multivoradales; family Multivoraceae; genus JAJCXN01. The sequence continues at coordinate 50,184 of JAJCXN010000025.1, forward strand.
TTTGGTTCGAGCAAGATCCGACGACCGGAGAGCTCACCTACGCTGGCCGGCGCCGCGATGGTCAGTCCGGGGTCCGAGGACTGGTCGGCCCGGCCTCTCTGGCGATCACGGACGATCCGCTGCGCAGTCGCCTGCTCGCCGCCTCCCGCTTCGACGACGCGGTAGTGCTCTTCGATCGGGACCCACTAACCGGCACCCTAGATTTTGCCGAGGTTAGGCGCAACGGCGACCCAGACCCGAATGGCCCGATCGACGGCCTCGCAGGTGCCCGCTCTGTGGTGCTCTCTCCCTGGACGGCAGACGAGGGCAGAAACCTCTATGTGGCCGGATTCTCCGCACCGGGCCTCGCGGTCTTCGGTCAGGACATGACGCCGCCGGACCTGCCGATCTTCACGGACCCGGCGCCCAGCGGCCAGCAGACCGGGATCTGGTCGAACCAGCGCGTTATCGAGGCCGAATGGATCTCCGACGACGGCCCGGGACTCGGGCTCGACGGCTACGTCGTGCAGTGGGACCTCCTTGCCGGTACCGAGCTTGGGACCTCTCTCGACCTGCAGCCAGCGACCAGCCCGCAGCTGTCGACGTCTCAACCCCTCGCCGACGCGGCAGATCACTATCTGCACGTGCGCGCCTGCGACCGGGCCGGCAACTGCAGCGCCACCGCCCATCAGGGTCCCTTCTTGATCGACGGCACGCTACCCGAACTCGCCGCCCCGCTGACTGCACAGTCCACAGTGCCGGGCCAGGTGGATCTCTCCTGGGGAGCCGCCTCGGATGGGGCCAGCGGCGTGCTCGAGCTGCGGGCCCGAGTCAGCACCAGTCCCGGCGCGAGCTGTGCTTCAGGCGACCCGGACACGGTAGTGCTGCCGGCGACCGCGACCACGCACAGTCGCACAGTCGCTGACGGCACTTGGTGGTCTTCCCTGTGTGTGGTCGACCAGGCAGGCAACCAACTGCTCGTGGACACAGCGTCGGTCATCGTCGACACCACGCCGCCTCGCGTTACCGCGGTCGGTAGCGTTCGCGCCACGCAGGATGGCTTGATCGAGAATGGCGACCGTCTGGCGTGGGGACCGACCCAACTCGTTGTCACCTTCGACGAACAGAACCTTGATTCGGCGAATGACATCGAGAGCTACCGTTGGCTCGGAGCCGGCGCCAACGGCGCTATCGAAACGAATGGCTGCGGCTCGCTGCTCGGCGATGACGTGACCCTACCTCTCGGTTCACCCGCGTTCGACCGGACGCTGCAGAGCGCCGTGCTACCCCTCGCCCAGGCTACCCCAGCGGGCCGCGGCCACTACCGATTGGTGGTCTGCTCGGCAGAGCTGATCGACGACTTTGGCAACGCCCTCGATGGCGACGGTGACGGCACTGCTGGAGACGACTTCGTTCTCGACTTCGAAGTCACCCGCACTAACCTGCTGACCAACCCACACTTCGACGACTCGATCGATGGATGGACTGCAACTCTGGACAGTGACTTCCTGTTTGACACCGAGGACGCAGACTCGGCGTGGTCTTCCGGATCGGCTTTCCTGACCCATCAGTTCCAAGCCGGTGAGTTCCAGGAGCTTAGCCAATGCGTACCGCTCAACCGCCAAAGTCATCTGAGTCTGGAAGCAGCGGGCCGTTGGGTCTGGCCACAGATCACCGGCCCCTTCACTGCCATCGACATCACGTTCTTCGACCGGCCGGATTGCGCGGGCAACCCGCTTCTCGACTCACTCGGATCAGGTCTTGGCGGCGACACTCATCCGATTTGGCTGAAGATTCCGCCGCGACAACTGGAGACACCAGTCGGCGCGCAGAGCGCGCGCTTCCGGCTCACCGTCTTCGGCGAAGAGTTTGGCGAAGTCTGGCTCGACAATGCCTTCGTCGGCGACCCGTTGGTGATCTTCCTCGACGGCTTCGAGAGCGGGGGTACACAGGCCTGGTCATCGGTCGTCCCATAATCTTAGGCTGCCGGCAGCAGCAGCAGGCTGCCGGCAGCAGCAGCAAAAGGTGCCCCCGGCAGCAGCAGCAAAAGGTGCCGGGGCAATGTTGTTGAGCGGCATCCAAAAAAAGGGGGTGCCGCCCAAATGTTGAGTTCTTGGAGCAGCGAGATTGCTGAGGCAACTCCAAGCTGGCTCTGAACGAAAGATCCATCGATCCTGAGTCGCGTTGTGGTGCACTGACGTTGCTCCCGCGCCAGCCTGGAGCTGCACAATGCCCAGCATCGTCATTGTTCCAGTGACCAGCGCGGTGGCGGATTGAACGCCTGGCCATTTGGTGGGGTGGGGGCACAAACCTTCTTTGGTGCCCTAGCTCATGAGGTACCGAAGGCGTTCCTCTTGTGCCTGCGGCTCATCGGTGATGGCAATCATGGTGTACCCATCAGCGAAGATGCCGCCGGTCCAGTCCACAAGGCGCTGGACCTTTTTTGCAATTTGGCTGTTGGCCAGGCAGAAGAAGTTGGCCACTTGCTCGGCGTTTTTCGTCCGGATCAAGATGTGCGCGTGTGTGCTGAGGAACGTTGCGTAGCAAATGCGGAGCCCGGTCTTTGCCTGGGAATAGGCGAGCACTCCGATGATCAAGAGATTCAGGAGTGGAGATGGGTGCGAAGCCTCCCGTGGGGTATGAAGAAGAAACGATCTTGCACCGTGTTGAGGGTGACCTCATAGAGCTTGTCGTGATCGGTGTCTTCGTCGATGAAGCGGGTGGTGTGCGGGGATAGGTGTCTCATACCTATCTAGACGCAAGGGCTTGTCTGCGACGCGCACTGAAAGGGCCTCAATGACGCCGGCGATCTAGCTGCGGGGTTGCCCGCCGACTACTTCCGACTACTCCGGCGCTTCCGAGACGCGGTTCAGAGACCCAAGACCAGACGGAGGCCGTGATCGACGTCGTCTAGAAGAACTTGGGGCAGTTGACCTATTCTCTCGCTTAGCCATGAGCGATCAACCAGCTCGAGACCGAGTGGCACGGCAACCGAGTCCTTCGGCAGACCTGTCGCCGCGGAGTGCAGAAGCACGTTGCCTGCCATGCCGGCTCTGTCGACGTTTGATGTCAAGGGAACGACATGTGTTTGCCAAACTTCAACGCCGAGGACCTCTTCCGCTGAAACAACAACGCATGGTCG